>CAWAHH010000010.1:0-273470 GCA_963781745.1 uncultured Actinomycetota bacterium | reverse complement strand
AGCCGCCGGACGAACTTCAGCCCCGACCACACCTCGTCGACTGCGGCGACCTTGACGTCGACGACCCCGAGCCCGAGACCCAGCGCGCGCACCAGGTTCTCGTCGACGTCGGTGGGCACCTTGCTCGCCCTCTTGGGCCAGCACACCCACACCGCGCCCTTCGCGACCAGCCGCTCGAGGTGGCGCGGCATCCGCTTCTCGAGACGCGCTCAGCGACGTGGTGAACAGCAGCGAGAGCACCACCTCGCGCGGCAGCCGGGAGGTGTACGGCGCCCCGCCGAGCAGCTCGGCGGTGTGCGGCGGTCCCCCGTCGACGTACACCGTCATCGCGGGCGTGACGCCGAGCTTCACCGGCAGGGGCGTCCCGGAGTAGCCAGCGGTGCTCACCGGGGCATTGTGCCCGGTCCGAGGCGCTCTTCGCCCGCGTGTCAGGATCGGGGGCGTGATCCGGCGTTCCCTGCTGCTCCTGACCTCCCTGGCCCTGCTGCTTCACGCTCGCGTCGTGCGGGGACGACGACACGCAAGGGCTCCTCGGGCGACAGCGGCATCCCGGCCTACGCCACGAGCAACGACGAGAAGGGCGCGCAGGGGTTCGCGCGCTACTGGATCGACACGCTGAACGCCGCCACCACCTCCGGCGACACCGCCAAGCTCAAGACGCTGCAGAAGCCGAGCTGCGAGACGTGCACGGACTTCGCCGAGAAGCTCGACAAGCTGTACGCCGCCGGCGGGCACATCGAGACCGAGGGGTTCACCGTCAAGTCGCTGGTCAGCGAGGCGGGGGTGCCCTCGCCGGGGGCCGGCGTCAGCGCGACGCTGACCGCGACGGAGCAGAAGGTCTACGCGAAGAAGGGCGCCGCCCCGCAGACCAACAAGGCCGTCGACGTGCGCTTCCGGCTCATCATGATCCGCGACAAGCGACCACTGGCTGATGGACCGCATCGACGTCGGCTGAGTCTCACGTCCACGCGGTCCGCAGCACCGTCGTGACGGCGAACGGGTCGCTGCCGCGGTGCGTCACCAGCACGCCCGTCGCCCTCGGGACCGCCGGTCCAGACGGCCGGCCCGCCGCCCGACCCAGTGGTCCCACGCCGCGGCGAACGCCTGCGCGCGGGCGGCCGTCGTGCCCAGCACCGTCGGCACGCTGTGCCAGACCTCGCCGTCCGGGCGCAGCAGCCCGAGCGCGGCCCGTGCGCCGTGGGCGTTGCCGACCGGTCCCGTCAGCACGCGACGCGGCACGACGTAGCGCGGCGCGACCATCGGCGAGACGGCCTCGTCGAGCGCGGTCGCGAACCTCGCCGAGACCGGCGGCGGCACGCCGTCGAGGAAGCATCGGCACTCCCCCGACTCGACGTGCACGCGCACGGCGGCCGCGCCCCGGTCCGACAGCCCGGTCGCGTGCAGCCCGTCGGCCACCGCGAAGGCCACCTGCTCCAGGGACGGCGGTCGTGCCAGTCCTCGGCGAGCACGCGTCCACGGTCCACGGCGACGGTGGTCTGCACGCCGAGCAGGGTGGCCAGCCCGGCCGCGATGACGAGGACCGGGGTGAGGTTGAGCAGGAACGCCACCAGGGCCAGCACGATCGCGACGGCGATCGCCGGGTGCGGGCGCCACGGCGAGGGCCGGTCGTCGCGTACGTCGAGCGCGCGGCCGTGGAACGCGACGGCGGCCGGGTCGTCGCGGCGTGCGGACCTCGCGCTGCGGGGTGATCCGCACCGTGTGGACGACCCGGTCGACGTACGGCGTGCCGACGCGCCAGCTCGCACGGACCTCGTCACGGCGCTCGGCGCGGTCGAGCATCCGGGCGTTGACCGCGTCGAACGTGTCGGCCGGCGGCGGGGCGTACGGCGAAAGGTCGGCGTCGACGTGGGCGACCCCGGCGACGACCTCGCCGTCGGCGTCGAGGCCGTAGAAGCCGTCGTGCTTGCGGACGAACCGGTCCCAGTCGTTGCCGCCCTTGGGGTGCTCCTCGCTGACGCAGACGACCGTCCAGGTGATCGCGACCTTGTCCGGCCAGCCGGGGTCGTTGCGCAGCGCCCGGCCCCGGGTCTGCACGACGGCGGTGCGTGGTCGTCGCGGTGGTGAGGTCGACGAGGCCGGTGACCGCGCGGGCGTCCCAGCCCTCGCCGAGCAGCGCGCGGGTGCCGACGAGCACGCGGCAGTGCCCCTCCTCGAAGAAGCGCGTCACCCACCGCACCCAGTCGCGGCTGGTCCAGGCGCCGCTCGAGCGCGCCGTCGACGACCGAGAGCGTGTCGTCGCCGACGTACGTCCGCGCAGCGCTCCGCAGCGTCTCCTCCGACGCCGGCGACGGTGCGCGCCGGTGACGAGCAGCGGGTGCAGGTCGCGGGGCGTCGCGCACGAGGTGCTCGAGCGCCAGGCGCGCCGAGCCGGCCTCCTCGGCGAGCACGCCCGTCGAGCGCGGCCGGCAGGGTCGCGGTCGCGCGCTCGTGGTCGCACAGCACCAGCAGCCGCAGCCGGTCACCGAGGGTGCGGTGCTCGGCGTCGACGATCGCGGTGAGCGCGCGAGTCTTGGCCTCGCTGCGGGCGAGCACGCGGTCGACCGGGCTGCGCCCGCGCCGGATGCCGGCCGGGTCAGCTGGTAGCCGACCGTCGGCAGCGCCGCCGCGACCCGCTCGCGCAGTCCGCTCGTCGACGCCGTGGTGCGCAGCCAGTCGTCCACGCAGGCAGCACCCAGTCGTCGGCGGTCGGGGTCGTGCCGGTGCCGCTCGGTCAGCCGGGCGCCGTCGGGCAGCGCGAGCAGCCCGGCGTGCACCATCCGCAGCGCGGCGTCGGTCAGCGCTGGCTCGGCCCGGGCCAGGGTCGCCCATGCCAGCCCGGCGCCGGCCCCTGTCGAGCGGGTCACGAACCGCGCGTCCAGCCACGCGAGGAAGCCGGTCGGCCGGCGCGGTCAGCGCGCGTCGTCAGCTCGGCGAACCGCTCGCCCTGCTCGGCGAGCCAGTCGCGCTCGCGCGGCTGTCGGGGTGGTCAGCCAGGCGAGCTCGGCGAACGGCGCGAGGTCGCCCTCGCTGCACGACGGCCGGGCATGCCCGACGCTCGACCAGGGCGGTCGCCGAACAGCTCGTCGACGAGGGCCTTCTGGTCGGCGGTCAGCGTGCTCGGCGGGGTCGCGGTCAGCCCGAGCACGAACGCGTGCGGCAGCTCGTCGAGCACCTCCCGGAGCAGCCGCCCCCACACCTCGAGCAGGTGGTGGCACTCGTCGAGCACGAGGGTCAGCTCGCCGAGGCCGCGCAGCCGCTCGACGAGCGCACGACCGTGCGGGTGCAGCCGGTCGAGCTCAGGCTGCGGCTGCTCGGCGGCCGTCGTCGTCGACCTCGGCGTCCGGGTCGAAGGTGGCGAGGGACTGGTAGGTCAGCGCGGTCAGGAACCCCGTCGAGCTCGCGCGTCGTCCCGGCCCGCAGCCCCGTGTCGTCGCCCGCGAACGCGTCCCAGCCGCGCTGCCACTGAGCCTGGATCGCGGTGTTGGGACCGAGGACGACGGTGGGCCGGCCGCGCCGTCGGGCGGTCTCGAGTCCCGACGAGCGTCTTGCCCGCTCCCGGAGGCAGCACCACCCAGGCGCGGCGTGCGCCGGCCGCTCGGCGGCCTCGACCGCGTCGAGCGCCTGCCGCTGGTGGCGACGCAGGGAGTACGGCGTCCGCGCAACGCGCAGCCGCTCGTCGTACCCCTCGGTGGCCGTCATGGCCGAATACTCGCACCGGGTTCCCCCACGATCCGGGCCCGCCAGGTAAAGCCTTGCGAAGTTGTGCACAGTAAGGCGAACTGCCTCTGGCAGCCGACCCGACCGCTGGGTAGGTTGCACGTTCCGCGCCCGGCTCGTCGCGCGGCTGGCTCGATGGTCGTGGGGGTTCGCACCGGTGACACACAGACGCACTGCGCGCGCGCTCGCCGCATCCTGGCTGCTCCTGGCCGGCACGGTCGCCGGGTGCTCGGACAACGCCGCACCCACGCCCTCCCCCGCCCCGACCGCGTCGTCCTCCCCGTCGCCGTCCGCCTCGCCCTCCGCCCCGCCGAGCCCGTCCGCCCCGGCTCTGCCCGCCGCCGCGCGCGGGTCGTCCCCCGCCGCCGCCGAGGCGTTCGTGCGGTACTACATCGACTCGATCAACTACGCCACCCGCTCTGGATCTACGAACCAGCTGCGGATCCTGGGCTCGCGGCAGGTGCCAGTCCTGCAGCGCGATTGTGACGAACATCCGTCGGATATACGGAGCTGGAAGATCGATCGAATCTCGAGGCTGGAAGGTCACAAGCCTCACGAGGAGTCCTGTAACCACGCGCAACTGCCAGGTCTTCGATCTGGGGGTGAGGCAGAGCCCAGAACGGGTGATAGCGACTGCCGGAGCGAAAACTCGACGGTTCCCGGGAGGAAATCAGCCGATGACGATCTACGTCAGCAGCGCAGGTTCGCCTTGGCGGGTTGATCGCTTGGACCTGGTGTCATGACCAGCGCTGGCAAATTTGGGTCGTCACTCTTGGCACTTCTCCTTGTGCCCTTGTGCCTCATCGGAATGTCGACGTTCGCGCTCGCTGACGACTGCCCCGCGTCCGGAGAGGGAGGGCAAAGTCAATCACCGTCGGTATGACGTGTGCCGACCTGGGACAGCACAGTCGTCTCCAGGAAGTCAGTCCTCAGCAGGCGCCACGAACTCTGAAGCACCGTACATTCGATACAAGTGGGCGAGCGTTTGCGCGGCCTCCGGACCGGCCGACATCACTGGCGACGCTCCCGACTGCGGACAGGCACGAGTGTGCCCTGACCCCGCTGAGCGACTGTGGCGCTTATGGGGACTACGGCCCAACGGCGGTTGGGACGCGCTCGGAACCCAGTGCGCCGGTCCGGGTGGCCCGCCGCCGGCCAGACGCCGTCCCTCAGGTCACGCCCGCCATGGTGCTGACGGCGCTGCGGCGGATGGGGCTGCCGGCGCTCGCCGCGCACACCCAGCCGGAGGGCAAGACGCTCGTGAACTTCGCGACCATCTTCTACACCGAGCCGCAGCCGTTCACCCGCGACATCACGCTGCTGGGGCAGGCCGTCACGGTCGAGGCGACCCCGGCGACGTTCACCTGGCACTACGGCGACGGCTCCTCGACGACGCACCTCGACACCGGGGGCGCCGTACCCGGCCAAGGACGTCACGCACAGCTACTCCGACGCGCACGTCGACCGTGCAGACCAGCGTGGACGTGACCTACACGGCACGGTTCCGGGTCGGGAACGGCGGCTGGCAGGACATCCCGGACACCGTGACGATCTCCGGTCCGGCCGCTGCCTCCGGATCAGCGAGGCGACGGCGGTGCTGTCGGGCGACTACCACTGAGCGCCCTGGCCGGTAGAGGCGCGAGGAGACGAGAAGAGAGGTGGCTCGCGCTGCTTGAGCGCGGACCACCTCCTGTTTTCCCTCATGCCGTCGACCCGGGTCGAGGAGGTCGCCGGCAGTTCGTGGAGCGTCCGGCTCAGCCGCACGGGCACCGCGATCGTCTGACCGACGCTGCAGCGCGGAGCCCGGCAGGGCGTTGAGCTCCTGGATCTGGTGCACCGTCTCGCGCACCTTCCCGGGCTCGGCCACCTCGGAGGCGATGCCCCACAGCGTGTCGCCCTCGGCGACCTCGACCGTGCGGGTCGGGACCGGCGTCGCCGGCCTCCCCGGTGGCCGCCGAGTGGGAGCCGAACACCGTCAGCACCGCCAGCAGCACGAGGACCAGAGCCGCCAGCACCACCAGGCGCCCACGCCTGGTCAGCCGGGTCGTGCGTCGGACGACGGGCCGCGACGGGCGCGGCCGGTCGTGCAGCCGGCCTGGACACCGGCGCGACGGCTCGCGCGCCGCCGCCGACGGCGGGACGCTGGGCGCGACGGGGACGGGTGAAGCCGGGTGAGACAGCTGCGGTGCTCATGAGAGACCTCCTGGGGAAGGAGTCGGTCCGGGTGTCGTGCGGGATGTCCATGCGAGAGGTCTATCGAGGACCTCCGACAGTTTTCGGAGACCGCTCCTCGAATACCTGTTCGATCGAACACGTGTACGAACGTAGATCATGTGTTCGAACGGATCAAGGTCCAGGCGAACAAATGTTCGAACCGTTACGCCGCCGGCAAACCTGCAGGTCAGCGAGGCGCCGACGCTCCGTCGAGGTGTCGCACCAGCCCGTGGGCACCACCTCGAGCAGTCCGCGAGCCGACCTCACGGGTGGACCAGACCACTCGCGCCGCACCGTCGGAACCGGGCCGTCAGAAGGCGCGCCGAGCGGCGACACGCCGTTCGAACAGATGTTTGAACAAGAGGTCGGCCGACGGCTAGCGTGAGGGCATTCCAGCAGGTCAGGCGGAGCACAGGCCGGCGGCGACAGAAGGGCACGAGGATGGCAGGCAGGCGCAAGACAAGCGAGACCGCGGGAGTCGCTGCGGGAGTCACCGAGCTCCCCGACGGGCCCCCCGACGCCCACGGGCTGACGCCCCGCCAGCAGCGGGTGCTGACCGTGATCCGGGACTCGATCGAGCGCCGGGGCTACCCGCCGAGCATGCGCGAGATCGGCGAGCGGGTCGGGCTGACCAGCTCGTCGTCGGTCGCCCACCAGCTGCGGGTGCTCGAGGAGAAGGGCTACCTCAAGCGCGACCCCAACCGGCCGCGCGCACTGTCGGTCTTCTCCCCCGACGAGGCGACGGTGGTCGACGAGACCGGCGTCGGCGACGCGATGCCCGCCGCGACGTACGTCCCGATGGTCGGCCGGATCGCCGCCGGCGGGCCGATCCTCGCCGACGAGCGCGTCGAGGAGATCATGCCGCTGCCGAAGAGTCTGGTCGGCGAGGGCACGCTGTTCATGCTCGAGGTCGTCGGCGACTCGATGGTCGACGCCGCGATCTGCAACGGCGACTACGTCGTCGTCCGGCAGGAGCAGACCGCCGAGAACGGCGAGATCGTCGCCGCGCTGATCGAGGGCGAGGCCACGGTCAAGACCTTCCAGCGGCGCAACGGCCAGGTCTGGCTGCTCCCCCACAACGAGGCGTACGAGCCGATCGACGGCACCGACGCGACGATCCTGGGCAAGGTCACCGCGGTCCTGCGCCGGGTGTAGTCCAGACCGGGGGTCGGGCACACGGTCAAAACCGGGTCAAAACACCCCGGGTGGTCCTCCCGGCCCCCTACGATCGATGCACCATGTCCACGACTTTCGGGGGTTCCGTGCTCAAGCGCGCGCTCGTGGCCGGCCTCGTGCCGGCCGCTCGTCCTGTCCGGGGCGGCGGCCGGCTCGGCCACCGCGGCTCCGGCCGCCACCCCCTCTCCCGCATCGGACGGGGGCACGACGCTGCCCGGCGGCGCGACCACCTCGCCGACCGGTCACTCCGCCGAGGACGTCCTCGCCGAGGCCCAGGGCCTCTTCGCCGGTGGGTCCCCGGCCCGCCGCTCCGGCGGCCCGGCTGGCTCTGCCGGCACGAACCGGGGGTCCGGCCGTGACGCCACCCTGGTGATGCGCGACCTCGCGCGGGTGCAAGCCGACCTGTCGCCGGCCGACCGGGCCGTCGCGCAGCGCATCCTCGCCCGGCCGTCCTGGACCGGCGACCCCGTCCGGCAGCTTCGAGCACTCCTACTCGGTGCCCGAGCAGACGCCGGTCTGCGGTGCGCACGTCTGCATCCACTACGTCGACCACCTCCGGCGACGCGGCGACCCCGACGCAGGTCACCCGCACGCTGGCCGCCTTCGACACGGTCTGGTCGACCGAGATCGACGACCTGGGCTACGACGCACCGCCGACCGACCTGGGCGAGCCGGACAACGGCGGCCAGGGCGCGGCGCTGGCCGACCCGACCGCGGACGCGCCCAAGCTCGACGTCTACCTCCAGGACATCGCGACGCCCGCCTCCACCCTCTACGGCTACTGCGCCCCGGACACCAACGACCGCGAGACCTCCGGCTACTGCGTGCTCGACAACGACTACCGCGCCTCCGAGTTCGGCACCCGCAACACCCCGCTCGAGAACATGCGGGTCACCGCGGCGCACGAGTTCTTCCACGCGGTCCAGTTCGGCTACGACGCGTTCGAGGACGACTGGCTGATGGAGGGCACCGCCGCCTGGATGGAGGACGAGGTGTTCGACGCGGTCAACGACAACCGCCAGTACCTCCTCGACAGCGCCGCTCACCGAGCCGTTCCAGCCGCTCGACTCCGGCTACTTCCCGGACGGGTACTTCACGCCGTACGGCAGCTGGATCTTCTGGCGCTTCCTGTCCGACTCGGCGAAGGCGGGCCGCGCCGCGTCCAGCCCGACGATCATCCGGCAGGTGTGGAACCGCGCGGCCAGCCCGTCGGTCTACTCGTCGCTCGCGGTCAAGCGCACTCTCGCCGCCCGGGGTACGTCGCTGACGTCGATGTTCACCAAGTTCGGCACCTGGAACCGCAACCCCGCGACGTTCTACTCCGAGGGCACCGCCTACCACGCCGCGCCGGTGAGCAAGAAGTTCACGCTGCGCAAGGCCCACCGCGCCACCGGCCTGTGGCAGACCCGCCTGGACCACCTCTCGCACGGCTTCGTGCGGTTCAAGCCGGGCACCACGCTGAAGGGCACGTGGCGCCTGCGCGTCACCGTCGACCTGCCGAACACGTCGCACGCCTCGGCCGCCTCGGTCGTCGTGCACCGTCGCAACGGCAGCCTCGCCTACTCCCGGATCTCGCTGTCCGCGAAGGGCAAGGGCTCGCGGACGGTCGGCTTCGCCCGGTCGAAGGTCGCCTTCGTCGAGCTGGACCTGGTCAACGCCAGCATCCGCTCGACCTGCAACCTGGACACGCGACTCTCGTGCGCGGGCGTGCCGCTCGACGACGGCCGGCTACAGAAGTTCAGCGCCAAGGCGATCCGCTGACCCTGGCGGAACCGCTCGCCCACCCCTAGGTTCGGCTTCATGCCCGAGCTCGACGACTACCTCGCCGGGCTCGAGCCCGGACCCGCGGACACCCTCGGGCACGTCCTCCGCCTCGCGATGGAGGTCGAGCCCGAGGCCACGCAGGGACGCAGCTACGGGATGGCGGCCCTGACCCTGCACGGCAAGCCCCTGCTGGGGTTCCTGGCCGCGACACGCCATCTCAGCGTGTTCCCGTTCAGCCCCGCAGTGGTCGACGCGGTCCGCGACCGGCTGCCGGGCTACCCGCTGTCGAAGGGCACGATCCGCTTCAGCGTCGAGCGACCCCTGCCCGACGACGTGGTCCGCGACGTCGTACGCCGGAGGGCCGAGGAGATCGGCTGAGCGCCCTCGCGGGCGGGCCGGGCTAGGACAGCTCGACCAGCAGCAGCGGGCCGCCGTCGTAGCGGCCACCGTCGATCGCGATCACCAGGTCGTCGGCATAGCTGATCGGACCGGTCACCTGCTCGGAGAAGCAGTGCACCAGCGAGGCGATGATGCTGTGCCCGTGCACGATCCGGCGACCCCCGAAGGTCTCGAGCATCCGTCGGGCCTCCGTCCGGTCCGTCGTCGCCGGTGAAGGCGTAGCGCGCGGTCAGGTCCGCGAAGACGCCGAACAGGTCGGCGCCGGCGGCACCGTCCCCGCCGTCGCCGGCCAGCCGCGCGGCGACGGTGGCGTTGACCTCCTCGGGACTGCTGCCCCAGCCGAGGTAGCCGGTGGTGTCGGAGTGCATCGAGCAGGTGGTCCTCGACCAGCGCCATCGCGGGCAGCGATCGCAGCCAGGCCACGTCGTCCTCGGTGAGCGCCTGCTGGTCGGCCTCGTGGCCGCCGTTGAGGAGCCACACCTCGGCGAAGCGGGTGTCGGGGAACAGGTGGTAGCCGAGCATCATCGCCTCGTGGTTGCCGAGCAGGACGTGCACCCGACCGGGTGCCTGGGCCTGCAGGGAGCGCACCAGCCTGATCACGCCGTACCCGTCGGGGCCGCGGTCGACGAGGTCGCCGAGCACCCACAGGGCGGCGTCGTCGCCGGTCCAGCGGTCCTCGGCGTCGACGAGGCCCGCGTCGACGAGCACGCCGCGCAGGTCGTCGAGGTGGCCGTGCACGTCGCTGACCAGGAAGGTGCGCCCCATGCCGACCATCCTGTCAGCCGCGCGGCCGGCCGACGATCGAGGAGCCGGACCCCGAGACCGGCCGCGGTCGGCGCCCGCCGGGTCAGCGGTGAGCGGTGTGCACGACCGGGCGGGTCTCGTCCGGGCTGTGCTCCCGGGCGGCGCCGGCGACCAGCAGCAGGCACGCGACCAGCAGCACGAGAGCGGTGCGCGGGGACCTCGTCACCCGGCCGACGCTAGCACCGGACCGGGCGCCTGCCCGGCAGGTCGGGGCCGGGCCGGTGTCAGGTGGCGAGCCGGGCCAGCGCCTGCAGGACGACCGCCCGGTCGGTCGTCGACCACATCGGCGGCAGCGAGGCGCGCAGGAACGCTGCCGTAGCGGGCGGTGACCAGCCGCGGGTCCAGCACCGCCACCACGCCGCGGTCGGTGGTGGTCCGGATCAGCCGGCCCGACCCCTGCGCGAGCAGCAGCGCCGCGTGGGTGGCCGCGACCTGCATGAAGCCGTTGCCGCCGGCCTGGTCGGCGGCCCGCTGCCGCGCCGACATCAGCGGGTCGTCGGGGCGCGGGAAGGGTATGCGGTCGATCAGCACCAGCTGGCAGGTCTCCCCCGGCACGTCGAGCCCCTGCCACAGGCTCAGGGTGCCGAACAGGCAGGCGTGCGGGTCGTCGACGAAGAGCCGGGCGAGCTCGGGCAGCTGCGCCTCGCCCTGGGCCAGGATGGTCAGGTGCGGCAGTCGCTCGCGGGCCGCCTCGGCCGCCGCCTCCGCGGCCCGGCGGCTCGAGAACAGGCCCAGCGTGCGCCCGCCGGCGGCGTCGACGAGGTCGACGATCTCGTCGAGGTGGGCCGGCAGCAGGCCGTCGCGCCCGGGCGGCGGCAGGTGCCCGGCGACGTAGAGGATCGCCTGCCTGGCGTAGTCGAAGGGCGAGCCGACGTCGATGCCCCGCCAGGGCAGCTCGCCCTCCGCGGCCGCCCGGGCGGGCTCGGGCGCCTCCTCGGATCACCCGCTCGGCCGGCTTGAGTCCCAGCGAGACGGCCACGCTCGAGAAGTCGCCGCCCAGCATGAGGGTGGCGCTGGTCAGCACGGCGGTCTTCTCGGTCAGCAGCTTGTCGCGCAGCGGACCCCACACCTGCAGCGGCGCGACGCAGAGCTGGTCGCCGCCGCGGGACCGCTCGCGCTCGGCCAGCCAGAGCACGTCGGAGTCGGCGTTGGCCGCCATCCGCTCGGCGTTCTTGAACAGCTCCTGGACGGCGCCGCGGGCCTGCGTCCGGGCCGGGTCGGCCGGTCCGTCCGACGACTCCTTCGGGAAGGCCGACAGCAGCGCCCGCGCGGCGTCGCGGACCAGCACCAGCGCGTCGGACAGGTCGGTCGGGACGGTGTCGATGCCGGCCGGCGCCGCAGTCGTCGAAGGCCGCGCGCAGCGCCTCGGCGGCGTCGGCGAGGTCGTCGGCCTCGGTGCCCTCGACGTGCCGCTGGGCGCGTCGGGCGGCCCGCTCCACCTCGGGCACGGACAGCTCGTCGGTGGCGGCCTGGGTGACCCGCGCGGACAGCTCGTGGGCCTCGTCGATCACCACGACGTCGTACTCCGGGATCATCGGCACGCCCTCGATGGCGTCGATGGCCAGCAGCGAGTGGTTGGTGACGACCAGGCGCGAACGGGCGGCCTTCTCCTTGGCGCGCTCGGCGAAGCACTCGGTCGCGAACGGGCAGCGGGTCGCGCCGAGGCACTCGCGGTGGTTGACCGAGACCTGCCGCCACACCTTGTCGGTGTGCTTGGGCGCGGAGTCGCGGTCGCCGGGACCCGAGACCTCGGCCTGCTGCTCCGCCCAGGTCCGCAGCGCCAGCACCTCCGAGCCCATCGAGCCGGCGGGCAGCTCGACGAGCGCGCCCTGGTCGTCGGGGACGCCCTCGCGCACGCGGTGCAGGCAGGCGTAGTTGGAGCGCCCCTTCAGCACGGCGTACGACGGCTCGCCGGCCCGGCTCCGCAGCACGCCCGCGTCGTGCGAGACGGCCTCGAGCAGGGCCGGGATGTCGCGCTCGACGAGCTGGTGCTGCAGGGCGAGGGTGGCCGTGGCGACCACCACCCGGCGGTCGTGGAGCAGCGCCGGGACGAGGTAGCCCAGCGACTTGCCGGTGCCGGTGCCGGCCTGCACGAGCAGGTGCTCCCCCGTCCGCATGGCGGCCGCGACCGCCTCGGCCATCCGGATCTGGCCCGGCCGCTCCTGGCCGCCGAGCGCCGCCACCGCCCCGGCGAGCACCTCGCGCACGGTCGGCGTCGCGGGAGCGTCGGAGTCGGGCACCGGGGAACCCTAGCCGCTCGCACCCCCCGCGGGGCACGACGCTCCACAGCACCGGACGCGCTGTGGGTCATCGACCCGGTCCTATAGTCGAGGTCGTGGCCGGATCTCTGTTGGGCAATGCCGTGCGTCGCGTCGAGGACCCGGACCTGCTCCGTGGCCGAGCGACCTTCGTGGACGACCTCCGGGTGCCGGGCACCCTGCACGCGGCGTTCGTGCGCACCCCCCTCCCGCACGCGACGATCGGCGGGATCGACACCAGCGAGGCGCTCGCGTCGCCGGGCGTGGTCGCGGTCTACACCGCCGCCGACCTCGACGTCGAGCCCGGCTTCCCGTTCTTCCCCACCAACCCCGCGTGCGCGCGCCCGCCGCTCGCCGACGGGAAGGTGCGCTTCGTCGGCGAGGCCGTCGCGATCGTGCTCGCCGAGACCCGCGCCCAGGCCGTCGACGCCGTCGAGCTGGTCGACGTCGACCTCGAGCCGCTGCCTGCCGTGGTGGACATGGAGGACGCGCTCGCGCCCGGTGCTCCGCTGCAGTTCGACGACGTGGCGGGCAACGTCGCGGCCGGCCAGCGCAGCCCCGACGGCGACGCGCTGGAGGGGGCGGCCCACGTGGTCCGGGTCCGGATCGAGAACCAGCGGCTCGCGGTCGCCCCGATGGAGGGCAACGCCGTGCTGGTCACGCCCGGCTCCGCCGAGCAGGAGCACGACCTGACCGTGCACATGGCGACCCAGATGCCGCACGCCGCGCGCTCCATCCTGGCGCGCACGTTCGGCGTCGACGAGCAGCGCCTGCGGGTGGTGGCGCCGTCGGTGGGAGGGGCGTTCGGCGGCAAGGCCGGCGTGCCCGCCGAGCACGTCGTGCTGGTCGCGGCCGCCCGGAAGCTGGGCCGCCCGGTGGCGTGGGCCGAGACCCGCTCCGAGGCGATGCTCTCGATGCACGGGCGCGGGCAGGTGCAGTACGTCGAGCTCGGCCTCGACGACCAGGGCGTGATCACCGGTCTGCGCAGCCGCGTCGTCGGCGACTGCGGCGCCTACGCCGGCTTCGGCGGGATGCTCGCGCTCGGTCCGACGTACTCCATGGCGACGGGCGTCTACGAGGTGCCGCGCCTGGAGTACGCCGCCGTGGCGGCCCTGACCAACACCAGCCCCGTCGGCGCGTTCCGCGGCGCCGGGCGTCCCGAGGCGGCGGCGCTGCTCGAGCGCGTGGTCGACCTCGCCGCCGACGAGCTCGGCATCGACCCGGCCGAGATCCGGCGGCGCAACCTGCTCGCCGCGGACGTCTTCCCCCACACGACGCCGACCGGCACGACCTACGACACCGGCGACTACACGCTCGCGCTCGACGAGGCGCTGCGGATCGCCGACTACAAGGCACTGCTGGACGAGCAGGCCCGGCGGCGCGAGCGCGGCGACACCCGGCTGCTCGGGATCGGCCTGGCCTGTTACGTCGAGGTGACCGGCGGAGGCGGCGGGGAGTACGGCGTCGTGGACGTGTCGCCCGACGGCGTGGTGACCGTGCGCGCCGGGACCTCGGCGCACGGCCAGGGCCACGCCACGTCGTTCTCGATGATCGTGGCCGACCGGCTCGGCGTGCCGATGGACCGGGTGCGCTTCGAGCAGTCCGACACCGCCGTGGTGCCGCGCGGCCAGGGCACCGGAGGCTCCCGCTCCCTGCAGCTGGGCGGGAGCGCGGTCAGCGGTGCCGCCGACCGGGTGCTCGAGCGCGGGCGTGAGATCGCGGCGTCGCTGCTCGAGGTGGCCGCCGAGGACCTCGAGGTCGGCGACGGGGCCTTCTCGGTGGCCGGCGTGCCCGGCGCGACGGTGTCGTGGGCCGACGTGTCCGCGGCCGCGCAGGAGCGCGGCGAGCCCCTGGTCGCCGAGCACGACTTCCCCGCGAAGGGCGCGACCTTCCCGTTCGGCGCGCACGTGTCGGTGGTCGAGGTCGACGTCGAGACCGGTCTGGTCACGCCGCTGCGCCACGTCGCGGTGGACGACTGCGGCCGGATCCTCAACCCGCTGCTGGTCGCCGGCCAGCAGATGGGCGGGGTCGCCCAGGGCGTCTCCCAGGCGCTGTGGGAGGAGTTCCGCTACGACGCGGAGGGCAACCCGGTGACGGCGACGTTCGCCGACTACGCGATCCCGGCAGCCACCGAGATCCCCCCGATGACGCTGGCCAACACGGTGACCGAGACGCCCCTGAACCCGCTCGGCGCCAAGGGCATCGGCGAGTCCGCCACCGTCGGCTCGACGCCGGCCGTGCAGAACGCCGTCGTGGACGCGCTGAGCCACCTCGGCGTACGCCACCTGGACATGCCGATCAAGCCGCAGGCGGTCGTCGACGCGGTGCGGGCCGCGGCGGACGGCACGCTGGCCGACCCCTGGCGGGAGCCGCCGGCGGTCTTCGCGACGCTGCCGGTGCGCGGCGAGGCCTCCGCCGAGGAGGGTGCGACCATCTGAGCCGTCAGCGGCTGATGCTCGACGCCGTGCCGTTGAAGAGGCCCGCGAGGTTCCCGCCGAGCGTCGCGACCGCCACCATCAGGGCCACCGCGATCAGCGCGATGAGCAGGCCGTACTCGACGGCGGAGGCCCCTTCCTCCGAGCGCTCGAACAGGCGCAGCAGTGGTCGGAGCAGTCGGACGTCGCGCATGGTGGCCCCCCCGGGCGTGTGACGGCCTCCATGGTCGCCTGCGGCCCGCCGCGACGGGAAGGACCGAAGAGCCCAATCGCCGAGGCCGTTCGGACTACCCGTCCCGGCACGATCGGAAGCCGGGATCTCGACGATCCCGGCCTCCGGTCGGGGCTCATCTGCTGATGCTGCTCGCGGTCTTGCTGAAGATCGCCGACAGGTTGCCGCCGAGGACGGACACGCCGACCACGAGGGCGATGCCGATCAGGGCGACCAGCAGACCGTACTCGACCGCGGACGCGCCGCGGTCGGTGCGGGCGAGGGCGGCGAGGCGGATGCGCAGCAGCGTCAGGACGTCGTACACGAAGGGCTCCCGGAGTCGGTCGACCACCATCGTGCGGTCCCGGCCCCCGGTCCGTGCAGGACCAAGGGCCCGAACCTCGACACGGGATCGGACTACGCGAGCTGACCGAACGGCCGACCCGGCACCCGGGTCATCACTGGGCCGGCCGGGCGCTGAACCGCTCCATCCGCATCAGCGGCCGCAGGGTGCGCTCCATCGGGCCCGTGCTGACGTAGCGACGCATGTCGTCGCCGCCGAGCGCGTTGCCCAGCGCCGCCATCACCATGCCCTGGTCGAGCGAGAGGTAGCGCTGGGCCACCGTCCCGCTGCGCACGGCCACCGCGTCGTAGAAGCCGCCCGGGCCGTAGGCGTCGAGGTTCTCGCGCATCTTGGCCAGGTTGGCCATCGCCGCCCGCGGTGCGTAGCGCAGCGCCAGGAACGACGCGTGCGGGGTCACCACGCCGTCGCCGTACGTCGTCGGGGCCGGCGAGCCCGCGCGGTCCGGGCAGCCCTCGAACGGCTGGTCCACGGTGGTCCGCTCCTCGTCGGAGGTGTAGCCGCCGGTGTCGAGGCCGAGCTGGTCGACGCCGTACTCGCGGTACTCCGCCTTGGGGTCGCTCGAGGGCGAGAAGCCCCAGTAGCCGTAGTCGGCCTCGTCGAGCCCGTGCTCGATCTGGCCCCTGACGTAGAGCGGGTGGTTCACGCCCCACGAGCGCGGTCCCCACGTCTCCTCGGGGACGAACAGCGGCACCATCAGGGCCTCGAACATGCTGCCGCCCCAGGTCGGGACGACGTCCATGCCGCGGTAGGGCAGCGCGCCCTCGAAGACGCGGACGCCGAGGTAGGTGCGCCACGTCCCGACCGGCTTGGTCTCCGCCCACGACCAGTCGCAGGTGTCGTTGGGGAAGGTGCGGTAGGTGCCGAAGTAGTGCTCGCGCGGGATCTGGCCCGCGGCGATGCCGAGGTAGGACGCCATCCGCGGCTCGGTGTTGAAGGTGCCGTAGTAGTGGCCGGTGTACCAGACGTCCGGGCCGTTGCCGCGGTAGTTGCCCTTGACCGCAGCGGGGTCCTGCGGGTCCTCGTCCCAGAAGCCGCCACGGATCTGGCCGCCGGGCGGGTTCTCGTCGGGGCTGTAGTAGAAGCCGAAGTCCATGCCCCGGCGGATGCGCGTCCGCCTTCCGGGCGACCTTCGGGTCGGCCCGGCTGACCAGCAGCAGCGCGGTGGCGAGCCACCCGTTGTCGACGCTGGACAGGAACGGCTTGATGGCGTCCCCGCTCGTCGGGAACGTGCGCAGCTTGGCGCCGGTGTGCGGGTCGTACCAGTTGTAGAACATGCCGCTCTGCGGGTGCCGGTCCATCGCCGGCCACCGTCGTCAGGGTCCGCTCGATGCGACGGTGCGCGTCGCGGCGCCCGATCAGGCCGATGTCGCGGGCCACGACCGTGCTCCACAGGTAGGCGCCGATGTTGGTCGGGCTCGTGTAGCCGCTGCGCGTGCCGGTGTCCAGGTCGCCCTCGATGTTGTCGGCCGGCAGCCCGGTGGCCCGGTCGGTCATGGCGTCCATCGAGCGCCACGTCGCCTTCGCGTACGTCGCCAGGGTGCGCGTCGCGCCCCGCGACAGGCCGTCGGCCGACCCGTCCGGCGTACCGGATCCGGAGCGGGGGGCCGCGGCGCTGGGGGTGGCGGCCAGCAGGGCCGCGCCGAGGACGAGGGTGGTGCCGGTGGCCGTGATCGCGGCCATCAGTGTGCGTTTCATGTGCTCCTTCTCCCGAGACGGAGGTGATGTCCGGCGGGTGCCGGCTGGGGGGCTACTTGATGCCGGTCATGGCGATGCCCTGCATGATGTGGCGCTGCAGGACGAGGAAGACCGCGATCACGGGGATCACGACGACCACGGCGCCGGCGAGCAGCAGGCCGTACTGGGTGGCGTTCTGCCCGACGGAGTAGAGCGCGAGCGCGACCGGCAGGGTGTACTTCTGCTCGTCCTGGGCCACCACGAGCGGCCACAGGAAGTTGTTCCACGAGGTCAGGAACGTCAGGATCGCCGAGCGTCGCCACCGCCGGCCCGCACATCGGCATCACCACGGACCGGAAGATCCGCAGCTCCCCCGCGCCGTCGACCCGGGCCGCCTGGATCAGCTCGTCGGGCAGGCCGGAGATGAACTGCCGCATCAGGAAGACCCCGAACGGTCCGGCCAGGAACGGCAGGAACATGCCGGGCAGGGTGTCGGTGAGCCCGAGGTTGGTGGTCAGGATGAACAGCGGCACGAAGGTCACCACGCCGGGGATCATCAGCGTGGCCAGCACCACGCCGAAGACCGCGCGCTTGCCGGGGAACTCCAGCTTGGCGAGCGCGTAGCCGAGCATCGAGCAGAAGACCACGTTGCCGGCGGTCACCGCCGCGGCGACGATCGTCGAGTTGAGGAAGTAGCGCGGGAAGTCGAGCTTGGTGAACAGCGTCGAGTAGTTCTCGCAGCGTGAGGTCGCGCGGCCACCACGTCGGCGGCACGGCCGTCACCTCGGCGTCGGGCTTGAGCGAGGACAGCACCATCCAGACGAACGGGCAGCACCATCACGATCAGGCCGATCGTCAGGGCGACGTACGTCGTCCCGGAGCGTGTCCTCATCGGGCACCTGCCTGCCTCGCGGCGCGCCGGGCCCGGCGCTCGTCCCGGCTCTCGCGGTCGCCGAGCAGCCGGAACTGCAGCAGCGTGAACACGACGACGGCGAGGAACAGCAGGTAGCTCGCCGCGGAGGCCAGCCCGTAGTTGCCGAAGCCGAACTGGTCGTAGGTGAAGAAGGTGACCGAGCGGGTGCTGTCGAGCGGCCCGCCGCGGGTCATCACGAAGGCCTCCTCGAAGAACTGCAGGTAGCCGATGCTGGTGATCACCGCTCCGAACAGCAGCGTGGGCTTGAGCATCGGCAGCGTGATGTACCGGAAGCGCTGCCACGAGCCGGCGCCGTCGACCTCCGAGGCCTCGTTGACCTCGGTCGGGATCGTCTGCAGCCCGGCCAGGAACATGACCATCAGCGTGCCGAGGTTGCGCCAGGCCGACATCACCACCAGCGACGGCAGCGCGAGCGAGGTGCTGTCGAGCCAGGCCGGGCCGTCGATGCCGACCAGCGCGAGCAGCGCGTTGACCAGGCCGCCCTCGTCGCGCAGCAGGAACTTCCACACCACCGACACCGCGACGATGCTGGTGACGACCGGGAGGTAGTAGCCGACCCGGAACAGCCCGCGCAGGAAGGTGATCCGGTTGAGGCCGACCGCCGCGGCGAGCGCGAGCACCATCGTCAGCGGCACGCCGAGCACGAGGTAGGCGAACGTGTTGACCATGACCTTCTGGAACAGCGGGTCGCCGAGCAGCTTCGCGTAGTTGTCGACGCCCGACGAAGCCGACCGCGAACGGCGTGCGCATGTCGGTGCTGCGGATGTCGGTGAAGCTCATCCCGAGGCTCGCCAGCACCGGCCCGGCCGTGAAGACCAGGAACAGCGCCAGGAACGGCAGGGCCAGGACCCATGCGGCGACAGCCTGCTGCCGCCGCATGGGGTCCACGTGCCGCGACGGCTTCGCAGCAGGGGTTGACGTCGCCGCCGCGGACGTGGATCTGGGGGTGCCGGCCGCTCCCGGTGGGGGTCGGTCGTCTCGGTCGTCCTGATCGCCTCGTTCACGGCGCGCTCAGAGCCCGGTGCCGATCGACGTCGCCTGGCTCTGCATGTCCTTGACGGCGTCGGCGACGGGGGTCGCGCCCTTCACGGCCTTCTCCACCTCGGAGTCGATGACCGCGGCCACCTGCTCCCAGGTCGGCACGGACGGCGGGGCGAGGGCGTGGTCGAGCTGCTCGCCGAACACCTTCAGCTGCGGGTCCTTCGGCCAGCGTCGCCGGTGTCCCAGGCGGCCTTGACGGCCGGGCAGGTCGGTGAGCGTGTCGTACCACTTCTGCTGGGTCTCCGGCTGGGACAGCCAGCGGACCAGCTTCCAGGCACCGTCGCGGTTCTCGGCGTCCTTGAAGACGGCCAGGTCGCCGCCGCCGGTGAACGACGTGCCGGGCGCGGAGTCCTTGCCGGGCAGCGGTGCGACGGCGTACTTGCGCGGTGGTCAGGCCGGCGTCCTCGACCAGCCCGACGTGCCAGGGACCGGAGATGAACGAGCCGTAGGTGCCCTTCGCGAAGCCGTTCTCGAGCTCGCCCGGGTCGAGCACCCGGGTCTGGGAGTAGCCCTTGTCGAAGAACGACTTGAAGTAGTCGAGCGCCTCGGTCATCTGCGGGCTGTCGAGGGTGTACTCCTTGCCGGCGTCGTTGGTGACCTTCGCGCCGTTGGACCACGCGAACGGCAGCACGGTCTGCCACGAGCCGGTCTGGCCGGGCTGCAGGCTGACGGGGTACCTCACGCCGGCCTTCTTCAGGTCGGCCGCGAACTGCGTGCAGCTCGTCCCAGGTCGCCGGCGCCTTGTCCCAGCCGGCCTTCTTCGCCAGGTCGGTGCGGTAGTAGAGCACCCGCGTCTCGACGTACCACGGGACGCCGTACGACGTGTCGCCGACGACCGTGGAGCCCCAGGCGCCGTCGAAGAACGCGCTCTCGTCGACGAGGTCCTCGGGGGTCGGCGTCGAGCCCGCCGGCCTTGGCGAACTCACCCATCCAGGTGGTGCCGATGAGGCTGACGTCGGGGGTCTTGCCCCCCGCGATGGCGCTCGAGATCTTGTCGTGCGCCGCCTCCCACGGCACCGCGGTGACCTTGACCTTCGCGTCGGGGTTGGCGGCCTCGAAGTCCTCGACGAAGGCCTGGAGCTTCTCGCCCTCGGTGCCCATCGCCCAGACGTCGATCGTGCCCGTGGCCTTGCCGTCGTCGACGGCCGTGCTCGAGCCGGGCCCGGCCTCCGAGCCGGCGTCGCGGCCGCAGCCGGTCAGGGCCAGGCTGGCGGCGAGTCGCCAGGGCGGTCAGCAGCCCTGCCGGCCTCGTGGTGGAACGGATCATCGTCCTGCCTTTCCGAGATGTCCGCGCGCGGGCTGGTCGCCCGCCGGAGGTCCAGTGGTCGTGCGGACGACGAGCTCCGTGGGGAGCACGTCGTGGCGTGGGTCGGTGCGGGCGCCGGTGATGACCTCGTCGAGCATCCGGGCGGCGCGCCCACCGAGCTCGCGCATCGGCTGCCGGACCGTGGTCAGCCCGGCGTAGCGGGCGGCCATGATGTCGTCCCAGCCGGTCACCAGGACACTGCCGGGTACGTCGACGCCGGCCGAGCGGAGCTCGCCGAGGACGCCGAGCGCGAGCTCGTCGTTGGCGCAGACGAAGGCGTCGGGCAGCGTGCCGCGGAGCACGGTCCCGCGCCACCTCGGCGCCGGCCGCCTCGTCGAGGACCGTCCGACGGGGACGCGGAGCACGCGGGCGCGCCCGGCGACCTCGCGCTCGACGGCCTGCCAGCGCTCGGCGAGGTCGGGCGAGAGCGTGGCGTCGCCGACCAGCGCCACAATGCGCGGGACCGTCCCGCCGTGGGCGCGGCTCGAGGCGGTCCAGCACGTGCCGGGCCAGGGCCGCCGCGGAGCCGGTGTTGTCGGCCTTGCAGCGAGTCGGTGGGCACGCCCACGAGCCGGGGGCGGGCCAGCAGCACCAGCGGCAGGCCGCGGGCGGCGAGCCGCTCGAGCAGGGCGTCCGGGACGGTGCCGCCCAGCACGACCATCCCGTCGCACCGGTCGGCCATCTCCTCGACCATCGCCGGCGCCGCGGGGCGGCCGTGCGTGGACAGGATCAGCACCGAGCGGCCGAGGTCGGCGGCCACCGACTCGTAGCCCAGGACCACCTCGGCGTAGTAGGGACCCGACAGGTCCGGGAAGACGATCGCGTTGGCGGCGTGCCGGCGCTCGGCGAGCGAGCGGCCGAGCCGGCTCGGGATGAACTCGAGCTCCGTCACCGCGGCGGCGACCCGGTCGCGGGTGGCCGGCGAGACGTTCGCGTGGTCGTGCATGACCCGCGAGACGGTGGCGATCGAGACGCCGGCGTGACGGGCCACGTCGCGGATCGTCGGGCGCACGCCGTCCACCTCTCGCCGGGTCGAGGGACTGTAATCGTTTTCTGAAACCGGTTACAACCTTGGGGTGACGGGCGACACATGTCAAGTCGACCCGGCCCCGGGACTGCGCTGCAGGCAGAGAGTGACCCGCCGACGCCGCGTCTAACGGCGGTCTGGCGGCGGTCTAGCGGCGGTCTGGCGGCGGGGTCAGTGCCGGCGGCTCCCGGCGCGCGAGAGCGCCGCGGTGTCGCGGCTGCCGTCGCGCGCCGCGGGGATCCTCGACGGGCCGGCGGGACGGGGCGGCACCTCGACCGAGACGACCAGGTCGCCGGGCTCGAGGGCGCCGGCGAGGACGGCGTCGACCGGGGTGCGGCGCTCCCCCCGGCTGCTCAGCACGACGGCGACCGCGTCCAGCGCGGTCAGTGCCTGCGCCACCTCGGAGACGTGCTCGCACGGTGCGTGCTGCTGCTCGCACGGGGCGCAGGAAGACTGCTGGACCAGGGTCTCGGCCACGGTGTCGGCGGTCCGGCCGGGCCCGGCGGGTCCGATCAGGGCCCGTGCGAGCGCCGGCTGCGCGCGCCGTACGTCGGGATGGCCGGCGAGCTCGGTGGTCCGCACCGCCGCGCCGATCCGGAGCCCGCCACCGGGGACCGCCTCGACGCGGTCGAGGGGCCGGCGGCTGACGTCGACCAGCACGTCGGGGGTGTCCACCGAGGCCGCGGGGTCGAAGGCGGCCTCGAAGCTGAACGGCTTCACCGGGTCACCCGCCGTGCGGTCGCGGGCCGGGTCCGCGGACGGCGGCGCGGGCGGCCGCCGGGGGCGAGAAGGGCGACGTGGGCGACGTGGGAGAGAGCCTGGCGAGGGGGGACGTGAGGCACCAGGAGGGCGTACCCCTCGCGCGCGGACCGGAAACAGCGAGGTCGCGACGGCCTAGGCAGCCGATCGCACGCTTGTCACCCGTCGCTCGTCCCCGCCGTCGCTCAGCCGGCGTCGGCGGGCGAGACGAGGTAGGGCTCCAGCTCGCCGGCGAGGTCGGCGTGCGCACGGCCGCGCACCAGCGACCCGTGGGCGGTGTGCTCGAGGGACTCGACCTCGCCGCTGGTGTGGATGCGGTTGAGCAGGTCGCCGCGCTCGTAGGGCAGCAGCGCCTCGAACTCCACACCGGGTCGCGGCAGGTCCGCCTCGATCGCGGCGAGCGCCTCGGCGATGCCCTCGCCCGTGCGGGCCGAGACGACCACGGAGTGCGGCTCGCGGGCCCGCAGGCGCGAGATCACCATCGGGTCGGCGGCGTCGACCTTGTTGATCACGACGAGCTCGGGGACCTTGTCGGCGCCGATCTCGGCGAACACCTCGCGGACCGCGTTGAGCTGGCCCTCGGGGTCGGGGTGGGACCCGTCGACGACGTGCAGGACGAGGTCGGAGTCGGCCACCTCCTCCAGCGTGGACCGGAACGCCTCGACGAGCTGGTGCGGCAGGTGCCGCACGAAGCCGACGGTGTCCGACATCGTGTAGACACGGCCGTCGCGGGTCTGGGTGCGCCGGGTCGTGGGGTCCAGGGTCGCGAACAGCGAGTCCTCGACGAGCACCCCGGCGTCGGTGAGCCGGTTGAGCAGCGAGGACTTGCCCGCGTTGGTGTAGCCCGCGATCGCCACGGACGGGATCTGGTGGCGCACCCGGTCGGCCCGCTTGGTGTCGCGGGTGGTCCGCATGTGCTTGAGCTCGTTGCGCAGCTTGGCGATCTTCGTGTTGATCCGGCGCCGGTCGGTCTCGATCTTGGTCTCACCGGGACCACGACCGCCGATGCCGCCGCCCTGGGAGCCGACGCGACCGCCGGCCTGGCGCGACAGGTTGCCACCCCAGCCGCGCAGCCGCTGCTTCATGTAGTTGAGCTGGGCGAGCTCGACCTGGGCCTGGCCCTCGCGCGACTTCGCGTGCTGGGCGAAGATGTCGAGGATCAGCGCGGTCCGGTCGACCACCTTGACCTTGACCCGGTCCTCGAGGTTCCTCAGCTGGCTGGGCGCGAGCTCGCCGTCGAGGATGACGGTGTCGGCGCCGGTGGACTGCACGATCTCCCGCAGCCCCTCGACCTTGCCGCGCCCGATGTACGTCGCCGGGTCGGGGCTCTGACGGCGCTGGTAGAACGCGTCGAGCACCGTCGAGCCGGCCGTCTCGGCGAGCAGCGCGAGCTCGGCCATGGAGTTCTCGGCGTCCGCGATCGACCCCTCGGTCCACACCCCGACGAGCACGACGCGCTCGAGCCGGAGCTGGCGGTACTCGACCTCGCTGATGTCCTCGAGCTCGGTCGACAGCCCCGCCACGCGGCGCAGCGCGTGCCGCTCGGCGAGGTCCCAGTCGCCGGTCGAGTCACCGGCGGACTCGCCCTGCTCCTCGGGGTCCTCGTCGGCGTAGCCGGAGACCCACTCGTCGTCGGGCTCGAGGTCGATGTCCGCGTCGACGGGCTCGTCGATCGGGCGGACCTGGTCGGGTTCGTACTCGTGTGCGTGCGTCATATCCACCAAAGGGAACGTCGTGGCGTCCGGAGGGATTCCCGGGCGTCGGTGCTCGATGCTCGCACGCCGTGCGCGGCGGGCGCGAGCCAATTCGGCGCGGCGGTCACGACGTCGGCCCCGTCCAGACGCCGTCGGCGACCAGCACGGCCGGCCCGGACATCAGCACCCGGTCGTCGGCGGTCCAGGTCACCTCGAGGGTGCCGCCGGGCAGGTCGAGGGTGTAGGTCGCCGGGCGCTCGGCGCCGTCGGCGAGCGCCGTCGCCACCGCCACGGCGCAGGCGCCGGTGCCGCAGGAGCGCGTCTCGCCGGACCCGCGCTCGTGCACCCGCAGCGCGAGGTGGCCGGGCCCGCGGCGCACCACGAGCTCGACGTTGACGCCCTCGGGGAACTCGCCCGGGTCGTACGCCGGAGGGGTGAGCAGGTCACCGGCGTCGGCGAGGTCGTCCACGAAGGCGACGGCGTGGGGGTTGCCCATGCTCACGTGCGTGGCCGGCCAGCTCCGGGGCCCGATGCCCACCTTGGTCTCGCCGAGCACCACCGGCGACCCCATGTCGACCGTGGAGCGGCTGCGACCCGCCGCGGGGTCGGTGCCGGCCTCGAAGCCCACCACCCGGAGCCCGGCGCGGGTCGCCACCGGGACGGGCACGTCGGTGGGGACGCCGAGGTCGCGGGCGAGCACCAGCGCGAACACCCGCACGCCGTTGCCGCACATCTCCGAGACCGAGCCGTCGGCGTTGCGGTAGTCCATGAACCACTCGGCGCTCCCCCGGGCCGCGACGGACGCCGGGTCGTCGTACGCCTCGCAGCGGACCACCCGCAGCACCCCGTCGGCGCCGATGCCGGCCCTCCGGTCGCACAGGGCGCGGACGCGGTCGGCGTCGAGGTCGCCGTGCACCGTGCCGTCGGGGTCCACGAGCACGACGAAGTCGTTCTCGGTGCCGTGCCCCTTGACGAACGGGAAGGTCGTGCCCATCGGGCCAGTCTAGGTCTCGCGACCGACGTCCCACTCGGTCCCGCCCGGACGGTCTCAGGCCCCGACGACCGCCGCGAGCCGGGCGAGCCCCTTCTCGAAGTCGCCGCCCACGAGCTTGTCCATGCTGGTGAACACGCCCATCACCCGGACCGCGAGGGTGCGGCTGCCGGTCATCGTCCAGGTGACCCTGGTCGTGCCGGCGTCCGCGGGCTCGAGGGTGAAGACGGTCGTGCTGTGCGACCTGAAGGGCTTGAGGAACTGGAGGTCCACGACGAGCCGCGACGGCGTCCGGACGTCGGTGATCTCCATCCGGCCCTCGCCGGCCTTGCGGTTGCCGCTCCAGGTGTAGACCGACCCGATGCCCTCCTCCGGTCCGGCGTAGGTGCGACGCATCGCCGGGTCGAGGTCCTCCCAGGGCGACCAGCGCGGCCACCTGCGGAAGTCGACGAGCTCGGCGAAGACGCGCTCCGCGTCCGCGTGGACGGTGGTCGACCTCTCGACGGTGTAGGTGCTCTCACCCATGGCGGTCCTCCCCGGTGTTCTCGGCCCATTGTGGCGCACTACTTTGAACGCATGTCCGCTCAGCGCGTCCCTCTCCTGCGCGTGCGCGGGCTCACCCGCAGGTTCGGCGAGGTCGCGGTCCTCGACGGCCTCGACCTCGACCTGCCCGCCGGCACGGCGCTCGCCCTCGTCGGACGCAACGGTGCCGGCAAGTCGACGCTGCTGCGCTGCGTCACCGCCGCGGACAAGCCCACCAAGGGCACGGTCGAGCTCGACGGCGAGGTCGTCGACGAGCGCTCCCCCGCCGTACGCCGGGACATGGCCGTCGTGATGGACGACATGGACTTCTTCCCGGACCTGAGCGTGGTCGAGCACCTCGACCTGTTCGCCCGCGCCCACGGCGTGGACGACCCGGAGGCGACCGTGGACGCGGTGCTGCACGAGGTGCGGCTGGTCCCGCAGTCGGCGCAGCTGCCCGGCACGCTGTCGTCGGGGCAGCGCCGCCGCCTGGCCCTGGCGAGCGCGTTCGTGCGGCCGCGGCGGCTGCTGGTGCTCGACGAGCCCGAGCAGCGGCTCGACGAGGCCGGTCTGGCCTGGCTCGTGGAGCGGCTGCGCCGGGAGAAGGCCGCCGGGCTCGGCGTGCTGCTCGCCAGCCACGACAGCAGCCTCGTGGAGGCGGTCGCCGACGCGACGCTGGTGCTCGGCGAGGAGGGCACGGCGCCCGAGGTGCGCCGCACCAAGCGGAAGCGCCGCGAGCCGTGAGCGCGGCCGCCGAGGTCCGCGACCTCCGCCGGCAGATCCGGGTCTGGCGGCGTGGCCGCGCCGACACCCCGCTGCTCGAGGCCCTCTCCGACGCCTACATCGCCCTGTTCGCGACGGCGATGCTCGGCTCGATGGCCGTCAACGTGGTGCTCAACATCCGCGACGTGACGACCGGCCAGTGCACCAGCTCGGCCTGCACGCATGCCCGCTCGGCGCTCCCGCTGCTCTTCGGGATCGGCGTGGTGGCGGCCGCGCTGGCCGTGGCCCGCCTGTTCGGCCCCCTGCTCGTCTCCCCGGCGGTCGGCAGCTGGCTGCTGCCCACCGGGCTCGACCGGGCCGCCCTGCTGCGCCCGCGGCTGCTCGCCACCGAGGCGGTCACCGCGCTGGCCGGCGGCGTGGCGGTGGCCGGCGCCGCCGCGCTGGGCGGGCTCCCGGTCGCCGTGGTGCTGGCCCTCACCGGGACGGTCGCGGGACTCTGCCTGCTCGCGGTCGGCGCGGCCACCTTGGCCCAGGCGCGCGGGGACCGCTGGATCGCGCCGCTGGTGTGGCTGCTGGCCGCCCTCGTGTGGGTCGGGCTGGTGCTGGTCAGCCGCGACGTCGTCGAGGTGCCCGGCGCGGACCTGAGGTACGGCGTCGGGTGGACCGGCCTGGTCGTCGGCGGGCTCGCGCTGGGCGTGGCCGCGACGGTGGTCGCGGCCAGGGTGCTCTCGACGCTGGAGCGGTCCCGCCTGACCCCCGGCGGGACGCTGCTGCCGGGCCTGTCGGGCGCGCTGGCCAGTCTCGACTTCGCGCTGCTCTACGACATCCTGGTCGCCCGGCGGTGGCTGGCGCGCAGCACGGTCCGCACCGTGCGGGGACGCGGCACCGGGCCGATGACGCTGGTGTGGCGCGACCTCGTGCGGCTGCGCCGGTCGCCGCAGCCGCTCGTCGTCCTGGTGGCGGCCCTCGTCGCGCCGTACCTCGCCGCCACCGTCGGCTTCGGACGGGTGGTGCTGCTGGTCGCCACGACGACGGCGTTCCTGGCCGGGCTGGCGCTGTTCTCCTCGGTGCGGGTCGTCAGCCGGACGCCGAGCCTGGCGCGCTGCTTCCCGGCGCCGGTGTGGCAGGTCCGTGCGGCCTGCGCGACCGTGCCCGGGGCCGTGGTGCTGCTGTGGGGGCTCGCGACCACGCCGGTGCTGGTGTCGATCCACCTGGGCCTGCCCGACGCGCTCGCCTGCGGGCTCGCCGTCGGGGTCGCGGGCGGGGTCAGCGTGGTGCGGTGGATGACCGGCAAGGTGCCGGACTACCGGCTGCCGCTGGTCACCTCGCCGATGGGCGCGGTCCCGACGTCGCTCTACTTCAGCGTCGCCCGCGGCTTCGACGTGCTGCTTCTGCTCACCACCCCGCTGCTGATCTCGCCGACGGCCAAAGGCGCGGCCTGGACGGTCGCGATCGGCGTGCTGACGCTGAGCATCCTGCTCGGCCGGGAGTAGCCGCGCCGGCTCAGCGCGCCGGGTGGACCACCAGGGCCGAGCCGCCGCCACGGCGGCGCGGCTCCGCGGCCGCGGTGAGCCGGCCGTGCCTGCCGAACTCGATCGGCGGTGGCCGCCCCGATCTCGGACAGGCTGGTGAACCGGTCGCCCGACTCGGCACGAGCGTGTGCCCGAACGGCGCCAGCGCCGCGCCGTAGCTCGTCGATGAACTCCGGCTCGGCGCTCACCGTCGGCGGTGTTGCGCTGCGACGCGCGCGGGTCGGCCATCGCGTCGGCCAGGCGTCATCCCGCGGTCGATCCGGTTGAAGATCAGCTGGGTGACGGTGGTGATGATCGTGGAGCCGCCGGGCGAGCCGAGCGCCAGGAACGGCTTGCCGTCGCGCAGCATGATCGTCGGCGACATCGAGCTGACCGCGGCCGCTTGCCGGGCTGCGATCCGGTTGGGGTCGGCCGGGTCGTAGGCGGCGGAGAAGTCGGTGAGCTCGTTGTTGAGCAGGAAGCCTCGGCCGGGCACGCAGCATCCCCGAGCCGCCGGTCTGCTCGATGGTCAGCGTGTACTCGACGATGTTGCCCCACCGGTCGGTGACCGTGAGGTTGGTGGTCTCGACGTTCTCCGTGTCGGGCTTGCGTCCTGGTGGCGGCGGGCCGACGTGGCGGAGTCGCAGCGTCCGTCGTAGTCCGTCGACGTCGCCGGCGGCGACGGGCTTGCACCAGGCCGTCGTCCGGGTCGATCGCGCAGGCCCGCTCGGCGGCGAACCGGTCGGAGAGCAGGTCGCGCAGCGGGACGTCGACGTACGCCGGGTCGCCGACGTAGGCCGCCGCGGTCGGCGAAGGCCAGCGCCGTGGCCTCGAGGTAGTGGTGCAGCGGCGGCGCCGACGTCATCGAGCGGAGGTCGTAGCGCTCCATGATGTTGAGCGCCTCGCCGACCGTCGTGCCGCCCGAGGAGGACGGCGCCATCCCGAAGACGTCGTAGCCGCGGTAGCGGCACGTGCGTCGGGCGTGCGCTCGATGCGTGCGGTAGCGCCTCAGGTCGCGACGCCTTCATGTAGCCCGGCCGGCACCGGCAGGTCGGTGGTCGGGCTCTTCGGGGGGTGCGTGACGGGCCGGGCGATCTGGCGGGCGATCGGCCCGCGGTAGAACGACGTCGATCCCGTGCCGGCCGAGCTGGCGGTAGGTGCGGGCGAGGTCGGGGTTGCGGAACACCGAGCCGATCGCCGGCGCCTCGCCGCCGGGGAGGAACAGCCGCGGCGTGGTGGTGTAGGCCTCGAAGCGCTCCTGGTTGTCCTCGGTCTGCTGGCGGAAGGTCTCGTCGACCACGAAGCCGCGCTGCGGCCAGCCGCGCGGCCGGCGCGAGCGCCCGTGCCGAGCGTGGTAGGTGCCCCACCTCCGCAGCGCCTTGCTCCCACGTCGCCGGGGTGCCGGGCACCCCGACCGAGACGCCGCTGGTGACCAGGTCGGGGGTGAAGGTGTAGGGCTCGCCGGTCTGTCCGGGTCGATGAAGGCGTCGCGTGGGCATCGACGCGGGCGCGGTCTCGCGGCCGTCGATCGTGCGCACCGTGCGAGCGGGCGTCGTAGTAGACGAAGTAGCCGCCGCCACCGAGGCCGGAGCTGTAGGGCTCGGTCACGCCGAGCGCGGCGGCGGTGGCGACCGCCGCGTCGACGGCGTTGCCGCCGCGCCTGAGCACGCCGAGGCCGATCTTGGAGGCCTCCGGGTCCACCGAGCTGACCGCGCCGCCGAAGCCGGTGCTCGTCGGCATCTTCGTCGTGTAGAAGCCGGGGTGCGGTCGGCTGCGGGCCTCGGCGGGGCCGCTGCACGGCGCCGAGCCCGGCCACGGCGGTGGCCGGTCACGACGAGGGCGAGCGCCCTGGATGGCGGTGCGTCGGCACGGGTGTGACATCGACGGATCCCTCCCGAGGCGGAGTCCGGCGCTCTTCCTACCCAGCGCCGCCGCTCTCAACCGCTCGCACGACGCGCAGCGCCTCGGCCGCGCGGTCCGGGTCGTCCCAGCCGACCCAGGTGATCCGGGGGTCCTTGCGGAACCACGCCGTCCTGCCGCCGGGCGAAGCGCCGGGTGCCCGGCGACGGTCTGCTCGAACGCCTCGTCCTCGGACAGCTCGCCGTCGAGGAACGCGAGCACCTGCTGGTAGCCCAGCGCCCGGTCCGCCGTGCGGCCCTCCCGCAGGCCGGCGTCGGCCAGCCGTCGGACCTCCTCGACCAGGCCGGCCTCCCACATCTGCTCCACCCGGACGCTCGATCCGCTCGTCGAGCACCGGGCGGGGGATGTCGACGCCGACCTGCACGGTGTCGTCGTGGAAGTAGGCCTGCTCGGGCAGGCGCGCGCTGAACGGGCGCCCGGTCAGCTCCACGACCTCCAGCGCGCGGACCACCCGGCGACCGTTGCCGGCAGGATCCGGGCCGCGGCCTCGGGGTCGACCCCGGCCAGCCGGGCGTGCATCGCCTCCGGACCCGGCCGCGGCGAGCTCGGCCTCGAGGCGCGCGCGCACGCCGGGTCGGTGCCGGGGAACTCGAAGCGGTCCAGCACGGCGCGGGTGTAGAGCGCCGAGCCGCCGACCAGCACCGGGGTGACGCCGCGCTCGCGGCAGTCCTCGACGACCGCGCGCGCCAGCCTCTGGAACTCCGCGACGGTGGCGCTGCTCGGTCACGTCGAGCAGGTCGAGCAGGTGGTGGCGGCATGCCGCGCCGCTGGCCGACGGCAGCTTCGCCGTGCCGATGTCCATGCCGCGGTAGACCTGCATGGCGTCGGTGTTGACGACCTCCCCGCCGAGCGCCTCGGCGAGGTCCAGCGACAGCCCGGTCTTGCCGGCCGCGGTCGGCCCGACGAGCGCGACGACCGCGACGGGGGCCCCCGGGGCGGGCGGACCGTTCCTTGTCTGCCCTGTGCCCATGCGGCAGAGTCTCCCAGTAGCAGGGCCCGGGCCGGTCCGGAGCCCCACGGGTCCCCAGGGAGCACACATGTCATTCCTCGACAAGGCCAAGGACGCCGTCGGCAAGGCGGTCGACCAGCACGGCGACAAGATCCGCGAGGGCGCCGACAAGGTCGGCAGAGGTCATCGACGACAAGACCGGCAACAAGCACACGGGCAAGATCGCCCAGGGCAAGGGCAGGCTCAAGGACGCCCTCGACAAGCTCGACGGCAAGAACGACGACATCAAGGACCGCTAGCCGCTCAGAACCCGTAGGCGAGGATCGGCGGGCAGCCGCCCTCGCGCACGGATCCCAGCACGACCTGCTCGTGCGGGACCACCGGCGTGGGCAGCGCGTCGAGGTCGAACCACCGCAGGTCCGCGCACTTGGCGGGCTCGACGATGCGCGGGGTTCCCGACCACGACGTCGCGGTGAAGAAGTAGTCGACCCGCTCGTCGACGGGCAGGCCGCTGGTGCCGGTGCGCTGCATCGCGCAGAGCGGCACCAGGTCGACGTCGGTGACCCCGACCTCCTCGGCGGCCTCGCGGCGGGCCGCCTCGAAGACGCTCTCTCCGCGCTCCACGTGCCCGGCCACCGACGCCCAGTGCTCGTCCATGTAGCCGGTCCCCCGGCGCAGCTGCAGCAGCACCTCGCGCCGACCGGTGCCGGCGGCGGGACGGATCAGGATCACGTACGCCGCCGGGACGACGACGAAGCGGCTTGTCATGCCGGTGACGCTAGGCCAGCGGCGCGGCGTGGCCCTACTGACCCCCGTGACCGGGGTTCCTGGACGGGTCGAACTCGTGCGAGCGCACCGGGTCCGGCTGCACCTCGCCCACCGTGCGGTCGACGTCCGTCGCGGCCGCGGTCTCGTCGGGCTTGTCCTGCGGCGTCTCCTCCGCGTCCACCTCGGACACCGGCTGACCCGGGTGGTCGAGCTCGCCCTCGGGGACGGTCGTGGTCTCGCCGTCGGTGCGCCCCTGGGCGGACGCGGAGGTGCCGGTCCCCTCGACGCCCTCGAAGGGTCCGGTCCGCTCGCTGCTGACGCCCATGTCGCCGGCGAGGCCCTGGGGACCCCCGGCGTTGGGGTGCGACTCCCGGTTCACGGTCTCGTGCTCGGTGTCGTTCTCGTGGGGGCTCACTGGCCACCGGACCCGTCCGAGGGCTGGTCGAGCGCCGTCTCGGCGTTCTCCTCCTGGAGCTCCTCGTTGGCCTGCTCGGTCTGGGTGCGGGCGTGCACCTCGCCGTCGGGGCCGGGGTCGCTCGGCCCGTGCGGGTCGACCGCCGGCGCCGGCACGGTCTGCGGACCGTCCGGCGTGCTGCTCGGGTGCACCTCCGGCTCGGGCGGCCCCGGGTCGGTCGTCCCGCCCGGCTGGTCCGAGCGCTGCGGCCCTCCGGGCGGTGCGGGTGCGTCGGGTCCTCCGGGTCCGCGGGGGTTCTCGGGCCCGGTGGGCAGGTCGGCCTGCTCTGCTTGGCTCATCTCGCCGACGTACCCGGGCGACGGGCTCCGAAACGACCCGGCGGCGCCACGCGCGCTCAGCGGGTCGAGCAGGACCCCGTCGGAACGGGCTCCGCGGCAGGCGCCCCGACCGCCGGCAGGCCGAGGCTCACCGCGGTGGTCGGCGGCGTCGGCGGCGTTAGGGTGCGGGCCTCCCACGCGTCACCCGCACGGGTCCGGCGTACCGACCGGACGGGGCCGTCCGCGACGAGGTGGTGCGGGGCGGCGTAGGTGACCTCGACCTCCACCATGTCCCCCGGGCGTACGTCGACCGGGCGCCCGTCGCGGCCGGCGGGCGAGAAGTGCACGAGCCGGTTGTCGCGGGCGCGGCCGGAGAGCCGGTGGGTCGCCTCGTCCTTGCGGCCCTCGCCCTCGGCGACCATCAGCTCGACCGTGCGGCCGACGAGCGCGCTTGTTCTCGTCCCAGGCGACCTGGTCGGCGAGCTCGACGAGCCGCACGTAGCGCTCCTGCACGACGGCCTTGGGCACCTGGTCCTCGAGCGCGGCCGCCGGCGTGCCGGGGCGCTTGGAGTACTGGAAGGTGAACGCGCCGGCGAACCGGGCCTGCTCGACGACCTTCATCGTCTCGAGGAAGTCCTCCTCGGTCTCGCCGGGGAAGCCCACGATGATGTCGGTGGTGATCGCCGCGTCGGGGATGGCCGCGCGGACGCGGTCGATGATGCCGAGGAACCTCGCCTGCCGGTAGGACCGGCGCATGTCCTTGAGCACCTTGTCCGAGCCGGACTGCAGCGGCATGTGCAGCGACGGCATCACCGTCGGCGTCTCGGCCATCGCGGCGATGACGTCGTCGGTGAACTCCGCCGGGTGCGGGCTGGTGAACCGGACCCGCTCGAGTCCCTCGACCTGGCCGCAGGACCGCAGCAGCTTGGAGAACGCCTGCCGGTCACCGAACTCCACGCCGTAGGCGTTGACGTTCTGGCCCAGCAGCGTGACCTCGGTGACGCCCTCGGCGACCAGCGCCTCGATCTCCGCGAGGATCTCGCCGGGCCGGCGGTCCTTCTCCTTGCCGCGCAGCGCCGGGACGATGCAGAACGTGCAGGTGTTGTTGCAGCCCACCGAGATCGACACCCACGCGGCGTACGCCGACTCGCGCTTGGTCGGCAGCGTCGAGGGGAACACCTCGAGCGACTCCAGGATCTCGACCTGGGCCTCCTCGGCCACGCGGGCCCGCTCGAGCAGCACCGGCAGCGAGCCGATGTTGTGGGTGCCGAACACCACGTCGACCCACGGCGCCCGGCGGGTGATCTCGCCGCGGTCCTTCTGGGCCAGGCAGCCGCCGACGGCGATCTGCATGCCCGGGTTCGCGGCCTTGACCGGGGCCAGGTGGCCGAGGTTGCCGTAGAGCTTGTTGTCGGCGTTCTCCCGCACGGCGCAGGTGTTGAACACCACGACGTCCGCCTGCTCGCTCGCGCCGGCGCCGCGACATACCCCGCGTCCTCCAGCAGGCCGGTGAGCCGCTCGGAGTCGTGGACGTTCATCTGGCACCCGTAGGTGCGGACCTCGTAGGTGCGGGCAGCAGTCATGACGAGACAAGGGTAAGAGCGTGGAGGTTCATCCGAGAACTCGGAGGTTCCACCCATGGCCCAGCAAAGTGCCCACCAGACCGTCCGTGACCGCCTCTTCGCCGTCGCCATGGAGAAGGGACTCCGACAGTCGACCGTGCTGTCCTACGAGCGACTACTGGGCAGGCTCGGCATCTTGGACGACGTCGAGGTCTCGCAAGAGGACGTGCTGAGCCGCCTCTGGACCATCGACAACCCCAACACCCGGCGAGCCGCTGTCATCGCCTTGCGGAGCGTCTTCGGGTGGCGCAGTCAAGATTCCGCGCGGCGTACCGCGCCGGTACGACCTTCCTGACGAGGACACGCTTGCGACTGGCCCTGATGACGAGCCCGCACGAAGTGCGTGGACTGCTGATGATGTACGCCGGTCTGCGCATCGGAGAGGCGTGCGCGGTGACCATGCAATCGGTGTCGCGGCGACCGGCTTACGCGTGGACAAGCAGGTCGTCACAACTGCACCGCACCGGGCATCCGACCATCACGCGCATCGGCCCGGTGAAGACCTCCGAGGCGACGTTCATCATTCCCCACTGGCTGACCGGGCTCACGCTGACACTGCAACGGGACGGAGAAGCCGGACTCTGTCCGTGAGTCGCTTGCGTCGGGCCGGTCGGAAGGTCGGTGTCAGCCTCACCCCGCACATGCTCCGCCACTGGTACGCGACGACGATCGTGGAGCGAGGGCTACCACTGCCACTCGTCCAGCAGCAGATGAGGCACAGCGACATCAGCGTGACCCTGCGGACCTATGTCCAGTACCGGGCCGAAGGCTCCATCCACGACACCTTCGGATAAGCCATAAGAATGTCGGAAAATGCCCAACACAATAGCGGTCGATAAACCTTCCAGAACCATCTCTCCGGTTGCTTTATGACACCTCTGACGGTATACTTAGAGCATCATCTTGAAGAGTTACCTCTCCTGCCGGAGCATGGAATGTCACCCTAGTTTTCTTCTTTGGATAAGAAGCAAAGAAAGGACCTCCGTCGACCGGCAGCGACGGAGGTCCTTCACTTATCCAAGGAAAAACGAGTATGAACAGATACGAATTCGAGAAGGCTGCCTTCGAGTCCAAGCTGGACGCGCAAGCCAAGCAAGTCCTGCTCTACATGGCCCACCGCAAGAACTGGGAACGAGACACAAAGGCATGGCCAAGCACGTCCACCATCGCCCGCCATACCGGCCTCTCTGAGAGCACGGTCAAGCGCAGAATGGCCGTGCTCCGTGACACCGGTTGGCTCGCACCGACTGGTGCAACCAAGGGACGCGGAGTACGTGTGTACGACCTGCACATCGGTCACGCTGACCCTGAGGTGGTTCAGCCCGACACAGAGGTAGGTCAGCCCGAGACAGCAGGAGTGTCAGCGGGACCTACAGAAGAAGTACATGAACAAGTCAAGGAAGATGACCAAGAAGAAGTAACTACCGGCGCAAGGGCGCCGGTAGAGAATTGCTCCTTTGAGACAAAGGAGGAAGACGATTCATCCTCCTCTAATAAGGAAGACCTTCCTTGGTTCGCACCAGCGTTCTTGCGAGAGTTCGACCGCTCCCTTTGCGGAGACGAAGACCCTGCCGGCGTTGAAGAAGCGAAAGAAATCATCCGGCGCGGAGAAGTCGAGTGGCCGACCATGGGACCGACGCACTGGCGAACTTCTGCCATCTGGAAGGTCAAGGAGTTGGCCTGGGCTCGTAGAGCCTTGGTAGGGCATCGCCAAAGGCCCACAACGCCGCCCTGGCGGCCCCGCGATAATGCCGTGAGGGATTGGGTCACCTGATTATTGCGAGGCTCTCAGGCGTCATGGAGCCAAGGTCGCTGAGTCGACGCGGCCGACCGCCCACACCTGACCCTCTGGGTCCATGAGACTGGCGGGCTGGGAGAGCCGTTCCGCCAGCGAGTTCACGACCTTGGCGACGAGTTCCCCGTCCGCAGCACCACCGAGCGCCAGCCCACAGGCGAAGGCACCGTCCAGTTGCATGGGGTCGGTCATCCATTGAAGGCCGACGAGGTCGGTTGGGTCAGCCTGACCCTGGTCGTCGACGTTCAAGAAAGCATCAGAATCGACGGAGACGCGCCACGAGGCGCCCTCGCCTCGGACCTGCGCCCATGGGAGTGCGCGAAGTCCGTCAACAACCTCGCGGAAGAGGTCGGGGTCGCGGGACAGCAAGGTCACGTAGCGCACCCGATGAGTGTCTCAGGCAGCAGCAGCGTCCACACTCAGCCGACGCGAGAACGGCCTTGACAGTCGACGGGTACCACCGTGCGCCACCGCGCGCGGTAGCGACTCCATCGCGGTTTAAGCGACTCCGCGATGCCAGCGAGCGTCTGCCCCTCACTCCGAGCCGAGACGATGCGGGCCGTGACCTCAACAGGGAGGGTGCGAGGACGACCCAGCCGCTTGCCCTGAGCCTTCAACTGCTGCAAGGCGGCGCTGGTACGGGCTCCGATGAGTTGCCGCTCGTACTCCGCAAAGGCAGCCATCACGTTGGCCATCAGTTGCCCGCTCGGGACCGTGGTGTCGATGGCGAGGTCGAGGACGACGAGTTCCCAGCCCTCTCGCCTCGCCCGGTCCATCAGGGTGGCGAAGTCGAGCAAGCGAGCGAGAGAGCCGGTCGAGCTTGGAGACGACCAGCACGGACGCCTGGCCCTTGCCGAGCATGTCGAGCGCGGTAGCGATGGCAGGACGCGAGAGGTTCTTGGCCGAGAAGCCCTCATCAGACAGGAACTCGACGTCGGTCCAGTCCCGACGAGCCGCCTCAGCGGCGATGACGCGCCCGCTGGTCACCGAGCCCGAGACCCGAGATCGCCTGCTCGTCGGTGGACACACGCAGGTAGCCGATGACCTTGTCGGAACGCGCTTCATGCCCACCAGATTACACTAAACCCTCGTTTTGTGTATCTCATCGACGCGACCTTAGAAACAGGCTGTAGAGGGTCCTGCCTTGGATAGCCTCCGCATCATGCCTCCGGAGACCTTCAAGCGGACCTGGCGAGGATGGACGCGGTCCTCAGATGGGTACTCGGTACGCCTGCTGGGACGCACACTCCTCCAGTACAAGGACGAGTACGGCGAACTAGAACTGTCCGCCGAGGCCATGAGCAAGCCTTGGTCGAAGTCATCGTGTACACAGCCATCATTCCGGACCGAGCCGAACGGCGTCGTGACGAGGTCGTCTCTCGGGTGCCGTCGAGCCTTCGCTCACAACGGCTGGACGATGGTCGAGGCAGACGAGTACTCGAAGACCAAGGCGGCGGTACTGGCAGGCGGTTATCCCTCAGCCGACGACAACCTCCTGGGGATGGAGATGGACTTCACCGCCTTCCTGGGCGGCTCAGACCTACTGGACGACGTCCAAGTCCGCAGGACTACCGACCCCGGATGTCTACTGACGGCCACCTGCCGAACCTCGGTCTCAGCCTCCGAGGCAACTGCCGAGTTGGAGCGCATCTGGGAGGACCACCTGAGGTACGAGTGGTTCGAGGCGCATGAGGTAACGCAAGGCGACACGCGGTGGTCTTTGACGCCTTGACTCAAAGCTCGCCGAACGGACTCTTCGTGACGGCGAACATCGCAGTGACCTTCACATGACCGTCAAGCCAGAAGCATGTGCGCACTATCCAGATGGAGCAGGCACAGAGCGGCGCACGCATCAAGTGTGTGGCCACAGTTTTCACATTGAGAGCGGCCGAAAGTCCACACCAAGTCAGCGATAGAACGGGCGAGTAGCGAGGACTTCGCGACACGCACGACTGATGTCAGTTGCTCGGCAGGCCGAGACCGCCAAGAATCGGCGCGTGCCGAGACCAAGCGACGACGTCGTGCCCTTCGCCCTGACGGACGGATGGCCCGAGCCGCTTGCCGGTTGCGTCGTCGCGTTCCGTGAGACCGGCATCGTCCTTGGCTCTCTGCCACTGTCGGACGAGGAGTGGGCCGCACTGAGCAGCGGCGGCGTCCAGACCTTGCGCGTCGACGTCCACCCGACTATGGACGCTGGACGACGCAGCATCCTGACGGAACCGAGACGGTCACCGAGTTCGAGATTCCGATGTCGCCGGTAGCGGCTCCTCCGGAGGCCTCTGACCAGCGAGCGAGCGTTCTCCGAGTGGGTCCTTGATGTGCACTGCTCGCTCGGCCGACTGCTGATGTGGTACCCGGAACGCACGTGGTGGATTGCCCAAGAGCCGGACTTGGAGTTGGCCATCACCTGCGCACCTCGCGGCATGCTGACCGAAGGCTCAGAGGAGTTGTCGTGGTTCATGCTTCCGGCACCGAACGAGGCGAAGCGAGGTCGAGAACCTTCGCGAGCGCTACGGAGTGTCCTGGCTCAGCGACTGAGCACCGCAGCCTTGTCGGCGCCGCTCGGTACGCTGCCCGCGTCCTATCAGCGAATCTCCACGTTCGCCGCTCGGAGTCGTGACCCGAAGGGACGCCCGCAGGCACCGTTCATCTGGCACCCGTAGGTGCGGACCTCGTAGGTGCGGCCGTCGGCGCGGGGGGCGTGGCAGTCATGACCGGCCCAGGGTACGGCGAACCGGCGCGCGTCCTGCAACCGCCGGTGCGTCCCCGTCCTCCGAGCGGGTCAGGCGTCGTCGGCGGAGCGTCGCCGCGGCGGCAGCCGGCCGCCGGGGCTGTCCGACCCGGGCTCGTCGGCCGGCGCTGTCGTCGGTGCGGCCTTCCGGGGCGCCCTCGCCGCGGGGGCGGGTGTGTGGGCGGCCGACTTCCGTGCCACGTCGGCCGGGGAGGGGCCCCGGGGGGCGGCCGTGGCCTTCTTCGCCGCGGGTGCCTTCTCGGCCGCCGGGGCCTTCTTCGCGGCCGGGGCGTTCTTCGCCGCCTTCTTCGCCGCCTTCTTCGCCGCCGAGGCATGCTCGGCCGCCGGGGCCTTCTTGGCCGCCGGGGCCTGCTCGGCCGCCGGCGCCTTCTTCGCCGCAGGCGCCTGCTGGGCGACGGGGTTCTCCGCGACCGGCTCGGGCTCCGGCGCGGGCGCCGGCGGTGCGGCGGCCGGTGCGGGCACCGGCGGTGCCGCGGAACGCTGGGCCGGGACCGGGGCGACCTCGACCGGACCGGCGTGGGACCGGTGGGCCGTCACCGCGGACACCGTCTCGGACGCCTTCGCGACCGCCGTCCGCGTGAGCTGGCCGGCGACCATCCGCCCGACAGCAGCGACGCCCTTCGCCTGGCCGACGGCCCTGCCGACCGCGGCCCGCGGGTCCTTGGCGCTGTCGACGGCGGCGGCCCTGATCCTGCCCAGCGGAGTCCTGCGGTCCACGGCGGTCCCTTCGGTCGGGTCGTGCTGCTGCCCGGATTCAAGCACGCGGTGCGGTGCGACCGGGTCCGCCGCGGCAGACGAGTGCTTGGTGATTCCCACAGAGTGACCAGATAGTGACCCGTTCGGGCTACCCCGCGCATAGTCACAGCCGAACCGATGACTTAGGTTTACCGATCATGAGCACCACGACCGAGGGGGCGGCCGGCACCCCGGCGACGGCCGGCGAGGCCCTCGTCGTCCTCGACCACGTCGACAAGTGGTTCGGCGACCTGCACGTGCTGCAGGACGTCAACCTGTCGATCCAGCGCGGCGAGGTGGTGGTCGTGATCGGGCCCTCCGGGTCGGGCAAGTCCACGCTCTGCCGGGCGATCAACCGCCTCGAGACCATCGACAAGGGCTCGATCACGCTCGACGGACAGCCGCTGCCGGCGGAGGGCAAGGCGCTCGCAGCGCTGCGCGCCGAGGTCGGCATGGTGTTCCAGAGCTTCAACCTCTTCGCCCACAAGACGATCCTCGAGAACGTCACCCTCGGCCCGATCAAGGTCCGCGGGATGTCCCAGTCCGACGCCGACACGCGCGCCACGGCCCTGCTCGAGCGGGTCGGGGTCGCGCACCAGGCCCAGAAGTACCCCGCCCAGCTCTCGGGCGGCCAGCAGCAGCGGGTCGCGATCGCCCGGGCCCTGGCCATGGAGCCGAAGGTGATGCTCTTCGACGAGCCCACCTCCGCGCTCGACCCGGAGATGATCAAGGAGGTCCTCGACGTCATGGTCGACCTCGCCCGGGGCGGCATGACGATGGTCGTGGTCACCCACGAGATGGGCTTCGCTCGCACCGCCGCGAACCGCGTGGTGTTCATGGCCGACGGCCGCATCGTCGAGGAGAACGACCCCGAGTCGTTCTTCACCAGCCCGCAGTCCGACCGCGCGCGGGACTTCCTCGGCAAGATCCTCAAACACTGACTCACACGCAGCTCAGGCACGCTCACCACGGGTTCGGGGGGACCGGCCTCGGACCGTACCCAAGGAGACAACGATGCGACCGTTCCAGCACCTGACCCGGACGAAGGCGACCCTGGTCGCCCTCGGTCTGGCCGCCACCCTCGCCGCCTGCGGCAACGCCGGCAGCGATGACTCGACCGACGAGGTCGACGTCAAGGTCGACGACAGCGCCACCTTCGACGCCGGCACCCGGATGAAGGAGCTCGCCGACAGCGGCAAGATCGTCATCGGCGTGAAGTTCGACCAGCCCGGCATCGGGTTCAAGGGAGCCGCCGACGACGCCCCGAAGGGCTTCGACCCCGAGATGGGCAAGGTGCTCGCCGCCTCGCTCGGCATCGCACCCGAGGACATCACCTGGAAGGAGACGATCTCCGACAACCGTGAGCCGTTCCTCCGTGGCGGCGAGGTCGACCTCGTGCTGGCGTCGTACTCCATCACCGACGACCGTCGCAAGATCGTCGGCCAGGCGGGCCCGTACTACGTCACCGGCCAGCAGCTGCTCGTCAAGAAGGGCAGCGACATCAAGAGCGTCGACGACATCAAGGGCAAGGAGGTCTGCTCGGTGACGGGCTCGACCTCGCTCGACAACGTCGAGGCGAAGGGCGCCAAGCCGCGCGGCTTCGACACCTACTCCGAGTGCCGCGACCAGGTCGCGGACGGCACCGTCGACTCGATGACGACCGACGGCGCGATCCTGCTCGGCTACGCCGCCGAGGACCCGGACAACCTCGAGGTCGTCGGCGACGCCTTCTCCGAGGAGAGGTACGGCGTGGGCTACTCCAAGAAGTACCCCGAGATGTGCCAGTGGATCACCGACACCCTGAAGAAGGCCGAGGACGACGGCACCTACGACGCCGCGTTCGAGGCCACGCTGGGCAAGTCCGGCGTGGACACGCCCACCCCGCCCGAGATGGACGCCTGCGCTTGAGCGACGTCTTCGCGAACTTCGACCTGGTGGTGAGGGCGTTCGTCCTCACCATCGGGTTGTTCGTCGTCTCCGGGCTGCTGTCCCTGGTCCTCGGCACCGTGCTCGCGGCCTTCCGCGTCGGTCCGGTCGCCGTGCTGGCACGGGCCGGGGCGGTGTACGTCGCGGTGGTGCGCAACACCCCGCTGCTGGTGGTGTTCATCTTCGTGTTCGTCGCGCTACCGCGGCTGGACCTCAACATCCACTCGTTCTTCGCCAAGGGGTGCCTGGCGCTGACGGTCTACACGCGGCGTTCGTCTGCGAGGCGATCCGCTCGGGGGTCAACTCCGTCCCGCTCGGCCAGGCGGAGGCCGCCCGGGCGATCGGGCTGACCTTCACCAGCCCATGAGGCAGGTGATCCTCCCCCAGGCGCTGCGAGCCGTCGTCCCCCCGCTGGCCAGCGTGCAGATCGCGCTGGCCAAGAACACCTCGGTCGCGGCCGCCTTCGGCCTGCTCGAGGCGACCGCGCGGATGAAGGGGCTTCACCAACGACAACGCCGACGCCCGCGTCCAGATCTTCATCCTGTTCGCGATCGGCTACATCGTGATCGTGGAGCTCGTCTCGGCCGGCGCCTTCGGGCTCGAGCGGCGCTGGCGGGTGGCCCGATGAGCATCGCGTGCTGTTCGACACCCCCGGGCCCCGCACGCGGGCCCGGCACCGGGTCTACGCCGTGCTCTCCCTCCTCGGCATCCTCGCCGTGCTCGCGTTCTTCGCGCTCCGGATGTCGAGCACCGGCCAGTGGGCCTACGCCAAGTGGGAGCCGTTCGTCACGCCGGCATACGTGCGGGCGCTGCTGGTCGACGGGCTCCTCAAGACCGTGCAGATGGCCGCCACCTCGGTGGTGCTCGCGGTCCTGCTTCGGTGTCGTCCTCGGCGTCGGCAAGCTCTCGGACCACGCCTGGCTGCGGTGGCCGTGCTGGGTGGTGGTCGAGTTCTTCCGCGCCGTCCCCCTGCTGCTGCTGATCGTCTTCATCTTCTTCACCTACGGCATCGGCGACGGCATCGGGTCGTACTGGTCGGTGGTCGTCGGGCTGACCCTCTACAACGGCGCCGTGCTCGCCGAGGTGTTCCGCGCCGGCATCAACGCCGTGCCGCGGGGGCAGGCCGAGGCGGCGTACGCCATCGGGATGCGCAAGCACCAGGTGATGACGCTCGATCCTGCTGCCGCAGGCGGTCAAGATCATGCTGCCGGCGATCATCAGCCAGTGCGTGGTCGCGCTCAAGGACACCAGCCTCGGGTTCTACGTGCTCGCCCCCGGCCTGACCCGGGTCGGCAAGGACATCTACCGCGAGTTCAACAACCAGGTGCAGACCGCGCTGGTCGTCGCCGCGCTCTACATCCTCACCAACCTGGTGCTCAGCGCCCTGGCGACCTGGGTGCAGCACCGCTTCGTCGGGGAGCGCAAGCCGCTCGAGGTGCTGAACCTCGGTGAGGAGTCCCGGTCGACCTGACCGGCGCGGGTGCCGCTCAGGCCAGCACGCGGCGCACGTCGAGCGCGCACCCGACCACCGTGTCGACGCCGCCGTCGGCCTGCGGCTCGTCGAACCACAGCCCCCGCCTGAAGCCGAGCTTGTCCAGCACCCGCAGCGACGCCGGCGTTGCGGTGGTCCGGCGCCGCGAAGTACGTCGGTGCGTCGGGGTAGTGCGGGCGCACCACGTCGCGCAGGAACGTCCACAGCATGCGGGTCCCGAGGCCGCGACCGACCCAGCCGGCTCGCCGACGAGGTAGTCGAGGCCGACCGCGTCGGGCTGCGCGGTGAGCAGGGCGTACTCGGGGTGGTCGCCGACCAGGTAGTCCTGGAGCAGACCCACCGAGCGGCCGTTGAGCTCGAGCACCCACAGCCGCGTCGGGTCGTCACCGTCGAGGGCGGGACCGTAGTGCTCCTCGGCGCGCCGCCACGTCGGTCGCCTCGTCGTGCCACCAGCGCGCGACGTGCGGCTGCGCCTGCCAGCGGACCACGTCGGCGAGGTCGGCGCGGGTCAGCGGCCGGAACCCGACGCTGAGCGCCGGGACGCGCCGAGGCGCTGGGCGTGCGGCACGACGGGACCGGCCGGAGCGGCCAGCACGCCCGGCGCGGGCGGGGCCCCGAGCACGTCGGCGGCGAAGACGACCCCGCGGCCGGACAGGTCCACCGCCCACGGCTCGGTGGCGGGCACCCCGGCATCGGCCAGCAGCCGGTCGCGGCCGCCCGCAGCGACTCCCCGTCGACGGCCGTCCCGGCGCACGTCCCGAGCACCTCGACGACGCTGCCCGCCGCCCGCCGCACCAGGACGGTGCACGGGGTGCCGGGCCGGGCCCGCGGGGGACGACTCTCCTCGCCCGGTGCCGCGGCCCGGGTCGGCGTGGTGGGCATTCAGCGCGCGGTCTCGGTGGCCCGGGACTCCCGGATCACGGTGACCTTGATCTGGCCGGGGTAGGTCAGCTCCTCCTCGAACTGCTTGGCGATGTCGCGGGCCAGCACCTGGGCGCCGATGTCGTCGACGGCGTCGGGCTCGACCATCACCCGCACGTCGCGGCCGGCCTGCATCGCGAAGACCTTCGCCACGCCCGGCTTGGCCAGCGCGATCTCCTCGAGCCGGTGCAGCCGCTCGACGTAGGCCTCGAGCGACTCGCGCCGCGCCCCCGGCCGGCCGCCGCTGATCGCGTCGGCGGCCTGGGTGAGCACCGCCTCGACGGTGCGCGGCTCGACCTCGTTGTGGTGCGCCTCGATCGCGTGGACGACGTCCTCGTGCTCGCCGTAGCGTGCGGGCCAGGTCGGCGCCGACGATGGCGTGCGACCCCTCGACCTCGTGGGTCAGCGCCTTGCCGATGTCGTGCAGGAAGGCGCCGCGCACGCAGGCCGCGCGGTCCACCCCGAGCTCGTCGGCGAGCAGCCCGGCCGCGTGGCCGGACTCGACGAGGTGCTCGAGGACGTTCTGGCCGTAGGACGTGCGGTAGCGCAGCCGGCCGAGCGTCGCGACCAGCATCGGGGTGCAGGTCGGTGATGCCCATCTCGAGGGCGGCGTCCTCGCCGGCGCGCACGCAGAGCCGGTCGACCTCGACGGCCGCTGCGCTGCGTGCACCTCCTCGATGCGGCTCGGGTGGATCCGGCCGTCGGCGATCAGCTCCTCGAGCGTGAGCCGGGCGACCTCGCGGCGGACCGGGTCGAAGCAGCTGAGCAGCACCGCCTCGGGGGTGTCGTCGATGACCAGGTTGACCCCGGTGACCTGCTCGAAGGAGCGGATGTTGCGGCCCTCGCGGCCGATGATCCGGCCCTTCATGTCGTCGCTGGGCAGGTGCACCACCGAGACCACGCTCTCGCTGGTCTGCTCGGAGGCCAGCCGCTGGATCGCCGTGGCGAGGATCCGCCGCGCCCGGGCCTCGGCCTCCTCCTCCGCGGCCCGCTCGATGTCGCGGGCGGCGAGCGCCGCGGTCCGCTTCGCATCGTCCTCGATCGACTCCACGAGCTGGGCGCGCGCCTCGTCGGCGGTCAGGCCGGCGACCCGCTCGAGGACCGCGCCGCGCTCCTCCTCGAGGTCGAGGAGCTCGGCCCGGTGCGCCTCCGCCGCGGCCTCGGCGTCGGCGACCTGGTGGGCCCGCTCGTCGAGCGCGCGGCGCTCGTTGTCGAGCCGCTCCTCGCGCTCGGCGAGCCGGTGCTCGCGCCGCTCGATGTCCTGGCGCTGCTCGTGGAGGTCGGCGTGCAGGACCTCCTCGCGGCCGGTCGACCGCCGCAGCAGCAGCAGCACGCCGAGGACCGCCGCGCCGACGACGACCAGGACCACGACGGCCATGAGCACCACCCCGGAGGCGACGAGCGGGGGTGGGCCGGTGGTGGCGAACAGGGCGGCGGCCTGTCCGGAATGATGCGCCATGGCCGGCTCCTGTCTCCGCACGCCGACACGCAGGACAGCGACGCAGCCGCCTGCACCAGCGGTCCTGCGCCGTTCGCTTCGCGTCCTACCGGGCCGTGCGCACTCCGGCTCGCGCCGGGTCTCGTTGTCAGTGTCATGCCCCGGGGGACGATCCCGAAAACGTGGTCGGCCCCGAGTTCAGGTGTGCTCCCGAGGCTAGGTCGCGGGGCAGGACCGGTCAAGAAGAGACGGCGCCCACCGGCTGCCGACCGGCCGCTGACGGCTGTCCCCACCGGCGCCTCACGACTGACCCGAGTCGAGGGTGTCGTCCACCCCGTCCACCCCGCCGGTCCGGTCGAGCCCGTCCGGCCCGTCGAGCCCCTCTGGACCCCCTGAGCCCTCGAGACCCCCGGACCCGTCGAGCGGGTGGTCGGCCGCGTCGAGCTCCTCGCGCGACCACCCGGAAGGCGACGCCGGCGGGGTAGCCCTTGCGGGCCAGCATCCCGGTGAGCCGGCGCACGCGCCGTGGTCCGGTCGAGGCGGGCCACGCCGCGCAGCTTGCGCCGGACCAGCAGCCGGGCCGCCTGCACCTCGTCGTCGGGGTCGACCTCGTCGAGCGCGGCCCGGGCGACCTCGTCGTCGACGCCCTTGCGGCGCAGCTCCTGGGCCAGCGCCCGGCGGGCCAGCCCCTTGCCGGGCTGGCGGGACTGCACCCAGGCCCGGGCGAACGCCTGGTCGTCGACGAGGCCGACCTCCTCGAACCGGTCGAGCAGCCGGTCGGCGAGCTCGTCGGGCACGCCCTTCGTGGCGAGCTTGCTGGCCAGCTCGAGGCGGCTGCGGGCCTGGCCGGTGAGCTGGTCGAGCAGGATCTTGCGGGCCACCGCCTCGTGGTCGGCGTCCGGCCCGAGAGCGGCGCCGTCCGCCGGCGTGCCGGCGCGCCCTCGCTGACGGGGAGCGGGACCGGCCGCCGGACCGGCGGCGGCCGGCACGGTCGTCGGGCCGCGGGGCGCCACCGAGCCAGGCCTCGACACCGTCGTGCACGGTGCCGGGCGTGACACCGCCCGCCCGGTCCCCTGGGAGGGATGGACCGGACGGGCGGCGGTCGTGGCTCACGGGTGGCCGGCGGCTCAGAAGTCGATCCCGGTGGGCTCGACGCGACCGGGCCGTCCGGCAGCGTCGGTGCTCGGGGTGGTCGACCTGCGGGCCGACGCCGAGCTTCTCCAGGATCCGCTTCTCGAGCTCGTTGGCGAGGTCGGGGTTGTCGCGCAGGAAGGTGCGGGCGTTCTCCTTGCCCTGGCCGAGCTGGTCGCCCTCGTAGGTGTACCAGGCGCCCGCCTTGCGGACGAGGCCCGCCTCGACGCCGACGTCGATCAGGCCGCCCTCGCGGCTGATGCCCTGGCCGTACATGATGTCGAACTCGGCCTGCTTGAACGGCGGCGCGACCTTGTTCTTCACGACCTTGATGCGGGTGCGGTTGCCGACCATCTCCTGGCCGTCCTTGAGCGTCTCGATGCGGCGCACGTCGAGGCGCACCGAGGAGTAGAACTTCAGCGCCCGGCCACCGGTCGTGGTCTCGGGGGAGCCGAACATCACGCCGATCTTCTCGCGCAGCTGGTTGATGAAGATCATCGTCGTGCCGGCGCCGTTGAGGGCGCCGGTCATCTTGCGCAGCGCCTGGCTCATCAGCCGGGCCTGGAGGCCGACGTGGCTGTCGCCCATCTCGCCCTCGATCTCGGCGCGGGGCACGAGCGCGGCGACGGAGTCGATGACGATCAGGTCGAGCGCGCCGGAGCGGACCAGCATGTCGGCGATCTCCAGCGCCTGCTCGCCGGAGTCGGGCTGCGAGACCAGCAGCGCGTCGGTGTCGACGCCGAGCGCCTTGGCGTAGTCCGGGTCGAGGGCGTGCTCGGCGTCGATGAACGCCACGATGCCGCCGGCCGCGCTGCGCGTTGGCCACCGCGTGCAGGGCGACCGTCGTCTTGCCGGAGGACTCCGGACCGTAGATCTCCACCACGCGGCCGCGCGGCAGCCCGCCGATGCCGAGCGCCACGTCGAGCGCGATCGCGCCCGGTCGGGATCACCTCGAGCGCCGCCCGGGTCTCCTCCCCCAGCCGCATGACCGAGCCCTTGCCGAACTGTCGCTCGATGTTGGCGAGCGCGGCGTCGAGCGCCTTCTCGCGATCTCCACCAGCCATGGTCATCCGTCCGTCTGTCCGCCTCGAGGCGGAGCCTGCTGTCTTCTTCATCGCCAGTGACACTAGAGAGGTCCTCCGACAGTCTGCGAGCCCGATGTCGCGACCTGGGGATATCTCCCGCGTGAGTCGTCGACCGTGTGAACATTCGTCCGTGCAGCCGACGCTAGCCCGAACAGGTGTTCGACCAGCCCGCAGACACGCCGGGACGCGCCGGGACACGCCGGATGAGCGGCGTGCGCCAGCGCCGGGTCAGGCGGGGAGCCGGACCAGGAACCGGCAGCCCGGAGTCCTCGTTGCCGACCGCTGACGCTGCCGTCGTGCGCCTCGACGATGCCCTTCACGATCGCCAGCCCCAGCCCGGCGCCGGCTGCCGCTCGCTCGGGGGTGCGCGCGTGGCTCCCCCGCCAGGCGACGTCGAAGACCCGGTCCAGGTCGTCGGCCGGGATCCCGCCGCACCCGTCGGTGACGCTGAGCTCGACCCCCTCGGGCCACGGCCCGGCCGGTGATCTCGACCGACGCCGTCGGCGGGGGTGTGCCGGATCGCGTTCATCACCAGGTTGGCGACCACCCGGGACAGGCCGCCGGGGTCGGCGCGGACCAGCACGCCGTCCTCGACCGAGCCGCCGAGCCGCACCCGCCGGGCCCGGGCCACCGGGTCGGCGCCGGCGATCGCCTCGCTGACCAGGTCGCCGAGCGAGACGGTCTGCAGGGTCGAGCGGCAGCACGCCGGCGTGGATGCGGGAGAGCTCGAAGAGGTCGTCGACCATCCGCACCATCCGGTCGACCTCGGCGCGCATCTGCCGGTGGTAGCGCTCCGGGCTCCTCGGCCAGGCCGTCCTCGAGCGCCTCGGTCATCGCGCGCAGCCCGGCCAGCGGCGTGCGCAGGTCGTGGGAGACCCAGGAGACCAGCTCGCGGCGGGACTCCTCGAGCCGCGCCTCGCGCTCGCGGGACTCCGGCGAGCCGGTCGCTGGTCCGGGTCAGCTCGTCGGAGAGCTCCGGGAACTCGGCGGGGCCGCGCGCCGGTCGGAGACGAACCGCCCGCTCTCCCCGAACCGGCGGGCGTCCTCGCGCAGCGACCGCGAGGCAGCGCACGACGGCTCGGTGCCGACGAGCATCGCGAAGACGACGGCGACCACGCCGGCGACCAGGAGCACCACGAGCACGACCGCGAAGTCGTGGTCGGAGAGGAACATCGCCCGCGCGGTGCCGACCACGCCGGCCACCACCGCGGCGACCGCCACCAGCGCGACGCCGCGCGGGCAGCCAGCGCAGCGACGCGCGGCGCAGCAGCCAGCCGACGACGAGCCCGACGCAGCCCGACCGCGCCGGACCAGGCGACGGCGATCAGCACGATCGGCGACCGGTCGCTCACGCCGTCGCTCCTGCGGCTCCCAGCGGTAGCCGACGCCCCACACGGTGACCAGCCGGCGTCGGGTGCGTCGGGTCGGCCTCGACCTTCTCGCGCAGCCGGCGCACGTGCACGGTGACCGTCGACTGGTCGCCGAACGACCAGCCCCACACCTCGCGCGAGCAGCTCGTCGCGGGAGAACGCGACGCCCGGGGCGCGCGACCAGGAAGCGCAGCAGGTCGAACTCGCGCGCGGTCAGCGCCAGCGCTCGGCCGCCGAGGGTCGCGACGTGCCGGGCGGCGTCCACGACCAGGTCACCGTCGTCGAGCCTGCGCGGCCGGCGTCGCGCCCCGCTCCCCCGGCCCGCCGCAGCACCGAGTCGACCCGCAGCACCAGCTCGCGCGGGCTGAACGGCTTGGTGACGTAGTCGTCGGCGCCCCGCTCGAGACCCGACCACCCGGTCGGTCTCGTCGCCGAGCGCGGTCAGCATGATCACCGGTACGTCGCTGCGCTCCCGCAGCCGGCGGCACACCTCGAGGCCGTCGATGCCCGGGCAGCATCAGGTCGAGCACGACCAGGTCGGCCGGCCGCTCGCGCATCGACGGCAGCGCCTGCTCGCCGTCGCCGCCTCGTCGACCTCGTGGCCGGCCGGCGCGCAGGTAGGACACCACCACCTCGCGCACGGTGTGGTCGTCGTCGACGACGAGGACGCGGGCCATCAGACGGCCTCTCTCCGCACGCCGGCGGAGCAGCAGGCGACCCGACCGCGACGACGATCAGCAGCGTGAACACCAGCCACAGCACGCCGTACGGCGGTTCAGCAGGCCGGGTCGTCGCCTTGGCGCCGAAGCGGCCGAGGCGGGGACCGCCAGCAGCGTCACCGAGAGCAGCACGACCAGCCCCGCGACACGGCGCCCGGCTCCAGGCCGGCAGCCGCGGGCGCAGGACGCCGACGAGCACGACCACCGGGGCGATCACGCGTCGTGGACGACCACGCCGCCGGCCAGCCACAGCGCGATGTCGACCAGGTCGGAGAGGCCCGTGCCGAGGAGGTGCCAGGCCCCGACCAGCACCAGGACCACCCCGGCGGCGCCGAGCAGCAGCCGCGTCAGCCGCATCAGGCTCACCTCGATCCGGGCGACCCACTTGGTCTGCAGCACGCCGGGGCGGTTCGGCGCGATCAGCCGGCACGGGTAGCCGTGGTCGAGGCTCGAGCGGCTCGCCGTTCAGCCGCAGCGCGACCAGCGTCAGCGGGTCGTCGGCCAGGTTGCCGCGGACCTCGGAGGCTGCGGAACGGCCCCCGGCCTGGAGCGACCGACGACCGACCGTCGCGCCGGCCGGGGCGTCCACGAGGTCGAGCAGGTCGCGCAGCCGCACGCCGGTCCAGTCCGCCGGAGGCGCTCCAGCCCTCGACGCAGGCGATCGGCAGCGTCTCGGTGCGCTGCGGCATCGCGCTGCAGGTCGGCGAGGCGCGAGCCGCGCGTCGTGCCGGCGTGCGCCACCTCCAGGGCGTACGCCGGCGTCGACGGCCGTCGCGGTGACCCCGGCGCGTCGCGGCGGTCTTGTTGATCGGGCACGTCCTGCGGGCCGGTGCCGTCGTGGGTCTCGAACACCGACACCCGGCGCAGCCACGGGACGGTCCCGCCGGCGACCGAGAGCACCGCGACGGCCGAGGCGCCGAACGCCGTGCGCACGCAGGCCGCGGCGGGTCAGACCGCGGCCCTCGGCTCCTCGCCGTCGTCGATCGCGCCGGGTCGCACGCCGAGCGGATCACCGGGCAGCTTGACCGCGATGTGCAGACCAGGGCGCCGATCGCCACCCAGGCCACGGCGTAGTGGGTGGAGCGGAAGGAGAACGACCAGGGGTACCACTGCGCGGAGTTCGCGACGCCGGTCACCAGCTGGAAGATCGCCGGCGGCGACCAGCAGGCCGATCGACCCGCGCTCGAGCAGGTGCAGCGACCAGCTCGCGCGCCCGGCCGCAGCGGCACGGGTGCGAACAGCTTCGGGTAGACGGCGTAGAGCTTGACCAGCAGCAGCGGCACCGCCGCCGTGCCGGAGAGGTAGTGCAGGCCCTGGGTGACGCGGTAGAACCACACCGGCCGGGTCGGGATGCGTCAGCCAGCCCGGCTGGTCCTGGTAGAGGTGGCTCCACAGCCCGGTCAGGAACGCGACCGTGAAGCAGATGCCCAGCCAAGTGCCGACCCGGGCGGCGACCTCGGGACCGCGCAGCGTGGAGGTGAAGTCGTCCTCGCTGCGGCACGGCGGCCGGCGTCGCGTCAGCGGCGCCGGCTCTGCGGCCAGCACGGCGAACCAGCGACCCTCGTAGCTCGTGCAGCGCGGTCACGAGCAGCCCGCCGCGGCCGCGACGCCGCGGACCGACTCGGGCCCGAGCACCGACCACGGGAACGGGTCCGACCGCGTCGCCGCCGCACTCGAGCTGGACCGAGCGGGTGCGCAGGCCCGAGCCGGGCGGCGCGAGGTCGGCGACCACCCAGCCGCCGGGGGCGAGCACCTCGGCGCACCCGGCGCAGCAGCGCGACCGGGTCGCCGCCGATGCCGATGTTGCCGTCGGCGAGCAGCGCGCACTCCCACGGCCCTCCCCGGGCAGCGGGTCGAAGACGTCGCGGTGCAGGGCGCTGGCGCCGCGCGCCCGGGTCTGCCGCGACGGCCTCGGGCACCACGTCGATGCCGAGCACGCCGACGCCGCGGCCCGCCAGGTGCTCGCTCATCCGGCCGGGCCCGCAGCCGATGTCGAGGGTCGGGCCGCGCGCAGTGCGCAGCACCGCCGGTCGCTGCGTCGGCCCGCGCGGTCCACCGGGACATCGGCAGCCGGTCGGGGCGCTCCTCGAGACCGTGCACGGTGCAGGGCTCGCCGCGCAGGGCCGCGGCGAAGAAGGGCGCGGCGAAGCGCGCCTCGCGTCACGGCGGCTCCCCGCTGCGACCCGAGGCCAGCGCCGCGCGAAGCGGGTGCCCGGCGCGAGCGCGGCGACGCTCGTCGGCGTCCGCGGCGTGTCGACGTCGCGCAGCGTCGCGCCCGTGGCGACCGCGGCGCCGGCGGCCTCGCAGCGCGGCGAGGGTGTCCGCGCAGGTCCGCTCGGTCGACATCGTCACGCCGCGCAGCGGCAGGGCGAGGCGCGGCGTCGGTCACGGCCGAGCACCCACCAGCCGCCGTCCTCGGCCGGGCCGAGCACCGCGTCGTTGCCACGGCCGACGGCGTCCGCGACGGCGGCGAGGTCGTCGGGTCCGGCGTGCGGGGTGTCCATGCCGATCTGCACGACGGGGCGCGCCGGCAGCGCGGCGACGTCGGCGTGCGCGTGGGCGAGCCGCTGCGCGAAGCCGTCGCCGCGCTGCGGGTGCACCGTCCACCGGCTCGCGCGTGCCGCACAGCTCGGCCCCGCGCGCCGCCCGAGCGAGGTCCCCGGCGAGCGCGAGGTGGCAGCTCGTCGAAGGCCGCCTCGCACGCGTCGAGGGTGTCGAGCAGCGCGGCCGCGGCCAGGTCGGCCGCGGCGTCGTGCCCGACGTGCACCCCGAGCCGGGTCTTGACCTGGCCGGGCACCGGCGCCTTGGCCATGCACCAGCACCGCCGGGCGGCGTCACGACAGCACCCGGGCGAAGTCGCGGGCGGCGCGCACCGTGCCGCGGACCGAGCCCGGACACCTTGGAGCGGGTGCCCGCGGCGCGCGGGTGGTAGGCGACGTCGTGCTCGGTGACCCGCCAGCCGGCCCGCTGCGCGCGTCTGCAGCAGCTCGACGGGGTAGCCGAAGCGGCGGTCGCGCACGTCGAGCGCCAGCAGGTCGGCGCGGCGGCACACCCGCATCGGCGCGATGTCGTGCACGTCGAGGCCGATCCGCCGGCGCAGCCACCACAGCACCACGACGTTGCCGGCCCGAGCGTGCCACGGCCACACCCCGCGTCGTACGGGACGACGCCGGCCGGTCGCCAGGTCGGCGCGACCGTCGCGGACGTCGGCGAGCAGGGCCAGCAGGTCGGCCGGGTCGAAGGAGCCGTCGCCGTCCATCACCGCGACGTGCTCGGCGGTCGCGGCCAGGACCCCGGCGTGCACGGCGGCGCCGTAGCCGGGCCGGTCCTCGCGCACCACCGTCGCGCCGAGGGCGCGGGCCACCTCGGCGGTGTCGTCGACCGAGCCGTTGTCGACCACGATGACGCGCGAGCCCGCTCGGCACGCGAGGCAGCAGGTCGCGCAGGGCCGGGCCCTCGTCCCGGCACGGGAGCACGAGGTCGCAGGAGGTCATGACCTCACCGTAGGGTCGCCGCGGTCGTGCCCACCCCGGCCATCCCTTACGAAACCCTTGCGGTCGACGCCGTCGCGAGGATGCGGGCCCGCCCGCGCCTAGGCTCGCGAGCATGACCACCACCGCGCCGGCGCGTCCCGTGACGCGCTCGCGGGCGGCGGCGACCGGCCTCGTGGCGACCCTCGCCCTGATGGCGCTGGCGATGGCGGTGCCGGCCGTCGACGGGGTGGAACGTCCGGGTCAACTCGTTCCCGCCGCTGCACGCGGAGTGGGACCCGCGGGTCGGCCCGGGCACCCTGCCTGCGCTGGCTGTCGCCCTCGTCGCTGACGCTGCTGGGCGGTGGACCTCGCCGAGCGGCTGCCCTGGCGACGGCTGCTGCTGCTGGTCGGCCTGGCGGGCCTCGCGTGGATGCTGGCGCTGGCGCTCGTCGACGGCGCGCACGGCGTCGGGCACATCCTCGGCACGCCGTACGAGTACCTCCGGACGGCGCGCGGCACCACCGACGTGCACGCGACGCTGCAGGAGTACGTCAGCCGGATCCGCTACGACGCCGCGCCGCGCAACTGGCCGGTGCACGTCGCCGGCCACCCGCCGGGGGCGCTGCTGACCTTCGTCGTGCTGGTGCGGCTCGGCCTCGGCGGCGGTCTCGCCGCCGGGCTGGTCGTCACCGTCGCCGCCTCGACCACGGCTGTCGCCGTGATGGTCACGGTGCGCGCGCTCGGCGCCGAGCGGGCCGCCCGGCGAGCGGCGCCGTTCCTGGCGCTCGGCCCGGCCGCCGTGTGGCAGGCCGTCTCGGCCGACGCGATGTTCGCCGCGGTCGCGGCCTGGGGTACGGCGTGCCTGGCGATCGCCGCCACCCGGCGCTCGCCGCGCGCCGTCGCCGGCTGGTCGGTGCTCGCCGGGCTGCTGCTCGGCTGGTGCGTGATGCTGTCCTACGGCCTGCCGCTGCTGGGGATCCTCGCCGTCGCCGTGCTCGTCGTGGCCCGGTCGTGGCGTCCGCTGGTCCCCGCCGCGGCGGCCGCGCTCGCTCGTGGTGCTGGCGTTCGCGGCGGCCGGCTACAGCTACCTCGACGCGCTGCCCGCGATCCACGACCGCTACTGGGACGGGGTGGGCGGCCGCCGCCCCGCGTCGTACTGGATGTGGGGCGACCTCGCCGCCCTCGCCTTCTCCGCCGGACCGCTCGCCGGGGCGGGGCTGGCGCATCTCGCGGCCACCGCCCGCGGCCGCCTCCGCGACCCGGCCGACCCGGCGGACGGGGTCGTGGTGTGGCTCGCGGGCGCGGGCGCGGCGATGGTGCTGGCCGCCGACCTCTCGCAGATGAGCAAGGCCGAGGTGGAGCGGATCTGGCTGCCGTTCGTGCCGTGGCTGCTGCTCGCCTGCGCGCTGCTGCCCGAGCGGTGGCGGCGCGCCGGACTCGCCGTCCAGGTGGCGGCCGCCCTGCTCGTGCAGCACCTGCTCGCGACCGGCTGGTGAGGTCGTCGCGCCGTAGGCTGCCGCCATGGACGGCCCTGACAGCACCACGGTCTCCGGCACGTACGTCGCCACGGCGCGTGCCTTCGCGGCGATGGTGGCCCGCATCCCCGTCGCGTCGTACGACGGCCCCGGGCTCGGCGACTGGGACCTGCGAGCGCTCGTCGGGCACACGTCGCGCTCCGTGGTGACCGTGCTGACCTACCTCGACCGCCCCGCGACGGAGGCGGTGCACGGCTCGGCGGCGGCCTACTACGCGGCGATCGCCGGCGGCTCCTGTCGACCCGGGCGAGCGTGCTCGAGCGCGGCCGGGCCGCCGGGATCGCTCTCGGCGACGACCCCGCTGCCAGCGTGGCCGGCCTCGTGGAGCAGGTGGAGGAGCGGCTGCGCGGCGTTCGGCCTCGGCTACGTGATGGAGACCATCGTCGGGCCGATGCGGCCTGGGCGACTACCTCCCGACGCGGACGTTCGAGCTGGTGGTGCACGGCCTCGACCTCGAGCGCGCGACCGGAGCCTCGCCCGCGGGGCTGCCGCACGCCGCGCTGGCGGAGGCGACCGGCCTCGCGGCCCGCGGTGGCGGTGCTGCACCGGCGACGGCGGGCAGGTGCTGCTCGCCCTGACCGGCCGGGCGCCATTGCCCGAGGGTTTCAGCGTCGTGTGACGCCGCCGGCGTCGCTGCCGGCCTACCGCAGCGGCGCGGTCGCGAACGCGGGCAGGCCGTCGTCGGGCAGCACGGCGGCGGTGAAGCCGAGCTCGCGCGCGGCCCGGTCCGGCGAGGCGACGACGTGCCGGACGTCGCCGAGGCGGTAGCGCCCGCTGACCCGCGGCGCCAGGTCGCGACCGGTGCCCCTGCGCGACGAGCTCGGCGACCCGGCGGATCGGGACCGGCTCGTCCCGAGCAGACGTTGTAGGTCGCGCACCGACTCGTCCGGCGCCGCCGACGACCCGGCGCAGGGCGAGCTCGTTGGCACGGGCGACGTCGTGCGACGTGCACGAAGTCGCGCATCTGGCCGCCGTCCTCGAAGACGTCCGGGGCCTCACCGCGCTCGAGGGCGCGAGCGGAAGATCGCCGCGACGCCGGAGTACGGCGTGTCCCGGGGCATGTGCGGCCCGTAGACGTTGTGGTAGCGCAGCGCCACTGCCGCGCCCGGTGCCTGGCGGGCCCACGCGGCGACGTAGTGCTCGGTCGCCACCTTGCTCGCCGCGTAGCTGCTGCGCGGGTCCAGCCGGGCGTCCTCGTCGACGCGCTCCCACCCCAGGGCGCGTCCGCAGGTGCCGCAGTGGTTCTCGAAGTCGCCGGCGTCGAGGGCGGCGCGGCCGCGCGGCCCGGGCACCTGCGCGCCGTGCTCGTCGCACACGTAGCGCCCCTCGCCGTACACCACCATCGAGGAGGCCACCACCAGCCGGCGCACGCCCGGCCTCGGCCATCGCGGCCAGCAGCACGGCGGTGCCCAGGTCGTTGTGGGAGGCGTACGACGGCAGGTCGGCCACGGTCACCCCGGCGCCGACCATCGCGGACTGGTGGCACACGGCGTCGACGCCGCGCAGCAGGGGCGCCAGCGCGCCGGCGTCGCGCACGTCGACGCGGTGCGTGTCCGGCGGGGTCGGCCCGGCCGCGTGCGCCTCGGGGATCATCAGGTCGAGGCGGACCACCTCGTCGCCCGGCGGCCTCGAGCCGGGCGGCGACCGCTCCACCGATGAAGCCGGCGGACCCGGTGACCAGCACCCTCACCGGTCCCCACCGCGACCCGGGACCTCGTAGGGCAGGTCGAGCTCGTCGGCCCAGCTCGCGCACGCGCACCCGGCGCCGGGCTCGGGCAGGTCGGCCAGCGTCGCGGCGAGCACCGCCTTCACCCGGTCGATCGTTGCGGGCGAACGTCGCGAACACCTCGGCCTGGCCGACGCCCTCGCCGGTCTCGACGCCGGCGTCCATGTCGGTGACCAGCGCGACCGCGGAGTAGCACAGCCGCAGCTCGCGGGCCAGCACGGCCTCGGGGTGGCCGGTCATGTTGACCAGGGTCCAGCCCTGGGCGGCGTAGTGCCGCGACTCGGCGCGGGTCGAGAAGCGCGGCCCCTCGACGACCACCATCGTGCCGCCCGGCGTGCACGCCCTCGCGCGCGGCGAGCGCGGCCGAGAGGGTCGGGCAGTAGGGGTCGGCGAAGGGCACGTGCACCGCACCCCGCTCGACGTAGGTCTGGACCCGCGACTGCGTCCGGTCGACGAGCTGGTCGGGCACCACGAGGTCGCCGGGCGCCACCTCGTCGCGCAGCCCGCCGACCGCGCAGGGCGCGAGCACCTGGCGCACCCCGAGGGAGGCCAGCGCCCAGAGGTTGGCGCGGTAGTTCATCCAGGTGCGGCGGGTGCGCGTGGTGCGCGCCGTGCCGCGGCAGGAACGCGACCGTCGTACCCGACACGTCGCCGAGCGCGACGGGCGCCGACGGGTCGCCGTACGGCGTCTCCACGACGACCTCGGTGGCGTCGTCGAGGAAGGAGTAGAAGCCGCTGCCGCCGATGATCGGCGACCTGCGCTGTGGGTGCGGGCATGGCCGGAAGTCTGCCAGCCGGCCTCCACCGCGACGGTGCCTAGACTCCGACCATGCGTGCCGTGACCCTCCTCGTGCTGGCCTGCCTGGCCGCGGGGTGCACGTCGGAGGGCTCGACGCCGTCGGCCTCCCCGGCCCCCGACGGGCCTCCCCCCGGCTGCGGCCTCGTGCCCGCCTCGCGGGTCACCGGACTGCTGGGGCCCGACGTGGACACCGTGCTCCGGGGATCGGTGCGGGCGCTGCGCACCGACCACGAGCGGATCAGGTGCGTCGACGTCGACGCCGACCGAGAGCAGGCACTACGTCACCCTCACCGCCTCCTACCACCCGCGGCCGCTGCAGCTGCCGACCAGGGCGTGCAGCGCCGGCTGGGTGTATGCCGGGACGCCCGCGAAGTTCACGCCGGCCTGCCAGGAGACGAGCGGCGACGGCCAGTCGAGGACGACGCTGCTCGTGCGGTGGCAGCCCTACGTGATGCGGGTGACGATCTCGCGGCTGGACCGCAGCTGGGGCGGCGACCCGGAGGTGGCCCTGGCGATGAGCCGCGCGGTGGCCCAGGAGCTCGGCGTGCGCGAGGCGGCCGGCGACGGCTGAGCCGCTCCCGTCAGGTGGTCGTCCCCGGCTCCAGGCGGGCGCCGTCCTCGAGGGGCTCGTCGACGAGGCTGTCCCGCCCGACGATGGTGACCGCGTCCGGGTCGCCGGTGCCGTCCGCGTCGGCGCGGCCGACCACGGCGCCCGCGGCGACCACCGACCCCTCGTCGACGACGGCCCAGTCCACGCTGGCCCCGGCCCCGACCACGCAGTCCGCGAACAGGACCGAGTCGCGCACCGACGCGCCGGCCTCCACCACGACCCCGGGGCCGAGCACGCTGCGCACGACCGTCCCGGCGACCCGTGCCCCGGGCGAGACCAGGCTGTCGCGGACCTCCGCGCCGTCGAGCACCCGCGCGGGGACGCGCTGCGGCTGGCGGGTGAGGATCGGCCACTGCGGGTCGTCGAAGAGCCCCTGGTCCTCGAGCAGCACGTCGCGGTGCGCGGCGAGGTAGAGGTGCGGCTGGCCGAGGTCGCGCCAGTAGCCGGGCATCGCGTGCACGACGGTGCGACCCCGCTCGACGAGCCGCGGCAGCAGCACGTCGCCGAAGTCGCCGAGCCCGCTGTCGCCCTCCTCGGCCGCGGCCGAGCGCTCCCGGTGCAGCTGCTCGAGCACCTCGACCAGAACCCGCGGGTCGTAGACGAACACCTCGGTCGCGACGGTGGTCGTCGTCGGCTCGTCGGGCTTGTAGGCGAAGCCGGTCACCACGCCGTCCTCGCCGGCCTCGACCGTGGCGTGGTCGCCGGCCTCCTCCAGCGGCACCTCGCTGGTGACGACGGTGCACTCCGCGTCGTGGCGCCGGTGGGTGGCGACGGCGTCGAGGTAGTCGAAGCGGTAGACGTGGTCGGCGCTGAGCACCAGCACGACCTCGGGGTCCGCCGCGCGCACCTGGTCGCGGATCCGGAACAGCTCGTCGGCGTTGCCGCGCGCGAAGCCGTCCTCCTCCTCGCTGCCCGTCCCCTGCTCGGGCATCAGCAGCCGCAGGCCGCCCCGGGTGCGGTCGAGGTCCCAGGGCCGGCCGTTCGCCACCGGCTCCTCGAGGCTCGCACCCTGGAACTGCAGCGAGAGCCACACGTCGGTGACGCCGCTGTGCGCGAGGTTGGACAGCGGGAAGTCCACGAGCTGGTAGACGCCTGCGAAGGGCAGGGCGGGCTTGGCGCGCTCACGGGTGAGCACGTCCATCCGGCCGCCCGCTCCCCCGGCTTGGACGATGGCCAGGATCCGGTTGCGTGACATCGGGCGATCCTGTCACGCGGCGCCTGAGCGCCCGGCTCAGAGCGCGAGCGGCTCGTCGCGCTCGTCGGTGCCGTCGGTCGCGCCGGTCCCGCGACCGCCCCTGCGGGCGTCACCGCGGCGGGCCTGCTCGGCGGCGGCCGCGACCCCGGTGACGAGCAGGGCCGCGAAGACGGTCGAGCCGGCGTAGCCGAGGGTGCCGACCACCACCCCGGCCAGCGCGCCGGCCAGCGGCGGCGGTCAGCCCCATGACGAGGTCGGCGGCGCCCTGCACGTCGGTGCGCGCGTCCGCGGGCGCGGACTCCGAGAGCAGGGTGGAGGCGGCGACCGTGCACAGCGACCAGCCCAGGCCGAGCAGGAACAGCCCCGCGCCGATCTGGTACGACGCACCGGCGGGCGCCGTGCCGGACAGGAGCAGCGCGGCGAACAGCACGACGGCACCGGCCGTGAGCACCCAGGGGCGGCCGAACCGGTCGGCGGCCCAGCCGACCAGCGGCGCCAGGGCGTACATCCCCAGCACGTGCACGCTGATCACGATGCCGATGACCTCGAGCGTGGCGCCGCCGTGGTGCATGTGCAGCGGCGTCATCACCATCACCGAGATCATCACGGCGTGCGCCGAGCGCCAGGGCGACCGTGCCGGCCGCGACCCCCGGACGGGTGCGGACCACCTCGACCACCCGCGGCCACGAGCGGCCGACCGGGCGCTCGGGACCGCCCCGGTCCAGGGCCGCCTCGCGGGCGACGAGCAGCGGGTCGGGCCGCAGCGACACCCAGACCACGACGGCCGCCGCGACCATGCCGACCAGGCCGAACAGGAACGGTCCGGTCAGCACCGGCACGCCCACGGCCCGCCCGACGCGTCCCGCGACGCCGGTGAGGTTCGGCCCCGCGACCGCGCCGACGGTGGTCGCCCACACCACCACCGACAGCGCGCGGGCCCGGCTCTCCGGGCGGGCCAGGTCGGTGGCGGCGTAGCGGGACTGGTTGTTGGCCGCCGTGGTCGCGCCCAGCAGCGTGGTGCCGACCAGCAGCAGCCAGAAGGACGAGACCACCCCGGCCGCCACGCACAGCGCGGCCCCGCTCGCGCCGAGGACGTAGCCCAGGGTCAGTCCGACCCGCCGCCCGCGCCGGCCCATCACGTGCGCCAGCAGGAACGACGCGACCGCGGCGCCGAGCACCTGCATGGTCTGGGCGAGTCCGGCGAGCTTCTCGCTGCCCGAGATCTGCTCGGCGAGCAGCGCCGCGACGGCGATGCCGATCGTGATGCCGAGCCCGCCGAGGGCCTGGGTGACCACGAGGGTCCGCACGGTGCGGCGCTGCACCTCGAGCAGCCGTCGCTCCGACCAGCGCGCCCGGCCCAGCCAGCCCGAGAGCCAGGGCAGGGTCACCGCAGCGCCCTCACCGCTCGGAGGCGGGCAGCTCGAGCCGCTCCCAGACGGCGCGCCAGACCCGCTTGGGCGGCTCGCCGGCGTCCAGCGCCTCCAGCACGGTGCGGTGTCCCAGCGACGACATCACCTGCTGCTCGGCCCAGGTGCGGGCGTAGGCGGCGCCGAGGGCGTCGTCCATGCGCGCCCAGAACTCCGTGTGCCGCATGGTGCCGAGGGTACGTCAGCCGATCACGTCGTGGAGGTGGTGCTCGACGTCGTGGAGGTGGTAGCGCGCCAGCGAGTCGAGGGTGAACGACCGAGCCGTTGCTGCGCCGCCCGGGGCGGTCCCACTGCGCCCCCTCGATCGAGGCGTACGACGCGGCGACCGCGCCCGCGGCGGCGTCGAGCTCGTCGGCCACCGTCGCCGGGTCGCCGCCGGCGTAGTCCCCCTCGACGGCGGCCCGGTCCTGGTCCCAGTTCTCGAAGAGCGGGTCGTCGACCGCCAGCATCATCCGCACCCGCTCGCCGAAGACCAGGTGCACGTCGCGGACGTGGCAGGCGTACTCCAGCGGCGACCAGACGCCGGGGCTCGGGCGGAGCGCCACGCCCGGGCCCGCGAGGGCGCGGCGCCAGGCGCTCGCGTTGGCGCGCAGCCGGTTCTGCACCTCGGCGTGCCGCACCGAGCGGGCGTCGTAGCCGCACTCCGGGCAGGGCCGGTCCAGCACCCAGGTCCAGTCCTTGGTGTCCGGCTCGATCGGGGGCTGCCCTGGCTGCCTGGTCATCCCCCGAGTATGCCGCCGGGGCGGGCCCGGACTGCTGAGAGGATGGGCGCATGGCCCTCGACGTCACCATCCGGCCGGCTGTGGACACCGACCTGTCCGACATCGCCACGATCTACAACCACGAGGTGGCCAACAGCCACGCCACCTTCGACCTCGAGCCGCCGACGCTGTCCTACTGGGAGCAGCGCCTCGCCGGCGCCCAGGCGGGCGACCACCTCCTGGTCGCGGTCGACACCGACGAGGACGTCGTGGGCTACGCCTACTCCTGGTCCTACCGGCCGCGTCCGGCCTACGACACGACGCGCGAGACCTCGATCTACCTCGACCCGTCGGTGCGCGGGCACGGCGTCGGCCGGCGGCTCTACCCCGCCCTGCTCGACGCGATGTCGGCGTCCGGCGTGCACACCGCCGTGGCGCTGGTGGCGCTGCCCAACCCGGGCAGCGTGCGGCTGCACAAGGCCTGCGGCTTCGAGCACGTCGGCTCGATGCGCGAGGTGGGCTTCAAGTTCGGCCAGTGGGTCGACGTGGAGTGGTACCAGAAGATGCTGGCCTGAGGCCCGCGCCGTCGGCCACCCGGCCGGGCAGGCGGCCGTCGGCCCACACCGCGAGCGCCGACAGCGCGACGAACAGCACCGCGACGCCGAGGCAGTTGAGGGCCACGACGCCGTAGCCGTGCGTGCTCGACGTCCACGAACGGGTAGGGGTACCACCCGCTCACGGCACCGTGCACGAGCGTGTAGGCCAGCCACAGCACGGGGAACGCCAGCGCCGGCAGCACGTCAGCGCGGCCCGCGGCCCGGCGCGGTCCGAGGAGCACCCAGCCGGCGACCGCCATGACGGGCACGACGACGTGCAGCAGCTTGTCGACGGCGTACGACGCACCGTGCAGGTCGAGGATCGGGCGCAGCAGGAACCAGTGCACGACGCCGGTCACGCCGATGCAGACCACGGCGTCGAGCCGCAGCACCCGCCAGCCGCGGCCGGCCGGGTCGGCGCGCAGCAGGGCGCCGCAGCCGACCAGCACCAGGAGGTTCGACAGGATCGTGAAGTAGCTGACGAACCGCACCAGGTCGGTGCCCAGCGGCGCCTCGTTGCCGGGGACCAGCGCCGGGATGCCGTCCACGACCAGCCAGAGCTGCCAGCCGACCGCGACGGCCGCGACGAGCGCGGTGAGGAGGTGCCAGGCCCGGTCGGGCCGGCGGCGCAGGTCCACGCGGGGAGCGTACCCGGGTCAGCCCCGCAGCAGCTTGTCGAAGCGCCGCGACGCGACGGCCAGGCCGGCGGCGCCCATGGCCACGAGGTAGACGACCGAGACCAGCGACCCCGTGGTCAGCGCGCCGGTCGTGAGCTCGCGCACCAGCGCGACGCCGCGGTAGAGCGGCGTCGCCTCGACCACCCAGCGCAGCGGCCCGTCGAAGGCGGTGACCGGGAAGAAGGTCGCCGAGAACAGGAACATCGGCAGCACGGCGAGCTGGATGTACTCGAAGTCCTGCCAGGACGTCATGAAGGTGGTCAGCGCCATGCCCGCTCCGGCGAAGGCGAGTCCGATCAGCCAGGTCGCCGGCCAGGCGAGCACCGCCCACCACGAGCCGACCAGCCCCATCGCCACCATCACCAGCAGGAACCCGGCTGAGTAGACGCCCGAGCGCAGCAGCGCACCAGGCCAGCTCGCCGCGCGCGATGTCGCCGGTGCGCATCGGGGTGGCGAGCACGCCCTCGTAGACCTTGTCGTAGCGCAGCTTGAAGAAGATGCCGAACGTCGAGTCGAGGATCGCGCCGTTCATCGCGGAGGCGGCGAGCATGCCCGGGGCGACGAAGGCGGCGTAGGCGACCGAGCTGCCCGTTGACCTCGAAGCCGTCGACGAGCTGGCCGACGCCGATGCCGATCGAGAACAGGTAGAGCACCGGCTCGAGGAACCCGGTCAGGAACACCAGCCAGTCGCGGCGGTAGACCAGGAAGTTGCGCCGCACGATCTCCCAGCCGGTGGTGCGCGGGCGCGGCGAGGGCCCGGGTCGCGGCGGCCGTCACGAGGGCCATCTCAGCCCTCCAGCCGCTGGTCGAGGCGCCAGACGGCCAGCCACCAGCCGGCCAGGGCCAGCGACGAGAGGTAGCCGAGGTGCACCACGGCGGCGAGGCCGGTCGACGTTGCCGAGCAGCAGCATCCGGGTCAGGTCGACGCCGTGCCACAGCGGCGTGACCCGGGCCACCCACTCCAGCGGCGCCGGACAGGTTGGACACCGGGAAGAACGCGCCGGAGAACAGGAACAGCGGGATCACCAGCAGCCGGAAGACGACCGCGAAGCCGACTCGCTGCGGATGGTCGCGGAGTAGGCGAAGAACGGCGCCGGCGAAGGCCAGCCCGACCAGCACGCAGCACCGGCAGCGCGAGCAGCACGCCGGCCACGGACGCGAAGACCCCGAACGGCGCCATCACCAGCAGGAAGACCGCCGCAGGTCGGTGCCGACCCGGAACAGCACGAAGCACGAGGTGGGCCGGCCACCACGTCGGCCACCCGCAGCGGCGTGGCGATCATGGCGAAGTAGGTCCTGTGCCACTTGATGTTGCCCATGACCGGCCAGGTCGTCTCGCCGGTCGCGGTCTGCATCGCGTGGGCGGCGACCAGCCCCGGGGCGACGAAGGCGAGGTAGGACGTCGGCGCCCTCGAGGCCCGCAGCGCCGCCGTCGACGAAGCCGCCGAGCAGCACGCCCATCGCGACGACGTAGAGCAGCGGCATCACGAAGGAGGTGACCACCGAGCCCTTCCAGGTGCGGCGGTAGACGGTCACCCAGTAGTCGAGCTGGCGGGCACCAGGTCCCAGCGCGGGACGGCGGCACGCGGCGAGCGCAGCGCGGGTCGTCAGCAGTGCTCATCAGTCCACCAGGGTGCGGCCGGTGAGCCGCAGGAAGACGTCCTCGAGGGTGGAGCGCCGCACCAGCACGGCGACCGGTCGCAGACCGCGCTCGTGCACCCGGGCCAGCGTCGCCTCGCCGTCGTCGGTGTAGAGCAGCAGCCGGTCGGGCAGCACCTCGACCCGGTCGGCGAGGTCGGCGACCTGCTCGGCCACCTCCTCGTGCTCGCCCGACGCCGAAGCGCAGCTCGGCGACCTCGCGGGTGGAGTGCTCGCGGACCAGGTCGAGCGGGGACCCCTCGCGCGACGATCGTCGCCGCCGTCCATGACCACCAGCCGGTCGCACAGCTGCTCGGCCTCGTCCATGTAGTGCGTGGTGATGCACCAGCGTCACGCCCTGCGCTTGAGCCGGAACAGCCGGTCCCACAGGAGGTGCCGCGCCTGCGGGTCGAGGCCGGTCGTGGGCTCGTCGAGCAGCAGCAGGTCGGGGTCGTTGACCAGGGAGCGGGCGATCGTGAGCCGGCGCTTCATGCCGCCGGAGAGGTCGACCACCTTGGCGCCGGCCTTGTCGGTCAGCTGCACGAAGTCGAGCAGCTCGTCGGCGCGGGAGCGCGCCTCGGCCCGCGCGGATCCCGAAGTAGCGGCCGTAGACGACCAGGTTGTCGCGCACGTTGAGCTCGAGGTCGAGGGTGTCCTCCTGCGGGCAGACGCCGAGCCGGGCAGCGGATCTGCGGCCCGTGGGTGGCCGGGTCCAGGCCGAGGATCGAGCAGCTCGCCGTCCGTCGGGGGCGAGACCGCGGCGATCATCCGCATCGTCGAGGACTTGCCGGCGCCGTTGGGTCCGAGGAAGCCGAACGACTCCCCGGGCGCGACGTCGAGGTCGATGCCGTGGACGGCCTCGACCTCGCCGTAGGACTTGCGCAGGCCGCGGGCGCGGATCATCGACGTGGTCGTGCTCGCGGAGGTGGTCGGGGACGCGGTGGGCGAGACGGGAGGCACGACGAGGAGCCTAGAGGCCACCACGGACATGGCCCGGCGGGTGCATCCGGAATAGGGTCCCCTGAAACGGCGGGGACGTCGGCGGGCGTGCACGGGCCGCCCGCGAGACGCCCCGGAGGAGCGAGATGAGCGAGCGAGCCGAGCCGTCCGACCTGGTCGAGGTGGAGACCCCACGGGTGCCGGAGTCGACGACGTACCACGGCGTCGAGGTGGTCGAGGACTACCGCTGGCTCGAGGACGCCCGGTCCGAGCGCACCGCGGCGTGGACGCGAGCCCAGGACGAGCGCACGCGGTCCTTCCTGGGCGGACGCCCGGCGTTCGGGGAGGTACGCCGGCGCGCCGAGGAGATCCTGACGGCCGCCTCGACGTCGTACGCCGCCCCGACCCGGGCAGGCGGGCGCTTCGTGGTGGTCAAGGTGCAGCCGCCCCGGCCGCAGCCGTTCCTGGTCTCCCTCACCGACCTCGCCGACGCCTCGACCGAGCGGCCGCTGCTCGACCCGGCCGACCTGGACCCCGACGGCACGACGGCCATCGACTGGTTCGTGCCGTCGCCCGACGGCGCGCTGGTGGCCGTCTCGCTGTCCTCGCACGGCACCGAGGACGGCTCGCTGCACGTGTACGAGGTGGCGACCGGCGAGCAGGTGGACCACGTCCTGCCCCGGGTGAGCACCGGCACCGCCGGCGGCTCGCTGGCGTGGCGGCACGACTCGTCCGGCTTCTGGTACACCCGCCACCCGAGCGCCGAGGAGCGCGGCGCGGACGCCGTCGGGTTCTTCCAGGAGATCTGGACGCACACGCTCGGCGAGGCCGTCGAGGACGACGCCTCCGAGCTGGCCGGCGTCTTCGTCGACGAGCGGATCGTCGAGAACGAGCTCTACGCCTCCCCCGACGGGGCCTGGGTCGTCGACCTCGCCCAGCGCGGCGACGGCGGCGAGTACGAGCTCTTCGCCCGAGCCCAGTCGGGAGGTCCCTGGTGGCAGGTCGCGACAGCGGCCGACCGCGTCCGCCGGGTCGCCTTCGGCGGCCGGTCGCTGTTCCTGCTCTCGACGCTCGACGCGCCGCGCGGGCAGGTGCTCCGGCTCGACCTGACCCTCGGCGCGACGGTCGAGGCCGCCGAGGTCGTGGTGCCGGCGTCGGAGGTCACCGTGGAGGGCGTCGCGGCGACCGACGACCGCCTGTGGGTGCTCGACATGGACGGCGGCCCCAGCGGCCTGCGCTGCCTGACCCACGACGGCACGCCTCTGGCGGCTCCCCCGCTGCCGGCCGCCTGCGCGGTGCGCGAGCTGACCGCCCTGGGCACGGACCGGGTCGGCTACCCCGTCGAGTCGTGGGTCTCGCCCGCACGGTGGTTCACCGTCGCGGACGCGGACCCGTCCGACGTACCCCTCCCGACGGCGCTGGACACCGACTTCCCCCTCGACGTGTCGGGCTTCGAGGTGGCCCGCGTCTTCGCCACCGCGAAGGACGGCGCGCAGGTCCCGGTCAACATCGTCTACCCGCCGGGCACCCGCGGCACCCCGGCGCCCGTCGAGCTCTCGGCGTACGGCGGCTACGGGATCTCGATCAAGCCGTGGTTCGCGCCGAGCCGCCTGCTGTGGCTGGGGCTCGGGGGCGTGCACGCCGTCGCCAACATCCGCGGCGGCGGGGAGTACGGCGAGGAGTGGCACCACGCCGGGCGGCTGGCTCGCAAGCAGACGTGCTTCGACGACTTCGCGGCCTGCGCCCGGCACCTGGTCGACACCGGCGTGACCACGCCGGACCGGCTCGCGATCCGGGGCGGCTCCAACGGCGGCCTGCTGATGGGCGCCGTGCTCACCCAGCACCCCGGCCTGGCCCGGGCCGTCGTGGCGCAGGTGCCGGTGCTCGACAGCCTCCGCGTCGAGCTGCACCCCAACGGCGCGTTCAACGTCACGGAGTTCGGCACCGTCGAGGACCCCGAGCTGTTCGCCGCGATGTACGCCTACTCCCCCGTGCACCGGGTCGTCGACGGCACGGCCTACCCCGCCGTCCTGCTCACCGCCGGCGAGAACGACCCGCGGGTCGACGCCTACCACGCCAAGAAGATGGCCGCCCGGCTGCAGGCCGCCTCGTCCTCGGGCGAGCCGGTGCTGCTGCTCGTCGAGCGCGGCGGCCACGGCATCGGAGCGTCCCTGGCCGAGCGCATCGAGGACCTGACCTTCAGCACCACCTTCGTGGTGGACCGGCTCGGCCTCGAGGCGGTCTCGTGAGCGACGGCACCCGCCCGGTCGTCCTGGTCACCGGCGTCGGACGCACGGTCGGCATCGGCGCCACCATCGCGACCCGGCTCGCCGCCGACGGCTGGGACGTCGCGACGACCTACTGGACGCCGTACGACGACCGGATGCCGTGGGGCCGCCACGCGGAGGACCCCGCGACCGTCGCGGACGCGATCCGTGCCGTCGGCGCCCGCACGCTCGCCGTCCCCGCCGACCTGACCACCACCGAGGCGGTCCCTGCCGTCTTCGACGCGGTCGAGGCCGGGCTCGGCCCGGTCACCGCGCCTGGTGCTCTCGCACGCCGAGTCGGTCGACTCCGGGCTGCTCGACACCTCGGTCGAGAGCTTCGACCGGCACTTCGCTGTCAACACCCGCGCGTCCTGGCTGCTGGTGCGCGAGCTCGCCCTGCGCTTCCCGGAGGCGTCGGTCGGACGCGGCCGGGTCGTCGCGCTGACGAGCGACCACGTCGTGGAGAACCTGCCGTACGGCGCCAGCAAGGGCGCTCTCGACAGGATCGTGATCGCCGCCGCACGCGAGCTCGCGCACCTGCGGATCTCCTCCAACGTGGTCAACCCGGGACCGGTGGACACCGGCTGGATGGACGACGAGCTGCGCGCGCTCGATCCTGGCCGGCACGCCGCTGGGGCGCGGCGGCACCCCGGCGGACGTGGCCGCCCTGGTCTCCTACCTGCTGCTCGGAGGAGGGCGGCTGGGTCAACGGCCAGCTGCTGCGCTCCGACGGCGGGTTCAGCGTCTGAGGAAGAGCGGCGCCGCCCGACGCGGCTCGTACTCAGGGCCGCGCCTCGAACACCAGGTTGAACGGCGTCTCGGCGACCCGGCGGAAGCGCGTGAAGCCGGCGTCGGTGACGACCTCCGGATGGCGGCCTCGCCGGCCTGCGCCCCGAGGGCGTAGCCGCCGGGCTGGGACATCGCGTTCGGCACGCACAGGAACGTCGAGAACCCGTAGTAGAGCCGGCCCACCGGGTTGAGGTTCGACTCGACCGTGTCCCCGGCGGCGGGCTCGACGATCATCCAGGTGCCGTCGGCGGCCAGGCTGCGCCGGATCCGGCGGGCGGCGCCGAGCGGGTCGCCCATGTCGTGCAGGCAGTCGAACGTCGTCACCAGGTCGAGGTCCGAGGCCTCGAGGTCTGCGCCCCGGCCACCTCGAAGCGCACCCGCTCCCCCACGCCGGCCTCCGCGGCGCGCTCGCGGGCGGCCTCGATCGACCCGGCGTGGTAGTCCGAGCCCATGAAGCGGCTCTGCGGGAACGCGTCGGCCATCAGCAGCGTGGAGGCGCCGTGCCCGCAGCCGAGGTCGGCCACCGTGCGCGCCGCGCTCGAGCTTGGCCTGCACGCCGTCGAGCGCCGGGATCCACTCGGTCAGCAGGTGCATGAGGTAGCCGGGCCGGAAGAACCGCTCGCAGCCGCTGAACACGTCGTGGTCGTGCTCGTGCCACCCGACGCCCGGCCCCGGTGCGGAACGCCTCCTCGATGCGGGGCTCGGCCTTCAGCGCACCGAGCGCGAGCTCGAACGCGCCGGGCAGGAACACCGGGCCCGTCCGGGTCGGTGAGCGCGAAGGCCTGCTCCGGCGTCATCGAGTACGTCGCCCGCGCGGCGTCGTACTCCACGTAGCCGCCGGCCGCCTGGCCGCGCAGCCACTCCTCGACGTAGCGCGGGTCGGTGCCGGTGCGCTCGGCGAGCGTGCGCGCGTCGGCCGGCCCCTGGGCGAGGGCGCGGTAGAGGCCGAGCCGCTCGCCGACCATCACGTTGCCGGCGGAGATGGTCGCGCCGAGGTCGCCGACGAACCGGCCGACGAACGCCATCAGGGCGTCCATGTCGAGCGGGGCCGGCTCCGGCGCGGCCGTGGCCTGGGCCGGGATCTGGGTGGTGCTGGTCTCGTGGTCGATGCTCACGGGGTCTCCCCTGGTCCGGTGCATCCGGTGGATGCTGGAGTGGCAACGGTCCGCGTGGTCGTTGCAGCGCGGTTGCACCGGACGGGCCTCTCCGAGCGGTCCGCTGCAACCCGGCTGCAAGGGACGCCGGCGATGCTGTCGCCGACCGGGTGGACCGGTCGGCGTGACGGGCGCGAGGGAGGACCAGGGATGCGGGCACGCGAGCCGGACGGTGCGGGGTACGTCGACCGGGACGGCGTACGGGTGGCCTACGAGTCGTTCGAGCCGCTGACCCGCGACCCGAGCACCGCGGGCGCCCCGGGGGAGGTCACGACGGTCGTCTTCGTGCCGATCGACACGATCCTGCACAGCAGGGCGTGGAAGGGGCAGGTGCCCTACCTCGCCCAGCACTACCGCGTGGTCACGATCGACCCGCGCGGCAACGGGCGCTCGGACCGGCCGACCGACCCCGCGGCGTACGGCGACCTGACCATGGTCGCCGACACGGTGGCCGTCATGGACGAGCTGGGCGTCGAGAGGGCGGTGCTGGTCGGGGTGTGCGGCTCCGCCTGGTGGGCGCTGCTGACGGCAGGGCTGCACCCCGGCCGCGTCCAGGGCGTGGTGGCCATCGCACCCAAGGCTGTCGACGAGGTCGCCCCCCTGCCGGCCCGGGCGCCGGCGATGGCGCGCTTCCACGACGAGCCCCGACCGAGGAGGGCTGGGACAAGCTGAACGCGGCCTACTGGCTGCGGGACTGGGAGGGCTACGCCGCGCTTCTTCTTCCACGAGATGTGCGACGAGCCGCACTCCTCCAAGATCGAGGAGGACGTGGTGTCCTACGCCCTGGAGACGGACGCCGTGGTGCAGCTCGCCGCGCGTGCGGGGGCGGGCTTCCCCGCCTCCCCCCCGGAGGCCGAGCGGTTCCTGCGCGGGATCGCGTCGCCCGTGCTGGTCGTCTCGGGGACCGAGGACCGGTGCCAGCCCCAGCAGCGGATGGACGGCGTGGCCCGCCTCACCGGTGCGGAGCACCTGGTGCTGGACGGGTCGGGACACCTGCTGATGGGACGCGACCCGGTCGTGGTCAACCGCGCGGTGCGGGCGTTCGTGGACCGCGTGACGGGCACCCCGCCGCCGCCGCGCCGGTGGTCCCGGCCGTCGAACCGGCCGCAGCGCCTGCTCTACCTCAGCTCGCCGATCGGGCTGGGGCACGCCCGTCGCGACCTCGCCGTCGCCCACGAGCTGCGCACGCTCCGGCCGGGGCTGCAGGTGGAGTGGCTCACCCAGTCCCCGGTGGCGGAGTTCCTCGCCGCGCAGGGTGAGACAGTGCACCCCGCCTCGGCGCTCCTGACCAGCGAGTCCGGCCACGTCGAGTCCGAGTCGGGCGAGCACGACCTGCCCGCGTTCGCCGCGGTGCGCGGCATGGACGAGATCCTGGTCAACAACTTCATGGTGTTCGACGACCTCGTCTCCCGCGAGGACTTCGACCTGTGGCTGGGCGACGAGGCGTGGGACCTCGACCACTTCCTCCACGAGAACCCGTCCCTCAAGCGCGCTCCGTTCGTGTGGATGACCGACTTCGTGGGCTGGATGCCGCTGCCCGAGGGCGGCGCGCGCGAGGCGGAGCTCACGGCCGACTGGAACGCCGAGATGGTCGAGCACGTCGCCCGCTCGCCCCGGCTGCGGGACCGGTCGGTGTTCGTCGGCGACCCGGCCGACGTGGTCGACGTACCTCTCGGGCCGGGGCTGCCGACGGCGCGGGAGTGGACCGAGCAGCACTTCGACTTCGCCGGCTACGTGATGGGCGAGCGGCCCACCGCCGAGGGCCGGCAGGCGCTGCGGCGACGGCTCGGGTACGGCGAGGACGAGACCGTCTGCGTGGTGAGCGTCGGCGGCTCCTCGGTGGGCGGGCACCTGCTGCGGCGGGTGGTCGCGGCCTACCCGGAGGCGCGCTCGCGGATCCCCGGGCTGCGGATGGTGGTGGTCACCGGACCGCGCATCGACCCTGCCTCGGTGGACGCGCCGGCCGGCGTCGACGTCCGCGGCTTCGTCCCCGACCTCGACCTGCACCACGCCGCCTGCGACGTGGCGGTCGTGCAGGGCGGGCTGACCACGACGATGGAGCTCACCGCGAGCGGGCGGCCGTTCCTCTACGTGCCGCTGCGCCGCCACTTCGAGCAGCGGGTGCACGTGCGGCACCGGCTCGAGCGGCACGGCGCCGGGCGCTGCCTGGAGTACGACGACGCCGACCCGGCCACGGTGGCCGACGCGCTCGTCGACCTGGTGAAGCAGGAGCCCGCCGTACCTCCCGGTGCCGACCGACGGGGCCGCCCGGGCCGCTCAGCTGGTCGCCGAGGTGCTCTGAGCGAGCAGGGCGTCGGCCCGGGACCGCAGCGGCGCCCAGGCCGTCGCGGTCGCTCCGCGCAGCGGCAGCAGCAGCCGGCCGGCGTCGGCGGCGCGGCCGCGGTCGAGCAGGGCCCGGGCGACCAGCAGCGAGCAGTCCGCACCACCGACCCACGCCGTGCCGGGCGGGCACTCGACCGCCGCGGTCTGCTCGAACGCCTGCTCCAGCAGGGCGTCGTCGCCGGAGACCAGCGCGAGCGGGGCCAGGCAGCGCAGCCGCCACGCCGCGGCGGAGTCCGGTCCGGCGGCGTCGAGTCCGCGCCGCGCGACCTGCCCGGCCTCCTCGGTCCGCCCGGACTCGACCAGGGTCGCGGCCAGCAGCCCGGCCGCGGTCGCGAACCACCAGGGGTGCTCGACCGGGGAGATCCGGTGCAGCGCCCGCCGGCCGTGCCGGACCGCGCCGACGAGGTCCCCGGCGAGGCGGTCGAACCAGCCCTGGTGCGCCTCGAAGTAGGTGGAGTAGGCCGTGTAGCCGCTGCGCCGGTTGTGCGCGACCGCCTCCTCGACGAGCGCCCGGGCACGCGGCCAGTCCTCCCGCGAGGCCGCCACGAGCGAGGCCTCGAACACCGTCCACTGCAGCAGCCACGCCGAGTCCCACCGGCGCACGCGCCGGCTCGAGCTCCTCGATGACGGCCGCGAGCCGGTCGGCGTCGCCGAGGTAGGCGAGCACCGTCTTCACGCCGTCGAGGGCCAGCACGACCGCCTGCTCCGAGGCCGACGCGCGGGCCCGTCGCAGCCCGGCCTCCGCCCGCGACAGGGCGGTCGCGAGGTGCAGGCGGCTGGCCTCGAGGGTGGTGATCCGGGCGGTGAAGTCGGCCTCGGCGCGACGGTCGGCCAGCCCCGACGCGATCTCCAGCCCCGCCTCGAGGTGCGCCAGCAGGTCCGTGACCGGTCGGTGCAGCCCCACCGGGTCGTCCCCACCGCGCGCCCGTAGGGCGGCCATCTCGAGGCGGCGGTCGCCCGCGCCGCGGGCCAGCACGAGCGCCTCCTCGATGTCGGCCAGCCCGGCGACGTACGACGTCGAGCGCCTCGTGCGCCCGGGAGCGGGCGAGCAGCAGGCGGGCCCGCACCGTCGGGTCGTCGACCGACGCGAGGCCCCTGTCGAACAGCGACTGCGCGTCGTCGACGGCCGAGCGCCGCATGGCCGCCTCGCCCGCCAGCAGCCAGCCGCGGGCCGCGCGCCCCGGGTCGCCGGCGGCGAAGGCGTGCTCGGCCATCGCCTCGGGCTGGGACGAGAGGAGGTCGGCCGCGCGGCGGTGGTAGGCGACGGCGAGCGCGCGAGGCAGCGAGGCGCAGCACGCACTCCTGCACGAGGTCGTTGGCGAACTCGTAGCCCTCGCCGCTGCGGACCATCAGCCGGGCCCGGGTGAGGGTCTCGCAGTGCCGGACGGCGACCAGCTCGGTGGTGTCGGTGAGGTCGGCGAGCAGCCGCGGGTCGAGCCGCCGGGCCAGCACCGACGCCGCGCGGAGCACCTCGCGGGCGCTCTCGTCGAGCCGGTCCGCGCGGGCCAGCACGGCCGCCGCCAGGGACTCGGGGACGCCCTCGTCGCCGGCGGCCAGCGCCCGCAGGGACTCGACGACGGACAGCGAGTGGCCGGCGGTGCGCTCCATGACCGCCGGCCCGTGCACGGCCAGGCCGGCCGCCGAGGCGATGGCCTCGACCGCCGAGCGCGGCAGCGCGCCCAGCGGCAGCCGGCGGGCGCGGTCGGCCAGCCGGGCGACGGCCTGCTCGTCCTCCTCGCGGACCGCCCCGAGCAGCAGCACCGCACAGCCGTCGAGGCGCGCGGCGAGGTAGCCGAGCAGGTCGACCGTGGCCGTGCCGCCGTCCTGCAGGTCGTCGACCACGAGCAGCACCGGTCGGCGGCGCGACAGCCGGCGCAGGACGGCCGCCACGGCGTCGTACGCGCGCCGGCGCTGGGTGCGCGCGGTGCCGCCCGGCACGGCGACCGTCTCGACGAGCCCGGCCACGTCGGGCAGCAGCGAGACCCAGGCGGCCTCGTGGCCGTCCAGCAGGGCGGCCGGGTCGTGGCCGGCGCCGAGCAGCACCGGGCGCAGGGCGTCCACGAACGGCTGCAGGAACAGGGACCGCTCCGCGGGGTGGCAGCGGCCGGTCAGCACGAGCCCGCCGGTGTCCTCGGCCAGGGCCGCCACTGCCTCGAGCAGCCGGGTCTTGCCGATGCCGGCCTCGCCGACGACGAGCAGTCAGCCCGCCGGCGCCGCCCCCGGCAGCGGTCCAGTCGCGCTCGACGACGGAGAGCTCGTGCTCGCGTCCCACGAGCCGGGCCGGCGCCGGGGCCGAGGGCCGGTGGTGGGCGGCGGCTGCGGGCACCGCCGGCTCGCTCGCGCGGAGCACCGCGACGTGCAGGGCCGAGGTGGCGGGGTCGGGGTCGGTGCCGAGCTCCTCGCGGAGCAGGCGCACCAGGTCGTCGTACGTCGCCAGCGCGGCCGCCGAGCGCCCGTCCGCGACGAGGGCGCCCATCAGGTCGCGCCGGGCCTGCTCGTCGAAGGGGTCCGCGCGCACGGCGCTGGTCGGCGACCGCCGCGGCCTCGACGGGGTCCGACACCGTCAGCGCCGCCGCCCGCAGGTGCCGGGCCGCCCGCCGCAGGTCGTCGGCCTCGCGGCGCACGTCGCGGACCCAGGACGAGTCCGGCTCGTCGACGAGCGCCGGCGGCCGTGCCGAGCACGTCGAGGGCCTGGCCGGACGCGGCGGCGGCCAGCGCGTGGGCGCCGGACGCCAGCCGGTCCCGGGCCTCGTCGACGAGTCGCGCCGCGTCGTCGAGGTCCACCCGGCAGGTCCCGCCGGCCGCCAGCCCGTAGGCGCGCCCCGGCGCACTCACCAGCGCGGCGCCGAGGACGCGGCGGGTCCGGCTGACCAGCGTCGAGACGTTCGCGGCCGGGTCCGCGGGCGCGTCGTCGGGCCACAGCTCGTCGGCGATCCGGTCCGCGGGCACGCAGCCGGCCGCGCTCGGCGGCGAGCAGCGCGAGGAGGGTGCGGGCCTTGCGGCTGCCGAGGTCGTGGCCCGCGAGCGTGCGGCCGCCCACCTCGACGGCGAGCGTCGGGCACAGACGGATCCGCACGGCGTCGGCCACCCAGGCAGTATCCAGCCCGGCACCGCCCCCGGACAGGTCATTTCCGCCTGGCCCGACCGGGCCATGCCGGCACCCTCGGCCCGCTTGTGGCCGATCCCCGCACGTGCGCCCGCTCGTGGCCGATGGCTGCGACGACACGCCGACGGCAGCTGCAGGGAGGGGCCAGATTCCCGCCCGGACCGCTCTCGGTGCCGCCCCCTCCGGCCGAGCCCCCGGTCGTACGCCGGACCTGTCGGTGGCGTCCGGCAGGATGCAGCGGGTGACCGGACGAGGCGACCCGACACGGGGGCGGAGGTGCTCCGCGACCTTCAGCGAGCCCACCCGCACCTGGTTCGAGGCCGCGTTCGCCGCCCGACCCCGCGCCCAGGTGGGCGCCTGGCAGGCGGTCGCCGCCGGCCGCAACGCCCTGGTCGTCGCCCCGACCGGCTCCGGCAAGACGCTCTCGGCGTTCCTGTGGTCGCTCGACCGGCTGGCCCGCGGCGCCGCCGCCGGACGAAGGCGGCAGCGCTGCCGGGTGCTCTACGTCTCCCCGCTCAAGGCGCTGGCCGTCGACGTCGAGCGCAACCTGCGCGCGCCGCTGACCGGCATCCGGCACACCGCCGACCGGCTCGGCGTGCCCGCCCCCGACATCACCGTCGGCGTCCGCTCCGGCGACACCAGCGCCGCCGACCGGCGCCGGCTCGGCACCGACCCCGCCCGACATCCTGATCACCACCCCCGAGTCGCTGTTCCTGATGCTCACCTCGCAGGCGCGCGAGTCGCTGCGCGGGGTCGAGACGGTGATCGTCGACGAGGTGCACGCCGTCGCCGGCACCAAGCGCGGCGCCCACCTCGCGCTCTCGCTCGAGCGGCTCGACGAGCTGCTCGAGACGCCGCCGGCGCAGCGGATCGGCCTGTCCGCGACGGTGCGCCCGGTCGAGGAGGTGGCCCGCTTCCTCGGCGGCTCCGCGCCCGGTCGAGGTCGTCGCGCCCGCCTCGACCAAGGAGTGGGACCTCCAGGTCGTCGTGCCGGTCGAGGACATGACCGAGCTCGCGCTCGCGGCCGCCGCCGACGAGGTACCGCGAGGGCTCCGCCGCCGGCAGCGCCGAGCGCCGCGGGTCGATCTGGCCGCACGTCGAGGAGCGCGTGGTCGACCTGATCGAGCAGCACCGCTCCACGATCGTCTTCGCCAACTCCCGCCGGCTCGCCGAGCGGCTGACCGCGCGGTTCAACGAGATCGCCTCCGACCGCGTCGACCGGATCGCCGAGGCCCCCGAGGACACCGAGCAGGCCGGGCCCGGGCGGGACCGCGCACCCGCCCAGGTGATGGCCCAGTCCGGCCAGTCGCAGGGCGCCGACGACCCCGCCGGTGATCGCCCGCGCCCACCACGGGTCGGTCTCCAAGGAGCAGCGCGCCCTGATCGAGGACGACCTCAAGCGCGGCCGGCTGCCCTGCGTGGTCGCGACGTCGAGCCTCGAGCTCGGCATCGACATGGGCGCCGTCGACCTCGTGGTGCAGATCGAGTCGCCGCCGTCGGTGGCCTCCGGGCTGCAGCGGGTCGGCCGGGCCGGCCACCAGGTCGGCGAGGTCTCGCGCGGGGTGCTGCTGCCCAAGCACCGCGGCGACCTCGTGCAGACCGCGGTCGCCGTGGAGCGCATGCGCAGCGGCGCGATCGAGGCGCTGCGGGTCCCGACCAACCCCCTCGACGTGCTCGCCCAGCACGTCGTCGCGATGACGGCCGTCGACGAGTGGGACGTCGACGCCCTGTTCACGCTGGTCCGCCGGGCGGCTCCGTTCACGACGCTGCCGCGGTCGGCGTACGACGCCACGCTCGACCTGCTCTCGCGGGAGCTACCCCTCCGACGAGTTCCGCGAGCTCCGCCCCCGGGTCGTGTGGGACCGCGTCGCCGGCACGCTCACCGCGCGACCGGGCGCCCAGCGGCTGGCCGTCACCAGTGGCGGCACGATCCCCGACCGCGGCCTGTTCGGGGTGTTCCTCGTCGGCGAGAAGGCCTCCCGGGTCGGCGAGCTCGACGAGGAGATGGTCTACGAGTCCCGCGTCGGCGACGTCTTCGCCCTCGGCGCGACCTCCTGGCGCATCGAGGACATCACCCACGACCGCGTGCTCGTCTCCCCCGCCCCGGGCCAGCCCGGTCGGCTGCCGTTCTGGAAGGGCGACCAGCTCGGCCGGCCCGCCGAGCTCGGTGCGGCCATCGGGGCCTTCACCCGCGAGCTCTCCTCGCTCTCCGCGGAGGCGGCCCGCACCCGCTGCACCGACGCCGGGCTGGACGACTGGGCGGCCGACAACCTGGTCGCGTTCCTCGACGAGCAGCGCGAGGCGACCACGACGCTGCCCACCGACCGCACGATCCTCGTGGAGAGGTTCCGCGACGAGCTCGGCGACTGGCGGATCGTCGTGCACTCGCCCTACGGCGCCCAGGTGCACGCGCCGTGGGCGCTCGCGATCGGGGTGCGGCTGCGCGAGCGCTACGGCATCGACGCGCAGGCCCTGCCCGGCGACGACGGCATCGTCCTGCGGGTCCCCGAGACCGACCAGGACCCGCCGGGCGCCGACGTGGTGGCCTTCGACGCCGACGAGATCGAGGACATCGTCACCTCCGAGGTCGGCGGCTCGGCGCTGTTCGCCTCGCGCTTCCGGGAGTGTGCCGCGCGGGCGCTGCTGCTGCCCCGCCGCGACCCCGGCCGCCGCTCGCCGCTGTGGCAGCAGCGCCAGCGCAGCGCGCAGCTGCTCGAGGTCGCGGTCAAGTACCCCTCCTTCCCGATCGTGCTCGAGGCGGTCCGCGAGTGCCTGCAGGACGTCTACGACGTCCCGGCGCTGCTCGGCCTGATGCGCGACCTTTCCTCGCGGCGGATCCGGGTGGTGGAGGTCGCGACCAGCCAGCCGTCGCCGTTCGCGCGGTCGCTGCTGTTCGGCTACGTCGCCGCCTTCATGTACGAGGGCGACTCCCCCGTGGCCGAGCGTCGCGCCGCGGCGCTCTCCCTCGACCAGGGCCTGCTCGCCGAGCTGCTCGGCCGGGCCGAGCTGCGCGAGCTGCTCGACCCCGACGTGCTCGCCGAGCTCGAGCGCGAGCTCCAGCGGCTCACCCCCGACCGGCGGGCGCGCGACGCCGAGGGCGTCGCCGACCTGCTGCGGCTGCTCGGTCCGCTCTCCACCGCCGAGGTCGCCGAGCGGTCCCTCGACGGCGCTGACGTCGGCGCCTGGCTCTCCATGCTCGCCGACGCGCGCCGGGTCGTGCAGGTCCGCATGGGCGGCGACGAGCGCTGGACCGCCGTCGAGGACGTCGGCCGGCTCCGCGACGGCCTCGGGGTGCCGGTGCCGCCGGGCACCCCCGAGGTGTTCACCGAGCCCGTCGACGACCCGCTCGCGGACCTCGTGGCCCGGTTCGCGCGCACCCACGGGCCGTTCACCTCGGCCGACGTCGCGTCCCGGCTCTCCCTCGGGGTCGCCGTCGCCCACCAGACGCTGTCGCGTCTCGCGGCCCAGGGCCGCGTCCTCGAGGGCGAGTTCCGGCCCGCCGGGGCGGGGGCCGAGTGGTGCGACGCCGAGGTGCTGCGGCGGCTGCGGCGCCGCTCGCTGGCCGCGCTGCGCAAGGAGGTCGAGCCGGTCGAGCCGTCCACCCTGGGCCGCTTCCTGCCGGCGTGGCAGAACGTCATCGTCCCCGGCGGCTCCACGCCGTCCTCCCGCCCGGGCGCCTCGGGGCCGCGCGTCGCGGCGGGCTGCGCGGGGTCGACGGGGTCGCCTCGGTGGTCGAGCAGCTCGCCGGCTGCGCCGTGCCCGCCTCGGCGCTCGAGCCGCTGGTGCTGGCGGGCCGGGTCGTCGACTACTCCCCCTCGATGCTCGACGAGCTGACCGCGACCGGCGAGGTGATCTGGGCCGGCCACGGCACCCTGCCCGGCACCGACGGCTGGGTGTCGCTCCACCTCGCCGACACCGCGCATCTGACGCTGCCCGACCACGGCGAGCTCGAGTCGACGCCGATGCACGAGGCCGCCCTCGACGCGCTCGCCGGCGGCGGCGCCTACTTCTTCCGCCAGCTGAGCACGGCCGCCGGCTCGACCGACGACCGCGCCTTCGAGGCCGCGCTGTGGGACCTGGTGTGGGCCGGCCGCATCGGCAACGACACGCTCGCGCCGCTGCGCGCGCTCACCTCCACCGGCCGCGCCAGTCACCGCACGAAGCGCGCGGCGCCGCGCGCCCGGATGGCCACCCGGCGGGGCGGTCGCGGCCGCCCCGACATGCCCTCGCGCACCGGCCCGCCGACCACCGCGGGACGCTGGTCGCTGCTTCCCGAGCTGGAGCAGGACGCCACCCGCCGCGCGCACGCCTCCGCCGAGGGGCTCCTCGAGCGGCACGGCGTCGTCACCCGCGGGGCGGTCACCAGCGAGCGCGTGCCCGGCGGGTTCGCCGGCGTCTACAAGGTGCTCTCGGCCTTCGAGGACAGCGGCCGCTGCCGCCGGGGCTACTTCGTCGGCTCCCTCGGCGCCGCCCAGTTCGGGGCGCCCGGCGCCGTGGACCGGCTGCGCTCCTTCTCCCACGAGACCGGCGCCGACCAGGGCGACGGCTCCGACAAGGCGACCGCGCTGGCGCTCGCCGCGACCGACCCGGCCAACCCCTACGGCGCGGCCCTGCCGTGGCCCGAGCGGGTCGGTGAGGAGGGCGGCACCGGCCACCGCCCCGGCCGCAAGGCCGGCGCGATCGTCGTCCTCGTGGACGGGCACCTGACCGTCTACGTCGAGCGCGGCGGTCGCACGCTGCTCACCTTCAGCGACGACGCCGACGTGCTGACGCCCGCGCTGCAGGCGCTCGCCGGCTCCGTGCGACAGGGCGCCCTCGGCCGGCTCACCGTCGAGCGCGCCGACGGCCAGGACATCCTGTCCACCGGCGAGCGCTCGAGCGCGCTGCGCCGGGCCCTGGAGGACGCCGGCTTCGTGGCGACCCCGCGGGGGTTGCGGCTCCGTGCCTGAGGGCGACACCGTCTGGCGCACCGCGCTCCACCTCGACCGGGCCCTGACCGGGTCGACCCTGCTCGAGAGCGACTTCCGGGTGCCGGCACTCGCCACGCTCGACCTCGGCGGCGAGCCGGTCGAGGCCACCCTGGCCCGCGGCAAGCACCTGCTGACCCGCATCGGCGGCCGGCACACCCTGCACACCCACCTCCGCATGGAGGGCTCGTGGCACCTCTACCGTCCCGGCACCCGGTGGCGGCGGCCCGGCCCACGAGGCGCGCGTGGTGCTGCGCACCGAGGAGTGGACGGCCGTGGGGTTCGCGCTCGGTGTCGTCGAGGTCGTCGACCGCGACGCCGAGGACACCGTCGTCGGGCACCTCGGTCCCGACCTGCTCGGTCCCGACTGGGACGAGGACGAGGCGCTGCGCCGGCTGCGCGCCGACCCGGCCCGTCCGGTCGCCGAGGCGATCCTCGACCAGCGCAACCTCGCCGGCCTCGGCAACCTCTACAAGAACGAGCTCTGCTTCCTCGCCGGCGTGCACCCGTGGCTGCCGGTCGCCGAGGTCCCCGACCTGCCCCGGCTGGTACGACGCGCGCGCTCGGCGCTCGAGGCCAACAAGGGGCGCGTGGAGCAGACCCTCACCGGCGACACCCGGCGCGGGCACCAGCACTGGGTCTACCGCCGCGAACGGCAGCCGTGCCGTCGCTGCGGCACCCGCATCCGCGTGGGACCGCCCTCGGTCCCGAGACCCAGGAGCGGGCGACGTACTGGTGCCCGGCCTGCCAGCCCGAGCCCTCGGGGCGCCCCGACCCCGCCGACACCGACCTCGGCTGACCAGCCCCCACGGGTGCGCCCGGCTCAGCCCCGTGGCGGTCCTGGCGGCACCCAGGTTGCCCGCCGCGTCACGGGCCCGCACCGAGAACGTGTAGGTCGTGCCCGTCCGCAGCCCGGTGACCGACGCCGTGCGTGCGGCCGCCCCGACGGTGGCGACCAGCGTCGACCCGCGGTAGACGAGGTAGTTCGTCACCGCGACGTTGTCGGTCGCCGCCGACCAGGTGAGGGTGGCCCGGGTGCCGTTGCTGCGCACCGCGCGCAGGGTCGCGGGCGCACCCGGCGCCGTGGTGTCCGGCACGGCGATGCTGTGCCGCCGTGCTCGCGGCGCTGGTGTTGCCCGCGGCGTCGCGCGCCCGCACGGTGTAGGTGTAGGTCCGCCCCTGCGCCGCGCTCGGTCGGTGTAGGTGAGGCCCGCGGTGGTGCCAGCACCGTGCTGTTGCGGAGTACCTGGTAGCCGGTCACCCCGACGTTGTCGGTCGCTGCGCTCCAGGTCGACGACGGGCCGCCCGCCCTCAGGGCCACCGTCGACGTCCGCGGGTACCGGGGTGCGGTGGTGTCGGCCCACGCTGACGGTGCCGCCGCGCTGGGGGGGCCGGCGTTGCCGGCCGCGTCCCTGGCTCGTACGGTGTAGTTGTGCCCGCCCGTTGCGGCGCGCGGCGTCGGTGTAGGTGGGGTCGTCGTCGCGCCGACGACGGCCCCGTCGCGCAGGACGTCGTAGCCGGTCACGCCGGCGTCGTCGGTCGAGGCGTCCCAGGTGAGCACTGCGGCTGCCCGCCGTACCAGTCGGCGGCCACGTTGCCCGGCGCCGACGGCGGGGTGGTGTCGTCCGTCGGGTCCGGACCGGCGGTTGCCGTCGCCGTTGAGCGCGCCAGGAGTTGGCGAACATGTTGAACTCGGCCTGCTCCTGGGGGTCGAGCACCCGGTCCCGGTTGTAGGCGACCTGGAAGTCCCAGATGTTCCGGTTGCGGTCGCCGTTGTCGAAGATCATGTAGAACCGCAGCCTCGGGAAGACGTTCTCCTCGACCGCCCGCTTGGCCTGCTGGTAGTAGAGGTAGGTGCTGGCCTGGGTCGAGCTGTGGATGCCCCACTCGACGATGCCCCACTGCTTGGAGGCGTAGTCGTGCTCCGGCGTCGCTGTTGGCGAGCAGGAAGTCGTAGAACCGGCCGACCTCGTACTCGAAGCTCACGTTGACGTCGGTGCTGTGGTAGCCGTTGAACGAGACGTAGTCGACCAGGTCGTTGCCGGGCCACAGGTCATCGACCATGCAGTCGTAGGGCTTGTAGTTCATGTAGTTCATCACCCAGATGACGTTGCTCACGCCGAGCGCGTCGAAGCGGGCCCGCACGTTGCGCCACATGGCGACGTACTCCGCTGCCGTCCCCATCGTGCCGGGCTTGGTCGACTGGCCCGGGCACGTGAAGGCGATGTCGTTCTCCGGCTCGTGGTGCAGCGTGAGCAGGATCTTGGTGTCGCCCAGGCTCTTGATGCTGCGCGCCATCTGGTCGATGTAGCCGTTGGTGGTGGCGTCCCCGCCGGTGCCGAGCGCGAAGGTGTTGGTCAGCGGCCAGTTGAGGTAGAGCAGCGTGTCGGGGCGCCGGGCGAAGTAGAGGTCGCTGGCGTTGAGCACGTTCGCCTGGGCGCCGACGCCGTGGTAGAGGTGCACCATGTCCATCGGCCGGCCGGTGCGCTGCTCGAAGTAGAGCGACTGGCTGATGGTGTCCGAGGCGACCTGCGCGTAGCCGTTGGAGCTGCCGCCGAACCAGGGCCGGCAGGAGTTGACCAGCAGCGCGTCGACGGTGCAGGCCGGGTCGACGGCGTCGGCTCTCGGGACCGGTGCGGCGATCGTGACGAGCGCGGAGGCTGCCAGGAGCAGCGCGGAGACGATGGAACGACGACGTAACGGCATGGGACCGGCCCCCCCTGTGGCCTGGGGAACCCCCGTCCCCGCTTTGCACTCTAGGTCAGGCCCTGGGGAGGGTCTATAGCCCCGGCGGGGACGTGCGGCCGTCCTCGCAGCTCAGAGGTGCCCGGGCTTCTGCCGGCGCACCAGCCACACCTGGAAGAAGTGGTGCAGCCGCTCCCCGGACACACGGTGCGCGAGCGCCCGGAACTGCGCGGTCGTCGCGGTCTCGTAGCGGTGCTGCCGCACCCACGTGCGCAGCAGCCGGAAGAAGTCGCGGTCGCCGATGCGGTGGCGCAGCGCGGCCAGGGTGAGCCCGCCGCGCGTGTACACCGCGCCGGAGAACATCGTGTCGCGTCCCGGGGCGGAGATGGACTGCTTCCAGAAGTCGTCGCCCGCCGGGATCTCGCGGAAGATCGCGCGGGCCGCGCGCAGCGTCGTCGGTCCGCCCGTGTGCTCGTCCCACAGCAGCCCGGCGAAGGTCGCGAAGCCCTCGTTGAGCCAGATGTGGCGCCAGCTGCGGACCGAGACGGCGTCGCCGAACCACTGGTGGGCCAGCTCGTGGGCGACCAGCGGGCCGTCGGGCACGAAGCCGTAGATCGGCCGGGTCTGGGTCTCCAACGAGAAGCCGACGTCGGGGACGTCGTCGACGATCGCACCCGTCGACCCGAAGGAGTAGCGCCCGAAGCGCCTCTCCCAGTAGTCGGTGACGCGGTTGGTCAGCCGGACCGTGTGGCGCCGCGTGGCCTCCTTCTGCAGCACCGGGTCGACCGCGACGAAGCTCGGGGTGCCGCGCCGGGTCGTGGAGCGGTGGAAGCCCCAGCGCCCGATGCCGAGCGTGGCGAGGTACGTCGCCATGGGCTGCCGCTGGTCCCACACGAACGTGTCGCCCCCGGGGCCCGTCCGGCGCCCGCGGTAGCTGCCGTTCGCGACGACCTTCGTGCCCCGGGGGACGGTCACGGCGAAGCGGAAGCTCGCCTTGTCGCGCGGGTGGTCGTTGGAGGGGTACCACGTGTGCGCGGCATTGGGCTCGCAGCCGACGAACGCGCCGTCCTCGGTGAACATCCAGCCGTACGGCGCCCCGAAGACGATCGGGGAGCCGACGACGGTCCTCGGCACTCCGGCGTACCTCACGACCGTACGGAAGCGACGGCCCCGGTCGAGCCCGGCGGCCGGGGTGATCACGAGCTCCTGCCCGTGCCTGGTGTACGTCGCCGGGCGACCCGCCACGCGCACCGACGAGACGCGGTAGCCGGACAGGTCGAGGTCGAACCGGGACAGGTCCTGCCGCGCGACCGCGGTGATCGTGACCGCCCCGCGCAGCCGGTGGGTGGGCGGGTCGTAGGCGAGCCGCAGGTCGTAGTGGCGCACGTCGTAGCCGCCGTTGCCGAGCCGCGGGAAGTACGCGTCCCCGAGCCCCGGCGAGCCCGGGTGGTGGGCGCGCGCCGAAGCCCGCACACCGCTCACCCCGCCCTCGGCGTGGACGGGCGTGGCGGCGACGAGCGAGAGCGTGGTGGCCGTGGCGAGCGCGACGGCGGGCCCGCGAAGGGCAGGGCGCATGGGTTCCCCTGGTGGCAGCTGCCGGCAGCATCGCTGCCCGAGATCCGGCAGGTCCCCTGCACTTCACCACCCTCCGTCGCGACCGGTCAAGGCGCCGAGCCGGGGCCGTTGGCACGCACGGGAGAGCGGCCAGATCAAGGGACCTAAAGGTCTATTTTTCTTGACCCTCGTCGGTTAGTGTCCTGCCACGACCCCGCAGCGACGTCACGCACGTCACGCGGGGTCGTCCATTTTCGTCCGGGTCCGTCCGATGCCCGTCCGGGTCCATCCGGCTCCGGACGAGGCGCCCGTCCGGCCGGGTCGGCCGGTCAGGCGGCGGAGGCGACGACGTCGCCGCTGCGGCGACCGTCCTCGGCCTGCGGGCCGGCCAGGCTCGCGGTGTCCAGGCGGGTGCGGACCGCGACGTCCTCGAGCTGCATGGCGAGGGCGGCCTCCTCGAGGGCGACCGCGTCGGCCACCTCGGAGAGGATCTCCGAGAGCGGCACGTCGAGCGCCGCGCACAGCGAGGCGAGCAGCTCCGAGGAGGCTTCCTTCTGGCCGCGCTCGATCTCGGAGATGTAGCCCAGGCTGACCCGGGCGTCCGCGGAGACCTGGCGCAGGGTGCGGCCCTGGCGCATCCGCTGGGCGCGGAGCACCTCGCCGAGCAGGCGGCGGAAGATCACCACGGGCTGCTCCTTCCTGAGGCTCGCGGTCGCGTTCCTGGTGGCCAACGCTACCGGCTCTGGAAAACTTCCCGCGGCGCCGACACCGGGATTCTCGACTCTTCCGCGACCGAATCCCCGGCCCATCCCCCGGCTCATCCCCCGCAGAGCCACCACCGGGGCGCCAGTACGTCGAGAGCGCCGCGAGGCCCGCCTGGCACGCGCCCGCCGGATCGCGGCCCGGTCCCCGTCGAGTCAGCAGCGACACGCTGGTGCACGCCCCCGGACCGGCCAGGCCGCACGTGCACGGTCCCGGCGGGCCTGCCCTCCTGCAGGTCGGGCCGGCCACGCCCGTCGTGCTCACCGCCCAGTCCGACCCCGAGCAGGGCACCGGCACCCCGGTGCCATCTGCTCCGCGCAGCTCGCCGGAGACCACGCCGTGCTCGGCGACCAGCTCGTCGGCGACGCCGAGCAGGCTCGATGCTTCACCTCGGTGGCGTAGGACGACCACGCCGCCGCGGTAGGTCGCGCTCGCACCGGCGTGCCGAGAGAGCAGGTCCCCCAGCGCGCCGCCGGTCAGCGACTCCGCGCTCGCCACCGTCCGCCCGCGCGCCAGCAGCGCCTCGGTGCACGCGGCCGCCAGCGCGGCGGTTCTCCGCGTGGCTCGTCCGGCATCCATAGCGGCATCGTAGCCACGTCGCTACGGTGGCCGCATGCCGCTCCCGATCGAGGACTACGCCGTGCTCGGCGACACGGGCACCGCCGCGCTCGTCGGCAAGGACGGCTCGGTCGACTGGCTGTGCCTGCCCCGCTTCGACTCCCCCGCCTGCTTCGCGGCGCTGCTCGGCGATCCGGACCACGGCCGCTGGCTGATCGGGCCGGCGGGACGGCGTCGGCGCTGCAGCCGCCGGTACGTCGGCGACAGCGCGGCCCTGGAGTCCACGTACCGCACCGAGACCGGCGTCGTACGGATCCTCGACGTGATGCCCGTCGGCGACGACCGCGCGGACGTCGTACGCCGGATCGACGGGCGTCGAGGGCACCGTGCGGCTGCGCCACGAGTGGGTGGTCCGCTTCGGCTACGGCCGGATCCGGCCCTGGGTGCGGCGCCAGGAGGACCACGGCCTGCAGGTGATCACCGCGGTCGCGGGCCCGGACCGGCTGATCCTGCGCGGCCCCCGGCTGCCACGCGCACAGGACGGCCACCACGTCGACGAGTTCGACGTCGAGGCCGGCCAGACGCTGACCTTCTCCACGACCTGGGTGCCCTCGCACCACCCGCTCCCGGAGCCGCTCGAGTTCGAGCACCGGATCGCCGAGACGATCCGAGCCTCGGAGGAGTGGGCCGGCGGGTGCACCTACGACGGCCCGTTCCGCGCGGCCGTCGTCCGCTCCCTGGTCACCCTGCGGCTGCTCACCCACGGCGGCACCGGCGGCATCGTCGCGGCGCCGACCACGTCCCTGCCCGAGGACTTCGGCGGCGAGCGCAACTGGGACTACCGCTACTGCTGGCTGCGCGACGCCTCCCTCACCCTCGAGGCGCTGCTGGAGTCCGGGTTCGGCAACGAGGCGCGGCTCTGGCGCGGCTGGCTGCTGCGCGCGGTCGCCGGCGACCCGCAGGACCTGCAGATCATGTACGCCGTCGACGGCGGGCGCGACCTCGCCGAGCGCACGCTGCCGCACCTGCCGGGCTACGCCGGGTCGACCCCGGTGCGGATCGGCAACGGGGCGGTCGAGCAACGCCAGACCGACGTGCTCGGGGAGGTGATGATCGCCCTGGAGATGGCCCGCGACATCGGGGCGCACGACTCGCGCGACTCCTGGTCGCTGCAGCGCACCCTGGTCGAGGAGCTCGCCGACCACTGGAACGAGCCGGACAACGGGCTGTGGGAGATCCGCGGCCCGCAGCGGCTGTTCACGCACTCGCGGGTGATGGTCTGGGTGGCCTTCGACAGGGCTATCGACGCCGTCGAGCGGCACGGTCTCGAGGGACCGGTGGAGAAGTGGCGGGCCCTGCGCGAGAAGGTCCGCGAGGAGGTCATGGCCCGCGGCTACGACGCCCAGCGCAACACCTTCGTCCAGCACTACGACACCACCGAGGTGGACGCCTCCCTGCTCCAGCTCTCCGACGTCGGGTTCATCGACGGCGACGACCCGCGGATGCTCGGCACGATCGCCGCGATCGAGGAGGACCTGCTGCGCGACGGGCTGCTCCTGCGCTATCGCACGACCTCGGGCGTCGACGGGCTCTCCGGCAGCGAGCATCCGTTCCTGGCGTGCACCTTCTGGCTGGTCGAGGCCTACGCGCACGCCGGCCGGCTCGACGACGCGGACGCGTTGATGAGGCGCCTGCTCGAGCTGCCCAACGACGTCGGTCTGCTCGCCGAGGAGTACGACCCGGTCCACGACCGGTTCGTCGGCAACTTCCCGCAGGCCTTCTCCCACCTCGCCCTGGTCGGTGCCGCCAACCAGCTCGAGCGGGCCCGCGCCCGGGCGGGCAGACTGGCCCGATGAGCGAGCCCGTCCGCGTGATCCGCGCAGCCGACCTGACCGAGGCCGACCCCACACCAGGGATGCGCCGCCGCCGGGCGTTCGAGGAGCCGGTGCTGTGGGCCGGCCAGGTCGAGACCGCGCCGGGAGCGGTGTCGGGATGGCACCACCACGACACCAACGAGAGCAGCCTGTTCGTGGTCTCCGGCGTGCTGCGGCTGGAGTTCGAGGGCGGCGAGGGGTACGTCGACGCGCACCCGGGCGACTTCGTGCACGTGCCGGCACACACCGTGCACCGCGAGAGCAACCCCACCGACGAGCCCTCGCTGGCCGTGATCGCCCGCGCCGGCGGCGGCATACCGACGGTGAACGTGCCCGCCCCCGAGACGCACTGACGCGGGCGCACCCGGTGGGTCGGGTCAGCCGACGCGGACCCGCCGGGCCACGCGGAGGAGGTACTCGCGCCGGTCGAGCGGGTCCGGCTCGTCCACGGTGCGGGGACGTGACGGCGGTGTGCCACGGACCGGCCGGTATCGCTCGAACCCGGTGACCAGGCTGCCCTCGCCCCGGGTCAGGCCGGGCAGCTCCTGCTGGAGCCGGTGCACCTGCGCGGCCGGGACCTCGCCCCCGACGACGTACGACGTCCCGTGCTGGTCGGTCCGCAGCGGCGTGCCCTGCAGGTGCGCGAGCAAGGTCAGGACCGCGCCGAGGCGGTCGGCCGGGACCTCCAGGTCGAGGTGGTGCACGGGCTCGCAGACCACCGTCCCGGCCCGGCGCAGCGCCGCCATCAGCACCAGCGGGGTGAGGTGGCGGAAGTCCCCGGCGGTGCTCGACATGCTCGCGTCGAACGTGCCGTGCGCGTGGCTCTGTCGCGCCCAGTAGCCGGCGTGGGTCATCGTGACCGCGCAGTCGGTCACCTCCCAGCCCCTCAGGCCCCGGCGCAGCGTCGAGTGCACGGCCTCCTCGACGGCGGTGAAGAAGGCGGGCGGCATCGACCCGAGCTCGACGCCGAGGCCGAAGGAGATCCCGGACCCCTCGGGCGAGGGCCCGACGCGCAGACCCACCGTCGCGAGGAACGGGTTCGGCTCGACGTCGATGACCTCGACGGCGGCGCCCGTGCCCGTGGGGCGCTCGATGCAGATCGTCGTCGACTCCCGCATCGTCACCTCGACCCCGTGCTCGGCGGCGAGGGTCGCGGCGACCACCTCCTTCTGCACCTCGCCGTAGAGCGACACCGAGATCTCCCGGCGTACGTCGTCCAGCGCGCAGGTCGATCAGCGGGTCCTGCTCGGCGAGCCGGCTCAGCGCGACGTGCAGGTCGCCGGCTCGGGCCGGGTCGACCGGGTCGACGACCGTCTCCAGCATCGGCGGCGCGAAGGTCGCGCCGCCCGTCGAGCGCGGCCGCCCGACGGGGTCGCCGATCGCGGACCGTGCGACAGGCCGCTGACGCGGGCGATCTCACCGGCCAGCACGACGTCGCGGCGCTCGGTGCCGCCGTCCGCGAACACGTCGAGCGCCGTCACCCGCTCGGCGACCGCCGGACGCGAGGTCGAGACGGTCCCGGACGTGGACCGTACCCGAGAACACCCGCACGTAGGCGAGCCGCTCCCCCGCCGGCCCGCGCTCGACCTTGAACACCGTCCCGGACAGCTCGCCCGTCGGCGTCGACCGGCGTCGTCGGGAGCAGCTCGGCCAGAGCCGGCACCAGCGCGTCGACGCCGGCCCCGGTGACGGCCGACCCCAAGCAGCACCGGGTGGACCTGGGCACGCCGGGTGCCGTCGACCAGCCGAGCGCGCAGCGCCTGGTGGGACACCGACCGGCATGTCGTCGACCCACGCCGCGAGCAGGTCGTCGTCGTGCTCCGCGAGGACCTCCAGCAGCCGCGCCGTGTGCACGTCGTGGTGACCGGCGTACGCGTGCACGGAGGCGGCGCGGGTGCCCTCCTCGCGGACCGCGCCGAGGGCGACGACTGCCGGCGTGAGCCGCGGCCAGGTCGGCGACGACCTGCTCGCTCGCGGGCGCCGGCGCGGTCGATCTTGTTGACGAAGACGAGCGTCGGGATGCCGAGCCGGCGCAGCGCCCGCATCAGCACCCGGGTCTGCGCCTGGACGCCCTCGACCGCCGAGACGACCAGCACGGCGCCGTCGAGCACGCCGAGCACGCGCTCGACCTCGGCGACGAAATCCGGGTGGCCGGGGGTGTCGACCAGGTTGACGGTGACGTCGCCGACGGTGAACGACACGACCGCGGACCGGATGGTGATGCCGCGCTCGCGCTCGAGGGCGAGCGTGTCCGTCCGCGTGCTGCCGGCGTCGACGCTGCCGACCTCGTCGATGACGCCGGCGACGTGCAGCAGCCGCTCGGTCAGGCTGGTCTTACCGGCGTCGACGTGCGCCACGATCCCCAGGTTCAGTGCTCTCACAGGCGTTCTGGTCCTCTGCGTAGGTGGCTACGAGCTGAAGGGACGAGAACGCTGCACGCATGTCGGGAGGCCTCCGGGTCGGGAATCGGTGCTCGGAGTACACCAAGGGAACCGCGAGGCGGCAAAGGGTTTTCAGGGACGACCTCGAATCCGAGGCAAGGGCTCGGGTAGTCCGAACGGGTCACCGGATCCCACCCGGACCGACCAGGTGTCCGGCCCTGGCGCCGGTGCGGGACCCGGCCTAGTCTGCAGAGGCCTCGCCGTGGTCGACAGGGGACACGAGCCAGCGGGAGCACGTCACTCGGGGGATGGATCCATGTCAGCACGCACGTCTCGGTCTCTGCGCGGCCTCGCGGCCGCGCTCGCCACCACCGTCGTCGCGGCGACGCTCGCGGTCGCGAGTGCCGGACCGGCCGCCGCCGTCGTCGACAAGGACTGCGACGACTTCCGCAGCCAGCGGGCCGCGCAGCTCTTCTTCCTGCGCCACGGCGGACCCTCGCTAGACCCGCACCGCCTCGATGCCGAGGGCGACGGCATCGCGTGCGAGTCCAACCCGGCGCCGTACTACCGGAAGCGGACGCTGCCGAGCGCCCCGAAGCCGCCTCCGAAGCCCCCGAAGCCGCCGGCGCGGTCGACGGTCCGGCTCACGACGTCGGTCGCCCGTGGCATCACCGGGGAGCCGCTCCGCCTCCGGTCGACGGTGTCGCCCCAGGTGCGGCGCAAGGTCGTGGTCCAGCGACGGACCGCGGCAGGCGCGTGGACGAGGGTCGCGGCCGGGCGGACGACCCGGGCCGGGGTCCTCGTCGTCGACCGGCGGATCCGCTCGGCGACGACCCGCTACCGGGCGGTGCTCGTCGTCGCGAAGGTGGGGGCGCGTCGGTATGCCGCGGCCCGCTCCTCGGTCCGGACGGTGGTGCGCCGAGCGCAGTCCGTGTCCGTCGCGATCCCCCCGACGACCGTGCGCAGGCATGCCGTCGTGGCCAGGGTGACCGCCTCCCCCGTGCGCGCGGGCCGCAAGGTCGCGCTGCAGCGCCACACCAGCGCCGGCTGGAAGCGCGTCGCCCTCGCCGCGGAGTCGCGCACCGGCCGGGCACGGTTCACGCTGCCCTCCCCGCACGCCGGGCGCTACACCTACCGCGCCGTGGTCCTGACCCACCACGGGGCCGTGCGCGCGGTCTCCGAGCACGACGTGCTGGTCGTCACGCCGCCGCCGGACGTCACGGCTCCCTCCGCGCCCACTGGTGTCACGGCTGCCGCCGGCGACGGCTCGGTGACCCTCGGGTGGAACGCGGTGACCGCTGGCGACCTCGACCACTACGAGGTGTACGACGACGCCGGAGCGGGCTTCGAGCTGCTGCAGGTGGTGCCGGGCACGTCCACCTCGGTCGTCCTCGGCGGGCTGGAGAACGGGGTGCACTACGCGTTCGTGGTGGTGGCTGTCGACAGGACGGGGAACTCCTCGACCGACTCCGTGGCCGCCTCGGCGACCCCGACCGCGCCCGACACCACGGCGCCGGCGGTGCCCACCGGGCTGACGGGGGTCGGGTCGGCCGGCTCCGTCGCCCTCTCGTGGGACGCCGTCGGCGACTCCGACCTGGCCTCCTACACCGTCTACGTGCTCTCGACCGCGGACTCCACCTGGCAGCCGGCCGGGGGCGCGGTCACCGCCCTGCAGGTCGCCACGTCCATCAGCGGCCTGACCGACGAGCAGGAGTACACGTTCGCCGTCACGGCCACCGACCTCCTCGGGAACGAGTCGGAGCGGTCCGCACCGGTCACGGTCACGGCCGGCGCGGCGCCGGTCGGGTAGCCCGGCTCAGGTGGTGGTGATGCCGGCGCGGCCCTCGCGGCGCACGGCCAGGGCCTTCACGACGTAGTCGGCGCCGGTCACGACGGTCAGCAGCACCGCGGCGGCCATCACGGCGGCGCCCACCCACCAGAGCACGTCGCCGAGGCCGTCCCACGGGGACGGGAGGAGCCGCAGCGGCAGCACGAAGAAGCCGATGGCCACGGTCTGCAGGACGGTCTTGAGCTTGCCGCCGGAGCCGGCCGCCATCACGCCGTACCGGATCACCCAGAACCGCAGGAACGTGATCCCCCACTCGCGCACCAGCACCACGATGGTGACCCACCACCACAGGTCGCCGATGATCGACAGGCCGACCAGGGCCATGCCGGTCAGGGCCTTGTCGGCGATGGGGTCGGCGATCTTGCCGAAGTTGGTCACCAGGTTGCGGCTGCGGGCGATGTCGCCGTCGACCTTGTCGGTGATCATCGCCGCGACGAAGATCCCCCAGGCCACGACCCGCCACAGGATCGAGTGCCGTCGTCCACGAGCAGCGCCCAGGCGAAGAACGGCACCATCAGGATCCGCAGCGTGGTCAGGGCGTTGGGCAGGTTCCAGTTGCTGGGGACCGCGGCCTCGTCGGTCATCGCGGGCCCGCCGATGCCACCAGGTCCACGCCGTCCGAGCCGGTCACGGTCGCCGCGACGATGTCGCCCACCCGCACGTCGGAGGGCGGGTCGAGCAACGTGGTCGTCCCGTCCACCTCCGGGCCCTGGTGTGCCGCGCGGCCCTCGGCGGTGTCGCCGTCCAGGCTCTCCACGAGCACGTCGACCGGCTCGCCGACCCGGTCCTCGGCGCGCTGCGCGGTGAGCTCCTCGACCAGCCGGGTGACGTGCTCGGTGCGGTCGCGGATCTCGTCCTCGTCGAGCTTGCCGTCGTACGACGCCGCCTCGGTGCCGTCCTCGTCGGAGTAGCCGAACACGCCGACGACGTCCATGCGGGCGGCGACCAGGAAGTCGCACAGGGTCGCGAGGTCGTCCTCGGTCTCGCCGGGGAACCCGACGATCACGTTGGACCGCACGCCCGCGAGCGGGGCCTGCGAGCGCGCCTGCTCGATCAGCCCGAGGAAGCTCTCGGGGTCGCCGAAGCGGCGCATCCGGCGCAGGACGGCGTGGGAGGCGTGCTGGAAGGAGAGGTCGAAGTACGGCCGCCACGCCCGGCGTCGCCGCGATCGCGGTGACCAGGCCGGGCCGGGTCTCGGCGGGCTGGAGGTAGGACACCCGCACCCGCTCGACGCCCTCGACGGCCGCCAGCTCGGGCAGCAGCGTCTCCAGGAGCCGAAGGTCGCCGAGGTCCTTGCCGTAGGACGTGGAGTTCTCGCTGACCAGGAACAGCTCCTTGACGCCCTGCTCGGCCAGCCACCGGGCCTCGCCGAGCACGTCGCTGGGGCGCCTCGAGACGAACGAGCCCCGGAACGACGGGATCGCGCAGAACGAGCACCGCCGGTCGCAGCCGCTGGCCAGCTTGAGCGGAGCCATCGGCCCGCCGTCGAGGCGGCGGCGGACGGCGCGGGGGCCGGACTCCGGGGCCGCTCCGATCGGCAGGTCGGGCGCCGCGACCGTGTGCCCGGGCACCACGACGGTGCTCGCGTCGCGCTCCGCCGGCGAGATCGGCAGCAGCAGGCGGCGGTCCTGTGGCGTGTGCGGATGGTGCTGCTCGCCCGCGAGGATCGAGCGCAGCCGGTCCGCGATGTCGGGGTAGTCGTCGAAGCCGAGGACGGCGTCGGCCTCGGGCAGCGACTCGGCGAGGTCCTTGCCGTAGCGCTCGGCCAGGCAGCCCACCGCGACGACCGCCTTGGTGGACCCCTCGGACTTGAGGTCGGAGGCCTCGAGGAGGGTGTCGACGGAGTCCTTCTTGGCGGCCTCGACGAAGCCGCAGGTGTTGACCACGACGGTCTCCGCGTCGGCCGGGTCCTCGACGAGGCGGAAGCCCCCCGCCTCGAGCCGGCCGGCGAGCTCCTCGGAGTCGACCTCGTTGCGGGCGCAGCCCAGCGTCACCAGCGCGACGGTGGTGGCACCGGGCGCGTCGGGCGACGGGAGCGGGGACGGGGAGGCTTCGGTGAGTGCAGTCATGACCGTCACCGAGTATGACGGCCCCGACCGCCGAACGGCGAACCCCACCCCCGCGGGGCTCACCGCCAGGCGTAGCGCCGCTCGGGACGGCCCACCTCGCCGTACCGCAGGCTGACCTCGACCTTCCCGGCGCGGAGAGGTGCTCGGGTCCGCGCGGACACCCGGCCGGCGTACTGCCCCAGGAGAACTGCTGCCTCCCCTGGCATGCAACCCCGGGGAAGTGCTCGATCACCAGGGGACCCAGGTAATCGTGTGACGGGCGGTGCGGGAGGTGTCGTCAGGGGTGGGTCAGCGGTGGAACGTACGACGGGCGGGCGCGCCGAGCTCGCCGACGGGGCCCTTTCCGGTGCCGGCGACACGGACCCGGACCGCCCCGGCGTCGCGGGCCGAGACCGTCACCGGTGGGGTGGCCCGGACGACCGTGCGGCCGCCGTCCTCGACCAGGCCGGCCCAGACGACCTTGCCGCCGGCGTCGCGCACGACGGCCCGCGAGCCGCCGTCGCTGCCCAGCAGGGTGACGCGCACGGGCGACGCGGGAGGCTCGACCTGCGGGTCGGCCACCCCGGCCGAGCCGTCGAGCACCGGGGTCACGGGCGGCGGCTGGAGCTGCTCGGCCGGCTCGGCGGCGACGAGCCGGACCACCCCCCACGTCATGACGAGGGCGAGCACCACGCCGACCATCAGCGCCCAGTTGGGGCCGCCGGTCGTGGTGCGCATGCTTCCGGTCATGCCCGTCGCGAGCTCGGCCTCGAAGACCCGCCGCGCGTTGATCGGCGCGGTGGCGTACCTCGCGTCGAACTGCGCCACCAGCGGCTCCGGGTCCTGGCCCAGCACCCGCGCGAGCGTGCGCAGGTGCCCGCGGGCGTAGAAGTCGCCGCCGCACGGCGCGAAGTCGTCGACCTCGACCGACTCGATGACGTGCGGGCGGATCCGGGTGCGCTCGGCGAGCTCGTCGACGCTGAGCGCGACCCGCGTCCGCGCCGCGGCCAGCTGCGGCCCGATGACCGGGTCGTAGGCCGGCTCGGTGACGAAGTCGTCGATCACCAGCGGCTCGACGGCCTCGCCGAGCGAGGCGATCGGGCGGACCCGCGAGGCGAACGGGTCGAGCTCCTCGTCGCTGCGGCGCCGCAGCTCGGCGCTCTCCGGCAGCCCCGCTCCGCCGGCCGGCCCGGCGCGTCCGGCAGCAGCGCCGCCGACCCGAGCACGGTCGCCGGGGTGTCGCGGGTGACCTGGGCGCGCAGCGCACGCCGCGGGTCGCGCAGGGGTACGGCGGCCGGGTGCGCCGACCGCGCGGGTCCGTGATCGTCGAGCAGGGCGACCTGCTCGGCCTCCGCGGCGCGCACCCCGTCCTCGTCGACCTCGTCGACCTCGTCGACCTCGTCGACCTCGTCGACCTCGTCGGCCGTGCCGGGGTCGGCCTCGGCCCGGGCGGCGGCGGCCAGCGGGACGTCGACGTCGCGGCGCCGGCCGCGGGCGAAGCGCGAGACCACGGTGGCGATGCCGCCGAGCGGGGTGGCCCGCGGCGGCCGGTCCCGGTCCGGCCGGTCTCCCCGGCCCTGTCGTCGGCCGGGTCGTCGGCCTGGTCGTCGGCCGGGGTCCTCGCCCGGAGCGTCCGGGTCGTCGCGCCGGTGCTCGTCGACGGCGTCGCCGGGCAGACAGTCGGAGAGGTCGCCCGGGAGGTCGCCCCAGAGGACGGCGGAGCGGTCGGTGAAGCGGTCGGCCGAGAGGTCGGCCGAGCGGCGGCGCTCCCGGTGGCCTCGGCTGCCTCGGTGGCCCCGATGGCCTCGTCCTCACCTCGGTCGGCGGCCCCTCCGGCTCGCGCTCCTCCGCCGACCCGCGACGGGCTCGCGCCGGCCGCTCGGGACGCACGGCCTCGACCACGTCGGCGCGGCCGGCGGCCAGGGCGGCCAGGCGGTCGGCCAGGTCCGCGTCGGGCGTCGAGACCCGGGTGGTCAGGCCCATCGGGACGGCCAGCGCGGCGCCGTACACGCGCCTGTTGAGCGAGGCGGCACGGCGGCCGCGGGCGTCGAGGCCGTCCAGGGCGCGGGCCAGGCTGTGCGGGGCGAACCGCAGCCGGCCGTCGTGCAGCAGCCCGCGGCGGGGCTCGACCACGACCGTGCCGACCGCGTCCCACGGCAGACCGCGCCACTGGTGGCCGAGCCGGATCCGGACCCCGAGGTGGTCGGCGACCAGAAGCGGGGTGCGGGCGTCGACGAGGTTCGCGAGGTACACGACGGCGATCGCGGCCAGCACAGCGCACAGCGCCCAGTCGAGCACCGCGCCGCTCTGGCCGGCCCGCCAGAGGTAGGCGATCGCGATCGCCGAGGCCCCGGCGCCGACCAGCGCGGCGAGGCCGGCGTTGCGGCGCACGACCACGGGCTCGACGACCTGGCCCGGCGAGGACGCCGGCCCCCGGTCGGTCGCGGCGGACCGCTCGGGGCCGTCGGCCCCGTCGTGGACGCTCGGGTGCTGCATGGCTGCACTCACTGGCTCTCCCCCTGCACGGTGGCGATGACGCCGTCGAGGTCGTCGGGCTTGATCAGCACGTCGCGGGCCTTGCTTCCCTCGCTCGGGCCGACGACGCCACGGCTCTCGAGGATGTCCATCAGGCGGCCGGCCTTGGCGAAACCGACGCGGAGCTTGCGCTGCAGCATCGAGGTCGACCCGAACTGCGTGGAGACCACGAGCTCGATCGCCTGCACCACCAGGTCGAGGTCGTCGCCGATGTCGTCGTCGAGGTCGCGCTTGGCGGCGGCCGGGGCGGTCACGTCCTCGCGGTACGTCGGCGTGAGCTGCTCCTTGCAGTGCGCGACGACCGCGTGCACCTCGGACTCGGTGACCCAGGAGCCCTGCACGCGCACGGGCTTGCTCGCGCCCATCGGCAGGAACAGCCCGTCGCCCTGGCCGACCAGCTTCTCCGCGCCCGGCTGGTCGAGGATGACGCGGGAGTCGGCGAGCGAGGAGGTCGCGAACGCCAGCCGCGAGGGCACGTTCGCCTTGATCAGCCCGGTGACGACGTCGACCGAGGGCCGCTGGGTCGCCAGGATCAGGTGGATGCCGGCGGCGCGGGCGAGCTGGGTGATCCGCACGACCGCGTCCTCCACGTCGCGCGGCGCCACCATCATCAGGTCGGCGAGCTCGTCGACGACCACCAGCAGGTAGGGGTACGGCGCGAGCACGCGCTCGCTCCCGGGCGGCACCTGCACCTTGCCGGCGCGGACGGCCTTGTTGAAGTCGTCGACGTGCCGGAAGCCGAACGCCGCGAGGTCGTCGTACCTCATGTCCATCTCCCGCACGACCCACGCCAGCGCCTCGGCGGCCTTCTTCGGGCTGGTGATGATCGGCGTGATCAGGTGCGGGACGCCCTCGTAGATGTTGAGCTCGACCCGCTTGGGGTCGACCAGGATCATCCGGACCTCGTCGGGGGTCGAGCGCATCAGCAGCGAGGTGATCATCGAGTTCACGAAGGACGACTTGCCGGAGCCGGTGGCGCCGGCGACGAGCAGGTGCGGCATCTTCGCCATGTTGGCGACGACGAAGCCACCCTCCACGTCCTTGCCGAGCCCGACGATCATCGGGTGGTGGTCGTTGCGGGCGTTGTGCGAGCGCAGCACGTCACCGAGGGAGACGATCTCCTTGTCGGTGTTGGGGATCTCGATGCCGATGGCCGACTTGCCGGGGATCGGCGAGAGGATCCGCACGTCGGCGGACGCGACCGCGTAGGCGATGTTCTTGCCGAGCGCGGTGACCTTCTCCACCTTCACGGCCGGGCCGAGCTCGACCTCGTAGCGCGTGACCGTCGGGCCGCGCGTGTAGCCGGTCACCTGGGCGTCGATGTCGAACTGCTCGAGCACCTCGGTGAGCCGGGCGACCACGTCGTCGGAGGCCTTGGACCGTGCCTTGTGCACCGAGCCGGCCTTGAGGACGTCGTTGCCGGGCAGCGAGTAGGTGATGTCCCCGGACAGCGCGAGCTGCTCGACGCGGGCCGGCAGCGGCGTGTGCGGCGGCGCCTCGGCCTCTCGGCGCCTCCGTCGGCGGAGGCGACGGCATCGGCGGACCCGTCGGTGACGTCGGGAGGGTCGGCGGCGGCCTTGCGGCCGCGCTTCGCGAGCGCCCGGTCCTCGAGCACCGGGCTGTCGTAGGGCTGGTCCCCGAGGTCGGGGTCCGGCTCGGCCATCGAGCCGACCCGGCGGCGCGGCCGGCTGCGCTTGAGCGGGGCGGTCTCCTCGGGGGCGACCTCCTCGGGCACGGCGGGCGCGGTCCGCCCGAGCAGCCGGTCGCGGGTCGCGGCGAGCCGGGCGGGCACCTGGTAGAGCGGGGTTCCGGCGATCACCAGCACGCCGAAGAAGGACAGCAGCACGAGCAGGGGTACGGCGACCAGCGAGCTGCGCAGCAGGTCCATGAACAGCGAGGAGACGACGAACCCGATGGCGCCGCCGGCCTGCTGGAGCGCCTCGGTGTCCCCGCGGTGCGGGCGCGGCATCCCGTTGGCGATGTGCACGAGGCCGAGCACGCCGAAGAGCAGCGCCGCCCAGCCGATGATCTGGCGACCCGCCGGGCCGTTGCTCTCCGGGTCGCGCAGCGTGCGCCAGGCGACGAAGCACAGCAGCAGGGGCACGAACCAGCCCAGCAGGCCGACCGAGCCGTTGACGACCGTGCGCACGGAGTCGCCGACGCCGCCCGGAAGCTGCCACCAGACGGCGGCCGCGACCACGACGGCCAGACCGAGCAGGAACAGCCCGGCCCCGTCGCGGCGGTGCTCGGGCTCGAGCTCGCGGGCGGTGCGCCCGATCTTGCGGACGGCCGCGCCCAGGACGTGCGCGAGGCCCAGCCAGACGGCGGCGAGTCCTCGGCCCAGGGCGTGGAACAGCCTCGACACGGGGCCAGGTCCACTGCGGACCGCGCGCGGGGAGGGGCGGCTCGAGCTCTTCGAGCGCTTCTTCGCGGGGGGTCTCTTGCGGGCCTGGCTGCCGGACGGTCGGGTCGAGGAGCGCGTGGACGTGCCCTTGCTCCGCGACGCCGACGGGGAAGACGTGCGGGTCGCCATGCCGAGGAATCTACGGGATCGTCACTCCTGTCCCATGCCTCACACGCCGGGCCGGCTCCCCCGTCGGGCGTCTCTGATCCTGGGACGCGGCGACCGGTCGTCGTACCGAATGGCGCTCTGAGCGGTCCGAACGTCCGCAATCGGGACGTTAGGACGCCACTGAGGTCGTTTCTGCGGGAAAATCACCCGTGTGAGGATGTCCGACGTCGCCGCGCGGGTGATGAGTCTCGCCTTCGACGGCGACACCGATGCCGCCCTCACCCTGGCGCACTCCCTCCTCGACGACCCGGAGGCGCTGGCCCGCACCACGCCGGACGAGCGGGCCGGGCTGTGGTACGCCACCGCCAACGCCGAGCTGACCCGCGGGTCGCTGCCGGCCACCCTCGCCGCGACCGAGCGCTGCGTCGGCGCCGGCACCGAGGCGGGCAGCGCCGGCTGGCAGGCCAACGGCCGCTCGATGCACGCGCTCGCCCTGATCCGGCTGGCCCGGATGGAGGCCGCCCTGCTCACCCTCGCCGCGGCGGAGGTCGACCTGGCCTCGTGCGACGACCCGGCGCTGCGGTGCTGGGCGCACACCGGCATCGGCTACGCCTACCTCGAGATGCGGCTCTACGAGATCGCCCAGCCGCACTTCGAGCGGGCGCTCGAGCTCGACGCGAGCCCGATGCCCTACCGCGAGGCCCCGGTCGTCGACCTGATGAACCTCTGCGAGCTGCACCTGCGCTGGGCCGACGAGCTGGAGCGGGTCCGCCCGTACGACGGCTCGGGGGACGACGTCCGGGTGCACCGTGCCCAGGCGCACGCGTACGCCCTGCGCGGGCTCGACATCTCACGCGAGCTGGCGCTGCCGACGCTGAGCGCCGTCTGCGGGGCGATCGAGCTGTGCTCGCGGCCCCGCGACGCGGCCGAGGAGTCGCTGCCCGAGCTGCGCGAGGCGTTCGCGCGCGAGGACCAGCCGGAGTACCAGGGCGGACGGGCCGTCGTCGGCGGCGCACTGGCCCGCGCGCTGTGGAACCTCGGCGAGCGCGACGAGGCGGTCGAGGTCGCGCAGCAGGCCGCGACGTACGCCCACACCGCCGGTGACTGGCAGGTGACCGCGAGCGCGGGCTGGCTGCTGGTCGAGATGGAGGCGCAGGCGGGCGTGCCCGGGGCGGCCTCCGGCCGCAGCTACGCCGAGCTGCTCTCCCGCGTGCTGTGGCAGCAGCGGCTGAGCACCCTGCAGGGCGCCCAGGCGGCGCTGAGCGTCGAGCGGCTGCACCGCGACCGCGCCAGCGCGCTGCAGGCGGCGAGCGAGGACCCGCTCACCGGCATCGGCAACCGGCGGGCCTTCGACGACGCCCTGGTCGCCCTCGCCGCCGAGGCCTCGGCGGCGGGCGTCGCCGGTGCGGCGGGCGCCCCGCTGGTCGACGAGTCCCCGCTCAGCCTGCTCGTCGTCGACCTCGACGAGTTCAAGGCGATCAACGACACCCACGGCCACGTCACCGGCGACGCGGTGCTGCGGGCGGTCGCGACCGCGATCCGCGGGGTCGCCCGCTCCGACGACCTGGTCGCCCGCCTCGGCGGCGACGAGTTCGTGCTGCTCGCCCGCGGCGCCGACGCCGCGACCGGCCTCCGGCTGGCCGAGCGGGTGACCGCCGCCGTCGAGGCGCTGCAGATCCCCTCGCCGCACGGGACGGTCGGGCTGCGAGCCAGCGTGGGGGTGGCCACGGCCTTCCCGACCGAGGACCTCGCCGCGCTCATGGAGGCCGCCGACGCGGCGATGTACGAGGTCAAGGCGGAGCACCGCGTCGGGGACGCCGTCGGCTGAGCCGCCCGGGTACGCCGCCGGCCGGGTCAGGCCTCGACGACCACCGGGATGATCATCGGCCGCCGCCGGTGGGTGCTCGACACCCAGCGCCCGACCACCCGGCGGATGTTCTGCTGGAGCTGGTAGGGGTCGTCGACACCCTCGCGGGCCGCGGCGTCCAGCGCCTCGACGATGGCCGGCTTCACCTCGTCGAACGCGGAGTCGTCCTCGACGAACCCCCGCGCGTGGATCTCCGGGCCGCCGGACACCTTGCCGGTGACCGAGTCGACCACCACGATCACGGAGATGAAGCCCTCCTCACCGAGGATCCGTCGGTCCTTGAGCGAGGACTCGGTGATGTCGCCGACCGACGAGCCGTCGACGAACACGTAGCCGCAGTCGACGGTGCCGGCCACCGTGGCCCGGCCGTCCACGAGGTCGACGACGAGACCGTCCTCGGCGACCACCACGCGGTCGGCGGGCACGCCGGTGCGACGCGCGAGCGCGGCGTTGGCCCGCAGGTGCCGGACCTCGCCGTGCACCGGCATGACGTTGCCGGGGCGGACGATGTTGTAGCAGTAGAGGAGCTCGCCGGCCGACGCGTGGCCGGAGACGTGCACGAGCGCGTTGCCCTTGTGCACGACGTTGGCGCCCCAGCGCGAGAGCCCGTTGATGACGCGGTAGACGGCGTTCTCGTTGCCGGGGATCAGCGAGGACGCGAGCACGACCGTGTCGCCCTCCTCGATGTGGACGAAGCTGTGGTTGCGCTGGGCGATGCGCGAGAGCGCGGAGAGCGGCTCGCCCTGGCTGCCGGTGGAGATCAGCACGGTCCGGTGCGGCGGGTGGTCGGCGAGCTCCTTGGCGTCCACGAGCGTGTCGGGCGGCACGGTGAGGTAGCCCAGGTCCCGCGCGATCGCCATGTTGCGGACCATCGAGCGTCCGACGTACGCGACCTTGCGGCCGTGCGCGACGGCGGCGTCCATGACCTGCTGGACGCGGTGCACGTGGGAGGCGAAGCAGGCCACGATGATCCGCTGGTCGCGGCTCTCGTGGAAGACCCGGTCGAGGACGGGCCCGATGTCGACCTCGTTGGTGACGAACCCCGGCACCTCGGCGTTGGTGGAGTCGACCATGAACAGGTCGACGCCCTCCTCGCCGAGGCGGGCGAACGCGCGCAGGTCGGTGACCCGGCCGTCGAGGGGCAGCTGGTCCATCTTGAAGTCGCCGGTGTGCAGGACGAGACCCGCGCCGGTGCGGATGGCGACGGCCAGGGCGTCCGGGATCGAGTGGTTGACCGCGACGAACTCGAGCTCGAAGGGCCCGAACGCGATCCGGTCGCCGGCCGCGACCTCGTGCTGCGCGGTCTCCCTGAGGCGGTGCTCGCGCAGCTTGGAGGACAGGAACGCCAGCGTCAGCCGGGACCCGACGAGCGGGATGTCGCCGCGCTCGCGCAGGAGGTACGGCGTGGCGCCGATGTGGTCCTCGTGGCCGTGGGTGAGCACCAGTGCCTCGACCCGGTCGAGCCGGTCCCGGATGGGCTCGAAGTCGGGGAGGATCAGGTCGACGCCGGGGTGGTGGTCCTCGGGGAACAGCACGCCGCAGTCGACGAGCAGCAGCCGGCCGTCGTACTCGAAGACGGTCATGTTGCGGCCGACGTCGCCGAGCCCGCCGAGCGGGATGATCCGCAGACCGTGCTCCGGCAGCGCGGGTGCCGCCCCGAGCCCGGGGTGGCCGGGGTGGCCCCGGCTCATGCGGTGGCGTCCAAGAGGCCGGCGGCCACGAGCGCGTCGCGGAGGTCGGCGACCAGCGCCTCGTCGGCCTCGACCAGGGGCAGGCGCACCGTGCGGCGGGGCAGCACGCCCATCAGCTGCAGGGCCGCCTTGGCGGTCATCACGCCGGGGGCGCGGGTCATCACGGCCTCGACGACGGGGACGAGGGCACGGTAGGTGGACAGGGCCGACGCGAGGTCGCCGCGGTCCACGGCGGCCACCATCGCGGCGTACTCGTCGCCGGCGACGTGACCGACCACCGACACGATCCCGCAGCCGCCATGGGTGAGCCAGCCGAGGTTGAGCACGTCGTCGCCGCTGTAGTAGGCCAGGCCGGTCTCGGCCATGATCCGCACGCCGCGGTAGAGGTCTCCGACGGCGTCCTTGACCGCCACGAACCGGTCGTCGGCGGCGACACGGCGGTAGGTCGCCTCGCTGATCGTGATGCCCGTGCGGCCCGGGATGTCGTAGAGCATCACCGGCAGCCCGGACGCCTGCGCGACCGCCTCGAAGTGCGCGGCGACGCCCTCCTGGCTGGGCTTGTTGTAGTACGGCGAGACGAGCAGCACGCCGTCGGCACCGATCTTCTCTGCCTGCGCCGCCAGCTCGACGGAGTGCGCGGTGTTGTTGGTGCCGACCCCGGCCACCACGCTGAGCCGGTCGCCGACCGCCTCGACGACCGCCCGCAGCAGCGCGCCGTCCTCCTCGGTGGTGGTCGTCGGCGACTCCCCCGTCGTCCCGGACACCACGACGCCGTCGTGGCCGTGGGCGGCGAGGTGCTCCGCGACCCGGGCGGCGCCCTCGAGGTCGACCGAGCCGTCCTCGTGGAACGGCGTGACCATCGCGGTGAGGACCCGCCCGAACGGGGCGGCAGGCAGCGTGCCGGACGTCATGGGGTCAGGCTATCCGTTCGCCGCGCGGCGGGTCGCGCACGACGTACAGCAGGCGATACATTCCTCTCATCTCTCGGGTCTCACACGCGCACCACGACTCACCGGGAGCCCCACCATGCCCGACGCACACTCCCTCGCGCAGCGTCTCGCCGCCGAGTTCTTCGGCACCTTCTGGCTGGTCTTCGGCGGCTGCGGCGCCGCCGTGCTGGCGGCCGGCGTCCCCGACGTCGGCATCGGCTTCCTCGGCGTGGCGCTCGCCTTCGGCCTGACCGTGCTGACCATGGCCTACGCGGTGGGCCACGTCAGCGGGGGCCACTTCAACCCCGCCGTGACGATCGGCCTCGCCACGGCCAGGCGGTTCGAGTGGCGCGACGTGCCGGCGTACGTCGTGACCCAGGTCGTCGCGGCCGTCGCGGCGGCGCTGGTGCTGCTCGTTGTCGCCTCCGGGCGTCGACGGCTTCAGCGCGAGGGACTCCGGGTTCGCCACCAACGGCTACGGCGACCGCTCGCCGCTGGGCTACTCCCTGCTCGCCGTGCTGGTCGTCGAGATCGTGCTGACGGCGTTCTTCCTCTACGTGATCCTCGGCGCCACCGACACCCGGGCGCCGAAGGGCTTCGCGCCGATCGCGATCGGGCTCTCGCTGACCCTGATCCACCTCATCTCGATCCCGGTCAGCAACACCTCGGTCAACCCGGCGCGCTCGACCGGACCGGCCCTGTTCGCCGGCGGGGACGCGATCGTCCAGCTCTGGGCGTTCTGGCTGGCGCCGATCGTCGGTGCGCTGATCGCCGGGGCGACGTACGCCGCCCTGTTCGGCAAGGCCACCGACGTCGTGCCGCTCGCCGAGGCCACCGAGGGCTGAGCCTCGGCCCGGAAGTGGCCAATCCCTGCACGCCGGCCCCCTTCTGGCCCTTCCCCGCAGGATTCCGCGTCGTACGGCGCAGCCATCGGCCAGTTCCAGGAGCGCCCGGCGGGCAGCCTCAGAGCCGGGCCCGGAGCACGTCGATCTCGCAGCCCGGCGCGGCCGGGTCGTAGCCGTGCTCGACCAGCCACCGGATCGCGGTCAGGCTGCGCAGCGACCACCACGCGCGGACGACGTCGGCGTCGACGCCCTCGCCGTAGCCCGCGGCGACGTCCGCGAGGCGCTCGGGGTGCCCGAGGGTCAGGATCGCGAGGTCGTGCATCGCCTCGCCCGGGCCCGCCTCGGACCAGTCGATGACCCCCGTGACCTCGTCGCCGTCGACGAACACGTGCGCGACCTGCAGGTCGCCGTGCGCGAACACCGGGGCGGCCGCCGGACGGAGCGCGCCCTCGGCGACCTCGCGGTTGCGCCAGACCAGGTCGGCGGGCAGGACGTCGTTGTCCAGCAGCCAGCGGCACTCGTCCTCGAGGCGCGTGGCCCGGTCCTCCGCGCTGCGACCCGGCCACGGCGGCAGCGGCGCGTCGTGCAGGCGTCGCACCACGGCACCCGCTGCGGCCCAGGCGTCCGGCGAGGCCGTCGACGGCTCGCCGAGACGGGCGATCGCCCGGCCCGGGAGGGCGGCCAGCGCGAGCACGGGCGGCTCCCGCCACAACACCTCCGGCGTCGGCACCGGCGCCGCCCGCATCGCCTCGACCTCGCGGTCGGCGCCGTCCCGGTCCGCGACGATCTTGAGGAAGACGTCGCCGACCCGCAGCGTCGCGCGCTCGGGATGCGCCACCACCACCTCGACCCGGTCCACCGGGTCAGTCTCGACGACGCCGGCCCGGCCTCCCACCTCTTTTCGCCCGGACGGCACGGCACCTCAGAGCAGGCGCAGGCCCCACGGCACGCTCAGCACGCCGTACGGCGCCAGGCCGGTCGCGGCCAGCAGGCGCTCGAGCCCGCCCGGGGCGGCCCAGGCCGCGCCCCACCCGTCGACGGCGGCTGCCGCCGGCGACTCGCTGTTGGCGGTCGGGACGAGCTGCTGCAGGGGGTGCAGCGCCGGGTAGGTCCGCACGGAGGCGTCCGCGCGCGCGATCCCGGCGAGCCGGCAGGCGACCTCCACGGCGTCGGTCAGGCCGCCCGTCGCGTCGACCAGGCCGTTCTCGGCGGCGTCGGCGCCGGTCCACACGCGTCCGCGCGCCAGCGAGCGGAGCCGCTCGACGTCCATGTCGCGGTCGGCGGCCGCCTTGGCGGTGAAGTCGGCGTAGACGGCGTCGAGCCAGCCCTCGAGCCGCGTCCACTCCTCGTGGTCGAACGGTCGCGAGGTGGAGAACATGTCGGCGCTCCGGCCCGACGAGACGCTCTCGCGGTGCACGCCGGCCCGCTCGAGCGCGTCGCGCAGGACCTGCTTGCCCGCCAGCACGCCGATGGACCCGGTCAGCGTGCCCGGGGTCGCGACGACGTGGTCGCACGGCATCGCGAGGAAGTAGCCCCCGGAGGCGGCCACCCCGCCCATCGACGCCACCACCGGGGTGCCGGACGCCCGCAGCGCCAGCACCTCGGCGCGCAGCGCGTCGGAGGCGACGTACGAGCCGCCGGGGCTGTCCACGCGCAGCACGACCGCGCGCACCGCGTCGTCGCGGCCGGCCGCCCGCAGCGCGGCACCGAGGGTGTCGGAGCCGACCGACGGGCCGGACATCGGCGACGGGCCGCCGCTGCGCCCGAGGTGGATGGCCCCGGTGGCGTGCACGACCGCGACGGTCGGGCGGCTGCCGCGGCCGGGCAGGTCCCCGACGGCCGACAGCGCCGCGGACGGCCCGCCCTTCTTCGCGTAGCGGTCCACGAACAGCAGGTCCACCTCGCCGAGCGCCTCCCGCGTCGCGGCGTACACGTCCGCGCGGTAGCCGGTGCGGTCGACCAGCCCCCGCTCGACGGCGTCGGTCGCCGACAGCGGCGCGGCGTCGACCGCCGCGCGCACCTGCTCCTCGGTCAGGCCGCGCGATCGGGCCACGTCGCGGACCAGGGTGTCGGTGGCCGACTCGACGAGCCGGGTGAGCATCTCGCGGTGCGGGCCGGTCATCCCGGCCGACATGAACATGTCGGCGGCCGTCTTGTACTCGTGGCGCTGGCCGATCTGGGGCTCGACGCCGAGCTTGTCGAGGGTGCCGCGCACGAACACCGCCTGCGCGGTGAGGCCGACCAGGCCCACGTCGCCCGACGGCTGCAGCCAGACCTCCTCGAAGGCGCTGGCCAGGTGGTAGCCCGTGTTGCCGGGGCCGAGCTCGCCGAAGGCCTCCGACCAGGCGACGGTACGACGACCCGACTCGCGCAGCCGGGTCACCGCCTCGCGGAGCTCGTGCGAGGCGGCGAGCCCCGGCTGCCAGCCGCCCACGTGCGCGACCAGCCCGCGCACCCGGTCGTCCGAGGCGGCCCTCTCCAGCGCCTCGACGACCGCGTGCAGGGTGGGCCGCTGCCGGGCCCGCAGCATCTCCAGCGGCGTGGTCGGCGGAGCCTCGGGCAGCCCGCGGGTCAGGTCGAGCTCGAGCAGGAGGCCGGAGCGGTGCAGCGGGGTGGCCCGCAGCAGCCGGGAGGTGAGCGAGGTCGCCGTCATCTCGACAGCCTACGAGCCGGCCCGCTCCCACCAGACGAAGTCGTAGCCGTCGTGGACCTCGCGCGCGGTCTCGCGCCACTGGCCGCGGTCCCACGCCGGGTAGTGCGTGTCGCCCTCCGGTGACTGGTGCACCTCGGTCAGCACCTGGTGGGTGGCCAGCGGCATCGCCAGTGCGTAGATCTCGCCCCCGCCGATGACCATCACGTCCCCGTCGTACGCCTGGGCCTGCTCGATCGCGTCCTCGACGCTGGGCGCGACCTTGACGCCCTCGCCGCGCCACATCCTGTCGCGGGTCACCACGACGTTGGTGCGGAAGGGCAGCGGGTGCCCGATGGAGGTGTACGTCGCCCGCCCCATGACCACGGTGTGGCCCGTGGTGGTCGCCCGGAAGTGCTTGAGGTCGGCCGGCAGCGACCACGGGATGTCCCCGCCGCGCGCCGATCACGCCGTTGTCGGCGACGGCCGCGACCATCACCACCCGCTTCGAACCGCTCATCGGTCCTGGACCACAGGACCGGGGTCCCCGCGGAGGCGTGACCGGAGCGAGCGCAGGGAGCGGTTTCGTGGGGTGCTCATACCGCGATCGGGGCCTTGATGCCGGGGTGCGGGTCGTAGCCGTGCACCGCGACGTGCTCGAGGTCGAACGCGTCCAGCTCGGTCACGGACGGGTCGAGCCACAGCGTCGGCAGCGGGCGCGGCTCGCGGGTGAGCTGGAGCCTGGCCTGGTCGAGGTGGTTGGAGTAGAGGTGGGCGTCGCCGAGCGTGTGCACGAAGTCGCCCGACCTCGAGGCCGGTGACCTGGGCGACCATGTGCGTGAGCAGGGCGTACGACGCGATGTTGAACGGCACGCCGAGGAACACGTCGGCGCTGCGCTGGTAGAGCTGGCACGAGAGCCGGCCGTCGGCGACGTAGAACTGGAAGAGCGCGTGACACGGCGCGAGCGCCATCTGCGGGATGTCGGCGACGTTCCACGCCGAGACGATGTGCCGCCGCGAGTCGGGGTCGCGCCGGACCGCCTCGACCACCTGCGCCACCTGGTCGACGTGCCGCCCGTCGGGGGTCGGCCAGGACCGCCACTGCGCGCCGTACACCGGGCCGAGGTCGCCGGACTCGTCGGCCCACTCGTCCCAGATGGTCACGCCTCGGTCCTGGAGCCACTTCACGTTGGTGTCGCCGCGCAGGAACCACAGCAGCTCGGCGAACACCGAGCGGGTGTGCACCTTCTTGGTGGTCACGAGCGGGAAGCCCTCGGAGAGGTCGAACCGCATCTGGTGGCCGAAGACGCTGCGGGTGCCCGTGCCGGTGCGGTCGCCCTTGACCGCGCCGTCGTCGAGGATCCGCTGGAGGAGGTCGAGGTACTGCTGCACCCGGCCACCCTAGTCGCGCACCTGAGTAGCAGCACGGATGCGGCGGCGTGCCGCGGACGCCGATCCTGGATCCATGAGCACCCACGCCCTCGTCGCCCCCACCAGCCCCCTGCGCACCCGCCCGGTCGTCGCCGGCCTGGCCTGGACGGGCGTGACGCTGGCCGCGTCGGTGGCCGTCGCGGTGCTCGCCGTGCGGCTCGTCGACCCGGCCGTGCGGGCCGGCGACCAGCCGGCCTCGGTCTCCACGCTGAGCAACCTGTGGTTCGCGGCGGCGCTCCTGTTCCTGCCGGTGCTGCTGGCCGCGCACCGCTCGCTGCTGACGGCGCTGCCGGCGGTCGCGGTCGCGGCCGTCCCCCAGTTCTGGGCCGCCTCCGTCGGCCTGGAGCGGATCCGCCCCGACGACGGCCTCGAGGCGCTGATCTACCTCGTCCCGCTGACGATGACCGGCCTGTTCCTCGTCGGCGCCGTCCTCGGCGGGCTCGCCCGAGCGCTGGCGCTGCGGGACGCGGCGAGGGCGCGCTCGGCCTCTTGACATCGCTGGGCTAATGTTATTAGCCTTTGGGCTATGACCACTACCCAGTACCTCCCGCGGCCCGAAGGCCGGCTCGGCTACGACGTCACGGGCGCCGAGGACGCGCCCCTGGTCGTGTGCCTGCCCGGCATGGGCGAGCTCCGGTCCTCGTACCGCCACCTGGTCCCGCTGCTGGTGGAGCGCGGCTTCCGGGTCGCCACCCTCGACCTGCGCGGGCACGGCGACAGCGACGCCACCTTCTCCGCGTACGACGACCGGGCGCAGGCCTCCGACGCGCTCGCCCTCGTCGACGCGCTCGGCGGCCCCGCCGTCCTGGTCGGGAACTCCATGGGTGCCGGTGCCGCCGTGATCGCCGCCGCCGAGCAGCCGGGACGCCGTGCGCGCGCTCGCGCTGGTCGGACCCTTCGTGCGGAACCCGAAGGGCGCCGCGCTGCTCAGCCTGGCGTTCCGCGTCCTGATGATGCGGCCGTGGGGGCGCGCCGCGTTCCTGTCCTACTACCCGAAGTGGACGCCGGGCGTCCGGCCCGAGGACTACGAGGAGCACCTGGCCGCCGTGCGCGAGAACCTCACCCGCCCCGGCCACTGGCGGGCGTTCGTGCGCACCACCGGCACCACGCACGCGCCGGCCGAGGCCCGCCTCGACGACGTCCGTGCACCCGCAGTGGTGGTGATGGGCTCCGACGACGTGGACTGGAAGGACCCGGCCGCCGAGGCAGCGTGGATCGGGGAGCGGCTCGGCGCCGAGGTCGTGATGGCGCCGGGCGTCGGGCACTACCCCCAGACCCAGGCACCCGCCCTGGTGGCCGACGCGGTCACGCGGGTCGCGGCCCATGCCTAGGGCCGGCCTGTCCCCCGACGTCGTCGTCGCCGAAGCGGCCCGGGTGGTCGACGTGGAGGGTCCCGACGGGCTCACCCTGGCCGTGCTGGCCAAGGGCTTCGGCGTCGCCGTGCCGAGCCTCTACAAGCACGTGGGCGGCCTCGACGACCTGCACGCACGGCTTGCCGTGCTGGCCGCCGGCGAGCTCGCCGTCCGGCTGCGCCGGGCCGCCACCGGGAGGGCCCGCGGCGACGCCGTGCGCGCGCTCTCGCACGCCTACCGCGCCTACGCCACCGAGCACCCGGGCCGCTACCACCACCTGCTGCGGTCGCGTCCCGACGACCCCGCCTACGTCGACGCGGCCGGCGAGGTGCTCGACGTGGTCAGCGGCGTGCTCGCCGGCTACGACCTCGACGGCGACGACGCGGTCGACGCCGCGCGGTTCGTGCGCAGCGCCCTGCACGGCTTCGTCGCGCTGGAGGCCGCCGACGGGTTCGGCATACCCCTGTCGGTCGACCGCAGCTTCGAGCGCGTCGTCGACTCCCTCGACGCGGCCCTGCGGTCCTGGACGTCGCCGGCCTGATCGCACCCCGTCGGGGAGCGGTCAGGCGTCGTAGTCGAGGCTCAGCGTCGGCGACGTGGGATGCGACTGGCAGGTCAGGACGTAGCCCCTCTCGACCTCGTCCGGCTCCAGCGCCCAGTTGGTGTCCATGACCACGGTGCCCTCGAGCACCTTCGCCCGGCAGGTGCCGCACACCCCGCCCTTGCACGCGAACGGCGCGTCGGCCCGCACCGCGAGGGCGGCGTCCAGCACGACGGGCCCGTCGGTGGCCAGGCTGAAGGTCGACGTACGCCCGTCCAGGGTGATGCTGACCTTCGAGCCGTCCCCCTCGACCGCCTCGGGAGACGTACGCCGGACGGGCGGCGCGGCCTCGACGTGGAACACCTCGGCGTGGATCGCCTTCTTGGGCACGCCCTCGGAGACGAGGAGCTTGCGCAGGTCGGAGACCATCTCGAACGGCCCGCACAGGAACCACTCGTCGACCGTGTCCGGAGGCACCACGCCGGCGAGGATCCGGCCCATCCGGTCGGCGTCGAGCCGCCCGGAGAACAGCTCGACCTCCTGCGGCTCGCGGGAGAGCACGTGCAGCAGCTGGAAGCGCTCGGGATAGGTGTCCTTGAGGTCCTCGACCTCCTCGAGGAACATCACGCTCGCGTGCGTGCGGTTCGCGTAGACCAGCGTCACCGTCGAGAGCGGCTCCTCGCGCAGCGAGGTCGCCACGATCGAGAGGACCGGCGTGATGCCGGAGCCGGCCGCGACGCAGACGTAGTGCTTGCGCTGCCTCGGGTCGAGCGGGGTGAAGAACCGGCCGCTCGGCGTCATCACGTCGAGCACGTCGCCGACCCGCAGCACGTCGAGGGCGTGCTCGGAGAACGCCCCGCCCGGCAGCCGCTTGACGGCCACCCGCAGCACGCCGGAGCCGGCCGGAGAGCAGATCGAGTAGTTGCGGCGCACGTCGTCGCCGGCCAGCTCGGTGCGGACGGTGAGGTGCTGGCCCGCGGTGAAGGCGTAGGCCTCGGCGAGGTCGTCGGGCACCTCGAAGGTGATCGCGACCGAGTCGTCGGTCACCGGCTCGATGGCCGCCACCGCGAGCGGGTGGAAGACGCTGTGGGAGGCGCTCATCAGATCGCCTTGAAGTGGTCGAACGGCTCGGCGCAGGCCCGGCACACCCACAGCGACTTGCACGCCGTCGAGCCGAAGCGGCTCAGCTCGTGGGTGTCCGGCGAGCCGCACTGCGGGCAGCGCACGCTCAGCGTGAGCGCGACGGCTCCCGTCGACGCCCCGCGGGCGGGCGGGGCGATGCCGTAGTCGGCCAGCTTGCGCCGGCCCTCCTCGCTCATCCAGTCGGTCGTCCACGCCGGTGCGAGCACGAGGTCGACGCGCACGCCGTGCACGCCCGCCGCGGCGTAGGCGGCCACGATGTCGTCGCGGATCGCCTCGGTCGCCGGGCAGCCGGAGTACGTCGGCGTGACGGTGACCGTGACCGCGCCCGCGTCGTCCACGTCGACGGCGCGCAGGATGCCGAGGTCCTCGATGGTCAGCACCGGCACCTCGGGGTCGAGCACCGCCGCCGCGATGCCCCACATCGCGCCGGTCGAGGTGCGGGCCTCGTAGCCGAGGTCGCTCACCACGTCGCCCCCGGGTGCGAGCGGGTCAGGTGCTGGAGCTCGGCGAGAAGGAAGCCCATCTGCTCGGTGTGCACGCCGCGTCGTCCGCCGGTCACGGCGGGCCGCACGGCCGGCACGTCCAGGGTCGCCTCGGCGAGCACGGCGGTCACCCGTCGGTCGAACGCGCGCCGCAGGGTCGCGGGGTCCACCGCCACGCCGGCCGCGACGAGCCCGTCCGGCACGAAGGAGCCGTCGAACAGCTCCTCGACGAAGGGCCACTCGGCGTCCAGCCCGGCCTGCACCCGCTCGTGCGACTCCGGGGTGCCGTCGCCGAGGCGCAGCACCCACATCGTCGCGTGGTCGCGGTGGTAGTCGACCTCCTTGACCGCCTTGGCCGCGACGGCCGCCAGCGTCGGGTCGGTGCTGTGGGCGAGGGCGGCGTAGAGCTCGCAGAGGTACGTCGAGAGCAGCAGCAGCCGGGCCACGGCCACCCCGAAGTCGGGCGTGGTCGTCGCCCCGAGTCCCCACGACCGCTCCACGAGGTGCACGTTGCGGAAGTCCCGCTCGTCGCGCCAGTAGGCCAGGTCGTCCTCGCTGCGCACCGGGTCGTGCAGCGATCCGGCGTACGACAGCAGCGAGCGGGCCTGGCCGAGCAGGTCGAGCGCGATGTTGCCGAGCGCGATGTCCTCCTCGATCTGCGGCGAGGAGGCGATCCACTCGCCGAGCCGCTGCGCCGCGACCAGCGCGTCGTCGGCCAGCGCCAGCGTGTAGGCGGCGGTCCCGTCGGGGGTGCTCACAGGTGCTCCACGCCCTCGGGGATGTCGTAGAACGTCGGGTGGCGGTAGACCTTGTCGCCCGCCGGGTCGAAGAACGCGTCCTTCTCCTCGGGGCTCGACGCCGTGATCGCCGAGGCCGCGACGACCCACAGCGAGACGCCCTCCTGGCGGCGGGTGTAGACGTCGCGGGCGTTGCGCAGGGCCATCTCCGCGTCGGGCGCGTGCAGCGAGCCGACGTGGGTGTGCGAGAGCCCGCGCCGCGAGCGCACGAACACCTCGAACAGCGGCCACTCGCGCCGCGGGGCGGGGGCCTGGCTCATGCCACCGCCTCCGACGTACGACGCGCCTGCTTGTCGGCGTACGCCGAGGCCGCCTCGCGGGCCCACGCGCCCTGCTCGTGCGCGGCGCGGCGACGGGCCATCCGCTCGCGGTTGCAGGGGCCGTCGCCCTTGATCACGCGGTAGAGCTCGTCGAAGTCGATGGCGCCGAAGTCGTAGTGTCCGCGCTCCTCGTTCCACCGCAGGTCCGGGTCGGGCAGCGTCAGCCCGAGCGCCTCGGACTGCGGGACCGTCATGTCCACGAACCGCTGACGCAGGTCGTCGTTGGAGAAGCGCTTGACGCCCCACGCCATCGACTTCGCGGTGTGGCCCCGGGTCGCGGCCTCGCCGGAGTCGTGCGGGCCGAACATCATCAGGCTCGGCCACCACCAGCGGTTCACGGCGTCCTGCGCCATCGCGTGCTGCTCGGGCGTGCCGTGCGAGAGCGTGTGCAGCGCCTCGAAGCCCTGGCGCTGGTGGAAGGACTCCTCCTTGCAGACCCGGATCATCGCGCGGGCGTAGGGACCGTAGGAGCAGCGGCACAGCGGCACCTGGTTCACGATCGCGGCGCCGTCGACGAGCCATCCGATCGTGCCGATGTCGGCCCAGGTCAGGGTGGGGTAGTTGAAGATCGAGGAGTACTTCTGCCCGCCGCTGTGCAGCAGGTCGAGCAGCTCGCCGCGGTCGACACCGAGGGTCTCGGCGGCGGCGTAGAGGTAGAGCCCGTGACCGGCCTCGTCCTGCACCTTGGCCATCAGGATCGCCTTGCGGCGCAGGCTCGGCGCACGGCTGATCCAGTTGCCCTCCGGCTGCATCCCGATGATCTCCGAGTGCGCGTGCTGGGCGATCTGACGGATCAGCGAGCGCCGGTAGTCCTCGGGCATCGCGTCGCGCGGCTCGATCCGGCCGTCCTCGCGCACGATCCGCCAGAAGTCCTCGAGACCCGCCTCGTCGTCCGGCCCTGCGACGGAGGCGGCGGCCGTGCCGTCGGGGGCGGTGAAGTCGTTGCCGTACATCCCGCGAGTGTACCCCGCCGATGTGACACTCCTGTCCCGCCTCGGCGCACTGAGTGTCACATCGTGGACGGTTGAGAGGATGGCGCGCATGAGCAGCCACGAGCACGCCGGTGCCGACGTCTCGGTGCGCGTCGGCTGGGCCGACGACGCGCCGGGCATCGCGGGCGTCCAGGTCCGCGCCTGGCGGCAGGAGTACGTCGGCGTGCTGCCCGCCGAGGTGCTCGACGCCCTCGACGCCGACGAGTTCGCCGGCGCCTGGCGGGCCTCCCTGCAGGCGCCGAAGGACGCGCGCCAGCGGGTGCTCGTCGCCCTCGAGCGCAACACCGTCCGCGGCTTCGCGGTCACCGGCCCCTCGTCGGACCCCGACGCCGACCCGGTCGCCGACGGGGAGGTCACCGACCTCACCGTCGACCCCGACCACGGCCGGCACGGGCACGGCTCCCGGCTCGTCCAGGCCTGCGCCGACACGCTGCGCGCGGACAGGTTCCGCACGGCGCTGGTGTGGCTCAACGCCACCGACGACGCCCGGCGCGCGTTCCTCGCCGAGGCCGGCTGGGAGCCCGACGGGGCCTACCGTGAGCTCGACCTGCACGGCGACGGGTCCGTGCGGGTCCGCCAGGTCCGGCTGCACACCGACCTCACAGGCGATCTCACGGGGGCATGAGAGACTGACCGCGCGAGGTGCGCGGCGGTCCCAGGCATGAGATCCACCCCTCCGGGGCAACCATCCCGGGTCGCCGTACGTCCTACCTACGGCAGGGGCTCGAGCAGAGGGCCCGACTCGGCTCACCATCAGGAGGACTCGTGCTGGGTCCACTCCCCCCTCTCTACCGCTGGCTCGTCGGCGCCGTCACCCTGCTCGCCTGCGTCTTCGTCGGCGCGTGGCTCGCCGCCACCCTGCCCGTCCCGCTGCTCGCCCCTGCCGGTGCCGGGATCGGCGCGGCGCTCGGCGTCGTCGCCGTGGTCGCGCTGCTGCACAGCCAGGCGTCCGGGCGCCCGGTACGCGCCCGCCAGCGCCACCGCTGAGATCCGGCGCCCTCCCGCTCCACTAGGTTGGGGCGGGTGACTCCCGCCCCGGACCTGCCCGCCGCGGAGCGCGCCGGGATCGTGCGCGACGGCGTCGCCGTCGGCCTCGCGACCGGCGCCTACGGCGTCTCCTTCGGGGCGATCGCGGTCGCCGCGGGCTTCAGCGTCCTGCAGACCTGCGCGATGTCGCTGCTGCTGTTCACCGGCGCCTCCCAGTTCGCCCTCGTCGGCGTCGTCGCCGCCGGGGGCGCCCCGCTCTCCGGGTCGGTCACCGCCCTGCTGCTCGGCACCCGCAACACGCTCTACGGCCTGCGACTGGCCACCCTGCTGGACTTCCGCGGGTGGCGCCGGGCCGCCGCGGCGCACCTGCTCATCGACGAGTCGACAGCGATGGCGGTCACCCGCGGCAGCACGGCGGCGGCCCGGGTCGGCTTCGTCTCCACCGGGGTCTCGGTGTTCGTGCTGTGGAACCTCGCCACCCTCGCCGGCGCGCTGGCCGGCCAGGGGCTCGGCGACCCCCGCACCTACGGCCTCGACGCCGCCGTCGGCGGCGCCTTCCTGGCGCTGCTGTGGCCGCGGCTGTCCAGCCCGCTCAACCGGGTCGTCGGCGTGCTCGCGCTGGCCGTCGCCCTCGGGCTGGTGCCCGCCACCCGGGCCGGCGTCCCGGTCCTCGCGGCCGGCCTGGTGGCCGTCGTGGCCGGCCTGGTCGCGCGCGGCCAGGACCCCACCGAGGTCCCCGACCGCGACGACCTGCCCGGCGGGAGGCACCACCGGTGAGCGCGTCGGCCCTGTGGGTGGGCGTCCTGGTCTCGGGCGTGGGCTGCTACCTGCTCAAGGTCGCCGGCCTGTCCGTGCCGCCGAAGGTCCTCGAGCACCCCGTCGTCGAGCGGGTCGCCGACCTCGTCCCGGTGGCCCTGCTCTCGGCCCTCATCGGCGTGCAGGTGCTCGCCGACGGCAGCCGGCTCGTCCTCGACGCCCGGCTCGTGGGCCTCGGGGTCGCCGTCGTCGCGCTGCTGCTGCGCGCGCCGTTCCTCGTGGTCGTGCTGGCCGCGGCTGCGGCGGCCGCCCTCGTCCGGCTCCTGTGAGGGCGGGTCAGACGGCCCCGAGCCGGTCGAGCTCCTCGCCGAGCTCGCGGCGCAGGTCGTCGTGCTGCGGGCCGAGCACGGTCCCCGGCTCCGGGTCCTGCCAGCGGGCGAGCGGGTGCAGCGCGACCGGCCTCCAGACGTGGTCGGGTCCCTCCCACTCGTAGCGCGGCCACACGTGCGCGTGCAGGAACGCGTCGTAGTTGCCCTGGATCTCGAGGTTCACCCGCCGGAAGGCCGGGTCGCGGCGTCCGCAGACGACCTGCACCGCCTCGCCGAGGCGCTCCATGTCGGCCAGGAACGCGACCCGCCGGTCTCGGGGCAGGTCGGTGAGGCGGTCGACGCCCGGGGTGTCGCTCACCAGCACGCAGTAGCCCGGCAGGAACTGCACGTCCCCGATCACCGCGAAGCCGGCGTCGAGGCGCCGCAGCACCGTCGGGTTCTCCCCGCGCAGCGCGGCCCCGACCCGATCCCGCCTCCAGTCGCCCACCCGGTCCGTCCGGTCCGTCCGGTCCACCTGGTCCCCCTCCTCGCCGTGCCCGGCCCCGGTCGGGACGCGGAGCACGAACCCTAGACTCCCCGGGTGCCTCGCCTCGTGCACCTCAACGGCCCGCCGGGCGTCGGGAAGTCGACGCTCGCGGAGCGCTACGTCGACGCGCACGCCGGCGTGCTGCGCCTCGACGTCGACCTGCTGCGCCCGCTCGTGGGCGGCTGGCGCGACGCGTTCGAGGAGACCGGCCGGCAGGTGCGCACGCTCGCGCTGGCGATGGCGAGCGCCCACCTGCGCGGCGGCCGCGACGTCGTCCTTCCGCAGTACGTCGGGCTGGTCGGCGAGGTCGAGCGGTTCGAGCGCGCGGCCGCCGAGGGGGGTGCGGCGTTCGTCGAGGTGATGCTGAGCGCGCACCCGGAGGCCGTCCGGGAGAGGTTCGCCGCGCGGGACGACGGCGGCGCCTGGCACCGGCAGGTCCGCGAGAGCGCGGCCGGGACCGCCGCCGGGACGGCCGAGGTGGAGGCGCGGCTGGCCGAGGTGCTCGCGCACCGGCCGTCGTACGTCGTCGTGGAGGCGGGCGACGGCCCGGACGCGACGTACGCCGGCCTGCTGCGCGCGCTCGGGTCAGGCCCGGTGGCCGAGCAGCCCGCTGACGGTCGCTGAGGTCTCCACGAGCAGCGGCACGACGCGCTCGAGCGCGGGCGCGTCGAGCCGGGTGGACGGGCCGGTGACCGAGAGCGTGGCGACCGTTCGCCCGGTGGCGCCCCGCAGCGGGGCGGCGGCGGTGGTGACTCCGGCGATGGTCTCCCCGACCGCGACACCGAACCCCGTGCGGCGCGACTCGCGCACCGAGGCGATCAGCACCTCCGCGCTCGGCGGGTCGGACGGGTCGACGGCGGACGCCTTGCGGGCCCGGACGATCCGCTCGACCTCGTCGTCGGGGAGGTCGGCGAGCAGCAGCCGGCTCGGCGCGCCGCACCACAGCGGCAGCGTGCGCCCGATCTCGAAGGACCGGCGCAGCGGGGACAGGCTCTCGACCTGCTCGATGTGCAGCAGCTCGTCGCCGACCGCGACCGAGAGCCCGACGGTCTCTCCGGTCAGGTCGCGCAGCCGGGTCAGGTGCGGCAGCGCGACCGAGCGGAGGTCGAACTGCTTCTGGTAGGCGGTGCCGAGCACCAGCGTGCGCGGGCCCAGCCCGTAGCGCCGGGTGCGGGCGTCCTGGACGGCGAGGCCGGTCTCGACGAGGGCGGCCAGGATCCGCTGCACCGAGCTCTTGGACACCTCGGCGGTCTCGGCGATCTCGCGGATGGACAGGTCGCCCTCCGAGCGGGACAGGGTGTCGAGGGTCTGCACCGCACGGCGCAGCGACTCGCTCATCTGCCGGCCCCCCAAAGTCGACCGACACCCTCGTATTTGACCTCGCGCCGCGTCCCCGGCAGGCTAATGTCCCGTTGAGCGCGATGATGTCCCATGAATCGGGACGATAGCAGGCGCACGGTGAGGTTCTCGGGAGGACCAGGATGAAGCGAGCGGTCGTAGGCGCGGGCGAGGGCCGGGAGGCGTCGATCCGTCAGGTCGCGGCCGCCAGCCTGGTCGGGTCGGTGGTCGAGTGGTACGACTTCTTCCTCTACGGGACGATGGCCGCCCTGGTGTTCAACAGCGAGTTCTTCCCGACGTTCGACCCGCTGACCGGCACGCTCGCGGCGTTCACGACCTTCGCCGCAGGGTTCGTCACCCGCCCGCTCGGCGGCGTCGTGTTCGGCCACCTCGGCGACCGGCTCGGCCGCAAGCCGATGCTCGTGGTCACCATGATGATCATGGGCCTGTCCACCTTCGCGATGGGCCTGCTGCCGTCGTACGACGCGATCGGCGTGGCCGCTCCCCTGCTGCTGGTGCTGCTGCGGATGTTCCAGGGCATCGGGCTCGGGGGCGAGTGGGGCGGCGCCGTGCTCCTGTGTGTCGAGCACGCGCCCGACGACCGCCGGGGCTGGTACTCGTCCTGGCCGCAGCTCGGCGTCCCCATCGGCCTGCTGCTGTCCACCGCCGCGGTCAAGGCGCTCGGGCCGCTCGGCGACGACGCGCTCGTCGCGTGGGCCTGGCGGCTGCCGTTCCTGGCCAGCATCGTGCTGGTCGCGGTCGGCCTGTTCGTCCGCCTGCGCATCGCCGAGCCGCCCGCCTTCGCCGAGCTCGTCGAGAGCGACGCCCGCGCCCGCGTGCCGCTGCTCGAGGTGGTCCGCCGGCACCCGAAGGTGACGCTGCTCGCGATGGGCGCGCGGATCAGCGAGTCGGTGACGTTCAACGTCTACAACGCGTTCCTGGTCACCTACGTGGTCACCGTGCTGGGGCTGGAGAACACCGTGGCCCTCAACGCCCTGCTGGTCGCGGCGGTCGATCGGCTTCTTCGTCATCCTGCTGGCCGCCCGCGTCTCCGACCGCATCGGACGGCGCCCCGTCTTCATGGCCGGCGCGGCGATCGCCGCCGTGACCGCCTTCCCGATCTTCGCGCTGCTCGACACCGGCGAGGCCGCCCTGATCACCGTCGCGGTCGTGATCGGCTGGGCGTTCGGCGCGTGCACCATGTTCGGCGCCGAGGGCGTGCTGTTCGCCGAGCTGTTCCCGACCCGGGTCCGCTACAGCGGCATGTCCACCGTCTACCAGCTCGGCGTGCTGCCCTCCGGCGCGGTCGCCCCGATCATCTGCACCCTGCTGATCGGGCGCTTCGACGACGCAGGCCTGGCCGGTCGCGACGTACGTCGTGGCGATGGCCGCGATCACGCTGGTGTCGCTGGCGTTCCTGCCCGAGACCTTCCGCCGCGACCTGCGCGCGCACGAGACCTCGACCGACGTCCCGGCCGCCGAGCGGGTGACGCGCATGAGCACCCCGCATGAGCACCCGGCGCCCCGACATCGTCCTGGTCCTGGCCGACGACATGGGCTTCTCCGACATCGGCTGCTTCGGCGGCGAGATCGAGACCCCGCACATCGACCGGCTCGCCCGCGAGGGCGTGCGGCTCACGCAGTTCTACAACACCGCCCGGTGCAGCCCCTCGCGCGCGTCGCTGCTGACCGGCCTGCACCCGCACCAGGTCGGCGTCGGCATCCTCAACTTCGACGACACCCCCGACGGCTACCCCGGCGACCTCGCCGAGGAGTGCGCCGACGGTCGCCGAGGCGCTGCGCGCCGCCGGCTACGCGACGTACCTCTCGGGCAAGTGGCACCTCTCCTCCGACATGGAGACGCCCAACGGCAGCTGGCCGACGCGCCGCGGCTTCGACCGCTTCTTCGGCACGCTCGAGGGCGCCGGCAGCTTCTACCGGCCGCGGACCCTGATGCGCGACGAGGAGAACGTCGAGCACGAGGCCGAGCAGCCGGGCTGGTTCTACACCGACGCGATCAGCGACGCACGCCGTGTCCTTCATCGAGGAGCACGACGCCGAGCGGCCCGACGACCCGCTGTTCCTCTACCTCGCCTACACCGCGCCGCACTGGCCGCTGCACGCGCACGAGGAGCGACGTCGAGCGCTACGCCGGCCGCTTCGACGAGGGCTGGGACGCGCTGCGCGAGGAGCGGCTCGAGCGCCTGGTCGAGGACGGGCATCCTGTCCGAGGCCGACGGCGGCACGGCGCTGGCCGAGCGCGACCCGCGGGTGCCGGCCTGGGACGAGACGCCCGACGACCTCCGCGCGTGGGAGACCCGCCGGATGGAGGTGTACGCCGCGCAGGTCGACCGGATGGACCAGGGCGTCGGACGGGTGCTCGACGCGCTCGAGCGGCTCGGCCGCCTCGACGACACGCTGGTGGTGTTCCTGTCCGACAACGGCGGCTGCGCCGAGGAGCTCGACCGCGAGTTCGTCACCGCGTTCGTGCCGCTGCAGGACACCACCCGCGAGGGCGACCCGGTCGTCGCGGGCAACGTCCCCGGCGCTGATGCCGGGCAGCGAGGCGACCTACCAGAGCTACGGCCGGTCGTGGGCGCACCTGTCGAACACCCCCTTCCGGGAGTACAAGCACTGGGTCCACGAGGGCGGCATCGCCACCCCCCTGGTCGCCCGCTGGCCGGCGGGGCTCCCCGGCCGGCACCCTGCACCGGACGCCGCACCAGCTCGTCGACGTGCTCCCGACGCTGCTCGAGGCAGCGGGGCGACGTACCCGACCTCGCGCGGCGACGTCGTGGTCCCCCCGGCCGAAGGTCGCAGCATGCTGCCGGGGATCCGCGGCGAGGACGTCGAGGCGCGCGACCTGTTCTGGGAGCACGAGGGCAACAGCGCGGTCCGCTCCGGGGAGTGGAAGCTGGTCCGCAGGCACGGCCACGCCTGGGAGCTCTACGCGATCGGCACCGACCGCGCCGAGGCGCACGACCTCGCCGGGCGGCACCCGGACGTGGTCGCCGACCTCGCCGGGAGGTACGACGCGTGGGCGGCGCGCTGCGGCGTGGTCCCGCGCGAGGTGGTGCTGGACCTCTACGAGCAGCGCGGTCACGGGCTCCCGCCGGAGTAGCCTGGCCGCCCCGGGCAACTCGGGCAACATCGGGCAACCTCGCCACCGTCCCCTGCGTATGCCCTGTCGAAGGAGGTCGACCGTGGAGAAGAAGCCCTTGCTCTGCCGGCTGCACCGCCACCGGTGGGAGCGTCGGTTCAACGAGGACGGCCAGGCGTTCTTCCTGTGCGACCGGTGCGGGTCGAGCAAGGACGTGTTCATCCTCAACGACACCTCGGCCCTGTTCTGACCCGAGCGCGGCCGCGGGTCAGGCGGCGGCGGGCTGGATCTGGGCCAGCCGCGGCAGCACCCGCTCGCACACCTCGGTGACCCAGCCGGCCGGGTCGGGGCCGGGTGGGCCGACCCACGCCTGGGACACCCCGAGGGCGGCGAGGCGCTCCATCGAGGCGAGGAAGCCGTCGACGTCCTCGAGCGGGTCGGCGCTGCCGATGACGGTCCGCTCGATCTCGGCGGGGTCGCGGCCCTCGGTCGCGCAGTGCCGGTCGAGCACCTCGAGCTTGTGCGCGATCTCGTCGGGGTCGGTGCCGAACAGGTTGCACGCGTCGGCGTACCGCGCCACCAGCCGCAGCGTCTTGCGCTCGCCGCTGCCGCCGATGAGGATCGGCGGTCGCGGCTGCTGCACGGGACGCGGCGAGCAGATCGTCTCGGCGAGGCGGTAGTGCGTGCCCTCGAAGGGCCCGTCGTCGTCGCTCCACATCTGAGCGCAGATCCGCAGCGTCTCCTCGAGCCGCTCGAAGCGCTCGGCCACCGGCGGGAACGGCACGCCGAGCCCGAGGTGCTCGCGCTCGTACCATGCCGCGCCGATGCCGAGCATCGCCCGACCCCCGGAGACCACGTCGAGTGTGGTGACCACCTTGGCCAGCAGCCCCGGATGGCGGTACGTCGTCCCGGTGACGAGCAGACCGAGCCGGACCTGCTCGGTGTGGGCGGCCAGGAAGCCCAGCGTCGTGTAGCCCTCGAGCATCGGGTCGTGGGCGGACCCGAGGCTCTCCATCTGGAAGTAGTGGTCCATCAGGGTCAGCGTGGTCGCGCCGCCCTGGTCGGCGGCGCGGGCGGTGGCCGCCAGCGTCTGCCCGAGCGCGGCGGCGCCGCCGGGCAGGGTCAGGTTCGCGCAGTGGATGCCCAGCTTCACGAGGGTGCCTCTCGGTCCGGGGCGACCCGGACGGGCGGCCCTCGCCAGCCTAGGCCGCTCCTGCACACGCGCCTCCGCGAGACAGCGCCGCCCTCCCGCCGGGCAATGGCGGGAGGGCGGTGCCGCCCAGGGGGCGTGGGGGGCGGGGCTCAGCCGACCGAGACGGCCGACCAGGCGGCGGCGACCGCGTTGGCCTGTGCGCTGCCGGTGCCGTAGAGGTCACGGGCGGCGTTGAGCGAGGCGGTCCGTGCGCCCGCGTAGTTCGTCGAGGAGGTCATGTAGACGGTGAGCGCGCGGTACCAGATCCGCTCCGCCGCGGCGCGTCCGATGCCCGTCACCGTCGAGCCGTTGCAGGTGGTCGAGCTGTGCACGACACCGCCGATCGTCTTCGTGCCCGACCCCTCGGCCAGCAGGTAGAAGAAGTGGTTGCCGACGCCGGAGGAGTAGTGCACGTCGAGGTTCTTCACCGTGGAGGACCAGCAGTTGACCGATGCGCCGTCGCTGCGCGGGTTGTCCATCCGCCGGAAGCCGACGTGGTTCCTCAGGTCGAACTCCTCGCCGATCAGGTAGTCGCCCGGGTCGTTGGCGTTGGCGGCGTAGAACTCCACCGAGGTGCCGAAGATGTCGGAGGTGGACTCGTTGAGCCCGCCGGACTCCCCGGAGTAGGTCAGGTTCGCGCTGTTCTCGGTGACGCCGTGCGACATCTCGTGGCCGGCCACGTCGAGCGAGGTCAGCGGCCCGTAGTTCACGCCGTCCCCGTCGCCGTACGTCATCTTGGTGCCGTCCCAGAAGGCGTTGACGTAGTTCTTGCCGTAGTGCGTGCGGTTGAACGAGCCCTTGCCGGTGCCGAAGATGCCGTTCCGCCCGTGCACGAGCTTGTAGTAGTCCCACGTCTCGTTGGTGCCGTACTGCGCGTCGACGGCCGCCGACTCGCGGCTCGTGGTCAGGCCGGTGCCGAACGAGGTGTCCGGGCTGGTGAAGAGCGTCCCGGCCTTGCAGCCGGACCCGAACACCTGGCAGAGGAACGAGTCCTCCTTGTTGCCGAGGTCGGTCGTGTAGGTGCCGCCGCGCGTCGGGTCCTTCAGTTGGTACGTCGACCCGGACGGGGTGAGCTGCAGGGGCACGGTGCCGGAGTAGAGCGACTTCCCCGAACCGTCGACCGTCTCGATCTGCTGCTCGGTCCGCAGCACCGCGCCGGTGCGGGCGTCGACGTAGGACGCGAGCCGGCTCGGCGTGCCGTCGTCCTGGGTGCCCCCGGTCAGCACCTCGTAGGCCAGCCGCGGGGTGCCGCTCGTCGCGTCCACGACCAGCCGCGAGGACTCGACGTCGGCGCCGGTGATCGAGCGGGTGACCCGGCTCGGCGCCAGCGCGGCGTCGCCTGCCGCAGCCCGGCCGACGGCCGGGGTGACGGCCATCGCGGGCGCCGCCGCGAGGGTCTGGCTGCGGCCGGCCCAGGAGCCGTCGGCGGCGCGGTGCACGACGAGGTCGCCGCCGAGCACGGGCAGGCCGCGGTAGGTGCGGGCCAGCCGGACGTGGCTGGCGCCGTCGGCGTCGACGAGGGCGCCGGTGACGGTGAACGCCTGCCCGCCCCCGTCGCGTACGGCGGCCGGGTGCGCCGCCACCGCGCGCAGGGCCGCCCGCCCGAGGTCCCCGGGATCGACCTGACGGGTGGACGGCCCTGCCGGGGCGGGAGCGGCCGACGCGGCGCCCGGCGGCCCCACCGTGCCCAGGGCCACGGCAGCGACCGTGGCGAGGGTGCCGGTGAGGCGGAGCAGGGGTGCTGGGCGCATGGCGAGGTGACCTTTCCCGGACGGTGCTGGCGATCCCACCCTGACCGCGAGGAGACGCGCCGGTAAGACCCGCCCGGGCTCAGGTTCGTGCGTTGCAGAAGTCTGCAGATCCGCGGGGCCCGAGGGACGTCCCGGACGGCTGGGGGCCGAGCGGAGGGGTCAGCCGTGCAGCTCGAGGGCATGCCGGGCGGCGGCGCGTCCGCGGGTGCGGTCACCTGCCGCGTCGTAGGCGACGGCCAGGCGGTACCACGACCGCCAGTCGTCGGGGCGGCTCTCGGCCTCGACACGCAGCTGCTCGAAGACCCGGTCCGCCGCGGCACGGTCCACCCGGCCCGAGGGCCGTCGGGGCAGGTCGTCGACCTGGAGGCCGCCCTCGTCCGCGAGGGTGCGGGCCAGCACGGCGGTGCGGCGGCCGAAGTCGAGCTCGCGCCAGACCACGAACACCCCGAGCAGCGGGACGACGAGGACGGCCACCCCGAGCACCGCCCCCACGGCCGACCCGCTGCCGAGCAGCGCGACGCCGCGCCAGCCGATGAGCACGGAGTAGAAGACGAGCAGCGCCACCACCAGGGCGATCGTCAGCCGGGTCCGCACGCGCTCAGTCCAGGCCGAGGAACGACTCGAGCCCGACCGTGAGCCCGGGGGCGGCCGCGACGGACCGCACGCCGAGCAGCACGCCCGGCGTGAACGAGATGCGGTCGAGCGAGTCGTGCCGCACGGTGAGCGTCTCCCCCGGCCCGCCCAGGATCACCTCCTGGTGCGCGACGAGGCCGCGCACCCGCAGGCCGTGCACCCGGATGCCGTCGACGTCGGCCCCGCGGGCCCCCTCGAGGCCGGTGCTGGTGGCGTCGGGCACCGGCCCGGAGCCGGCCTCCGCGCGCGCGGCGGCCACCAGGGCCGCCGTACGCCGTCGCCGTGCCGGAGGGCGCGTCGGCCTTGTCGGGGTGGTGCAGCTCGACGATCTCGACGGACTCGAAGAACGGCGCCGCCTCGGCGGCGAAGCGCATCATCAAGATCGCGCCGATCGAGAAGTTCGGGGCGACCAGCACGGCGGTGCCGGGCGACGCCTCGAGCAGCCGCCGGAGCTCGGCGAGGCGCTCGTCGTCGAAGCCGGTGGTGCCGACGACGGCGTGGATGCCGTGCTCGATGCAGAAGCGCAGCGTGTCCATGACGACGCCGGGGTGGGTGAAGTCGACGACCACCTCGACCCCGGCGGCGACCAGGTCCTCGAGCCGGTCGTCCTCGGGACCGGTGTCGACCCGCGCCACCAGGACCAGGTCGTCGGCGGCCTCGACGGCGCGGCACACCTCGACTCCCGACCTTGCCGCGGGCGCCCAGCACGCCGACCCTCGTCACGTCGCTCACCCGCTCAACCTAGTACGCCGGACCGTCGTCACGGCTATCAGGCTGGGGCCTGGATCAGTGGCATCATCAGGTTTTGACCTGATATCGTTGCACAACAGGTCTCCGCCTGATGGGAGGACAGCATGGTCGTGGTGCTCACCGTGGACCAGCACGACAGCCGCTCGGGGCACGACCGGGTCCCGGAGCTGCTCGCGCACGTCGAGGACGTCGTCGCGGCCCTGCCCGGCGGACGGCTGCTGCGGGGCTTCCAGCGCACCGTGGGCGACGAGGTGCAGGCGGTGCTCGAGGACCCGGCGACCACGGTGGCCGTCCTCGGCGCCCTGCTCCGCAGCGGCGGCTGGAACATCGGCGTGGGCCTCGGCGAGGTCGACGAGCCGCTGCCGAGCGACACCCGGGCCGGTCGCGGTCCGGCGTACGTCGCGGCACGGGAGGCCGTGACCCGCTCGAAGCACGGGCCGCACCGCGTCGCGGTCACCGGGCCGGCCCCGCGACCCGAGGGGTCCGAGGAGTCCGATCCTGTCGGTGCCGCCGCGTACCGTCCCGACCACCTGGAGACCGTCCTGTGGCTCTGGGCCGGACTGCTCGAGCGACGCACGGAGAGGGGCTGGGAGGTGTTCGACGCGCTCGCCGACGGGCTCTCCTACGTCGACGCCGGTCGCCGGCTCGGCATCACCCAGTCGGCGGTCAGCCAGCGGGCCCAGGCGGCCGGGCTGGTCGACGAGCGACGCGCCCGCGAGCTCGCCCAGGACCTGGTCGCCGCCCTGCTCGGCGCGCCCCCCGCCGACGACAGCCCTCGGGAGGGGCGGCGGTGACCACGACGGTGGTCCTGGTCGTGGCCGTGCTCGTGCTCTCGACGGTCGTCGCGCTCGCCGTGCCGGCCGCCACGCTGCTGCACCGGGCCGCCGCCGTCGCGACCGCGGCCCTGCTCGCCCTGCTCGCCCTGGTGGCGCTGGTCGCCGGCCACGTCGCCGCACCCCAGGACGACGCTGGGCCGGGTGCTCCTGGTCTTCTCCTTCCTGGTGGGCGGTGCTGGGCGGCGGTCCGGTCACCGCGACGGTCCTGTGGCTGGTCGACCACGGCCGGGTCCGGTCGCTCGCCGCCCACGACCCGGACCGCCCCGACCGGGGCAGCCTCGACCAGGCCGGCGAGGTGCTGCGCGGCGGTGCCTGGATCGGGGCCTTCGAGCGCGCGGCGGTCTTCGCGACCCTGGCCGCAGGCTGGCCAGAGGGGCTGGCGGTGGTGCTGGCCCTCAAGGGCCTGGGCCGCTACTCCGAGCTCCGCGGGCCCACGGGCCCCTCCGGCTCGTCCGGCCCGTCCGCCACCGGGTCGGCCGCACCGCACGGCGGCGGTGTCGCCGAGCGGTTCATCATCGGCAGCTTCGCCAGTGTGCTGTGGGCCTGCGCGACGGCCGGGACCTACCTCACCCTCGTCGGAGCCTGACGGTCGCCCGACCGCCGCGACCGACCACGGAGCGAGCAGGCTGGCGGCTACTGCGACGCGCCGTAGGACACCCCGGTGCACGGGTTCGTCGCGGCCGACCGGGCGTCGCGGGTGACGCTGTCGGGCAGCGAGCCGCGCACCCGCCGGGCCGGCGAGGACAGCGGCAGCAACCGGTGCCGGGCGCCGACCAGCACCCGCAGCCCGTCCTGGTCGGAGGCCCGCACTCGCGCGCCGGCGAACGCGGTCGCCAGCGCGAGCGCCTGGGAGCGCCCGCCGGGCCCGTACTCGACCAGCGTCCGGGGCCTCGCCCGCGACCCGGCGGCGTCTCCCGCGGCCAGGTCGACGTGCGCACGCCGCAGGTAGCCCCGCACCCGCGGCGTGACGTCCCCCTCGGCCCAGGCGTCGCTCACCGTGACCGGGTCGGTGATCCGGTCGAGGGTCTCCGCGACGGTCAGCCGGGACGCCGCGCGGGCGACGCCCTCCCCCGCGGTCAGCGGCTCGTCGTCGCGCAGCGCCATCCAGAGCTTGTCCACCTCCGGGTGCACCAGGGCGACCCGGGCGCCGTCGTACCGCCAGGGCGTGGTCAGGAAGACGATGTCGGAGGGGTCCATCCGCCGCAGGCCGAGAACGAAGGACAGCAGCTTCTTCGCGCTGCCGAGACCGGCGTCGACGGTGAGGTACCTCGTCGCCGCCCGGGCCAGGGGCAGCACGTGCGTGGGGGTCAGGCCCTCGGCGCGGACCTTGGTGATGACGCTGCCGAGGAACGCCTGCTGGCGGCGCATCCGGCCGATGTCGGAGCCGTCGCCGAGGCCGTGCCGCAGCCGCACGAAGTCCAGCGCGCGCTGTCCGGACACGGTCTGCACGCCCTCGTGGAAGACCAGGCTGCCCTGGGTGGGCCGGTTCGGGTCGAGGTCGCCCTGGTAGACGTCGTCGGGCAGGCACACCGGGACACCGCCCACGATCTCGGTCATCGCCGCGAAGCCCTTGAAGTCCACGATGACGGTGTGGTCGACGCGCATGCCGGTGAGCTTCTCGACGGTGTTGACCGTGCAGGTCGGGTTGCCGGCCTTGGTCTCACCGACGGAGTAGGCCTCGTTGAACATCACGTCGCGCCGCGGCTTCGACCAGGTGCCGTCCGGCAGCCGGCAGGCGGGTATGTCGACCAGCGCGTCGCGCGGGATCGAGACCGCCACGGCGCGCCGGCCGCCCTCGTAGACGTGCACGAGCAGGGCGGTGTCGGAACGGCCCACCGCGGAGCCCTTGCCGCCGAGCCGGCCGTCGGCACCGGCCCGCGAGTCCGACCCGAGGAGGAGCACGTTCTGGCCGGCGACGGTGCGCGGCGGGCGCTTGGTGCTGATGCCCTGGTCGCTGAAGGTCTTGATGTGCCGGTCGAGCTCGACGTAGGCCACCACCGACGCGACGACCGCGAGGCTGACCAGCACGGCGAGCACGGCGAGGACCCAGCGCAGCACGCGGCGCCGGCGCGGCTTGTGGACCGGGTCGGCCGGTGCCTCCGAGGGCTCGGACCCGTCCGGTGGGGTCGGGGACTCACCAGGCACGGCGGGCCCCTCCTCGCGTCGACGGACTGCCCACGGTAGCAACCGGGTCAGGCGGGCAGGCTCTCGAACGGGCCGACGACCGCGAGGGTCTGGGTGCCGCGCAGCAGGGTCCGGGCCAGCGCGTTGACGTCGTCGAGGGTCACCGCCGAGACCCGGTCGAGCACCTCGTCGATGCTGGGCAGCTCGTCGTAGAGCAGCTCGGCCTTGGCGATCCGCGACATCCGCGAGCCGGTGTCCTCGAGCGAGAGCACCAGCCCGCCGCGCAGCTGGCCCTTGCCGCGGTCGAGCTCCTCGACGTCGATGCCGTCATCGACCAGGCGGCCGAGCTCGTGGCGCACCACGTCCAGCGTCTCGCGGACCTTGGAGGGCAGGCACCCGACCGCCACCGCGAACGTCCCGGCGTCGGCGTAGTGCGAGGCGTAGGAGTAGACGGAGTAGGCCAGCCCGCGGTGCTCGCGGACCTCCTGGAACAGCCGCGACGACGTGCCGCCGCCGAGCGCCGCGTTGAGCACGCCGAGGGCGTAGCGGCGGTCGTCGGTGCGGACCAGCCCGTTCACGCCGAGGACCAGGTTGGCCTGCTCGAACGGGCGCGGCACGACGACCTCGCCCCCCGACGTACGCCGGGCGCCGGACGGCCGTCGCACCGGCAGCGGACGGGCCGACCGGTCGTCGAGGAAGCCGGAGCGGCCGAACGCCGTGCGCACCAGGCGTACGACGGCCGCGTGGTCGACGTTGCCGGCCACCGCCACCACCATGTTCGGCGCGACGTAGCGCGAGCGGTAGTAGCGGCGGATCTGCGTCGCGGGTCAGCGACGCGATCGACTCGACCGTGCCGGCGATCGGGCGGCCGAGCGGGCGAGGAGCCCCACGCCTTCTCGGCGAAGAGGTTGCTGCACCGACGTCGTCGGGGTCGTCGTCGTGCATGGCGATCTCGTCGAGGATCACCTCGCGCTCGGCCTCGACGTCGTCGGTCGTGAGCGTCGAGGAGGTGACCATGTCGCCGAGCACGTCGACCGCCAGCGGCAGGTCCTCGTCGAGGACCCGCGCGTGGAAGCAGGTGTACTCCTTGGCGGTGAAGGCGTTGAACTCGCCGCCGACCGCGTCCAGCGCCGACCGAGATGTCCAGGGCCGAGCGCGTCGGGCGTGCCCTTGAAGAGCAGGTGCTCGAGGAAGTGCGAGGCGCCCGAGCAGGCGCGGCGCCTCGTCACGCGACCCGACGCCGACCCAGACCCCGATGGAGGCCGACCGGACGCCGGGCATCGCCTCGGTCACGACCCGCAGCCCTCCGGGGAGCACCGTACGTCGTACCGAGTGCTCCCCCGTCCGTCGGACAGGAGGGTGCGGGTCGTGCCGGGCTTCTGCTGTGCTGCCGGGGCCGCGGCGACCTACTCGGCGGACTCCGACGACGCGTCGGCCTGGTCGGCGCCGGCGCTCGTCGACGACCGGGACCAGCGACAGCTTGCCGCGGTCGTCGATCTCGGCGATCTCGACCTGGATCTTCTGGCCGACCGAGACGACGTCCTCGACGTTCTCGACCCGCTTGCCACCGGCGAGGCCGCGCAGCTTGCTGATGTGCAGCAGGCCGTCCTTGCCCGGGCAGCAGCGAGACGAACGCACCGAAGTTGGTCGTCTTGACGACCGTGCCGAGGTAGCGCTCGCCGACCTCGGGCATCGTCGGGTTGGCGATCGCGTTGATCGATCGCGCGGGCGGCCTCGGCGGACTCGCCGTTGGTGGCACCGATGTAGATCGTGCCGTCGTCCTCGATGGAGATCTGCGCGCCGGTGTCGTCCTGGATCTGGTTGATGACCTTGCCCTTGGGCCCGATCACCTCGCCGATCTTGTCGACCGGGATCTTCACGGTGATGATCCGCGGGGCGTGCAGCGACATCTCGTCGGGAGCGTCGATCGCCTCGGCCATCACGTCGAGGATCGCCAGCCGGGCGTCGCGGGCCTGGGTCAGCGCGGCGGCCAGCACGTCGGCGGGGATGCCGTCGAGCTTGGTGTCGAGCTGCAGCGCGGTGACGAACTCGCGGGTGCCGGCGACCTTGAAGTCCATGTCGCCGAACGCGTCCTCGGCGCCGAGGATGTCGGTCAGCGCGACGTACTCGGTCTTGCCGTCGACCTCGCCGGAGATGAGGCCCATCGCGATGCCGGCGACCGGCGCGCGCAGCGGCACGCCGGCCTGGAGCAGCGACAGGGTCGAGGCGCAGACCGAGCCCATCGAGGTGGAGCCGTTGGAGCCCATCGCCTCGGAGACCTGACGGATCGCGTAGGGGAACTCCTCGCGCGTCGGCAGCACCGGCAGCGAGCGCGCGGCGCGGCGAGCGCACCGTGGCCGATCTCGCGACGCTTCGGCGAGCCCACGCGGCCGGTCTCACCGGTGGAGTACGGCGGGAAGTTGTAGTTGTGCATGTAGCGCGCGTCTTCTCCGGGGAGAGCGTGTCGAGCTTCTGCTCCAGCGTCAGCATGTTCAGCGTGGTGACGCCCAGGATCTGGGTCTCGCCGCGCTCGAACAGCGCCGAGCCGTGCACGCGCGGGATCACGCTCGACCTCGGCGGACAGGGTCCGGATGTCGGTGAGGCCGCGGCCGTCCATGCGGACCTTGTCGCGCAGCACGCGCTCGCGCACGAGCTTCTTGGTCAGCGAGCGGAACGCCGCGCCGATCTCCTTCTCGCGGCCCTCGAACTGCGCGGCCGACCTTCGTCGAGCACGGCGTCCTTGACGTCGTCGAGCTCGCGCCTCGCGCTCCTGCTTGCCGGCGATGGTCAGCGCCGGCGGCCAGGTCGGCCGCGGCGGCGGCCTCGACGGCGTCGTACACGTCGTCCTCGTAGTCGAGGAAGATCGGGAACTCCTGGACGGGCTTGGCGGCCTGCTTGGCCAGCTCGGCCTGCGCCTCGCACAGCTGCTTGATGAACGGCTTCGCGGCGTCGAGGCCGCCGGCCACGACCTCCTCGGTCGGCGCCTGGACGCCGGACCGCGACGAGGTCCCAGGTCTGCTCGGTGGACTCGGCCTCGACCATCATGATCGCGACGTCGCCGGACTCGGTGACGCGGCCGGCGACGACCATGTCGAAGACGGCGTTCTCGAGCTGGCTGTGGGTCGGGAACGCGACCCACTGGCCGTCGATCAGGGCGACGCGGGTGGCGCCGACCGGGCCGGAGAACGGCAGGCCGGAGAGCTGGGTGGACATCGACGCGGCGTTGATCGCGAGCACGTCGTAGGGCGTGTCGGGGTCGAGCGCGAGGACGGTGATGACGACCTGGACCTCGTTGCGCAGGCCCTTCTTGAAGGTCGGGCGCAGCGGGCGGTCGATCAGGCGGCAGGTGAGGATCGCGTCCTCGCCCGGGCGGCCCTCGCGACGGAAGAACGAGCCGGGGATGCGGCCCGCGGCGTACATCCGCTCCTCGACGTCGATCGTGAGCGGGAAGAAGTCGAAGTGGTCCTTGGGGTGCTTGCCGGCGGTGGTGGCCGACAGCAGCATCGTCTCGTCGTCGAGGTAGGCGGTCACGGAGCCGGCGGCCTGCCGGGCCAGCAGCCCGGTCTCGAACTTGATGGTGCGGGTGCCGAACTTGCCGTTGTCGATGACGGTCTCGACGGCGTGGATCTCGGGTCCCTCTCACGGGGGTACCCCTTTCCTGTCTCGCGGAGCGATCACGCGAGTGCGCCCTTGAACCATGCTCATCGGGATGGTCGCTGTGCCCGACGGACGGGGGCCGGTCTTCGATCGAGGCCCGCGGCCGCCGCCGCGAGCGGGGGCTCCGAGAGCCACTACCGAGGACCGGGCAGGACGTCCGCGGTCGCTCCAGTGGGTGGGTGTTCAGTTGTGGATGGTCCAGCTCGCGAGACTAGTGGTCGCCGGGGCCGGGACGAAGCAGGAGCGGCCTCCCCGTGCAGGGAGGCCGCCCCGGAGGTCAGCGGCGCAGGCCGAGCCGCTCGATGATCGAGCGGTAGCGGTCGATGTCTTCTTCTGCAGGTAGTTCAGCAGCCGGCGGCGCTGACCGACCAGCAGCAGCAGGCCACGACGGCTGTGGTGGTCGTGCTTGTGCTCCTTGAGGTGCTCGGTGAGGTGGGCGATCCGGTGGGTGAGCAGCGCGACCTGCACCTCGGGGGAGCCGGTGTCGCCCTCGCCGGTGCGCGTACTCGGCGATGATCTTCTTCTTGGTCTCCGCGTCGGTGCCGTGGACACGCGCAGCTCCTCTCGGTACATGTCGTTGCGCGGCGCGCCGGGGCCTGTTCACCCGGGCACTCTCGATCCGCGGCCGTTGTACGGCGAATGACGTGGTCGCGACCACCCGAGCGGGCCGGACAACCGCCCAAGACTATCAACGGGCGCGTTGTGTCTCCGAATCGGCGGCCCCGGCCGGGACCCCGGCGGCTGGGCGAGGGCGGTCGTGGCTCGGGTAGCGCGACTGCGGGCACGACGGCAGCGGGGCCGCGGGCAGCGAACGGCGTCCGGGCCGAGGTCCAGGCGTCGGCGCGCGGCGGGTCCAGACCCTGCAGCTGCGCCGGACCGGCCAGGGGGTAGACGTTGGTCAGCGCGCTGCGTCGCCGTTGAACCAGCCGAGTCAGGTCGTGCACCCGCACGTGCCGTCGAGCCGGTAGCCCGCGTAGTCGGGCGTCGGTGTCGACCTCGAGCGGCCGGCCCTTCTGGTCGAACAGCTGCACCGCCGGCGAGCGGGCGGCCCGTCGGCGTCGTAGGCGAAGACGTTGCGCGACCGAACTCGCCGTCGCTGCGTCAGCCCGGGCCGGTTGGCGTCCCGCGACGCCCGTCGCCGGTAGATCGCGCCGGTGGCAGCCGGTGGCTGTCCCACGCGCCGGGGTAGCCGCTCAGCACCGCCGGAGGACGACGCACCGCGGCGAGCACGTTCGTGGACCACGCACGGCGCAGCGTGCCGGTCGCGCGAGCGGCGAGCGCCGCGGCCAGGCAGGCGACCCGGCGCCGATGCGCACGCTGACCACGACGGCGACCAGCCAGCACGGCGACGCCGCAGCGCCTGGCGTGCCCGAGCGACGGCAGCAGCGGTGAGCGTAGCTCCGTCGGGCCGAGTCGCCGGGTCGAGCAGCTGGACGGCCAGCCAGGCGCGCAGCACCCACCAGGCCGGCCGGAGCGGCGACCAGCAGCGCCCACGCCTGCTCGCCGGCCGGGTCGAGCCAGGCGCTCGCCCAGCGCGCGCAGCCGGGCGAGGAGGCGCTCGACGCCGTCGCGGTCGACGGAGCCGGGGCAGCGCCGTGCGGCGGCGCCGCGGGGCCAGACCGGCGGCGGCGCGCAGCTCGGCGGCGTACGCCGCCGGGTCGCCGAGCCGGCCGTCGACGCCGCCGCTCGGCGAGCCAGCTCGGTCAGGTCGGCCTCCAGGCCGGCCAGCAGCTCCTCGCGCTCCTCGTCGGCTGAGGTCGGCCAGCCGTGCGCCGCGGACCTGCTCGACGAAGGCCACGGCGCCGTCGGTCGGTGCAGGGCGCCGGGTGTCGATCGGTCGCTCATGCGGTGGCTCCCTCGAGGATGGTCGGTGACGGTCGCTGGAGAAGTGGTCCCAGTCGTCGCGCTGCCGCTTGAGCTGCGGCGCGGCCGGTGCGCGGTGATGCCGTAGTACTTGCGGTGCGGGCCCGACTCGCGACGGCACGACGTACGAGGTCAGCGCGCCGGCGGCGTAGAGCCGGCGCAGGGTGCCGTAGACCGAGGCGTCGCCGACCTCGTCGAGGCCGCCGCGCGCGCAGCCGGCGGACGATGTCGTAGCCGTAGCCGTCCTCGTCGTCGACCACGGCGAGCACCGCCAGGTCGAGCACTCCCTTGAGGAGCTGGGTGCTGTCCATGCAGCGCACACTACTGCGGACTGCGCAGTAGTGCGTATCGCAGCACGCCGGCGCGTCGCGGGGTGCGTCGGACGATGCGGGCCATGTCGGCCTACTGACGCGATCCACCGGCCCGTCGGGACTGACAGCCGGGACCCGCGCGGCGGTGTGCAACCTCTGCGAGGCGATCTGCGGGGTGGTCGCTCACGATCGAGGACGGCACGCGTCACCGGCGATCCGCGGCAACCCCGACGGACCCGCTCTCCCGCGGCCACATCTGCCCCAAGGGCGATCGCGCTGGCCGACATCCACACCGACCCCGACCGGCTGCGCAAGCCGGTGCGCCGCGTCGGCAGTGGCGCGGACGCCACCTGGGCAGGAGATCGGCTGGGACGAGGCGCTCGACCTCGTCGCGGACCGGCCTGGCGCGACGTGCGACGAGCACGGCCGCGACGCGCGTGGCGGTCTACCTCGGCAACCCCAACGTGCACTCCTCGGCTTCGATGACCCACGGCGCCGGCGCTGGTGCAAGGCGCTCCGGACCCGCAACACCTTCTACAGCGCCACCTCGGTCGACCAGCTCCCGCACCAGCTGGTCGTCGCACCTGCTCTACGGCCACCAGCTCCTGCTGCCGGTGCCCGACATCGACCGCACCGACCTCGTCCTGGTCCTCGGCGCCAACCCGATGGCCTCCAACGGCAGCCTGATGACCGCGCCCGACTTCCCCGCCCGGCTGCGCGCCCTGCAGGAGCGCGGCGGCCGGCTGGTCGTGCGTCGACCCGCGCCGCACCGAGACCGCCAAGGTCGCCGACGAGCACCACTTCGTGCGGCCCGGCACCGACGCCGTCGTCCTGCTCGCGATGGTCCACGTGCTGTTCGCCGAGGGCCTCGACCAGCCCGGCCGCGTACGTCGACGGGCTCGACGCCGTGCGCGCCGCGGTCGCGCCCTTCACCCCCGAGCGGGCCGCGGCGGTCAGCGGCATCGCCGCCGACGATCGTGCGCCGCCTGGCGCGCGAGCTGCGCCGCGGCCGGACGGCGCGGTCGTCTACGGCCGGATGGGCGTCTCCACCCAGGAGTTCGGCGCCGGTCTGCGCAGTGGGCCGATCCAGCTGCTCAACATCCTCACCGGCAACCTCGACCGCGCCCGGCGGCGCGATGTTCACCGCGCCCGCGATCGACATCGTCGGCCGCGGGCTCATCGGCCGGGGCCACCACGGCCGCTGGCGCAGCCGGGTCCGCGACCTGCCGGAGTTCGGCGGCGAGCTGCCCGTCGCGGCGCTGGCCGAGGAGATCCGCACCCCCGGCGAGGGCCAGGTCGCGCGCGCTGCTCACCGTCGCCGGCAACCCGGTGCTCTCGACGCCCGACGGCGCGCGGCTCGACGAGGCGCTCGCGGGGCTCGACTTCATGGTCGCCGTCGACATCTACCTCAACGAGACCACCCGGCACGCCGACGTGATCCTGCCGCCGACCTCGGCGCTCGAGCGCGACCACTACGACCTGGTCTTCCACACGCTCGCCGTGCGCAACACCGCCCGCTTCACCCCGGCCGCTGTTCGACGGCGCCCGAGGCGCCCGGCACGACTGGGAGATCTTCCGCGAGCTCGCCCTCGCGCGACCGGCTGCCGGCTCCTGGAGCAAGCGCCGTCCGCTGGCAGACGGCTCGGCAGGCCGCCCGGATGCGCGCCTCGCCCGACCCGGCTCGTCGACCTGCTGCTGCGCACGGGCCGGCCCGGCTCTCGGTGCGGCGGCTGCGCGCGGACCCCGACGGCGTCGACCTCGGGCCGCTCGAGCCGTGCCTGCCCGGCCGGCTGCGCCACGACCGACGACCAGCGCATCGACCTGGCCCCGCAGCTCGTCCTCGACGACCTGGCCCGGCTCGCCGCGCTCGACCGCGCCGACGCCCCGGCCGACGAGCTGCTGCTGATCGGGCGGCGCCACCAGCGCGACAACAACTCCTGGATGCACAACAGCCGCGCGGCTGACCAAGGGCACGGCCGCGCCACCAGCTGCTGATGCACCCCGACGACCTCGCCGCCCGCGGCCTCGCCGACGGCTCCGTCGTACGCGTCGCCTCGCGCGGTCGGCGCGGTGCGAGGTCGAGGTGCGGGCCATCGAGGACATGATGCCGGGCGTGGTCGTCGCTGCCGCACGGCTACGGCCACCGGCGCGGCGGCGTCGCGGCTGCGCCGCGCCGTCGAGCTCCCGGGCGTCGTCGATCAACGACCTCACCGACCCGGCGGTGCTCGACGTCAGCGGCAACGCCGTGCTCTCCGGCGTCCCGGTCACCGTCATCGCCGCTGCTCAGCGCGGCTGCGGAGCACCGTCCCGGACCGGCGGCGCGGCCGCGCGCCATCGGGTCGACCGCGGCGAGCGCCGCCTCGGCGGCCCGCTCGCAGGTGTCCATGGTGACCGCGGCGAGCTGCGCGCCCACCGGGCGGACGGCGGCCAGGGCCATCGACAGCGACGTGATGCCCATGCCCACCAGGGCGGTCGCGAGCATCGGGTCCGCCGCGGCCTCGCCGCAGACGCCGACGGGCTTGCCGGCCTGCTTGCCGGCCTCGGCGGTGATCGCGATCAGCTGGAGCACGGCCGGCTGCCACGGGTCGGTGAGGTGCGCGAGGTCGGTGGCCATCCGGTCGGCGGCCATCGTGTACTGGGTCAGGTCGTTGGTGCCGATCGAGAGGAAGTCGACGACCTCGAGCATCTGGTGGGCGAGCAGCGCGGCGCTCGGGATCTCGACCATCACGCCGGCCTTGAGACCGTGCGCGCGCACCTGCCCGGCGAACTCCGCGGCCTCGGCGACGGTCGCCACCATCGGCGCCATCACCCAGGTCTCGGTGCCGGTCCGCTCGGCGGCCGCGGCGATGCCGGCGAGCTGGCGCTCCATCAGCCCCGGGTTGTCGAACGACAGCCGCAGGCCGCGCACGCCCAGCGCCGGGTTCTCCTCCCCCTCGTGGGTCGCGAACGCGATCGGCTTGTCCGAGCCCGCGTCCAGGGTGCGCACGACGACGTAGCGCTCGCCCGGCGAACGGCGCGAGCACGTCGGCGTAGATGTCGGCCTGCTCCTCGACGCTCGGCTCGTCCTTGCGGTTGAGGAAGCACAGCTCGGTGCGGAACAGCCCGACGCCCTCGACCGGGCCCGGCCGCGGCGGCCGCGGCGGACGCGCCGTCGGCGACGTTGGCCAGCAGCTTCACCGGCGTGCCGTCGGCGGTGCGGCCCGGGCCGGTCCACCGCTCCAGCGCCGCGCGGCCGGCGCGGGCCTCGGCGACCAGGCGGGCGCGAGCTCGGCGTCGGGCTCGAGCGTCGACCTCGCCCGTCGTACCGTCGACCAGCAGCGGGGTGCCGTCGCGACGTCGAGCAGGCCGGCGCACGCCCACGACGCACGGGATCCCGAGCTGGCGGGCGATGATCGCGGTGTGGCTGGTCGGGCCGCCCTTCTCGGTGACCAGGGCGACGACCGTCGCGGCGTCGAGCCCGGCCGTGTCGGCGGGCGCGAGGTCCTCGGCCACCAGCACCGACGGCTCGGTCGGGCGCCGGGCACGCCCGGCTCGGGCTCGCCCACCAGCCGGGCGGTCACCCGCCGCTCGATGTCGCGCAGGTCGGTCACCCGCTCGGCCATCAGGCCGCCCATCGTGGTGAAGATGCCGGCGAACTGCTCGACGGCCGCCGGACAGCGCGGACAGCAGGGGGTCGCCGTCGCCGAGCCGCTTGCGGACCGCGGAGCGCAGCCCCTTGTCGCGGGCCAGCCCGGCGGTCGCGGTGAGCACCTCGGCCGCGGCCCCGCTGGCGCCGGCCGCGCGGGCGGCCAGCCCCTCCGCGGTGGCCGCGACCGCGTCGTCGTACGCCGCGAGCGCCGCGTCGGTGTCGGGGAACGGCGAGGCCGCGAAGGCCGCGACGGCGGCCGGGGAGACCTCGACCGTGGCGACGACGGCGGGGGCGTAGGCGACGCCCGGGACGACGGGGGTGCCCGCGCAGGGTGAGAGGTCGCTGGACATGTTCCCGACCATATGCCGCTCCGCTCTTGACAGTCAACAGATTCGGGCGTAAAACAACACATACAAAGTCTGAATCCAACGGATCCACAGGAGGCTGGGTGTACGCCGAGGAACGCCAGCAGGCCATCGCCGACCTGGTCGCCGCGCGCGGACGGCTGTCGGTGAACGCCCTGGCAGCAGAGTACGCCGTGACGACCGAGACGGTCCGCCGCGACCTGTCCGTGCTCGAGCGCGCCGGCATCCTGCGCCGGGTGCACGGCGGCGCGGTGCCCGCGGCGGCGCTGACCGCGCTGGAGGCCAAGGTCGGCGACCGCGACCTGGCCCACGCCGACGAGAAGGACCGGATCGCCAAGCGGGCCGTCGACCTGCTGCCCGGCACCGGCGGCAGCGTGCTGCTCGACGCCGGCACGACCACCGCCCGGCTGGCGATGCTGATCCCCCGCGAGCTGCGGCTGACCGTGGTCACCAACGCGGTCCCGATCGCGGCCCGGCTGGCCGGCTCCCCCAGCGTCGACCTGCACCTGCTGCCCGGCCGGGTCCGCCCCACCACCCACGCCGCCGTCGGCGACGACACCGTCGCCGCCCTCGGGCTGCTCCGCGCCGACGTCGCCTTCGTCGGCACCAACGGCCTGTCCGTCGGCCACGGGCTCAGCACCCCCGACCACGCCGAGGCCGCGGCCAAGCGGGCGATGGTCGCGAGCGCCCACCAGGTCGTGGTGCTCGTCGACTCCTCCAAGATCGGCCAGGAGCACACCGTGCGGTTCGCCGAGCTGGGCGACATCGACGTCGTGGTCACCGACTCGCTCCGGATCGCCGACGCCGACCGCCGCGACATCGAGGACCGCGACGTCGAGGTCGTGACCGCATGATCGTCACCCTGACCCCCAACCCGAGCATCGACCGCACGGTCACGCTCGCCGGTCCCGCTGGAGCGCGGCGCCGTGCTGCGCGCCGAGTCCGTGACCTCGCAGGCCGGCGGCAAGGGCGTGAACATCTCCCGCGCCGCCGTCGCCGCCGACGTCGCGACGATCGCGGTGCTGCCGGCCGAGAAGGACGACCCGTTCGTCCTCGACCTGCTCCGCGACGGCATCGACTGCCGCCCCGAGCGGCCTGCCGGCGCGATCCGGGTCAACCTCACGCTGACCGAGCCCGACGGCACCACCACCAAGATCAACACCCCCGGCGCCGTGGTCAGCGCCGACGACCTGGATCGGCTCGCCGCCGCCGTGGTGCACCGCGCCCGCGCTGGCCCGCTGGGTCGTGCTCGCCGGGTCGCTCCCGCCGGGCGCGCCCGACGACTGGTACGCCGAGCTCGTCGCCGCTCTGCCACGAGACACCGGCGCAGGTCGCCGTCGACACCGTCGGGGGCCCCGCTGTCCGCGCTCGCGGCCACTCTCCAGCACGCCGCGCCCGACGCTGATGAAGCCCAACGGCGAGGAGCTCGCCTCCCTCACCGGCGGCGACGCCGACGCGATCGAGGCCGACCCGGCCGCCGCCGCGGCCGCCGCGCGGGTGCTCGTCGACCGCGGCGTGGAGGCGGTGCTCGCCACGCTCGGCGGCTCCGGCGCGGTCCTGGTCACCGCCGCCGGCGCCTGGCACGCCACCCCTCCCCCGACGACCGTCGTCAGCACCGTCGGCGCCGGCGACTCCAGCCTGTTCGGCTACCTCCTCGGCGACCTGCGGGGCGAGGCCGCCGACGAGCGGCTGCGGCTCGCCGTCGCCTACGGCAGCGCCGCCGCCGGCCTGCCCGGCACCACCATCCCCACCCCCGCCCACACCCGTCCCGAGCTCGTCGAGGTCCGCGAGCTCGTGGCGAGCACAGCCACGCGAGAGCTGAGGAAACGATGACCGACACATCCGGCTCCCAGCCGATGATCACCCCGGAGCTCGTCCGGCTGGACGTCGTCCCTCGGCGACGACAAGACCGAGGTGATCCGCGCGCTGGCCGCGCAGGTCGCCGAGGCCGGCCGCACGTCGAACCCGACGGCCTCGCCGAGGACGCCCTCGCCCGCGAGGCGACCTCCCCGACCGGTCTCCCCGGCGGCATCGCCATCCCGCACTGCCGCACCGAGGCAGTCGACGTACCCACGCTGGCGTTCGCCCGGCTCTCCCCCGCGACCGACTTCGGCGCCAAGGACGGCCCGGCCGACCTGGCGTTCCTGATCGCGGCCCCCGCCGGCGGCGACGCCACCCACCTCAAGGTGCTCACCCAGCTGGCCCGGGCCCTGGTGAAGAAGGAGTTCACCGACGGCCTGCGCAGCGCGGCCTCCCCGCAGGAGGTCGTCGACCTGGTCGACGGCGTCGTCGGCTCGCCGCGCCCGCCGCCACCAGGCGCCGGCCGCCAAGCCGCGCCCGGCCACGCCCGCCGCTGCCGCGCCGGCCGCTGCCGCCGACCCGCCTCGACGCCGTCGGAGCCCGCCCCCGCCGCGGCCGCCGCCGCCGCAGCCTGGTCGCGGTGACCGCGTGCCCGACCGGCATCGCGCACACCTACATGGCCGCCGAGGCCCTCGAGGCCGCCGCCGCCCGCGCCGGCGTCGACATCGCGGTCGAGACCCAGGGCTCGGCCGGCTCCACGCCGCTGCCGCGCGAGATCATCGCGACCGCGGACGCCGTGATCTTCGCCGTCGACGTCGGGGTCCGCGACCGGGCCCGGTTCGCCGGGCAAGCCGCTGGTCGCCTCCGGCGTCAAGCGCGCCGATCGACGCACGGCGACGACGATGATCGCCGAGGCGCTGCGCTACGCCGACGACCCGAACGCCCCGCGCGTCGAGGGCTGCGCGGCGGCGGCGCCGGCTCCGGTCGTCGACCACCGGCGGCGGGGGACGAGTCGTGGGGCGCGCCGCACCCGGCGGGTGCTGATGACCGGCGTCTCCTACATGATCCCGTTCGTCGCGGCCGGCGGTCTGCTGATCGCGCTGTCGTTCCTGCTCGGCGGCTACGAGATCGTCGGCCCCGGCAACGACATCGCCACCAGCAACTCGCTGTTCAACCTGCCCGACGTCGACGCGCTCGGCCTCGACCACGCGCTGTTCGGCAGCGGCCTCTTCGCCTACCTCGGCGCGCGTGCTCTTCACCCATCGGCGGGGCGGCCTTCGGCTTCCTGGTCCCGGCGCTGGCCGGCTACATCGCCTACGCCATCGCCGACCGTCCCGGCATCGCCCCCGGCTTCGTCATGGGTGCCGATCGCCGTCACCCTGCAGTCCGGCTTCCTCGGCGGCATCGTCGGCGGTGTCCTCGCCGGCGTCTCGCGCACTGGATCGCCTCCTGGAAGGTGCCGACCTGGGCCCGCGGCCTGATGCCGGTGCGTGGTGATCCCGCTGCTGGCCACGATGATCTCCGGCGCGGTCATGATCATCGTGCTCGGCAAGCCGCTCAGCCAGCTGATGAAGGCGCTCAACGACGGCCTGAACAACATGAGCGACAGCGGCGCCGGCGTCATCCTCGGCGTCGTGCTCGGCCTGATGATGGCCTTCGACATGGGCGGCCCGCTCAACAAGACCGCCTACCTGTTCGCGACCACCGGCCTCGGCGCCGCCGCCACCGCGCCGTCCAACGCCCCGCAGCTGAAGATCATGGCCGCCGTCATGCTCTCCGGCATGGTGCCGCCGCTGGCGCTGGCCCTCGCGACGGTCGTCCGCACGAACCTGTTCACCCCGGCCGAGCGCGAGAACGGCAAGGCCGCCTGGCTGCTGGGCGCGTCGTTCATCACCGAGGGCGCCATCCCGTTCGCCGCGGCCGACCCGCTGCGGGTGATCCCGTCGATCATGCTCGGCAGCGCCGTCACCGGAGGTCTCTCGATGGCCTTCCACGTCGGGCTGCGCGCCCCGCACGGCGGCATCTTCGTGTTCTTCGCGGTCAGCCACGTGGCGCTGTTCTTCCTGGCCCTGCTCGATCGGCGTCCTCGTCGCAGCCGCCGCGGTCATCGTGCTGAAGTCGCTGACCGAGAGCGAGGAGGAGATCGAGGAGCTGTCCTACGCCTCGGTCTGACCGCCCGCACCACCACGCCCTAGAGTCGAGGCCCTCGACCCTCGCGAGTCGTCGAGGGCCTCGCTACCCGTCCCTGAGGAGAAGTACATGCCCACCAAGACCGTCACCGTCGGCTCGTCCGTCGGCCTGCACGCCCGCCCCGCCGCGATCATCTCCGAGGCGGCCGGCGAGCTGGACTCCGAGGTCACCCTCGCCGTCCCCGGCGAGGAGCCGGTCGACGCGCTCGTCGCTGCTGATCATGACGCTCGGCGCCGCCTGCGGCGACACGGTCGAGGTGTCCGGCGACGACCAGGCGGCCGTGGACGCCATCGCCGCGCTGGTCGAGAAGGACCTCGACGCCTGATCGGCCCCTCGGCTCACGACTGCCCCACGATTACCAGGGTCCCCTGGTAATCGAACGCTCCCCCTGGCGTGCATGCCGGGGGGAGCGTCCGCTCTCCTGGGGAGGTACGCCGGCCCGCCACCGCCGTACGCCGGGCCGCCGCCGCACGCCAGGCCGCCGCCGTACGCCGGGACGCAGACCGCCCGTACGCCGGGACGCGAACCGCCCCACCGCCGGGACGCGGACGGACCGTCTCAGGCGTCGGCGCGCGAGCGCATCGTCCGGTACACCGCGCGCACCGCGACGGCCCGCTCGAGCTCGCGGGTGACCGAGGTGAAGAACTGCTGGCGGTAGGTCTCGTCGGTGACCGCGTAGACGGTGAAGTAGAGCCCGGAGAACCCGGCCAGGAACACCGACACCTTCAGCAGCGGCGCGAACACCGAGCCGTACCGGGTCGGCGTCAGCCAGGCCTCCACCACGTCCTGGTCCATCACGACGCTGCCGAAGACCAGGAAGAACAGCAGCACCGCGACGGAGAGCAGCAGCACCTGCACGGTCTGCGAGACCAGCAGCACCAGCACGAGGTTCCACTTCTGCAGGCCGGTGACCTCGACGCACGCGGACCAGCTCGTCGTGCTCGGCCCCCTCGAAGACGGCCGCGGCACCGGCGGCGACGGGCGTGCCGGCGGTGCGCGCCGCGAGCCGGCCTGGGTCGACGTCGTCGTCGACGCGGTCCATCTCCTCGGGCAGCCGCACCAGCAGGAAGGCGACCGCGAGCGCGGCGAAGAACATCACCGCCAGCGCCAGCACGCCCGCGGACAGCGACGTCCGCGACCATCCAGACCTCGGTGTTGATGAACAGGAACGTCACGAACAGCAGCAGCAGCGGCAGTGCCCGGGTGACCAGCGGGAACAGCATGCCGAGGCTGCGCGAACGTCCGCCCGACCGCCCAGCGCGCGATCACCCGCAGCCGCAGGGTCGTGGCGGCGTAGGCCGCGAGCACCAGGCCGGACCCCGCACAGGCCGGCGACCAGTCCGGTGACGACGGTGGCCGTGACCAGGCCCAGCACCACGCCGACGGCAGCCCCGACGAGCAGCGCGACGCCGAGCACCGGGAGCAGCCGGGCGCGGCTCAGCCCGCGCCGCACGATCCGCCGCTCGGACTCGACGAAGTAGGGCAGTCCCGTGGCGCAGGAACCACTGCTCGCACCTCGGCCAGGGTGTCCCCCTGCGGAGCGGTCACCGGCTCGGTCGGGCCACGCCGAGGATCTCGTGCGTGCGCGCCACGTCGGGCGCCATCGTCGCCACCAGCTCGTCGACGGAGTCGAAGCGCAGCATGCCGCGGATCCGGGCGACGAAGGACACCTCGACCTCGACGCCGTACAGCTCGAGGTCGTCGCGGTCGAGCACGTAGGACTCCACCCGGCGCTCGCGCTCGCCCGTCGAAGGTCGGGTTGGTGCCGACGCTGATCGCCGCCGGCAGCAGCGTCGTCGCTCCGGCCTGGCCGTCGAGGCGTCGCAGCCAGCCGGCGTACACCCCGTCGGCGGGCGCCGCGAGCATCCCGGTCGTCGGCACGTTGGCGGTCGGGTAGCCGAGCTCGCGCCCGCGCTGGTCGCCCTTGACCACCTCGCCGCGGACCGTGAAGGGGTGGCCCAGCGCCTCGGCCGCGCCCTCGACGTCGCCGGCGAGCAGGCAGTTGCGGACGTACGTCGACGACCAGACCTGCGGACCGCCGTCGAGGGCGATGCCCTCGGCGGTGAAGTCGTGCTGCGCCCAGCTCGGACCAGGGTCGCGACGTCGCCGGCGGCCTTGGCGCCGAAGCGGAAGTTCGCGCCGACCACGACCGCGCGGGCGTGCAGCGCGCCGACCAGCACCTCGGTCGACGAACCGCTCGGGGCTCCACGCCGCCACCTCGCGGGTCGAACGGCAGCACCAGCACGTCGTCGACGCCCGCCTCGCCGAGCAGCGCGGCCCGGGTCTCGATGGTGGTCAGCGTCGGCGGGGCGTGCTCGGGACGCAGCACCGCCATCGGGTGCGGGTCGAAGGTGACGGCGACGACCGGGCACGTCCGCCCGAGGGACGCGGCGACCTCACGGGCCCGTCGCGACCACGTGCTGGTGGCCGAGGTGCACGCCGTCGAAGTTGCCGACCGTGACGACGGTCCGGCCGAGGTCGTCGGGCACCTCGTCGAGCGAGCGCCAGATCTGCACGGGGTCTGCTCCTTCTCCGACGGCTCCGACGAGTCCACATGTTCCCACAGCGGTCTCAGGCGGAGAACACGGCCACGGGGGCGGCGACCTCGCCGCGCTGCTCGTAGAGCGCGAGGAACGCGCCGGCCGGGTCGAAGCACCGCGACCGGCCCGGCGTCGCCCGAGCGTCGCGCTCGAGCCTGCGGCCGAAGCCGACGTCGCGGGCCTGCTCCTCGCTCGAGGTCGTACGTCGCGAAGCAGCGCCGCGCGACCTCGGAGATGTCGAGGACGCTCGAGGTGCCCGTCGGCCAGGTCGTCGAGGCGTGCGCGCCTCGGCGAGCGCGAACGGCCCGACCGCGGTGCGCCGCAGGGCGCGTCAGGTGCCCACCGACGCCGAGCGTCCGCCCCGAGGTCGCGGGCGATCGCGCGGATGTAGGTGCCGCTGCTGCAGCGCACCGAGACGTCCACGTCGAGCGGCGTCAGCGCCGCGGCCGGACGTCGGTGACGAGCAGCTCGTGCACGGTCACCGGCCGGGCCGGCAGGTCGACGTCCTCGCCGTCGCGGACCCGGGCGTAGGCGCGCTTGCCGTCGACCTTGATCGCCGAGACGGCCGACGGCTTCTGCTGGAGGTCGCCGACGAACCGGCCGGCCGCCGAGCGCACGTCGTCCTCGGTGAGGTGCCGACCGGCCGCCGTCGACGAGCACCTCGCCCTCGGCGTCGTCGGTGGTGGTGCTCGCCCCGAGCCGGATCGTGGCGTCGTACGCCTTCTCGGTCAGGGTGAGGTGGCCGAGCAGGCGGGTGGCCCGGTTGACGCCGACCAGCAGCACGCCGGTCGCCATCGGGTCGAGGGTGCCGGCGTGGCCGACCTTGCGGGTGCCGGCGAGCCGCCGGACCCGGGCGACCACGTCGTGCGAGGTCAGCCCGGCCGGCTTGTCGACGACGACCAGGCCGGCCGGCGCGGCGCTCCGGTCCGGCGGCTCATGCGTCCTCGCTCGGCGGCTGGGCGTCGCCGAGGTCGGCCGTGTCGTCGGGGCCGTCGCTCGCGGTCTCGTCGAGCTCGTCGTCCTCGTGCGGCTTGCGGTAGGGGTCCGCCTCGCCGGCGTACGACGCACCGGCGGCCGCGGCGGCCCGGCCGGCGTCGGCCTCGCGGGTCTGGGCGAGGATCTCCTCGAAGTGCCGGGCCGTGTCGGGCAGCGCGTCGTGGATGAACTCCAGCGTCGGCGCGTGCCGCATGCCGAGCTGCTTGGCCACCTCGGAGCGGATCAGCCCCTTGGCCGACTCGAGCGCGGCCGCCGAGCCGGCGATCTGCTCCTCCTCGCCGAGCACGGTGTAGAACACCGACGCCTGCTGGGTGTCGCCGCTGACCCGGACGTCGGTGACGGTCACGAACCCGAGCCGCGGGTCCTTGATCCGCCGCTCCAGCATCTCCGCGACGATGACCTGGATCCGGTCCGCGACCTTGCGGACCCTGGGGTTGGCTCACTGCTGCTCCTGTTGCTGGTCGACGACGGGGCGGGCCGACCCGTCACTTGCTGCGTCGACACGCCGTGGAACGGCGCTGCACCAGCTGACGGGTCGGCGGGACTGCTCAGGCGCGGGGGATCTCCCGCATCTCGAAGCACTCGACGACGTCGCCCTGCTTGATGTCGTTGAAGCCGCGCAGCGTCAGACCACACTCGAAGCCCTCGCGGACCTCGGTGACGTCGTCCTTCTCGCGGCGCAGCGACGACAGGTCGAGGTTGTCCGACGCGACGTTGCCGTCGCGGATGAGCCGCGCCTTGGCGTTGCGTCGGATGACACCGCTGGTGACCATGCAGCCGGCGATGTTGCCGATCTTGCTGGAGCGGAAGATCTCCCGGATCTCGGCCTGGCCGAGCGAGACCTCCTCGTACTCCGGCTTGAGCATGCCCTTGAGCGCCGCCTCGATCTCCTCGATCGCCTGGTAGATGACCGAGTAGTAGCGGATCTCGACACCCTCCTTGTCGGCCATCTCGGTCGCCTTGCCCTGCGGGCCGGACGTTGAAGCCGATGATGATCGCGTCGGAGGCCGCCGCCAGGTCGACGTTGGTCTCGGTGATCGCACCGACACCGCGGTCGATGACCCGCAGGTTGACCTCGTCGCCGACGTCGATCTTGGCGAGCGAGTCCTCGAGCGCCTCGACCGAGCCGGACACGTCGCCCTTCAGGATCAGGTTGAGCTCCTGGCTCTTGCCCTTCTCCATCGAGGACATGAAGTCCTCCAGGGTGCGACGCACGCGACGCTTGGCCTGCATGGCCGCCCGCTCGCGCGACTCGCGCCGCTCGGCGATCTGACGGGCCATGCGGTCGTCCTCGACCACGATGAAGTTCTGGCCCGCACCCGGGCACGGCGGTCAGCCCGAGCACCATCGCGGGACGCGACGGGTCGGCCTCCTCGATGTTCTCGCCGTACTCGTCGATCATCGCCCGCACCCGGCCGTAGGCCGGACCCGCCACGATCGACTGGCCGACCCGCAGCGTGCCGCGCTGCACCAGCACGGTCGCCACGGGACCACGGCCCCGGTCGAGGTGCGCCTCGATGACGAGACCCTGCGCGTCCTGGTCGGGGTTGGCCCGCAGGTCGAGCGAGGCGTCGGCGGTGAGCACGACGGCCTCGAGCAGCTTGTCGAGGTTGAGCCCGGCCTTCGCGGAGACGTCGACGAACATCGTGTCGCCGCCGTACTCCTCGGGGACCAGGCCGTACTCGCTGAGCTGGCCGCGGACCTTCGTCGGGTCCGCCGCCGCCACGTCGATCTTGTTGACCGCGACCACGATCGGCACGCCGGCGGCCTTGGCGTGGTTGAGCGCCTCGACCGTCTGCGGCATCACGCCGTCGTCGGCCGCGACCACCAGCACCGCGATGTCCGTCGCCTGCGCACCACGGGCACGCATGGCGGTGAACGCCTCGTGACCCGGGGTGTCGATGAAGGTGATCGCGACGCTCGGCGCCGTCGACCTCGGTGGCGACCTGGTAGGCACCGATGTGCTGGGTGATGCCACCGGCCTCCTTGGCGACCACGTTGGCGTTGCGCAGCGCGTCGAGGAGCTTGGTCTTTCCGTGGTCGACGTGACCCATGACGGTGACGACCGGCGGACGGGCCGACGAGGTCGTCCTCGTCGCCCTCGTCCTCACCGAACTCGAGGTCGAAGGACTCGAGCAGCTCGCGGTCCTCGTCCTCGGGGGACACGACCTCGATGACGTAGTTGAGCTCGTCGCCGAGCAGCTCCAGCGTCTCGTCGTTGACCGACTCGGTCGCGGTCACCATCTCGCCGAGGCTGAACAGCATCTGCACCAGCGAGGCCGCGTCGACGCCGATCTTCTCGGCGAAGTCGGTCAGCGACGAGCCGCGCGCCAGGCGGACGGTCTCGCCGTCGCCCTTGCGGACGCGCACGCCACCGATCGTCGGGGCCTGCATGGCCTCGAACTCCTGACGACGAGCGCGCTTCGACTTGCGGCCACGGCGCGACGGGCCGCCCGGACGCCCGAAGGCACCCTGGGTCTGGCCACGCTGGCCGGGACGACCGCCACCGGGACGGCCACCGCCGCCGGGACGACCGGCGAAGCCGCCGGGCGCACCACCCGGAGCGCCACCGGGGGCGCCACCGCGACCCGGGGCACCCGGACGGCCGCCGCCGGGGCCACCGGGACCGCCGCGGCCGGGAGCGCCCGCACGGCCACCGGGGGCCGGACGACCACCGGGCCCGCCACCGAAGGCGGCCGGGGACTTCGGCATCATCGCCGGGTTCGGGCGCGGCATGCCGGGACGGCCGCCGCCGCGCCGGCGGAGCGCCGCTGGGGCGCCCGGGGGCACCGCCGTCACGCCCGGCCGGCGGACGCGGAGGACGGTCGCCGGGGGTCGGCTCCGCGCCCGGACGGGGCGCGGGCCGGCGGCCCATGCCCTGCGAGGACGCGAACGGGTTGTTGCCCGGACGCGGCGCGCCCGGACGTCCCGAGGGCCGGCCGGAGGCCGGTCGGCGGGACGCGCGGGCGGCGGGCCCGGGCGGTGGGTCGGGGTCGGCGTCGCGCTCGCGGCGGGAGCCTGCGGCTCCGGGGCGCGCTCGGCGGCCGGCTCGGCAGCAGCCGGGGCCGGCGTCTCCGCCACCGGTGCCGGTGCCGGCTCGGCGACCGGAGCGGGCTCCGCCTTGGCCGGGCCCGGGCGCGGGCCCGGGCGGCCGGCGCGGACCTGCCGCCGGGGCGACCGTGGACGGCCCGGCCGGTGGTGCCGCCGGGGCGGCGGCAGGCGCCGGCGCGGCCGACGAGGCCGTGGGCTGCGCGGGCGCAGCCTTCGGACCCGGGGACGGGGCCGCCTTGGCGGGTGCTTCTGGGCGGCCGCCGTGTCCGGCGGCCGCCTTCAGCTCGGCGCCGAACTGGTCGGTGAACCTCTTCACGACAGGGGGCTCGACCGTCGACGACGCCGACTTGACGAACTCCCCCATCTCCTTGAGCTTGGTCAGGACGACCTTGCTCTCGACTCCGAGCTCCTTGGCGAGCTCGTGGACTCGGACCTTAGCCACGCTTCTCCTTCTGGTCCGAGCCCCGGTGCCCCGGAGAGGGGGCGGTGGCCGGACCGTTAGCTGGTGTGCATGCTCATCGGGAAGTACTCATCGAGTGCTCATGAGCTGCTGCTCCCATTTCTGTCGGTCGTACTCGGTCGGTTGTGGTGCTGCGAGCGCTCGGGCGCGGTGCCGTCCGGACCGGGTCCGGAGCGGACATGCGCCTCGAGTGCCGACGTGCCCAACGGTCCCCCGCCCCCCGCGCGGAGGGCCCGTGGAAGGGCCCGGCGGCGCAGTGCGAGATCGAGGCACTCGGCCGTGGGGTGCAGGTGCGCTCCCCGGCCGGGTGCCCGTCGCATCGGATCGGGGACGACCTCCCGGCCGGACCCCTGCTCGACGACGACGACTCGCAGCAGCTCTCGCTTCTCGGCCCGCTGCCTGACACCCCACGCACGTGCGGACGGGTTCTCGACGTGCTCCCCGTGCAGCCTGGGTGGGGGACGTGTCGGTGGACATGCGTCAGCTTGGCTTTCGTGGTCGTCCATGGTCACGGTGGCGAACCGCCCACCAGTCTAGCGGCTGGTCGCCCAGCACCGAACCGGCGGGGCCCGCCGGCGGCTGCTACTCGTCCAGCGGCGGCGCCACCGGCACGACCGGCTCCGCCGGGCGCCTCGTCCGAGCGTATGTCGATCCGCCACCCGGTCAGCCGCGCCGCGAGGCGGGCGTTCTGCCCCTCCTTGCCGATCGCCAGCGACAGCTGGTAGTCCGGCACCACGACCCGGGCCGACCGGGCCGCGAGGTCGACCACCTCGACGCTGGTGACCCGGGCCGGCGAGAGCGCGTGGCCCACCATCTCGGCGGGGTCGTCGGAGTAGTCGACGATGTCGATCTTCTCGCCGTGCAGCTCGTTCATCACCGCGCGGACCCGCTGCCCCATCGGCCCGATGCACGAGCCCTTGGGGTTGACCCCCGGCACGTTCGAGCGCACGGCGATCTTGGTGCGGTGGCCCGCCTCGCGGGCGATGCCGCAGATCTCGACGGTGCCGTCGGCGATCTCGGGCACCTCGAGGGCGAACAGCTTCTTGACGAGGTTCGGGTGCGAGCGCGACAGCATCACCTGCGGGCCGCGCATGCCCTTGCGCACCGAGATCGACCAGGCACTTGATCCGGGTGCCGTGCTCGTAGCGCTCCCCCGGGCACCCGCTCGGCCGCCGGCAGCAGCGCCTCGAGCCGGCCGAGGTCGACCAGCACGTCCTGCGGGTCGCGGCCCTGCTGGATCACGCCGGAGACGATGTCGCCCTCCTTGCCGGAGAACTCCCCGAACTTCACGTCGTCCTCGGCGTCGCGCAGCCGCTGCAGCATGATCTGCTTCGCGGTCGTCGCCGCGATCCGCCCGAAGCCGTCGGGCGTGTCGTCGTACTCCTCGCCGACCGTGCCCTCCTCCTCGGTACTCGCGGCCAGCACCGTCACGTGCCCGCTCCTGCGGTCCAGCTCGACCCGGGCGTGGGTCTGCGCGCCCGGCGTCTTGTGGTACGCCGTCAGCAGCGCCTGCTCGATGGCCTCGACGAGGATGTCGAAGGAGATCTCCTTCTCGCGCTCCAGCGACCGCAGGATCGTCATGTCGATGTCCATGGGCTCAGGACTCCTTCCGGTTGAACTCGATCTGGACCTTCGCCCTCTTCACGTCGGCGTAGGCCACCTCGGCGGCGGTGCCGTCCACGTCGAGCACGGCCTGGTCCTCCTCGCTCGCGGTGACCCGCCCGGTGACGGTGCCGCCGTCGCGCAGCTTGGCGCTCACCAGCCGGCCCGTGTTGCGCCGCCAGTGCCGCGGGAGGGTCAGCGGCCGGTCGGTACCGGGCGAGGTGACCTCGAGGGTGTACGGCTGCTCGCCCAGCACGTCGCAGCCGTCGGGCCCGTCGAGCAGCGCCGAGACCTCGGCGGGTGGCCTCCGCGATGTCGTCGAGGGTGACGCCGCCGTCCTTGTCGACGGCGACCCGCAGCACGCGGCGCTTGCCGGCGGCGGTCAGCTCGATGGCCTCGACGTCGAGGCCGGCGTCGGCGAGCGGCTCGGTCAGCACCTCGGCGAGGCGGTCCCGGATCTGATCGGTGCTCACGGGTCGTCCTCCTCGCTGTGCTGTTGTGGTGCGGCAACCCTAGCGGTTCCTTGACCGCCGGGCACCGCGCGGGTGCGGCTCACCGGAGTGGCCGTCGGGGGTGACTAGGCTCGCCCCGTGCCGAGCCCGACGAGCGTCCCCGCCGCAGCGCGGCAGCCCCGTGAGCCCCGTGAGCACAGTGTGCCCCGTGTGCCCCGACTCTCCCGGCGTACGGCGGTCGGCGGGCTGGTCGCGCTCGGCGGTGCGCTGACGGCCGGGTGCACCGACGGCGACGGCCAGCGCGCCGCCGGGCCCACGGGCGGGGCCGGCACGGCGGATCCCTCCGGGAGCCCGTCCGGGTCCGCGTCGCCGCGCGGCACGCCCGCTCCCGACCCGGACGTGACGCTCGCGGCGGCGCTGCTGCGCGAGGAGGAGGCGGTGCTCGCCCTCCTCGACGCGACGGTCCGCCGGCACCCCCGGCTGACCACCGGCCTCGCCTCGGCCCGGCAGGTCCACCGGGCGCACGTCCGGCTGCTGCGCCGCGCCGTCCCGGACGAGGCCGGCACCTCGTCCTCCCCCTCCCCCGCGACGAGCAGTCCCACCGGCACCCCGACCGGCAGCTCCGCCGACACCTCCGCGGGACCCCGCGTGCCGACCCGGCCCGGCCCCGCCCTCGCGGCGGTCGTGCGCGCCGAGGACCGGCTCGCCGGCTCGGGCCACCGGGCCGCGATCGCCTCCCGCAGCGGCTCGTTCGCCCGGCTGCTCGCCAGCCAGGCCGCGGCCGCGGCGCAGCAGTCGGCCGTGCTGTCGGGGCTGACGGGAGCCACCCCGTGACCCCGCTCGCGGCCCTGCAGCAGGCGCTCGCCGGCGAGCACGCCGCCGTCTACGTGTACGGCGTCCTGGGCGGCCGGGTCTCCGCGTCGGCGTCGCCCTCGCTCGCGACCCGCCTCGCCTCGGCGTACTCCCTGCACCGCGGTCGGCGGGACCGGCTCACCGCGATGGTGCTCGCCCACGACGGGGAGCCGGTGGCGGCGCAGGTGAGCTACGAGGTGCCCACCCGCAGCCACGCCTCGCCGCAGCTCGAGGCCGCGGCTCTGGAGGTCGAGCGCCGGTGCGCGGAGGTCTACGCCGCCACCGTCGGCAGCACGGCCGGCTCCGACCGCACCTGGGCCGCCGACGCGCTCACCGACGCCGCCGTACGCCAGCTGTCCTTCGGCGGCGGGCCGGTCGCGTTCCCCGGCGTCCCCGAGCTCTGAGCGCAGCCGCCTCCCCCTCCTCGCAGCACAGGGCGACGGACGAAGCCGGCACGGCCGCCGCCACGGGCCGAAAGCCCTGCGGCTCGATCGGACAATCCGTACATTTGACATCTGCAGGCGACCGGTCCTGCGTCGACCTCGGGGGACCCACATGTCTGGCCTGACCACCACCCTGACCACGCTGACCACGCTGGCCACCCTGGGCGCCCGCTGCGCGACCGCCGCCCTCACGCTGGGCGTCCTGCCCGTGCTGGTGACCGCATTGACGAGCGGGGCCGCCGACGCCGGCGAGCTGAGGTACCACGACGCCACCGGCGACGTGCAGACGCTCGACGCCGCGTCCGGTCTCCTGGATCCCGACGGCCGCCCGGTCACCGACCCGTCGGTCACCGACGGGGACATCGAGAGCGTCTTCGTGCACTACCGCGCGGGCCGGCTGGTGATCCGCGCCGACTACCGCGAGCTGGCCAGGCGCCGCGACACGCAGCTCACCTTCACCGGCGAGATCACGAGCGGCCGGCACCGGCGGTGGGGGTACGTCGTGACCACCACCCCGGGCAGGTACGCCGGCCACGACGAGCTGGTCACGCTGCGCGGGCCCCACCACGGTCGGTCCTGCGAGATCGGGCACACCTTCGACTACGCGAGGAACTTCACCCGGGTCTCCGTCCCGCTGCGCTGCCTGGGCCGCCCGCGCTGGGTGCGGGTCAGTGTCGGCGCGGTCACCATGAAGGTGGACCAGGAGGCCCTCGAGGAGTTCTTCTCCGACCCCGAGCTCGAGGCCGACGACCCGATCCCGCCGGGTCTGCTCGTGGTGGGCGGCGACGACGCCGGCCGCGGCGTCGTCACGGACCGGCTGCGTTGGACGCCCCGCGTCTACCGCTGAGCCCGCGCACACGACCGAGGCCCTCCCCACCAGACGGTGAGGAGGGCCTCGTCGCACGGAAGGGTCCCCGAGACGCCTTTCCGTGCCGCCGTACCGCCCCTCAGGCGCGGTAGGCGGAGAACATCTGCTGCATGCGGGAGGTCTGGCCCGCGGTGAACTCCGTGTAGCAGCTGTCGTAGCTGTAGTCCATGTAGTTGTGGATCGGGTCCAGGCCCGGCAGCGAGCAGGTGTCGGCACCGGCGGGGCAGCCGCTGGTCGCGTCGGCCTGCGCCGGGGTGTCGCTGACCTCGTCGTTCGTGCTCGTGCAGCCGCCCTGGAAGGTGTGGTAGAGCCCGAGCCAGTGGCCGGCCTCGTGGGTGGCCGTCTCGCCGAGGTTGTAGTTGGTCGCCGAGCCGCCGGGCAGGGAGGAGTACTGCACCCGGATGCCGTCGGTGCCCGGGCTGCTGGCGTAGTCCCAGGGGAACGTCGCGATGCCGAGGTAGTCGAAGTCGACGAGCCAGATGTTCAGCGCGTTCGAGCCGCCGAGGCGGGTCTGGGTGCGGTACGACGTGCTCTGCAGGTCCTGGTGCCACTGGGTGTTGCTGTACCTGTCCACGCCCGCGAGGGAGAACGTGAAGCCGGTGTTCGAGGCGGAGGACGACTCCTGGCCGGCGTAGGTCTTGTTGAGCACGGCGATCTGCTGGCTGATCTGGGAGTCGGTCACGTCGCCGTTCCCGGCGGCGTCGCGCATGACGTGCACGTAGACCGGGATGCCGGCGCCGGCGAGCGCCTTGCGGCCCTTGCCGGCCTTCGCGGCCTCGGCTGCCTTGCGGGCCAGGATGCGGTCCGTGCGGGCCTCGATCGCGGCCTGCTGGGCGGCGGTCAGCTCGCGGTGGTCGAGCCCGACGCGGCCGCCGCGGGCCGCGGAGGCGCCGCCCGTGCCCGCCCCGAGGTCACCGGGGTCGAAGCAGCTCGCGGCCCGCGAGGAGGCGGGCTCCGCCGCCTGCGCGGGAGCGGTGGTGACGGTGAGCCCGAGGCCGGCGACGAGCGCGGTGAGGCCGGCGAGGGCTGCGGTCCGATGTCCGAGTCGGATCATGAGCAGTCAGTCCTTCTGGGGTGCCAGGGAGGGTGGGTGGTCGCCGGAAGGTGTCCCGGCAGCCCCGATCCTGCCCACAGGACCACCGGCCCGTAACCCCGGAGCCGGAGGATCTTGTGCAGGTTTGCGCAGGTTCCGGAACGTGCAGACTGCACGCTCCCGCCCGGGTCAGCCGCCCGAGCGCCAGGCCGCGACCACGTCGTAGACGTGCCCGAGCCGGTCCACCACGGCGTCCGGCTCACCCTCGGTGTGCCCGACCTGGTAGGCCGGGATGTCGCTGTGCGGCACGTGGATGGTGCGCATCCCGGCGTGCGACGCACCCCAGATGTCGTCGAAGAGCCGGTCGCCGACGTACACGCAGGCGGCCGGGTCGTCGACCTCGACGGCGGCCATCGCGGCCCGGAACGCCTGCGGTGCGGGCTTGGTCCACGGGATCTCGCTGGAGTAGACGGCGCCGTCGAGCAGGTCGAGCACGCCGTCACGGCGGAAGAAGTCCTCGTGCCACGCCCGCGGCCACACGGTGTTGGACAGCACGCCGACCTTGATCCCGTCGCCCTTGAGCCGTCCGAACAGCGGCGCCACGTCGGCGTCGGTGAGGGTGTGCGGCGCCCAGAAGTCGCGGTACGCCGTGAGCAGGTCCTCGTCGTGGTCGAGGCCGGCCTCGTGGAAGATGTCGGCGACCGTGGCGCTGGCGTGGTGGTCGCGCGAGCGGGCCCACAGCGCGTCGGCGGCGACCCGGAGCCGCTCGACGGTGTCGTCGTCGCCGCCGACGGCCGCCAGCGCGAGGGCCTGCGCCTCCTCCGCGAAGTCCACGGTGTGCCAGGGCGTGAGCGTGCCTCCCCAGTCGAAGATCACCGCCTCGATGCCGGCCGCCGTCGAGGTGGCCACGCTCAGCACTCCGTGATCGGGTTGACCGGCTCGCGCACGGCGGCGAGCACCGCCTCGACGGCCCCGTCCAGAGGGACGTCCTCCCGCTCGCCCGTGGCGCGGTCCTTGAGCTCGACCACGCCGTCGACGAGGCCCTTGCCGACCACCACGATCGTCGGCACGCCGAGGAGCTCGGCGTCCTTGAACTTCACACCCGGCGAGACCTTCACCCGGTCGTCGTACAGCACGGTCAGGCCGCGCCCGGTCAGCTCGACCGCGAGCGCCGAGGCGGTCTCGTAGACCGCCTCGTCCTTGCCGGTGGCGACCAGGTGCACGTCGGCGGGCGCCACCTCGCGCGGCCAGACCAGGCCGAGCTCGTCGTGGGTGTTCTCCGCGATCGCGGCCACGGCGCGGGAGACGCCGATGCCGTAGGAGCCCATCGTGACGGTGACCCGCTTGCCGGACTCGTCGAGGACCTGCAGGCCGAGCGCGTCGGCGTACTTGCGCCCGAGCGCGAAGATGTGGCCCATCTCGATGCCGCGGTGGGTGTGCAGGGTGCCGTCGCGGCCGTTCTCGACGCAGCGGGGGCAGGCGTCCCCGTCGCGGACCTCCGCGGCCTCGATCGTGCCGTCCGGGGTGAAGTCCCGGCCGGCGACGAGGTCGAGCACGTGCGACCCGCTCACGTCGGCGCCGGTCACCCAGACGGTGCCCTCGACCACCCGGGGGTCGACCAGGAAGCGGATGCCCGACGCGTTCTTCTCGCCGAGCACGCCGGGGCCGATGTAGCCCTTGGCCAGCGAGGGGTGCCGCGCGAAGTCGGACTCGTCGAAGGCCTCCACCTCGATCGGCTCGAGCTGTCCGCCGAGCCGCTTCTCGTCGACCTCGCGGTCGCCGGGGAGCCCGATGGCGACGGGCTCGCGGGTGCCGTCGGGGTGCTTGAGCACCACGATGACGTTCTTGAGCGTGTCGGCGGCCGTCCAGGGCCGGTCCTCGCGCGGGAACGCCTCGTTGAGGTGGTCCACGAGCGTCGCGATGGTGGGCGTGTCCGGCGTGTCCTCGGCGTGCGCGGCCGGCACGTCGTCGTACGCGACCGGCGCGGGGACGGCGATCTGGACGGCCTCGACGTTGGCGGCGTAGTCGCACACCGAGCAGCGGACGTAGGTGTCCTCGCCGTTCTCGGCGGTGGCGAGGAACTCCTCCGACATCGAGCCGCCCATCGCGCCCGAGGTGGCCTTGACGATCACGTAGTCGAAGCCGAGCCGGTCGAAGGTCTTGACGTAGGCCGCGCGGTGCGCGGCGTACGAGCGCTCGAGGCCCTCGTCGGAGCTGTCGAAGGAGTAGGAGTCCTTCATCACGAACTCGCGCCCGCGCAGGACGCCGGCGCGGGGCCGCGCCTCGTCGCGGTACTTCGTCTGGATCTGGTAGAGCCAGACCGGCAGGTCCTTGTAGGAGGAGTAGAGGTCCTTCACGACCAGGGTGAAGAGCTCCTCGTGGGTGGGCCCGAGGAGGTAGTCGTTGCCCTTGCGGTCCTTGAGCCGGAAGATCGCGTCGCCGTACTCCGCCCAGCGGCCCGTGGCCTCGTAGGGCTCGCGGGGCAGCAGCGCGGGGAACTGCAGCTCCTGGGCGCCGATGCCGTCCATCTCCTCGCGTACGATCCGCTCGATGTTGCGCAGCACCCGCAGCCCGAGCGGCAGCCAGGAGTAGATGCCCGGCGCCGCCCGCCGGATGTAGCCCGCCCGCACGAGGAGCCGGTGGCTCGGCACCTCGGCGTCCACGGGGTCGTCCCTCAGCGTGCGCACGAACAGGCTCGACATCCGCAGGATCATGCGTGAAGGCTAACCGGCCCCCCGCGGCCCTCGCACAAGGGTTTCGCCGCGGGCGGCCGGCCGCGGGCGGTTCAGTGGCGCCGCCCGACCGCGACGGCCCGCGAGAGGTCGTGGACGGCGGCGTCGCGGGTCGACAGCGGGGCGAGCCCGAAGCTCCGCTCGATCGTGGCCAGGATCGAGGTCGTGTCGTACGACGTGTGGTCGACGCCCGAGTGGTGCAGGCGCCGGCCGATCACGAGAGCCGGGATCCGGGTGCCCGGGCCCCACGCGTCGTGCGCCCCCGGGGTGCTGCCGTCCGCGGAGCCCGGGGGCGCGACGTGGTCCCACTGGCCGCCGAACTCGTCGTAGGTCACCACGACCAGCGTGTCCTTGCCCTGCGGGCCGTCCACGACCGCCTTGAGCAGGTCGACGAGGTGGTCCGAGCCGTCCGGCTCGCTCGCGTAGCCGGGGTGCTCGTTCTCGGCGCCGTACGGCTTCACGAAGCTGACCGTGGGCAGGTGCCCGTGCCGGGCCGCCCGCACGAAGCGGGTCTCGTCCTGGAGGTGCCGGCGCCCCGGCTGGCCCTCGGCGTAGTTCGCGAAGTAGTTGAAGGGCTGGTGGTGGTACTGGAACAGCGGGCCGGGCGCGCCCGAGGCGGCGTCGTCCCAGCCGCCGGAGTACCAGTTCCACGAGATGCCGGCGTCGCTGAGGCGGTCGCCGATGTTGGGGTAGTCCGCGTCGTCGATCAGCGGGATCCGGGCGCCGGTCGCGGAGGCCGGCGGGCTCGACGGCTGCACGGTGTTGACCGCGAAGTCGCCGCACGCGGCCACGGGGTCGTCCGCCTCCGGGTCGGCGCAGGCCTGGGTGAGCTGGCCGTCGTTGACCGGGCCGGTCGGGGTGTAGAGGGGGTACTGGATCGGCATGCCGGCGTCGTCGAGGACGGTGGTCGTCGCGCCGAGGCCGCCGCCGCTGGTGTCGAGCGGGCTGCGTGCCGCGATCAGCCACTGGTGGTTGAGGAACGAGCCCCCGAACGCGGCCTGGAAGAAGCGGTCGGCGACGACGTACTTCGGGGCCCTGCGCGAGTGCAGGTAGCGGTAGACCGGCAGCGCCTTCGTGTCGTAGTGGCCCATCGTCAGGCCGACGGCGTCGGAGCCGGTGACGTAGCGGTCCTGGGCGCCGCCGTGGATCTGGTACTGCTCCTGGTAGAAGCGGTGCACGAGGTCGCGGGTGCAGCCGCCGGGCAGACCCTCCCCGTCGAGCACGCCGTTGGGCGCGGAGGCGCCGGGCTCGGGGCAGGTGGTGTCCTCGGGCCCGATGTAGCGGTCGATCGAGAACGGGCCGTTGTGGAAGGCGCTGGTGAAGCCCGCCGCGGTGCCGTCCGCGACGTTGACCGGGTGCCCGTCGGCGCAGGTGCCGGGCTGCGGCGGGGAGGCCAGGTTGACGTCGACCTGGAGCAGGCAGGAGTACGGCGTGCCGTCCTGCCCCACCTGGGTCCGGCTGGCCGTGGACGCGTCGCGGAGCCCGTCGACGCGCTGGCGTCCGACCCGGCCCCATCCGCCGTACAGGTTGTCGAAGGAGTGGTTCTCCTCGTAGATCACCACGAGGTGCTTGTAGCCGCCGGGCAGCCCGGGGGCGGCGTGCCCGTGGCCTGGGTGGTGGCCCGGGTGATGGTCGTGGCGGGCGGCCGGCGGGGCGGTGGCGCCCGCTGCGGGGCCGGCGAGAGGGAGGGCGGCGAGTCCGATCGCGAGCGCGCCGAGTCCGAGGGTCCTGAGCATGTCCGAGTCCTTTGCCGAGACGACGCTGCCCACCGTGCACCCGCACGGGCCGCCTCCGCAATCCCCGCGTGTGCGGCGGGTCAGAACATGATCGTCGCGAAGGTGCCGGTCTGCTCGAACCCGGCGCGGAGGTAGGCCCGCACGGCCGGGACGTTGAAGTCGTTGGTGTAGAGCGAGGCCACCGGCGCGATGTCGGCGACGACCATCCGCACGACCGCGGCCATCCCCGCGGCGGCGAGGCCCTCACCGCGGCGCGAGGGGTCGACGAAGACGCCCTGCACCTGCGCCGCGTACGGCGACGCGGCGGCGACCTCGGCCTTGAAGACCACCCGGCCGCGGTCGAACCGCACGAAGGACCAACCCTTGGAGACGAGCTGCGCGACCCGGGCGCGGTAGAGGTCCGCGCCCCCGCCGGCCTCCGGGGAGACGCCCACCTCCTCGGTGTACATCGCCACGCAGGCCGGGTAGAGCAGGCTGGTCTCGGTGGGCTCGGTGCGCCGCACCAGAGGGTCGGGCTCCACGTCGCCGGCGCCGGAGGACTCCATGTGCAGCTGGTTCCACCGGATGTCGCGGGGCCGGGCCCAGTGCGGCTCGAGGTGCCGCCACAGCGGCCGCCACCGGGTCGGCCGGGCCGACGATGGTCGCGCAGCGGCGGTGCTGGGCCACCGCCCGCTCGGCGAAGAGGGCGAGCGCCGGGGCGGTGGCCTCCACCGGGACGAGGTTCGCTGCGGCGTGGCAGGCCGACACGAGCCGGCCCTCCTCGTGGTAGCCCCACATCTCCCCGCCGAGCCAGCGCGGGTCGAGCTGGGTGAGCCGGCTGCGGTAGTCGGCGAAGACGTTCACCGCGGGGTCGCGCGCCGCCAGCTCCAACATCGCGGGGAGGTCGGAGGGGCCGAGCAGGCGCAAACCGGTCTGCGTGCGGAGCACGTGACGAGCCTAGGCCATGCTGCGGTGCGACGTACCCCTCCGACCTCGGGCGCGGGCTAGTGCGCGGAGGCCACCCTCTCGCGGTCGCCCGCCTCGGACGTCTCGTCGCTGTCGAGCATCGTGGTCTCGTCGAACGGCCGCTGCCCGGACAGCACCGCGTCGAGCTGCTCGCGGTCGAGGCCGTCGGTCCAGTGCCCGACCAGCACGGTGGCGACCGCGTTGCCCGCGAAGTTCGTCAGCGCGCGGGCCTCGGACATGAAGCGGTCGATGCCGACGATGAGGCCGACGCCGTCGAGGAGCTCGGGACGGTGCGACGAGAGACCGCCGGCCAGGGTGGCCAGGCCGGCACCGGTGACGCCGGCGGCACCCTTGGACGCGATGACCATGAACACCAGCAGGGAGATCTGCTCGCCGATGCTCAGCGGGTCGCCGAGGGCCTCGGCGATGAAGAGCGAGGCCATGGTCAGGTAGATCGCGGTCCCGTCGAGGTTGAACGAGTAGCCGGTCGGGACGACGACGCCGACGGTGGTCTTCTCGACGCCGGCGTGCTCCATCTTCGCGATCAGCCGCGGCAGGGCCGACTCCGAGGACGAGGTCGACAGGATCAGCAGGAACTCGCGGCCGAGGTAGGCCAGCAGCCGGAAGATGTTCACGCCGGTGACCAGGCGCAGGATCGTCCCGAGGACGACGAACACGAACAGCACGCAGGTGACGTAGAAGCCGACCATGATCACGGCGAGGCTCTTGAGGGCGTCGACGCCGGTCTCCCCGACGACGGCGGCCATCGCGCCGAAGGCGCCGACCGGGGCGGCCCACATGATCATCGCGAGCACCCGGAACACCACGCGCTGGATGTGCTCGATGCCGCGGATCACCGGCTCGCCCGTGCGTCCCATCGCCTGCAGCGCGAAGCCGACGAGCAGGGCGACCAGCAGCGTCTGCAGCACCTCGCCCTCGGTCAGCGAGGACACGAGCGTGGTCGGGATGATGCTGCAGCAGGAACTCCGTCGTGCTGCCCGCGCCCTCGGCCTGCTCGGCGCCCACCTTGGCGGCGTCGGGTGTGAGGTTCAGGCCGGAGCCCGGGTGCAGCAGGTTGCCGACGACCAGGCCGATCGCGAGGGCGACCGTGGACATCGCCAGGAAGTAGCCGAGGGCGAGGCCGCCGACCTTGCCGACGTGCGCGGCGCTGCGCACCGACCCCACCCCGAGCACGATCGTGCAGAAGATGACCGGCGAGATCATCATGCGGATCAGGCTGACGAACGCCTCCCCGATCGGCTTGAGCTTGACCGCGAAGTCGGGGACGGTCAGGCCGACCAGGACTCCGAGGACCACCGCCGCGATGACGGCGATGTAGAGCCAGTGCGACCTGTCGCGCTTGCTGCCGTGGGCCGACGAGGCCTGGTCTGGGGCGGTTGACATGCGTTCCTCCGGTGGGACGAGGGGCGGGACTGTCCGAAGCATGCTTCCCACCTGTGACCGCGGTCACTCTTGTGGTCGTTGTGTTCATGGCCCCCGACGACTCGACGCGCCGGGCCGGGCGTCCGTGCGCGAGAATGCCGAGGTGGCGGGGTCAGGGCGGTCGGGTCGGCGCAGCACGGTCGCGCGCCAGATCCTGGTCCTGCAGGTGCTCGTGGTCCTCGTCGTGGTGGTCGGCGCGGTCTCGCTCGCCTACGTCGACGCCCGCCGCGGCCAGCTCGGCAGCGCCCGCGACCGGGCGCTCGCCGTCGCGGTGTCGGTCGCCGACACCCCGCAGGTGCGCCGGGCGCTGCGGCTGGCCGAGCCGTCGGTGGTGATCCAGCCCTTCGCCGAGCGGGTACGCCGCGACTCAGGCACGTCCTTCGTGGTGGTGATGGGCCTGGACCGGACCCGCTACTCGCACCCCGACCCGGCCCAGATCGGCCGGAAGTTCATCGGCGACCTCGGCGGTGCCCCGCAGGGCAGGGAGTTCTCCCAGGAGTACGAGGGCACCCTGGGCCGGTCGATGCGCGTCGTCGTGCCCGTCTTCGACGGCTCCTCCGGTGCCGGCGCGCCGCGGGTCGTCGCCCTGGTGTCGGTCGGGATCACCCTCGAGCGGATCCAGGACGCCGTGGCCGCGCGTCTCCCGACCATCGCGCTCGCCGCGGTGACCGTCCTGGCTCTCGGCGTCCTCGGCGCCTGGCTGATCAGCCGCCGGCTGCGCCGCCAGACCCACGGGCTGGGCGAGCGGGAGATCACCCGGATGTACGAGTACTACGACGCGGTGCTGCACGCCGTGCGCGAAGGGCTCGTCCTGGTCGACGGGTCGGGGCGGGTCCAGCTGCTCAACGACGAGGCCCGCCGGTTGCTGCACCTCGACGACTCCGCCCTCGGGCGCCGGGTCGACGAGCTCGGGCTCCCCGAGTCGCTGGCCCGCGCGATGGTCTCGCCGGAGCCGCGCCCCGACGAGATCCACCTCGTCGACGCGGCCGTCCTGGTCGTCAACAGCGTGCCTGCGCACGAGGGCGGCCGCGCCCTCGGGTCGGTCGTCACACTGCGCGACCACACCGAGATCCAGGCGGTCGCGGGCGAGCTCGACACCGTGCGCGGCCTCGCCGAGTCCCTGCGCTCGCAGAACCACGAGGCCGCGAACCGACTGCACACGGTCGTCTCGCTGGTCGAGCTCGGGCGCACCGAGGAGGCCCTCGACTTCGCCACCGAGGAGCTCGCGGTCGCGCAGGTGCTCACCGACCGTCTCGTCGGCGCGGTCTCCGACCCGGTCGTCTCGGCGCTGCTCCTCGGCAAGACCGCGCAGGCCGCCGAGCGCGGGGTCACCCTGCGGATCGCCGAGTCCACGGCCCTCGACGGCCTCCCGGTCGAGCAGCGCGACGCCGTGACGATCCTCGGCAACCTCGTCGACAACGCCATCGACGCCGTCGCCGAGTCCGCCGAGCGGACGGTGCTCGTCGAGCTGTCCGGCTCGCCGGAGCACCTGCACCTGCGGGTGTGCGACTCCGGCCCCGGGCTGCCCGCCGGCCTCGTCGAGCAGGCGTTCCGCCGCGGCTGGTCCACCAAGGCGGCCGACGGCCCGGTCGGACGCGGCCTCGGCCTGGCGCTGGTGGTCTCGACGGTGCGCCGCTACGACGGCCGCGTGGACGTCACCGGGTCGCCGCTGGGCGGCGCGGCGTTCGACGTGCGCATCGGCGACGTACGAGATGCGGACGGCGGGGACTCCGAGCGGGCCGAGGCCGCCGACGACAGAGCCGGTCGGAGGGTCGGGCCGTGAGCGGCGTCCGCGTCCTGGTGGTCGAGGACGAGGAGCTCTCCGCGCAGGCGCACGCCGCCTACGTCGAGCGGACGAGCGGGTTCGAGCTCGCCGGGGTGGCGCGCTCGGCGGTGGAGGCCATGCGTCTGCTGCGTCGTACGCCGGTCGACCTCGTGCTGCTCGACATGAACCTGCCCGACGGGCACGGCCTCGCGCTGCTGCAGGGCATCCGGTCCGAGGGGCACCTGTGCGACGTGATCGCCGTGACCGCGGCCCGCGACGCCGACGTGGTCAAGCGCGCGGTCGCCCAGGGCGTGGTGCTCTACCTGCTCAAGCCGTTCACCTACGCGGGGTTCCGCACCAAGCTCGAGCAGTACGCCGACTACCGGGCGCGGCTGCGGGCCACCGAGGGCACCGACCGCGGGCTCGGGCAGGAGGAGGTCGACGCCGTGCTCGGCGTGCTGCGCACCACGCCGCAGCGCACGACCGTCCCCAAGGGGATGAGCGTCGACACCCTGCGCGAGGTGACGACGGCCCTGCGCGACGGCGTGGGCCGCTCCGCCTCCGAGCTGGCCGCGGCCACCGGCACGTCGCGGGTCACCGCCCGGCGCTACCTGGAGTACCTCGCCGCGGAGTCCGTCGTGGAGCGCTCCGTGCGGTACGGCGGCAGCGGCCGCCCCGAGGTCGAGTACCGCTGGACCGGCGCCTGACGCCCCTCCCCTCCCCGTTCGCCCGCTTGTGGCCGATCCCCTCAGGGCGGCCCGGTTCTGGTCGATGCCTGCAGCACGACGTCGTACGACGGTGGGGCCATCGGCCACAACCCGGCCGGCCCGCAGCCATCGGCCACAACCCAGCCGACGCGCAGCCATCGGCCACAACCCGGCCAAGCGGGAGCCCGAGCGACGGCGTCAGGAGACGGTGACGGTCGCCCCGGAGTCTCCGTCGACGGGTTCCATCGTCTCGGCGATCCGCATCGCCTCCTCGATCAGGGTCTCGACGATCTTGGACTCGGGGACGGTCTTGACCACCTCGCCCTTCACGAAGATCTGGCCCTTGCCGTTGCCGGACGCGACGCCCAGGTCGGCCTCGCGGGCCTCGCCGGGGCCGTTGACGACACAGCCCATGACAGCAACCCGCAGCGGCACCTCGAGCCCGTCGAGCCCGGCGGTCACCTCGTCGGCGAGCTTGTAGACGTCGACCTGGGCCCGTCCGCACGACGGGCACGAGACGATCTCGAGCTTGCGCGGACGGAGGTTGAGCGACTGCAGGATCTGGATGCCGACCTTGACCTCCTCGACCGGCGGCGCGGACAGCGAGACCCGGATCGTGTCGCCGATGCCCTTGGACAGCAGGGCCCCGAAGGCCGTGGCGCTCTTGATCGTGCCCTGGAAGGCCGGTCCGGCCTCGGTGACGCCGAGGTGCAGCGGCCAGTCGCCGCGCTCGGAGAGCATCTCGTAGGCCTGCACCATCACGACGGGGTCGTTGTGCTTGACCGAGATCTTGAAGTCGTGGAAGTCGTGCTCCTCGAACAGCGACGCCTCCCAGACGGCCGACTCGACGAGCGCCTCGGGGGTGGCCCGGCCGTACTTCTCGAAGATCCGCTTGTCCAGCGACCCCGCGTTGACCCCGATGCGGAGCGACGTACCCCGGTCCTTCGCGGCGGCCGCGATCTCCTTGACCTGGTCGTCGAACTTGCGGATGTTGCCGGGGTTGACGCGTACGGCGGCACAGCCGGCGTCGATCGCGGCGAAGACGTACTTCGGCTGGAAGTGGATGTCGGCGATCACCGGGATCTGGGAGTGCGCGGCGATCTCGGGCAGCGCGTCGGCGTCGTCCTGGGACGGGCACGCCACCCGGACGATGTCGCAGCCGGCGGCCGTGAGCTCCGCGATCTGCTGCAGCGTGGTGTTGACGTCGGAGGTCAGCGTGGTCGTCATCGACTGCACCGACACCGGGGCGTCACCGCCGACGAGCACCTTGCCGACCTTGATCTGGCGGGTACGGCGTCGCGGCGCGAGCACCGGTGGTGGGGCGGCTGGCATACCCAGGTCGACCGAGGTCATGGGGTCCTTCTCTGTCGGGGCGTGTTCAGGTGGGGAGCGGGTCAGCTGAGGCTGATGGGGGCCACGATGTCGGCGTAGATCAGCACCAGGCTCATCACCAGGATGAGGCCCGCCATCACGTAGGCGACGGGCAGGAGCTTGGCGACGTCGACGAAGCCGGGGTCGGGGCGGCGGCGCAGGCGCGCCAGTCCACGACGGGCGGCCTCGTAGAGCGCCCCGGCGATGTGGCCGCCGTCGAGCGGCAGCAGCGGCACGAAGTTGAACATGCCGAGGAACAGGTTGAGGCCGGCCAGCAGGAGCAGCACGGAGAAGAACCGGTCGGCGACCGGGACGGTCTGCTCGGAGACCATCTCGCCGGCGACCCGGCCCGCGCCGACGACGCTCATCGGCCCGTTGCGGTCGCGCTCCTCCAGGCCGATCGCCGCCTTGCCGACGTGGTAGAGCTTCACCGGCATCGCGCCGAGCGCCTTGACCGTCTCCCAGGTGCCGTGCGCCATCGTGGTGACCACGAAGCCCGGGCCCTGCCGCACGAGCACGCCGGTCGGCGAGACGCCCAGGAAGCCGGCCTCGCGGATCCGCTCCGGGTCGTCGGGGTCGATCCGCGGCGAGACCGTGGTGTTGGTGGTCAGGGTCAGCGGCTCGCCGTCGCGGACCACGCCGATGGTCGCGACGCCGTCGCTGTTGGACCTGATGAGCTTCTGCAGGTCCTGCCACTCGGTGATCCGCTGGCCGTTGAACGAGACGACGCGGTCGCCGGGTCGGATGCCCGCGGCCTTCGCCGGCGCGACCGGGTCGCTGGCGGTGCAGGCCCGGGTCGGCTGGTCGGCGTTCTCGGCGGTCACCGCGATGACGCACGAGGAGATCGAGTCGACCGTCGTGGTGGCGGTCTGGACGCCGTGGCCCATGAACACGATCGCGAACAGGACGAACGCGATGGCGATGTTCACGGTCGGCCCGCCGGCCATCACGATGACCTTCTTCCACCACGGGAGGCGGTAGAACAGCCGCTCCTCGTCGCCCTTCTCGACCAGCTCGTACTCCGCCGAGCGGGCGTCGCTGATCAGCTGGGCGAAGATGCCGGTGTTGGACTTGCGGACCGTGCCCGGGTCGTCGTCCGGCCCCGGCGGGAGCATGCCGACCAGCTTGACGTAGCCGCCGAGCGGGATCGTCTTGACGCCGTACTCGGTCTCGCCCTTGCGGCGCGACCAGATCGTCTTGCCGAAGCCGACGAAGTACTGCGTCACCTTCACCCCGAAGCGCTTGGCGGGGACCATGTGGCCGAGCTCGTGCAGGGCGATGGACGCGGCGACGCCGACCACGAAGAGCAGCACACCGAGGGTGTACATCAGGATCGTCATCGGCTCGGGTCCTTCGAGGTTCGGGCGGCCAGGAGGGCGGCGGCGCGGTCGCGGGCCCAGGCGTCGGCCGCCAGGACGTCGTCGACCGTCAGGTCTGTCTGCTCCGAGGGTACGTCGTGGGCGCGCAGCACGTCCTCGACAGTGGGCACGATGTCGGTGAAGCCTGTCCCGCCGTCGAGGAACGACCGGACGCACACCTCGTTGGCGGCGTTGTAGACCGCCGGCGCGGTGCCGCCCCGGGCTCCCGCCTCGCGGGCCAGCCGCACCGCGGGGAAGGCGTCGTCGTCGAGGGGGAAGAACTCCCAGCTCGTCGCCCTGGTCCAGTCGACCGGCGGAGCCGCGTCGCGCACCCGGTCCGGCCAGCCGAGCCCGAGCGCGATCGGGATCATCATCGAGGGCGGGGAGGCCTGGGCCAGCGTCGACCCGTCGTAGAACTCGACCATCGAGTGCACCACCGACGTGGGGTGCACGACGACCTCGATCGCCTCGAAGGGGATCCCGAAGAGCAGGTGCGCCTCGATCACCTCGAGGCCCTTGTTGACCAGGGTCGCGGAGTTGATGGTCACGAACGGCCCCATCGACCAGGTCGGGTGTGCGAGCGCCTGCTCGGGGGTGACGTCGTGCAGGTCCTCGCGCGAGCGGCCCCGGAACGGCCCGCCGCTGGCGGTCAGCACCAGGCGACGTACCTCCTCCGCGCGACCGCCGCGCAGGCACTGGGCGAGCGCGCTGTGCTCGGAGTCGACCGGCACGATCTGCCCCGGCCGCGCCCGCGCCGTGACGACCGGGCCGCCGATGATGAGGGACTCCTTGTTGGCGAGCGCGAGCGTCGAGCCGGCGTCGAGCGCGGCGAGGGTCGGGCGCAGACCGACCGCCCCGGTGATGCCGTTGAGCACCACGTCGCACTCGAGGCCGGCGGCCGCGACCGACGCCTCCTCGCCGAGGTCGGCGAAGGCCGGCGCGAACTCCTCGACCTGGCGGGCGAACAGGTCCCGCTGGCTGCCGCCGGCGGTCAGGGCCACGACCCGGAAGCGGTCGGGGTTGGCACGCACCACCTCGAGGGCCTGGGTGCCGATCGACCCGGTCGACCCGAGGACGACGACGTCACGGCGGCGGCTCACGGGGACATCACGGGCCCATCCTGCCCGACCGCCCCCCACGGCGACGGATTCGGCGGGTCGGGAGTGCCCACACCGTCGACCTCCGTGGTCGCGGGCCGTCCCGCCCACGGATCCGTGGCGTCCCGCCCGCGGGCGGGACTAGGCTGGCCCGGTGACGAACACCTCCCCCACCGGCGGCCCGAGCCTTCCCCAGGAGCGCCGCCTGGTCACCGCGATCCCCGGTCCCCGCTCCCAGGAGAAGTTCGCGCGCCGCGCGCAGCACGTCTCCGCCGGCGTCGGCACCACCCTCCCGGTCTTCGTCGAGGCGGCCGGCGGCGGCGTCCTCGTCGACGCCGACGGCAACTCGCTGATCGACCTGGCCTCCGGCATCGCGGTCACCAGCGTCGGCAACGCCGCGCCGAAGGTCGTCGAGCGCGTGATCGCGCAGGTGCAGGCGTTCACGCACACCTGCTTCATGGTCACGCCGTACGACGGCTACGTCGACGTGTGCGAGCGCCTCGCCGAGCTGACGCCCGGCGACCACGCGAAGAAGTCGGCGCTGCTCAACAGCGGCGCCGAGGCCGTCGAGAACGCCGTCAAGGTGGCGCGCGCCTTCACCGGGCGCGACGGGGTGGCCGTCGTCGACCACGCCTACCACGGGCGCACCAACCTGACGATGGCGATGACGGCCAAGTCGATGCCCTACAAGCACGGCTTCGGGCCGTTCGCCAACGAGGTCTACCGCGCCCCGATGTCCTACCCGTTCCGCGAGCCCGCGGCGATCAGCGGCGAGGAGGCCGCCGACCGCGCGATCGACGTGCTCGAGAAGCAGGCCGGCGCGAGCAACCTGGCCTGCCTGGTGATCGAGCCCATCCTCGGCGAGGGCGGCTTCGTGGTCCCCGCGCCCGGCTTCCTGCCGCGGCTCAAGGAGTGGACCGAGGCCCAGGGCATCGTCTTCGTCGCCGACGAGATCCAGACCGGCTTCTGCCGCACGGGCGACTGGTTCGCCTGCGACCACGAGGGCGTGGTCCCCGACGTCATCACGACCGCCAAGGGCATCGCCGGAGGGTTCCCCCTCGGCGCCGTCACCGGCCGCGCCGACATCATGGACGCGGTCCACGTCGGCGGTCTGGGCGGGACGTACGGCGGCAACCCGGTCGCCTGCGCCGCCGCCCTCGGGGCGCTCGAGACGATGCAGGAGCAGGACCTCGTGGGCCGGGCCCGCGAGATCGGGACGCTCGTCGGCGAGCGCCTGACCGCGATCGCCGAGAAGCACCCGGCCGTCGGGGAGGTCCGCGGCCGCGGCGCGATGCAGGCCGTGGAGATCGTCGGCGAGGACGGCCGGACGCCCGACGCCGCGCGCGCCGGCGCGGTCTCGGCCCACTGCCACAGCCAGGGCGTGGTCACGCTGACCTGCGGCACCTGGGGCAACGTGCTGCGCTTCCTGCCGCCTCTGGCGACCACCGACGCGCTGCTGACCGAGGCCTTCGACGTGCTCGGGGCGGCGTTCGACGCCACCGCCTGAGCAGCTCCGTCACGCCGGGTCGGGGTCCGACCCGGGACTTGTCCGGTTCGTGCCCGGCGGGACCGGTTCGTCCCTACCCTGGTCCTACAGCAGGCCCGCGTGGGCGGGCCGGCCGGGAGCACGCCGGAGTAGCGCATGGGAGTCTCGCTCAGCGGGTCCGACCTGACCATGGTCACGGTGCGGCGGCTCGCCGCCGGGGTCGTGGTGCTGTTCTGCACCCTGGGCTACCTCTACGGCCCGCCGGCCATGCCGGGGCTCCGCGACGCCGCGGCCGCGCAGTGCAACGCGCACTCCCAGGGCAACTTCCGCAGCTTCCGGCTCGGCTGGCAGGTCGGCGTGCTGCCGCACTGGACCTGCGGCGACGCCAGCCACCCCGGCCGCGAGCCGGTCAGCCTCGGCTGGTGGACCAGCCCGTTCTGAGCCCTCAGCCGGCCGGCGGACGCACCCGCGCCACCAGGTCGGCGAGCCCGGCGTGGTCGAGGTCGACGATCGGGAAGCCCGCCAGGGCGCTCATCGGGAAGTTCCCGATCACCCGCACGAGCTCCTCGTCGCCCAGCGGTCCGCGCAGGCGGCCGTGCTCGTCGAGCCCGAGGTGGTCCGCCAGCGCCTCGGCGCCGGCCGGGTCGTCGAGCCACTCCTCCAGCGTCGACATCGCCTCGAGCGGCGGCGCCACCCGCGGCGCGTCGACCCGCACGGTGCGGTGCAGGCGCAGGTCGCGCGAGGACGCGCCCACCCCGATCTCGAAGTCGCCGGCCTCGAGCACCCACGCGTGCAGCACCTCGGACCAGAACGACAGGTCGCGGGCGACGAGGTCCAGCTCGACCGTCGCGCTCTCCCCCGGCTCGAGGTGCACCCGCCGGAAGCCCTTCAGCTCGCGGACCGGTCGGGCCACCGAGGCCTCCACGTCCCCGACGTAGAGCTGCACGACCTCGGCGCCCGCGCGCTGGCCGCTGTTGGTGACCCGGCACGTCACGGTGAGCCGGAGGTCGCCCTCGGCGTGCGACCCGGCCTGCTCGACCACCAGGCCGTCGTACGCGAAGGAGGTGTAGGACAGGCCGTGCCCGAACGGGTAGGCGACCTCCTGGACGAGGCGGTCGTGGCCGCGGTAGCCGACGAAGACGCCCTCGCCGTAGCGGACGTGCCCGGAGTCGCCGGGGAAGTTGAGGTACGCCGTGCTGTCCTCGAGCCGCCGCGGGATCGTCTCGGCGAGCCGGCCGCTCGGGTTAGCGTGGCCGAGCAGGAGGTCGGCGACGGCGCCGCCCGCCGCCTGGCCGGACAGCCAGCACTCGAGGACCGCGGAGACGCGGTGGTCCCAGGGCGAGACCGTCACCGCCGAGCCGTTGGCGAGCACCACCACGACCCGGTGCGAGACGTCGGCGACCCGGCGCAGCAGCGCGACCTGCTCGGGCGGCAGGTCCATGTGGGTGCGGTCGAAGCCCTCGGACTCCGCGCTCGCCGGCAGGCCGAGGAAGACCACCGTCGCCGCCGCGTCGGCGGCCAGGGCGACGGCCTCGTCGGCGAGCCGGTCGTCCTCGCCGGCCGAGGCGCCGCCGAAGCCGGGCGCGAAGCGGACCTCGACGCCGGTTGGTACGCCGGCCCGCAGCTCGTCGAGCGCGACGTCGACGCGGGTCGGGTTCACCTGGGAGCTGCCGGCGCCCTGGTAGCGCGGGGTCCGCGCGAACTCCCCGACCACCGCCAGCGTCTGGCCGGGCCGCAGGCTCAGCGGCAGCGCGCCGTCGTTGCGCAGCAGCACGGCGCCCTGCCGCGCGGCCTCGCCGGGCCAGGGCGTGGTGCGCGTCGGCGTCGACCGTCGTGCCGGGTGCTGCCGACGTCGTCGCGCGGCTGACCAGGTCCAGCACCCGGATCACGGCGACGTCGAGCGCGGCCTCGTCGAGGGTCGCCGGCCCGGACCGCCTCGACGACAGCGACGTCGCTGTGCCCGAGCTGCGGCGGCATCTCGAGGTCGAGCCCGGCCTGCGACCGCGGCGACCCGGTCGTGCACCGCGCCCCAGTCGGAGACCACCAGCCCGTCGAAGCCCCACTCGTCGCGCAGCAGCTCGGTCAGCAGCCACGGGTGCTGGGACGCGTGCAGCGCCGTTGACCCGGTTGTAGGAGCACATCACCGTCCACGGCTGGGCCTCGGCGACCACCCGCTCGAACGCCGGCAGGTAGATCTCGCGCAGGGTGCGCTCGTCGACGTCGGCGCTGACCCGGAGCGCGGTCGGTCTCCTGGTTGTTGGCCGCGAAGTGCTTCAGGGACGTCCCGACGCCCTGGCTCTGCACGCCCTGCACGAACGCCGTGGCGAGCACGCCCGCGAGCAGCGGGTCCTCGGAGAGGTACTCGAAGTTGCGCCCGCACAGCGGCGAGCGCTTGATGTTCACGCCCGGGCCGAGCAGCACGGCCACCTCCTGGGCCTGGCACTCGCGACCGAGCGCCTCGCCCACCCGACGGACGAGCTCGACGTCCCAGGAGGACGCGAGCGCCGACGCCGTCGGGAAGCAGGTCGCCGGCACGCTGCCCGAGAGGCCCACGTGGTCGGCCTCGTCCGGCTGCTTGCGCAGGCCGTGCGGCCCGTCGGCCACCATGACCGACGGGATCCCCAGTCGCTCCACCGGCGCGGTGTGCCAGAAGTCCGACCCGATCACCAGGGACGCCTTCTCCTCGAGGGTCAGCTGGTCGAGCAGGGCAGCCACGTCGAGGTCGTCGGTCATCGTCCGAGTCTCTCCTACGGGTCGGGTCGGCGCACCCCGCCGGGGTCAGTCGTCGCGCTGGCCCCAGGGGGAGCCGTACTCGGTCAGCAGGTCCAGGAACGGGACGGCGTCGAAGGCCTCGGGGCCGAGGACGCCGGCGCCGGACCACGTCCCGCGGGCGAGCAGCTCGAGCGCGACCACGGGGTTGACGGCGGTCTGCCACACGACGCACTGGTGGCCGTACTCGCGCATCGTCCACTCGTTGTCGACCACGTGGTAGAGGTACGTCGACCGGGGCCGGCCGTCCTTGCCGGTGCCGGTGACCTGGAGGCCGGCGCAGGTCTTGCCGCGCATCCTGTCGCCGAGGCCGGCCGGGTCGGGCAGGCAGGCGGCGACCACGTCGCGGGGGCTGACGTCGACCCCGGAGGCACGCACCTTGCGCGTGCTGTCGAGGCCGAGCTTGTGCAGCACCTGGAGCACCCCGATGAACTCCTCGCCGAGGCCGTACTTGAACGTCACCCGGCGCGCGTCGACCCACCGCGGCATCAGGAGCACCTCCTCGTGCTCGACGTTGACGCACTCGACCGGGCCGATGCCCTCCGGGAAGTCGAAGACCTCGGGCTCGCTGAACGGTGGCGTGGTGAACCAGCCGTGGCCGCGCTCCCAGACCACCGGCGGGTTCAGGCACTCCTCGATCGTCGTCCAGATGGAGAACGAGGGCGCAAACCCGTGCCCCTCGACCGTCAGGTTGGCCCCGTCCCGGACGCCGAGCTCGTCGATGTCGGAGAACAGGTGGTCGGCGGCATACCGCGCGAAGACGTCGGAGAGGCCCGGCTCCACGCCGATGCCGCACAGCGCGAGCCGGCCGGCGCCGGCCCAGCGGTCCTGCTGGGCGAACTGGTCGTCGCCGAGCTTGACGCCGGTGCGCGAGTAGGGGTCCTCCGGGTGCGGTGAGGAGAGGCTCATCGCCATGTCGAGGTAGTCCGCGCCGGCGGCGAAGGCACCCTCGAAGATCGGCATCACGAAGCGCGGGTCGACGGCGTTCATCACGTGCGTGATGCCGTGCTCGCGCACCAGCGTCGCCACCGAGCCGGCGTCGGACGCGTCGACCTGGGCGGCGAGGAAGCGCGGGTCGACGGCCGCCGCCTCGGCCTTGGCGAGGTCGTAGTCCGCGACCACGACCTGCTCGAAGAAGTCGCGCCGGGCGGCGATGGCGGCGAACGCGGCACCGACGCCACCGGCGCCGACGAGGAGGATGCGCACCGTCTACTCCCCGATGTAGGACATCACGTGCTTGACGCGCGTGTAGTCCTCCAGGCCGTACATCGACAGGTCCTTGCCGTAGCCGGACTGCTTGAACCCGCCGTGCGGCATCTCGGCCACGATCGGGATGTGGGTGTTGATCCACACGCAGCCGAAGTCGAGGTGCTTGGCCATCCGCATCGCGCGGCCGTGGTCCTTGGTCCACACCGAGGAGGCGAGGCCGTACTTCACGCCGTTGGCCCAGCGCAGCGCCTCACCCTCGTCGGTGAACCTCTGCACGGTGATGACCGGGCCGAAGATCTCGTCCTGGATCACCTCGTCGTCCTGATGCAGGCCGGACACGACCGTCGGCGAGTAGAAGAAGCCGGTCTCGCCCTGCCGGCTGCCGCCGGTCTCGACGGTGGCGTGGTCGGGCAGCCGGTCGACCATGCCGGTGACCCGGTCCAGCTGGCTCTGGTTGTTGAGCGCGCCGTAGAGCACGTCCTCGTCGGGGCGGCCGGTCCGGGTGCCCTTGGCCTGCTCGGTGAGGGCGGCCACGAAGTCCGCGTGCACGCCGGGACCGGCGAGCACCCGGGTGGCGGCGGTGCAGTCCTGGCCGGCGTTGAAGTAGCCGGCCGTCGCGATGCCCTCGGCGGCGGCCTCCACGTCGGCGTCGTCGAAGACGATCACCGGAGCCTTGCCGCCGAGCTCGAGGTGCGCGCGCTTGAGCTGTGCGGCGGCCGAGCCGGCGACCTCCATGCCGGCGCGCACCGAGCCGGTGATGGACACCAGCTGCGGGGTGGGGTGCTCGACCACCGCACGGCCGGTGTCCCGGTCGCCGCAGACCACGTTGAACACGCCCGGCGGCAGGAACTCCTGCGCGAGCTCGGCGAACAGCGTCGTCGAGGCCGGGGTGGTGTCGGACGGCTTGAGGACCACGGTGTTGCCCGCCGCCAGCGCCGGCGCGATCTTCCAGATCATCATCATCAGCGGGTAGTTCCACGGCGTCACCTGGCCGACCACGCCGATCGGCTCGCGCCGGATCGAGGACGTGTGGTCCTTCATGTACTCGCCCGTGGCGCGCCCCTCGAGCACCCGCGCCGCTCCCGCGAAGAAGCGGAGCTGGTCCACGCAGGGCGGCAGCTCCTCGGTCGTGGTCAGCTCGACGGGCTTGCCGGTGTTCTCGCACTCGACCTGCACGAACTCCTCGGCGCGCGCCTCCAGCGCGTCGGCCATCCTCAGCAGCGCCCGCTGCCGCTCCGCCGGGGTCGTGTCCCCCCACGTCTCGAACGCCCGTTCCGCGGCGCGCATCGCGCGGTCCACGTCCTCCCCCGACGAGGCCGGCGCGGAGGCGTACACCGCGCCGGTGGCCGGGTTCAGCAGGTCGTACGTCGCGCCGTCGGCGGCGTCCACGGCGACGCCGTCGACGATGTTGCGGAAGGTCTTGTCGGCCATCGGGGAGGCTCTCCTGTGCGGGTCGGGAGGATCGCAGGGTGCTGCGCGGTGTGGTGGCCCGACTGTAGCGACGTGACGACGAAATCGATATGCCTGACCCGGGATGTACGACGGATCCGCCGCCGCATCACCGAGATCGCCGCAGGATCAGTACCCCGAGGGGCGTCGCGCCTCGACGAGCCAGTCGTGCAGCAGCGGCCGCACGCGCTCGTGGGAGACCCGGTGCGCCATCCGCACGAACTGCGGGGTGGTGACCGTGCCCTCCCGGTGCACGCGCGCCCAGCGACGCAGCAGCCGGAAGAGGTCGCGCGACCCGATCTTCGCGCGCAGCGCCTGCAGGGTCATCCCGCCGCGCAGGTAGACCGGCTCCCCGAACAGGTCGGCCGGGTCGGAGAAGCGCGCGGGCGCCGGCGACCAGAGGCTCGACGAGGCCGGGTGGCCGCGGTACCTCGCGCGGAAGGCCGCCGCCGTGCTCGGTCCGCCGTGCGCGGCGTCCCACAGGTCCTCGGCATAGGTCGCGAAGCCCTCGTTGAGCCAGATGTCCTGCCAGTCCTTCGGCGTCACCGAGTCGCCGTACCACTGGTGGGCGAGCTCGTGGACGATCGTCAGGGTGTCGGGGCGGCCGTCGAACACGGGCCGGTTCTGGGTCTCGAGGGCGTAGCCGACGCCGAGGTCCTGCACCACGATCCCCGTGCTGGTGAAGGGGTAGCGGCCGAAGCGGCGCTCCTCGAAGCGCACCACCCGGGGCACGAGGGCGCGGGCCGACGCGAGCGAGCCGTACTTCGGCGCGACGAAGCTCCAGACCGGGATCCGCCGACCCGTCGTGGTCCGCATCGTCGAGCGGTGGACGTCGTACCTCCCGATCGAGATCATCGCGAGGTACGTCGCCATCTGCCGGCGCTGCACCCACGTCCACGTGGTCCGTGCCGCGCCGGTGTGCCGACGCGCGAGGTCGCCGTTGCCGGCGATGGCGAAGCCCTTCGGTGCGCTGACCTTGACGGTGAAGGTGGCCTTGTCGCGCGGGGTGTTGTTGTTCGGGAACCACGTCATCGCGCCGACCGGCTCGCTGACGACCGTCGCGCCGCCGTCGTCGGTGGGCACCCAGCCGTCCTCGGCGCCGTCCGGGTCGATGTGCGTCACCGGCCTGCCGCCGTAGCGGACCACCGTGGTGAACCGGCCGCCGACGGGACGCGCGGGCGTCACGACCAGCTTCGTCCCGTGCCGGGCGTACGCCGCCGCGCGACCGTCGACGGTGACGCGTCGCACGGTCAGCCCCTCCAGGTCGAGGGAGAAGGAGGAGAGCCGGTGCTGGGCCCGGGAGACGATGCGGGTGGAGGCCCAGATGCGGCCCGTGCTCGCGTAGGACAGCCGGATGCCGTAGTGCCGCACGTCGTACCCGCTGTTGCCCTGGCGCGGGAACAGGCTGTCGCCGGCCGACTGGCCGCCGGGGCGCGGCGCCTGCGCGGCGGCCACCGGGCCGGCGAGGACCCCGCCACCGGCGACGAGGCCGGCGGCGGCGAGCAGGGCCGCCGCGCGGGTGGCGGGACGGGGGGGTCGCAGGCTGGTCATGGGAGGTCCTTCCCGAGTCGGGTGGTGCTCCGGCTCACGCTAGCCGCACCCCGTCGACGTAGGTGCCCCGGACCGTCGTCTCCCCGATCCCCGCCGGGTCGCCTGCGAACGGGTCGCGGTCGAGCACCGCGAGGTCGGCGACCGCACCGGCGGCCAGGGTGCCGCTGTCGTCGCGGTGGTTCACGTACGCCGAACCGCTGGTGTAGGCCGCGAACGCCTGCTCCGCGGTGAGCGCCTCCTCCGGGAGGAACGGCTCGCCGGAGCCGCCGGGCTCGACGCGGTTGACCGCGACGTGCAGCGCCTGCAGCGGGTCGGGGGTGCTCACCGGCCAGTCGCTGCCGGCCACGAGGCGCGCGCCGGCACGGGCCAGCGATCCGAAGGGGTACTGCCAGGCGGCGACCTCCTCGTCGACGAAGGGCAGCGTCATCTCGGTCATCGCCTCGTCGCCGACCGCCCACAGCGCCTGCAGGTTCGCAGCGACGTCGAGGCGGGCGAACCGCTCCCGGTCGGCCGGCGCGACGAACTGGAGGTGGGCGATGTGATGGCGCCCGCGGGACGGGCCGTTCGCGCCGCGGGCGGCCCCGAAGGCGTCCAGCGCCTCGCGGACGGCCCGGTCCCCGATGGCGTGCACGTGCACCTGGAAGCCCTCCGCGTCGAGCCGGGTCACCGCCTCGGCCAGGCGCGCCGGGTCGACGAAGGACAGCCCGTCGTTGTGGGTGTGAGCGCCGCACCCGTCGCGGTAGGGCCGGCTCATCGCGGCCGTGTAGTTCTCGGCCACCCCGTCCTGCATGATCTTCACCGAGCCCGCGTCCAGCCGCCCGGTCGTCGCCGTGCGCCGTCGCTCGACCAGCTCCTCGACCTGCTCGAGGCCACGGTCCCGCTCCCACCACAGGGCGCCGCGCACCCGGGCGGTGAGCAGGCCGCGCCGGTCCGCCCGCAGGTACGCCTGCGCGGCGTCTCCCCCGCCGGCGTACACCCCGAGGATGGCGTCCTGCCAGGCGGTCACGCCGAGCGAGTGCAGGTAGGCCTGCGCGACGAGCAGCCCCTCGTCGTACTCCTCGTCGGTGGTGGGCGGGATGTGCTGGTTGACCAGCGACATGGCGCCCTCGTGCAGCGTGCCCGTCGGCTCGCCGTCGGCGTCGCGCTCGATGCGGCCGTCGACCGGGTCGGGGGTGTGCCGGTCCACGCCGGCCAGCCGCAGCGCCGCCGAGCTGACCCACGCGCCGTGGTGGTCGCGGTTGGGCAGGAACACCGGCCGGTCGCCGGCGACGGCGTCGAGCAGCGCGGCGGTGGGCCCGGCCGGCCCGAACGCCGGCATCGACCAGCCGCCCCCGAGGACCCACGGGCGGTCCGGGTGCGCGGCGACGTACGACGCGACGGCTGCGACGTACTCCTGCGGCGTCTCGAGGTCGCTGAGGTCGCAGCGCAGCCGCTCCACGCCGCCCTGCACGGGGTGCACGTGCGCATCCTGGAAGCCGGGCAGCACCAGGCCGCCGGCGAGGTCGACGACCTCGGTCGCCGGACCCGTCAGGTCGTCGAGGTCGGCGTCCGGCGCGCAGGCCAGCACCCGGCCGTCGCGGACGGCGACGCCGTGGCCGGGCCGGTGCCGGTGGCCGTCGAAGGCGTGGCCGTTGCGCAGGATCAGGGAGGCATGGGTCACCGGGTCAGTGTGCCTACGGATTCCGTCGCCGCACCAGCGGGCCACGCCGGAGATCGCGGGATCTGTGGCGCCGAGCCATCGGATCCGCTTGCGTCAGGGGCCGTTCGACCGGCACCATGGACGGAACCCTGACCAGGAGGAGATGCACCGCATGACATCCGAGCCCACCCTGTCGCCCACCGGGCCGTCCACCGGGCCGTCCACCGGTCCCGCCCCGATGGAGGACGAGGTCTACGCCGGTCTGCAGAAGTCGGCCCGCGAGCACCTCTGGATGCACTTCACGCGCATGTCGAGCTACGAGTCCGCCGACGTGCCCATCATGGTCAAGGGCGAGGGCGCCTACGTCTACGACGCCAAGGGCCGCCGCTACCTCGACGCGCTGGCCGGCCTCTTCGTGAGCCAGGTCGGCCACGGCCGCACCGAGCTCGCCGAGGCCGCCGCCAAGCAGTCCGCCGAGCTCGCGTTCTTCCCGCTGTGGTCCTACGCGCACCCCAACGCCATCCAGCTCTCCGAGCGGATCGCCAACTACGCGCCGGGCGACCTCAACCGGGTGTTCTTCACCAGCGGCGGCGGCGAGGCCGTCGAGACCGCGTGGAAGCTCGCGAAGAACTACTTCAAGCTCACCGGCAAGCCCATGAAGCACAAGGTGATCAGCCGCGCGATCGCCTACCACGGCACCACCCAGGGCGCGCTGTCGATCACCGGCCTGCCCGGCCTCAAGGCGGTCTTCGAGCCGCTGGTGCCCTCGACGTTCCGGGTGCCCAACACCAACTTCTACCGCGCCCCGGAGCCCTACACGCACTCCGACGACCTCGAGGCGTTCGGCCGCTGGGCGGCCGACCAGATCGCGGTGGCCATCGAGAACGAGGGCCCCGACACCGTCGCCGCCGTCTTCCTCGAGCCTGTCCAGAACGCCGGCGGCTGCTTCCCGCCCCCGCCCGGCTACTTCCAGCGGGTCCGCGAGATCTGCGACCAGTACGACGTGCTGCTGGTCAGCGACGAGGTCATCTGCGCCTTCGGGCGGCTCGGCCACATGTTCGGCGCCGAGCGCTACGGCTACCAGCCCGACATGATCACCTGCGCCAAGGGCCTGACCTCCGGCTACGCCCCGCTGGGCGCGATGATCGCCTCCGACCGGCTGATGGAGCCGTTCTTGTCGGGCACCGAGTCCTTCGCGCACGGCTACACCTTCGGCGGCCACCCCGTCGCGACGGCCGTGGCCAACGCCAACCTCGACATCTTCGAGCGCGAGGGCCTCAACCGGCACGTGCTCGACAACGAGGCCGCGTTCCGGTCGACGCTGGAGAAGCTGCACGACCTGCCGATCGTGGGCGACGTCCGCGGCGACGGGTACTTCTACGGCATCGAGCTCGTCAAGGACAAGGCCACCAAGGAGACCTTCAACGACGCCGAGGCCGAGAAGCTCCTGCGGGGCTTCCTGTCCAAGGCGCTGTTCGAGGCCGGCCTCTACTGCCGCGCCGACGACCGGGGCGACCCCGTCATCCAGCTGTCGCCGCCGCTGATCTGCGACCAGTCGCACTTCGACGAGATGGAGCAGATCCTGCGATCGGTCCTCACCGAGGCGTGGTCCAAGCTCTGAGCCTCCTCGACCGAGCTCGGGCCCTCGGGCCCGAGCTCGTCGCGCTGCGGCGCGACCTGCACCGGGTGCCCGAGCTCGACCGTGCCCTCCCCCGGACCCAGGCGCTCGTGCTCGACGCCCTCGCCGGTCTCGCCGGTCCGGGCTTCGAGGTGACCACGGGGGCCGGACTGTCGTCGGTCACGGCGGTGCTGCGCGGCGGCGCCCACGACGGCACCGGCCCGGTGGTGCTGCTGCGCGGCGACATGGACGCGCTGCCTGTCCGCGAGGAGACCGGCCTGCCGTTCGCCTCCGAGTACGACGGCCGCATGCACGCCTGCGGGCACGACCTGCACGTCGCAGGGCTGGTCGGCGCGGCGAGGCTGCTGCACGAGCGTCGCCACGAGCTCGCCGGCGACGTCGTGCTGATGTTCCAGCCCGCCGAGGAGACCACGGCCGGCGCCCTCGCCATGATCGAGGAGGGCGTGCTCGCGGCAGCGGGCCGACCGGCCTCGGCGGCGTACTGCCTGCACGTGATGGCCTCCGGCCGCCCGCTCGGGACGTGGTTCTCCCGGCCCGGGCCGCTGATGGCCGCCTCGGACGAGTTCGTGGTGCGCGTGGTCGGCGTCGGCGGGCACGGGTCGGCGCCGCACCTGACCCGCGACCCGATCCCGGTCGCCTGCGAGATGGTCACCGCGCTGCAGACCCTGGTGACCCGGCGCGTCGACATCGACGACCCGGTCGTGGTGACGGTCGGCCGCTTCGCCGCAGGCACCAAGGAGAACATCATCCCGGACGAGGCGGTCTTCGAGGCGACGATCCGCTCGTTCAGCCCCGCCAACCGGGTGATGATGGAGGACGCGGTGCTACGGCTGCTCGACGGCATCGCCTCCGCGCACGGGCTGCGCGCCGAGGTCGAGTGGACGCCCGGCTACCCGCCGACCGTGAACGACCCCGAGGAGTACGCCTTCGCCCGCGACACCCTGGTCGACCTCTTCGGCGCCGACGCCGTACGAGGAGGAGCCCTTCGCCGACCCCGGCACCGAGGACTTCTCCTACGTCCTCGAGCGCGTCCCCGGCTGCTACGTCTCGGTCAGCGCCTGCTCGGCCGACGACCCGCTGACCGCCCCCGACAACCACTCCGCCCGAGCCGTGTTCGACGACTCGGTGCTCCCCTCCTGCGCCGCCTTCCTGGCCGATGTCGCCACCCGCCGCCTCGCCCGTCGACCTCCGAGCGCGGCGAGCCGGTCCGGTCGGTCGGCGGCTAGGAGTCGAAGCCGAGGCCGACCCGGTCGAGGGAGCGCAGCCAGAGGTTGCGACGGCCGCCGGAGGCGTCGGCGCGGGCCAGCGACCAGCGGGTCAGGCTCACCCCGGCGTAGCGGAACGGCTCGGGTGGGAAGGGCAGCGGCTTCTCGCGCACCATGGCGAGCCGGGTCCGCTCGGTCTCCTGCCCCGAGAGCAGGTCGAGCGCGACGTCGGCTCCGAAGCGGGTCGAGCCGACGCCGAGCCCGGTGTAGCCCTGCGCGTAGGCCACCCGGCCGTCGTACGCCGTCCCGAAGAACGCCGTGAAGCGGGTGCACGTGTCGATGACGCCCGCCCAGCGGTGGCTGAACCGCAGCCCCTCGAGCTGGGGGAAGGTGTCGAAGAACTGCTCGGCGAGCAGCGCGTGCGTGCGACCGCTCTGCTCGAGCGACCGGTCGACGCGGCTGCCGTAGTGGTAGACCGCGTCGTAGCCGCCCCAGAGGATCCGGTCGTCGCGGGTGAGCCGGTAGTAGTGGAACATGTTCGACGCGTCGCCGACGCCCTGCCGGTGTGCCCACCCGATCGACGCCCGCTGCTCCGCCGACAGCGGCTCGGTCATCAGCACGTAGTCGTAGACCGGCACCGTCATCAGCCGCAGCCGCCGCAGCAGCGACGGGAAGGCGTTGGTGCCGAGCACCACCCGCGACGCGCGGACCTCGCCGCGCGGGCGTGGTCAGGTGCACCCCGCCGCGGTGCGCGTCGATCGCGGTGACCTCGGTGCCCTCGTGGACGCGCACGCCCGCGTCGAGCACGGCCTGCCGCAGCCCCCACGCGAGCCGGGCGGGCTCGACCATCGCGGTGCCGTGCGGCTCCCACAGGCCGCCGAGGTACGTCGGTGAGTCGACCTCCGCGCGGACGGCGGCCCCGTCCAGGAGGCGTACGTCGTGCCCGGCGGCCGTCATGGTGGCGGCGTACGACGCGAGCTCCTCGACCTCGTGCGGGGCCGTCGCGACGCTGAGCTCGCCGGTCTCCTCCCACCCGCAGTCGATGTCGTGGCGGCGGATCGTGTCCGCGATGCCGCGGAGGTTCTCGGCGCCGAGCCGGTCCAGCTGTGCGATCTCGTCGGGCCAGCGGTCCAGGCCGTTGGCGTGACCGTGGGTCAGGCTCGCCGAGGTGAACCCGCCGTTGCGGCCGCTCGCCTGGTCGCCGCAGTGCCCGGCCTCCAGCAGGACCACGTCGGCGGAGGGGTCGCGCTCCTTGGCTCGCAGCGCGGCCCAGAGGCCGGTGTAGCCACCGCCGACGACCGCGAGCGAGGCGGTCTCGGGTCCGACCAGCGACGGCAGCGGCTCGGGGCGCGCCGGGTCCTCGAGCCAGAAGACCGACGGCGACGCGCCGGCGAGGGCGGTCGTCGCCCAGGACGCAGCCATCTCAGGCGGGCCGGCGGCGCTGCAGCAGGCTCCCCGAGAGCACCAGCAGCAGCGCGAGGAGGAACATCACCGTGCCGATGACGTTCACCTGCGGCGGGATGCCCCGCTGGGAGGAGCCCCACACGAACATCGGGAACGTGATCGTGTTGCCGTGGTTGAAGTTCGTGACGATGAAGTCGTCGAAGGACAGCGAGAAGCTCAGCAGCGCGGCGGCCAGGATGCCCGGGAACACCAGCGGGAACGTGACCCGCCAGAAGGTCTGCCACTCGTTGGCGTAGAGGTCCATGGCCGCCTGCTCGAGCGACGAGTCCAGACCGGCGAGCCGGGCCTTCACCGTCACGACCACGAAGGACAGGCAGAACATGATGTGCGCGACCAGGATCGACCAGAAGCCGAGGCTGCCCGCGAGGCGGGCGCTGCTGAACAGGGCCAGCAGCGACGACCCCATCACGACCTCGGGCGTCGCCATCGGCAGGAAGATCAGCAGGCTGGTCACGGCCCGGCCGCGGAACCGGTGCCGCACCAGGGCGAAGGCGACCAGGGTGCCGAGCAGGGTCGCGACCAGGGTGGCGAGGAACCCGATCTGCAGGCTGACCACGACCGAGTGGCACATGCCGCTGGGGCTGCAGGGGTCGGTCCAGTTGTTCCAGGTGAAGCCGTCGAACTCGTAGGTCAGCCGGCTGGCCGGGTCGTTGAACGACATGAGCACGACGAAGAAGATCGGCAGGAACATGTAGAGGAGCACCAGCAGCGCGACTGTCATCACGATGTGGTCGCCGACCCAGCGGCCGGTCCTGGCCATCGCAGTCACAGGAGCTCCTCGGTCCCGGCGCGGCGGACGTAGACCAGCACCATCGCCACGATCGCGAGCATCAGCACCACCGAGCAGACCGCGGCCGCGGGGTAGTCGAGCTGGATCAGGAACAGGTTGTCGATGACGTTGCCGATCATGTACTGCCGCGGCGTCCCGAGCAGCTGGGCGTTGATGTAGTCACCGGCCGCCGGGATGAACGTGAGCAGGGTGCCGGCGACCAGCCCGGGCATGGACAGCGGCAGCGTCACCTTGCGGAACGACGTGAAGCCGTCGGCGTACAGGTCCTTGCTGGCCTCGATCAGCCGCAGGTCGATCTTCTCGAGGCTGGCGTAGAGCGGCAGCACCATGAACGGCAGGAAGTTGTAGGTCAGCCCGGTGACGACCGCGACCGAGGTGGCGAGCAGCCGCCCGTCCGGGCCGAGCACGTGCAGCGCCTGCAGGGTCGACACGATGAAGCCGTTGTCGGCGAGGATCGACTTCCACGCCAGCGTGCGCACCAGGAAGCTGGTGAAGAACGGCGCGATCACCAGCACCAGCATCACGTTGCGCCACCGGCCGGCCTTGAACGCGATGGCGTAGGCGAGCGGGTAGGCCAGCAGCAGCGCGAAGACCGTGGCCAGGGTCGCGTAGACGAGGGACCGCAGGAACGGGCCGGAGTACGTCGAGAGCGCGTCGACGTAGTTGCCGAACGCCCACGACATCGAGTAGCCGAGCTGCAGCGACCCGTCGGCGTTGTAGAGCGAGGTGCCGACCAGCTGCACGGTCGGGACCGCGAAGAAGACCAGCAGCCACAGCATGCCGGGCAGCAGCAGGAGGTAGCCGGTGCGGGACCGGCGGCGCCCCGGTGCCGGTGGGGCCTCAGCGCTCATGCGGGGTCCCCGACGCGGCGCGAGCGGAGCGAGTGGCGTGGTGGGGTGCTCATGCTGGGGTCCCGACGGCGCCGAGCTCGGCGTAGGTCTCGTCGCCGGCGTGCGCGTCCTGGTCGGCGTCCAGCACGAACGTGTGGTCGGGCACCCAGTGCAGGTCGACAGGGTCGCCGGGCCGGAACGGCGAGCGGGCGCCGCTGTTCTGCTCGAAGACGGTCAGCTCCTGGCCCCACGGCATCCGGACGAGGTACTGCGTGCTGACGCCGATGAAGCTCACGTCGCTGACCGTCCCCCCGGCCAGCAGGTTGGTGCCGTCGGTGCCGTCACTGGCGCCCGACTCCGAGCCGGCCTCGGCGAGGAAGACCTTCTCCGGCCGGATGCCGACCCAGACCGTCCCCGCCGTACGACGGGCGCGCGAGACCGGGGCGCGCACGCGGCTGCCGTGCGCGTCGACCACGATGACCTCGCCGTCGCGTCCCACGACCTCGGCGGTCACGAGGTTGGACTGCCCGAGGAAGTTGGAGACGAAGGTCGTCGCGGGGGCGTCGTACAGCTCGGCCGGCGCGCCCAGCTGCTCGATGACGCCCTTGTTCATCACCGCGATGGTGTCGGCCATGGTCATGGCCTCCTCCTGGTCGTGCGTCACGTGCACGAAGGTGATGCCGACCTCGGTCTGGATCCGCTTGAGCTCGATCTGCATCTGCCGGCGGAGCTTGAGGTCGAGGGCGCCGAGCGGCTCGTCGAGCAGCAGCACCTGGGGCCGGTTGATCAGCGCCCGGGCGAGCGCGACGCGCTGCTGCTGGCCGCCGGAGAGCTGCGCGGGACGGCGCTTGCCGAAGCTGCCGAGCTCGACCAGCTCGAGCATCTCCTCGACCTGCCGCCGGACGTCCTTCACGCCGCGGCGCTTGAGGCCGAAGGCGACGTTCTCGTGGATGTCGAGGTGCGGGAAGAGCGCGTAGTTCTGGAAGACGGTGTTGACCGGACGCTTGTAGGGCTTGAGGTGGCTGATGTCCTGCCCGGCGATGGTGATGCTGCCGCTGGTCGGCTCCTCCAGGCCGGCGACCATCCTCAGCGTCGTGGTCTTGCCGCAGCCGGAGGGACCGAGGAGGGCGAAGAAGCGGCCCTGCTCGACGACCAGGTCGAGGGCGTCGACGGCGGTGAACGTCCCGAACCGCTTGGTGACCGAGGTCAGCGTCAGGTCGGCGCCGGCGTCCTGGCGCGAGGGGGACGTCGAGGTGCTCGTGGACACGCTCATGCTCCGATCACCGAGGCGAACTGCCGCTGGTAGGACTGCTCGGTCTTCTGGTCGAGGGCCATCAGGTCGGTCGCCTTCGCGAGCAGCTCCTCGGTGGGGAAGATCAGCTCGTTGTCGACCAGGCTGGGGTCGATCTTCTCCATCGCCTGCTTGGCTCCTTCGACGGGGCAGATGTAGTTGACCCAGGCAGCGAGGGTGGCGGCCACCTCGGGGTCGTAGTAGTAGTTCATGAGGGCCTCCGCGTTGCCCTTGTGCTCGGCCTTGTTGGGCACCAGCATGTTGTCGCTCCAGAGCGAGAGGCCCTCCTCCGGCGCGACGAACTTGATGTCGGGGTTGTCGAACTGCAGCTGGATGATGTCGCCCGACCACGCCTCGCAGGCGACCACGTTGCCCTTGACGAGGTCCTGGGCGTACTCGTTGCCGCCGAACGCGCGGATCTGGCCCGAGTCGACGACCTTCTGCAGCCGGTCGCACGCCGACCCGAACTGGTCGGCGGTGAAGTCCTCCGGGTCCGAGCCGTCGAGGAGGAGCAGGAAGATCATCGTGTCGTTCATCTCCGAGAGCAGGCTGACCTTGCCCTTGAGGTCCGAGCGGGTGAGCAGCTCCGCGAAGCTGCCGACGGGCTTGGTGAGCTTGGCGTTGTAGGCGATGCCGGTCAGGCCGCTCTGCCACGGCACGGAGTAGTCGCGGTCCTTGTCCCAGGTGGGGCTGCGGAGGTTCGAGACGAGATTGGCCTCCACGTTGGGGATTGCGCTCTTGTCCAGCGTCTGGATCCAGCCCAGCTTGACCATGCGGGCGGCCATGTAGTCGGTCAGCGTGACGATGTCGCGCCCGGTGGGCTGGCAGCCCGCCAGCTGGTTGCGGACGATCCCGAAGAACTCGGCGTTGTCGTTGACGTCGGTGACGTAGTCGACCTTGACGCCGCTCTCCTTCTCGAAGTCGAGCAGCGTCGGGTAGACGGTGACCTTCCTGCCGCCCCGCTTGACCTTCTCCTCGTCGAGGTAGAGCGGCCAGTTGGAGAAGCGCAGCGTCCTCTCGGTCTTCGAGAGGTCCGTGCTGACGCAGGAGGTGGCCGACTGGGTGGCCGGAGGGATCCCGCAGGCCGACAGCAGGCCACCCGTGCCGGCCGCGACACCCGCGAGGCCCGCACCGCGAAGGAAGCCCCGCCGGCTCAACGAGACCCCGCCGCCCGGACGTGCCCCCAGGGTCTGCTCGAACCGGCTGCGGAGGTCGTCTCGTCGGGGAACGGGTCGCATCGCGTCCGAGTCCTCTCGTGGGCTGCCGGGGGAGTCAGGATCGTGTCAGAACATACCCCCACAAACAAGGGATTCAGTCGGTTGGAAACATTGCTGCAACGAAATCCCTCGCTCTCACGGCGCTTCGTCTTTGACCCGCCCGGTGCCCCGTGCCACGATCTGCGGGTGACCAGCCGCTCGCCGCGCAACGGCTCCTCCGCTGCCCGCTCCGGGCGCCCCGCCCCCGCCGTGCTCGACGACGTCTCGAAGTCGATCATCGAGGAGCTCCAGCAGGACGGTCGCCGCTCGTACGCCGCCATCGGCAAGGTCGTGGGCCTCTCGGAGGCGGCGGTGCGCCAGCGGGTCCAGCGGCTCGTCGAGAGCGGCGTCATGCAGGTCGTCGCGGTCACCGACCCGCTCGAGCTCGGGTTCGCCCGCCAGGCGATGATCGGCATCCGCGCCCAGGGCCCCCTCGAGCCGATCGCCGACGCGGTCGCCGACCTCGACGAGGTCGACTACGTCGTGATCACCGCCGGCTCGTTCGACCTGCTCGTCGAGGTGGTCTGCGAGAGCGACGAGGAGCTGCTCTCGGTGCTGTCGACCAAGATCCGCACCATCGAGAACGTCGTGTCCACCGAGACGTTCATGTACCTCCAGCTGCGCAAGCAGACCTACTCCTGGGGCGTCCGCTGAGCACGACGCCGTACGCCGGACTGTCGCTGTGGCACGAGAGCGCCGACGAGGACTGGACGCCCCGACCCGCGCTGCCCGGTGACGCCTCGGTCGACGTCGCCGTCGTGGGCGCCGGGCTGACCGGTCTCTGGACCGCCTACTACCTGCTGCGCGCGGACCCGACGCTGCGCGTGGCCGTGCTCGAGGCGGAGACCGCCGGCTTCGGCGCCTCGGGCCGCAACGGCGGCTGGTGCTCCGCGCTGTTCCCCGCCTCGCTGGACACCCTGGCCGCGCTGCCGGGGTCCAGCCGGTCAGCAGCCCTCGCCCAGCACCAGGCGATGCGCGCCACCGTGGACGAGGTGCTGCGCGCCGCCGCCGAGGAGGGCATCGACGCTCGCGCGCACAAGGGCGGCACGGTCGCCGTGGCCCGCAGCGCCAGCCAGCTGCGACGAGCCCGCCACGAGGTCGCGGCGGCCCGTGCGTGGGGACGCGGCGAGGACGACGTGCGCCTGCTGGACGCGGCCGAGGCACGCGGCCGGCTGGCCGCCCTCGGCACCCTCGGCGGCACGTTCACGCCCGACTGCGCGGCGATCCACCCGGCGCGGCTGGTGCGCGGCCTGGCCCGCGCGGTCGAGCGGCACGGCGGCACGGTCCACGAGGGCACCCGCGTGCTGTCCCTCGAGCCGCACCGCGCGGTCACCGAGCACGGCACGGTCACCGCCGACGTGGTGGTGCGGGCCACCGAGGGCTACACCCGCTCGCTGGCCGGGCTGCGCCGCGCCGTGGTGCCCGTCTACTCCCTCGTCGTCGCGACCGAGCCGCTCTCCGACGCCGTCTGGGAGCAGGTCGGGCTGCGCGACCGCGAGACGTTCACCGACCACCGCAACCTCATCGTGTACGGCCAGCGCACGGCCGACGGCCGGATGGTGTTCGGCGGTCGCGGGGCGCCGTACCACTTCGGCTCGACGGTGACGGCCGCCCACGACCGCGAGCCGCGGGTCTTCGAGATGCTGCGCGCGACGGTGCGCGGGCTGTTCCCGGTGCTCGGCGGCGTGCGGTTCACCCACGCCTGGGGCGGCGCCCTCGGCGTGCCCCGCGACTGGGTGGCCTCGGTCGGGCTCGACCGCGGCACCGGGCTGGCCTGGGCCGGCGGGTACGTCGGCGACGGGGTCGGGACCACCAACCTCGCCGGGCGCACCCTGCGCGACCTGGTGCTCGGCCACGACACCGACCTGACCGCGCTCCCCTGGGTCGGGCACCGCTCGCGGCGGTGGGAGCCGGAGCCGCTGCGCTGGCTCGGCGTCAACGCCGGGCTGCGGGCGATGACGCTGGCCGACGCCGAGGAGAGGGTGACCCGCCGCCCCAGCGCGATCGCCCGCGCGATGGCCCCGCTGCTCGGCGGTCACTGAACCGATTCGGGCATTACGCCACGAACGCCCCGCCGGGACTTGTACCGTCATGGCTCGGGAGAGTCAGGGCGGGATTCGGGAGGACCGGTCATGGGGGCCAGCACGTCGCCCAGCACGAGGCAGCGCGTCCGCGCGTCCGCCACGGTCGTGGTGACGCTGTTCATCGTGCTGGCCGAGTTCGGGTTCCTCACCGGGGTCTACCACCTCGGTGACCGCTCCGACCGCCAGCACGCCGCCCAGACGCGGGTCGAGGGCGCGCTCGCGGCCTGGCACCCCGGCGCCTCGACGGACGCGGTCCGCTCGGCGGCCGACCGGCTCGTGCGCACCGGCGCCCCCGGGTCGACCCACCTCGCCGACCTGGTCGACACCTGGTCCACCTCGCTCGCGCCGGCCGACCTCGACGCCGTACGCACTGCCGACCGGCGGGTCGCAAACCGCGTCGTGGACGCCCAGCACGGCGCCGACCTGCGGGTCGGCCTGATCCACGCGTGCCTGCTCGTGCTGGTCTCGATCGGCTGGTTCGTCTGGTTCCGCACGCTGGTGCGCCGGCACCGCGAGCTCCAGGCCGCCGTGACCGAGAAGAAGGTCCTCGACGCCGGCGAGCGCCGGCTGCTGGCGCTGGTGCAGAACAGTGCCGACCTCGTGCTCGTGCTCGAGCCGGACGCGACCGCCTCCTTCGTCAGCCCGTCCTCGCACTCCATCCTCGGCGTCGAGCCCGACGACCTGACCGGCCGCCGCTTCGTCGACCAGCTGCTGCCGCGCGACGTCCCGATGTTCGTGCGGCTGCTGGCCGGCACCCGCGAGGGCGACCACCCGGTCGTGCTGGGCACCACCCACGCCGACGGCCGCGAGCTCGTGCTGGAGGGCACCCTGACCAACCTGATGTCCGACGCGGCGGTGCACGGCTGGGTGCTGACCGTGCGCGACGTGACCGACCGGCAGGCGCTCCAGGACGAGCTGAGCTACCAGGCCTTCCACGACGCGCTGACCGGCCTCGCCAACCGCCAGCTCTTCGGCGACCGGCTCACCCACGCGCTGCGCCGCCGCGACGGCCTCGTCGAGCCGCTGGTCGTGCTGTTCTTGGACCTCGACGACTTCAAGCACGTCAACGACAGCCTCGGCCACGGCATCGGGGACCGGCTGCTCGTGGCCGTCGCCGAGCGGATCGCCGGCGCCGTCCGCGAGGGCGACACCGCGGCGCGGCTCGGTGGCGACGAGTTCGCGATCCTCATGGAGGACGCCGGCATCGAGGCCGCGCAGGAGGTCGCGGACCGGCTCGTCGAGGCGCTCAGCCTGCCTGTCGTGGTCGACGACCACCTCCACTCGGTGCGGGCCAGCATCGGCCTGGTCGAGGCGACCCCCGGCGCGATCACCGGCGAGGAGGTGCTCCGCAACGCCGACGTGGCGATGTACTGGGCCAAGGACCGCGGGAAGGGCACGGTCGCGGTCTACGAGGCCGGCCTGCACGCCGAGGCCCTGGACCGGCTCGCCCTGCGCGGCGAGCTGCAGCGGGCGATCCGCGACGGCCAGCTGGTCCTGCACTACCAGCCCACCGTGGACCTGGACACCCAGCGGATCACCGGCTTCGAGGCCCTGGTGCGCTGGCAGCACCCGACCCGCGGCCTTCTCGCACCGATCGAGTTCATCCCGGTCGCCGAGCAGAGCGGCCTGATCGTGCCGCTCGGCAGCTGGGTGCTGCTGCACGCGTGCCGCGCGGGTGCCGGCATGCAGAGCGACGTCCACACCCCGACGATGGCGGTCAACATCGCCTCGCAGCAGCTCGCCAAGCCCGACTTCGTCGAGGAGGTCGTCGAGGCGCTCCGGGTCTCCGGGTTGCCGGCCGACCGGCTGGTCCTCGAGATCACCGAGAGCGTGCTGCTCGACGACATGGCCGGCACCGTGATCGCGCTGGCCCGGCTCCGCGAGCGCGGCGTGCGGGTCGCGATCGACGACTTCGGCACCGGCTACAGCTCGCTGGCCTACCTCGCTCAGCTGCCCGTCGACGTGCTGAAGGTCGACAAGTCCTTCGTGGACAAGGTGTGCGGCTCGCAGGGGGACACCTCGCTCGTCGAGGCGATCATCGGGATGAGCCTGAGCATGCGGCTGACCACGGTGGCCGAGGGCGTCGAGCACTCCGAGCAGGCGACCTGGCTGCGCAGCGCCCGTTGCACGCTCGGGCAGGGCTACCTCTGGTCGCGCCCGGTCGACCTCGTCGCCGCGCACGGCCTGCTCGAGCGCGGGCCCGGCGCCGTGGCGGCGGCCCCCGCGTCGGTCACCGCGTCGGTCACCGACGACGAGGACCCCCTGCTGGTCTGAGCCGCTCGCGCTCAGTCGTGGCGCAGCGCCGGTCGCAGGTCGTCCAGGACGGCGACGTCCTCGATCGTCGAGGGGATGGCGGCGTCCTTGCCGTCGGCGATCTCGCGCATGGTCTTGCGCAGGATCTTCCCGCTGCGCGTCTTCGGCAGCCCCCCGACGACGGTGACGTGCTTGAAGGCGGCGACCGCCCCGATCTCGTCGCGGACCAGCGCGACCAGCTCGCGACGTACGTCGTCGGGGTCGGCGGTGACGCCGGACTTGAGGACCACGAACCCGTGCGGGAGCTGGCCCTTGAGCTGATCGGCCACGCCGATGACCGCACACTCCGCGACCGCCTCGTGCGAGGCGAGCACGGCCTCCATGGCGCCGGTGGAGAGCCGGTGGCCGGCGACGTTGATGACGTCGTCGGTGCGGCCCATCACGAACAGGTAGCCGTCCTCGTCGAGGTAGCCGCCGTCGCCGGAGAGGTAGTAGCCGTCGAAGGCCGAGAGGTACGACGACACGAACCGCTCGTCGTCGCCCCACAGGGTGGTGAGCGTGCCCGGGGGCAGCGGCAGCCGCACGCAGATCGCCCCCTCCGTGCCGGCGGGCGCCGGGTCCCCGCGCTCGCCGAGCACCTCGACCTGGTAGCCCGGCACCGGCACGGTCGGCGAGCCCGCCTTGATCGGCATCGGGTCGAGCCCGCGCAGGTTGGCCGCGATCGCCCAGCCGGTCTCGGTCTGCCACCAGTGGTCGACCACCGGGACGCCGAGGTGCTCGCCGGCCCAGTGGTAGGTCTCCGGGTCGAGCCGCTCCCCCGCCAGGAACAGCGTCCGGAAGGAGCCCAGGTCGTAGTCGGCGGCCAGCCGCGCGTCCGGGTCCTCCTTCTTGATCGCCCGGATCGCGGTCGGGGCGGTGAACAGCGCCTCCACCCCGTGCTCGGCGATGACCCGCCAGAACGCGCCGGCGTCCGGCGTACCCACCGGCTTGCCCTCGTAGAGCACCGTCGTGGCGCCGTTGATCAGCGGCGAGTAGACGATGTAGGAGTGGCCGACCACCCAGCCCACGTCGGAGGCGGTCCACCAGACCTGGCCCTCGTGGACGTCGTAGATGTTGGGCAGGGACCAGGCCATCGCGACCGCGTGCCCGCCGTTGTCGCGCACGATGCCCTTCGGCCTGCCGGTCGTGCCGGAGGTGTAGAGCACGTAGAGCGGGTCGGTCGCCGCGACCTCCACGCACTCGGCGGGGTCGGTGCGCCCGGCCTTGATCGCGACGTCCCAGTCCACGTCGCGGGGGGTGGTCATCGCGGCCTCGGCCTGCGGGCGGCTCTTGACCACCACGACGTCGGGCTGGTGCTCGGCGAGGCCGAGGGCGCGGTCGATAATGGGCTTGTACTCGACGACGCGGGACGGCTCGATGCCGCACGAGGCCGACACGATCACCTTGGGCCGGGCGTCGTCGATGCGCACCGCGAGCTCGTGCGGGGCGAAGCCGCCGAACACCACGGAGTGCACCGCGCCGATGCGCGCGCAGGCGAGCATCGCCACGACCGCCTCGGGGATCATCGGCATGTAGACGACGACCCGGTCGCCCTTGGTCACGCCGAAGCCGCGCAGGGCGCCCGCGAACGCGGCGACCTCCTCGAGCAGCTGGGCGTAGGTCAGGGACCGCTTCTCCCCCGCCACCGCGCTGTCGTAGATCAGCGCGGTGCGGTCGGCGTGCCCACGCACGACGTGCCGGTCGAGGGCGTTGAAGCAGGTGTTGAGGGTGGCGTCGGGGAACCACCGGTAGAACGGCGGGTGGTCGTCGTCGAGGATCCGCCGCGGGGCCTTGATCCAGTCGACGAGGCCGGCCTGCTCGGCCCAGTAGCCCTCCGGGTCGGCGATGCTGCGGGCGTGCTCGGTGCGGTAGTCGGCCATGGCCCTATCTTGCTGAGACGGTCGTCGCTCGGCCACCCGCCGTCCGGGCAGGGCGACGGGCCGTCCGATCCGCGCGCCGAGCGGTCGGGCCGATTACCAGGTGATGCAGGAAAACGTCCGCCTCCCATGGTGAACATCCCATGGGGAGTGGCCGTTTTCCATGGGGAGCGGTCCGGCTCCGGGGGCCGCGCCGAAAAACCGGTTGCGGCCGCCGCGCCGGTCCTCCACCCTGTGGTCAGACGAGAGCGGACCGCGCTGTCGGTGTCCGAGAGGAGCAGTGACGTGACCATGACCGTCCTCGGCATGTCCTATGCCAACTCTTCCTCTCACTCCTGGAGCACCGACACCGATGTTCACGCCTTCGAGCGACACCAGCACGACGTTCCCTGACCACCACTTCCCGACGTACGACGAGCCGGCCGCGGGTCGCACCGACGACATCGACGACGCCTTCGTCTTCGACTTCCGGGCGATCGACGACCCCGACGAGGACGGGCAGCGCTTCTCGACTTGGCTCAGCGTCGAGCCGCTGTGCCGCGGACCGGAGCCGCGTCCGGACTGGCTGGTCACCAGCCAGGCCGCCGTCGACACCGACCTCGGCATCCTCAAGACCGGCAAGGAGGCCGATGTCTTCCTCGTCGAGCGGGCCGTCCCCGGCGACCCCTCCCATCAGGTCGTGATGGCCGCGAAGAGGTACCGGGGGGAGGAGCACCGCTCGTTCCACCGCAGCGCTGCCTACACCGAGGGCCGCCGCACCCGGCGCTCGCGCGACGCCCGGGCCCTGGCCAAGAAGACCGCGCACGGTCGTGCCGTGGCGGCCGGCCAGTGGGCGTGGGCCGAGTGGGAGTTCCTGCGCCGGTTCTGGCTCGCCGGCGTGCCGGTCCCCTACCCGGTGCAGATCGACGGCACCGAGATCCTGATGGAGTTCGTGCAGGTCGACGGCGAGGCGGCCCCGCGGCTCGCCCAGACCCGGCCCCAGGGCGACCTGCTCCGCTCCTACTTCGACCAGCTGCGCGACGCGATGGCCGAGCTCGCCCGGCACGGCGTGGCGCACGGCGACCTGTCGCCGTACAACGTGCTGGCCGCCGGGGACCGGCTCGTCGTGATCGACCTGCCTCAGGCCGTGGACATCGTCGCCAACCCGGCGGGGATGGACTTCCTGATGCGCGACTGCCACAACGTCTGCACGTGGTTCGCTGCCCGCGGCCTCGACGTCGACGAGCACGACCTGTTCGCGGAGCTGGTCACCTCGGCGCTGCTGAGGAGGCGGGGGCGGCTACGGTGACCGCGTGAGCCGTAGCCGCCGTCGCCGGGTCGAGGTGGAGACCGCTGAGGAGCTCGACCGGCTGGCGGTCCGGCGCGCGGTCGATGCGCGGCTGGCAGGTGCAGGACCTCGACCTGCGCGGCCGCGGCGCGACCCTGCTCGGGCTCGACCCGGCCGGCGCGCTGTTCCTCGGCTGCACCTTCGACCCGGGCGTCGAGGAGCGGCTACGCGACGGTGGCGCGCTGGTCTTCCCGGCGGTCCCCGACGTGCCCGTCGACGTCTACCGCTCCACCCTCTACACCCCCGACGAGCTGTACGACGGCCTGGCCGGCGGCTCCTACGCGGACACGCCCGACGCCCGGGTCTACGCCTGGTCGACCGACGCCGGGCACGACCTGCAGGCCCTGCTCGCCCGCTCGCTGCACGACCTCGCCGTCGACGACGCCCTCGAGGAGTACGTCGCCGGGCGCCGCGTCGTCGGCGTGATGGGCGGGCACGCCCTGCTGCGCGACTCCCCCGACTACGCCGCCGCCGCAGAGTTGGGCCGTGCCCTGGCCCGGTCCGGGCTCACCGTGGCCACCGGCGGCGGACCGGGCGCGATGGAGGCGGCCAACCTCGGCGCCCACCTGGCCGGGCACCCCGACGACGCGCTGCCCGACGCGCTCGCGGTGCTGGCCCGGGTGCCGTCCTACGACCCGGACGTCGGCGCCTGGGCGCGCGCGGCGTTCGAGGTGCGGGCCGGCCGGCCGGAGGCCGGTGGCCCCGGGGCGGGTCCGCGGGTGGCTCGTTGGGCATCCCGACGTGGTTCTACGGGCACGAGCCGCCCAACGCGTTCGCGTCGCAGATCGCGAAGTACTTCAGCAACGCGATCCGCGAGGACACCCTGCTGCACGTCTGCACCGCCGGCGTGGTGTTCCTGCCGGGACGCGGCGGCACGGTGCAGGAGGTGTTCCAGGACGCCTGCGAGAACTACTACGCGACAGCGGAGACGGTCGCCCCGATGGTGCTCGTCGGGCCGGGCGTACTGGACAGAGGTGCTGCCGGTGTGGCCGCTGCTGCGCTCGCTCGCGGCGGGCCGGGCCATGGCGACCGGGTGCACCTGGTCGACGACCTCGACGAGGTCGGCCGACTCCTCGGGTGGCCGCACCACGGCCGGCGCCGCCACTGCTGGGCATCGCTGCCAGACTGTCCCGGTGCACCGGTTCGCGGCCACCAGCAGCTCCGAGGCCGTCGTCCCGGCCGACCGCGAGGCGGTCTGGGCGGCGCTGACCGACCCCGACCTGCTGCCGCGGCTGACCCCGCTGCTGCGCGCGCATCCACGCCGACGGCGACCTGTGGCGCTGGGAGCTCGCACCGATCCCCGTGCTCGGGCTAGCGTGCAGCCCGTGCTTCACCGAGCAGATGCGCTTCGACGCGCCGCGCGCGCATCGAGTACTCCCACGCGCCACCCGCCGGGACGACCGAGCACAGCCGGCGCCGACGGGCCTACCGAGCTCCGCGAGGTCGAGGCGGCACCCACCTGCGATCAGCCTCACCGTGCACGTCGACCTGCCGCTGACGCCGGCCGCCCGGCCCGCGCCGTGACCCGCGGTGATGCGGGCGGTGATGGCAGCGCACCGGCGACCGCTTCGCGGCCAACCTGCTGCAGCACCTCGGCGTCGCGGGGCGCTGAGCGGCGCCGCCCGAGCCGCCCCCGCCCGGGCCTCAGCGGTAGGCCGCCGCCTGGGTCTCGTAGAGCGAGGCGTACTGCCCGCCGAGCCGCATCAGCTCGTCGTGGCTGCCGACCTCGCTGACCCGCGCACCGTCGAGCACGACGATCAGGTCGGCCATCCGCACCGTCGAGAAGCGGTGCGACACCAGGATCACGGATCTCGGCCCGTCGCCCGCCCCTGTCCGCCGCGCGCGAGCCGGTCCGGCCGTCGCGCGTAGCGCTCGAACAGGGCGTGCTCGGTCTCGGCGTCCAGCGCCGCCGTCGGCTCGTCGAGCACCAGCAGCAGCGGGTCGTCGCGCATGAACCCGCGGGCCAGCGCGAGCTTCTGCCACTGCCCGAACGACAGGTCCACGCCGTCGGTCCAGGCCGGTCCGAGCTGGGTGGCCAGACCCTGCTCCAGCCGCTCGACGACGTCGTCGGCCCCGGCCCGCTCGTACGGCGGACGAGGCGGCCCGCGGGTCGTCGACGCGCGGGAGGTCGCCGACCCCGACGGACTGCTGGGCGGCGAGCTCGAAGCGGTAGAAGTCCTGGAAGGCGCCGGCCAGCCGCGCGCGCCACGCTCCGGGGGCGAAGCGGCGCGAGCGGCAGCCCGTCGACGAGGATCCGGCCCGCGGTGGGTGCGTACATCTGGGCGAGCAGCTTGACCAGCGTGGACTTGCCGGCGCCGTTCTCCCCGACGACCGCGACCACAGCCCCGGCCGGCAGCGCACAGGTCGACGTCCTCCAGCGCCGGGCGGCGAGCCGCCGGGGTAGGTGAAGCGACACGCCCTCGAGCCGGATGCCGTGCGTCGATCCGCTCGGGCGCCGGCCGGTCGCCGGTGACCTGGGCCGCGGCGTAGTCCTCCAGCCACGCCAGCCGCCGGGAGCCGTCGATCCAGATGCCGCGCAGGAACCCGATCTCGCCGACGGTGGCGCCGATGTAGCCCGACAGCCGGGCCCCGGCCGCGAGCACCAGCAGCACGGCGCCGGCGGACGCGTCCAGCCCGGAGGCGACGAACACGACCGCGGCGACGTACCCCAGCCCGAAGACCGTCCAGGCCAGGGTGTGCCAGACCGCGCTGACCCAGCGGGCCCGGGCGACGAGGGAGTACCAGCGCTCCCACTCCCAGCGGCGCCGCCGGGCCACCTCGTCGCCGATGCCGAGCACCCGCAGCTCCTTGGCGGACGAGGCGGTGGTGGCAGGGAGAACAGGTGCCGCGCCAGCCGCTCGGCCTGGGCGCCGCGCTCGCGCGCCACCCGCTCGACCCCCGGCCGCCAGCCCGACGTGAGCACGGTCGGCAGCGCGAACACGACGAGCAGCAGCAGCGCCGGGTGGATCGACACCAGCAGCGCGACGGTCGGCCACAGCCGCAGCACCAAGCCGCAGGTCGAGAACAGCGACAGGTAGAGGTGGTCGAGCACGAAGACCTGGTCGCGCAGCACCGAGAGCCGGTCGAGGTACTCCGGGCGCTCCTGGTGGGCGACGGTCGGCACGGACGCCTGCAGCGACGCGACGTGCCGCTCGAGCGCGATCGACACCTTGTCGCGGAAGCGCCGCTGCACCCGCGTCGAGACGACCCGCAGGAACCACGTCAGCACGGCCGAGAGCCCCATGCCGAGGGCGGCCACCAGCACCAGCCCGGCGTCGTCGCGCACCACGCCCCTGCCCGAGCAGCGCGAGCCACAGCGCGACCAGCGCGTCGGGCACGGCGGCGAGCAGCGCGAGCACGAACGCGACCACGATCAGCCGGGGCTCGGCGGCGTAGCCCAGCCTGACCACCCGCCACATCGACGACAGGGCGGGCGGGAGGTCGTCGGCCTCGGCGGTGGCGCGGGCCTCAGTCGAGGACGTCATAGGCCATCCCCTCCTCGTCGACGGCGGCGCCGGCCGGGTCGGCGAACCGCTCCGCCTGGAGGTCGAACATCGTGCGGTAGCGCCCGCCGGCGGCCATCAGCTCGTCGTGGCTGCCGAGCTCGACGACCCGGCCGTGCTCGACGACGCAGATCCGGTCGGCCTTGCGGACCGTGGAGAAGCGGTGCGAGACCAGGATCGTGGTGACGCCGCGGGTGGCCGCGAGCACCCGGTCGAAGATCGCCGCCTCGCCCCGCACGTCGAGCTGGGCGGTCGGCTCGTCGAGCAGCACCAGCCCGGCCCCCTGGCGTACGGCGCACAGGGCCCGGGCCAGTGCGACCCGCTGCCACTGCCCACCGGACAGGTCGACCCCGCCGTCGTACTGCTTGCGAGAGCGGCGTGCCGAGGTCGGCGAGCCCCTCGGCGCCCGCGTCGGCGCAGGGCCGCCCGCACGTCCTCGTCGGGGGCGCCGCCCGGGGCGACGTTGTCGCGCAGCGACAGCTCGAAGCGCACGAAGTCCTGGAACACCGCCGTGACCCGCGAGCGCCAGGCGACGCGACGTCGAGCTCGCGCAGGTCGACGCCGTCCACCTCGATCGCCCCCGAGGTGGGGTCGTAGAGCCGGCAGAGCAGCTTGGCCAGCGTGGTCTTGCCGGCGCCGTTCTGGCCGACGATGGCCAGCGAGGACCCGGCCGGCACCATCAGGTCGAGCCCGTCGAAGCACGGGCCGGCCGGCGCGCGGGTAGGTGAACCCGACGCCACGGAAGCGGATCTCGTGCGCGGGCAGCCCGTCGGCCGGGCGGTCGCCCTGGCCGGAGAGCCGCCCCGACCTCGGCGGCCGCGGCGCCGCAGCCTCAGCACGGCGGCGACCGGGGCCGCGGCGCCGTCGAGCGCCCAGTTGAGCCCGCCGAAGGCGATCAGGCTGGTGCCGACCGCCACCTGCGCGAACACGACCGCCCGGTCCAGGGGCAGGTCGCCCGCCGACGCCTGGTGGGCCGAGGTACCCGAAGACCACGGCGTTGGCCGAGGTGACCAGGAGCAGGCAGAGCACGACCGGCCGCTCGCGCAGCCGGGTCGCGGCGCTCTGGAGCTCGTAGAGCCGCCGACGTCGAGCCGTGAAGCGGTCGACGGCCCAGTCGCCGAGGCCGAACATCCGCAGCTCCTTGGCCGGCGGTGGGTCGACGGCCATCCGGTAGGCGTAGTCGGCGTGCTTGCTGGCGTCGCGCACCTCGTCGGTGTTGCGGTCGCGCCACACCGCGCTCTCGGCCAGCAGCCAGTGCGTCGCCAGCCAGGCGCCCGCCGAGCACGAGCGGCGCCCACCACGCCAAGCCGACCAGCACCACCGCCGAGGCGAGCCCGGCGCCGAGGTCGACGAGCCCGACGGCGATGAACGGCAGGCTGACCTCCATCGGCGGGCCCGCGACCCCGTTGTCGAACTCCCGGGCGACCACCAGGTCGCCGCTCAGACCGGGATCCTCGAGGTGGCCGATGCCCGGTGGGCCGGCGCAGGCCTCGGTCAGCCGGTCGTAGAGCCAGGCCGAGAGCCGGTTGCCGAGGTTCTCCCCGACCGCCTGGTGGAGCGGGGCGACGACCTGGAGAAGCACGAACACCACACCCATGCGGCCAGGGCGCCCGTCAGGCCGTCGCCCGACTGCACGGCGCCGACGACCGCACCGGTCGCCACCGCGAACAGCGCGCGGCAGCACGGCGCGCACCACGACCAGGACCCACCAGGCGACACCGAGCGGGCCGTCGGCGCGGTGCAGCGTCATGAAGAACTGGGTCTCCTGGCGGGCACGCAGTCGGCTGAGCACGCGGCCACGCTAGACCGCCCCGCCGACAACGGCGAGAACCGCCGCCCCCTGCCTGGGGACTACGCCCGGCGGAGCCCGAGCAGCGGGAACACCGGGTCACCCGGCCCCGCGGAGCCCCACACGCTCGGTCCCGTGAACGACGTCGCCGCCACCCTCGCCAGCCCCAGCCGCGCGGCCACGGCCTCCACGCGAACGCGCCGGTCCGCCTCCGAGCCGGGACCGCCGTGGGCCTGGCTCTTGTCGACAGTGGCGACCAGCGTCCCGCCCGGACGCAGCACCCGCGCGGCCTCGGCGAGGACGGCGTCGGCGGTCGGCACGGGCAGCAGGTGCAGCAGCCACACCGCGGTCACCACGTCGACGGACCCGTCGCGCAGGGGCAGCCGGTCGGCGCTCGCGACGGCCACCCGTCCGGGCACTCGCTGCGCGGCGAGGCGGAGCATGCCCGGCGAGAGGTCGAGGGCGTATGTCGTGAAGCCGCGATCCTGCAGGGCGCGGGTGACGGTCCCGGTGCCTCCTGCGACGTCGACCAGCGTCCCCGGGGGCGCGACCAGCTCGACCACGGCGTCGGCCGCCGCGTCGGCACGCTGGTGGCCGCCGCGCGTGGCGTCGTACCTGCCCGCCTCGAGGTCGTAGAACGACGGCTCGTCCACCACGACGGCAGGCTCAGGCGTCGGTCGCCGCGAGCTGCCCGCAGGCGCCGTCGATGTCGCTGCCGCGGGTGTCGCGGACGGTCGTCGGCACGCCCTTGGCCTCGAGCCGCCGGACGAACTCGCGCTCGACCTCCGGTCGCGACGCCGTCCACTTCGAGCCCGGGGTCGGGTTGAGCGGGATCAGGTTGACGTGCACCCAGCCCCAGTCGCCGTACGACGTCAGCACGTCCCCGAGCAGGTCGGCCCGCCAGGCCTGGTCGTTGATGTCGCACATCATGGCGTACTCGATGCTGACCCGGCGCTTGGTGACCTTCGCGTAGTTCCAGGCCGCCGCGACCGCCTCGTGCACGGACCAGCGGGTGTTGACCGGGACCAGCTCGTTGCGCAGCTCGTCGTCGGGCGCGTGCAGGGACAGCGCGAGCGTGACCGGGACACCCTCGCCGGCGAGCTGCTCGATCCGGGGCACCAGCCCGACCGTCGAGACGGTGATTCCTCGCGCGGACATCCCGAACCCGTCGGGGGCCCTCTCGGTGAGCCGGCGTACGGCGCCGATGACCGCCTTGTAGTTGGCCATCGGCTCGCCCATGCCCATGAACACGACGTTCGAGACGCGTCCGGGGCCCCCGGGCACCTCGTCGCGGGCCAGCGACCGGGCGCCGGCGAGGACCTGCTCGACGATCTCGGCGGCCGACATGTTCCGCTGCAGGCCGCCCTGCCCGGTGGCGCAGAACGGGCAGGCCATCCCGCAGCCGGCCTGTGACGAGACGCACATCGTGACCCGGCCGGGGTAGCGCATGAGCACGGACTCCACGAGCGCGCCGTCGAAGAGCCTCCACAGGGTCTTGCGGGTGGTGCCGCGGTCGGCCTCGAGGGTGCGCAGCGGCGTCATCAGGGTCGGCAGCAGGGAGGCGACGAGCCGCTCCCGCTGGTCGGAGGGCAGGTCGGTCATCTGCGCGGGGTCGTCGACGAGGCGGGAGAAGTAGTGCGTGGCCAGCTGGCGGGCGCGGAAGCCGGGGAGTCCGGCCTCCACGAGCAGGGCCTTGCGCTCGTCGGCGGTCAGGTCGGCGAGGTGGCGCGGCGGCTTGCGGCGACCGCGCGGCTCGTCGAAGACCAGGGGCAGCAGGGATGGCTCGGGCATGACCGACCAATCCTCCCACCCACACCGTCCCGCGACGAATCCGCGCCTGCGGGGGTGCCGGAGCGGTTTGGTTCAGGTCGCGTCCCGGACTGCCGATGGATCTCGTGACAGCTACGGCACCAACGTTGGAGGACGGGTCGATGGAGGAAATGGACGACATCGTCCAGGAGTTCCTCGTGGAGAGCCACGAGAACCTCGACCAGCTCGACCGCGACCTCGTGGAGCTCGAGCAGCGGCCCGGGTCCCGTGAGCTGCTCGCGAGCATCTTCCGCACGATCCACACGATCAAGGGCACGAGCGGCTTCCTCGCCTTCTCGAACCTCGAGTCGGTCACCCACGTGGGCGAGAACCTGCTGGCCCGGCTGCGCGACGGCCGTATGTCGATGAACCCGGCCACCACCGACGTGCTCCTCGACATGGTCGACACCGTCCGCTCGCTCCTGGCCGCCATCGAGGTCGACGGCACCGAGGGCAGCGTCGTGACGAGCACCGTGGTCGACCGGATGACCCGGGTCCTGGACGGCGAGACCGCCGCGCAGGCCGAGCCCGCCGTCGTACCCGCCGCTGCTGCCGAGCCCGCTGCCCCCGCCGAGCCCGCTGCACCGGCCGAGCCCGCCGTCGCCGTCGAGCCGGTCGCCGAGCCCCTCGTGGTGCCGATCGCCGACCTGCTCGCCGAGGTCGACGTCGACCTGCACGACGACGACCACCTCGACAGCGAGCACGACGAGCCCGACGAGCACCCCGACGAGCACCCCGACGAGCACCCCGTCGGCGCGCCGTACCCTCCGCCGCCCCGGCCGCCGGGCAGCCCGCCGCCCCGGCCGCGGACGGAACCGCCCGCCGCTCGGTCGCGGACGCGTCGATCCGCGTCGACGTCGACCTGCTCGACGCGCTGATGCGCCTGGTGGGCGAGCTGGTGCTCACCCGCAACCAGATCGTGCGCCAGGCCGACGAGCAGGAGGACCCCGACCTGGTCCGGGCCTCCCAGCGGCTCAACCTGATCGCCAGCGAGCTGCAGGAGGGCGTCATGAAGACGCGCATGCAGCCGATCGACAACCTCTGGTCCAAGCTCCCCCGGGTCGTGCGCGACCTCGGCTCGCACTGCGGCAAGCACGTCAGCCTGGCCATGGTCGGCCGGGAGACCGAGCTCGACCGCACCCTGCTCGAGGCCGTCAAGGACCCGCTGACCCACCTGGTCCGCAACGCGGTCGACCACGGCCTCGAGAGCCCCGAGGACCGCCTCGCCGCCGGCAAGCCGGCCGAGGGCGTGCTCACGCTGCGCGCCTACCACGAGGGCGGCCAGGTCGTCGTCGAGGTCTGCGACGACGGCGCCGGCATCGACGCCGACCACATCGCCGCCAAGGCGCGTCGAGAAGGGCCTGCGCACCGCCGAGCAGCTGGCGGCGATGTCGCCGGCCGACCTGCTCCAACTGATCTTCCTGCCCGGCTTCTCCACCGCGGCCGCCGTCACCAACGTCTCCGGCCGCGGCGTCGGCATGGACGTCGTCAGGACCAACATCGAGAACATCGGCGGCACGGTCGAGATCGAGTCGACGGTCGGACGCGGCACCACCTGCCGCCTCCGCATCCCGCTGACGCTCGCGATCGTCCCGGCGCTGACCGTCGAGTGCGCCGGCGAGCGCTACGCGATCCCGCAGGTCAGCCTGCTCGAGCTGGTGGCCCTCGACGCCGACCGCGCCTCGAGCTCGGTCGAGAACGTCAACGGCGCACCGGTCTACCGCCTGCGCGGCGCCCTGCTCCCGCTGGTCGCACCTGACCGACGTGCTCGGCGTCGAGTCCGACCGGTCCGACGGCCACGTGCTCATCGCCGTCCTGCAGGCCGACGCCAAGCGCTTCGGCCTGGTCCTCGACCGCGTCCTGAACACCGAGGAGATCGTCGTCAAGCCGCTGGCTCAACCGGCTCAAGGCCATCGGCGCCTACTCCGGCGCCACGATCCTCGGCGACGGCCGCGTCGCGCTGATCCTCGACATCCAGGCGCTCGCCCGCCGCGCGCTCAGCTCGGAGACCGTGGAGCGCGACGACGCCGGACGGGTCGACGAGGCCCGCGTCAGCCGACGACCGAGTCGCGCCTGCTGGTGGCCGGCATCGGCGGCGGTCGCCGCATCGCGATCCCGCTGTCCTCGGTCACCCGTCTCGAGCACTTCCCGGCGCGAGTCGGTCGAGACGTCGGCAGCCGCGAGGTCGTGCAGTACCGCGGCGCGATCCTGCCGCTGGTCCGGCTCGACCGCACCTCGGCGCGATGAGCGACGCGCGTCGGCGACGACCTGGTGGTCGTCGTCTACTCCGCGGCGGCCGCAGCGTCGCGATCGTCGTCGACGAGATCGTCGACATCGTGCGAGGACGAGCGAGCAGGTGCACAGCGACATCGACGACCACGGCCTCCTGGGCTCCGCGGTCATCCGCGACCGGATCATCGAGGTCCTCGACGTACGCGCGGCCGATCCTCGCCGCCGACCCGCAGTTCTACGACAGGAGCACGCCATGCCCGAGCTGCAGGGGGCGCTGTGAGCACCCGACTGGTGACCTTCACCCTCGAGGGGCGCCTGTACGGCGTCGACGTGGCGTCGGTCCAGGAGGTCCTGCGCGGGCAGCCGCGCACCCGGATCCCGCTCGCGCCCGAGCGCCCTGGCGGGGCTGATCAACCTGCGCGGCCAGGTCCTCACCGCGATCGACCTGCGCGAGCAGCTCGAGCTGCCCGGCCCGGCCCGCCGACCGTGAGCCGATGCTCGTGGTCGTCCGGGTCGCCGGCGAGCCTGTCAGCCTCCTGGTCGACACCATCGGCGACGTCGTGGACGTCGACGCCGACCAGTTCGAGTCGCCGCCGGACACGCTCACGGGCCCTCGCGCGAGCTCATCCTCGGCGCCTACAAGCTCGAGACCGGCTGCTCCTCGCGCTCGACGTCGACCGGGCCGTCGCTGCCTGACCGGCCGACGGCACCACGCACCGGCGCCGCCGCTGCACCAGCAGCACCTCCACCTGCACAGCACCACCCTCACATCCGAGCCATCCGGGAGCTCCCATGTCATCCGTCCTCGTCTGGACCGTCGGCCGACGCCTGGCCGCCATCGCCGCCGCGGGCGTGCTGACGACCGTCGCCCTCGGCGTCACCGGCCTCCAGGGCCTCGCCGACGTCCGTACGGACAGCGAGGCCCTCGACCGGATCGAGCAGGCGCGCGTGCTCGTGCACCAGCTCGACACCCGCGCCAGCGAGCTCAAGGTCGACGGCTACAAGACGCTCGTGATGGCCCGCCCGGCCGACGCAGCTCGCCGAGCTGAAGGACGACATCGCCAAGCCCGCAGGCGATGATCGCCGAGCTGGACGCGCTCCGGCCTCGACGCCGCGGACGAGCGAGGGCTGGCCGCCATCAGGCCCGCCTACGCCGACTACGTCGCAGGCATCACCACGTTCGTGCGCGGCGCCGTCGCCGACCAGGACGGCGCTCGCCCGCGCGGGCGACATCCAGGCCGCCAACGACAAGACCGACGCGGCCGTCGGCGCCGCCGAGGACCTGCTGTCGCGGTCCGCGCACCGGCACGAGACCGAGCGAGCGCGTCCGATCGCCCGGGTCCGCACGCTGTCCCTGGCCGCCGCCCTGCTCGGGCTGGTCGCGCTCGCGGTCGCCTGGCGTGGCTGATCGCCCGCAGCATCACCCGCCCGCTGGCCACCGCCGTCCGGGTGCTCGAGGCGTTCGCCCAGGGCGACCTCACCCAGCGCGTCGAGGTCCGCTCCAGCGCCGAGCTCGGCGTTCTCGAGCGGGCTCTCAACGACTCGATCGAGTCCGTGGGGCGCATCGTCGGCACTGTCGCGACCTCCACCGACGCCTTCGCGGCCCCGACCCAGCAGCTGTCCGCGGCGTCGCAGCAGATCGCGGCCGGCGCCGAGGAGACCTCGGCCCAGGCCGGCGTCGTGGCGGCCGCCGCCGACGAGGTGTCGCGCAACGTCGCAGACCGTCGCGGCCGGGCTCGGAGGAGATGGGTGCCTCGATCCGCGAGATCGCGCACTCGGCCAACGAGGCCGCCCGGGTGGCCGCCGCAGGCCGTCTCGATCGTGGAGACCACGAACGAGACCGTCGCCAAGCTCGGCACCTCCAGCCAGGAGATCGGCAACGTGGTCAAGGTGATCACCTCGATCGCCGAGCAGACCGAACCTGCTGGCGCTCAACGCGACCATCGAGGCGGCCCGGGCCGGGGAGGCCGGCAAGGGCTTCGCGGTCGTGGCCAACGAGGTCAAGGAGCTCGCCCAGGAGACCGCGCGGGCCACCGAGGACATCGCGCGCCGGGTCGAGGCGATCCAGGCCGACACCGGCGGCGCGGTCGCCGCGATCGGCGAGATCTCCGACGATCATCACCTCGATCAACGACTACCAGCTCACCATCGCCTCCGCGGTCGAGGAGCAGACCGCGACGACCAGCGAGATGAGCCGCAACGTGGTCGAGGCCTCCACGGGCTCGGGCGAGATCGCCCAGAACATCGCGGGCGTGGCGGCTTCTGCGCGGCACGACGTCCACCGCCGTCGCCGCGCACCATCGACGCCGTCGAGCGGCTGGCCCGGATGGCCGACGACCTCCGCGCGGACGTCAGCCGCTTCACCCGCTGACCCAGGCGCCCCAAGAACACCAGGGTCCCCTGGTGTTCGTGCGCTTCCCGCGGCATGCACACCGCGGGAGGCAGCAGAACCCCAGGGAGGTACGCCGGCCGGGCGACGCGTCCCGACGGGCGAGGGGACACACCAGGGCAAAGTCTGACCTTCCGGTATTGCCTTCCGGGGCCGGACGGCCCATGCTCGTGCCGTCGGCTGGGGCTGCCGGCAGGGGCGAGGGATCCGGCATGACCTACTCACTGGTGGGCGCACCCACGTTGGGCTACGACCTGGCGCGGCTGCCGCACGGGCTGCAGGTGGCGCACGTCGTGCGGGTGGCGCTGCGCTGCACGCCCGACGACCTGGTCCGGCTGGCCGCGCGCCACCCCGGGCCGGCCCGCGCCGACCGGCTCGCCGAGGTCGTCGCCGCCTCGTCGCCCACGGCCATGACCACCGCGCTCCCGCTGGCCGGCGAGGCGCTGTCGTCCTCCGTGGCCGGAGACGGGTCCGCGGCGGGCCTGCTCAGCCGGCTCGAGAGCGCCGTGATGGGCGACGTGGCCGCGCTCGACCGGCTGATCCGCTCCGACGTCCTGGACTGGACCTGGGTGCGCAGCGGCGACCTCGCCGTGCAGGACCCGCACGCGTCCCTGGCCGCCGACGTGCTGGTCGACGCCGCCGCGTCCGCCTTCTGCTCGGGGGCGGTCCCCCGCCAGGTGCGCCGCGAGATGGCCACCCCGTTCGTGGGCGCCCGCTTCGCCGACCTCGACGACGTCCCGACCGGGCACGAGGAGGTCGACGCGATGCTGCGACGGGTCGCCGGCGCCGACCACGACGTCCGCGAGGCCTGGCGCCGCGCTGTGGACGAGGTGCGGCCGACCACGACGTCGTGGGCCCCGGCGATGCACCAGGCCACCTGGGCGCTCACGCTCGCCGACCGGCTGCGCCTGGCCACGGACGCCCAGATGGCCGCGCTCACGGCGTTCCACGCCGCCGGGTTCCGGCCCCGCGACGCGGCGTACGGCGTCTGGAACGCGTTGAGCGGGGTCGTGCAGGCCACCGCCGCGGCCGACCTGCTGCCGGCGGCCGACCACACCACGCTGACCCGCGTCTGGGGTCGCGTCTACGGCTGAGGCCGCCCCTCCGGGCAGCTGCTCGCCCGCGCGTCACGAATCCTCAGGTCGGTCCCGCCACGGCCGATGAGAGGGGTGCCGGCAAGGAGCCGGCGTCGGGCGAGGACGGGACGGTTCGTGGCCACAATCCGTGTGCTGGTCGTCGACGACTCGGTCGTGATCCGGCGCCTCGTCAGCGACGTGCTCGCCGAGGACCCCGCCATCGAGGTCATCGGCACCGCCGTGAACGGCAAGAGCGCCCTGGTCAAGGTCGAGGCCCTCAAGCCGGACCTGATCACCATGGACATCGAGATGCCCGAGCTCAACGGCATCGAGACGGTCCGCCGCCTGCGCGCCTCCGGCGTCCGCACGCCCATCATCATGTTCAGCACGCTCACCGAGCAGGGCGCGAAGGCCACCCTCGACGCGCTCGCCGCCGGCGCCACCGACTACGTCGCCAAGCCGTCCAACATGGGCAGCGTCGCGAAGTCGATGGAGATGGTCCGCAGCGCGCTGATCCCCCGCATCATCGCCCTGGTCCCGCACCGCGGCCCCGTGACGCCGCGCGCCGCCGGTGCCGGTGGCGTCCTGGCGCCCGCGCGGGTGCCGGCAGGCGCCCCCGTCGTACGACGTCCGCGCACCGCCGCCCCGCGGTCCGGCTACCGCCTGCTCGTCGTGGGCAGCTCGACCGGCGGCCCGGAGGCCCTCGGCAAGTTCCTCGGCGCGCTCCCCCGCCTGCACGTCCCGGTGGCCGTCGTCCAGCACATGCCGCCGCTGTTCACCAAGCAGCTCGCGCTGCGCCTGGACCGCCAGCTGCCCTGCGACGTGGTCGAGGCCGAGCACGGCCGCCCGCTCGAGCCCGGCAGCGTGCACATCGCTCCCGGCGACCACCACCTCCGAATCGTCGCGCGCGACGGCGGCCTGGTGACGATGCTGTCGCAGGACCCGCCGGAGAACTACTGCCGCCCCGCCGTCGACGTGCTGTTCCGCTCGGCGGCCGAGGCCAACGCCGGCACCGTGCTCGGCGTGGTGCTGACCGGCATGGGCCAGGACGGCCGCCGCGGCGCCCAGACGATCGTGGACCACGGCGGGAGCCTCATCGTGCAGGACAAGGACACCTCGGTGGTCTGGGGCATGCCCGGCGCCGTCGCGACCGCCGGGCTCGCGGAGGAGATCCTCCCCCTCGACCGGATCGCCGCCGCCGTCATGGAGCGGCTCGCGCCGCGCGGCGCCTCGCTCGTGTCCGGGGGCTCGCGATGACCATCGCCCCGGCCACCTTCGCCTACGTCAAGGACCTCGTGCACCGCGAGAGCGCCATCGTGCTCGGCGCCGGCAAGGAGTACCTCGTCGAGTCCCGGCTCTCCCGCTGGCCCGCCAGGCGGGTGCGGCCGACGTGAACGCCTACGTCGCCGCGCTGCAGACCCGGCGCGACCCGGCTGTCACCCGGCAGGTCGTCGAGGCGCTGACCACCAACGAGACCTCGTGGTTCCGCGACGGCGACCCGTTCAGCACGCTGCGCACCCACATCTTCCCGGCCATGGCCAAGCGCCGCCCGACCCGGATGATGCGGGTCTGGAGCGCCGCGTGCTCGAGCGGCCAGGAGCCCTACAGCATCTCGATGTCCGCGATCGACACCCCGGACCTCGCCGGCTGGAAGCTCGAGGTGGTCGCGACCGACCTCTCCGAGGAGATGGTCGAGCGAGCCCGATCGGGTCGCTACACCCAGCTCGAGGTGAACCGCGGACTGCCCGCGAGCTCGCTGGTGCGGCACTTCGTCCGGGACGGCGCCAACTGGCGCATCGATCCGGCCGTCGGGTCGTGCGTCACGTTCCGCCAGCTCAACCTCGTCCGGCCGTTCCCCCCGATGGGGCGCTTCGACGTGGTGTTCCTGCGCAACGTGCTCATCTACTTCGACCTGCCCACCAAGCGCGACATCCTGCGTCGCGTGCGGCAGGTCATGGCACCGGACGGATACCTGTTCCTCGGTGCAGCTGAGATGACGATGGGGGTGGACGACGCGTGGGAGCGCGTCCCCGCCGGCCGGTCGTCGGTCTACCGGATCAGAGAGGGGCATGCCTGATGCGTGCTTTGGTAATCGACGACTCGCGTGCGATGCGTCGGATCGTGGGCCGGATCCTCGTCGATCTCGGCTTCGAGGTCGTCGAGGCGGCGGACGGGCAGGAGGCTCTGGACGTCCTGGCCCGCGGCCCGGTCCCGGACCTCGCGTGCATCGACTGGAACATGCCGGTGATGGACGGTCTCGACGTTCGTCACCGAGACCCGCAAGAACAGGGACTGGCGCTCGATCACGCTGATGATGGTGACGACCGAGAGCGAGCAGACGCAGATCGTGCGCGCGCTCGCCGCCGGCGCGCACGAGTACCTGATCAAGCCGTTCACGTCCGAGGCGCTCGCCGACAAGCTCGACCTGCTCGGGGTGCTCCCGGCCGCCGACCAGACGGCGGTGTCCTGGTGAGCACGGCGGTGGTCGACCACGAGGTCGTGGTGAGCATCGTCGACCAGGTGTGGGAGTCGCTGCTGCAGACGGTCGCGCTCCCGTGGGAGGGCGAGCACGGCACCGACGGCCCGGTGCACGCCGAGATCACCCTGCGCGGTGACTGGAACGGGCTGGTCCGGCTGACCTGCCACCCCGACACCGCCCAGCGGATCACCGGCTCGATGCTCGGCGCCGACCCCGACGAGGTGTTCCCGGAGTCGGACGTGCACGACGCCGTCGGCGAGATCGTCAACGTCATTGGCGGCAGCGTGAAGGGCGCCCTGGGCGGCCACAGCACGCTGGGCCTGCCCGTCGTCACCGCCGCCGAGCCCGGCACCCCCGGGCCGGCCCACCCCGACCGTCACGACCTCGCCAGCCGGTGCGTGGTGACCCTCCAGGGAAGCCCGGTCATCGTCGAGGTCTTCGCCCACGACAGCGCCGGCTGACGGCCCGAACGCGACTGAGAGAACGAGACAGAGCCATGAAGATCATGATCATCGACGACAGCCGGGTCATGCGGCAGATCGTGCACCGCACCCTGCGTCAGGCGGGTTTCGGCGGCCATGACTTCGTCGAGGCCGTCGACGGTGCCGACGGTCTGGCGAAGATCACCGCCGAGGCGCCCGACCTGGTGCTCTCGGACTGGAACATGCCGAACAAGAACGGCATCGACCTGCTCCGCGACCTGCGCTCGCGCGGCAACCTGGTGCCGTTCGGCTTCGTGACCTCCGAGGGCTCGGCGGAGATGCGCGAGATCGCCGACCGCGCCGGTGCCCTGTTCCTGATCGCCAAGCCGTTCACCCCCGAGTCGTTCGAGGCCGCCCTCGGCGGCGTACTCGTCTGAGGAGACACCCATGCGACTGCCCGCCCGCAAGCAGGTCAAGGACCTCTTCGAAGGACTGCTCGGCCGCGACGTCGGCGTCGACGACGCCCCGCCGGTGCTGCTCGACACCAAGCTGCGTCCCTCGGTCGCGGCGTACGTCGACGGGCACAACAAGCTCTCGGCGGTCGCGCTGATGGACTTCCCGCTGACCGCTTTCGCCGGCGCCGCCCTGGGCCTGGTGCCCAAGGGCGGGGCCGACGTGGCGATCGAGGAGTCCACGATGCCGACCACGCTGATGGAGAACACCGCGGAGCTGTTCAACGTCCTCGCGGCCCCCATCGGCGACGCCAGCGGCGTGCACCAGAAGCTCTACGCGACCTACGCGCCCCACGAGATCCCGCCTGCCGACATCACGTCGTGGGCGGCGGCGCTCGGTGCGCGGATGGACGTGCGGCTCGACATCAAGGGCTACGGGACCGGCGTGCTGTCGGTCGTCTCGACGCTGCCCGCCTGACCCTCCCGCTGCTACTGCAGCACGAGGTAGTGCAGCAGCAGCCAGGTCGGCGCGGCCGTCGCCAGCAGCGAGTCCAGCCGGTCCATCAGGCCGCCGTGGCCCGGCACGATCTGGGACATGTCCTTGATGCCGAGGTCGCGCTTGATGACCGACTCGCACAGGTCGCCGAGGGTGGCCATCACCACGGAGATCAGGCCGAGCAGGACCCCGACCCACCACCGGCCGTCCAGCAGCAGCGTGACGCTCAGGGCGCCGACGGCCACGCAGGAGACCGCCGAGCCGGCAAAGCCCTCCCACGACTTCTTCGGTGAGATCACCGGCGCCATCGGGTGCTTGCCCACGAGCACGCCGACGGCGTACCCGCCGATGTCGGAGGCCGCGGTGACCAGGATGAAGGTCGCGATCGCCAGCCCGCCGTGCGGCTCGGCGAGAAGCAGCGCCACGAACCCGCCCAGGAACGGCACGTAGACGATCGTGAACACCGCGGCCGTGACGTCCATGACGTAGCCCGCGACGCCGCCGCGCAGCCGCCACAGCATGGTGACCAGGGCGGTCACCGCGGTCGCGGTCACCAAGGCGGGTGCCCCGAAGAAGTACGCCGAGAGCACCATCACCGCGCCGCCGGCCATCACCGGCTCCCGGGTCAGCCGGATCTCGCCCGTCGCGAACGCGTGCCCGAGCTCCCAGACCGCGACCAGGACGGCCGCGACCACGATGAGCATGAACGAGGGCTTCCAGAACGCCAGCGACGCCACGATCGCGACCCCGAGGACCACGCCCGAGCCGATGGCCGCGGGGAGGTCGCGCCCGGCCCGGCTCTTCTTCGCCGGAGGGGCCGGCGTGGCCGGGGCCGGCTCGTGGGAGGACGACGAGGTCATGGGCGGAGGCGTCGGCTCGACTCGAGTCCTCAGACCTCGAGCAGCTCGGCTTCCTTGTGCTTGAGCATCTCGTCGATCGCGTCGGTGTGCTTCTTGGTGATCGAGTCCAGGCGCTTCTCGGCCCCGGTGACGTCGTCCTTGCCGACCTCGCCGTCCTTCTCGAGCCTCTCGAGGCTCTGCTTGGCGTGCCGACGGATGTTGCGCACCGAGACCCGGCCGTCCTCGGCCTTGCCGCGCGCCATCTTGATGTAGTCCTTGCGCCGCTCCTCGGTCAGCTCGGGGAGCGTGACCCGGATCGTCTTGCCGTCGTCGGTCGGGTTCACCCCCAGGTCGGAGTCGCGGATCGACTTCTCGATGGCGGTCAGGGAGCCGACGTCGTAGGGGCTGATGATGATCACCCGCGCCTCGGGCACGGTGAAGGACGCGAGCTGCTGCAGGGGCGTCGGCGAGCCGTAGTAGTCGGCGGTGAGCTTGTGGAACATCGAACCGCCGCTGGCGCAAGCCCGCCGAGCATGCCGTCCGCGGCCTGAACCTCGACGTCGAGGCCGGCGGGGTGTTCGGCTTTCTCGGGCCCAACGGCTCGGGCAAGACCACCACGATCCGGTTGCTGCTCGGCCTGGTGCGGGCCGACTCGGGCAGCATGCGGGTGCTCGGCCAGCCGGTGCCCGCCCAGCTGCCGCAGGTGATCGGACGGATCGGCGCGCTGGTCGAGACCCCGCTGTTCTTTCCGAACTTCAGCGGCCGGCGCAACCTGCAGCCTGCTCGCCGACGCCAGCGCCATCGATCCCGCCGGCGGGTCGACGAGCTGCTGGACTTCGTCGGGCTGAGCTCGCGGGCCGGCGACCGGGTCAAGGGCTACTCGCTCGGCATGAAGCAGCGCCTGGGCATCGCGGCGGCGCTGCTGAAGAACCCGGAACTGCTGATCCTGGACGAGCCCGGCAACGGCCTGGACGCGGCCGGCATCCGCGAGGTCCGCGAGCTCATCGTCCGGCTCGGCGCCAGCGGCGTGACGGTGCTGCTGTCCTCGCACCAGCTCAGCGAGGTGCAGCAGGTCTGCGACCGGGTGGCGATCATGTCGCACGGCCGGGTCATCAGCTCCGGCTCGGTCGCCGAACTGCTCGCCTCCGGCACCACCGGCGACGTCCGGGTCCGGCTGGCCGATCCGGCCGGCGGCCGGGCCGTGCTGGAACGGGCCGGCTTCACGGTCAGCTCGCTGCCCGACGCCTGGCGGGTCAGCGGGGTCAGCGACCCGGCCGCGGTGACCAAGGCGCTCAGCGACGCCGGGCACTACCTCAGCGAGCTCAGCCCGATCGCGCGCCGACCTGGAAAGCGTGTTCCTGGACCTGACCGCCGAGACCGATCACTCCGGCTGCACGCCCGGTCGGCGACGGCCGCGCATGACGCGCGCCGGCGACGGCCGTCACGCCCGTGTCCGCGACCGGCCCGCGCACCTCCGCGCCGGCCTTCGGACGGCTGCTGCGGGCCGAGTTCCGCCGGCTGGCCGCCCGCCGGTTCACCCGGGTCGCGCTCGGCCTCGGCCTGATCGGCTACCTGATCGCGATCGGCGCTCATCTGGCACGACCACGACCGGATCACTGCCGCCGACATCGCCCAGGCCACCGCGCAGCGCGACCAGCTGATCGTCCAGTTCACCGACCGAGACCGAGCAGTGCCGCAGAGCGCGGCCACCGGAGCAGGAGCGAGCTGGACTGCGGCCCACCGCCCACGGCCGAGCAGTTCCCGATCGACCAGTTCCTGCCCACCAGCCGTTCCGCCCGCACCAGGTGGACGACTACGCGCTGGCGGTCGGGGTGGCGACCGCGATGCTGGCCTTCCTGCTGGCGGCGACCTTCATCGGCGCGGAGTGGTCGAGCAAGAACCTGGTCGCCTGGCTGTTCTGGGAGCCCCGCCGGCTGCGGGTGATGGCTGCCAAGCTGCTGGCCCTGCTCGACCTCGGTGCTGGTGCTCGCGGTGCTGGCCCAGGCTCGTGTGGTTCGGCGCCGCCAAGCTGCTGCTGCACTACCGGGGCCTGCCGGTGTCCTCGCTGGGCCCGCGGGCCGCGCACTTCTGGTCGCACGTGGTCAACGCCCAGCTCCGGGCGGCGTCCGCTGGTGCTCATCACCGCCCTGATCGGCTTCAGCCTGGCCAGCCTGATGCGCAACTCCGCGGCGGCGCTGGGGGTGGCCTTCGTCTACTTCGCCGTGGTCGAGAACGTGATCCGGGGGCTGAACCCGGACCTGCAGCCCTACCTGTTCACCACCAACCTCGCGGCCTGGATCGCCAACTCGGGCATCACCGTGTACGGCAAGCAGGTCTATGACCAGCGGCAGGGCTACGTGCTGCCCAAGGAGATCCACCTCTCCAACGTCCACGGCGCGTGACCCTGCTGCTGTTCGCGAGCGTCGCGACGGTGGCGGCGTTGACCGTGTTCGCGCGGCGCGACCTCAGCTGACGCCCAGCGCGGACCACCCCGACGGCCACCTCCACCGGATCGGCGGTGCCGACGGGCACACTGGGTCCATGGCTCAGGCGACGAAGGACGAACTGCGGCGCGAGCGGCTGCGTGAGTACGACGCGGCGCTGACGGCGGCCCGGTCACCGGTGGCGGTGCTGGCGCTGTTCGCCCGGGGACGCGAGGCCCGGGCGGCGGGGGAGTTGTTGGAAGAGGCGTTCGCGGCGACCGCGGTGGACGGCGTCGACGGCCGCGGATCGGCTGCCGGCCGCGGTCTGGGTGGCGCTGCGGCAGGCCGATGTCGACGCCACCCTGGAGCTGCTGATGCGCATGTCGCGGACCGAATTCGTGCTGGCCGCGCACGAGGAACTGGACTGCCGGTTACCGGCTGACCAAGGTCGAGGAGCGGCGTGCCGCTGCCCGACGTCGAACTGCTGATCGGGCAGCTTGCGGCGTTCCTGCACGTGCCGCGCGACGTGGTCGCGATCATCTCCGGCTGGGGTGCCGACGATCCGCGCACCGCCGCCGAGATCGATACCCTGCTCGAGCAGCGCTTCGGCCCACCGGCCGCCGCGACGCCCCGGCCGGAGCTGCCGGCCAGGCCCAGTTCGCTGCCGGCCGGGCCCGGCTCGCTGCCGGCCAGGCCGGCGCTGCGGCGACAACCAGCTGCCGGCCAGAGCGGGGCCCCACCGGCCCCGGCCGGGCTGCGGATGTCCAGCGCGGAGTTCAGCGCGCTGCTCAACCTCGCCCCGGAGCAACGCGCGGTGCTTGGCACCCTGGTCCGCCAGACCGAGATCACCATCGACGCCGGGGGCTGAGGGCCAGGGCGTCAGCCGGCCGGTTCAGCGGCCGAGCGGCGCAGCGCGTCGGCATAGGCAACGTCCTGGTCGGGATGCCGTCCAGCGCGGCGGCCTCGCGGGCCAGCCCGGTGCCGGCGCCGGTGCAGCGTCGGGGTCGGCTCGGCCGGCTCGGCGTGCACGTACCGCTCGCCGCGCAGCAGCGAGGCCACCGCGGCGATCAGCAGCATCGCGATCGAGACACCGAAGGCGATGGCCAGGCCATGCCGGAACGGGTCGGCCAGCAGGTGCGGGAAGAACGAGCGGCCGGTCAGGGTCGCCACGTCCACCCCGGAGCCCGGCTGCAGCTGCTGCGGGATCGACCTGGGCCATCAGCGCCCGGACCGGGTTGTCGCCGAGGAACGCGGCGAACAGGGTGCCGACCGGCGGGGTCTGGGAGATGGTGTGCGCGGCGTCCGGCGTGACGCCGAGCCGGGTCAGGCCGGCGTACAGCGAGGCCGGCAGCCGGCTGGCCAGCCCGACCGCCATCAGGGTGAAGAAGCCGCCCATCGACAGCACCATGCCGGCGTTCATGCCGGTGGCCCGCACGCCCGAGGCGGCGCCGCGCTCGGCGGCCGGCACCGAGTTCATGATCGCCGCCGAGTTGGGCGCCGCCATCAGTCCCATGCCGATGCCGTTGAGGGCCAGCAGGACGGCGAACACCCGGTAGTCGAAGTCGGCCGGGATCGCCATCAGCCCGCCGAAGGTGGCGGCGGTGAGCAGCAGCCCGCCGGTGGAGAACGCCCGCGCGCCGAACCGGTCCGACAGCGCGCCGGAGGCCGGACCGGCCACCAGGAAGCCGATGGTCAGCGGCAGCATGTAGATGCCGGCCCACAGCGGGGTGCTGGCGAAGTCGTAGCCGTGCAGCGGCAGCCAGATGCCCTGCAACCAGATGATCAGCATGAACTGCAGGCCACCGCGGGCCATCGAGGCCAGGAAGTTCACGATCTGGCCGGCCGCGAAGGCGCGGATCCGGAACAGCCTGAGGTCCATCATCGGGTCGCTGACCCGGGTCTCGATCAGGCCGAACGCGACCAGCAGCGCGACCCCGCCGATCAGGCCGGCCAGCACCTTCGGCGACGTCCAGCCCATGGTGTGGCCGCCGTAGGGCTGCAGGCCGTAGGTGATGGCGACCAGGATCGCGATCAGGCCGACGCCGAAGGTGAGGTTGCCCCACCAGTCGATGGCGACCTTGCTGCCGGCGGTCGCGCGGCTTGTCGCGCAGCGTCCGGTAGCCCATCCAGGTGCCCCAGACGCCGATCGGCACGCTCACCCAGAAGACCGCCCGCCAGTGCCACTCCGACAGCAGGCCGCCGACCACCAGGCCGGCGAACGAGCCGCCGATGCCGGCCACCTGGTTGACGCCGAGGGCGAAACCGCGCCGGTCCGGCGGAAAGGCGTCGGTGATGATGCGCGGTCGAGTTGGCGGTCAGCATGGCGCCGCCGACGCCCTGCACGATCCGCAGCGCGATCAGCTCCAGCGCGCCGGCCGAGCCGGTGTTGGGCACCAGCGCACAGGCCACCGAGGCCACGGTGAAGATCAGGAAGCCCAGGTTGAACAGCTTCGCCCGGCCGTACTGGTCACCCAGCCGGCCGAAGGTGACCACCAGGACGGCGGTCACCAGCAGGTAGCCCATCAGCATCCACAGCAGGTAGGAGATGTTGGCCGGCGCCAGCGGATTCAGCCCCAGGCCCTCGAAGATGGCCGGCAGCGAGATCAGCAGGATGGAGGAGTTCAGGGTGGCGGCCAGGATCCCGACGGTGGTGACCGACAGGGCGATCCGGCGGGCGTGCGCGGCGGGGAGTGACACGGGCCGTCCTTTCATTCGTTAGCCAGACTAACTAACACCGAGACGGCCCGGGCAACTTCCTCCGCGGCCCGCTGCCGGTGCGGGCCTAGCCGACGTCCAGTTGCTCGGGGCGTCCGCATGTCACAGCTTGCTCACGGCGCTATGGTGCACTTCTGTGACCCGGCTCACACCGCTACGAAGGAGAGCCGATGTCGACGTCCAGGCGCGGCCCCGATCCCATCCCCCCGACCGGTGCGGTCGACCACCCGGCCGGCAGTTACCTCGAGGTCGCCGACTCGCCCGAGTTCGAGGCGCTGCGCCAGACCTTCCGCCGCTTCGTCTTCCCGATGTCCGCACTGTTCCTCGCGTGGTACCTGCTCTACGTCCTGCTCTCGAACTACGCCAACGACTTCATGAGCACCGAGGTGGTCGGCAACATCCACCTCGGCCTGATCATCGGCCTGCTGCAGTTCGTGTCGACCTTCGTCATCACGACCGTGTACGCCCGGTGGGCCGACCGCCGGTTCGACCCGGCCGCCGCCGAGCTCGCCCGCCGCGTCCACCTGACCGAGGTCCACCCGACCGAGGACGTCCGATGAGCCCCGCGCTGCTGGCCGCCGAGGACATCGGCGAGCCGGCCGTCAACATCGCGATCTTCGCCGGCTTCGTCGTCGTCACGCTCGTCATCGTGCTGCGGGTCTCGCGCCGCAAGGCCGGTGCGAGCGAGTTCTACGCGGGCGGGCGCAATTTCACCGGCCCGCAGAACGGCGTCGCGCTGGCCGGTGACTACCTGTCGGCGGCCAGCTTCCTCGGCATCGCCGGGGCCATCGCGCTCTACGGCTACGACGGGTTCCTCTACTCGATCGGCTTCCTGGTCGCCTGGCTGGTCGCCCTGCTGCTGGTCGCCGAGCTGCTGCGCAACACCGGCCGGTTCACGATGGCCGACGTGCTGTCCTTCCGGCTCGCGCAGCGGCCGGTGCGGGCGGCGGCCGGCCTGTCGACGCTCATCGTCACGTTCTTCTACCTGCTGGCGCAGATGGCCGGCGCGGGCGGGCTCGTCGCGCTGCTGCTCGGCGTCGACTCCAAGACCGGCCAGGGCTTCGTCATCGCGATCGTCGGCGTCCTGATGATCGCCTACGTCCTCATCGGCGGCATGCGCGGCACCACCTGGGTGCAGATCATCAAGGCCGGGCTGCTCATCGTCGGCGCCGCGGTCATGGTCGTGTGGGTGCTCGGCAAGTACAGCTTCAACGTCTCCGACCTGCTCGGCGCGTCCGTCGACAAGGCGGGCAAGGGGGGCTCGAAGCTGCTCGACCCCGGCGCGCAGTACGGAAAGAGCAGCCTGACCAAGCTGGACTTCCTCTCCCTCGGCCTCGCGCTGGTGCTGGGGACGGCGGGCCTGCCGCACGTCCTGATGCGCTTCTACACGGTGCCCTCGGCCAGGGAGGCCCGCCGCTCGGTGATCTGGGCGATCTGGCTGATCGGCATCTTCTACCTGTTCACGCTCATCCTCGGCTTCGGCGCCGGCGCCCTCGTCGGCCCGAAGGCGATCGCGGCCGCGCCCGGCAAGGCCAACTCGGCGGCCCCGCTGCTCGCCTACGAGCTCGGCGGGACGGTGCTGCTCGGCATCATCGCCGCCGTCGCGTTCGCGACCATCCTCGCCGTGGTGGCCGGCCTGACGATCACGGCCAGCGCGTCGTTCGCGCACGACGTCTACAACAACGTGCTCAAGCGCGGCGAGGTCACCAGCGAGGGCGAGGTCCGCGTCGCGCGGGTGACGGCTGTCGTCATCGGCATCGTCGCCATCGTCGGCGGCATCCTGGCCAACGGCCAGAACATCGCGTTCCTGGTGGCGCTCGCCTTCGCCATCGCGGCCAGCGCCAACCTGCCGACGATCCTGTTCTCGCTGTTCTGGCGGCGGTTCAACACCCGCGGCGCGCTGTTCAGCATCTACGGCGGCCTGATCTCGTGCCTGGTGTTGATCATCTTCTCGCCGGTCGTGTCGGGCAAGCCCGCCAACCCGGCCACCGGCAAGAGCGCGTCGATGATCACCGACCCGTCGGTCGACTTCCACTGGTTCGGGCTCGACAACCCGGGCATCGTCACCATCCCGCTGTCGTTCCTGCTCGCGATCATCGGGACGCTCACCAGCCGGACGAGCTCGACGCCGGAGAAGGCGGCCGAGATGGAGGTCCGCTCGCTCACCGGCGCGGGCGCCGAGCAGGCGACCGCCGCGCACTGAGGCGGTGGCGACCGGTAGCGACCGACACCGCAGCGTGCGGAGGCCGACTTCCCGGCGTCCCTAGAATGGGCGGGTGACAGTTCAGCCGATCCGCCTGTTCGGCGACCCCGTGCTGCGCACCCCGGCCGACCCGGTGACGGTGTTCGACAAGGAGCTGCGCCGGCTGGTCGCCGACCTGACCGAGACCATGAACGACGCGCCGGGCGCGGGCCTGGCCGCGCCGCAGATCGGCGTCGGGCCTGCGGGTGTTCACCTACCGGGTCTCGGAGGAGGAGCAGGGCCACCTGATCAACCCGGTGCTGCACTTCCCCTCCGAGGAGACCCAGGACGGCCCGGAGGGCTGCCTGTCGATCCCGGGCCTGAGCTGGGACTGCCGGCGGCTCGCAGCACGTCGTGGCGCACGGCCAGAACAGCTACGGCGACCCGATCACCGTGGTCGGCACCGACCGGCTGTCGCGCTGCATCCAGCACGAGACCGACCACCTGGACGGGGTGCTGTTCGTCGACCGGCTGGACCCGCAGACCCGCCGGGCCGCGCTGGCCGAGATCCGCAACGCCGAGTGGGCCGGCCTGGCGCCGCCGGTGGTCAAGCTCAGCCCGCACGCCGGCCGGCTCGGCGCGTTCGGCCAGCCTCGGTGAGGTTGCTGTTCGCCGGCACCCCGCGGTGGCGGTGCCGTCGCTGCGCGCGCTGCTGGAGCACCCGGTGCACGAGGTGGTCGCGGTGCTGACCCGCCCGCAGGCGCCGGCCGGGCGGGGCCGCCGGCTGCCCCGTCGCCGGTCGCCGAGCTCGCCGGCCAGGCCGGCGTCGAGGTGCTCAGCCCGGACCGGCCGTCCGACCCGGACTTCGTGGCCGGCTGGCCGAGCTGGCACGTCGACTGCGCGCCGGTGGTCGCCTACGGCGCGCTGCTGCGCGAGCCGGCGCTGAGCCTGCCCGGGCACGGCTGGGTCAACCTGCACTTCTCGCTGCTGCCGGCCTGGCGCGGCGCGGCGCCGGTGCAGCACGCGCTGCTGCACGGCGACGACACCACCGGCGCCTCGACCTTCCTGATCGGGCCAGGCCTGGACGACGGCCCGGTGTTCGGGGTGCTGACCGAGCGGGTCCGGCCCGGCGACACCAGCGGCGACCTGCTGGCCCGGCTGGCCGAGGCGGGTGCCCCGCTGCTGGTGGCCACCCTGGACGGCATCGCCGACGGCTCGCTGCGCCCGCAGCCGCAACCGGCCGGACGGGGTGTCCACGCGCCCAAGCTGACCGTCGCCGACGCCCGGATCGACTTCGGCCAGCCGGCGCTGGCGGTGGAGCGCCGGATCCGGGCCTGCACCCCCGAGCCCGGGCGCCTGGACCGACTTCCGGGACGGCCGGCTCAAGCTCGGGCCGGTGGCGGTCGGTCCCCGGCGGTGCGCTGACCGGCGAGCCGGCTGGCGTGGCCGCCGGCGAGCTGCTGGTCGGCAAGAACGCGGTGCTGGTCGGCACCGCCACCGTCCCGGTGCGGCTGGGCACCGTGCAGCCGGCCGGCAAGAAGCCGATGCCGGCCGCCGACTGGGCGCGCGGGCTGCGGCTGGAATCAGGTGAGCGACTTGGCTGACATCCCCGACGACAGCTCCGCCGGCGACCGGCGGCAGGGCAGCCGGTCCGAGCCGGGCCGCGGGTCGGCCGAGCGGCGCCAGGGCAGCCGGTCGCGACGCCCGTCGCGGCAGGCCGCCGGCCGGCGCTGGCCCACGCGCCGGACCGTCGCCGGCGCCGTGCCCGGCCGGGCCCGTGCCGCGTGCGCGCCCGCGAGCCGCGAGCTGCCGCCTTCGCGGTGCTGCAGGCGGTCAGCGAGCACGACGCCTACGCCAACCTGGTGCTGCCCCGGCAGCTGGCCGAGGCCGGCCTGACCGGCCGGGACGCGGCGCTGGCCACCGAGCTCGGCTACGGCACGCTGCGGGCCACCGGCACCCTGGACGAGGTGCTGCGCCGGTGCGCCAGCCGCGACCTCGACCGACATCGAGACGCCGGTGCTGAACCTGCTGCGGCTGGGCGCCTACCAGCTGCTGCGCACCCGGATCCCGACCCATGCGGCGGTGGCCACCACCGTCGACCTGGCCCGGGCCACCGGCCACGCCCGGGCGGCGGGTTTCGTCAACGCGGTGCTGCGCAAGGTCAGCGCCCGCGACTTCGACGGCTGGTGCGACGAGATCGCCGGGGACGCCTCGCCGCTGGGCGGGCTGGCGATCCGCTACAGCCATCCGGGCTGGATCGTGGCCGCCTTCGCCGACGCCCTGGCGGCGAGCCTGCCGAGCCGACAGCTGCCCGAGGAGCTGCCGGCCGCGCTGGCCGCCGACGACGAGCGTCCGGAGACCCACCTGGTCGGCTGGCCCGGCCGGATCGGCCAGGCCGAGCTGGCCGCCGAGGCCGGCGGCGAGCCGGGCCCGTACTCGCCGTACGCGGTGCGGCTGAGCTCCGGCGGCGAGCCGGGCGCGCTGGCCGCCGTCCGGCAGCACCGGGCCGGGGTGCAGGACGAGGGCAGCCAGCTGTGCGCCCTGGCGCTGGCCGCGCTGCCGCTGGACCGGGCCGGACGAGCGGTGGCTGGACCTGTGCGCCGGGCCCGGTGGCAAGGCCGCGCTGCTGGCGGCGCTGGCCGCCGACCGGGGCGCCCGGCTGACCGCCGAGCGAGCTGCACCCGCACCGGGCCGAGCTGATCGCCCGGGCCACCGAGGGCTGGGACGTCGAGATCGTGGTCGGCGACGCGCGCAGCCGGCAGCCCGACGAGCGCGGCTTCGACCGGGTGCTGCTGGACGCGCCGTGCACCGGGCTGGGCGCGCTGCGCCGCCGGCCCGAGGCCCGCTGGCGGCGCAGCCCCGGCCGACCTGGCGGAGCTGACCGTGCTGCAGGCCGACCTGCTGGCCGCCGCGCTGCGGCTGGTCCGGCCCGGCGGCCTGGTCGGCTACGTGACCTGCTCGCCGCACCTGGCCGAGACCCGGCAGCAGGTCGAGCGGCTGCTGGCCGGCAGCGGCCCGGTCGAGCTGGTCGACGCCCGGCCGGCGTTCGCCGGGGTGCCCGGCACCGGCGGGTCGGCCATGGTGCAGCTGTGGCCGCACCGGCACGGCACCGACGCGATGTTCTTCGCCGCGCTGCGCCGCACCGCCTGATCGGCGCCGCCGGGGCCGGCTGCTGTGAGATCAGCGACAGCGGGCCGCACGCGCCGCCCGGGCCGTGGCGGTGCTGGGCGACAACGGGTCGACCCGGCCGCCCGGCGGCACCTAGACTTCCGGTTGTGCCCGCCTCCGCCCCGGAACCCATGATCGCGCCCAGCATCCTGTCGGCCGACTTCGCCTACCTGGGTGCGGCGGCCGAGGCGGTGTCGCGGGCCGACTGGCTGCACGTGGACGTGATGGACAACCACTTCGTGCCGAACCTGACGCTGGGCCTGCCGGTGGTCAAGAGCCTGCTGCGGGCCACCGACCTGCCGCTGGACTGCCACCTGATGATCGACGACCCGGACCGGTGGGCGCCCGGGTACGCCGAGGCCGGCGCGGCCAACGTCACCTTCCACGCCGAGGCGGCCCGCGACCCGGTCGGCGACCGCCCGGGCGATCCGGTCGGCCGGCGCGCTGGCCGGCCTGTCGGTCAAGCCGGGCACCCCGCTCGAGCCGTACCTGGAGGTCCTGAAGGAGTTCGACACCCTGCTGGTGATGTCGGTCGAGCCGGGCTTCGGCGGCCAGGACTTCATGCCGGAGGTGCTGGACAAGGTGCGCACCGCCCGCCGGCACGTCAACTCCGGGCACCTGCGGCTGTTCATCGAGATCGACGGCGGCATCGGCGCCGACACCATCGACCGAGGCCGCCGAGGCGGGCGTGGACGTCTTCGTCGCGGGCTCGGCGGTCTACGGCGCCGACGACCCGGCCAGCGGCGGTCGAGCGGCTGCGCGAGCAGGCCCGGGCGGGCATGGCGCGCTGCGCGCACGCGGCCGGCCGGCTATGACCGCCGCCCAGCCCACCGACGCCGAGATCGCCGCGATGCGGCTGGCCGGCGAGCTCGCGGCCCGGGTGGCGGGCCGGACCAGCCCGAACCCGGCGGTCGGGGCGGTGGTGCTCGACCCGGACGGCCGGATCGCCGGCGAGGGTGCCACCCAGCCGGCCGGCAAGGAGCACGCCGAGGTGATGGCGCTGCAGCAGGCCGGGCCGCGGGCCGTCGGCGGCACCCTGGTGGTCACGCTCGAGCCGTGCAACCACCCCGGCGCACCGGGCCGTGCACCGAGGCGGTGATCGAGGCCGGCATCGTCCGGGTGGTCTACGCCGTCGACGACCCCAACCCGGTCGCGGCCGGCGGCGCCGAGCGGCTGCGCGAGGCGGGCCTGCGGGTGCTGGCCGGCGTCGAGGAGGCCGAGGTGCTGCGCGGCGCGCTCGGACCGTGGCGGCACGCGGTGCTGCAGGCCCGGCCGTTCGTCACCTGGAAGTTCGCCGGCACCCTGGACGGCCGCAGCGCGGCCGCGGACGGCACCTCGCGCTGGGTCAGCAACGCGCTCTCGCGGGCCGACGTGCACGCGCTGCGCGACGTGGTGGACGCGATCGTGGTGGGCAGCGGCACCGTGCTGACCGACGATCCGCAGCTGACCGTGCGCGGCGTGCACGGCCTGGCCGCGGACGAGCTGGCCGAGCGGCAGCCGCTGCGGGTGGTGATGGACCGCCGGCACCGGGTGCCACCGGATGCCCAGGTCTTCGACGACGCGGCCGAGACCGTGGTGCTCGACACCGCGGTGCCCCGGTTCGCGTTGAAGGCGCTGTTCGACCGGGGGGTCCGGCACGTGCTGCTGGAGGGCGGCCCGACGCTGGCCGGCGCCTTCCTGGAGGCCCGGCTGGTCGACCAGGTGGTGGCCTACATCGCCCCCAAACTGCTGGGCGCGGGCCCGGCGGTGCTGGAGGATGCAGGAATAAGAACCATGTCCCGGGCCGTCAACCTGGAGATACTGGACGTGGCGCGGCTGGGCGACGACCTCAAGATCATCGGCCGGCCGGCCGGGACTGATGCGGCCGAACCGGCGCCGCGAAGGGACTAGCGATGTTCACCGGCATCATCGAGGAGGTCGGCGAGGTCGTCGAACTCAGCTCGGGTAGCAGTTCGGCCGTCCTGCGGGTGCGGGCCGCGACCGTGGGCGAGGACGTCAAGCACGGCGCCTCGATCGCCGTCAACGGGGTGTGCCTGACCGTCGTCGGGCAGCACCCGGCCGGCGCCGACCCGTCGCGTGCTGGAGCTGGACTTCGACGTGATGGCCGAGACGCTGCAGCGCAGCGTCATCGGCGGCCTGACGCCCGGCCGGCGGGTGAACCTGGAGCGCGCCGCCCGGCTGGACAGCCGGCTGGACGGCCACATCGTGCAGGGCCACGTCGACGGCACCGCGACGGTGCTGGCCCGCACCCCGGGCGAGGCCTGGGAGACCTTCCGGTTCGCGCTCCCCGCGGGGCTGGCCCGCTACGTCGCCGAGAAGGGCTCGATCGCGGTGGACGGGGTGTCGCTGACGGTGACGGCGGTCGGCACCGAGCCGGACGGCACCGACTGGTTCGAGGTCGGCCTGATCCCGGAGACGCTGCGGGCCACCGCGCTGCCCGATCGAACCGTCGGCGACCTTGCCAACGTAGAAGTGGACGTACTGGCCAAGTACACCGAACGCTTGCTGACCTACGGGAGATCCTTCGACGAACGGCGGCACCTGACATGCTGGATCCGATCCACAAGGCGATCGCCGAAATCGCGGCCGGCCGGCCGGTGGTGGTGGTAGACGACGAGGACCGCGAGAACGAGGGCGACCTGATCTTCGCCGCCGAGCTCGCCACCCCGGAACTGGTCGCCTTCATGGTGCGCTACACCTCCGGCTACATCTGCGTCCCGATCACCGACGCCGACGCCGACCGGCTGGACCTGCCGCCGATGGTGCGCACCAACCAGGACAAGCGCGGCACCGCCTACACCGTCACCGTGGACGCCCGCGAGGGGGTCAGCACCGGCATCTCGGCCGCCGACCGGGCGCACACCATCAAGCTGCTGGCCGATCCCGGACACCTCCTCGGTGGACCTGGCCCGGCCCGGCCACATCGTGCCGCTGCGGGCCAAGGAGGGCGGCGTGCTGCGCCGCCCGGGCCACACCGAGGCGGCGGTGGACCTGGCCACCATGGCGGGCCTGCGGCCGGCCGGCGTGCTGTGCGAGATCGTCAGCGAGCAGGACCCGTCCGGCATGGCGCGGGCGGAGCGAGCTGCGCGAGTTCGCCGACGAGCACGGCCTGGTGATGATCTCGATCGCCGACCTGATCGCCTACCGGCGCCGGTTCGAGAAGCTGGTCGAGCGCAAGGCCAGCGCCCGGGTGCCGCTGAGCTACGGCGAGTTCACCGCGCACGGCTACGCCGCCACCTACGACGACCGGGAGCACGTCGCGTTCGTCTTCGGCGACATCGGCGACGGCGAGGACCTGCTGGTCCGGGTGCACTCCGAGTGCCTGACCGGCGACATCTTCGGCTCGCTGCGCTGCGACTGCGGCCCGCAGCTGGACGCCTCGCTGGCCGCGGTGGCCCGCGAGGGCCGGGGCGTGGTGCTCTACATGCGCGGCCACGAGGGCCGCGGCATCGGGCTGTTCCACAAGCTGCAGGCCTACCAGCTGCAGGACGCCGGCCGCGACACCCTGGACGCCAACCTGGACCTGGGGCTGCCGGCCGACGCCCGCGACTACGGCACCGGCGCGCAGATCCTGGTCGACCTCGGGGTGCGCACCATGCGGCTGCTGACCAACAACCCGGCCAAGCGGGCCGGCCTGGAGGGCTACGGGCTCTCGGTGCTGGGCACGGTCCGGCTGCCGATCCACGCCAACCCGGAGAACCTGCGCTACCTGCAGACCAAGAAGGAGCGGATGGGCCACGAGCTGGACCTGAGCGACGCCACGCTCGCCGCGGTGATCGCCGAACTCGACACCGGCTGAGCGATGAACAGGACCGAACGAGCGCTCGCTCGGGCGGATCCGATGAGCGGTCACGGCGCGCCGGCGCACGGCGCGGTGGCCGGCGCGTCCGGGCTGAAGGTGGTGGTGCTGGCCGCCCGCTGGCACACCACGGTGATGGACGGCCTGCTGGCCGGTGCCGAGCGGGCGCTGGCCGACTCCGGCGTCGACGACGTCACGGTGATCCGGGTGGCCGGCGCCTACGAGCTGCCGGTCGCGGCCAGCCGGGTCGCCAACGCGGCGGCCGTGGACGCGATGGTCGCGCTCGGCGTGGTGATCCGCGGCGGCACCCCGCACTTCGAGTACGTCTGCGGCGCGGCCACCGACGGGCTGACCCAGGTGTCGGTCAGCACCGGCATCCCGATCGGGTTCGGCCTGCTCACCTGCGACGACGACGAGCAGGCGCTGGACCGGGCCGGGCTGCCCGGTTCCAAGGAGGACAAGGGCTACGAGGCGGCCCAGGCGGCGCTGGCCACCGCCGTCGCGCTGGCCGACTACCCGCGCCGCTGACCGCCGGGTGACTGCCGTCGGATCGCCGCCGGCGATCACCGGCATCGTGCTGGCCGCCGGCGCCGGCCGCCGGCTGGGCCGTCCCAAGGCCGACGTGCTGCTCGGCGGCCGGCGGCTGGTCGACCGGGCGGTGGCGACGCTGCTGGCCGGTGGCTGCACCGAGGTGCTGGCGGTGCTGCGCCCGGACCAGCAGGCCGCGGCCGGCGCCCGGACGGTGGTCAACCCCGAGCCGGACTCCGGCATGGGCTCCTCGCTGCGCTGCGCGCTGGCCGAACTGGCCGCGGACTCGCAGGCCTGCGTGGTGCTGCTGGCCGACCTGGTGGGAGTGCGTCCGGCCGAGGTCGCGGCGGTGATCGAACGGCACCGGGCCGGTGCCGACATCGTCGCGGTGCGCCGGGCCGGGCAGCGCTCGCACCCGGTGCTGGTCGGCCGCCGGTGGTACGCCGAGTTCGCGGCCGCCGCGGTGGGCGACCAGGGCGGCCGGGAGTTCTTCGACCGGCACGCCGGCGACACCAGCTTCCTGGACTACCCCGATCCGCTCGTCGACATCGACACCCCCGAGGACCTGCGCCGGGCATCGCCGCTGAGCCGCCGTGACCAGGACTCCGGACCGCTGAGCGGCTCTCGGCAGTGCCGCCTGCGTCCTAGGCATATCGCCCAGCAATTCCGGCAGAGTCTCTACTCTCTCGTCCTGAAAGAAACAGTGTCCGGACTGTTTCGGCGGTGCTAACTTTGCGGCCCTTCGACCTGATCCTCCGTGCCATTCCTGGACGTGGGGAGACCGTCCTGGCTGCGAGGGTGCCTGAGTGAAGCGTCGGTCGGAGTGGTGTGCGAGCGGTCCTCGTGCTGGCGCTGGCGGCCGGGCTGATGAGCGCGCTGCAGCTCGGGGTGTCGCCGCGGTCGGGTCCGGCGGCTGCCGACGCCGTCGACCGGGCCGGCGGGCCTGTTCGTGCCGGCGACGGGCCGGTTGCTCGACACCCGCAACGGCACCGGTGGGTATTCCACGCCGATGCCGGCCGGGACGGTGCGGACGGTGACCGCGGCGGGTCGGGCGGGTATTCCGGCGTCCGGGGTCAGCGCGGTGGCGCTGACCCTGACGGCGGTCGGTGCCGGCAGTGTCGGGGCGGTCAGCGTGGCGCCGGGGGATGTGGCCACCCCGTCCGGGGCGGCGCTGGTGTTCAACCCGGGCGACTCGATCTCGAACACCGCCCTGGTGGCGCTGCACGCCGACGGCGGCGCTGCACGTGCTGGCCGACCATGCGGTGAACCTGATCATCGACGTGCAGGGTTACTTCACCGCCGGCTCGGCGACGGCGCCGGGCGGTTTCGTGGCGGTCTCCCAGGCCCGGCTCGCCGATACCCGCAGCGGCACGCGGGGTGCCGGCGGCGAAGGTCGGCACCGGGGGAGCGGTGACGGTGCAGGCCGGCGGCCTGGCGGGTGTGCCGGCCGATGCCAGCGCGGTGTACGCCAACATCACCGTGCTCAACCAGACCGCCATCGGCTACCTGCGCACCTATGCCGCCGACCAGCCCGCGCCGAGCACCGGGGCGCTGGACTTCGACGACTCGGCCACCGCCCAGTCGGTGGCGATCCCGCTGTCGCCCGACGGCCGGTTCAAGGTGCTGGTCGGCGCCGGCGGCCCGGTGGACCTGGCCATCGACATCCAGGGCTACTTCACCGCCGCCGCCACCCAGGCGACCTTCACCCCGGCCGCGGTGCACCTGCTCGACACCCGGGTGGCGCCGGTGCGGACCCTGGCCGGCAACTCGGTCACCAAGCTCACCGTGGCCGGGGTGGCCGGCATCCCGGCCGTCGCCGACGGCCTCGGCGCGGTGGCGCTGAACCTGCGCACCGTGCACCCGGCCGGCGCCGCCGGCGGCTACCTGCGGCTGTGGCCGAGCGACCAGGCCCGAGCCGGCCACCTCGAACGTCAACTACACCGCCGACAACGTCTACCGCACCGACCTGGCCATCGTCGCGCCGGCCGCCGACGGCAGCATCAACGTCCGCAACGGCGGCTCCGCCCCGGTCGACCTGGTCATCGACGTCGAGGGCTGGTTCGCCGATCCCGGGCCCGAGCCTCCCGATGGTCGAGTCCAGCGCCTACCCCGCGCACAGCTGGACACCGCCCGGCGGAGCGCCGGCCACCTTCACCATCACCGACAGCGGAGCCGGCGTCACCGGCCACCCGGTTCAGCTACCAGCCTCGACGACGCGGCACCCACCACGGTGACCGGTCCCGCGGCCGCGATCACGCTGCGCGCCGCCGACCGCGCCGGGCCGAGCACACCCTGACTCGGTGATGGCGACCGACCGGCTCGGGGTCGCCTCGCCGGCCAGCCACTACACCTTCAACATCGGCGCGCCACCCGCGGCGCCCACCGGCCTGGCGGTCACCGCCGGCGACAGCTCGGCCGACCTGACCTGGACCGCCGGCGGTGACAACGGCGCCCCCACCTTCGGCTACACCTTCGCGATCCTCGACCGCACCACCGCCGGCGCAGCCGCTGCAGCTGGGCAGCTGCGCCACCTGCACCCACTTCGTGCTCACCGGCCTCGACCCGACCCACAGCTACGCCGCCCAGGTCGCCGCCGTCAGCCCGGCCGGCGACAGCACCCCCAGCCACCAGCAACGACTTCACGGCCACCGGCGACCCCATCAGCTGCCCCGACGGACGACGACGACCTGCGCCACCCAGGACATCACCAAACCCGCCGACCTCGACCCGCTCTACGCCGACTACGACCAGAGCGGCACCGACGCGGATACCCCCGCTCGACACCAGCCAACTGACCGACCCGAACGCCACCGACGACCCGCCCTGCACGCCGGACACCGGCCGGGACGGACCCTGGGTCTGCGCCGTCCCGGACCCCTCGACCGACTGAGGATCCGTCCGCGTCTCTGGCGGCTGGTGCAATCTCGGCTTCAGCTGCTACGGACCGATTCGACGCCTTCGACATGCGAACTGGGAGGGCACTCATCTATTACGGCTAGTACGACCCGGCGCGGCTACCACCACAATCGGCACCATCCACGCGAGAGTCGAGTGGGAAACAGACTGGGGCCACGACCGACAGCGCGATGTTCTACCGCGCCACCGGCCCCGCCTACACCCATAACGTGGTGTTCACCGCAGCCATGTTCAACGGCGCACCGGGCGCGCGCCACGGCGGCAGCCCCATCAGCCGCACGCGAGACTACAGCGCACGTCTACAGTTACGTCCCGCCAGGGCCACGAACTCATCTGGGATTACTACGAATACAACGACGACATGTGGGACCACAACGTCGTCAACCAGTTCATCTGGTCAGCACCCGGCTACCCCGGGCACTGGTACTTCTACGTCCGCAGCCCCACCGCCCACACCAACCGTCTGGGTTACTGGGCACGGTACACGTTCAACGACCCGATCGCCGGCGGCCTGCCCCAGGACCGGTTCGGCACCGGATACCACCGGTGGTGAGCCGACCATGACGCACTCACCGTGGCGATCCTTTCCCGGATTACCTGCCGCCTGGAATCGACCTGATCGAGGATCCCCGCGAGCGCGAGGCCCGCCGCACGGCTCCCTTCATCATCATCGACTACTGGTCCCGCAAAGGGATCTGGAGGGCTATCTGGACCGACAAGGTAGACCTCCTCGGCAAGTTCGAAGGCACCCGCGAAGAAGTCATCGCCTGGGCCCGCGAACGATGCGACAACATCCGCATCTGCCCCGACCCGGACGACACGACCGCCCCGATGGTACCGACTGGGACCGGACGACGAGTAGGGATTGCTCAGTTCGGCACACGCAAGCGAGCGGCCCGGTATGCACGACACAGCTTGCTGGCAGCTGGTGGAAGACCCACCGATGACGAAGGAGGTTCCAGCCGACCATGCCCCCTCTACCGTTCGATCCTTACAACTTCTGGCTCGCGCGAAGATGACCCCGTCGAGCGCCAGGCGCGCCGCTCGGCTCCCCTTCGTCACCATCGTCTACCACCCCCACAGGGGGACCTGGAAGGCGACCTGGACCGACAAGGTAGACCTTCTCGGCAGGTTCGAATGGCACCCGCGAAGAGGTCATCGCCTGGGCCCGCGAACGATGTGACGACATCCGCATCTACGCCGATCCCGACGACACGACGGCGCCGATGGTGCCGCTTGAACCGGACGACGAGTAGGGACGGCTCAGGTCGGCACCCGCTCGGCCAGCGCGGCCAGCGCCTTGGGGAAGATCTCGGCCGGCGGGGTGACCAGGCCGGCGCCGACCTGGCCGACGCCCGCCAGCCACCCGTCCGGCCATGCCGGTGTTGATCTGCGGCAGGATCTCGGTGCGCACCACCTTGGTGACGTCGATGCCGGTCGGCGAGCCGCGGAAGTCCAGCACCGGGATCGAGTACATCGGGTGCTCGCCGACGGTGATCTCATACATCCGCCGGGACGCGGCCAGCGCGTCGGCCACCTCGCCGCCGACGAACCGGACGATCGCCGGCGCGGCCGCCATCGAGAAGCCGCCCAGGCCCGCCGTCTCGGTGATCGCCGAGTCGCCGATGTCGGGGTTGGCGTCGTCAGGCCCGAAGCCGCCGAGGAACAGCCCGTCGGCCAGCTGGGCCGGGCCCGGTGAACCACTCGTCGCCGGTGCCCGACACCTGGATGCCGAAGTCGGTGCCGTTGCGCGCCATCGCCACCACCACCGTCGAGCCGGGGATGTCGCGGGCGGCGTCCAGGGTGAGCTTGCAGGCCGGCATCGCCAGGTTGAGGAAGAAGTGGTCGTTGCCGGCGACGAACCGCACCGCCTCGGCGACCTCGGACGACGGCGCGCCGGAGTCGATCAGCTCGGGCAGCAGCTCGCGCAGCAGCATCAGGGTGCCGGCCCGGTTGCGGTTGTGCGCCTCGTCGCCCATCTGCAGCATCTGCGCCAGGATCGCCTTGAGGTCGACCGGGCCGTGCCGGCGCACCGCGGTCTGCAGCAGCGGCGCCGAGCACCGCCGACATCCAGCGCAGCCGGTCAGCACCTCGGCGGAGTAGGCGCCGTAGCGCAGCACCTTGCCCAGGCCCTCGTTCAGGCTGCAGTAGGTGCGCCGCCCGGTGGCCGGGTCCTCGACCACGAACAGCCACATCGACGCCGACACCACGCCCGCCATCGGGCCGACCGCCGAGTGGTGGTGGCACGGGTCCAGGGTGAACCCGGCGCCGGCGGCGAACAGCTGCTCGGCCTGCTCCGGCTGCTCGACCACGCCCTTCCAGCGCGGCGGCGCCGAGCAGCGCACCGCGCAGCGGGCCGGACGCCCGGGCCCAGTCGATCGGCGGCCCGGCGTGCAGGAAGTCCCGGTCGGACAGGCCCAGCGTCGGCCCGGCCGGCAGCACGTCCACCAGGTGGGCCTCGGTGCCGACGATCCGGCGCAGCGCCTCGGCATTGGCCGGCCGCCGGCGCGGGTCGGCCATCACCCGGGCCAGGTCGGCCTCGGTGCCGGGCATCGGCGGCCGCCAGTCCACCTCGCTGACCTCGGCGCCCTGGGCGGCCACCGCCTCGGCGAACAGGCCCACCCCGGCGGTGACCACCCGCGGCGGCGGCCCGGTGAACCGGGAGCTGTCGAGCTGTCGGCCGGTCATGACCGGCCTCCGATCAGGCTGAGGGCGTACCGGGTGGCGGCGGCGTTGGAGGCGAACACCGCGGCGCCGGCCTCGGCCAGCCGCCGGGCCGAGCCGTCCAGCTGCTGCGGGTCGCGGCGGGCGCCGATCAGGCTCACCACCACCGGCACCCGGCGCCGGCCAGCAGCGGCACCAGCTCGCCGACCGGGTCGGGATGGCTGCCGTGCCCGAGCAGCACGTCCAGCAGCACCACGGCGGTGTCCGGGTCGGCCAGCAGCTCGGCCAGCTGCTGGTTGCGCAGCGACGGGTCGATCATCGGGTGCGCCCGGCCCTGGGTGAGCGCGTCGTCGCCGAAGTCGATCATCAGGTGGCCGGGCCAGCGCAGCGTGGCGTCCAGCGCCCAGTCCGGCCGCAGCGCGATGTTCGAGCGCACCTCGCCGAGTTCGGCGCTGGCGATCAGCATCGCCTCGTCGCACAGCGTGCCGCCGCAGAACAGCCCGCGCAGCGCGCCGGCCGCGCGCTCGGCCGCGGCCGGCTCGGCGCATCCAGGACGGCCAGTCCGGCACCGGCACCCCCAGCTCGGCCAGCACCGCCTCGGCGGCCTGGGTCAGGTCGGGCTGGCCGGGCCCGAGCAGCGCGAACCGGACCGGGGTGGCCAGGCTCGGCGGCGGCCGCCGGATCCGCTCGGCCACCGGCTCGGCCGGCGGCTTGGACACCACCAGGATCAGCTCGGTGCCCGGGTCGGCGTCCAGCGCGGCCAGCGCGGCCAGCGTGGACCGCCCGGCCACCGGCTCGGACAGGTCCCGGCCGCCCACCCCGAGCGCGGCGCTGACCCCCACCCCGGCCGCGTCCAGCAGGCACAGCAGCTGCTGGGCCCCGGTGCCCGACGCCGCCACCAGCCCGACCGGGCCGCGGTCCAGGGTGTGCGAGAAGCCCAGGCCCAGGCCGCCGACCACCGCGGTGCCGCAGTCCGGCCCCATCACCAGCAGCCCCCGCTCGGCCGCGGCGTCCTTGAGCCGGATCTCGTCGGCGACGCTGACGTTGTCGGAGAACACCAGCACGTCGCAGCCGGCGTCCAGGGCGTCCATCGCCTCGGTGAAGGCGTGCTGGCCCGGCACCGAGATCAGCGCCAGCCCGGCGCCGGTGGCCGCGGCGGCCGAGCCGATGGTGCGCGGCGGCTGCTCGGCGGCGGCGCCGCCGGTGGCCCGCCGCGGGGCGCTGAGCAGCTGCTCGGCCAGCTCGGTGGCGGCCTCGACGGCCTGCTGGTCGCTCGCCCGGACGGCGATGAACAGCTCGTTCGGGCGAGCCGCCGCCGGGCGGCTGGAAGCCCATGCCGGCCAGCAGCTCCAGGTTGAGCTCGGTGGCCATCCCGACCATCGCGGCCTGCACCCCGGCGGCCTGGCCGACCTGCCGGCTGACCTGCAGCAGGGTCACCGAATCGGCGTAGAGGCCCCGGCGCAGCAGCACCCGTTCCGAGCTCATCCGCGCCTCCAGCCGGTCTCGCGCCCGCGTCCACGGCCGGCGGCCCTGGCTGGAACGTAATCAGTGAGCTACCTTCTGCCGATGGTTACAGTTGCCAACCATCAGGCCTCCAACCTACGCAACCTGCCAGCGGCGACCACCGACGGCGTGAGCGTGGCGCACCTGCTGGCGGCGCCGAGCCTGGCCGACTCCGACGGTGCTGGCCGGCGCTCCGGCCTGGACCGGATGGTCCGCGGGGTCAGCGTCCTGGACGCTGCCCGACGTCCTGCCGTGGGTGAAGCCGGACGAGCTGCTGCTGAGCACCGCCGAGGCGCTGGGCCGACTGCCGACCGGCGACCCGGCAGCGCCGACCTGCTGGCGCTGATCGCCGACCTGGACGCCCGCCAGGTGCCGGCCCTGGCGCTCCGGCTCGGGGCCGGACGCAGCTGCCGCCGGAGGTGATCGAGCTCGCCGACGAGCTGGGCTTCCCGGTGCTGCGGCTGCCCGACGGGGTGGCCTTCGAGGAGGTGCTGGCCGAGGTCTTCGGGGTGCTGCTGGACCGGCAGAACCAGGTGCTCGGCAGGCCGACGCGCTGCACCAGGCGATCGCGACGATCGTGCTCAACGGCGGCGGCCTGCCCCAGATCGCCGACGAGGTGTCCCGGCTGCTGGACTGCGTGCTGCTGATCACCACGCCGGACGGCCGGGTGCTGGCCGCCGAGGGCGGCGCCGGGCACCGGCAGGGTGTCGAGCTGGCGGACCTGTTCGACACCAGCGGCCGGTTCCTCGTCGAGCGGCTGCGGATCGGGCTGCAGCCGGCGTCGCGAGGACCGGCAGCGGCGGCCGAGATCGCGATGACCTCGATCGTGGCCGGTGGGGTCGACCACGGCCGGATCGTGGCCTACCGGCAGCCGGACGGGTTGCCGCCGGGCACCGTGCAGGCGCTGGAGCGGGTGGCGATCGTGGCCGCGCTGACCATCACCAAGGAGCTGGCGGTCTCGGCGGTCGAGGGCAAGTTCCGCGGCGACTACCTGCGCGACGTGCTGACCGGCCAGATCCCGGTGGACGAGCCGGTGGTGCAGCACTGCCGCTCGCTGGGCTGGGACATCGACCGCCCGATGGTGGTGCTGGTGGCCGAGCTGGACGCGGCCGAGCCCAGCAGGCCCGGGGTGGCGCCGGCCGGGCCTTCGGTGGTGCACCGCTCCCAGCACGAGCGGTTCGTCTCGGCCTGGCAGCAGGTGCTGCGGGCCCGGGACAAGGCGGCGCCGGTGGTCGGCTTCAGCCACGAGGTGGTCGCGCTGCTGCCGGTGCGCCCGGGGGAGCCGGCCCGGACCGTGGCCGAGCTGATCGCGGCGGTGTCCGGCGACCGGGGCGGCGGCCGGCAGTCCTTCAGCGCCGGGGTGTCGCGCCGGGTGCTCGAGCCGTCCCAGATCGCCACCGGCTACGCCCAGGCCCGCAAGGCGGTCTCGGTCGGCCGGCGGGTGCACGGCCACGGCAGCGTCTCGCACTTCGACTCGCTCGGCGTGCACCGGTTGCTGTCGCTGGTGCCCGACACCGCGGAGCTGAAGTCCTTCGCCGCCGAGGTGCTCGGTGACCTGGCCGGTGAGGCCGCCGAGGCCGCCGACCTGCGGCTGACCCTGCAGACGCTGCTGGACACCAACCTCAACGTCGCCGAGACCGCCCGGCTGCTGCACTTTCACTACAACACCCTGCGGTACCGGATCAGCAAGCTGGAACGGATCGTCGGGCCGTTCACCACCGACCCGCACCTGCGGCTGGACGTGGCGCTGGCGTTGCAGGTCGTGCAGATGCGCGGCATCTGAGGTCGCGTTCACGACGTGGAGCGCCGTCCGGCCAGCTTGACATATTCCTATATGGGAATATGATTGCGGCATGGCACGGGCGGCGACCACGACGGACGCGTTCAACGCGATGGCCGAGGCCCGGCGCCGGCAGATCCTGGACGTCCTCGCCGACGGCGAGCGGGACGTCAACGACCTGGTCGAGCTGCTGGACCTGGCCCAGCCGCAGGTGTCCAAGCACCTGCGGGTGCTGCGCGAGGTGGACCTGGTCGAGGTCCGCGAGGACGGCCGCCACCGGCTGTACCGGCTCAATGCCGCCTCGCTCAAGCCCGTCTCGGACTGGCTGAGCAGCTACGAGCGGCTGTGGTCGCAGCGCCTCGACCGGCTGGACGTCGTCCTGGAGGAACTCAAGGAAGACGGAGCAGGAGCAGATGACAGCAGGAACGACTAGCGGCACCGCCGTGGTGACCCTGCCGGCGCGACACCCAGATCCTGATCACCCGCGAGTTCGACGCGCCCAGGCACCTGGTGTAGCGGGCCTGGACGACGCCGGAGCTGATCAAGCGCTGGTGGGCCGCCGAGCGCGGCGAGGTCACCAGCGCCGAGGTCGACCTGCGGGTCGGCGGCCGCTGGCGCTACGTGATGACGGCCCACGGCGGGTTCGAGGTCGCCTTCCACGGCGAGTACCGCGAGATCGTGCCGAACGAGCGGCTGGTCAGTGACCGAGGATCCTACGAGCCGTGCCCGACCACGACGGAACACCTCACCCTGACACGACCGACCACGTCACCCTGGTCGAGCACGACAGCGGAGCCCGGGACGCGCCCTGGATCGGCATGGACCGGCCTGCAGGACGCGCTGCGGCCGCTCGAGCAGGCGCACAGCTCGTGCGAGACTATACCGGCGCCGGCGCACCCGCCGCGCGCCCCGGCCGCTTCGTCGCGTGATCGCCGCGGCATGGGATCCAGCGTGCCGGCTGCCTAGCGAGGCTGACGCCGGCCGGCGGGCGGTCCTGCTGTGCGGCGTGCTCACCGGTGATCGCGGACGGCGCCACGGCCGGCTGACAGCGCCTCGTAACGGCCCGGCACTCCGGACGAGCGGCGATACTGAGGTCATGGCCATTGACGACGGCAGGCTGCCCCGGTCGGTCCCGCTGGACGGCTCCGGTGGTGCCGCGGCTACGCCGGGCCTGGCCGACCTTCGCCCGCCTGCCCCGCCGCGACGAGGTGCCGCGCTTCGACGTCGCCGTGCTCGGGGTGCCGTTCGACAGCGGCGTGAGCTACCGGCCGGGTGCGCGGTTCGGCCCGTCGCACATCCGGCAGGTTCCCGGCTGCTGCGCCCGTACAACCCGGCGCTGGACGTGTCGCCGTTCGGCGCCCAGCAGGTGGTCGACGCCGGCGACCTCGCGGTCAACCCGTTCGACATCGGCCAGGCGATCGGCCAGATCGAGGCCGGCGCCGGCGACTGGCGCGGACGGCAAGCTGCTGGTGCTCGGCGGTGACCACACCATCGCGCTGCCGCTGCTGCGGGCGATGCACGCGCCTGCACGGGCCGATCGCCGTGCTGCACTTCGACGCGCACCTCGACACGTGGGACACCTACTTCGGCGAGCCGTACACCCACGGCACGCCGTTCCGCCGGGCCGTCGGAGGAAGGCCTGCTGGACCGCGAGCACTGCCTGCACATCGGCATCCGCGGCCCGCTGTACGGGCCGCGGACCTGACCGACGCCTTCGACCTGGGTTCGCCGACCATCGGACTGCGTGGACGACTTCGAGACCCTCGGCGTGGCCGGCCCGTCGAGCGGATGCGTGCCCGGCTCGGTGACCGGCCGGTCTACGTCTCGATCGACATCGACGTGCTGGACCCGGCGTTCGCGCCCGGCACCGGCACGCCCGAGGCCGGCGGCATGACCTCCCGCGAGCTGCTCGCGCGTGCTGCGCGGGCTGATCGGGCGCAACATCGTGTCGGCGCCGACATCGTCGAGGTGTCCCCGGCCTACGACCACGCCGAGATCACCGGCATCGCCGCCGCGCACGTCGGCTACGAGCTGCTTCCGTCCTCGCCCTCACCTGATCCCGCACGGCGACGCGCTCCCAACCTGATCGGGGACGAGCGGGTGCCGCTCAGCTTCTGATGTATGGGGCATGCGCAAGCGATGACGTCCGGAGCGCCCTGCGGGTGTGTAACTCTGCGGCGGCTTACTTCACCTACTCAAGATGAAACCTACATATAGCCGTGCAGTTCCTCTAGAAGGCGGTTTGACGAAGTACTGCTCGGTCCGCTCTTCGCGGGCCGCGACTCGAACCGAGCCAGAGCGAGATGTCTATGAAGCGCATCGCCCGCGTTGGCCATGACCGTGACATCGGCGGCGGCGATGGGGCTAGCGCTCGCGGCGCCAGCAAGTGCGAGCAGCCAGACCACCATCTGCACACGAACGGGACCGGCGGCCAGGCGTCGGCCAGTTCCAGAGTTCGGGTGAATGGTTCTACGCCTGTGACGTCAAGTCCGACGGTGTACGGCGTCCAGGTCGACTGGTACGTCGCGACGAACCCGTCCAACAGCCGGCTCGGTGCGCGACGGCGACGGCAACAACGGCAACTGTGCGGGCCAGAACGCCAGCATCACCGAGGGGAAGGCCGTCAACTACCGTGGTCTGCCTGCACCACCAACGGTTCGGAGATCGCCTGCACCGTCATACGTCCGGGACACCGCCTGATCCATCGCCAGTGTCGGGCCGATCGGGTAGCGGACATGGCCTCACGGCACCCGTCCGGCCACCGGCGGGGCCGAGCCATCGCCCCGCCGGTGGTCTGTGAGTGCCCCTCTGGCCGGCTGGGCACGTGGCCTTCGGGCTCCCACGGGCCTACCGTGGAACGGCAACGGCACGGCACGCGGCCAGAGTGACAGCGCCGGCCGGGGGAGTCGTCATGACCGTCCATCAATGCCCCAAGTGCGAGCTGCGGTTCACCTGGAAGACCGAACTCGACGACCACTGCGCCACAGGATCATCCGCAGTTCAGGCACGAGTACCCGGTGCGCAAGCCTGCACCGGCCGAGCAGACACGACCGGCCGGGTGGCCGACGCCTCCGGCACCGTCTGGCTCGGGCACAGCCTCGCACCGGACGGATAGCCGCGACGCCGCGCTGGCGGCGGCTGACGGCTTGCGACCGGTTCGCCGGGTAGCTTCCGCCATGTCCCGGCGCCGCCGACTCCGCGACTGCGGCGTGTCACAGCCGCCCAGTCGATCTTTCGTCAACACTGCACCGTGTAGCGGGGCCGCCCGGTCACTACCGTGCGGCCACACCACATCGCCCGGGAGGCCACGATGTCTGCGTTCGGATGGAAACTGGTCTACGACGGCAAGACGCCGCCGCCGGGCGCGGTGGTGCGTCCGGGCGAGCGGTTGTCCTGGCTGCGGATGGGCGGCCTGGGCGCGCAGCACGTGGTGGCGATGTTCGGCGCCACCTTCGTCTTCCCGGCGATCATGGGCCTGAACCCGAACCTGGCCGTGATGATGTCCGGCGTCGCGACCATCCTGTTCCTGCTGATCGTCAAGGGCCGGGTGCCGTCCTACCTCGGCACCTCCGCCTCGTTCGTGGCCGCGGTCGCCGCGATCCGCGCGCAGGGCGGCGATTCGGCCCAGGTCACCGGCGCGATCCTGATCGCCGGCCTGATCCTGGCCGCGGTCGGCGTGCTGGTGCACTTCGGCGGCAGCCGGTACGTGCGGGCGGTGCTGCCGCCGGCGGTCACCGGCGCGGTGGTGATGCTGATCGGCTTCAACCTGGCCACCGTCGCCACCGGCATCTACTTCCCGGCCGAGCAGTGGATCGGCCTGCTCACCGCCCTGTTCGTGCTGGTCATCGCGGTGCTGGTCCGCGGCTTCCTCAGCCGGATCGCGATCTTCCTGGCGCTGATCTTCGGCTACCTGATCAGCTGGATCGCCGACCGGATCAACGACGTGCCCAAGTGCGCGGCGCGATCACCACCGCCTGCACCGGCACCGGCCACCGGATCGACTGGAGCGGGGTGCGCAGCGCCGACTGGATCGGCTGGCCCAAGGACATCATCAGCCCGACCTTCGGCGCGCTGACCGGCCCGCACCTGCCCGCCTTCAAGATCACCTTCATCCTGCTGGTGATCCCGTCGGTGATCGCGCTGCTCGCCGAGAACTCCGGCCACGTCAAGGCGGTCTCGGAGATGACCGGCGACGACCTGGACCCCTACCTGGGCCGGGCCTTCATCGGCGACGGCGTCGGCACCGCGGTGGCCTCGCTGGTCGGCGGCTCGCCGACCACCACCTACGCCGAGAACATCGGCGTGATGGCCGCGACCCGGATCTACTCCACGCTGGCGTACTACATCGCCGCGGTGGTGGCCATCCTGTTCGGGTTCTGCCCCAAGTTCGGCGCGGTGGTCGCCGCCACCCCCGGCGGGGTGCTCGGCGGCATCACGCTGGTGCTGTACGGCATGATCGGCCTGCTCGGCGCCAAGATCTGGGTGGAGAACCGGGTCGACTTCGGCAATCCCGTCAACCTGGTGCCGCTGGCCGCCGGCATCATCGCCGGCATCGGCAACCTGGCGATCAAGTTCACCGACACCTTCTCCATCACCGGGATCGCGGCCGGCACCCTGATCGTGCTGATCGGTTACCACCTGGTGCATATCCTTGCTCCGAGGGTCGGTGCGACGCGTGGTGGAGAACACCGCTCCGATCACCGACCGTCCGACCGACGGCACTGACTGCCGGACGTACCGACGCACCGACGTGCCGGCGCACCAGGGCACCGACGCGGCCGACGCACCGACACGGAGGTTCTAGGACAGGGTGAAGCCGCCAGCGTTCGACTACAGCCGTCCGGAGTCCCTCGACGAGGCGCTGGACCTGCTGGCCGAGTCCGGCCCGGACGCCAAGGTGCTCGCCGGCGGCCAGAGCCTGCTGCCGCTGCTGTCGATGCGGCTGGTCGCGCCGGCCCGGCTGGTCGACGTCAACCGGCTGGCGGAGCTGGCCTACATACGCTCCGGCCCGGACGGCGTCCGGGTCGGAGCCCTGGCCCGGCACGCCGCGCTGCTGCGCGACGCCGGTGCCCGGGAGCGCCAGCCGCTGCTGGCCGAGGCGCTGGCCGTGGTCGCCCACCCGACCATCCGCAACCGCGGCACCTCGGTCGGCAGCCTGGTGCACGCCGACCCGGCCGCCGAGCTGCCCGCGGTGCTGTGCCTGCTGGGCGGCTCGGTGACGCTGGCCTCGGCCGCCGGCCGGCGCACCGTGCCGGCCGGGGAGTTCTTCCTCGGCCCGCTGGAGTCGGCCGTCCGGCCCGGCGAGCTGGCGGTCGAGGCCGAGCTTTCCGGCGCTCGGCGCCCGCAGCCGGCACCGCGTTCGTCGAGGTGTCGCGCCGGCACGGCGACTACGCGGTCTGCGGGGTGGCCGTCCTGGTCGAACTCGACGACGACCTGCGGATCGCCACCGCCCGGGCCGGCTACCTGTCGGTGGCGCCCACCCCGCTGGTGCTGGACCTCACCGAGGTGGTCGGCGGCCGGCCGTACGACGCGGACTTCGCCGAGGCCGGCCGCCGTTCGCCCGGGACGCGGTCGACCCGGAGCCGGACATCCACGCCAGCGCCGCCTACCGCCGCCAGCTGGCCGGCGTGCTGACCGGCCGGGCGCTGCGCATCGCCGCCCGCCGAGCCGCCGGCACGCCGACGAGGCGCCGCATGAGCGAGGATCGCAGCGAAGCGAGGACCGGAGCGAATGCCGCGATGAGCGCTCGCGCGAAGAGCCGATGACGACATGAGCGAGGACTGCGGCCGGGCATCGGATCGCCCTGACCGTCAACGGCATCGAGCACCGGGTGGCGGTGCCGGCCCGCCGGCTGCTGTCGGACTGCCTGCGCCACGACCTGGGCCTGACCGGCACCCACGTCGGCTGCGAGCACGGGGTGTGCGGCGCCTGCACGGTGCTGGTCGGCGGCGTGCCGATGCGGTCCTGCCTGCTGCTGGCGGTCAGCATGGACGGCGAGCAGATCACCACCGTCGAGGGCCTGGCCGGCCCGGACGGCGAGCTGTCGCCGGTGCAGCAGGCCTTCGCCGAGTGCCACGGCCTGCAGTGCGGCTTCTGCACGCCGGGCTTCCTCACCACCATCACCGCCGGCCTGGCCGAGAACCCGGACCCGACGCCGGAGCAGGCCCGGGAGCTGATCGGCGGCAACCTGTGCCGGTGCACCGGCTACCAGAACATCGTGGCGGCGGTGCTGCGGGCCGCCGAGCTCACCGCGAGCTCAGCAGCCGAGACGCCGGCAGGACGCGCCGTGACCACCCGGATGATGGGCGAGCCGGTCCGCCGGGTCGAGGACCGCCGGCTGCTGACCGGCCACGGCCGCTACCTCGACGACCTGGGTGCCGACGCGGTCGAGGTGGCGGTGCTGCGCTCGCCGCACGCGCACGCCAAGATCCTCGACATCGACGTCACCGGGGCGCTGGAGGTCGAGGGCCTGCTGGCCATCTACACCTACGACGACCTGACCGGCCCGCTGGCCGACCCGCTGCCGCTGCTGATCCCGCACCCGGCGCTGACCCACGGCCGCACCCAGTACCCGCTGGCCCGCGACGAGGTGAACTACGTCGGCGAGGCGGTGGCGATGGTGGTGGCCGAGAACCGCTACCTGGCCGAGGACGCCGCCGAGCGGATCGTGGTGAGCTATCAGGTGCTGCCGCCGGTGGTCGGGATCGCCGCCGCCCGGGCCGCCGAGCAGCTGGTGCACGACGACGTGCCGGGCAACGTCGCCGCGCACCTGGTCCAGGAGGTCGGCGATGCCGCCGCCGCGATCGCCGCCGCCCCGCACCGGCTGGAGCTGGACCTGACCGTCGAGCGCTCGGCCAGCACCCCGCTGGAGGGCCGGGGGGTGCTGGCCCGCTGGGACACCGACGCGCAGCGGCTGCGGATCTGGACCTCCACCCAGACCTCCACCGGGGTGCGCGCCGCGGTGGCGGTCAAGCTCGGCCTGGACCTGGGCAGCGTCGAGGTGATCACCCCGGACGTCGGCGGCGGCTTCGGGGTCAAGATCGTGCACCCGTGGCCGGAGGAGGTGCTGGTGCCGATGGCGGCCCGCGCGCTGGGCCGTCCGGTGAAGTGGACCGAGGACCGCCGCGAGCACTTCATCTCCTCCGCCCACGAGCGCGGCCAGCAGCAGCACGTCGAGGTCGGCTTCGACGACGACGGCCGGCTGCTGGGGCTGTCGGTGCGGTTCTGGCACGACCACGGCGCCTACATCCCGTACGGACTGATCGTGCCGATCATCACCTCGACCCAGCTGCTCGGGCCGTACAAGCCCGGCGCCTACCGGGTGGAGTTCGAATCCCTTTACACCAACACGGTGATCGTCACCCCGTACCGCGGCGCCGGCCGGCCGCAGGGGGTGTACGCGATGGAACGCACTATGGATGCGATAGCACGCTATCTCCGGTTGGACCGGGCCGAGGTGCGGGAGCGCAACTTCATCCGGCCCGACGAGATGCCCTATGACCACGGCCTGATCTTTCAGGACGGCCGGCCGCTGATCTACGACTCCGGGGACTTCCCGGCGTCGCTGGCCAAGCTGAAGAAGCTCGTCGGCTGGGACGACTGGCCCGCCTACCAGGCCGCCGCGCGCGCCGAGGGACGCCGGGTCGGCATCGGATTGGCCTGCTACGTCGAGGGAACCGGCGTCGGCCCGTACGAGGGCGGCCACGTCCAGGTGGAGACCACCGGCAAGGTGAAGGTCGCCACCGGGCTGACCTCGCAGGGCCAGGGCCACCAGACCGCGTTCGCCCAGATCGTCGCCGACGAGCTGGGCGTGCCGATGTCCGACATCGAGGTGGTCACCGGCGACACCCGGCGTTTCCCTTATGCGGTCGGCACGTTCGCCTCCCGGGCCGCGGTGATGAGCGGCTCGGCGATCGCGCTGGCGGCCCGGGCGGCCCGGGCCAAGATCCTCAAGGTGGCGGCCGACGCGCTGGAGGCCGAGCCCGGTGACCTGGAGATCGTCGAGGGCAAGGTGCGGGTGAAGGGCAGCCCCGGCACCGAGATCTCGCTCGGCACCGTGGCGGTGCTGTCCAACCCGCTGCGCTACGCCTTCGACGAGGCGTCCAAGGCGGCCACCCAGTTCGCGGTCGGCCATCCGGACCTCGCGCCCGTCGGCGAGGACGACGAGCCGGGCATCGAGGGCCGGGACTACTACTCGCCGATCGGGTCCACCTTCGCCAACGGCATGCACGCGGTGATCGTGGAGACCGACCCGGACACCGCCGAGATCAAGATCCTGCGCTACTGCGTGGTGCACGACTGCGGCACCCTGATCAACCCGATGATCGTCGAGGGCCAGGTGCACGGCGGGGTGGCACAGGGCGTCGGGGGAGCGCTGTACGAGCGGATGGCCTACGACGAGGCCGGGCAGTTGCAGAACGCCTCGTTCATGGACTTCCTGATGCCCTACGTCTCCGAGGTGCCGGCCCAGATCGAGATCGACCACCTGGAGACCCCGTCGCCGCTCAACCCGCTGGGCATCAAGGGCGCCGGCGAGGCCGGGGTGATCCCGAGCGCGGCGGTGTTCGCCGCGGCCATCTCCGACGCCGAGGGTTTCGCGATCACCTCGATGCCGATCTCACCGAGCGAGCTTTTCGAACTCCGCGCGGCACGTGCCGCGTCATCCGAGGGTGCCGTTTCAAGCGAGGCGGCGGATGCCGCTTCGGGCCAGCAGGAAGGGGACCGGTCGTGAAGGTGGCGGGCGAGGCGGTGCTGCACGCGCCGGTCGAGCGGGTCTGGGCGGCGCTGCGCGATCCGGCGGTGCTGGTGGCCACCATTCCCGGCTGCGAGCGGCTGGCCGCGACCGGACCGGACAGCTACGACATGACGGTCACCGCCGGGGTGGCCTCGATCAAGGGCAGCTACACCGGCACGGTGTCGCTGACCGACCTGCCGGAGCCGAACACCTTTCTGATGAAGGCATCCGGCGCCGGCGGCCCGGGCACCGTCAGCGCGGACGTGACGGTGACGCTGGCCGAGGCCGACGATTCCACGGACGCCACCCGGCTGCGCTACGACGCCGACGCGGTGGTCGGCGGGGTGATCGGCGGGGTCGGGCAGCGGATGCTGGCCGGGGTGGCCAAGAAGCTCGCCGGGGAGTTCTTCGCCGCGGTGGACGACGTGCTGACCGGCACCCGGCCCGTCTCACCGGCCGCCACGACGCCGGCCACCACGGCGCCGGCCGACGAGGCGGGAGCTGCCGGCATGCCGGTGGTGTACCGCGATGCGGGTGCCCGGCCGGATCGCGACCCGTCCGGATGAGCCGATGTCGTTCATACTGGGAGCGGTGTTCGGTGCGGCCACCGCGCTGGCCGGGGTGCTGGTCGGGGTTCGGGTGGCCCGAGGTGGGCGGAGGCCGCTGATGCGCGAGTTCGTAGCGGCCGCGGTGCAGCTGGCACCCGCGCCGGGGCCGCTGACCGCGGCGAGCGTGGCCGCCAACACCGACCGGGCGCTGGAGCTGACCCGGCAGTGCCACGCGGCGACCGGCGCCGAGCTGATCGTGCTGCCCGAGTCGGTGACCACCGGCTTCACCCCGGGACTCGGCACCGAGGAGCTGTGGGACCTGGTCAGCGAGCTGCCCGGTCCGGTGCTGCAACCGTTCGCCGACCTGGCCGCCGAGCTCGGCACCCACCTGGTGCTGGGGACCTACGAGCGCGGGCCGGAGCGCGGCGTGGTCTACAACGCCGCGGTGGTGCTGGACCCGGCCGGCGAGCTGCTGGGCGATCTACCGCAAGACCCACCCGTTCGGCACCGAGCGCGCCGACCGCGGCGGCTGGGTGACGCCGGGCGAGGACATCCTGGTGGCCGACACCGCGCTGGGCCGGATCGGCGTGATCATCTGCTTCGACGGCGACTACCCGGAGCTGTCCCGGATCACCGCGCTGGCCGGCGCCGAGGTGATCTGCCGGCCGTCGGCGCTGCTGCGTCCGGCCGACATCTGGGAGCTGACCAACCGGGCCCGCGCCTACGACAATCACGTCTACGTTATCGGGGCGAACGCCACCGGGGTCGACCCGGGCGGGGTGATCTACTTCGGCAACTCGATGATCGTCACGCCGACCGCCGAGGTGGTGGCGCGGGCGTCGTCGCACGAGTGCTGGGTGTCGGCCCGGCTGGACCCGGACACCGCGATGCGCTCGATGAGTCCGGGCTCGTCGGTGCCGCAGACCTTCGACCACCTGGCCGACCGCAACCTGGCGCTGATTCGCAAGAACGCCGAACTGCTGCTGGGCGAGGGCCGAACGCCTTTCAAGCTCGGCTGAACCGGCCGGTCAGTCCGAGTCAGCCGCCGATACCGGGAACACCAGCCGCTCGAAGGTGACCAGCGGCGGCTCGCCGTCCGTGAGTGACAGGAGTGCCAACCGCAGCCGCCACTGGGCTGCTGGGACGGGGGCCCAGCGGTGCCCTCGCTGCCACCACGCCAGGTTGTCGGCGATCCCGGCGCCTGAGCCCGCGGTGGGGCTGAACTGGGAAAGCAGGAGTACCGGAACCACCGTCTCCAGGTCGCCGGCAGATTCGGCGTAGCCGATCTCAACGCTGAACACGCAGTCCGGCTGCCCGGCGCTGAGGTCGTCGAAGGCGTTCTGCAGCGCCTGGCCGAGGCTGGCACCGGTGAGCTGCAGTTCCTCGTCCCACCGCAGTGCCGGACTGGCCGCGGTGACCTCGACCGGCACTGTGGTCAGCACGAACTCCGGCGGGGTGGGCGCCCCGGCGCGCAGCATCGCGTTCCGCTCGACCGTCAGGGTGATCCGGGCGGCCGGGCGGGGCGCCACACGCAACCCCGGCCACTCCAGTCGCACCTCCAACGGGCCCGCCACCAGCGACCGGTCGGCCGGCAGGTACTCGCAGGTGTTGCCGCTGACCGGGCCGGGCGTCAGTGGCAGCTGCCCGTCACCGCAGTCCACGGTGAGCAGCGGCCAGCCGGCACCGGCCCCGGTGCCGGTCCGGCTCACCACCAGTCGGTCGAGCAGCGGGGGTCCGCTGCCCTGGCCGGCATACACCGCCCGCAGCTGGTAGCTGCCGACCAGCGGGGCGTCGCTAGTAGCCCCGCCGCCAGCTGCTCCGCCGTCCGGTCGGGCGCTCGCCGGGGCGACCGGTGTCGGTTCGGTCCAGTGGTCGCTCCAAGCGGTGGCGACCGCCGCGGCCAGCTCCACCAACGAGTCCGCGGCGCCGATCTGGTATAGGTCCGGAACGCCGTCGGGTGCGAAACCCGGGGTGACCAGTGGGGACAGGTCGGCGGCCGCGGCGACGTAACCGGCGAGTGCTTCGGCCAGCGCGGTGCTGCCCGGTGCCGGAGGAAGGTCGGCTGTCGCGGCCGGCTCGGGAGGTTGGTCGGACACCGCCAGCCACACCACGTCCTGCGCGGCGTGCGGGTGGGTGTAGCTCAGGCCTGCCGTCCAGCGCGCCGCCTCGGCCGGCGTGGGCCGGCCGGACCCGGTGAAGGTGGCGGCAGCGGTCATGGGTCGCACGCCGACCGGTGCCGGATGCTCGCGCAGCGGAACGGGAAGCTCGGCGACCGGCAGGTCGGCGACGATCCCCTCGGGCCGGTAGGTCCCGGTGAGCGCGCGGCCGAACTGCAACAGCGTTGCTGATCCCAGCTCGTCCGGGCCCTCGGGGGCGAGGTCGAGGCCGTCGAAGTCGTGCTGGAGCCGGAACGACAGGTTCGCCGCGCCGGCCGGGTCGGCACAGGCCAGCGCGACGCTGCACGAGGCATCGGCCGGAGCCAGTTCGGTACGGCTGGTGCCGGAGCCGAGGTGCGGGCGGTCGGGCGTTCGTGCCGTGCCCGCCAGCCACGCCGCTGGCCGGCTGTCGCCCCCGTACGGCGAGGTCGTCACCGCCCGGTACTGGGCGACCACCGAGGCGAGGTAGGCCGAGCCGAGGCCAGCGCTTCCGATCGAGGCCAGCGCGGCGCGTGCGTTCGGCAACGCCGTGTCGACGGCCGGGTCGTCCCGCAGCAAGGGCTCCAGGCCATCGGCAATGGCCCCGGCCACCTGCCGCCGGATCTCGGTCAGGCGTGCCCGATGATTAGGCAGCAGGCCTCTGGCGACCGGTTCGGTGAGGTAGCGGTCCAGATCGGCGACGAACAGCCGTGCCCAGGGTTCCACGTCCACCTGGGAGAACTGCCGCTGGATCGGCCCGTCGAGGTGGCCGTGCAAGCCGACCGTCCGGATCGAGGCGGTGAAGTCGAGCAGATGCCGGTAGAGCGGTCGCACCGCGAGCGCCCGGGCGGGGGAGCCGGCCGCAAGCGCCTCGATCCGAACGCTGGAAATGCCGCCAGTGCCGAACGGCACCATCCACACCTTGCCGAACCGAACGGTGGCGAGCCGGACGGCGGGCAGGAGTGCCAGGCAGGCGGAGACGAGTTCGTCCCAGCTCTGGCCGGGCGGCACCTGGGTGTCGGCGTGCTCTGCCGTGGTAGCGCCGGATTGCGACCCCTGGCTGCGCGCCAGCCGGAGGGTCATCGTCAGCGGAGCGGCCCGCTCGTCGGGTTCCAGGGCGTGCCCGGGCACGGCTGTGATCGTGACCGGCACCGGGGGCAGCAGCGCCCGGGCACCGGCCCGGAACAGCGGCACGGTGGCGTGGTCGTCGAGCAGTCGATCGAGCATGTAGATCGAAGGCTGCGAGCTGCCCGGCTCAAGTCGACCCAGCACCGCGTACAGGGTGTCGGACTCGGTCGTGGTGGTGGTCCGGTCGCCATGGCTCAGCTCGACGCCGGGTTGCAGCAGGCCGAGCAGCGTGGCGTTGGCGACGGCGAACGCGGCCGGTGGGCAGCCGAAGTCGGCGGCTGCCTGAGCGGTGGTGAGCGGGCCGGCGTCGTCCCGGCCGCTGCCCAGGACGGCCAGCGGGCAACTCAGCACCGAGCCGGGATCGAGCACCGGGCCGAGCCGGTCGAGGGCGTCGGCGACCGCGTCGAGGCTCACGTCGGCGCGCTGGCTGGCCAGCCGGTCGCCCACGGCCGCGAACGAGTCGCCGGCGAGCGTGTCGGTGCCGACAAGCGCGGTCTCGGTGCCGGACACGACCGGAACCTCGACGCGGGTGCCGGGCGGCAGGGTGCCGACGACCCGGGCGTTGGCAGCGACCAGGGCGCGCGGCGTGCTGCCGAACCGCTGGGCCAGCATCGCCAGGGTGTCGCCAGCCTGCACCGAATACGGCGTGCGCGTCTCAGCCGGCAGCGACGCGATCCCGAAAAGCAGCACCGCCGGGTCGGTGGCCAGCCGAAGGCCGCGGTTGTCCTCCAGCAGTTGCCCTATCCACCGGCGCGGCCCGGTGACCTCGGTCAGCGTGCTGCTCCCGGCCGGAACGGTGTCCGGCTCCTGACCGGCCTGCCCAGCCAGCGGCTGTCCGGCCGCCAGCAGGCGATTCAGCGGCTGGTTCGCGTTGGCGAAAGCCAGCCGGTCGGTGGTCAGGCCGTACCGGTCCAGCAGCTCGCCCAGCGTCGCGATGCCGGTGAGTTCCGGTGCGGTGGCCGCCGCGGCGGCGTGCGCGAACAACTCAGCGGAGCGGGCGAAGCGCCGCAGCGACGCCGCGCCGCCGGCGAGCGGCAGCGGCTGGGACGGGTCGAGCGACGTCCGTAACGAAACGGTGAGCCCCGGCTCGTCCAGCTGGTCGCCGATCAGCCGGTACCGCTTGGCCTGGTCGGCGGCTAGCCGGGCCGTGACATCGGCCGCCTCGTTCGGCCCGGACAGCCCGACGCCCAGCTGTGCCGAGACGGTGACGGCCAGTTCCGGCTGGGCGCCTGCCCCACCGATCCGGTACGCGGTTTCGGCAGCCGGCCAGTCGCCCAGCCCCACCAGTGGCGCCCTTGTCTGCTCGCCCGGATCGGTCCCAGGGCCCGACGGAGAATTCACGCTCGAACCATAGCGGCGCAGGCGTCCGCCCGGGTCCGATCAGGACCCGGACACCGCGGTGCACTCGATGAGTCCTGGCTCGTCGGCGCCGGTGGTATCTCAGGAGCGAGTGGTGTCGTAACAGGCGATACCCAGGTCGGCCCAGGCACGTAGCAACGTCCGGTCCCCGGCTGCGGCAACGAGTTCCCCATGCCGGATGCTCTCGGCGGTGGCGCAGTGCACGGCGTCATAGCCGCGCAACGCTACCTTTCTAGCGAGCGTTGCGGCCCGGGTAACGGTGGGCTGGTCGGCCTCGATGACCTCGAACTGCGCCCACAGCTGCTCGAGCAGAGTGAGTGAACCGCGGTGCGTCCTGCTCGTGATCCGGTCGAGCCGCTGAGCGTGCGCAAGGGCCGCCGCCGTTTCCACATAGGTCAGCCGGCTGGTCACGACGGTGTCGGCATCGTTCCAGAACCGGCGGCACGACGGGCTATTGGGTTCGGCGATCAAGAGCGGAACGACGGCCGAGGTGTCGAGGTAGCCGATCACCGCCGCTGGTCACGGATGAGATCGGAAACCGTCCCGGTAGCGGGGAGGGGATCGGGAGCTGGCTTTTTCGCACGGCTAGGCCTGGTAACCCGACCTTCGGCGATGAGCGTCTCCAGCCTGGTGGGATGCCCGGCTGGCACTATGCGAGCTACCGTCCGGCCGTGATCGGTCACCGTCACGGTGTGTCCGTCCCGGACCGTCGCTAGGTGCCGGCTGAGATTATCGCGTAGATCCTTGATACCGACATCCATGATGTCTCCAGGTGGCGAGATTTCGTAGATCAATTATAGCCATAATACGGCGTCGACACCGCCGGCCGGTATCTCGGTGCGCAACGCTCTGGTCACCGCGTACGCTGCCACCTAACAGGCCAACATGCAGGGCAGCGGCGGGGCTTCAGTCGGGCTTGTCGAAGTGCCACTGGTCGCTGTCGGCCACCACCACGCCGACCGGCCGGGCCAGCTGAGGCTTGCCCGCCGGGTTGGTCATGCGCAGCCACAGGGTGGTGCGGCCGGCCGTGCTGGCGGTGATGGTCAGCGGTAGCACCCCGCCGCCGTCCGGCACCGTGAAACGGGCCGGTTGCACCGACAGTTTGCTGCCGGTCTGGGTCACCGTGACCACCGATCCGGTGAAACCGCCGATGCAGATATAGGCCTGGGCGGCCGTGTGCAACGCCCGGTCGCCCGCCGGCCAGTCCAGCCCGGCGACCATGCCACCGTCCGGGTTGCCGGAGTCGGAGGCCGTTCCGCAGTCGCTAGCCCGAGTCGGGACCGGGCTGATCGCCGTGGCGCCAGGCACAGTGCCGGTCCGGCCCGGCGGGGTGCCCATCGTCTTCCCCGGGCCGTCGGCACTGCCGCAGCCGCTGCCCAGCAGGCACACCGCGACAACGCCCGCGATCACCCGGCCTACCGCCATGACGTCATGGTAGGTGCATTCGCTTGCCAAGCCGGTCCCGGCAGTCAAGGCAAGATTCGCCCAAGCGCTGAGCAACATCTGCCAGTTGGATCGAGGCTGTGGCAGGCATTCGGATCGGCATCGACACCGGCGGCACCTTCACCGACGTGGTCGCCTTCGACGAGGACACCGGACGGCTGATCAGCACCAAGACCGCCTCCACCCCGGCGACCCGGCCGAGGGCTTTCTGGCCGGCATCGACAAGATCTTGCACCGCCTCGGCCGCCGGAGGCCGAGCCGGCGCGCGATCGCCGCGGTCAGCCACGGCACCACGGTGGCCACCAACCAGCTGCTCGAGGGCAAGGTCGGCGAGCTCGGCTTCGTCACCACCGAGGGGTATGAGTTCCTGCTGGAGATCGCCCGGCAGTCGGTGCCCGACGGCTACGGCAACAGCTACTTCTGGGTCAAGCCGGACCGGATCGTGCCGGTCGACCGGGTCCGCACCGTCGGCGGCCGGCTGGACCACACCGGCGCCGAGGTCCGGCCGTTCGACGAGGCCGGCGCCGTCGAGATCGCCCGCTGGTTCAAGGACGAAGGCATCGACACCATCGGCGTCTGCCTGCTGCACTCCTACGCCAACCCCGCGCACGAGCTGCGGATGCGCGACATCCTCGCTGCCGAGCACCCGGACGCGGTCGTCTCGCTGTCCTCGCGAGGTGCTGCGCGAGTACCGCGAGTACGAGCGGGCGATGACGACCCTGGTCGACGCCGCGGTCAAACCCAAGGTGGCGCGCTACGTCGCTCCATCATCGCCGCCGGCTGGACGGCGCTCGACCCGGACGGCCGTGATCCCGTTCTCCGTGATGCAGTCCAACGGCGGCGTGCTGTCGGCCGACGAGGTGGTGCACCAGCCGATCACCACCGTGCTGTCCGGGCCCGGCCGCCGGCGCGCTCGGCGCCGCGCTGATCGCCGCGCGACGCCGGCTACGCCGGGTGCTCACCTGCGACGGCGGTGGCACCTCCACCGACGTCACGGTGGTGCTGGACGGCCAGCCGTCGCTGACCACCGAGGGCAGCGTCGGCGCGTACCCGTCCAAGATCCCGATGATCGACGTGGTGACCGTCGGGGCCGGCGGCGGCTCGATCGCCTGGCTCTCGCCGGAGGGCGCGCTCAAGGTCGGCCCGCAGTCGGCCGGCGCCGACCCCGGCCCGCTCTGCTACGGCACGCGGCGGCACCGAGCGTCACCATCACCGACGCGCACCTGGTGCTCGGCCGGATCCCGCCGCACCTGCTGGGCGGCGAGATCCCGCTGGACGCCGACGCCGCCCGCACCGGCCTGCACGCGCTGGCCGGCAAGCTCGGCCTGGAGCCGGCGGCCTGCGCGCACGGCGTGCTGGAGATCTCGGCCTGGAACCAGGCCAACGCGCTGCGCCAGGTCACCGTGCAGCGCGGGCTGGACGTCCGCGAGTTCACCCTGGCCACCTTCGGCGGTTCCGGCTCGCTGCTGCTCTGCCGGCTGATCGACATCCTCGGCCTGCCCGGCGTGCTGGTGCCGCCCGAACCCGGGCAACGTCTCGGCGTTCGGGCTGCTCACCGTCGACGTCCGCAACGACTACGTGCAGACCTGCGTCGCCCAGCACGACGCGCTGCGACCCGACACGGTCGGCGCAGCTCGTCGAGCAGCTGACCGGCCAGGCGGCCGACGGCGCTGGACCGGGAGGGCTTCGCCGCCGGACCGGCAGCAGTTCCGGCGGACCGCGGACCTGCGCTACTTCGGCCAGGCCTTCGAGGTCCGGGTGCCGGTGCCGGACGGCGCGCTGGACCGGGCCGGGCTGGACGCGGTGGCCGACCGCCTTCCACGACGCGCACCGCGCGCTGTACGGCTACGACTTCGCGACCGACCCCGGCCAGCAGGTCGAGTGGGTGAACCTGCGGGTGACCGGGCATCGGCCCGATCCGCCGGCCGGAGCTGGCCGAGTCGAGCCGCCGACGGTGCGGAGCGCCGCCCGGACCGGCGTCCGGGAGGTCTGCTTCGACGACACCGGCTATCGGCCGACCCCGCTGTACGACCGGGCGAGACTCAGCCCGGGTGACGCGGATCGGCGGCCCGGCGGTGATCCAGGAGTTCGGCTCCACGGTGCCGATCCACCCAGGCTTCACCGCCGAGCGTGGACCGCTTCGGCAACCTGATCGTCACCAAGGACGGTGCCCGATGACCGGCTCGCTCGCCTCGCACTTCCTCACGACAGACCGTGGTGCCGGCGTCGACCCGATCGTGCTGGAGATCGTGCAGGCAGCCTGGCCTCCGTGGAGCAGGAGGTGGAGACCGCGATCGCCCGCACCTCGCGGTCGCCGATGATCCGGGACGCCCACGACTTCCGGGCCGGCATCCACGACCGGCTGCTGCGCAAGCTCACCGGCCGCAGTCTACTCCGCGCTGGTGCACCCGATCGTCCGGGACTTCCCGATCGAGACGATGCGTCCGGGCGACGTGTTCTTCCACAACGACGTCTACCTCTCCGAGGGCGGCATCGGCCACCTGCCGGACCTGTGCGTGACGGTGCCGGTGTTCCACGACGGGGGGGGGCCCGAGGTGGTCGCCTTCGTGCAGGCCTTCGGGCACCACGACGACATCGGCGGCGCGGTGCCGGGCTCGATGCCCAGCCACGCCACCAGCGTGTTCGAAGAGGGCCTGATGGTGCCGCCGATCAAGCTGTGGGACGCCGGGCGTGCCGAACCAGGCCGCGCTGCGGATCATGACCCGCAACTCCCGGATGCCCGAGTCGCTGGCGGCCGACCTGGACGCCGAATGCTCGGCCTGCCTGATGGGCTCGCGCCGGCTGGCCGAGCTGTTCGCCCGCTACGGCCGGGACACCGTGCGAGGCCTGCTTCGACCAGATCGTCGAGCGCACCACCGAGACCTACCGGCGCGAGATCCTGGCCAAGATCCCGGTCGGCGAGTACGGACCTGGGAGGACTACGCCGAGCACGACGGGGTGGACGAGCCGAAGCTGCACACCCAGCGGATCACGCTGACCCGGACCGGTGCCGATGACGCCCGACGGACGAAAGGCTGATCCTGGACTTCACGGCACCGCGCCGCAGGCCAAGGGCCCGATCAACCACTGCGCCGACTACGCCGACGGCAACTTCCTGAAGAAGTGGCTGGCGCCGATCCTGCGCAACCTGGCCGACACCCCCGAGCGGATGGCCGAGCTGGACGTCAACGAGGGCGTGGTGCCGCTGATCGAGATGCGCTTCCCGCCACCGGGCACCCTGCTGACCCCGGTGTTCCCGGCCCCGACCAACGCCCGGACGTTCGTCATCCTGCGGCTGCTCGGGGTGCTGGCCGGGGTGCTGGCCAAGGCGGTGGACGGCCGGATGCCGGCCGACCAGGAGACCATCCGCTACACCGGCGTCTACGGCAACGACCGGGACGGCCGGCCGTACCTGATGCGCGAGGTGCTCGGCGGCGGCTCCGGCGGCCGGTACTACGCCGACGGCGAGGACACCATCCACGTGGTGCCGGACTCGCGCAACCTGCCGACCGAGTTCACCGAGGCCCGGTTCCCGTTCCGGGTGGAGCGGCTGGGGCTGGCGATCGACTCCGGCGGCCCGGGCCAGTTCCGCGGCGGCCTGGGTTACGACAAGCACATCCGGATGCTGTCCGACGGCCACTTCATGTCCATCGCGGACCGGTCCATCCTGGCCTGCTGGGGGGTGAAGGGCGGCCTGGCCGGCCGGCCGTTCTCAGTGGTGATCGACCCGGGCGGGCCGAACGAGCGCGAGGTGGACGCCCTGGCCGACGCCGAACCGGTCCGGGCCGGCGAGGTGATCCGGATCCGCACCACCGGCGGCGGTGGCTGGGGCGACCCGCTGGACCGGGCGCCCGAGGCGGTGCTGCGTGACGTCCGGTGGGGCAAGGTGTCGGCGACGGGCGGCCCGCGACGACTACGGCGTGCTGCTGGCCGGCGACGGGGACGACCTGGCCGTCGACGAGCTCGCCACCGCCACGCCTGCGGGAGCAGTTGCGGGCGGCCCGGCCGGCCGACCGCCCGTTCTTCGACCGCGGGCCCGGGTACGCCAGCCTGTCCGGTGGCGCGTCGTCGTCCGGCTACGACCACCTGGACACGCGGGCGTAACGGGCCGACCCACCGGCTGGTGGCTAGCCTCAGCAAACCGGGTGTCACATTTGGGTCGCCGGCGGTGCTGTATGGGCATGGACCCGGTTCGAGCAACGACCGCTGTGCTGGCAGCGCCCGAGGCCCCGGCCGGCGCGGCCGGGCGGGACGAGAGGCAGGTGGCCGTGTCGCGCGCCGACCTACGCGCCGACCTGGACGTGATCTTTCGCCGTGACTACCGGCAGGTGGTCGCGGTGGCCGCCCGGGTGCTGGGCTCGCGCGACCAGGCCGAGGACGTCGCCCAGGAGACCTTCCTGGCGTTCAGCCGGACCTCGGTGCCCGCCCAGGACGCTGCCGGCTGGCTGTGTGTGGCCGCCGCCCACACCGCATTGAACCTGCTGCGGTCCGGCCGGCGCCGCGCGGCGCGGGAGGAGACCGCCGCGGTCCACCCCGTCGTCGGCGACATTGCCGAGGCGGTGGTCACCGGAGAGGAGCGCGCCCGGGTACGCGCCGCGCTCGCCACGTTGCCCCGCACCCAGGCGGTGGCCCTGGTGCTGCGGCACAGCGGCCTGAGCTACGCCGACGTCGCCGCGGCACTGGACCTGTCCCCGGGCAGCGTCGGCACCACCGTGCGACGCGCCGAATCCGCCTTACGCAAGGAGTTGAACCGTCATGCGTCATCCGACTGAGGGCGTGCTGCGCCGGCTGCTCGACGAGCCGGCCGGGGTGGCCGACGCCGACCGGCAACACGTCGCCGAGTGCCCGCGCTGCCTGGACGAGCTAGTCGCCACCCGCTCCGACGCCGACCTGGTCGGCGCGGCGCTGGCTACCGAGGCCGACGTCGACCTCGCCGCCGCCTGGCAGCGCTTGGCCACCGCCCAGCCGACCTCCCGCCCCGAACGCGCTGTCGTGCCGGCCGGTCCCAGCCGCTGGCGTGGTTACCTGCGCCGTCCGGCCGCCGCGGCGCTCGCCGTCGGCCTGGTGCTGGCCGGCGCCGGCACCGCCGCCGCGAACGACTGGCTGCAGATCTTCCATACCGAGCGGATCACCGCGGTGCCGCTCAACACCTCCGATCTGGTCGCGCTGCCCGACCTGAGCGCGTACGGCAGCGTGAGCGTGACCAGCCAGCCGAACGTGCACCAGGTCGCCGGAGCGGCAGCAGCGGCGAGCGAGACCGGATTGCCGGTCCCGGAGGTGGTCCGGCTGCCCCGCGGGGTCAGCGGCGACCCGGACTACCAGGTGGGCGGCAAGGCCGGCGCCACCTTCACCTTCTCCGCCCGCAAGGCCGCCGCTGCCGCGGCGGCGGCGGGCACCACCCTGCCGCCGCCCCCGGCGGGGCTGGACGGCAGCTCGGTACGGCTGGCAGCCGGCCCCGGGGTGGCCGAGGTCTGGAAGTCCGGCAACGGAGTGCCCGCGCTGGTGGTGGGCCGAGTGGTGGCACCCACCGCATACTCCTCCGGCGTGTCGTTCACGGTGCTGCGTGACTACTTGCTCGCCCTGCCCGGACTGCCGGCCCCGGTCGCCGAGCAACTGCGCACCTTCGCAGCGGACGGCTCCACGTTGCCGCTGCCGGTGCCGGCCGATCAGGTGACCACCCGGCAGGACAGCGTGAACGGGATGCCGGCGACCGTGTTGCAGACCAGGGACCGGACCCTGGCCGCGGTGACCTGGGTGCAGGACGGCAAGGTCACCGTGGTGGCCGGATCCCTCGATCCCACCGAGGTGTTGACGATCGCCCGGCAGCTGCGATGACGGCCGGGGTGGCGCCGGCCGCCGCGCGCCGCGAGCTGGCCGAACTGGTCACCGGCCTGCCGGCCGCCCCCGCGGTCTGGTGCTCGGGCCTGCGCAAGCGGTACGGCAAGCGGCAGGCCGTCGAGGACGTCTCCCTGCAGGTGGCCCGCGGCGACGTGGTCGGCCTGCTCGGCCCGAACGGCGCAGGCAAGACCTCGGTGATCAAGATGCTGCTGGGCCTGGTACGTCCGGATGCCGGCGAGGTGATGCTGCTCGGCCGTCCCGCCACCGACCCGGCCGCGCGGGCCCGGGTCGGCTACCTGCCCGAGCTGTTCCGCTACCAGCCCTGGCTGACCGCGACCGAGGTGCTCACCCTGCACGTCCGGCTGTCCGGGCTCGAGGTAGCCGTCCAGGATCGGCAGGACTGCCTGGCGCTGGTGGGGCTGGCCGAGCGGGCCGGCGACCGGGTGGGCGGCTTCTCCAAGGGGATGCAGCAGCGGCTGGGACTCGCCGTGGCGCTGGTGGCCAAACCCGACCTGGTGGTGCTGGACGAGCCGACCAGCGCGTTGGATCCGCTCGGCCGGGTCGATGTGCGCGACATCGTGCTGGCGCTGAAGTCGCGCGGGGTGGCGGTGCTGCTCAACTCGCACCTGATCGGCGAGGTCGAGCGGGTCTGCGACCGGGTGGTCATCCTGGACCGTGGCCGGGTCGCCGCGTCCGGCACGCTCGCCGAACTGCTCGGCCAGCGGGAGTTGCGGCTGCACCTGACCGGGCTGTCCGCGCCGGCTCGGGCCCGGCTGGCCGCGCTCGGCTCGGTGGAGCAGGCCGGCGACTGGTACACCGTGGCTTTGCCCGCCGCAGACGACGGGACGGCGGTGCCGGCCCTGGTGACCGACCTGGCCGCCCTCGGGGTGCGGGTGCACGCCGTGGAGCCGGCCCGGATCACCCTGGAGGAGCGGCTGCTCGGCATCCTGCGGGCGGGCTCCGGGGCGCGGCCGGGAGCGCAGCGGTGACCGCGACCGTCGCGGCCCGGCCGGCCGCCGGGGCTGGTCCGACCGCCACCGTGCGGACGGTGCTCACCATCGCCGCGCTCACCCTGCGCGAGGCGTCCCGCCGGCGGGTGCTGCTGGCGCTGGCCGCGCTCACCGTGCTGCTGCTCGCCATGAGCACCTGGGGCTTCTCCCGGCTGGCCGCCAACACCGGCAGCGGCGCGCTGACCAGCGGCGAGACCCGGCTGACCGCGTCGATCCTGCTGAACCTGGTGATGTTCGGCTACAGCCTGATTGCCGCACTGGGCACGGCGTTCCTGGCCGGACCAACGCTGGCGGGCGAGACCGAGTCCGGCATCGCGTTGGCCGTGCTGGCCCGGCCGATCCGGCGCTCGGCGTTCCTGCTCGGCAAGTGGCTGGGGCTGGTGGCCTTCGGTGCCGGCTTCGTGGTGCTGGCCGGCCTCGCCCAGTGCCTGGTGGTGCGGGCGACGGTGGACTACTGGCCGCCGCAACCGGCCGCCGCGCTCGCCCTGCTGGCGTTGCAGACCACGGTGCTCCTCACCCTGGCGGTGCTGCTGTCCACCGCGGTCTCGCCGATGGCGTCCGGGGTGGTCGCGGTCGGCCTGTTCGGCACCACCTGGGTGGCCGGGGTGGTCGCCGGGGTGGGGGAGTCGCTGGGCAACCACTCGGTGGCGCGGGTCGGGCCGGTGTCGCGGATGCTGCTGCCGACCGACGGCCTGTGGCACGGGGCGATGCACGGCTTCCAGGACCCGTCCGCGCTGGTGCAGTTCGGCGGTTCCGGCAGCGAGGCGTTCCCCTTCCTCAGCGTGGCGCCGCTGACCGCCGGCTACCTGATCTGGACGCTGGTGTGGGTGGCGATGGTGTGGGGGCTGGCGGCGACCGCCTTCGCCCGCAAGGACCTCTGACTGGCGGCACCCTCGTCAGCGGGCTAGAAGTCGTCGTCTCCCAGAAGGGTCGCACTACCGGTCGATTTGCTGGGAGCGTTATCGGCGACTGCCAGCTCGCTACGCTCGGGGGTTCGGTCTTCCTCGCGCAACATTGCATAGACCACCTCCTGGATGGACCTAGGGCCGCCGCCTTCGGCCGCAGCCCGGATGACGGCCATCTTCTGCTCCGCCAAGAGCGCCCGTGCGTGGAAGACGTGCATCTGCTGCTCGGAATCGGTCGCAATCTCGCTGGATCGCCGGGCGTCCTGCACTGCCGCCTGAGCAGACTCCTCCGCCTTGTCGGCCCCTTGGTTACCCAACCAGTAGCCGACAGCGGTGGTCGCCAACGGCAGTACCACCAAGAGGATGTCCTTGCTTCGCTGGAACGTGTCGAGTGCTACGGCACCATCGACGACGACCGGTGAGTCGCCGATATGCGTAGCCACGACGACCAGCCACCAGGCGAGAACACCGAAGGTCAGAACCGAGACGACAATCGCGCCCCAGCCTTTGAGTTTCTCAGTCACGGGCGTGATCTTCCGGCGCTTGCCCGCCGTTTGCAAGGATTCAAGGCGGTGGGTGGCGCCTGGCGGGGCAGCTGCTCGTCGCCATCGAACCCCAGTAGAGCCAGAACGCGGAGCGATTCGCCGTCACTGGACGTCCCGCAGCCCGGCCGACGCGAACGCCTCGACAGCGCGCTGGCTCTCGAAGGCGCCGAGGTCCTCCAGGTACCGGAGCACGGGCGACGCGCCCGCCGCCACGTCGCGAGCCACCACCTCGCTCGGCCACGTTTCGCCGATCACCTTTTCGATCTGGACGGCCGAGAGACCAATCGTTTCCAATGCGGTTGCTGTTTCCTGGTAGTCCGGTTCGAGGAACGCATAGATCACGGACGGCACCAGCACCGTCACCTCCAGCCGTTCCGGTGGGGTGAGCACCTGCCAGAGCGCGCGCAGGACCGTTCGGAAGTAGGCATGGTGGCGGCCCTCGTCCTCTGCGTGGTCGCGGATCAGGTCCCGCACCGGTTTCGGCAGCCGCTCGTCTCGCGGAAGCTCGCTCAGCACCCCGGAGATCAAGGTTTCGCTCACGACCGAGAACAGCAGCGCCTCCAAGCCGAGCAGGTGCGCCGGCACCCGGGTGCGGATGCCGTCCAGCCGTTGCAGGAACGCCGGCGCCTCCCGCCTGGCCGGCTGGGCGACGCCCGTCGCATTCCAGACGTCCTCGGCGAGGTCGTAGGAGAAATGGGCGTGCCAGGCCTCGTCCGTGACGATCTTGTACGCGTCGCCCCGCATGCTCTTCGACACCGGCAGCCCCGATCGCCCGCGACTGATCATCGACGCGACCGGGATGACCGCCTGGGTCTCGAGCTCGGTGGTGAAGTGCAGGTAGTCGTACAGCCGGCGGATCAGCAGGAAGGCTGGGGCACCGGCTCCGCACTCGAGGACCAGGGCGTGTTCGGATATCGGGTACAACTCCGGGCTGAAGTACGGACCGTCGTGCGGTTCGCCGAGCCGGCGCTGCGGCTTGCGCCGCACACTGGCGCGCTCCTCCCATAGCCGGAACGCGGTCGACCGAAACTTGTGGTCGCTGTCTCGCCCCTCCAACGGAAGGCACTGCAAGGCCCTGTCGCTATACACCCGGACTCCGATCCTGGCGTCGGAGTCTATCCGCTCGAAGCCGAGCTGGCCGCCGCCGCCACAATCAGGCCCTCGACCTGCAACTGCAGGAGGTCATCTCGGATCCGATCGACGACATCGGTTGATTTCTGCTGCTGCACCGCGGCCAGGCATTCCCCGGCCACCAGCCGGCACAGGGCTTCGAAGGTCTCCGAGTCGGGCACGAACTCGTAGCGGATCTCGCCATCCCGCGTGAGGTAGCCGGTCGAGTTCAGCACGTCACGATGCAAGCTCACGCCATCCTGGAGCCGGTATTCGCCGACCGGCAGCTGGTCAGCGGTGTCGATGACGGCCACCTGAGCCGCTAGCTGGCTGCTGGTGGTGTCGGCGCTCGCCCGGTCCGGCACCGCGCCCGCAGGCATCTCGCTCACCCGGGGCAAGCTCTTCGCGAGGTCGGACAGCAGACCGAGGTTGATCAGGCGCAACAGCACCTCGGCATGGAGTGCCGAGGCCCTCGTGGTATCCACGGCAGAAAGCACTGCCCGGATGTTGTTCCCGTCGAGGTGCTCCGCCGCACCCGGCGCCGAGAGAGCCTGTTCGACCAGGTGCTCGTTCTCGGCGCGCAGCATGCGCATGATCATCCGGTAGGTATGCCCGGCACCGACGCCGTAGAAGAACGGAACCTTGGGTCGCTCGCGGATGCGGTCGGGCATGATGCCCTCCATCGCGCGGCGGAGGATGGCCTTGTCCCAGAGCAGGGCTGGGCGCAGACGATCAGGCACACTGGCCGAGATCTCGACGACTCGGTGGTCGAGAAACGGCACGCGCGCCTCGGTCCCGCTGCCTGCGGCTGTCCGGTCGTCGTGCCAGAGGTTGTACTGCTGGACCCGGCGGTATTCCGAAGAGAGATAACGGCGGTAGTAGTCCTGCTGGGACCCGGCTGCCGCACGGATCACGTCCTCACGCAGCAGCGGGAGTGGGTAGTCGGTCTGCCAGCTGGCCGCCGGAGCGTGCGCCAGATCGGTCTTGTCCGCGATGAAGCCCAGCCTGCGGCGGAAGCCCGCCCACCCCTCGTCATCGGCCATTAGGGCGGTGTATCCGCCGTTGAACTCATCGCTCGCAGCGCCCAACAGCATGCCGCGGAGTGCGGGCCGCGCTTGCCTGGCATAGCGATGCAGCTCGTACTTGTAGTAGATCTCGGGACCGCAGAGCGGGGTTTCGGACAGCCACAACAGGCGCTTCCACTGATCCGGCGACGGTGTGTGGTCATCCGGAAACACGACCTGGTGATGCGGATTGCCGAACTTGCCGGCTATCCATGCCGAGGCATCGACGTCACCATTGAGCAGTGAACCTGCCGTCACGGCGCTGAACGTATGGATGTCCGCAGAGCCGGCGAGAGCCAGAACGGCCGCTGAGTCGATTCCTCCGGACAGGAACAGGCCGAGCTCCGCGTCGGCCGTGGCGCATTCGCGGACCGAGATGTCCAGTGCCTCCCGGTACTCCTCGACGAAGCGCGCCTCGCTCCAGTCCTCATTCGGCTCGGGAAGCGACCAGTACCGATGCGAGGTCATCGACCCGTCGGAGAGGTCGAACTCGAGGACGGTGGCGGCGGGAACCATCTCGATTCCGCGGAACCACGTGCAGACCGGGGTCTTGGCGTACTCGGCGACCCCGGTGAGGTTCTGCACCCCGAGCGCACCGGACCAATCCAGCTCTCGAGGCGTAGCTGGATCGACCATCAGCGCCTTCATCTCCGAGCTCGCGATGATGCGCGCGGCGTCGGAATGGAAGTACAGCGGTTTGATCCCGAACCGATCCCGCGCGAGGATCAGCTTCTGGTTCCGCCTATCCCACAGGATCAACGCGAACATGCCGCGGACGTCGTCCAAGAAGCGCATAGCGCCGTGCCGCCGATACTGATGGAGCAGGACTTCGCAGTCGGATCGGGTGCGTAACTGGTCGCCGACGCTCAACTTCGACTCGAGGGCGCGGTGGTTGTAGACCTCGCCGTTGACGACAAGCACCAGGTCGTCCTCCGGCGTCGACAGCGGCTGACTGCCGTTGTCGATCCCGACCAGTGAAAGTCTCGCGAACGCGAAACCGATCTCGGGTTCGATCCGGGTCGAGCTCTCGTCCGGACCGCGGTGGTGCAGTTGGGCGAGCATCGAATCGATGCGCGGGCGCACTTCGTGCTCCGGCATGGTCCCGCGCAGACCTGCTACCGCGCCAATGCCACACATGACTTTGCCTCCCTGCCTCACGCGGACCGAGACACGATTCGACCGACGTCCGCAAAGCGAATGTGCCACGCTCCGCCTAGGCGGAGCGTGGCACATGGTCGCATGTCAGATCTGGACGCTCATCATGGTCATCTTGCTCACCTCAGAGGTGGCAGGCTTGGAGGTCTTCTTCACGCGGTTCACCCCCTTCTTACATCGGGCTGACTGATGAGTTGTTCGACCCTATAGCTGGCCGAGATGGCTATCCAGAACATTCGGCTCTAACCGAAACAGCCGAATCCCTAACCGCAATCAGCTGAACTCTCCCATCAGGATGAAGCCCTTTCGGTCGAGTTCGTAGAACACCTCGTTCCTCCTGCGGACGCGCCGGACCGCTCCGGTGGCCAGGAGCGCGCGCAGGTGTTCCGACATCGTGCTCGGCGCGATGCCCAGCGCCGCCGACAGCATCGTCGTGGTGGCCGGGCGCTGCAGGTAGCGCAGGATGCCCGCCCGGCGCGCCCCCAGCAGGATGGCAAGGGGGTCATGCTGCTCGGCGGTCTTGCGCCCGAACCCCCTGCAGGCTCCGGAGGGCATGGCCGGCCGGCAGTGCGTAGGACAGGGACGTCGTGCCGATCGGGATCGCCGTGAACAGCGTCCACGCGCCGCCGAACATCAGGGGGACGAGGCGAAGCCGCCGCACGTCGCCGGCGTAGTCGATCTCCTCCTGGTGCGGCGAGGCAAGCTGGGGCGCGCGCCATTGCAGGCGGGGGTCGATGCTGCCCAGCATCGCGGCCCAACCCTTCGACGCCAGCGTCTCGCTCCGGCGCCGGGCCTCCATGCGCAGGGTGAGCTCCATCGTGTCCCAGTACGGCCCGAGCGCTGCCTGCCAGTAGGCCTCGAACAGCGGGGCCGTCTCGGCATCGAAAACCTGGGAGAAGTCCGGTGCCGAGGTATCGCCCGGGGGTGGTGGGGACAGCGTCGAGGTCTGCCGCCACAGCTGCCGGACCAGCTCCGGCGCCACCTTCTGCTGGGCGTGCTGCGCCCATTGGGTATAGGCCCCGCCGCCGCGGACCCGGAAGCGGGCCAGCACGCAAGGCTGGCGATGGTGTCCCAGACCGCGCACCCGCCGATCTCGACCTCGGGCGCGGTCATGCCGTCAAGGCGTAGGCGAAGCATCGTCCGTGGCGATCACCATGAACTGGTGCTCGATCATGGAGCCGATGAACTCCGCGGTGTCGGCCAAGGCCTCCTCCGGACGAGATCCCGTACTCGGCGACGAGCAGGCCAGCGAGCTGCCGGAGCGTCCGGCTGCCGTCGGCGTTCTCGAACAGAAGCGGCGCCGTGTCGGTCAACTCCACGGCAATGTCGCGGTACCCGACCTGGATCAGGCCCTGTCGACGGCGCAGCCAGAGGCCCAGCCGGCGCCGGGGCCGTGCCTGCGCGTCCAGGCCGGTCATGGCTGCAGGTCCACCCGCAGCGCGATCTCCTGGCACACGCTGAGGACCTCGGTCACCCAGTTGGCCGGATTCGCAGCGTTGTAGGTCTGCATCGATTCCAGCTTACAGTCACCCCCACCTCGTCCTGCTCGTGTTCTGGAGGACGTCGGACAGCTTCCAGTGGTCCCCGATCCTCACCATCGTCAGGATCAGCAGACAGGGCGGCGGTGGATTGCGTTTGATTCCAGCAGCAACAGGTTTGCCGTTCGATACCGTGAACTCGACGTATGGGCGGGTCTTCGATGGGAGCGGACAGCTCTCCGAGAAGACCGAGGTACCCCCTCGGATCAAGACTGGGTTTCGATGTGTGCGCCGCTGGTACTTCCGCAGCCCACGAGAAGCCCCGCCGCCGCCAGGAGCACCGGCAGCGCAGAACGCACCATGCGACCTTGTGCAGCGTGTCTAGATGTCATCAAGGGTGCTCTCAGAAGTGACCTGAGCACGTTAGTGATCACTCCTGTCACTAGGGCCTTTGAGCCTTACGCCTAACACGACCTGCGTGAAGTTCATCACACCGCACGCCGCGAACCGCAGCAGGGCCGGGGCACTCCACCAGGTCCTGAGGTGCCAGGAGTGTAGAGTCGCCGTCCCGGCCGCGCTGGTGTCCGCCCAGGACCCGACCACCTAACCTGGGCCGATGACCCAACCCGAGCAGTCGAGCCAGCCGCAGCCACCATCCGACGGCCCGCTGGCCGACATCGTGGTCCTCGACCTGTCCCGGGCGCTGGCCGGCCCGCACGCGGCGATGATGCTCGGCGACCAGGGCGCCCGGGTGATCAAGATCGAGGCACCCGGCCACGGCGACGACTCACGCGGCTGGGGGCCGCCGTTCCTGCACCCGGCCGGCGCCGAGCGCGAGTCGACCTACTTCCTGTCCTGCAACCGCAACAAGGAATCCATCACCCTCGACCTGAAGGACCCCGACGGTGCGAAGACGCTCACGAGGCTGGTCAAGCACGCCGACGTGCTGGTGGAGAACTTCCGCACCGGAGTACTCGACCGGCTGGGTTTCTCCATGCAGCGACTGCAGGAACTCAATCCACGGCTGATCGTGCTGTCCATCACCGGCTTCGGCCACGACGGCCCGGAGGGCGGCCGGCCGGGCTACGACCAGATCGCCCAGGGCGAGGGTGGCCTGATGTCGCTGACCGGCTCGTCCCCGGACGACCCCACCAAGGTCGGCGTGCCGATCGCGGACCTGCTGGCCGGCATGTACGGCGCGTACGGGGTGCTGGCCGCGTTGCACGAGCGGGACCGCACCGGCGCGGGGCAGGTGGTGCGCACCTCGCTGCTGGCCGGCATGGTCGGCGTGCACGCCTTTCAGGGCACCCGGTACACGGTGGCCGGCGAGGTGCCGGGAGTGGCCGGCCGGCACCATCCCTCGATCTGCCCGTACGGGCTGTTCTCCGCCGCCGACGGCATGGTGCAGATCGCGGTGGGCAGCGACCGGCTGTGGCAGTCGTTCGCGGCCAGGTTCGGCCTGGACCGGCCCGAGTGGGCCCGCAACGCCGAACGGGTCGCCGACCGGGACGCGGTGATCGCCGCCATCGACGCCGCCTTCGGCGACTACACCCGCGAGCAGCTGATGGCCATCCTGGCCGAGCTCGGCACCCCGGCCGGCCAGGTGCGCTCGCTGGACGAGGTCTACGAGTGGGAGCAGACCCGCTCGCAGGGACTGCTGGTCGAGGTGGAGCACCCCAGCCTGGGCGCGCTCACCCTGCCCGGCCCGCCGCTGCGCTACGACACCGGCGGCCGGCCCCGGCACCAGCCGCCGCCGATGCTCGGCGAGCACACCGAGCAGATCCTCGCCTGGCTGGACTCGCTCGACTCGGACGGACCGATCGCCGACTGAGGCGTCAGGTAGCGACCGGTCAGGCGGCCAGCGGTTCCGGTTCGGTGTGGACCTCGACCACGGCAGCGGATCGTCGAACAGGGACCAGCAGGTAGACGGCCAGGGCGGCGGCCGCGCAGCCGAACATAGTGACGCCCATCCCGACCGGGCTGCCCCGCCCGGCCAGGCCCATCGCCGCCGACGCGAGGCCACCGACCAGGAACTGCAGCAGGCCCTGCAGCGACGAGGCCGCGCCGGCCCGCTCGCCGTGCGCGGCGAGCGCCTTCGATGTCGCGTTGGCCAGCACGATGCCGACGGTCGACACCTCACCGAACAGGCAGAGCAGCAGCACCGGCAACGGCGCGCCGAACACCGTGGACAGCAACACGCCCAGGCTGGCGACGCCGCCCACCAGCAGGCCGGCGACCAGCATCGCGTGCTCGGTGGCGACCCGGCCGACCAGCACCCGGTTGAGCTGGCCGAAGGCGACCAGGCCGACGCCGTTGACGGCGAAAGCCATGCTGAACTGCACCGCGCTCAGGCCGTAGGCCTGCTGCAGGACGAAGGACGACCCGGAGATGTAGGCGAACATGGCCGCGAAGGTCAGCGCCGCCGCCAGCACGTGCCGCAGGTACTCGCGCGTCGCGGCCCAGCAGCGGCGAAGGTGCGCAGCCGGGCGGCCAGGCCGGCGACTGTCGCCGGGATGCCGGCAGGCTCTCCGGCAGCGCCAGCAGCACCGCCAGGAACAGCAGCCACGCCCGACGCCGGTGAGCACCACGAACACGGTGCGCAGCTCGCGATCGCCAGCAGTTGGCTGCCGATCACCGGCGCCAGCACCGGGGCGGCGCCGGTGACCAGCATCAGCGTGGAGAAGAACCGGGTCATCGCGACGCCGTCGAACAGGTCCCGCACGATCGCCCGGGCCAGCACGATCGCGGCGGCGGCACCGAAGGACTGCAGCGCCCGGCGCGCCGATCAAGCCAGCCCGCGGTGGGGGCGAGCGCGCAGCACACCGAGCTGGCGGCGTAGAGCGCGATGCCTAGCCAGCAGCGGCCGGCGCCGCGCCGAGTGCGTCCGACAGCGGGCCGACCACCAGCTGGCCGGCGGCCAGCCCGATCACGAACACGGTCAGGGTCAGCTGGATGGTGCCCGGGTCCGAGTTCAGTTGCGTGCCATTCCCGGCAGGGCGGGCAGGTACATGTCTATGGTGAGCGGTCCGAACGCACTGAGCGAGCCGAGCAGCAGCGCCAGCTTCACCCGGTTGGTCGTGGTCATGGCGGGCTGCCGACGGTACTATTATGCACAGATAATAATGTACGCATAATCATCCGGAGGTGTCACCGTGACCCGCGACGCTACGGGTGAGGCCCCCGGCGATGCCGCGATGTCTCCGAGCTGGCCCAGCTGATCCTCAACGTCAGCCGGCTGGTCCGGGCCCGGACGCCGTCCGGAGACGAGGTGGTGCCGCTCACCGATACCGAGCGGACCGTGATGCGGCTGGTCGACCTGCATCCCGGCTCGGCGCCGAGCGAGACTCGCCCGCCGCGCCCGGCTGCAGCGCACCAACGTCAGCACCGCGCTGCGCGCCCTCGAGGACAAGGGCATGCTGACCCGCACCGCCGCGGCCGGCCGCGGCATCGTGGTGCATCCCAGCGAGCGGGCCGCGACCAACCTGGCCGTGCTGCGCGCCGCCTGGGCTCGCGAGCTGGCCGGCGTGCTCGACGACGAGCCGGATGCGGTCCGGCAGTGCAACGACCTGCTGCGGCGCGGCTGGAACAGCGACTTCACCGCGTGACGACCCCGGCGACGGGGCCTGACCGGCGGCGTCGCGCTGCGGTCGGGTGTTCGACGCCCGTCGGGTAGAAAGAGGCGATGGATCAGCGCTACCGCCTGAGCTGCCGTCCGGTCGCTGACCGGCGGGCCGTCGTGCAGGGCCCGGACTACCGGATCACCGTGCTCACCGACGGCCTGCTGCGGCTGGAATAGTCCGCCGACGGGCGTGTTCGAGGACCGCGCCTCGGCGTTCGCGATCAACCGCGAGCTGCCGGTGCCGGACTTCCAGGTGATCGAGGACGGCGCCGCACCTGGAGGTGCTCACCGAGCGGCTGCACCTGGTCTACGACCGCGGCCCGTTCAGCACCTCGGGCCTGAGCGTGCAGGTCCGCGGCGGGGTGAGCACCTGGCACAGCGTGTGGCGCTACGGCGAGTCCCCGAGCGACGCGCGTCGACGGCGACGGCAACCTCGGCGGCACCGCCCGCACCCTGGACATGGTCGACGGCCGGCTGCCGCTGGAGCCGGGCGTGCTGTCCCGCAACGGCTTCGCGGTGATCGACGACTCGCGCACCCTGCTGCTCGACGACGACGGCTGGGTCAGCCCGCGCACCGGGCGACGCCGAGCGACCTCTACGTCTTCGGCTACGGCCGGGACTACCCGGCGGCGCTGCGGGCGCTGTACGCGCTGTCCGGGCCGCAGCCGCTGCTGCCGCGCTGGGCGCTGGGCAACTGGTGGAGCCGCTACCACCGCTACAGCGCCGACGAGTACCTGGCGCTGCTGGACCGGTTCGCCGCCGAGGGCATCCCGTTCTCGGTGGCGGTGCTGGACATGGACTGGCACCTGGTCGACGTCGACCCGCGGTACGGCAGCGGCTGGACCGGCTACACCTGGAACCGCGAGCTGTTCCCCGACCCGCCGGCGTTCCTGCGCCGAGCTGCACGAGCGCGGCCTGACGGTCACCCTCAACGTCCACCCGGCCGACGGCGTCCGGGCCTACGAGGACGCCTACCCGGCGATGGCCGAGGCGCTCGGGCATCGACCCGGCCACCGAGCGCCCGATCGCCTTCGACGTCACCGATCCGCGAGTTCCTGGCCGCCTACTTCGACGTCCTGCACCGGCAGCTGGAGGAGCAGGGCGTCGACTTCTGGTGGCTGGACTGGCAGCAGGGCCCGCACACCCGGGTCGCCGGCATCGACCCGCTGTGGATGCTCAACCACTTCCACTTCCTCGACAGCGCCCGGGACGGCCGGCGGCCGCTGACCTTCTCCCGCTACGCCGGCCCCGGCAGCCACCGCTACCCGGTCGGCTTCTCCGGCGACACCATCATCACCTGGGCGTCGCTGGACTTCCAGCCGGAGTTCACCGCGACCGCCGCCAACATCGGCTACGGCTGGTGGAGCCACGACATCGGCGGCCACATGGGCGGCATCAAGGACGACGAGCTGGCCACCCGCTGGGTGCAGCTCGGGGTGTTCTCGCCGATCATCCGGCTGCACTCGGTGCTGAGCCCGTTCACCAGCAAGGAGCCGTGGCAGTTCGGCCGCGCGGCGCGAGCAGGCGATGACCGCGGCGCTGCGGCTGCGGCACCGGCTGCTGCCCTACCTGCACACGATGAACCACCGGGCCGCGCATTCCGGGCGTGCCGCTGGTGCCGCCGATGTACTACGCCCACCCGCGAGGCCGAGGAGGCCTACCGGGCCCGCAACCAGTACGCCTTCGGCAGCGAGCTGATCGTCGCCCCGATCACCACCCCGGCCGACCGGCGGCTGCTGCTCGGCTCGGTCACCGGCTGGCTGCCGCCGGGCACCTGGGTCGACGTGTTCACCGAGCTGGTCTACGACGGCGGCCGCGAGATGCGGCTGCACCGCGGCCCGGACGGCATCCCGGTGCTCGCCCCGGCCGGCGCGATCGTCCCGCTGGACGCCGCCGAGGTGCCCGGCAACACCGCCGCCGAGAACCCGGCCGCGCTCGAGGTGCTGGTCGTGGTGGGCGCCGACGGCGCGTTCGACCTGGTCGAGGACGACGGCGTCGGGCCGGGCGACGAGCCGGCCCGCTGGGTGAGCACCCCGATCCGGTTCTCCCAGGCCGACGGGGTGCTGCAGGTCGGGCCGGCCGAAGGCAACACCGGCTGCCTGCCGGCCCGGCGCGACTGGACGCTGACCTTCCTGGCCTGTCAGGCGGCAGGTGAGCCGGCTGTCACGGTGGACGGCGCGCCGGTGGCCGCCGAGGTGCTGCGGACCGGCCGGCGTACCAGCGTCCGGGTCGCCGACGTGCCGGTGACCGCGGCGGTCCGGGTTGAGCTCGGCGAGCGGCCCCGGCTGGCCGCCAACGACGTTGCCGACCGGCTGTTCGCGCTGGTGCACCGGGCCCAGCTGTCCTACGAGGTCAAGACCCGGCTCTACGCCGCCGCCACCGCGGACGCCCCGCTGGCCATCCGGCTGTCCCAGCTGCAGGCGCTGCGGCTCGGCCCGGAACTGGAGGCGGCGGTCTTCGAACTGCTGCTGGCCCGTCCCGAACCGGACTGATCCGGCGCGGATGCGGCTGCTCAATCGATGGTGCCCGTGCGCCGCGGTGGTCTCGATCGGCTCAGCGCCATGCTTGTTCTCGGTCGTGGAGGTCGGCGTTCGAGAGGAAATCCAGCGCCCGGGCGACCCATTCGTCCCGGCCGCGGGCTGCACGGCGAAGCGCCTCGTTCACGGTGTCCTCGATCGTCCTCGTGCCGAGCTGGGCACGAGCTGCCTCGAGGACGGAGTCGTCGACATCGATAACGCGCTTGGTCATGCAGTGTCTTTCTCTCGATCTGCAGCTGAAAGCTCCCAGCAATCGGTCAGGGGGTGATGTGTAGCCGGACCGGCTCGGCATCGCTCCGGCCGGTCACCGACCCGAAGGCGGCGACGTCGTCGGAGTTCTCGAAGTGCAGCTCGACGGCATAGTCGCCCGGCTGCTCGAACGGGTACCCGCGGCGCAAGGTTCGCCTTCGCCGGTGACCGCTTCCCCCGGTTCCAGCAGCTGGAAGTCATCCCGGCCCGGCGGCAGCCGATGCGCGTCGACCCGCCGCTCGTCCGGCACCGGCAGCTCCCGGCCGGCGCCATCCCGGACCGTGAAGAAGATCTCGCGGTAGAGCCCGTCGGAGTAGCCGACGCCGAACCTGCCGTTGACCTGCACCGGAGCCGACGACCGGTTGACGAGCCGGAGCCGGACCGGGATCGCGGAGCCCGGTGCGAAGGTGTCGCCGGCCGCCGGCCGCCGTCAGTGCTGAGCGGAGCTGTCACGGTCGGCCCTCCCGGTACGGCGGCGCGGAACGCCCTCGGATTATGCCCGGTCATCGTTCAGAAGTTCCCGACCCCGCCGGCCGCGATCAGCAGGTCGAGCCAGGACCCCGTACCCCCTGGTGGGGTGTGCGGTCCGCGGCCGGTGCGGCGTTCCAGTGCGTGATGGCGATGTTGGCGTGGTTGACCCGCTCGGCGGCGGTCAGCGCCGGTGCGCTGGTGTCCAGCGATTCCCAGGCGAAGGCGAGGAATTCGCGCACGTGCTGGTTGGCTATCGGCGTCGCCCCCGAGCGCTGCTGCACGTGCTGCAACTCGTGCCCGATGATCCGGATCATGTGTCGTACCCGGCCGTGAAGGTGGTCGGCCCCAGCCCCGCACGGTCTGCAGGTTTCCGGTGCCGATGACGCCGTCGGTGAGGGCGTCCGCCCCGGCGACGGTCGCGTCGAACCGGATGGCCAGGTTGGCGGTCGGGAAGTGGTGGTAATCGACGATCACATGGATCGCATCGTCGAAGCGGGCCGCGGCGATCAGGTCGTTGATCAACCAGGCGCACGGTGGCCGGGCCGACCATGCCGTCCGGGGTGCAGGCCGTGCGCCGTCTGGTAGGCCATCAACGGCCCGGACGGTTGCGTCGTCCCACACCCCGGTGGCGGGCGCGCCGATAATCCCCTGGATGGTGCGGATGGTCGCGGCGTCCACCAAGAGCGCCTGGTCGAAGGTGAGCGCGGCCTCCAGCTCGACCCGGTTGGCGTCATCGGCCAACGACGGGACCAGGGCGCTCTCGGCACGCAGTTCCCGTACCACCGTCGCCACGGTCGGTTCGGTGAGCCGGCCGTCGACCGGCAGCCCGAACATGGCCTGCCACCGGGCGATCGCCTGCACGAAGTCGGCATCGACGACGGCCGGGAACCGGCTTGCCCCCATCACGTCGCGGATCACCGCGAAGACGTACGGGTCGGCCATCCGGTGGGTGTTGAAGCGGATCGCCGCGGCGAGCTGGGCGGCGGTCAGCGCGGGCGCCTGTGCCTGCGGATCGGGCGGCGCCACCGCGAGGTCGAATTGCACTGCCGGCGCAGCGCCGGCGGGCCGGACCATCCCCGGGCTCGTCCGGACGCGGAGCTGCCGCCCCCTGCTGGACCACGTGTGCCAGTTCGTGGGCCAGCGTCCGCGGTGACGCCGTGGAGCCGAGCACGATGTTCGGGCCGGCGGTCATCGCCCGGGCACCCATCGGCGACAGCCGCTGGTCCGCCTCGGTGCCGGACCGGGTGCGGACCGCGCCGAGGTCGTAGCCGTAGGCGTTCTCGAGAAGGCCCGCACCGCGGCCGGCAGCGGACCGTTCTGCGGGTCCGGCGCGTGCTGCGCCGCCGGCTGGCCACCGGTCCGGGCCACCGCCTCGGCCGCCGCGTCAGCCTCCCGTTCCAGGGCCTGCTGGTGCTGGCGGGCAGCCCCGGTGCCGGGCCTCGGTTCGCGCATGTGGGAGTGCATCCTCGACTCCGTCCGCACGGCCGCCGACTGGAGTCCGCGGTAGGGCCGGGCGCTGGAAAGGTCAGTCGGGACCGACCGTAGCGGCCGCGCGTCGCCCGACCGTCACCGGCTGCCCGCGGTTTCACGAAGCCCGGCCGGACCGCCTTCCGATGCCCGCCATGGCCAGCGCGGCCCCGGCGACCAGTAACGCCACGATGGACAGCACCAGCGCGGTGACGGCCGGTCCGTTGTCGTCGTCGGAGCTGCTGGCGGCGGTCGAGGTTCCAGCCGGCGCGGCCGGAGGCGGAGCCGTCGACGGAGCCGACGAGGCGCCGGCCGCGGCCAGCGTCAGGGTGGGCGCCGGGTGCTCGGGCTCGGCCGAGCTGCCCTCGGCGGGCTGCTCGATCCAGGAGACCGTCGAGCCGTCGCTGTAGGTCTGGATCGCCTTGAAGGTCATCGACGCCGCCTTGGGCAGCGGGCCGGCGCTGATCGTGAACTGGTTGAACTCGCCGGGCTTGATCGCGGTGCCGGCGCTCTCGGCCTTCCACTCGATCACGCTCACCGCCTCGGTGATGTCGCCGTCGTCGGAGCTGATCGGCGTCGCCAGCTTGGCCTTGGTCACCGTGTAGCTCCAGCCGGGAACCGGCAGCACCGACACCGAGGCCAGCGGCTGGTCGGCCGGCAGCTGCACCTTCAGCCCGGTGGTGCTGGCCGTCGCCGACTCGGTGGGCACCTTGAAGACCAGGCTGGCGTAGCCGCCCTGCACCGCGCCCGGACCGGACACGCTCACGTGCGCCGACGCGGCACCTGCCGCGGCGAAGCCGGCCAGCCAGATCCCGGCCAGGGCGACGGCGATGCTCAGGCTCCGGCGGGGACGCCTCATGTACGGCTCCTTCGACTTCGATGTGATCCGGGTGCCGTATTGGTCCGGCCCGGGACCTGGCGGGTTCCCCGGCGGCCGGCGAACGAGGCGCAGCTCACATCTGAGGCTCACGGGCCTGCTGAGCCGGGCCGGTCCTCGCGCGCGTCGGTGGCGGCCGGCGGACCGGCCGCCACCGACTGGCGGAAACGGGGCGCGACCAAGCAGGTCAGGAGCCATGCCGCGACGATCAGTGCCCTGACGGGATCAGGTCAGGTTCGCCACCGAGGTGTACATGTTGTAGACCGAGTCGTCGAAGTAGGAGGCCCGGTTCCACCCGGTGGACGGTTCCAGGGTCGACATGGCGCCGTTGGCATAGCCCAGGCCGGTGTTGTTGTCGTACTGCAGCAGCCACGGGCCGCCGGAGGAGCCACCGGTGAACCCGCACTGCAACGCGACCTTGTACTCGCTGCCGAACCGGGTCGTGGTGCCCTGGCAGTACTGCTGCCAGCCGCCGTCGTAGGGGTACTCGGCCGGGTAACCGAGGATCGTGACCGGGTTGTAGAAGCCCCAGTTCCAGGCCAGGCCGTTGCCGCCGACCACGTTCACCAGCGGCGCCGGAACCGTTGGGCCACATGGTCACCATGCCGACGTCGCGGTTGAGGTCGGAGCTGCTGATCCAGGAGTTGAAGGTGGTGAAGTACTTGGCCGACCACTGGCCGTAGGGCTGGGAGCCGTAGTTGTACAGCGGCACGAACACCCAGTTCGTATCCAGGTCCGCCGGCGCCGCCGTGCACGCAGTGCCCGGCGGTCAGCACCAGTTCCTTGGAGCCGCTGTTGAGCGCCGAGGCCGAGCAGGAGTAGTCCAGGCCGTTGGTCGGGTTGTGGAAGAACGCCCGGCCCACCGTCGCCGAAGCCGACACGGCGAGCGTCGAGACGCCCCCGGCACGTGCGTGCGCCGACCCGGGGCCTTCGCAGAGGCTTGGTGGCCGTCGAGGGTGCCACCGAACCGCGCGCGCCGGTGCGGGGCGCCGGCTGTGCCGTCGACGGCGGCGGCCTTCGGGGCCAGCAGGTCACCGGGCAGCGCGTGCGCCATCCGGTCGGCGGTCCAGTAGGCCGCGGCCAGCCCCGCACCGGACGCCGTCACGGTGGTGCTCGCCTGCGCCAGGCTTGGGGCTGCGGCAGCCTGGGCGGGTGCCACGGCGGCCATGCTTACCGCCACCATTCCGGCCAGCAGTCCCGCCACCGGCCAACGTCTGCGATGCAACATAGGTCCTCCTTCCGTGCGGCCGTGGCCCGTCCGGCATCCGGAAGGCTCACGACCGGCGCTGGGAACCTCCCAGCGAGTGACCTTCTCAAATTAGGCTAATCCGGACAAACAGTTCAGATGTGAGACCCATTTGTTATGTGAAAGGCGCAGCGGCCACCACCCGGCATCTCCGGAAGGGGCCGACCTCCGGATGCCAGCAGCACTCGCCTGACGCCGGCGGGCCAGGCAGGTCGGCAGGCCTTTGCCAACAATGCCGGGACGGTTGGGCGATGATCGCCGGTGCCCGGCGGCCCGGGTCTTGACAGGCTGGGCGTCGGCGAAGCGAGAGGAGCGGGGAGTGCGGGTGGTGATCGCGGTGGGCGGCAACGCGATGACCGCTGCCGACGGCTCGGCCCGGCCGGCCGACCAGCAGGCCGCCATCGAGACCGCCGTCGAACCGGTCGCCGAGCTGATCCGCGCCGGCCACCAGGTGGTGCTGACCCACGGCAACGGACCGCAGGTGGGCAACCTGCTGGTCAAGAACGAGCTGGCCGCCTCGGTGGTGCCGCCGGTGCCGCTGGACTGGTGCGGCGCCCAGACCCAGGCCACCGTCGGCCTCCTGATCCTCAACGCCCTCGACCGGGCGCTGGCCGCCCGCGGCTCGCCGGCGCGCACCGCGACGGTGGTCTCGCGTACCGAGGTGGCCGCCGACGATCCCGGCTTCGCCGCGCCCGTCCAAGCCGATCGGCCGCTACCTCAGCCGAGGCCGAGGCCGCCGTGTGGTCGGGCACGGCCAGCACTGGCAGGACCGCGGCGAGCGGGGCTGGCGGCGGGTGGTCGCCTCGCCCGAGCCGGTGCGCTGCCTGGACGCGCCGGCGGTGCTGGCCCTGCTGGACGCCGGCTTCGCGGTGGTGTGCTCGGGCGGCGGCGGCATCCCGGTGGTGGCCGACGGCGGTGCCGAGCAGCTACCGGGGTGTCGAGGCCGTCATCGACAAGGACCTGACCGCGGCCCTGCTGGCCGGCACCGCTGGCGCCGACCGGCTGGTGATCGCCACCGACGTCGAGCACGCGGTGCTGGGCTGGG
>CAWAHH010000009.1:0-338314 GCA_963781745.1 uncultured Actinomycetota bacterium | reverse complement strand
GGGAGTGGCCCATGCGTTCAGGAGGGCAACCAGAGCCGGCAGGGCGAACTCCTCGACGACCCCACAGGTGCTTCCCACTCGTTCAAGGCCCTCGCCGGACTGGACGCGGCGCGCCCCTCATGTCCGGGCGCGCCCGTTGAGGTCTGCGAGCAGCGCATACTCGACCCGGGAGATCAAGCCGTCCATCTTGAGGTCCCGGGCCATCACCGAGTCCACCGAGCCATGCCACGGCGCGCCGCGGGCAGACGGAGTGCGCGGTCATGATGAGGCAGCCGCGTCGGGCGGCACCTCATCGCGGTGTACGAGCTCGCCCCAGCACGTCGGTCAACTCTCACGTGCCGACCTAACGTGCAGGACGACCCAGGGCTTGCGTGTGCATGACGAGAAGTCGGCCGATGAGCTGGGCACGTGACTGGTGAGCCCGCCAGGTCTTCATCCAGAACGGGCTGCACAACCGAGGCGCCCGCGTGATCATGGCAGGCGCCGAGGATGCCAGGATGCATCTCAACCTCATGCCTGCCGAAGATTGGTTTCAGCGGCCTTCGCCAGCTGCGGGAAGAGTTGTGATAGGTCAGGGCCGGTGCCCGTCATCCCGAACCAGGGAGACAGCATGGCCACTCCGCACTTACTCCGCGGAATTGGCTCAAGCGACTCCGAGATCATCGGGCCGAAGGAGGAACGCCACCCTGTCTTCGCTCCGGGAGTGCATCAGCGAAACGACGATATGTGGTGGTGACGGGAATCAAGCACTGGAGGGTCGCTAAATGCCATCTGTCCACCGACCAGTGCTCGCCGCCGATAGAGAAGTGCCTGCGCTGGGGCTGCTCGCCACCAGCGACGGCGGCGCGACATGATCGGCTGGGTTCCCGTCGACGGTGATTACGCGAAGTCCGCGATGCCGGGATGGCGTGACCGCGACTGGTCCCGGTACGAGTACGACGCGACGAGTCGCGGGCCGGCGCCTGCACTATCTCGACGTCGGCACCGGAGACCGGGTCTTCATCCTCATCCACGGCATGGGCGGACGATGGCAGCACTGGCTGGAGAACATCCCAGGGTTGGCCGAGCACGGCCGCGTGCTCGCTCTCGACCTCCCAGGCTTCGGCCGTTCCCAGCCGCCCGAAGGCCGAGTGACCCTCGAGGGCTTCGCCGACACCGCAGCCGAGCTCGTCCGCAGCCTGGGGATAGGTCGAGCGGTCTTCGTCGGGCACTCCTTGGGGGGCCAGATCGTGCTGCGCGTCGGCAGTCGACATCCCGACCTGGCCGAGGCGGTCGTATCGGTCGGCGGCGCGATCTATCAGTTCGGCGACCTGCTTGCCATGCGCGGCGTGCTGCGTCTCATCCTTACTCGGCCACGGGAGACCGCGGCGATCGTCGCCGAGATCCTTACCGCTGGCCTTCGCGCCCCAGGCTGGCTGCGCCGCTGCATCGCATCCTCATCGCTGCTGCGAAGCGTGTTTCTTGCCCCGTACGTCCTGCGCCCCGGGGCCTTGCCTGCCGACGCGGCCGCTCTGATCATCGACGGAGCAGGCGCCTCTGGCGTCTACCCGACTGCGCGCGCCGTCGGCGCAGCGACCTCAGCGCAGGCGTCCAAGGAGCGACCTGCCCGATCCTCTCCCTGGCAGCCGATTCCGACCGCATCGTCCCGCTACGTGACACCTACACGTTGCAACGCCAGTTCCCCACGCCCACACCATCATCCTTGAGGGCTGCGGTCACATGCTCATGCTCGAACGGCCACGAGCATTCAACGCCCAGCTCTTGTCGTTCGCCACAGCGCTGCCCGAGACTCCAACGACGACCGAACCGAAGGAACTGCCGTGACCACGACGTCGAGCGTCCAGACCAACCAGACGCTCGTCCTGTCCGGCATCTTGGAGTTGGCGGCGGGGGCTCTCACCGGCTGGCCGTACGCACTCGCGGTGAACGATCCGGATCGCATCGGCGCACTTGGGATCCGGTCGATCCCCAGGCTTCGCCAGTGGCACCTTGATTTGATCGCGCTCGGCGGCCTGAGTGTCCTGGTCGGCTCCGCGGTGCCCGATCTGCCACGACGCGTCGCCTGGCCGCTCACAGCAGGAGCCTGGACCAATGCAAACGCCTTCGGCATCCTCGTATTCAGGCCAGATTGGAAGGACAGTCCCGTCTACCAAGCCGCTGCAGTTGGATCTTTTGCCGCCGTCACATGGGGTTACACGGGACTCGCGGTCGCGGCAACAAAGCGCTGGTGGAAGCGTTGATACGCGAGCACTCAAAGGGATCGCCAGCGACGCCTGGCTCGCCCCGCTGAACGCAAGGGGCCGATGATGACCGCGGCACCGCGGAGCAGCGTTGCTCCTGCCCAAAGTGCGGGCCGCTGTCTTTGGTAGCTCGCTTCGAAGAGCTCGAACGAGACTGAGGCGATCAGCGCGCCGGCTGCGTATACCGATGCGACAACGACCAGCTGACGCGGTAGCCGCAGCGACTCTCGCGGATGCGCGGTCAGGCACGCTCAGCCGATGGTCTCCTCTCTTCCCTGGCCATCGGCAATAGGACACACCGACTGGTTGTGCAGACTCCGAACCTTGGGAGGTTGAAGTCATGTCAGGGAGTAGGTCGAGAAGGTCCCCGGCCGAGCTGCGTGAGCGGGCGGTCCGGATGATCAGCGAGATCCGGCCCGATCACGAGCCCGAATGAGCGGCGCCACCGACCAGCCCAGGGGCCGTTCGCGGGGCCTCAGTGCTGCGCAGTTCAGACTCGGGGCGTACCGGAAAGTCAGCGCAAAGTCAGTCCGAGAGGGGTCGAGGTCATCCGTGCTTTACGGGTAACGTTGAGGGGTCAGACGACGCGATCCGCTGCAGGGCTAACGATTGAGCGAGTTGGGCCGTGATTGGCCGAGGGCCTCCGAGTGATCCCGACGGCTGGTCCACTGGAGAAGGTCAGGGGTTCGAATCCCCTCAGCTCCACCACCGCACGACAGCACGGCACCGTCTCAGTGGCCGCCGCCCGGCACCTGCGGGGGCATGGCGTCGTAGCCTCCGGGACCCAGGCGGCCGGAGCCCCTCACCTTGCGGCACCGCACGCAGGTCTGGAACGGGCCCGCCTCGTCGTGCCTCACCTCGCCCCAGGCGTGGCGATGCAGGAAGCAGAGGATCCGGCCCACCAGACCTCCTCAGGGTACGGCGCCGCGAAGCACCGTCAGCGTACTGACCGCTGCGCTTTCCGGGTGTCAGCCGCCGTGGACCGGCACCTCGGCGTCGTCGGCGAACTCCATCTCCGGGGGCGGGGTGCGGAAGCCCCTCGTCATCACGGCCAGGTAGACCACGCCGATCCCGAGCCAGATCAGGCCGAGGGTGATGGCGGTGCTGTCGAGCTGGGTGAGCAGCCACAGGTCGATCAGTGCGCCGAGGGCCGGCACGACGACATACGCCCACACGTCGAGGGAGCCGTGGTGGCGCTCCCGCAGGAAGTAGCCGATCACCGACAGGTTGACGAAGGTGAACGCCGTGAAGGCCCCGAAGTTGATGAACGACGTCGACGTGGCGGGGTCGAACCACAGCGCCAGCATCCCGACGAGGCCGCTGAGCACCAGGTTGAGGACGGGGGTGTGGTACGTCGGGTGGACGAACGCGAAGACCCGGTGCGGCAGCACGCGGTCGCGGCCCATCGCGAAGAGCAGGCGCGAGACGCTGGCCTGGGCGGCGAGGCCGGAGGCGTACTGCGCCATCACCAGCCCGGCCAGGAACACCGAGCCGAACAGGTTGCCGCCGATCTCCTCGGCGATGTCGAACGCGGCCGAGGCCGAGTCCGTGAACTCGCCGCCGGGGTGCACGAGCTGGGTGGTGTAGGCGACGACCACGAAGATGCCGCCGCCGATGAGAGCGACCAGCATGATCGCCTTCGGGATCGTCCGCTGCGGGTCGACGGTCTCCTCGGTGAGGGTGGTGACGGCGTCGAAGCCGAGGAACGAGTACGCCGCGATGGCCGCGCCGGCGGAGATCCCCGACCACGTCGTGGCGCCGTTGACGAAGGGGTTCCCGGACACGACGCCCGACGCACCGTCGGCGCCGACGACGTGCGCGAGGGACAGGACCACGAAGAGGACGATCACCAGGACCTGGAAGGACATGAGGAAGAAGTTGGCCCGCGTCCGCGACCTGGATGCCGAGGACGTTGAGCACGGTCGTGGTGCCGATGAAGGCGACGATCCACACCCAGAACGGCACGCCCGGGAACTTCGCCTGGAGGTAGACCGCGCCGAACAGCCAGATCACGACCGGCAGGAAGAAGTAGTCCAGCAGCACCGCCCACCCGACCAGGAAGCCTGCCCGCGAGTCGATGCAGCGGCGGACGTAGGTGTACGCCGAGCCCGCGACCGGGAACGCGCCGGGCCATCCGGCCGTAGGAGAACGCCGTGAAGAGCATGGCGACCAGGGCGAGGAGGTAGGCCGACGGGGTCACGCCGGCGGTCGTCTCGGCGATGATGCCGAAGATGCCGAGGACGATGATCGGCGTCATGTAGGCCAGGCCGAACAGGACGACGGACCGCAGGCCGAGCGTCCTGTTCAGGGTCGGGTGGGACGGTGCCATGTCGTGCTCCTTGGTCGGGGGCTGAGCGGGACTGCTCACGAGGGGTCGGGACGGGAGGGCGGGACGGGCCGGCCGGGATCCGGGGGCGTGGTCCGCCAGCGGGCCGGGTCGATGCGGCCGTCGTAGAGCGGCAGCTCGAGAGGGGCGTCGCCGTCGACGAACTGCTCCCACATGCGGTTGAGGCCGGCGGTGCCGAAGGTGCGCGCGCGCACCACGTGGTCGAGGTCGAGCACGTCGGTCAGCACCGTGGGGGTCGCGCCGGCGGTCGCGACCCGGACCGTGCCCTCCGGGTCGACCACGAGGCTCTGGCCCGTGCCGACGGGTCCCGCGCAGTTCACGCTCACCACGAAGACCTGGTTGACGATCGCGTTGGCGCGCGCGAGCACGAGCTCCTGGGCGCGATCGGCCGTCGTCGTCTTCACGACGTTGAGCACGACCTCGGCGCCGAGCCACGCGAGGTGCCGGGTCACCTCCGGGAACCACGCGTCGTAGCAGATCGACAGGCCGAGCCGGCCGACCTCCGGGACGTCGACGACGACGAAGCGGTCGCCGGGCCGGTAGGGCTCGTAGGGGCGCCAGGGGAAGACCTTGCGGTACGACGCCGCGAGCTCGCCCGACGGGGAGAACACCACGGCGGTGTTGTAGAGGTGACCGTCCTCGCCGCGCTCGCACACGCTGCCCGGGACCAGCCAGACGCCGAGGTCGCCGGCGAGCTCGGCGAGTCCGCGGCAGCGGGGTCCGTCCAGCGGCTCGGCGGCGGCCTCGAGGCGCTCGTTGGTGGTGCGGGGATCCTCGTCGGTGCCGAAGAGGTGCAGCTCGGGGTAGACGGCGAGCCGGGCCTGGCCGAACCCCTCGACGAGCTCGGTGACGCTGCGTGCGAAGACGTCCAGGGGCGCGTCCACCGGCACGGGCTCGGCCTGCACGACCGCGATCGGCAGGGGTCGGGACATGGTGTCTCCAGGGAGGTGGAATGGTCTCGAGGCTCGCATCGCAAAATAGAGCACCCTGATCTCTTTGAATAGAGTGTTCAGTCTGATTCTTTTGGGACGCGCGCCGCTAGCATGGCGGGATGGCCCCGACGGCGAAGCCGGACCACGCCGCGCTCGGCGATGCCGAGGAGCGGCTCAGCGCCGCCCCCCTCGACGGCATCCGCCGGCTGACCGCCCTCGACACCGTGCGGGCACGGATCGCGATGGCCGTCGAGCTGCAGCTCCTGCGCCCCGGCGAGCGGCTGCCACCCCCGGCGGAGATCGCCGCCGCCCTGGACGTCGGCGAGATCACGGTGCGCCGCGCGATGACGGTGCTGGCCAAGGAGGGTGTGCTCGAGCGCCGTCGCGGACGCAACGGCGGGACGCTCGTGGCACAGGAGCCCACCCTCGGCGCGGTCGCCGAGACCGACGCCTACCGGGGCGCGACCACGGAGGTGCACGACCTCATCGACAGGCGGCTGCTCCTCGAGTGCGGCGTCGCCCACCTGGCCTCGCTCGCGGTGACCAAGACCCGGACCACCGCCCTGCGCCGGCTCGTGCGGGCGATGGACCGCGCGTCCACGTGGGCGGAGTTCCACACCCTCGACGAGCAGTTCCACCTCGCCGTCGCCGAGGCCACCCGGCTGCCCGCCGCGGCGGCGCAGTACGGCGTCGCGCTGCGCGACCTCTACCGCTACTACCTGCCCTACCCGCTGGACTACCTGCGCGAGTCCAACCGCGAGCACCGCGACCTGGTCGACGCGCTCGCCGAGCACGACCCGGTCCGGGCGGTGGGCGTCGCGCACGCGCACGTCGCCACCCTGCACGAGTCGATGTTCGTCGGGCTCGCGGCGACCTGAGCGGCTGGACGCCCGTGCCGACCGACCCCCGCGGGCTCCGCGGCGACGCACCGCTCCTGGACGCCTGGCTGCGCTTCCGGGAGAGCCGGCCCACCCCGTTCACGATCCCCGGGCACAAGCAGCGCACCGACCTGGTCGGAGACGTCGTGGCCGGCGACGTGCCGTTGTACGCCGGCCTGGACACGATGAAGCTGGCGACGGGCGTCCTCGCCGAGGCCGAGGACCGGGCCGCACGGCTCTGGGGCGCCGACGTCTGCCGCTTCTCGACCGGCGGTGCGACCCACGCCAACCAGGCCGTCGCGCTCGCGGTGGCCGGCGACGGCGACACGGTCGTGGTCAGCCGCACGCTGCACCGCTCGCTGCTGCTCGGGCTGGTCCTGGCCGGGCTGGTGCCGGTGTGGGTGCGGCCCGAGGTCGACGAGGCCACCGGGCTGCCCCTCGGGGTCGCCCCCGCGACCGTGGCCCGCGCCCTCGCCGAGCACCCGCAGGCCCGCGCGGTCCTCGTCGGCGACCCGTCGTACGTCGGCACGGTCGGCGACGTCGCGGGCCTGGCCGAGGTGGCGCACCGGCACGGCGTGCCGCTGGTGGTCGACGCGGCGTGGGCCGCGCACTTCGGCTTCCACCCAGACCTGCCGCCACACCCGCTCCAGCTCGGGGCCGACGTGATGACCACCAGCGCCCACAAGACCCTGCCCGCCTGGAGCCAGGCCGCGCTCGTGCTCGCGCGCACCGAGCGGGTCGACCGCGCGCGCCTCGAGGCCGGAGTCGAGGCGACGGCGACCACCAGCCCCGCAGGGGCGATCCTGGCGAGCACGGACGCGGCCCGGGCCCTCCTGGAGCGGGACGGCCCCCGGCTGCTCGGCGACGTCCTGGCCGTGACCCGCGAGGCCCGTCGCCGGCTGCGCGCCGTCGACGGGCTCGTCGTGCTGGAGGGGCGCGACGTGGACCCCCTCAAGCTCACGCTCGTCCTCGCCGGCACGGGGGCCGACGGCAACGCGGTCGAGCAGGACCTGCTGGCCGCACGCCTGCCCGTCGAGTCGGCGGACCGGGACGTCCTCGTCGCGGTCGTGACGCTGGCCGACACGGCTGCGACGGTCGGCGCCCTCGTCGACGTCGTCGAGCGGTCCGTCGTACGCCGGCGGGGCGCGCCACGACTAGTCGCGGGTCCCGCGGCCTACCAGGTCGACCCGGCGGCCGCCGTGCCACCGCGGCGGGCGTTCTTCGCAGCCACCGAGACCGTGCCGGTGGACCGCGCGGTCGGCCGCGTGAGCGCCGAGCTGGTCGCGCCGTACCCACCGGGGATCCCGGTCCTCGCCCCCGGCGAGCTCGTCACCGTCGGCCTGCTCGACGCCCTCGGCCGGGCCCGCGACGCCGGCGTGCGGATCGCCTACGCGGCGGACCCGGGGCTGCGGACGCTGAGGGTCATGCGGGAGGAGCAGGGGTGAGGGGGCGCACCGTCATCAGGCTGTCGCCGTGCACCGGGTCGGCCTCGACCTCGCCGGTCTCCCGGAAGCCGAGCTTGTCCAGGACCCGGCGCGAGGCGAGGTTCCACGCTCGGACCGTGGCCCACAGCCGCTCGTAGCCGGCCTCCGCCGCCCAGGCCACGACGGCCCGGCCCGCCTCGGTCGCGTAGCCGTGCCCGTGCACGCGCCGCAGCAGCTCGAACGCCAGCTCGGGCTCGTCGGGTACCCCGCCCCCGCCGAAGACGAGGCCGCAGTAGCCGATCACCTCGCCCGAGTCCTCGAGCTCCACGGCGAGCAGCCCGGGTCGCGGGTCGTCGAGGTGCCAGGCGATGCCGGCGGCGATGTCCTCGACCGTCGGCCGCCCCTCGGCGTCGAGCCGCCGGTGCGGCGGCACCCGCGGGTCCCGCTCGGCCCACATCTGCCGGTAGACGCCGGCCACGTCCTCGCTCGGCAGCCGCAGCCGCAGCCGCTCCGTCTCCAGCACGTACGACGGAGGGGGCGTCGACCCTCTGGTCACCGTGTCACCCGCCACTCAGACCAGGTTGGGGTCGCCGAGCACCACGTCGACGACGTCGATCGAGACCGACCCGGGCCCGAACTCGGGGTCCGGGCCGAGGATGCCGACGACCTCGGCGTGCACCTGCGAGCGGACCAGGTCGGCCAGGGCCACCAGGTCGACGCCGTAGGCACACACCAGCGCGAGGGTGACGTGGGTGAGCCGCCCGTCGACCACGAGCAGGTCGATGTCCTCGGGTGCGTGGGTGGGCCGCTGCAGGACGCGGCGGATCGCGGCGGACACGACGCGCTCGGACACGAACGTCCGCGACCCGACCCCGTCGCGGTCGCTGGCGCCGCTCTCGGCGAAGGCGAGGAGCGGCTCGGAGGGCGTCACGTGGGCGCGCACCCGGGCCATCACCGAGGCCGAGACCTCGATCCAGCCCTCGGGCTGCTCCTGCCGTGCTGCGAGGCGTGCCCGGTCGAGCGGGTCACCGTGGGGCTCTAGCGCCATCGGGCCATCCTCTCCGCTAGGTTCTTCCGGCCTCGTTGGAGGTGTCCCCTGACGCTCCCGACCGGCATCGCGAGGGCGATGGCGATCTCGTCGTAGCTCATCTCCTCGACCTCGCGCAGCAGCCACGTCGCCCGCTGGTGCCACGGGAGCTCGTCGAGCGCCTGCTGCAGGGCCTCGAGGAGCTCCGCGTCCAGGACCTCCTGGAGGGGATTGTCCCGTGCCGGCCGGGCGATCACCGACAGCAGGTCGTCGTTGATGGGCGTCGGGCGGCGGTGGCGCTGCAGGTCCACGGCCCGCCGGTGGACCAGCCGGATCAGCCAGGTCTTGAGGGTGGACCGGCCCTGGAACGACCGCAGGTCCTTCCAGGCGGAGACCAGCGCCTCTTGGGTGACCTCGGCCGCGTCGAAGTCGGACCCGACCAGCCGCAGGGCGTAGCGGTACATGCTCGGCCCGTGGCGGTCGACGATCGCGCGGAACGCCGCCTGGTCGCCCAGCCGGGCGGCCCGGACCAGCGCGTCGTCGCTGGGCACGTCGGGTGGTCGATCGCTCACTCTGCTCGATCTTCTCTGTCGTAGGGCCCGAGCGGCGGCGCGGGCGGCGCCACCTGGACCCCACGTACCCCGTCCGTCGCCGTTCTCCCCACCGATCTGCGAGTCCGATCCCGGCTCGGACCGGCTCGCGGCGTCCCGGGGAAGGCCGACGTGACCGGCCTCACACCGGGATCCGCGTGCCGATCCGGCCGCTCGTCACGACTAACCCCCGAACAGACAACGACGAAGGAAGGCGGACCATGACCGAGAACGCGGTTGACCAGAAGGCCGGCAGCACCACCACCAGCACCGGCGGCGAGATCGCCCGGCGCAGCGACCGTGGACAGCTCTCCAGCGACCAGGGGCGCACCTCGATCGCCGACACGGTGGTGTCGAAGATCGCCGGCATCGCGACCCGCGAGATCAGCGGGGTCCACGACCTCGGCGGCGGCGCGACCCGCGCGGTCGGCGCGATCCGCGACCGGATCCCCGGCTCCCGCACCAACCTGAGCCAGGGCGTCAGCGTCGAGGTGGGCGAGCGCCAGGCTGCCGTCGACCTCGACATCGTCGCCGAGTACGGCGTGTCCATCGCCGACCTCGCGGGCGCCATCCGGCGCAACGTCGTCGGCGCCGTGGAGCGGATGACCGGCCTCGAGGTGACCGAGGTCAACATCACCGTCCACGACGTGTTCGTCGACGACGGCAGCGAGGACCCCGAGAGCACCAGCACCGCTCGTGTCGAGTGACCCCACGGGCGCGGACCGCACGGCGGAGGACGCTCGCGACCTGCCCACCGCGCCGACGCGGGATGAGCCCGACGTCGACGCCCTGGCGGAGGTCGTGGTCGCCGTCCCGGGCGTGCACGACCTGCACGCCGGGGTCCTGGGCGAGGTCGCGACGTACCTGCCCGGGCGCCGGGTGAACGGCGTGCGCCTGCGGGACGGCGGCTGCGACGTGCACGTGGTGCTCGACTACGGCGTCGGCATCGCGGAGACCACCGGCCTGGTGCGCGCAGCGGTCCGCCCGTACGTCGACGGACCTGTCGACGTGACGGTCGAGGACGTCGCCGCACCCGGGGACCGGACGTGACCCCTGCGTCGAAGCGGGGACCTCGCGGCTCGGACCCACGCCGCGGGCCGGCTCCGCTCCCGGGGGAGGAGCGGACCCGGCTCGAGCGGAGCCGCCGGAGGGCGGCCGCCAAGCTGCACCACCCCGACCTCGGCGGCGACCCCGACGCGTTCATCGAGTCGATGCGGCAGGTCGAGGACCCCATGCCCGTCGTGGGGCGCGCGAGCACGCTGGCGCGAGCCTCGCGCACGGTCCGCAGGAGGGGCCGCGACGCCGTCCGGGGGCTGCGGCAGCACCTGCCCCGGTCGTTCCCCGGCTCGCGCCGCTACGGCCGGCTCTGACCGGCCCGGGACGACCCGCGCGCGACCCGACCGCCGTGCCCGAACCTGCTCGATCCCTGCTCCTGATCCCCTGCTCGACCCCTGCACGAACCTGAAGGAGACCAACCCATGACCACGTCCACACTCGGCCTGATCGCCGGCCTGCTGCTGACGATCGCCATCGTCACCGGCGGGTTCCTCGGCCTCGTGCTCGCCATCCTCCTGGGAGGTGCCGGCTACCTCGTCGGCGGCCAGGTCGACGGCGAGCTCGACCTCGGCGCGCTCGTCCGGGGCCGTCGTGGCTGAGACCGTGAGCGCACCGGCGTACGACCCGGACGGTGCGCTCCGCACCGCGGGCCGGGAGCCGGCGGCGCCTGACGAGCGCGGCACCCTCGACGTCAGGTCGAAGGCGCTGACCCACATCGTGGAGACCTGCGCGCTGCGCGCGCCCGGCACCGTCGCGCGCCACCGCGCGCTCGGCCGTCTCGTCGGCGGGGACCTCCCCAGGGCGACCGTGTCCATGACCGGGGGCAGCGCGCGCGTCGACGTCGAGGTGGCCGCCCTCTGGCCGTGCCGTGCCGCCGAGATCGCCACAGGCGTGCGCGACAGCGTGCTCGCCGACGCGGAGCGGCTCTCGGGCGTGCTGGTCCGGTCGGTCGACGTGACCCTGCACGTGGTCGACGCCACGTCCGACGACGAGAGGAGGCGTGTGCAGTGACGAGGATCCCACCCCCACGGGCCCGCTCGGCCGCTGTGCTCGTGAGTGTCCTGCTGGCCCTGCTGCTCGTCGCTCTCGCCGTCGTGGCGGTGCGCGACCTCGCGGTCAGCCAGGGCTGGACGACCGGCTCGCCCTGGTCGCTGTCCCTGGTGCGCGACCTCGACGGGCTCACCGACTCCGTCTGGGTGACCGCGACCGGCGTCGTCGTCGCGCTCGTCGGCCTCGTCCTGGTCTGGCTGGCCCTCAAGCCCGGCGCCCGCACCCACCTCGCGGGGCGCAGCGACAGCGACCTGTGGGTCTCCCCCGGGGCCGTGGCGGCCCTCGCGCGGGGCACCGCCGACAGGGCCCCCGGCGTGGTCTCGGCCGATGTGCGCCGGGTCTCCCGGCGCCGCATCACCGTCGAGGTCGTCACCAACCGCGACGCGAGCAGCGTCACCGGAGGCGTCGAGGCGGCCCTGAGGCCGGGCCCCGGCGACCTCACCCACGCCCGCGTCGACATCCGCACGAAGGAGATCTCCCGATGACCAGGAAGCTCGTCCGGCTCGACCGGTGCGTCGTGCTGCTGGTCGGCCTCGTCCTCGTGGGCGCCGGGCTGGCCGCCGTCGACTGGCGGCTGGGCTACGTCGTGGACGTCCCGGGTGCCCTGAGCACCACCTCCGTGCAGGACGTCCTCACCACCGGCTGGTGGCCGTGGGCCTTCGCCGTCGCCGGCGTCGTCCTCGGGCTGCTCGGCCTGTGGTGGGCCGCTGCCCACCTGCGGCGCGAGGGCCCGACCACGCTGCGCAGCCACGCCAGCGACGAGAGCGGCCGCGTCGAGATCGACGTACGCTCCGTGGCCGGCGCCGCCGCCGCCCACCTCGCCGCCCTCGCCCCCGTCGTCGGGGCCCGCGGCACCACGAGGACCTACGGGTCCACCACCCTCGTGGAGCTGCGCGGCCGCGTCGACCCCGCTGCCGACGTCGACGTGCTCACCTGGGCCGCCGAGGCCTGCAGCGCGCACGTCGCGGACGCCTTCCCCGACGACTCCGTCGTCTGCCGGGTCGTGCTCGACGCGCCGCAGCGCACCAAGCCCGGACGCGCCGACCGCGTGCGTGTCCGCTGACAGGTTCACCCACCACCACCAGAAGGAGGTCCCCATGGGACTCGCAGACAAGGCCAAGAACGCCGCCCAGGACGCCATCGGCAAGGCCAAGGAGGCCGTCGGCGACGCCAAGGGCGACGACGCCCTCAAGGCCGAGGGCAAGGCCGACCAGACCGAGGCCACGGTCAAGAAGACCGGCGAGGACGTCAAGGACGTCTTCAAGGGCTGACCTCGCCCGGACGGTCCGGCCCGCTCGCGCGACACGCGAGCGGGCCGGGCCGTGCGGCGCGTGGTCGGCATACTTCTCCCATGGCGTACGACGAGCAGCTGGCCGACCGGGTGCGCGAGGCCGTGCAGGGCGAGCCGGGGCTGACCGAGCAGCGGATGTTCGGCGGGCTGGCGTTCCTGGTGAACGGCCACCTCGCCGTCAGCGCGGGCAGCCGGGGCGGCCTGCTGCTGCGCTGCGACCCCGCCGACACCGACCGGCACGTGGGCCACGACCACGTGTCCCGCTTCGAGATGCGCGGCCGGGAGCTGGACGGCTGGCTGCACGTCGAGGCGCCGGCCACCGAGTCCGACGAGGACCTGGCCCGCTGGGTGCGGACCGGGCTCGACCACGCCCGGTCGCTCCCGCCGAGGTAGCCGGTCCGCTCCGGACCCGGACCCGCTCAGGCGTCGAGGAACGAGAGCACTGTCGACGCGAGGAGGGGCGAGTCGACGATGTCGTAGTGGGTGAGCCCCGGCAGGATGGCGAGCGCGTGCCCGCCGGCCGGGCGGCCCTCGCCCGTCCAGCCGCCGTCGCGCCGACCGCCGTCGAGCAGCCCGAACACCTCGACGTAGTGGCTCGGCGGGGCCATGTCGGCATCGGCCGCGACGACCAGCGTCGGCACCCGGAGCCCGCGCACGTCCTCGGTGAGGTCGAAGTCCTGGGCCATCCAGGCGCCGGCCTTGTCGAGCAGGGTCCCGAAGTCCTCGGGCCGCGGGGCGGTCCGCTCGTAGAGCTCGAACATCGGCGTCTCGCGCATGAACTCCGCCGCGGCGGCGTTGACCTGCCCCTGCATGGCGAGCATCTCGGGGTAGATCGCGGACCGCTTGATGTTCGCCGAGACCGACACCAGGCGTCGTACGGCCTCCGGGTGGCGGACCGCGGTCTGGAGCGCGACGCCGCCGCCGAGCGAGAAGCCGACCACGTCCGCGCCGTCGAGGCCGAGGTGGTCGACCAGGGCGGCGACGTCGTCGGCCATCAGGCCCAGGTCGAGCGGCCGGTCGACGTCAGCGGTGCGCCCGTGGCCCTGCAGGTCGACCAGCACCACCTCGTGGTGCTCGCTCAACGCGGGCAGGATCGGGTCGAACATCTCGCCAGATCCGAGGCCGCCGTGCAGCAGCACGAGCGGCCTGCCCCGGCCGTGCACCTCGTAGTAGAGGTGCACGCCGTTGACATCGGCGTACTCGCCGTGGCCGTGGGGGATCGGGGTGGCTGTGGTCGCGGGCTCGGTCATGACGGGTCCTCGGAGGTCGGCGGGCGGCGGGCTGCCGTGCACCGGCTCTGACCCCGCACACCGGGCGAACTCATCGCCTCGTCCCGACCGGGTGGGTCCGAGGGTGTCAGGCGGCCGGCCAGTGGTTCGCGTAGGGGTCGCAGTCGCACATGTCGAACGACCCGTGGGGGTCGGCGTCGACCCAGCCCACCTCGCGCCGGAACACGATCGGCTTGTGGCAGCTCGCGCAGCGGGCCGCTGGTCCGCGCCCCCGGCCCGCGACCGGGGTCACGGCCGGCTCCTCGACGCGTCTCGGCGCTCGTGCGTCCCTCTCCTGGTCCTCACACCTCCGAGGATCCGCCCGTCCGGCCGGCCGCAGCAGGGCCGTTGGGCACACCCCCCGGGACCCAAGTCCTCAGGTGGGCTGTGCGCAGGCCGATGAGACCCGGGTCACCTCTCGGAACCGTCCCTCTTCCTCGTGCTTCTCGGGAGTCCCCATGCCCACCAGGTCCACCGCGCCCACCCCGGCCGCCAGCCCCGCCACGGCGCCGCGCGCCGTCGCGCCGCTCAGCAGACGCTTCGCGGACAGCTCGGTCCGCACCCGGGTGCTCGGCCTGGTCGCCACCGGCGTCGTGGTCGTCGCGGTGTTCGGCCTGCTGGCCGTGCAGCAGATGCGCGGCGCCGGCGAGCGCAGCCAGGTGCTGCTCCGCGCCAACACGGCGACCCGCGCCGCGCTGATGGCCGACATGATGCACGACGCGGTCCGCGGCGACGTCCTGCTCGCGGAGGGCTCCACCGGCACGGCGGCGTCCCGCCGCGACGCGGCGGCCAGCCTCGCCGAGCACGCCGCGACGCTGCGCGCCGAGCTCCAGAAGGTGCGCGCGGCCGGGCTCGGCGGCGACGTCACCGCCTCGGTGGACGAGGTCCTGCCCGGAGTCACGGCGTACGTCGACGCGGGCACCGCCGCGGTCGACCTCGCGGCCCGCGACGTGGACGCCGCCCGGGCGTCGTACCCGGCCTTCCAGAAGGCCTTCGAGACCCTCGAGAGCGAGCTGCCCACGGTGGCGCACACCGTCGCCCGGCACGCCACCTCCGCCCAGGAGGGGATCGCGTCCCAGCGTGCTTCGGCCATCCGCCTGCTCGTGCTGGTCGCGCTCGCCGGGGTGGCCGTGCTGGTCGGCCTGGGTCTGGCGCTGGTGCGCTCGATCGTGCGGCCGCTCAGCCGGGTCAGCAACGTGCTCGCCGGGCTCGCCGAGGGCGTGCTCACCGAGCACGCCGACGTGCACTCGCGCGACGAGGTGGGCCGGATGGCGCAGGCCCTCGACCTGGCCACCGACCGGCTGCGGGAGGCGTTCGCGACGATGGGCTGCCGGGCCGGCGGCCTGGCGACCTCCGCCGAGCACCTGCGGTCCGTCTCGGCCCGGATGACGGGCTCGGCCTCGGAGTCGGCCGCGGAGGCCGACGGCGTCGCGTCGACCGCCGACCAGGTCTCCAGCAACATCGCCACCGTCTCGGCCGGCGCCGAGCAGATGGCCGCCTCGATCCGCGAGATCGCCCAGAACGCGAGCAACGCGGTCGGCGTCGCGGCCGAGGCCGTCGACGTGGCCGCCTCCACCAACGAGACGGTCGCCCGCCTCGGTGCCTCCTCGGCCGAGATCGGCAGCGTGGTGAAGGTCATCGACTCCATCGCCGAGCAGACCAACCTGCTCGCGCTCAACGCGACCATCGAGGCCGCCCGCGCCGGCGAGGCCGGCAAGGGCTTCGCCGTGGTCGCGCACGAGGTCAAGGAGCTCGCCCAGGAGACCGGCCGGGCCACCCAGGACATCGGCGTGCGCATCCAGGCCATCCAGGCCGACACCGAGGCCGCCGTCGTCGCCATCGGCGAGATCTCGCGCATCATCGAGCAGATCAACGACACCCAGTCCACCATCGCCGCGGCCGTCGAGGAGCAGGACGCCACCACCCGCGAGATCGGCCGCAACGTCTCCGAGGCCGCCGAGGGCTCGGCCGACATCGCCTCCCACATCACCGGCGTCGCCCGCTCGGCCGCCGACACGACCACGGCCGCGACGAGCACCCACGCCGCCGCCGACGAGCTCGCCGCCCTGGCCACGGAGATGCAGGAGCTCGTGGGCCACTTCCGCTACTGACCGGCGGGTGTCGGAGGGGACCCGGATGGACTAGTCCGGGGTTCCGAACGGGTGGTTGTCCGGCAGACGCCGCGATTCGGGCGCTGCGAGCGCGACTTCGCACCCCTCCCGCTGCAAGGATCGGCCCTCGCGGACCGGCACCCCGGTCGGCTCGGGCGGACAGGAGCAGCTGACGGTGAGGTACGACGACCGGCCCGCCGACGCGGTCGTCGCGCCGATCCTCGGGCCGACCGCCGGGACCACGCCTCCCGGCAACGCGACCCTGGACCACCTCACCGACCTCGCCGCGCGGCTCCTCGGGGCGTCCTCGGTGGAGGTCTCGACCACGACCGGGGCCGCCCCGGTCCCGGGGACGGCCGCCGCCTCCCTCGAGGTCCCGCTCCTCGGCAGCGACGGCCGGGTCCTGGGGTCGCTGCGCGCGCTCGACCGCGCGTGCCGGACGTGGAGCGACGCGGACACCGCCGTCCTCGTCGACCTCGCCACGGCCGTCGTCGCCGAGCTCGAGCGGGTGGCGCTGGCCGCCGAGCACGAGACCGTCTCCACCCGGCTCGACCTCGCGATGGACGCGGCCGGCGTCGGCAGCTGGGACTGGGACCTGCGCACCGGGCGCCTGGTGTGGGACGACCGGCTGCTGCGGATGTTCGACTACACCGCTGCGGAGTTCGACGGCACGACCGCCGCGTTCTCGGACCGGCTGCACCCCGACGACCTGCCGCGGGTGACCGCCTCCCTCGACGCGACCATCGCCGGGACCGGGGAGTACGACGAGACCTTCCGCGTCGTGCCGCCGGGCCGCCCCGTGCGGTGGGTGTCCTCGCGAGGGCGGGCGTTGCGCGACGAGACCGGCACCGTCGTACGCATGCTCGGTGCCGCCTCCGACATCACCCCCCGCCGGCTCGCCGACGAGCAGACCGCCACCACCCTCGGCCTGCTGGAGCTGGTCGCCCAGGCCGGGCAGGTGCTGTCGGACTCGCTGGAGGCCGGCGACTCGGTGCGGGCGCTCGCCCGCCTGGTCGTCCCCGCCCTCGCCGAGTGGTCGGTGGTCTCGGTCGTCGGCCCGGACGGCACCATCGACGACGTCGAGTGCTGGCACGAGGACCCGCGCCGGCTGGAGCTGACCCGCCTCTTCGCCGCGCACCGCTTCGAGGGCCGCGACGACGTGGCCGGCTCGCTCGAGGCGCTCGCGTCCGGCCAGCCGTTCGTCCTCGACCAGGGGGCGCAGGCGTTCTCCCAGCGCACGCTGCGCTCCGAGGTGGCGCGGCGGGCCCTGGCCGAGCTCGGCCTCGAGTCGGTGGCGGTGCTGCCGCTGACCGCGCCCGAGGGCGTGATCGGGCTGCTCACGCTGGGCCGCGGGCCGGGCCTGCCCGCGCTGTCCGAGGCCCAGCTCGCGGCCGCGCTCGAGGTGGCCCGTCGCGCCGGCACCGCCCTGCAGCACGCCCGCTCCTTCAGCCGGGTCCGCGACATCTCCGAGCAGCTCCAGCGCAGCATGCTCACCGAGCCGGTGCAGGAGGACGGCATCCCCATCGCGGTCCGCTACACCCCGGCCTCGCAGGCCGCCCAGGTCGGCGGCGACTGGTACGACGCGTTCGTGCAGCCGGACGGGTCGACGGTGCTCGTCGTCGGGGACGTGATCGGCCACGACTCGGCCGCGGCCGCGGCGATGGGACAGCTGCGCGGGCTCGTGCGCGGCATCGCCTACGGCAGCGAGGACGACCCGGCCACCGTGCTCACCCGGCTCTCCCTCGCCGTCGAGGGGCTGCACCTCGACACCATCGCGACCGCGGTGGTGGCCCGGCTGCGGCCCGACCCGGTGTCGGGAGGTGCCCTGCTCACCTGGTCGAACGCCGGCCACCCGCCGCCGCTGCTGCTGCACGCCGACGGCAGCACCGAGCTCCTCGAGCGGCACGACCTCCTGCTCGGCCTGGTCGCCGACGACCCGCGGGTGGACCACACGATGACCCTCGGAGCCGGGTCGACGCTGCTGATGTACACCGACGGCCTGGTCGAGCGTCGCGGGGAGAGCCTGGGCGAGGGGCTGGCCCGGCTGCGGGAGGTCGTCGAGGCGGGTCGCGACCTGGACCTCGAGGGCCTGGTCGACCACGTCCACCGGCAGCTGGTCGACAGCGAGCCCGAGGACGACGTCGCCGTGGTGGCGGTCTCCCTGCTCGACCGCTAGTCGGGTCGACCCGAGGGCGCCGGCGACCACCCGGCCAGCAGCGCGCCGACCCGGTCGGCCGGGACCGGCCGGGAGAGGTGGTAGCCCTGCGCGAAGTCACAGCCCATCTCGGCGACACGGACGTGCTGCTCGGCGGTCTCGACGCCTTCGGCGCACACCTGCAGGCCGAAGGCGGCGCCGAGGCCGATGACCGCCTGCACGACCGCCTCGCCGCGGGTGCCCTCGCCCAGGAACGACTTGTCGACCTTCAGCACGTCCACGACCGGGAACCGCTGGAGGTAGCTCAGCGAGCTGTAGCCCGTGCCGAAGTCGTCGATGAGCAGCGAGACACCGGTGTCGCGCAGCGAGGCCAGGTTGTCCTGGGTGGTCTTGTCCTCGTCGACGAAGACCGACTCGGTGATCTCGAGGCCGAGCAGCTCCGGCGGCAGCGCGAACTCCGCGAGCACGGCCCGGACCCGGTCGGTGAACGTGCGGTCCCGCAGCTCGTGGGCGCTGACGTTGACCCGCAGCCCGGTGGCCGCGACCTGCTGCCAGCCGGCGGCCTCGCGGACCGCGGTGCGGAGCACGACGGCGTCGAGCTCGCCGATCAGTCCGGTCTCCTCCGCGACGGGGATGAACACGTCGGGTGCGACCCGCTCGCCGGCGCGCGAGGTCCAGCGGGCCAGCGCCTCGAGGGCGACGACGCCGCCGGTGCGCAGGTCCACGATCGGCTGGAACTCCACGTCGATGGCGCCGGCTCGGACGGCGGCGCGCAGGTCGCCGGCGACGTTGATCCGGCCGAGCACGTCGCCGCGCATGGCCTCGTCGAAGATGCGGTAGGTCCCGGGGCGGTCCCGTTTGGCGCGGTACATCGCGATGTCGGCCTCGCTGAGCAGGGACGTGGTACTCGCCTCGCCGGACAGCGCGAGGGCCACGCCGATGCTGGCGGTGGTGGCGACCGCGCGTCCGGCGAGCTGCACGCCCCCGGCGCAGACCTCCAGCAGCGCCTCGGCGACGAAGGCGACGTCCTCCTCGGAGCCGATGTCCTCGCAGAGCACCACGAACTCGTCGCCGCCGAGCCTGGCCACCGTGTCGCCGAACGGTACGACGGCCGAGAAGCCGCCGAGCGAGCTCGGCGAGCAGCGCGTCGCCCGTTGGCGTGGCCGAGGGAGTCGTTGACCATCTTGAACTCGTCGAGGTCGAGCAGCAGCACCGCGACCATGGTGCTGCGCCGGGCCGAGCGGCCCAGGGCGTGGTCGATGCGGTCGACCATCAGCGCCCGGTTGGGCAGCCCGGTGAGCTCGTCGTGCAGGGACTGGTGCTGGAGCTGGTCCTCGAGCTCGAGGCGGCGGATCGCGGCGCCGAGGGTGGCCGCGACCGACTCCAGGAACGCGACGTCGTCGTCGGCCCAGGTCCGCGCCGTGCGGTCGGCCAGCTCCGATGACGCCCCACGCGCCGGCGCTGCCGTGGATCGGCACGGTGAGAGTGCTCGCCACGCCGTACCCCTCGGCGACCCCGGGGAAGCGCACGTCGGCCGCGAGGTCGCCGATGCGCACGGTGCGCTCGCCCAGCAGCGTCAGCCCGACCGGCGAGCTGGTGTCGACGGGCATCGCGAGCGACTCGAGGTCCGGGACGGAGGCGGCGACCGCCAGCGCGTGGTCGGCGTCGGTGCGCTCGAAGACGGAGACCACCAGGGTGGGGTAGCGGGCGACGAGGAGGTTGAGCGACTCGACGACGAGGTCGGGCAGCGACCGGGTCAGGGCGAGCCGGCCGAGCTCGGCCACCGCCCGCTGCTCCTGGGCGCGGATCGCGAGCGTGGTCTCGGTGCGGCGCTGCGAGCGCAGGTCGCGCTGCACGGTGGCCAGCGCCAGCGGGGTGCCGTCGACGTCGCGGCGCACCAGGAAGGCGTGCGTGGAGACCGGGATCGCCTCGCCGGTGACGAAGTGCTCCAGCTCGGTCTCGCCCTCCCAGGCTCCCGTGGCGAAGACCGCCGCCATGATGTCGGCCGAGCGCTCCCGCGACCGGGCGGTGAGGTAGTCGCTGGTCGACCGGTCGACGGCCTCGGCGGCGGTGCCGAGGCCGACCAGGTCCCGGCCGTAGGGGTTGACGTAGCGCGACGGTGCCGTCGAGGTCGGCGATCGCGATGAAGTCCTGGGCGACGTCGACCACGCCGGCGAGCCGCTCGAGCTCGCCCTCGCGCTCGCTCAGCGTCTGCAGCAGGTGCCCCTCGTCGGCCAGGCTCATCACCACGACCACACCGCTGCCGTCCGGGTCCTCGCCGGTCCGCACGGGTCGTACGTCGACCTGCCACTGCCGCCCGCGCACGACCGTCGTGCCGGCGGTCGCCTCTCCGGCTCAGACCGGTGCGGACCATGGCCAGCACCGAGTCGTCGGTGACGACGTCGCCGAGCGGGCGTCCCACCCAGTCCGCGCGCCGGAAGCCCAGCCGCCCGAAGAGCGCGCCGCCGACGTCGACCAGGCGCTCGTCCGCCCCGACGTGCCCGACGACCACGGGAGCGAGCTCGGCGAGCATCGCCGAGATCACCGGGACGGGCGTCACCCCGCTCGGCGGGGTCGGGTCCGGGGGGCACCCGAACAGCCTTGCTTTCCTTTACTCGTCTCCGCAACCGGCTCTACCGGCGCCGCGGCTCAGATCCATCGCTTGAACCAGATCCGGTCCAGCCACTGCGGGGTGGTGATCAGCTCGCCGGTGTAGATCGGCCAGAACCACGCGAAGTTCAGCACCACGAGGACCACGAACGCCCCGGCGAACGCGGTGCCCCAGGTGCGCCGCGCCTCCGAGGCCCGCGGACCGCCCATCATCATGCCCAGGCAGAGCGTCAGCGCGAGCACCGTGAACGGGATGATCGCGATCGCGTAGTAGGAGAAGATCGGGCGGTCGTCGTACCTGATCCACGGCAGCCAGGTGGTCAGCACCCCGACCACGACGACGCCGAAGCGCCAGTCGCGCCGGCCGAGCCAGGCGTAGACCGAGAACAGCAGCGCGACCACGCCGCCCCACCACAGGGCGGGGGTGCCCAGCAGCAGCACCTGGCGCAGGCAGGTCGACCCGGCGACGGCCGTGCAGCCCTGCTGGCCGGGCTGGATCCCGAAGTCGGCCTCGATGCCGACCGGCCGGTTGAGGATCAGCCAGCCCTGCGGGGTGGACTGGTAGCTGTGCGTGGCGTCGTTGAGGAAGCGGGTGTGGAAGGTGTAGACGTCCTGGTGGTAGTTCCACAGCGAGCGCAGCGACTGGAGCAGCTCGGGGACGAAGCCGTGCGCGTCGTGGTCGAGGTAGGACCCCCACGGCGCGCCGTACTGGGTGTCGGAGAGCGCCGCCTCGTAGACGTGCGCGTGCAGCAGCCAGCCCGTCCAGGTGAGCACGTAGACGACGGCGGCGACGACCACGAGGTAGCCGAAGGCGGGTATGCCGTCCACGATCGCCGAGCGCAGCCGCGGGCTCCGCACGCCGATCGAGCGGCGCGCGCCGGCGTCCCACATCCAGACCAGCACGCCGAAGGCGGCGAGCGGGATCAGCGCGTTCCACTTGGTGCCGCAGGCGAGGCCGAAGCTGACGCCGGCCGCGAGCCGCCACGGCCGCCACAGCAGGCCGCGCACCGGGCCCCACTCGCGCGCCGAGGGCCGGTGCCCGAGGGGACCAGCCGCGCCATCCGGGTCCGCCCCCAGTCGCGGTCGGCGACCAGGCAGGAGACCGCGAGCAGCAGGAAGAAGGCCAGGAAGATGTCGAGCAGGGCGACCCGGGAGAGCACGAACTCCAGCCCGTCGAAGCACAGCAGCAGCCCGGCGACGCAGCCGAGCAGCGTGGAGCCGGTCAGCCGCCGCGCCAGCCGCACCATCACGGTGACCATCAGGGTGCCGACCACGGCGGAGGCGACCCGCCAGCCGGCCGGGTCCATGCCGAAGAGGTGCTCGCCGAGGGCGATCAGCCACTTGCCCACCTCGGGGTGCACGACCATGCTCGGCGAGTCCGTGAACAGCCCGTCGACGGTGCCGCCGAGGATCTTCTTGTCGGCGTCCGCGACGTAGCCGGTGACGTAGCCGTGGTGCCACAGCGACCACGCGTCCTTGGCGTAGTACGTCTCGTCGAAGAGGAACGCGTGCGGCCGTCCGAGGTGCCACAGCCGCAGGAAGCCCGCGAGCGCGGTGACCGCGAGCGTGGCGACCCAGCCGGTGAACCGGTCCTCGTCGCCGAGCAGCGGGGCGAGGCGGCGCCGGGCGCTCGGGACGGGCCGCTCGTCGGCGGTCGTCGACAGCCCGACCGTGCGACGTACGACCTGGCCCGCGCTCACCCGGCAACTGTACGGACCCGGGCCCGCCGTCCCGACGGGTGCTGGGATGATCGCCGCGTGGCGGATGGGATGACCGGCGAGACCGGCAGCGGAGGGCGCACCGGCGAGGGGACCGGTGTGCTGGTGCTCGCCGGGACGCCGATCGGGCGGGTCGCCGACGCGCTCCCCGCGGCTGGCCGAGGAGCTCGCCGCCGCCGACGTGGTGGCCGCCGAGGACACCCGCCGGCTGCGCCGGCTGGCCGCGGACCTCGGCGTGTCCGTGACCGCGCGCGTGCTGTCCTACTTCGAGGGCAACGAGGCCGGCCGCACCCCGCAGATCGTCGAGGCCCTGGAGGCGGGCGAGCGGGTGCTGCTCGTGACCGACGCCGGGATGCCGTCGGTCTCCGACCCCGGCTACCGCCTGGTCGCCGCCTGCGTCGAGCGTGGCCTGCCGGTGACGGCGGTGCCGGGACCGTCGGCGGTGCTGACCGCGCTGGCCGTGTCGGGGCTGCCGGTCGACCGGTTCTGCTTCGAGGGGTTCCTGCCCCGCAAGGGCGGCGAGCGGTCCCGGCGGCTGGCCGGGCTGCGCGACGAGCAGCGCACGATGGTGTTCTTCGAGTCGCCGCACCGCACGGAGGCGACGCTGCTGGCGATGGCCGAGGCGTTCGGTGCGGACCGGCGGGCGGCGGTCTGCCGCGAGCTGACCAAGACCCACGAGGAGGTACGCCGGGCCGGGCTTGCCGACCTCGCGGCGTGGGCGGCCGACGGCGTCCGCGGCGAGGTCACGGTGGTCGTCGAGGGGCGCGCCGCCGGCCAGGTCGACGTACCCACCGACGCGGCGTCGCTGGCGGCGCTCGTCGCCGACCGCGAGGCCGCCGGGACCCCGCGCAGGGACGCGATCCTCGAGGTGGCCCGGGCGGTCGGACTGCCCAAGCGGGTGGTCTACGACGCCGTGCACAAGCCGGCGCCGACAGGGGAGGGGGCCGGGGATGCCTGACCAGCCGACCCGGACCCGGCACGACGGCGGGCGCGAGCGGAGCCGGCCGCCGGCCCCCGAGCCCCTGCCGCACCCGGTCGTGGACAACCACTGCCACCTCGACATCGCCGACGGGCCCGCCGCCGACCCCGACGCGTGGCTCGACACCGAGCGGGCGATCGCGCAGGCCGCTGCCGTCGGGGTGCCCCGGATCGTGCAGATCGGCTGCGACCTGCCCGGCGCCCGGTGGGCGGTGGCGGCCGCGGAGCGGCACCCGGCGCTGGTCGCGGGCGTCGCGCTGCACCCCAACGAGGCGCCGCGGCTGGCCGAGGAGGGCCTGCTCGACCGGGCCCTGGCCGAGATCGAGGCACTGGCGGCCTCCTCGCCGCGGGTCCGCGCGGTCGGGGAGACCGGGCTCGACCACTTCCGCACCGGGGAGGCCGGCCGCGCGGCGCAGGTCGCGTCGTTCCGGTGGCACGTCGACCTCGCCAAGCGGCTCGACAAGACGCTGGTGATCCACGACCGGGACGCGCACGACGAGGTGCTGCGGGTTCTCGACGAGGAGGGCGCCCCCGAGCGGTTCGTGCTGCACTGCTTCTCCGGGGACGCCGCGTTCGCGCGCGCCTGCCTGGAACGGGGGGCGTGGCTGTCGTTCGCCGGCACCGTGACGTTCAAGAACGCCGAGCCGGTCCGCGAGGCGCTCCGGGTCGCTCCCCGGGACCGGGTCCTGGTGGAGACCGACGCGCCCTACCTCACCCCGATGCCGCACCGGGGGCGGCCGAACGCGTCGTACCTCGTGCCGCTGACGGTGCGCTCGATGGCGGCCACCCGCGGCGACGACCTCGAGACCCTGTGCGCGGCCCTGGACGCGAACACCGAGGCGGCGTTCGGCGGGTCGTGGGGCCGACCCGGGGCGTTGTGACCCGTGTGGTGCGAGTGACCCGTCCGGACTAGTCCGATCTGGCCCAGGTGGGGGTGCGTTCCCCGTGAAACAGGTTTAAACGGTGCGAAACATACCGCTCGTTTTGGCGCTGCGGCCGGTCTTCCGTACAGTTTTTGCCTGTTGGCCGGGAGCGGGGAAGTTTCCGGACGACACCCACGGGCCCCACGTTCGACGGCCCCGGCACTGGCGCCGGGTGCACTGTCGGGGGCCGCTGTGCTGTGAGAGGGCCCGATCGGTCCGTCGGCGCGGTGAGGGGTGTCGCACCCGCGGACCGGAGATTTCCACCATGGGAGACCCGTGCGGAGCACACTCGCGCTTCTGACCAGGAGCAAGACCGCCCTCGCCGTACTCATCACCGCCGTCGTCCTCGCCATCGGCGCCACCGGAGTCGGCTACGCCTCGATGACCAAGACGGTGACCCTGTCGATCGACGGGAAGTCCCACCAGGTCCGCACCTTCGGCGACAACGTCGGCGACGTGCTGAAGGACGAGGGCGTCAGCCTCGGCGCCCACGACGTGGTCGCCCCCGGTCGCAGCTCCGCCGTGGCCGACGGCACCACCATCGCCGTCCGCTACGGCCGCCCCCTCGACGTCAAGGTCGACGGGGACTCCAACCGCTACTGGACCACCGCCACCGACGTGGACAGCGCGCTCGACCAGCTCGGGCTGCGCTTCTCCGGCGCGGACCTGTCCGCGAGCCGCGGCTCCTCGATCAGCCGCTCCGGGATGAGCCTGGCCGTCGTCACGCCCAAGACGCTCACCGTCAAGCTCGGCGCCGACCCCAAGCGCCGCGCCAGCGTGACCGCGCTGACCGTGCGTGACGCGCTGGCCGAGCTCGGCGTGAAGGCCGACGGCAACGACCGGGTCAAGCCCGGCCTCGGCGCCCGGGTCGACGACGGCGACACCCTCGTGCTGACCAAGGTCCGCGTCGTCGCCCGCAAGGCCACCGAGGCCGTCGGCTTCGGCACCGTCGAGCGCTCGGACTCCTCGATGTACACCGACGAGTCCGACACCGTGCGGGCCGGCCGCGAGGGCGCCCGCCGCGTCGTCTACCGCGTGACCATCGAGAACGGCGACGTCGTCAAGCGCAAGGCCCTGCGCAGCAGCCTGCTCCGCGCGCCGGTCGCCAAGATCGTCAAGGTCGGCACCAAGGAGCGCCCCGCGCCCGCCCCGTCGACCAACTTCGCCGGCGGCAGCAGCGCCTGGGACCGGATCGCCGCGTGCGAGTCCGGCGGCAACTGGGCGGCCAACACCGGCAACGGCTACTACGGCGGCCTCCAGTTCAACCTCGGCACCTGGGCGGCGTACGGCGGGACCGGCCGGCCGGACCAGCAGAGCCGCGAGGCCCAGATCGCCGTGGCCGAGCGGGTCCGCGCGGCCTCGGGCGGCTACGGCGCCTGGCCCGTGTGCGGCGCCCGGGCGTAGCGCGGCCCGGTGGCGGCCCGGTGCCGGCGAACTTTGCCGTCCGGGCCCGGCCACCTGGCTCGGGACCGCTCTGACGCCGGATAGGGTCGCCCGCGTGGCCCACCCGACCGACAGCTCCTCCGCCGGTCCGAGACTCCTCGGGCCGGCGGAGGTGCGTCTGCTCGCCGACCGGCTCGGGGTCCGGCCCACCAAGCAGCGCGGGCAGAACTTCGTCATCGACGCCAACACCTGCCGGCGGATCGTGCGCGCCTCGGGCGTCACCGCCGACGACGTGGTGCTGGAGGTCGGTCCCGGGCTCGGGTCGCTGACCCTGGCGCTCCTCGAGGCCGTCGAGCGGGTGGTCGCGCTGGAGATCGACCCGGTGCTCGCCGCCGCGCTGCCCGGGACCGTGCAGACCTTCGCCCCAGGGCACGTGGACCGGCTGGAGGTCGTCGAGGCCGACGCGCTGCGAGTGGACGCGGTCCCCGGGCCGCCGCCGACCGCCCTGGTCGCCAACCTGCCCTACAACGTGTCGGTCCCCGTGCTCCTGCACCTGATGGCGCTGCTGCCCTCGCTGCGGCACGGCCTGGTCATGGTGCAGGCCGAGGTCGCCGACCGCCTGGTCGCCGGCCCCGGGTCGCGGACCTACGGCGTGCCGTCGGTGAAGGCCGCCTGGTTCGCCGACGTACGTCGGGCCGGGTCGGTCGGGCGCACCGTCTTCTGGCCCGCGCCCAACGTCGACTCCGGGCTGGTGGCCTGGACGCACCGCGAGCCGCCGGCGGTCGACGTCGCGCGCGACGAGGTGTTCCGCGTGGTCGACGCCGCCTTCGCCCAGCGCCGCAAGACCCTGCGCTCGACGCTGAAGGGGCTGGCCGGGTCCGCCGAGGCCGCCGAGGCCGCGCTCGCGCACGCCGGGGTCGACCCGACGGCGCGCGGGGAGCAGCTCGACGTGACCCAGTTCGCCCGGATCGCCGAGGGGCTGCGCCGATGAGCACCCGGGTGACGGTCTCCGCGCCGGCCAAGATCAACCTGTCCCTCGGGGTCGGCGCCGTGCGCCCCGACGGGTACCACGCGCTCGCCACCGTCTACCAGGCGATCGGCCTGCACGACCGGGTCACCGTGAGCGCGTCCGACGAGGTCACGATCACGCTGCGCGCCGACGCGCGCCTCGACGTGTCCGACGTACCCACCGACGGGGCGAACATCGCCGTCCGCGCCGCGCTGCTCCTCGCCGAGCACCACGGCCTCTCCCGCGGCGTCGCGATCGAGATCGACAAGGGCATCCCGGTCGCGGGCGGGATGGCCGGCGGCAGTGCGGACGCCGCCGCCGCGCTGCTGGCCTGCGACCACCTGTGGGGGCTGGCCACCCCGCGCGAGGAGCTGCTCGAGGTCGCCGGCGAGCTCGGCAGCGACGTGCCCTTCGCGCTGGTCGGCGGCACCGCGATCGGGTCCGGGCGCGGCGAGGTGGTGACCCCGCTGATGACCCGGGGCGAGTACTGGTGGGTCGTCCTGGAGTCGCACGTCGGCCTCTCGACGCCCGCGGTCTACCGCGAGTTCGACGTGATGCACGCGGGCCGGCCGGTGCCCGAGCCGGACCTCCCGGACAAGCTCATGCAGGCGCTGCGCGGCAACGACGTCGAGGCTCTCGGCGCGAGCCTGCGCAACGACCTCCAGGACGCGGCCTTCCGGCTCCGCCCCGAGCTCGAGGACGCCCTGCTGCTCGGGCAGGCCGAGTCGGCGTACGGCGCCCTGCTGTCCGGCTCGGGGCCGAGCTGCCTGTTCCTGTGCGAGGGCCGCACCCACGCCCTGCAGGTCTCGGTCGCCCTCGAGGCGCAGGGCCTGGGTCCCGTCTCCGTCGCGCCCGGCCCGGTGCCCGGCGCCCGCGTGCTGGCGAAGGGCTGAGCGCCGTGGCTGCTCCGAACCTCGTCAACCTGGAGAAGGTCAGCAAGGCGTACGGCGTCCGGCCGCTGCTGTCCGCGGTGAGCCTCGGCGTCGCCGCGGGCGACCGGATCGGCGTCGTGGGCCGCAACGGCGACGGCAAGACCACCCTGCTGCGCCTGCTCGGCGGCCGCGAGGAGCCCGACGAGGGCAGGGTCTCGCGCAACCGCGGCCTGCACCTCGGCTTCCTCACCCAGGGCGACGACCTCGACCCGTCCGCCACGGTCCGGGTGGCCGTGCTCGAGGGGCGCGCCGACCACGAGTGGGCCGCCGACCCCTCCACCCGCGAGGTGGTGGAGGTGCTGCTCGCGGGCGTCTCGCTCGACCGCGTCGTGGACGGGCTCTCCGGCGGTGAGCGCCGTCGCTGCTCGCTGGCCCGGCTGCTCCTGGGCGAGCACGACCTGGTGATCCTCGACGAGCCGACCAACCACCTCGACGTCGAGGCTGTCTCCTGGCTGGCCCGGCACCTCGCCCGGCGTACCTCCGCCCTCGTCGTGGTCACCCACGACCGCTGGTTCCTCGACGCGGTCTGCACGCTGACCTGGGAGGTGCACGACGCCGCCGTCGACGTCTACGAGGGCGGGTACGCCGCGTTCGTGCTCGCCAAGGCCGAGCGTCAGCGGCAGGCCGCCGCCACGGAGTCCCGCCGGCAGAACCTCGTCCGCAAGGAGCTCGCCTGGCTGCGCCGAGGGGCGCCGGCCCGGACCTCGAAGCCGAAGTTCCGGATGGACGCCGCCTACGCGCTGATCGAGGACGAGCCGGACCCTCGCGACCGCCTCGAGCTGCAGCGGTTCGCGACCCAGCGCCTCGGCAAGGACGTCGTCGACCTCGAGGACGTCGACCTCGTGCGCGGCGACCGCACCCTGCTGCGGCAGGCCACCTGGCGGCTCGGGCCTGGCGACCGCTTCGGCCTGGTCGGTGTCAACGGCGCCGGCAAGACCTCGGTGCTGCGGCTGGTCGCTGGCGACCTGGCGCCCACGGCGGGCCGGGTCAGGCGCGGGCGCACCGTCGCGCTCGAGCACCTCACCCAGGCGCTGGACACGCTCGACCCGGAGGAGCGGGTGCTCGCCTCCGTCGAGTCCCTCAAGCGGGTCACCCAGGTCGCCGGCGGTGGCGAGATCACCGCGTCCTCGATGCTGGAGCGGTTCGGCTTCACCGGCGACCGGCTCACCGCCCGCATCGGCGACCTCTCCGGTGGCGAGCGGCGCCGCTTCCAGCTGCTGCGCCTGCTGCTGGCCGAGCCCAACGTGCTGCTCCTCGACGAGCCCACCAACGACCTCGACATCGAGACCCTCACCGTCCTGGAGGACTTCCTGGACGGCTGGCCCGGGACGCTCGTGGTCGTCTCGCACGACAGGTACTTCCTCGAGCGGGTCACCGACTCGACCTGGGCGCTGCTGGGCGACGGGTCGGTGGCGATGCTGCCGCGCGGGATCGACGAGTACCTCGAGCGGCGTGAGGCCGACCTCGCCGCGGCCGCGACCGCGACCGCGACCGCCGAGGGCAGGGCCGGCGGCGGGCCCGCCGGGCCCGCGGGCCCGGCCGCCCCCGCCGCGTCCGCGGCCGACCAGCGCGAGGCCCGCAAGACCGTGGCCCGCCTGGACCGGCAGCTCGCCCGGGTCGCCGACGAGGAGGCCGCCCTGCACGCCGAACTGGCCGAGCACGCCGCCGACTACGAGCGGCTGGCCGACCTCGACACCCGGCTGCGCGACCTCACCGCCCGCAAGGACGCCCTCGAGGAGGAGTGGCTCGAGGCCGCCTCCCTCCTCGAGTGACCCGCAGTCAGTGACGTTCGGGCCCCGATTCGGCGGCCGGGAGGGCCCGAACGTCACTGACTAGGGGAAGGGGTACGGCGGGGAGCCCCCGCCTGTCAGCCGAGGTCGTTGTCGCTGAGGAACTCCTTGGCCACGGTGTCGTAGCTCTTCTTGTCCACGGCCACCTCGGCGAGGTACTTCGTGAGGTCCTCGGTGGTCAGCGCGGCCGAGACCTCGTCGACGGCCGACTCGACGTCGCCCTTGACCTTGGACGCGGTCAGCACCGGGGTGATGTTCTGCGCGAGGAACAGGTTCTTGGTGTCCTCGAGCACGACCAGCTTGTCGGTCTCGATGGTGGAGTCGGTGGAGAAGATGTTCGCGACCTGGATCTGGTTCTTCTTCAGCGCCGCCTTGGTCAGCGGGCCACCCGGGTCGAGGGCCTTGAAGCTCTTGAACGTCAGGCCGTAGACCTTCTTGAGACCGACGACGCCCTGGTAGCGGGTCTTGAACTCCGGCCCGGCACCGAGCACCAGCTTGCCGGCGACCGGCTTGAGGTCCTCGATCGTCGTCAGGTCGTACCGCGAGGCGGTGTCCGCGGTGACCGTCAGGGTGTCCTTGTCCTCGGCGGGCGAGGACGTGAGGATCTGCAGGCCGTCCGGCAGCACCTTCTCCAGGGCCGCGTCGACCTGCTCGGTCGTGGTGACGCCCTCGGGCACAGTGCCGTTGGGCGACAGCGCGGCGAGGAAGGCGCCGTTGTACTCCGGGATCATGTCGATCGACCCGTCCTCGAGCGCCTTGAGGTAGAGCTCGCGGGCGCCGATGTTGAACTTGCGGTTGACCTTCACGCCCTTGGCCTCGAGGGCCTGGGCGTACATCTCCGCGAGCAGCTGGTTCTCGGGGAAGTTCGCCGACCCGATCGTGATCGCGGGCGACGAGGCGTCCCCGGTGCCGCCGCCGGCCGTCGGGTCACCCCCGCACGCACTCAGCGGGAGGATCGCCGCGACGACCGCGGCGGCAGCCGCGAGCCTGGACTTCAGCATGGGTGGGACCTTTCGTCTGGCCGTCAGCGGGAGGTGCTGACGGCGGGGCTTTCCTCTGCGGGGACTGCGGTGCGCGAGCGGTTCCTCCGGGAGCGACGACCGCGCTGCTCCCGGACGCCCGGTGAGACGACGGCACGCTCGATGCCGGCGCCGACGTAGTCGAGTGCGATCGCGAGCAGGGCGACCATCACCGCGCCGGCCACGATCTGGTCGTACTGGTTGCGGTTGAGGCCGTCGATGAGCAGCCGCCCGAGCCCGCCGAAGCTGGCGTACGCCGCGATGGTGGCCGTCGCGCAGACCTGGAGCATCGCGCTGCGCAGGCCGCCGAAGATCAGGGGCAGCGCCATCGGCACCTCGGCCTTGAAGAGCACCTGCATCGGTCGCATGCCCATGCCGACGGCCGCGTCCACCGCCGCGCGGTCGACCGAGCGGATGCCGGCATACGTCTGCGCCGAGGATCGGCGGGATCGCGAGCACCACCAGCGCGACGATGACCGGCCACACGTAGACCCCGAACAGCACCACCAGCAGCAGCACGAGACCGAAGGTGGGCAGCGAGCGGCCCAGGTTGCCGGCGCCGATGGCCATGAACGCGCCACGACCCGTGTGCCCGATCAGCAGACCGACCGGCAGTGCGATCGCGGCGCTGATCACCAGCGCCACCAGGGTGAAGGCGACGTGCTGGCCGAGCCGCTCGGGGATCGAGGAGTCGCCCGACAGGTGCCAGTTGGCGCCGTCGAAGAGGTAGCCGAAGTAGTTGATCATGGGCGTCGGCGCGAGGATGTCCATGCCGGTGGTCATGCAGCGGCTCCCCGTCCGGGACCAGGGCGTGAGCTGGCGCTGCAGCAGCACCAGCAGGGTGTCGCACACGCCGGCGAGCAGCATCGAGAGCACGATGCCGATGATGATGGGCTCGACGAAGCCGAGCTGGAAGCCGCTGGTGAACAGCGTGCCCAGCCCGCCGGACCCGACCAGGGCCCCCACGCTGACCAGGCTGATGTTGGCGACGGTCGCGACCCGCAGGCCCGCGAACAGCACCGGCGCCGCCATCGGCAGCTCCACGCCGACGAGCTGCCGCAACGGCCGGAAGCCCAGCGCCCGCGCGGCCTGGGTCGTCTCGCCCTGCACCGAGATCAGCGCGTCGGCCACCGTCCGGGTCAGCAGGGCGAGCGTGTAGAGCGACAGCCCGACGAGCACGTTGACCGGGGAGAGCACGCCCACCTGCAGGACGCCCGGGATCATCAGGAACAGGGCGAGCGAGGGGATGGAGTAGATGACGGCGCCGACGTTGTTGATCGGCTGGTACGTCGAGCGCCACCGCACCGCGAGGTAGCCGAGCGGCAGCGCGAGCGCGGCGCCGACGACGACCGGGATCAGCGACAGCCAGAGGTGCTGCACGAGGGCCGAGACGATGTCGGGGTAGTTGTTCTGGATGTAGGTGATCACGTGGGGCTCACCGCTCGGACTCGCGCCGCAGCGCGGTGAGGTGGCGGGCGACGGCCTCGTGGGCCACGACGCCGTCGGCCACGCCGTCCGCGTCGACGCGGACCGCCGCACCGGCGGGCGAGGTGATCGCCAGGTCGGTCACCAGCCGCACGCTGTCCTCGACGGTGAACGTCGAGGGGAGCGGGCGGCGCGAGCCGTCGACGTCCCAGCCCAGCGGCCGGCCGTCGTCGTCGAGCACCAGCCGGGCGCCCGAGCGGTCGACGTAGGCCGAGACCGGCTCGACCTCGAGCTTGGCGGCCGTGACGAACGACAGGGCGCGGAAGCCCCGGTCCCGCCCGACGAAGTCGGCGACGAACTCGTCGGCGGGGTTGTCGAGGAGCTCCTGGGGGGTGCCGAGCTGGGCGAGGTGGCCGCCCACCCGGAAGATCGCGACCTGGTCCCCGAGCTTGATCGCCTCGTCGATGTCGTGGGTGACGAAGGCGATGGTCTTGCCGAGCTCGGACTGCAGCCTCAGGAACTCCTGCTGCAGGCCGTCGCGCACGATCGGGTCGACCGCGCTGAACGGCTCGTCCATCAGCATCACGGGCGGGTCGGCCGCGAGGGCCCGGGCGACGCCGACGCGCTGCTGCTGGCCGCCGGAGAGCTGGGCGGGGTAGCGGGTGGCCATCGACTCGTCGAGCCCGACCCGGGAGAGCAGCTCGACGGCGGCCTCGCGGGCCTGCTTCTTGTTGACCCCGTTGAGCAGGGGCACCGTCGCGACGTTGTCGGCGATGGTGCGGTGGGGGAAGAGGCCGGCGTGCTGGATGACGTAGCCGATCTTGCGGCGCAGCAGCGCGGCGTCCTGGCTGGAGACGTCCTCGCCGTCGATGGAGATGGTCCCGGACGTCGGCTCGATGGTGCGGTTGATCATCCGCAGGCTGGTGGTCTTGCCGCAGCCGGACGGCCCGACGAAGACCGTGATCTGTCCTGTCGGGATCTCCAGCGAGAGGTTGTCGACGGCGACGTTGCCGCCCGGGAAGGCCTTGGTCACCGAGTCGAACGTGATCATCGAGCGCTCCGAACTGGGAGGGGGACTGCCGGCGGGCGGAGGCGGTGCGCGAGGGAGGACGGCGGTCCGGGGTGTGCCAAAAGGTAGTCGACGGGTACGGATTCAGCGACCCCGGGACCACTCCCGGGCGTCCCGATCAGCCCGGGCGCCGGCGGCGTCCAGTGCGTCGTGTGCCCAACCGGCGCGCAGACCATGCTTCAAACCTTGCACATCGCGCCCCCACAACCGGTCACCCGTCTCACCGGGCAGGTCGACGAAACCCTGGCGCAACAACGATTCGAGGCGGTCCGAGCCCTGCCGGGCACCGCCGGACAGCAGCCGCCCCTGGTGCACCGCGAGCAGCTCGCACGCGGTGACGTCGCGGAGCACGTCGAGGCACTGCTCGAGCGCGGCGGCGGCCTCGAGCCCGAACGACTGCACGTCCTCCTGGCCGAGCGAGGTCTCCACCGCGCCCGCCGAGGCCGGCGCGGCGGAGCGTCGTACGTCGTGGAGGAGGCCGACCGCGCGCTTGTGCACCGCCACCAGCCCGGCCTGCCGCCCCGGCGTCTGGGACAGCTGCGCCGCGAGCCCGCTCACCCGCGGGTCGAGCAGCCGGTGCAGCCGGGCCGTCGCGACCTCGGCGGCGTGCAGCGCGGCCAGGCGTACGGCGTCGAGCCCGGCGGCCAGCTCGAAGCCGTCGAAGCCGGCGGTGCCGAGGAAGCGACCCCCGACGAGGGCGGGGGAGGTGCTGATGCCCGAGAGGGCCCGCTCGACGGCCTCCTCGAGGTGGCCGGTCGTGCGCAGCAGGTGCGTCACGGTGGGGCCGAGCAGCCGCATCGACACCGGTGCCTGGAGCATCCGGGGCTCGTCCTCGTCGCCGACCAGCTCCCGGACGGCGCGCAGCACGCTCGCCAGGAGGTCGTCGCCGCGGGCCAGCGCGCCGTCGTACGGGTCGCGTGGCGCCCGCACCAGCACGAGCCCGCCGGCCGCCGCGACCAGGGACTGGCCGGCCAGCAGCCGGGCCTCCCGGCCGAGCAGGACCGCCCGCGCGGCCGCGACCGGGACGCCCTGCAGGAACGCGACGCCCTCCTTGGCCGCGAGGGGGTACGGCGCGAGACCGGCCTCCGAGAGCAGCGTGGCGGCGGGCGCCTCCGAGCCGTCGCGCCGCACGCCGTCGCCGGCCCCGGTCAGGAACGCGCCGAGGTGGGCCAGCGGGATGATCTCGCCGGCCGCGCCGTTGCCGGTGGCCGGGACCGCGGGGTGCAGCCCGGCGTCCAGCACCGCGACGAGCGCGCGGGCCAGGTCGGGGGACGCCCCCGCCTCGGGCTCGAGCAGGGTGCGCAGCCGGGTCGCCAGCACGGCCCGGGTGGCGGGCCGGTCCAGCCAGGGCGGGCCGCCGACGGAGCGGGCCAGCATCAGGTCGGACTGGTACGACGGCTGGTCGGCGGTGCCGACGGCGAGGCTCGACTGCAGGCCCATGCCGGTGCTCACGCCGTAGACCGGCACGGAGCCGTCGAGCGCGGCCAGCGTCGCGGCTCGCGAGACGTCCAGCCGGGCCAGGAGGCCGTCGGCGAGCACGACGTGGGCGCCCGCGGCCACTGCTGCCACGGCCTTGGCGTCGAGGTCGGCCGGCTCGGCGACGCGGACCGTCATCGGTAGCGCAGCATCGTGCCGACCTCGGCCTCCTCGGCCCGGCGGAGCACGAGGTGCGCCACGGCGACGTCGAGGATCGACAGGCCGCGGTGCCAGAGCAGGATCCGCTCGTCGGGCGACTCGCGCCCGGGGACGTCGCCTGCCACGACGGCCCCCAGCTCGGCATACAGGGTCTGCTCGGAGAGCCGGCCGGTGTCGACGTGGTGCCGCAGCGCGCCGAAGCGGCCCGACCGCGCCTCGCGCCAGTCGTCGACGACGACCTTGTCCATCACGTCGAGCAGGTCCTCCGAGACGGCGCTGACCGTGCCGTAGGGCACCACGAACGCGCCGGGGCGGACCAGGTCGGGGCCGAGCAGCGGGGTCGGCTCGGTCAGCCGGGTGGCCTCCACGACCACGTCGGCGCCGTCGAACGCCTCGGCCACCGACCCCACGACGCGCACCGGCGTGGTCGTGGCCGTGCGCAGCCGCTCCGCGAACGCCTCGCGCGACTCCTCGCGGCGGCTGGTCACCCGGATCTCGTCGAGGTCGAGGAGCGCGTCGAGCATCGTCACGTTGGACCAGGCCGTGCCGCGCGCGCCGGCGTGCCCGAGCACCCGCGCGTCGGGGCGGGCCAGGTGCCGGGCGCCGACCGCGGTCATCGCGCCGGTGCGGGCCTCGGTGATCCAGGTGGCGTCCATGATCGCGAGGGGTACGCCGGTGTGGGGGTCGTAGAGGGTGGCCAGGCCGAGCTCGCTGGGCAGCCCGTGCTCGTAGTTGGGCACGAAGTCGCCGACCACCTTGATCCCGCTGACGCCGTGCTCGCCGAGCGTCGAGACGTGCCCGCGCAGCACGTTGAAGTGCCCGACGCCACCGTTGTCCGGCACGAGGTGCACCCGCGGCTCGAACACCGTCTCGCCGCGCCCGTGCGCCGCCACCACCGCCTCGACCGCGTCGACCACGTCGCCGGGGGTCAGGCCGAGCGCGGCCACGTCGGGCCCGGACAGGAACCGCAGCCAGATGCCGCTCACCGGCTGTCCGCCTCGAACGGCAGCACCAGGCTGCGCAGCAGGCCGGCGAGCCGCTTCTGGTCGGTCGCGTCGAGCGCGGCGAGCAGGTCGCGCTCGCGGCGCAGCAGGCCGTCCAGCGCGCCGTCGACAGTGCCGCGGCCGGCGGGCGTCAGCCGCACCAGCACGCCGCGCCGGTCACTCGGGTCGGGCAGCCGCTCCACGAGCCCGCGCGCGGCGAGCCTGTCGACGCGGTTGGTCATGGTGCCGCTGGTCACGAGCGTCTCCCGCAGCAGCCGGCCGGGGGAGAGCTCGTAGGGCGACCCGGCCCGGCGCAGCGCGGCCAGCACGTCGAACTCCCACGACTCGATGTCGTGCTCGGCGAACGCCTGGCGGCGGGCACGGTCGAGGTGGTGTCCCAGCCGGGTCACCCGGCTGAGCACCTCCATCGGCTGCAGGTCGAGGTCGGGTCGCTCGCGCTGCCACGCCTCGACGAGCCGGTCGACCTCGTCGCGCACGGTCCGATCATAGCCGTCGAGATTCTTGACATCGAGAGACCGGCGCGATCGCGCCTCAGGCCGCTGGGACGACAGCCCCGGTCCGGCGTACGACGGCCCGCAGCGCGAGCACCGCGGCGACCGCGCAGACGAGCTCGGCGCCCGACGAGAGCAGGTCGGTCAGCCCGAAGGCCTCGGTCTCGCCGGCGGCCGGGCCGAGCGGGATCGCGATCGTGCGGGTGACCAACCAGAGCGCGACCACGGCGACCGAGGCGGCCGCACCCGCCAGGAGCAGGGTGGGCGTCGGCCGCGCCACCACGACCAGCGCCCACACCACCTGCGCCACCCCGAGCACGAGGAAGAACACGCCGTACAGCGTCGCCTCCGCGAAGTGCTCGCGGGTGACCAGCAGGTGCAGGCCACCGCTCGACAGCGATCCTGCGGCGGCCGTCCACACGCCGATCGGGAGCGGCCCGGACGGCTCCGGACGCCCGGGAACCCGCGCCGCGCGCAGGTGCCCGTGCGCGAGCACCACCCCGACCACGGCCACCCACACGCCCAGCAGGGCGGCGTGGCCGCCGTGCGCCTGCCAGAGCCCGGCGCCCGCGGTCGCGCCGGTCACGCGGGCACGTCCTGCACGACCAGGGGGCCGTGCGGCGGGATCAGCGAGCCGCCGGCGTGCACGAACGAGACGAAGTCGGTGCTGGTGAGCGGGTAGGAGTAGAGGTAGCCCTGGGAGCGCGGGCAGCCGAGCTCGTCGAGGATCTCCTGCTGGAGCTCCTCCTCGACGCCCTCGGCCTGCACGTCGAGCGAGAGGGCCCGGGCCATGTCGAGGATGCTGCGGACCAGCGTCATGGACGTCGAGCCGGGCTCGAGCTCGGCGATGAAGGACCTGTCGATCTTGACCTGGTCGGCGGGCAGCCGGGCCAGGTAGGACAGCGACGAGTAGCCGGTGCCGAAGTCGTCGATCGCGACCTGGACGCCGAGTGCCCGCACGGCGTCGAGCTGGCGGCGGGCCAGGTCGAGGTCGAGCAGCAGCGTCGACTCGGTGACCTCCAGGGTGAGCCGGCTCGGCGCCAGGCCGCTGGTGCGCAGGGCCTCGCCGAGGTAGACCAGCAGCTGCGGGTCGCGCAGCTGCGCGGGGGCCAGGTTGACCGCCAGGTCGAGGTCCTCGCAGCCGGGTACGTCGCGCTGCCACGCGGCCACCTGCGCGGCGGCCGTGGCGAGCACCCACGCGCCGATGCCGGTGATGTCGCCGTTCTCCTCGGCCAGCGGGATGAAGACGCCGGGGGAGAGCAGCCCGAGGTCGGGGTGCTGCCAGCGGACCAGCGCCTCGACGCCGCACATCCGGCGGTCCTGGGCGTTGACGACGGGCTGGTAGTGCACGTCGAACTGGCCGAGCTCGAGGGCGTGGTGCAGGTCGCGGCTGAGCAGGGCGCGCTCGCGGACCGTGCTGTCCACGCCGGTCGTGTAGGTCACGACCCGGTTCTTGCCCGACGACTTGGCGACGTACATCGCGAGGTCGGCGTCGCGCAGCAGGTCCTCGACCTCGCGCGAGCCGGCCAGCTCGGTGTCGGCGACGCCGATGCTCGCGGTCACGAAGACCTCGCGGCCGTCCACGACCGTCGGCGACTGCAGGGACGACCGGATCCGGTCCGCGGCGGCCGTGCCCGTGGTCGCGTCGCCGGCGATGAGCAGCGCGAACTCGTCGCCGCCGAGCCGGGCCACGAGGTCGTCGCCGGTGAGGGAGTGCGCCATCGTCTGCGCGGCGTGGAACAGCGCGGCGTCGCCGACGTGGTGCCCGCCCGAGTCGTTGATGGTCTTGAAGTTGTCGATGTCGAGGAACAGCACGGTCACCGGGTCCGCCGTCGTGCGCAGCACGGTCTGCAGGCGGTCCACGAAGGCGGTGCGGTTCGGCAGCTGGGTCAGCGGGTCGCGCAGCTCCTGCTGCTCGTTGAGCTTCCAGGCGACGATGTGGGTGATGCTCGCGGCGAGGATGAAGGCGCCGTGCAGGACCGCCCAGCGGACCGGGTGCTCGCGCTGCTCGGTGGCGCCGAAGACCGCGCTCGGCGTGGTCAGGCCCATGACCGCGTGGTGCAGGACGGTGACGAGCACGCACATCCCGAAGGCGGCCCAGTCCTGGTAGAGCGAGACCACGCCGAGCATCACGAAGAAGTGGAAGTGCGCCTCGGTGAGGCCGTGGGTGAGGTCGACCAGCACGGCCGACGCGGACATCAGGCTGACCACCGCGGAGAGCATCCGCAGCATCCGCGGCGCGCTCGGCACCATCCCGAGGACCGCCGGGGCCGCGACGAGGAGCATCGAGACGACGGCCTCGACGATGCCGCGGCCCATCAGCAGGGCGAAGCCGCCGAGCGCGACGGCCTGGGCGAGCGCGAAGCGGGTGATCAGCAGGTGGCGGTGCGCCCAGGTCTCCGGGCGGAGCATGTTGCCGTGCGGCAGCGCATCGCGGAACCGGGCGAGCCGGTCCCGGAGCCGCCGGGCGGGTCCCGCGGCAGGCCGTCGTACGGCGCGGGGGAGCGCGTGTGTGAGGTCCGAGTCCGAGTCGAGGTCACGTCGGACCATCGGACGACAGGGGTGATGACTGAGTGATTCGAGTGGATTGCCCGTTTCGAGGAAAGTCTCTTGACATCGAGATACTTCGGCCGGAGGATGGCCGGACCCGACCGGCAAGGAGGCGTCGTGAGCCACGACTGGGACCCGGACCGCTACCTGCTGTTCGCCGACGAGCGCTCGCGGCCGTTCGTCGACCTGCTCGCCCGGGTCGGCGCCGGGGCACCGGAGCGGGTCGTCGACCTCGGGTGCGGGCCCGGCACGCTCACCGCGCTGCTGGCCCGGCGCTGGCCGGAGGCCGACGTGCTCGGGGTGGACTCCTCGCCGCAGATGGTGGACCGCGCCGTCGCCGACGCGCCACCCGGCGTCCGCTTCGAGCCCGGCGACGTCCGCACCTGGCAGCCCGCCCGTCCCGTCGACGTCCTCGTCGCGAACGCGGTCTACCAGTGGGTCCCGGGCCACCTCGACCTGCTGCCGCGCCTCGTCGGCCACGTCGCGCCCGGAGGCTGGTTCGCCCTCCAGGTGCCCGGCAACCACGACGAGCCCAGCCACACGCTGCTGCGCGACCTCGCCGCCGACCCGCGGTTCGCACGGCACACCGAGGGCGTCGCCCGCCCGCACAGCCACGACCCCGCGACGTACGCCGGACGGCTGCGCGACCTCGGCCTCGACGTGGACGCGTGGGAGACGACGTACCTCCACCTGCTGCACGGCGAGGACCCGGTCCTCACCTGGATCAGCGGCACCGGCGCCCGGCCCACCCTGCAGGCGCTGCCGGACGACCTGCGGGAGGAGTTCGTGGCCGACTACCGCGCGCTGCTGCGCGAGGCCTACCCGTCCGGACCGCACGGCACCACGCTCCCGTTCCGCCGGGTCTTCGTCGTCGCGCGGGTGCCGGAGGGGCAGGAGCGGTCGGGGGAGCAGCAGGGGGAGCAGCGGGGGGAGCCGGCGTCGTGAGGCTGCACCACGTGCAGGTGTCCTGCCCCCGCGGTGGCGAGGACGCCGCCCGCCGCTTCTACGCCGGCGTCCTCGGGCTGCCGGAGGTCGACAAGCCGCCGGTCCTGGCCGCCCGGGGTGGGTGCTGGTTCCGCGGCGACGGCGTCGAGGTGCACGTCGGCGTCGAGGAGCCCTTCGCGCCGGCCCTCAAGGCGCACCCGGCCTTCCACGTCGGCGACCACGCCGACCTCGACGCCGCGGCCGCCCGGCTCGAGGCGGCGGGCTTCCCGGTGCGCCGGGACGAGGAGCACACCTTCCCGGGATACCGTCGCCTGCACACCGCCGACGGCAACGGGAACCGCGTCGAGCTCCTCGGCGGCTGACCCGGACGGCCCACCCGGTTCCTGCGGCGAGGGCCCGTCCGTTACGTTGGACGAGGTCGGTCGCCCGCTGAGGACGACCCCGGGAGGGAGCGCCATGAGCGAACCGCTGAGCCAGACCCAGATGCTCCTCGAGCTCGAGCCGGTCGTGGAGGCCAACCTCAACCGCCACCTCGGGATGGCCAAGGAGTGGTTCCCCCACGAGTACGTCCCGTGGAGCGACGGCCGCAACTTCGACGGCCCGCTCGACGGCGACGCGTGGAGCGTCGAGGACTACCCGATGTCGGACGTCGCGCGCTCGGCGCTGATCGTCAACCTGCTCACCGAGGACAACCTGCCCAGCTACCACCACGAGATCGCCACGCTGTTCGGGCGCGACGCGGCCTGGGGCGACTGGGTGCACCGCTGGACCGCCGAGGAGGGCCGCCACGGCATCGCGATCCGCGACTACCTGCTGACCAGCCGGGCCGTCGACCCGGTGCAGCTCGAGCGGCTGCGGATGGACCACATGTCGGTCGGCTACACCGCCATGCACAGACGACATGCTCCGGTCGCTGGCCTACGTCTCCTTCCAGGAGCTCGCCACCCGCGTCTCGCACCGCAACACCGGCAAGGTCACCGACGACCCGGTCGCCGACCAGCTGCTGGCCCGCGTCGCCGCCGACGAGAACCTCCACATGGTCTTCTACCGCAACCTGCTCGGTGCCGCGCTCGAGCTCGACCCCAACCAGGTCATGCGCGCGATCACCGACGTCGTGACCACCTTCCAGATGCCCGGCACCGACATCGCCGGCTTCCAGCGCAAGGCCGTGGAGATGGCCATCGCCGGCGTCTACGACATCCGCCAGCACCGCGACGACGTGGTCGCGCCGGTGCTGCGCTTCTGGAACGTCTTCGAGCTCGAGGGCCTCGACGCCGAGGGCGAGGCGGCCCGCACCGAGCTCGCCGACTTCATGGCGACGCTGGAGAAGCAGGCCCTGCGCTTCGAGGACAAGCGCGACGCCCTCAAGGCCCGGATGGCCGCCCGCTCGTAGAAAAGGGGTCGTCGCGTCCGGCCGGCCCTGCCACCATCGCCGGATGCACCTCGTCGTGGTCTTCGGCCCACCCGCCGCCGGCAAGATGACGGTGGGCCACGAGCTCACCCGGATCACCGGCTACAAGCTGCTGCACAACCACATGACCGTCGAGCCGGTGCTGGACATCTTCCCGTTCGGCTCGCCCCCGTTCGGCCGCCTCGTCAACGAGTTCCGGCAGCGCATCGTCGAGGAGGCGGTGCTCGCCGACCTGCCCGGCCTCGTGTTCACCATGGTGTGGGGCCTCGACCTGCCCGAGGACCGCGACCTGATGGCGACGTACGCCGGCATCGTCACCTCCGCCGGCGGGCGCGTCTCCTTCGTCGAGCTGTACGCCGACCTGGCCGAGCGCCTCGCGCGCAACGGCACGGAGTTCCGCCTCGCGGAGAAGAGGTCCAAGCGCGACCTCGAGTTCTCCCGCGACAACGTGCTGGCGCTGGAGGAGCGCTACCGGATGAGCACCGACCCCGACGGCGGTCGCACCCGGACCGTGGCGCACGACGTGCTCGACGAGCACGAGTACCTCCGCCTCGACAACACCCACGTGCCCGCGCCCGACGCCGCGGCCCGGATCGCCGCCGCCCTCCACCTCCAGAGAAAGTGACGTTCGGGCCCCCCGGCGGCCCTCGGAGGGGCCTGTGCGTCACTGACTGTGCGGGGATGGGCGGGCCGGGGGTGGACCCTGCGTAGGCTGTCCGCACCGATCCCCGGTTGGTCTGTCGGCAGGGCCCGCCGCACTTTGAATGCGGACAAAGCGACGTAGGTTCGACTCCTACCCGGGGAGCGACCAGCCCGGACGTCCCCGTCGACGGACCGCCCGGGACGACCCGTCCGAGGAGCCAGCGTGACCGCAGCGGTGCCGCCCACCCCCGCCGACCGGACCGACGCCCCGCGCATCCCGCCCCCGCTGGCGGTGGTGGTGCTCGCGGCCGGCAGCGGCACCCGGATGCGCTCGAAGACGATGAAGGTGCTGCACCCCGTGTGCGGTCGCAGCATGGTCGGCCACGTGCTCAGCGCCGCGCTGCACCTCGAGCCCGAGCACCTCGTCGCGGTCGTCGGCACCGGTCGCGAGCAGGTCGGCCCGCACATCCTGGACCAGGTGCCGCGCGCCCTGCTCGCGGTCCAGGAGACCCAGGAGGGCACCGGCCACGCCGTGCGGGTGGCGCTCGACACCCTCCGCGCGGCCACGGGTACGACGGACGGCGTGGTCGTCGTGATGGCCGGCGACACCCCGCTGATGCAGGGCGAGACGCTGAGCGGCCTGGTGGCGGCGCACGCCGCGGGCGGGGGCGTCGCGACCGTGCTGACCGCCGAGCTGCCCGACCCGTTCGGCTACGGGCGGGTCCTGCGCGACGCGGGGCCCGGCGACCTGGTGCGGGCCATCGTCGAGGAGAAGGACGCCTCGCCCGAGCAGGCCGCCGTGCGGGAGGTCAGCAGCGGGATCTTCGCCTTCGACGGGGCGTTCCTGGCCGACGCGCTGGCGCGGGTGACCAACGACAACGCCAACCGCGAGTACTACCTGCCCGACGTGGTCGCGATCGCCCACCGCGAGGGCCGGCGCGTCGTCGCGCACCTGGTCGAGGACCGGATCCAGACCGAGGGCGCCAACGACCGGGTGCAGCTCGCCGCGCTCGGCGTCGAGCTCAACCGCCGGATCCTCGAGGGCTGGATGCGCGCCGGGGTCACCGTGGTCGACCCGGCCACGACCTGGGTCGACGCCGACGTGGTGCTCGAGCGGGACGTCACGCTGCTCCCGGGTGTGCAGCTGCGCGGCGCCACCGTCGTCGCCGAGGACGCCGTGGTCGGCCCGGACTGCACGCTGACCGACGTCGAGGTCGGCGCGGGCGCGACGGTCGTCCGCACCCACGGCGAGCTCGCCGTCATCGGCGCCGGGGCCACGGTCGGCCCGTTCTCCTACCTGCGGCCCGGCACCGAGCTCGGCGCGGGCGGCAAGATCGGCGCCTTCGTCGAGTCCAAGAACGTCCGGATCGGCGACGGCGCCAAGGTGCCGCACCTGTCCTACGTCGGCGACGCCGAGATCGGCGAGGGCACCAACATCGGCGCCGGCACGGTCTTCGCCAACTACGACGGCGTCACGAAGAGCCGCACGACCATCGGCCGCCAGGTCCGCACCGCCTCGAACAACACCTTCGTGGCCCCGGTCACGGTCGGCGACGGCGCCGCGACAGGGGCCGGGACCGTCGTACGCCGCGACGTGCCGCCGGGCGCGCTCGCGGTCTCCAGCGGCCCGCAGCGCGAGATCCCCGGCTGGACCCTGCGCAAGCGCGCCGGCACCCCGATGGCCCGAGCGGCGGAGGAGGCGGCCCGTGGGACGTCTCACACCGACGGGGCCGGGTTCGCCCCCGACGGTCCCGCTGGGGGAGAATCCCGCTGAGTCTCGGACAGCGAACCAGGAGAGCCACGTCGTGAGCGGACTGAAGCGGACCACCGAGAAGAACCTGATGGTCTTCAGCGGCCGCGCCCACCCCGAGCTGGCCGAGGAGGTCGCCGAGCAGCTCGGCGCCGGCCTCGTGCCGACCGCGGCCTACGAGTTCGCCAACAGCGAGATCTACGTCCGCTTCGAGGAGTCCGTGCGCGGCTCCGACGCCTTCGTGATCCAGAGCCACACGGCGCCGGTCAACGAGTGGATCATGGAGCACCTGATCATGGTCGACGCGCTCAAGCGCGCCTCGGCCAAGCGGATCACCGTCGTGGTCCCGTTCTACGGCTACGCCCGCCAGGACAAGAAGCACCGAGGCCGCGAGCCGATCTCGGCGCGGCTGATGGCCGACCTGTTCAAGACCGCCGGCGCCGACCGGCTGATCGCCGTCGACCTGCACACCGCGCAGATCCAGGGCTTCTTCGACGGCCCCGTCGACCACCTGATGGCGCTGCCGATCCTGTCCGACTACGTCCTCGAGCGGTACGGCGACCAGCAGCTCGCCGTGGTCTCGCCGGACGCCGGGCGGATCAAGGTCGCCGAGCAGTGGTCGCGCCGCCTCAACGGCGCCCCGCTGGCCTTCATCCACAAGACCCGCGACACCGAGCGCCCCAACGAGTCGGTCGCCAACCGCGTGGTCGGGCGGGTCGACGGGCGCATCTGCGTGCTGGTCGACGACATGATCGACACCGGCGGCACCATCGTGAAGGCCACGGAGGCGCTCATGCAGGACGGCGCGGCCGGGGTGGTCATCGCCGCCACCCACGCCATCCTGTCCGACCCGGCCGTCGACCGGCTCAAGAACTGCTCGGCCACCGAGGTCGTGGTCACCAACACCCTGCCGATCCCGGCCGAGCGGCACTTCGACAAGCTCACCGTGCTCTCCATCGCCCCGCTCATCAGCCGGGCGATCCGGGAGGTCTTCGAGGACGGCTCGGTGACCAGCCTCTTCGACGGCCAGGCCCAGTAGGGCCTGCCCCCTTCCGCCTGGGTCCGGGGCGATTGGACCACCCCGCGACCCCGTCGCTAGACTCGTGCAGTTGCCTCGGCGAGGGAGAGCGCTCCACGCTCCGTGATCGACGCGGTGGCCCGGCCCGGCCGGTGTCCGTCCTGGACCCCGACCGTGCGCCCGCGCCTCCTGCGTCGCGCTGCCACAGCGGTCACGGTGCAGCAGGAGGGCATCAAGAGGGCGCACCTCCTCCGACCCGGCGCAGCCACGACCACGGCGGTCGACAACGCCGCCGTGCATCCGAGCGCAGAGTCCGATCCGCACAGACGCACCACCCACCGAGGAGTGACCCCGTGTCCGAAGGCAACATCACCGCAGAGCCGCGCACCGAGTTCGGCAAGGGTGCCGCCCGCCGGCTCCGCCGCGCCGCCAAGGTCCCGGCCGTCCTCTACGGCCACGGCACCGACCCGGTCCACATCACCCTGCCCGGCCACGACACCATGCTGGCGCTCAAGCACGGCGGCTCGAACGCCCTGCTGACGATCAAGGTCGAGGGCCAGAAGGACCTGCTGGCGCTGCCCAAGCAGATCCAGCGCGACCCGATCAAGGGCTTCCTCGAGCACCTCGACCTGATCATCGTCCGCAAGGGCGAGAAGGTCACCGTCGACATCCCCGTGCACCTCGTGGGCGAGCCGGTCCCGGACGCGCTGATCGTGACCGAGACCAGCCTCGTCTCGGTCGAGGCCGAGGCCACCCACATCCCCGAGCACGTCGAGGTCTCGGTCGAGGGCGTCGAGGTCGGCCACGCGATCTGCGCCAAGGACCTCGTCGTGCCGTCCGGCTCGACCGTCCTGCTCGACGGCGACACGCTGATCGTGAACGTCACCCACGCGCCGACCGCCGAGGAGGTCGAGTCCGAGCTGGCCGACGCCGAGGCCGAGGTCGGCATCGAGCGCGACGAGTCGACCGACGCCGCCGAGGGCGACGAGGCCGGCGAGAGCGCCGACGCGGGCGAGGGCGAGGGCTCCTCCGAGCAGGAGTGAGCCACGGTTGCGACCGTTCACCAGGAAGGACCGGGGATCTCGTGAGGCGTCGATGACCGAGCCGTGGCTCGTCGTCGGGCTGGGGAACCCCGGTCCGTCCTATGCCGGGCACCGCCACAACGTCGGGTACGTCGTCGTGGAGGAGCTCGCGCGCAGGGTCGGGTCCGGCTTCAAGGCCCACCGCAGCGGTCGCGCCGACGTCGTGGAGGGCCGCCTGGGAGGCACCGGGGCGGGCCTGCCCGGAGGCGTCCGGGTCGTGCTGGCGCGCCCGCGCTGCTACATGAACGAGACGGGCGGGCCGGTGTCCACCCTCGCGGGGTTCTACAAGGTGCCGGTCGAGCGGATCGTGGCCGTCCACGACGAGCTCGACCTGCCCTTCGACACGCTCCGGGTCAAGCTCGGGGGCGGCGACAACGGCCACAACGGCCTGCGCTCGATGCGCAAGTCGCTGGCCTCCGGCGAGTTCCACCGGGTCCGCGTCGGCGTCGGGCGGCCGCCGGGCCGGCAGGACCCGGCCGACTTCCTGCTCTCGGACTTCTCCTCGACCGAGCGCAAGGTGCTGCCCTTCGAGGTCGACCGGGCGGCCGACGCGGTCGAGTCGCTGCTCGAGAACGGCCTCGCGACCACCCAGAGCCGCTTCAACAGCTGACATCCGGGGGCCTCGGTGTGACCAGCGTCGCGGTCCTTTCTGGGTCAAATTTCGGATAACACGGGATTGACGCTTGCCTGTCGGCGGCCGTACAGGAAATGATGTCCCTACGCCGACAGGGGGGCAACCTGACGGCGGGTGACGAAGTCGGATAACGGTGGGGAACAATCTCCAAGCGCGCAGCTGCGCACGGAGCGTGCTCGAAGGACGTTTGGGATGACGTCCGAGGGTGCCTTACACCTGGGTCGCGGGGGCGCGGCCGTTCATGGTTCAGAGTGTTGTGCCTGTGGCGTTCTGGGAGGTCGCAGCAGGGAGCGTGGCGGTGTGGGAGCCGTCTCGCTCATTTGGGGTTCCGTGGGGGAACACACATATGGCTGTATCGATGCGCATGCAGGTGTCCTTGGACACCGCGACAGAGGCGTCGACTGGGGTGGGTACGTCCGTTATCGGTCCTCGTGGACCGCTGGCGGGCCTGGCGTCGTTGACGCTGGAGATCACAGCCGCGCTCGCGGCCGGCCTCGTCGCCGCAACCTTCACCGTCCAGCACTGGGCGCTGATCGGGGTCGTCCTGACCGTCTGGACGATCCTCACCTATCACGAGGGCCACGCCGTGCTCAGCCCGGCGCGCCGTCAGTTCCGGGACCCGTGGACCTCCGCGGCCTACGTCCTGGCCTGCGTCACCATCAGCGTCGGCTTCGGGCTCCTGTCCCGCGAGTCGGTGCAGGAGGCCGTCTTCTGCGTCTCCGCCGCCACCGTCACGTCCTGGCTGGTCCGCCTCGTGCGGATCCGGGTCATGGGCTCGGTGCGCACGATCGTCGTCGGTGACCGCCTCGCGGTCGCCACGCTGCTGGCCCGCTGGGCCGGCTCGCGTCGGGTCCGCCCGGTCGCCGCGATCGTCGTCGAGCCCGACCTGTCCGCCGAGGACACGCCGCGCGACATCATGGGCACCCCGGTGTTCACCTCGCTCGAGGACGCCGCGAGCCTGGTGCACGAGTTCGACGCGCACAGCGTGATCGTCTCGCCCGGCCCCGGCTTCACCTCCGTCGACTTCCGCACGCTGTCCTGGGCGCTCGAGCGCACCCGGGTGGCCGTGGGCGTCAACGGCGTGCTCGACTCCGTCGCCGCCCACCGCATCACGCCGGGCACGATGGCCGGCGCGACCGTGATGGACATCCGGGCCAGCCGTCCGACGGCGTGGACCCGGACGATGAAGTCGCTCGTCGACCGGATGGCCGGCGTGGCGCTGCTGGTCGTCGGCGGCCTGCCGCTGCTCGCGATGATGGCCGCGATCCGCCTCGACAGCCGGGGTCCCGCGATCTTCAAGCAGACCCGCATCGGCAAGGACGGCCGTCCGTTCACCGTCTACAAGCTGCGCACCATGCGCACCGACGCCGAGCAGCTCAAGGCGTCGATGCTGCTCGAGAACGAGTCGGACCAGGTGCTCTTCAAGATCCGTCGCGACCCGCGCATCACCCGCGTCGGCGGCCTGCTCCGCAAGTCCTCGATGGACGAGCTCCCGCAGCTGCTCAACGTGGTCAAGGGCGAGATGTCGCTCATCGGCCCCCGTCCGGCCCTGCCGGAGGAGGTCGCCGAGTACGACGCGTTCGCCCGTCGTCGCCTCGCGGTCAAGCCGGGCATGACCGGCCTGTGGCAGGTCAGCGGCCGCTCGGACCTCTCCTGGGACCAGGCGGTCTCGCTGGACCTGCACTACGCAGACAACTGGAGCCTGAGCGACGACCTGCTGATCGCCGTGCGCACCGTCGGTGCCGTGGCGACCTCGCGCGGGGCCTACTGAGCCACCGGCCCCGCACAGGCGCTGCCTCTGCACCGACGACGACGCCCCTGCCGCGCTGCGGCAGGGGCGTCGTGTTGTGCTGGGCGCGGGCGGGCCCTCGGACCGGCGGTCGGGCGAGCCGGGAGGGCCGCTCAGATGCCGCGACCGCGGCGGTGCAGCTGCTCCATCACGAAGTCCGGCTTGACCGCCCGCGAGGCGACGGCCGTGGCGAGGAACGCGCGCGGCTCGCGCGGGTTGCGGCGCAGCGCCTGGCCCGCCCAGCGCAGCGCGTCGCGGCGGTGCCCCATGGAGGCGTGCGCGAACGCGATCTGCCCGCGGAGCCGGGCCGAGCCCGGGCGGGAGGTCTCGAACTCCGGGTAGCGCTCCAGCAGCCAGGTCAGGCCGGCCGCCATCGTCTCCCAGCGGCGGAAGAAGAACGACTGCTTGCCCCACCGGATCGCGGTGAGGGGCTGCGCCACGTTGACGATCGGGTGCACCTTGGCCGAGCGCAGCAGGAACTCGTAGTCCTCGCCGAAGCCGCCGGGGACCTGCTCGTCGACGAGGCCGATGGCGTCGACCAGGACGCTGCGCCGCAGCACGAACGTCGAGGGGTGCAGCTCGGTGTGCCGGTCGCGCAGGAGCTCCTCGAAGGACACCCGCTCGAGGTCGAGGACGCGCTCGAAGGTGTCGCCGTCGTACTCCACGCGGATGCCGCAGGTGGACAGGCCCGCGAGCGGGGCCTGCTCGAGGGCCGCGACCTGGCGGGCCAGCTTGCCCGGCAGCCAGTAGTCGTCGTCGTCGCAGAACGCCACGAAGTCGGCCTCGGACGCGTCGATCCCGGAGTTGCGGGCGCCGGCCAGTCCGACGGCGTGGCTGTTGGTGATCACGCGCACCGAGCGGTCCGCACCGGCCCGCTCGAGGGTCAGGTCGGGCTCGGACTGGTCGGCCACCACGATGACCTCGACCGGGCCGTCGTACTCCTGGGCCAGGACGGCCTCGATGGCCTCCCGGACCATCACGGGGCGGTCGCGCGTCGCGATGACCACGGAAACGGTTGGGCTCATGGACGTGTCCTCACGGGTTCAGCTGGTGGGCGGCCACGCGAGCGCGTGGCTGGGTCGGGGGTCGCGCGACCGCGCCGGCTCCGCGCCGGCCGGGCGACCGAGGCCGGCCCAGGCGGTCCTGAGCACGGTGGCGGCGTCGTGGCCGACGGCTGCGCCGCTCACCCGGGTGACCGGGGTGCCGCGGTGCCGCAGCGCGGCGGCGGCGAGCGCGTCGCCCGTGCGGTCGCCGAGCACGAGGACCCGCAGGTCGAGGTGACGGTCGTGGCTGGCGGCCAGCGCCGCCGCGGGGTGCGCGCTCGCGGTCACGACGAGCGCCGCGCCGCTGGTGGCGCGGACGGCGTCGAGCACCGGCCGCAGGTACGACGTGTGGTCGAGCAGCCCGCGGCGGGTGGTGCGGCCGGGGTGGCGCAGCGCCGCCCGGACGCCGGCGGCACGGGGAGCGCTGGTCCCGGCGAGCACGTGGTCGAGGTCGACGCCGGCCCAGCCCCCGAAGGCGAGCTCGCCGACCTTCTCCCAGAAGCCGCACTGCGAGAACGGCTCCGCGCAGGCGCAGGGCGCGTCGTCGCGCACGCCGCGCTCCCACAGCCGGCCGAGGTCGCCGGCGAGGACCACGCCGTCACGGCGGGCGAGCTCGTCGCCCACGGCCGCGACCCCGGCGAGGTCGGACCCGGTCAGGTGCAGGACGGTCGTCGCGCCCGGCGCCGTCGGCAGCCGGCGGTCGGCGCCCGCGGTCACCGCGAGGAGCTCCTCGAGCCGCTCGGCCGTGCGGTCGGTGCGGTTGCCGCCGACCGAGGAGCTGCGGGTGCCCCGGTCGCCGAGCCGCTCCAGCACGCCGTCGAGGTCGCCGGCGTCGAGGACCAGGTCGACGAGGTCCTTGCTCTCGCACCAGGCGCCGAACAGCATCTGGTGGTTGTCGATGTGCTCGCCGTGCGACGGGTTCGCGGGGGACCACGAGGGCCGGTGTCCGGTGTCGCGCACGCCCATGATCGTGCCGGGCCCGCCGTGGGTGATCACGACGTCGGAGCCGGCCATCGAGCTCGTTGAGCTCGTCCTGCTGCAGGAACGCCTCGCCGCGGGCGACGCCGGGCGGCTCGCTGTCGCCGTGCTGCACGGTGACGGTGTCCTGCGGGTGCGCGCTCCCGCGTGGGCGTCCGCCCACGCGACCAGGCGCGCGAACGGGTGGTGGTCGGTGCCCACGAGCACCGTCACGGAGCGGGAGGTCACAGCAGCGGCCCGACTTGATCGCGTCGTCGTAGAGCGCCGCCTGCTCGGGCCACTGCACGAGCATCAGCTCGGTGAACGGCCGCACCAGGCGCCCGGTCAGGGTCGGCGTCTCCATGCGGTCGAACACCTCGATGTAGACCGTGCGGACGCCGGTGAGCCGGCCGAGGACGAAGTACGGCGCCGCGGCGGCCGCCCCGGTCGAGACGACGACCGTCGGACGGAAGCGGCGCATCACGCTGCGCGCCTGGCGGGTGTTGCGCAGCAGGTTCGGGATGTTGCGGGTGGTCGGGCGGTAGGACCAGGTGACGTCCTCCTCGCCGGCGAGCTGGCCCACCGCGTCGGGGGTGTCGAAGGTCACCCAGGCCCGCGGGTGCCGGGACCACCACGGCTGGAGGCGCAGCAGCTGGGCGAGGTGCCCGCCGCTGGAGCCCACGAGGAGGATCCGCTCCTCGGAGCGGGTCCGTGCCTGGGGTCATGCCTGGGCCACCGTGCTGCTTCTCCTCCTGGCCGGACGCCTCGCCCGGCTCCGGGTCGTCGGCCGTCCGGCCCGCGGAGGGCGAGGCGCGGCGGCGACGCATCATGATGGGCAGCCCGTTGGGGACCACCCCGTAGTAGACGAGCTCGATCGTGCCGACGAGCAGGACCGTGCTGCAGACCAGCCCCGCGGGGTCAGTGCGTCTCCACGTCCGCCCGAACGAGACCACGAAGAACCCGACGAAGCACGCGTCGCCACGGGGCCGTGCGAGACCAGCAGCAGCCACACCTGCCCCTGGGTGCCGACGGGTGCGGCCTGCGGGTTCTCGCCCTTCACCGGTGCGCCGTACCCGAAGATCGGCGACGCCGGGACCAGCGCGAGGGACTGGGCGTAGAGCGAGGCGCGGGTGTCGTTGCTGGTCGACTGCGGCGTTGTCGCTGAGCCGGTTGCCGAGCCGCTGCTCCACCGGGAGCATGGTGAACAGCGCGGACCCGACGACCGCGAGCGCGGCGACCGCGGCGATGCCGCGCAGGTTGCCCATCATCGCGAGCCGGATCGCGCAGTAGACGATGCGATGCCCAGGCCCAGGAACATGCCCCGGTTCAGCGTCAGGAACGCAGGGACCGCCGAGACCGGGACGAGCAGCGCCACCCACAGGAACCGGCGGCTGCCGCGCACCTCGAAGAGGTAGGCGATCACGAACGGCAGCAGGAGCGAGTAGGCGTTGCCCCAGTTGTTCGTGAAGAGGTACGGCGCGCTGGGACGCGCCGCGACCTGGAGGAACGAGTCCGGGTTGAACTGCGTCAGCCGCCGCACGACCATGTGGTTCACCAGGTCGTTGTTGACAGCAGGCCGTCCGGGAGCACCTATGCTCAGCGGCGTCCGCATGACCGCCTTGGGGAACGCAGGCCGAGGTAGCCGAAGCCGACGACGTGGTGATCCACAGGCGGTCAGGCAGCCGCTGACGAACCGCATGCTGAGCTGGGCGCGGCGTTGTAGACGTAGACCAGGATCGCCGCGCAGCCGGCGTAGATCAGCCACCGGTAGCCGAAGCCCATCAGCGCGCCCGCGCCGCCGCTGAGGGTGACGACCGAGAAGGCCGACCAGACCAGGAAGACCAGGAAGAGGCCGAACCCACGGGGGACGCGCACGCCGCGCGCCTGGGCGAGGTAGAGCCCCATGATCAGGCCGATCGGGATCCACAGGACGTCCACGAAGCCGAGCGCCCAGAACACCGGGAAGCCGACGAAGGCCACCGACAGGGGCCACCGCGGCAGGGCGCTGACGTCCGGGCCCGAGGGCGCCGCGAGGTCGGGAAGCGCGTACGCGGACGAGCCGCCACGGCGGTCGATGTCATGCGTCACGTGCGTGATCCCTGTCAAAGTCGGCCGGAGCGGCGTGGACACTCGGTAGTCTAAGGGCGTCGCGAGGTCGGGGTGGCGTATGCGACGAACGCGACAGTGTCGAAAATCCGTTGGGGGTTTGGTGTGACAAGTCAGGACATGGGCTCATCGCTGGAGATGGGTCGCTACGCCACGGTGCTGCGCCGCCGATGGCGGACCGTGGCGATCTTCGGCGTGCTGGGACTGCTCCTGGCCGGCGGGTACCTCGCTGCGAAGCCCCGCATGGCGAACGCCTCCGCGCTGGTGAACATCAACGTCATCTCCGCCGAGCCCTTCAACAACACGCGCAACCCGTCGGGTCTGATCGACCAGCAGACCGAGGTGCAGACCGCGCGCTCCTCGGCCGTCGTCACCCGCACCGCCGTCGCCCTGGGCAACGGCGTCACCAAGCGGCAGGTCCGCCAGAACCTCCAGGTCGTGCTGCTCGCCAACGCGACGGTGCTCCGGATCACCTACAACGCGCCCACGGTGCGGCAGGCGATCGACGGCGCCGACGAGGCCGCGCGGCAGTTCCTGACCTACCGCGGCGAGCTCGCCGCGCAGAAGCTCACCACGATCACGGACCAGCTGACCGAGCGGCGCGACCTGCTCCGCAACGACCTGCTGCGCGTCAACGGCGACCTCTCCAAGGCGCGCTCGGGCAGCAACGCCGCGATCCAGGCCGAGAGCGACCGCCAGCTGCTCAACCTCGAGCTCGACAGCCTGGTCGGGCAGATCAACTCGATCAACGGCATCGACACCACCGGCGGCACCGTGCTGACCTCCGCGCGTGACGCCGGCGCCTTCGTGACCCCGCGCCGCGGCACGATGCTCGCGATCGGCCTGCTCGGCGGAATCCTGGTCGGCCTGGTCGCCGCCTTCGTGCGCAACGCGACCGACCGGCGGCTCTTCGACGGCGCCGACATCCGCGCCGCAGGCGGCTCCGACGTGCTCGCCCGGGTGCGCGCCCGGGAGGAGACCCTGCCGGCCCACGCCGACGACCTCGACGCGATCCGCAGCGTCTGGGAGCGCCTGCTCACCACGCTGCCGGCCAAGGACCCGGTGCTCGCCGTCGCCGACGTCTCGTCGACGACGCTGCCCTCGGAGCTCCCGCTCAACCTCGCCCTGGCCCTGTGCGAGACCGGCGCCAGGGTCCAGGTGGTGCTCCTCGAGCACCCGTCCTCGACCGTCAGCCAGGTGGCCGGCCACCTCGGCCTGCGCCGCTCCGGCAGCCTCGGCGACATCGCGCACTTCGAGTCCTCGGGCCACCCGGGCCTCGTCGTCAGCGTCGTGGGCCGCCAGGGCTCCGAGTCCGACACGGCCGACCAGATCAAGGTGCTGCTGCGCAGCCCCGAGCGCGACGTCGACATGACGGTGCTCGCGGTGGCCCCGACGGCGAGCCGCTCGGCCCGCCTCGCCGCCGCCCGCCTGGCGCACTCCGTCGTCGTGGTGGTGACCGAGCGCTCGACGCGGTCCGGCACCGTGCGCGAGCTGTCCGCCGAGCTCCGCGCGGTCGGGACCGAGGTCGCCGGCACGGTCGTCCTGCCCAAGGGCCGGCGCCTCGCCGACGCGACGACGCTGCCGCACGACGACCTGGACGGTCCCGCCACGGGCGCGCCCTCGGCGGGCGCCGCCGGCGGCAGCCGCTGGAGCGGCCGCCGCGCCGAGCCGGGCCGCGACGCACGCCACGGTGCCGGGCACAGCGCCGCGGCGTCCAGCCGCGGCGGCGCGGGCTCGGGGCGCCCGGCGAAGCGCTCATGAGCCGGCGCCCCGACCTGGGACGTCTCAAGGACGCCTCGCCCCGCTGGGTCAAGGACGTCGCCAACGGCTCGACCCGCGCCTACGGCCTGGCCAGCGCGCCGCTGCGGCCCGCGCCCGACTTCCTGATCGTCGGCACCAAGCGCGGCGGCACCACGTCGCTGTTCAACTACCTCATGCAGCACCCCGGTGTGCTCGGGCTCTTCCCGCAGTCACGCGGCAAGAAGAGCACCGACTACTTCTTCAAGGAGACCGAGCGCGGGGACGCCTGGTACCGCTCGCACTTCCACACCAGCGCCCACCGCTCCCGGCTGGCCCGCCGCCTCGGCTACCAGCCGGTCGGCGGCGAGGCGTCGCCGTACTACCTGTGGGACCCGCGCATCGCCGCGCGGGTGCGCGCCACCGCGCCCGACGTGCGCTCCATCGTCCTGCTGCGCGACCCGGTCGAGCGCGCCTGGTCGCACTACCAGGAGCGCATCGAGAACGGCGTCGAGCCGCTGTCGTTCGCCGAGGCCCTGGCCGCCGAGCCGGCCCGCACCGACGGCGAGCTCGAGCGGATGCTCGAGGACCCGTCGTACTACAGCGAGGCCCACGACTGGTATACCTACCGCGCCCGGGGGGTCTACCTCCCGCAGCTGCGCAACTGGCTCGACGTGTTCCCGCAGGAGCAGGTGCTGATCCTGCGCAGCGAGGACATGTACGCCGACGTGCAGGGCGTCTTCGACAGCGTCTGCGCGTTCCTCGGGGTGCCCGGCCACGTGCTGCCCAAGAAGGGCCCGTTCAACGCGAGCCAGGTCAAGTCCTCGGTCCCCGAGCCTGCGCGCACCGAGCTCGCGGAGTTCTTCGCGCCGCACAACAGGGAGCTCGAGATTTTCCTCGGGCGGGACCTGCACTGGACCTGAGTGTTGTCCGATTTGCTCGATTTGTCTGTTCAATGGTCGGAATGGGCTATGTCCTCGGCCGCTGAACCGCCGATAGGCTTCCTCTAGCCGGCGCTGTGCCGGTTGGGGTTTCACTTTCTGTTCCGGCGCGGGGGCGCGTCCGGGGGGGTTCGAATACATGCGTAGGTTCTTCAGCGCGCTCACGGCCGCAGGGCTCGTGGGCGCTGTCATGGCCGCCGTCCCGACCAGCGGGGCCGCGGTGCTCGCGCCGCAGGCCATCGACGTCGCGACCTCGGCACCACCAGCGCCACGGCTGCCGGCTCCTGCTGGGAGATCAAGCAGTCGCGGCCGACCGCGACCGACGGCGCCTACTGGCTGCTGACGCCGAAGATGGCCGAGCCGCAGCAGTTCTACTGCGACATGACCACCGACGGCGGTGGCTGGGTGCTGATCGGCAAGGGCCGCGACGCCTGGACCAACGACACGACGGCAAGGGCGCGGAGTCCGACCTGCTCACGCCGACCACGGCGCCGATGAGTCGCGACGACCGTCGCAGCTGCCCTCGGACAAGGTCAACGCGCTGCTCAACGGCGGCTCGGTCAGCGCCCTGACCGACGGCGTCCGCCTCCGCCGCGCCAAGAACACCGCCGGCCTCACCTGGCAGGAGGTGCGGGTCCGCTACTCCAACCGGTCCCGCTTCAACTGGACCTTCGGCGCCGAGTGGCCGCTGTCCAGCTACTCCTTCGACGGCGTCAACCGCACCGGCGGCACCTCGGCCGTCCTTCGGCACCGACAACTCCTTCCGGCGCGTCGTACAACACGACCGACGCCAGCAAGGGCTACCGCGTCGGTTTCGCCTACGGCTCGCAGGTCGCCGGCTCGTCGAGCGCGACGTCCTACCTCTACTCCGCGACCAACGGTGCGGGCGGCGCGATCCCCTACACCGAGGTCTACCTCCGGCCGAAGGTCCTGTCCACCGACGCCGGCTTCACCACGGTCTCCGACGCCGGCACCACCGCCACGACGCGGCCCAAGGCCCGCGCTCGACGGCACTCGCCTCCCCGTGGGGCGTGACCGGCACCGCCGGCTCCGTCGCCGAGGAGGGCAACGTCGAGGTCCAGGCCTTCACGCAGTCCGGCAACACGATGTACGTCGGCGGCAACTTCCGCTACGTCCAGCAGGACGAGGCCGGCACCGGCCGCGTGGAGCAGCCGTTCCTGGCCGCCTTCGACGTCACGACCGGCGAGTGGATCCCGAGCTTCCGCCCGGTGCTCAACGAGCAGGTCCGCGCCCTGGCCACGCTGCCCAACGGACAGGTCGTCGCCGGCGGGAGCTTCACCTCCGCCAACGGTGCGCCCGCCTCGGCGATCGTGGCGCTCGACCCGGCCACCGGTGCGACCGAGCACCACCTGGAAGGTCGGCATCACCAACAACGTCACCGGCTCGGTGCTGCGGGTCAACGCGATCGACGTCGCCGGTGGCCTGCTCTACATCGGCGGCAACCTCACCCACTTCACCGGTGGCACCCGCACCACGCCGACGTACATGCGCATGCTCGGCAAGGTCTCCGCGACCGACGGCACGCCCGAGCACCGGCTGGAACCCGAACCTCAACGGCGCGGTCAAGGACCTCGACGCGACCGACGACGGCGCGCGGGTCTACGCCACCGGCTACTTCACCACCGAGAACGGCGCGGCGGCCAAGAACGCCGCGGCGATCTCCACGGCCGCGGGCGCCCCGCTCGTCACCCCGACCTGGGCGCCGGTGTGGAGCTCGACGAAGAGCTACCAGCAGGCGATCCAGCAGGTCGGCAGCAAGCTGTGGGTGGGCGGCTCGGAGCACTCGCTGTTCCAGTACGACCCGTCGACCTTCACCCGCACCGCCGGCGACATCATGAAGTCGCACGGCGACATCCAGGCGATCACCGCCGACCGCGGCGTGGTCTTCGCCGGCTGCCACTGCGACCAGTACGACTACTCCAACGCCTACACCTGGCCGACCCTGACCGCCGGCTGGACGCAGGCGGAGCCGATGGGCTGGTTCGCGGCGTGGGACGCCAGCACGGGCCAGCGGATGCCGAACTTCGTGCCGACGTTCAACCTGCGCCTCAACGAGGGCATCTGGGCCATCCAGGCCGACAGCACCGGCACGGTCTGGGCGGGCGGCGACATCCTCACCGTGCGCACCAACGCCCAGCAGGCCCGCTGGTCCGGCGGCTTCGCACGCTTCCCGCTGGCCGACGCCGACGCGCCCACCACGCCGACCGGGCTCACCGCGACCGGCCAGGACAGCAGCACCGTCTCGCTGAGCTGGACCAAGTCGACCGACAGCGGTGGCGGCGTCCGCTACGAGGTGCTGCGCGACGACCGTCCGATCGCCTCGACGAGCGACAACACCGCGAGCATTACCGTGCCGAAGGGCGGCAACAACCGCTTCTTCGTCCGGGCGGTCGACGCGGCGGGCAACGTCTCGGCGAGCACCGGCGTGCTCAACGTCAGCACGGCGGCCCCGACGGCGTCGTTCACCTCCTCGGTCGACCGGCTCGCGGTGTCGTTCAACGGCTCGGCCTCGGTCGACCCGGACGGCAGCATCGCGTCGTACTCGTGGAACTTCGGTGACAGCACCTCCGGCACCGGCGCCACGCCCACGCACACCTACGCCGCCGCGGGCACCTACCCGGTGACCCTCACGGTGACCGACAACATGGGTGCGCAGGGCTCGACCACGGCGAACGTCACGGCGGTCGCGCCGCCGGCCTCCTCGGTGGTGGTCGACAACGGGCAGAGCTGGCGCTGGAAGTACGACGCGACGGCTCCGCCCGCCGGGTGGAACACCGCGGCGTTCGACAGCTCGGGCTGGCAGCTCGGCAACGCGGTGCTGGGCTTCGGCGGGACCGTGGCGACCAACATCGACACGTTCGCGACGACCAGCCTGCGACCGCGGGCGGCCTACTTCACCAAGACGTTCACGGTCGCCGACCCGTCGCAGTGGGCGACCCTGACCCTCTCGACGGTGGCCAACGACGGCGTGGTCGTCTACGTCAACGGGACCGAGGTGGCGCGCTCGAACATCCCGGCCGGCACCGTGACGAACCAGACCTTCGCCAACGCGGCGCCGAGCACGACGAAGGCCAACTCGACGCCGCTGGTGATCCAGGTGCCGGCGAGCGCCCTGGTCGCGGGGACCAACGTGGTCAGCGCGGAGACGCACCTGAACACGCGGTCGACCGCCGACGTGAGCTTCGACCTCAAGGCGACGCTCACGTCCAACGGCTGATCCCGCACGACTGACGGACTCCCCGGCGCCGACCTCGACGGTCGGTGCCGGGGAGTCCGTCGTCGTGCCGGACGCCCTTCGGCTAGGGAAGCGTCGCGTAGTAGGGGTACATCACCAGCCCGTTGAACTGGTCGGTCGCGCTGGCGATGAGGTCGCCGTCCTCGCCGATCTTCCCGCCGACGGTCAGTGGGATCGTCGGGTCGGTCCAGCTGACGTCCCCGACCACACCCGACACCCGGCTGGCGTAGCTGTGCGAGTCCCCGTTGGGGTCGTACTCGGTGACGAACACCGCCAGCTCAGCGGCCCGCCGCTCGCAGCGCACGCGGTACCACCAGCCCGGGCGGACCCGCTCGCTGGCACGGACGATCAGCTCGCCCTGGTCGCCGCGCACCGTGCACGCGGCGCGGTCCTTGTCGAGCTCGGCCTTGAACAGCGTGGACTGGCCCGACGTACCGCGCTGCACGAGGTTGTCGCCGTTGTCGACGCCGCCGGTGCCGTAGGACTTGTCGTCGAGCCGGAGGTCAGCTCCCCACATAAAGTCCTTGGTGCCGGGGTTCAGCTGGTCCTCCCGCCCGGCGTTGGAGACCGCCACGACCGCACGGGGGTAGTCCGCGTCGTCGGTGGTGTACGCCGGGAAGTCGAGCGCCGGACGCCGGTCGCGACCGGGGACCACGCGGACCGTGCCGCGCTTGATGTCGACGATGCCGATGCGGACCTTCGCGGTGCCCTGCTGGACGATCTCGTCGCCCTTCCCGGACAGGCCGAGCAGGACGGCCGGGTCGTCGGGCAGGTCCGGTCCGGCCGGCTCCGGTGTGGCCTTGGGTGGGCGGTCGTCGAGCACGACCGGCCCCTCCGAGCAGGCGGCCGCACCGGACAGAGCGCAGAGCAGGAGGGTCGAGAACAGGAGCCGGTCAGCGCGGGTGCGCGGTGACGTGCGTGGCATCAGGTCCCCGGTGCCGGGCTCGGGGTCGTTCGGTCGGTGGTCATCAGGCTCCCTCCACGAGTCGGCGCGCCGTCGTCAGCAGGTCCACGAGCTGGCCGGGGAGGACCCAACCGGCCTCCCAGCCGCCGTCTCGTGACCACTCGCAGGCGCGCTCAGCGAGGGTAGCCGCGTAGAGCGCGGTGACCAACGCCCGGTCCGGCCGGGCGATGCCGGCGGCGACCAGGAGCGACTGCGCGTCGCGGTGCGCGTCCTCGAGCACCGACCCGTCGAGACGCCGGCCGCCCTCGGTGCTGACCGTGGCGTGCCAGTGCAGTGCGTCGAGCCCGGCGACCGCGTCCGGCTCGCTGGACTCCCAGTCCCAGCACCACAGCGTGCCGTCGGTGTCGCGCGCGCAGTTCCAGGGCGTCAGGTCGCCGTGCCAGCGCCGGGTGACGGGCAGCTCGACGTCGCTCGCGTCGACCAGGTCGAGCAGGGCGGCCGCGGCGTCCAGCACCGGCGCGCTGTCGCCGTCGCGGTGCGCGCCGGCCACACGCGCGCGCAGGGCCCGCAGCTGCCCGGTGGAGGAGATCCGGTCGTGGCGCACGACCGGGCACAGGGCGAAGACCTCCTGCGGCGTCGGAGCAGGTACGTCGGCCCGCACGCCCCGGCACCCCAGGGGCAGCGGGGACGTGACGAGGTAGGGGAACCCGTGGAACTCCCCGGTGGCCAGCACCTCCGGCGAGCGCACCGGCCCCTCGAGCAGCGGCGTGCACAGGGCGTGCGCCTCGCGGCGTACCCCGTCGCTGCTGGAGGGCCCCCACGCCATCTTGGCGAACCCGCGCGGCGTCCCCGTGGCGTCGACGAGCTGGAGGGTGGCCTTGCGGTTGGCGCCGGTGCGCACCCCGATCGACGCGAAGACCTGCACGCCGAGCCGGCCCGACAGCAGCGCGAGCGGCAGCTCGGGACGGTCGTCGCCGGCGCGGGCGTCCACCTGGACGGAGAGCCGCGGGAACGGGAGCGGGGCGCCGGCGCGCGCGGTGCTGCCGAGCAGCGTGCGCTGGAGGTTGGGGACCCGGCGACGCAGGCCGCGGTAGTTCATCAGGGCACCGGCGGTGGCGCGGCGCGGCGCGGAGGGCAGCAGCATGCTGGCCCGCCCGACCGAGGGCACGACGAGGTACTCCTCGGCGGTGGTCCACCGGGTGGCGTCGCCGTCCTCACGCACCGCCTCGTCGCCCACACGCAGCCGGGCGCGGCCGGTGGCCAGCGCCGGTGCCCACAGCTGCTCGACCAGGTGCGAGAGCGGGCCGGTGATCGCGGACCCGTCCCCCGAGCCGGACGTCGACTCGCTCGTGGTGACGTCAACGGGGTCAGACACGGCGGGGTCCTCTCGTGGTGCGGGCGGAGCGTCCGATTCTAGGGCGGCGGGAGGGATCGCGCCGCGAAGGCGGCACATCTGGACCCCGACCGGCAATTGGTCACATAGCGCCGCGGGAGGGGCCGGGCGGCGTAGAATTCGCTGGACACGAGCGACCGAGGGGCCGTCCGCGCGGGGGTCGCGCAGACGTGACGGTCGCCCGTCGACGGACCGCAGACCACGACGCCCGGGGGACGACCATCAGCACCAGCCCGCATCCGCCGCCTGCCGCCGCGCCCGGCGACGCGGCCGCTCCCGCCTCGGTGGTCACCGAGCTGCGCAGCGCCGCCCGCGGGGGCGTCGTCACCTTGGTCGGGGTCCTCGTTCAGCACGGCCATGGGCTTCGTGCTCGCCCTGGTGCTGGCCCGCCAGCTCGGGGCCGAGCGGCTCCGGCGTGGTCCTGCAGACGATCGCGGCCTTCATGATCGGCCTGAGCCTGGCCCGGCTCGGCATGGACACCACCGCCGTGTGGATCGTGCCGCGGCTCAAGACCGAGTCGCCCGAGCTCGTCCGCGGCGCCTGCACCGGGATGGTGCTCAGCGCCGGCGTCGCCGGGCTGCTCGGCACGCGGCGCCTGGTTCGGCGTGACCGAGCCTGATCGGCCAGGGCGTGCTCGGCGACTCCCGGGTCGCCGACACCGTCTCCGCGGTGGCGTGGGCGCTGCCGCTCGGCTCGATCATGCTGGTCGGGCTGGCCGCGACCCGCGGCTTCGGCGGCGTGCTGCCGTTCAACCTGGTCGGCAACATCGGCGTCCCGCTGTCCCGCCCGGTGGCCGTGCTCGCCGTGACCGCGCTCGGCGGCTCGGTGATCGCGGCCGCGCTGGCGTGGGTGCTGCCGCTGGTGCCGGCCGTGCTGGTCGAGCCTCTGGGTGCTGTGGCGCCAGGTCACCGCCTTCGAGCGCGCGCAAGGAGGTGCGCGGGCCGGCTGCTGCCGACCCGGGCCGTGCAGCGGCGCCTGCTCGGGTTCGCGCTCCCGCGCACGATGTCCTCCGCGCTGGAGCAGTCGATCATCTGGTTCGACGTCGTGCTCGTCGGCGTGATCGCCGGCGCTGCGGACGCCGGCATCTACGGCGCCGCCTCCCGCTTCGTGGGTGCGGGCGTGATCGTGCTGACCGCCCTGCGCATCGTGGTCGCGCCGCGGTTCAGCGCCTACCTCGCGCAGGAGCGGCACGACGAGGTCCAGCAGCTCTACACGCGTCACCGCGAGCTGGATCCTGCTGTTCGGCGGCCCCATCTACGTCCTGCTCGCGTTCTTCTCGCCGACCGTGCTCGGCTGGCTCGGCCCCGACTTCGGTCGCGGGGTGTCCTCGCATGGTGGTGCTCTGCCTGGGCGCGCTGTTCCTGCTCGCGGGCGGCAACGTCCAGTCGCTGCTGCTGATGTCCGGGCGCAGCGGCTGGGGAGCCGTCAACAAGCTGACCGTGTTCGCGGTCAACGTCGTCGGCAACGTCCTGCTGATCCCGCACCTCGGGCTGCTCGGCGCGGCCCTGACGTGGGCGTTCTGCATGGCCCTGGACACCACGCTCGCCTGCGCCCAGGTCTACCGCTTCACCCGGATCCAGCCCTCGCTGGGCCGGATCGCCGTCGATCCTGCTCGCCGTCGGCCTCTGCGCGGCCAGCCGTCGCTGGCTGCGGTGGCTGGTCGGACCGACCGCTGCGGCGTTCGTGGTCTCGGCGCTGCTGGCCGCCGTGCTGCTCGTGTGCTACTGCTACGCCGACCGGCGCCGGCTGCATCTGGGCGACCTGATGGCGTGCCCCTGGGGCGGGCGCCCCTCGCCGTCGCGCCGCCGCTGACGGCGGGCCCCGCCGCCGGGCCTCAGAGCCAGGCGGCCGGCGCGCCGGCATCCGTCCAGGACCTCGGCGAGCACCGCGCGGTCGGCCGCGTAGTACTCCTCGACGCGCGCCTCGCAGCGCGGGCGACAGCGCGGGCGGACGGCCCGAGTCGAAGCGGCTCAGCACCAGCCGGTCGAGCGCGACCACCCCGGCGTTGTAGGTCCAGCCGGACGGGACTCGGCTTGCGCGGGTAGCGGCGGTCGAGGTTCGGGGTGTAGTCGATAGACGAACCTGTTCTTGGTGCGCAGCAGCCGCAGCCGGGCGGGGGAGTAGACGCCCTTGTTCGACACCGACGCGGTCGTCGACGGCACGAAGTCCGGGGTCGACGCCGATGAACTCGAAGGCGGTGCGCAGCGAGCCGGCCGGGTCGCCGGTGAGGCCCTTCTGCTCGAAGACCATGATCCGGTCGCGGGCGAAGTGCTCGGCGTAGTGGCGCAGGTGCTTGCCGTAGAGGCCGTACTCGAGGATCTCCGGGCGCCCGCGGGTAGTCCTTCTCGAGCGTCCCCGGCGAGCAAGGCCTCGAACGCCTCGTCGATCGGCAGCAGCGGCAGGAAGCCGTGCCGGACGTAGTGGAAGTACGCCGAGACGGCGCGCGCCACGGGCTCGCGGACCACCGCGAACAGCCGTGGCCTCGGGGAGGTGCTGCGCGCAGCCGGGCGGCGACCTCGGGGCGGCCGAGGTAGTCGGGCCGCTTGATGCCGCGCACCGTGCCGGCCGCGGGCCGGTGGAACAGCGTCGGCAGCGACTGCGACGGCCGCGACGCTGTAGAAGGGGTCCTCGAAGAAGCGGACCTCGCCCTCGGCGATCTCGATCGTCCGGGTGCTGGGCCATCTGGTCCTGGAGGAACGTCGAGGCGGACTTCTGCGCCCCGATGACCACGAAGGCCGGCATCTGGTCGTTGGTCGCGTCGTTGCTGGCCGAGCTGGTCATGCATCCCCACCCTTGTCGTGCCCCTGCGGCGGTTGGAGTCTATCGGCCGCCGGGCTCTCCCGCGGCGAGTTCGCCGAGGTGGGACGAGGCCTGGTGGCGTGGCCGGGCCGGGGACGGGCCCGAGACGACGGCGCCCCCGCGCCGGTCGGAGGACCGGACGGGGGCCGGTCGAGCGGGTGTCGTGCCGGGTGGAGCGTGCTGCCGGAAGCGGTCAGCCCTGCTTCCACAGCTTGAGGGAGGTGACCTTCATCTCGGTCTTCGACCAGGACGAGGCCGGGTCCGGGACGACCTTGGTGGCCGGGCCCTGACCGATCTGCGAGGTGATCCGCGGGTACCACGTGCGGCCCGGGACCTCCATGATCTTGTTCCACCAGCGCCTTGTCGGCGGCGGTGAAGGTGCCGACCAGGCGGCCGTCGATCCAGACCGTGATCTAGCCGGGGACCTTCTCCAGCGTGTAGGTGTGCTGCGACGGCCGGGTCGAACCAGGAGTTGGCTCTTGAGCAGCAGCGGCTTCTTGATCGAGTCCTGCGCCTGGGCCGTACTCGTTGTGCATGGTGATCGCGACGCGCTTCTGGTCGCCGGTCCACATGCCGCCCATCCACTCCATCACGTCGATCTCGCCGTCGCTGGCGTTCTTGGGACGGAACCAGAGCAGGCACGGCCAGATCGCCGGACTCGTCCTTGAACGTGCCGGTGACCTCGGCGCGGAAGTAGTTCGGCACGACCATGGCCGTCCCGTGCCGACGATCTCACCGGAGGTGAACGGCTGGCGAGTAGCCCGACTCGCGCTTGCTGACGATCGAGAGACCGTTGGCGCCGGCGGTGACGTTCTGCGGCCATGTTGACCGAGTTGTCGTTGTTCTGGGTCTGGTTGTTGTAGACGGTCCAGCCGGTCAGGTCCTTGAAGGTGCTGGAGTACTGCAGCGACCAGCCGGCCGGGGCCGGGGTGGTGGGCGTCGGCGTCGGTGGGGGTCGGCGTGGGGGGGTCGGCGTCGGGGGTCGGCGTCGTGGGGGTCGGCGTCGTGGGGGTCGGCGTCGTGGGGGTCGGCGTCGTGGGGGTCGGCGTCGTGGGGGTCGGCGTCGGGGTGGAGGCCGACTTGGTCTTGACGACCTTCACGTTGTCGACGTCGAAGGTGGTGCCCTTGGGCAGGTTGAAGCTCTTGACCGAGGTGGTGAAGGTGCTGCCGGTCATGGTGGCGGTCACGTCGAAGCCGACGGTGGTCCACGCGGTCCTGGTCAGCGTGAAGTACTCCGGCACCGCGCGGGTCGAGGTGCCCTTGGTCTCGATGGCGCGCACCGAGCCGCTCACCTTCGGACGGTTGGTGCGGACCTGCGCCGAGACGTGGAACACGTCGCCCTTGGTCGCCGTGCTGACCACGGGGGCGGTGGTCTTGAGGGTGACGTTGCGGGCGGTCGTGGTGGTGACCCGGGCGTACTTCGTCGCGGTGGCGACACGGGTCTTGATCTTGAGCTTGACCTTCTTCGTGGCCGGCTTCTTCCAGTGCAGCTTGCCGTGCTCGAAGCTCCCGTTGACAACCAGATTCCTCCCAGAAACATGGTTGGCGACGGAGCTCGCGGAGACGGTGGTGGCGTCGGCCGAGGCGGCGATGGCCACCGCGGGGGCGACGACCAGGAGCGACATACCGGCGGCGGTCGCAGCGCGCAGGGCCTGCTTCCTGCCGCGTTCACGGATGTGGCGTGCATGACTCATGGGGACTCCTTGATGTTGCGGTGTGCGACCGTGGCCGCTGGGGGACGAGCACCGTTCGCGGGCTGCTCATGAAGGGGTGTCGTCGTCCGGAGGGGGTCCGATTGAGGGCTAAAGGACCTTTTGCACCCAGCGGTCTAGACAGGCTTGACCTCATTCGTCACAAGCGCTGCGGGAGTCCCATGAGAGGGTGGCGATGTGACGATTTCTGACACCATCCCGCCCTCGGCGACCGACAATGACCACGCCTTCGCCGCCTGGGCGGCCACGGTCGCCGGTCAGCGGCTGACCGAGGTCCGCACCGAGGGACTCACCGGGCGCGAGCTCAAGGACGCCGGCGACCAGGCCGCGCACGACCTGCTGATGGCGCTGTGCGCCGAGCACCGCCCGGGCGACTCGGTGCTCTCGGAGGAGAGCGCGGAGAGCATCGCGAACACCGCCCGGCTGAGCGCGAGCCGGGTCTGGATCATCGACCCGCTGGACGGCACCCGCGAGTTCTCCGAGCCGCCGCGCGACGACTGGGCCGTGCACGTCGCGCTCTGGCAGGACGGCGAGCTCGTCGCCGGTGCCGTGGCGCAGCCGGGGATCGGTCAGACCTTCGACACCGGCACCCCGCCCGTCGTACCCCCCAGGACCGCGGAGCGCCCGCGCATCGCCGTCAGCCGGACCCGGCCGCCCGCGTTCGTGGAGGCGCTGGCCGCCGAGATCGGCGCCGACCTCGTGCCGATGGGCTCCGCGGGCGCCAAGGTGATCTCCGTCGTGCGCGACGTGACCGACGCCTACGTCCACGCCGGCGGCCAGTACGAGTGGGACTCCGCCGCACCCGTCGCGGTCGCCCGCGCGGCCGGGCTCTTCACCAGCCGCATCGACGGCTCGCCGCTGGTCTACAACCAGGAGAACGTGCTGCTGCCCGACCTGGTGGTCTGCCGCCCCGAGCTCGCCGACCCGATCCTGGAGTTCATCGCCCGCACCGGCGTCGAGTGAGCATCGGCACGGTGCTGCTGGACGCCGACGGCGTCCTGCAGCGGGTCCCGCACGGCTGGGAGGAGTCGATGCGCCCGGCGCTCGAAGGGCGGGTCGACGACCTCGACGCCTTCCTCGCCGAGGCCTTCCGCGCGGAGCGCCCGGCCCTGACCGGCGAGGTCCGGTGGCTCGACGTGCTGCCCGGTCTGCTGGCGCGCTGGGACGCCTCCGACGCGTACGACGACGTGCTGCGCGTCTGGCTCAGCATCGAGGAGGTGCCCGGCGTGCACGACCTCGTGCGCCGGCTCCGGGCCGCCGGGGTGCGCTGCTGCCTGGCCACCAACCAGGACGTGCACCGCGCCACGGTGATGCGCGAGCAGCTCGGCTACGACGCCCTGCTCGACGAGCTCTTCGTCTCCCACGAGCTCGGCGCGGCCAAGCCCGACCCGGCCTACTTCACCGCGATCCTGGGCCGGCTCGGCGTGCCCCCGGCCGAGGTGCTCTTCGTCGACGACAACCCCGCCAACGTCGAGTCGGCCCGATCGGTGGGCCTGGCCGCCGAGGTGTGGTCCTTCCGCGAGGACCTCGCCGTGCTCGAGGCCCACCTGTCCCGCCACGGGCTCCCCGCCGGCTGAGGCGCCGCGCCTCCGCACCCTGCACCTCGACCACCCCGGGTCGGCTACTCGTCGGGGACGTCGGGGACCTCGTGCCCCTCGCGCTCGTCGCGCGCGGCCCACTCGAGCAGCGGCGCGATGTCGAAGACGGCGTCGTCGATGGCCTCGTGCAGGTCACCGAGCTCGGCGAACCGGGCGGGCACGGTCGCGATCGTGCAGTCGGCCGGCTCGACGTCGTCGACCTCGTCCCAGCGGATCGGCGTGGACACGGTGGCCTCGGGGTTGCCGCGCACGGAGTACGCCGCCGCGATCGTGTGGTCGCGGGCGTTCTGGTTGTAGTCCACGAAGAGCTTCGAGGGGTCGCGGTCCTTGCGCCACCACGTCGTCGTCACGTCGTCGGTGCGGCGCTCGACCTCGCGGGCGAACGCCAGCGCCCCGCGTCGTACGTCCTTGAAGCCGTGCTCGGGCGGGATCCGGACGTAGACGTGCAGGCCCGAGCCGCCCGAGGTCTTGGGGAAGCCGGTCGCGCCGAGCTCGTCGAGCACCTCGTGGACGACGTGCGCCACCCGCCGCACGGTCGCGAAGTCGCAGGCGTCGCCGGGGTCGAGGTCGATGCGCCACTCGTCGGGCTTCTCGGTGTCGGCGCGACGGCTGTTCCACGGGTGGAACTCGACGGTCGACATCTGCACCGCCCACACCACCTGCGCGACCTCGGTCACGCAGAGCTCGTCGGCCGTGCGCTTCCAGCGCGGGAAGTACACCTGCACGGTCTCCATCCACTCCGGCGCCCCGCCGGGCAGGCGCTTCTGGTGGACCTTCTCGCCGGTGACGCCGGTGGGGAAGCGGTGCAGCATGCACGGCCGCTCGCGCAGCGCGTTGACGATGCCGGGACCCACGGAGAGGTAGTACTCGACGAGGTCGAGCTTGGTCTCGCCCCGGGCAGGGAAGTAGACGCGGTCGGGGTTGCTGACCCGGACCACGCGATCGTCGACCTCGACCTCCACCGACGGGGACTTCGACGCTGCCATGGCCAGAAACCTAGTGGAACCCACCGACCCCGCCGCGGAACACTGCGCCCATGACCTCCTCCGTCTCGCACACCGCCGTCGACTGCGCCAACGCCTACGAGCTCTCGGAGTGGTGGAAGCAGGTGCTGGGGTACGTCGACCTCGACGGCGACCCCAACGAGCCCGGCCACGAGGAGTGCATGATCCTCTCCCCGTCGACCGGCCACCGGCTGCTGTTCATCGAGGTGCCCGAGGCCAAGCAGGGCAAGAACCGCCTGCACCTCGACCTGCGTCCCGACGACGGCACCCGCGACGAGGAGGTGGCCCGGGTGCTGGGTCTCGGGGCGACCCAGGTCGCCGACCACCGCGAGGTCCGCGGCGACGGGACGGGCTGGGTGACGCTCGCCGACCCGCGAGGGCAACGAGTTCTGCATCCTGCGCAGCGCCGCCGAGCGCGACTCCGCCCCGGCGTGAGCCCCACCCCCGGCCCGTAGACTGGTGAGCGACCCCCTCGTCCGTCCCGGCAGGGGGTGCTGGTGTGCGGTGGAGCAGGAGTGAGTCGTTGAGCGTGCGGGGCCTGGCCGACCTGGTCCTCTCGGACCCGACCCTGGCGACGGCGATGGCCGACGCCCGCGGCGGTGCCCTCCCGGCCCTGGACCTCACCGCGCCGGCCGCGCTGCGCCCGTTCGTGGTGCGGGGTCTCGTCGAGGCCGGGCGCACGGTGCTCGCCGTCGCCGCGACCGCCCGCGAGGCCGAGGACCTGGTCACCGCGCTCGGCGGCCTGATGGACCCGTCGCACGTCGCCTACTACCCCGCCTGGGAGACGCTGCCCCACGAGCGCCTCTCGCCGCGCAGCGACACCGTCGGCACCCGGCTGGCCGTGCTGCGCCGGCTGCGGCACCCCGGCACCGGGCCCGGCAACGGCCCGCTGCGGGTGGTCGTGGCGCCGGTGCGGTCCGTGCTGCAGCCCCAGGTCAAGGGGCTCGCCGACCTCGAGCCCGTCGAGCTCGCGGTCGGTGACGAGGTCGACCTCGACGACGTCGTACGACGGCTGGCCGGCGCGGCGTACTCCCGCGTCGACCTGGTGGAGCGGCGCGGCGAGTTCGCGGTGCGCGGCGGCATCGTCGACGTGTTCCCGCCGACCGAGGAGCACCCCCTGCGGGTGGAGTTCTGGGGCGACGAGGTCGAGGAGATCCGGTCCTTCGCGGTCGCCGACCAGCGCTCGCTCGAGGGCGTGCCGAGCCTGTGGGCACCCCCGTGCCGCGAGCTGCTCCTGACCGACGAGGTGCGCGAGCGCGCCCGGGCGCTCGGGCAGCGGCACCCGCAGCTCGCCGAGATCGCCGAGAAGCTGGCCGACGGCCACGCCGTCGAGGGGATGGAGTCCCTGTCCCCGGTGCTCGTCGACGAGATGGAGCTGCTCGTCGACCTGCTGCCGGGCGACACCCACGTGCTCGTGCTCGACCCCGAGCGCGCCCGCAGCCGCGCGCACGACCTGGTCGCCACGAGCGAGGAGTTCCTCGAGGCGTCGTGGGCCGCGGCGGCCGGCGGCGGGCAGGCCCCGATCGACCTCGGCGCGGCGTCGTACCGCTCGCTCGCCGACGTCCGCGCGCACACCCTCGCGCAGGGCAAGGCCTGGTGGAGCGTGTCGCCGTTCGGCCTCGACGACCCCGACGCCTCGACAGCTCCGCTGCGCGACGTGATGGGCGAGATCGTCAGCGTGGACGTGGACGTCGAGTCCGGCGCCGTCGAGTCCCGCGCGCTGCCGGTCAAGCCTGTCGAGGCCTACCGCGGCGACGTCGACCGCGCGGTCTCCGACATCCGGGCCTGGCTCGCCGCCGACAGCCGCGTGGTCCTGCTGACCGAGGGCCACGGCCCGGCGCAGCGGATGGTCGAGGTGCTCGGCGAGCACGACGTCCCGGTCCGCTACGTCGAGTCCCTCGACGAGGAGCCCGAGGCCGGGCTCGTCCACGTGACGACCGCGACGCTCGACCACGGCTTCGTCGACACGGGTCTGTGCCTGGCCGTGCTGACCGGCGACGACCTGACCGGGCAGCGCTCGTCCACCAAGGACATGCGGCGGATGCCGACGCGCCGCAAGAAGCAGATCGACCCGCTCGAGCTGAAGGCCGGCGACTACGTCGTGCACGAGCAGCACGGCGTCGGACGGTACGTCGAGATGCGCCAGCGCGAGGTGGCCGGGGCGACCCGGGAGTACCTCGTGCTCGAGTACGGCGCCTCCAAGCGGGGCCAGCCACCGGACCGGCTGTTCGTGCCGACCGACCAGCTCGACCAGGTCAGCCGCTACGTCGGCGGCGAGCAGCCCTCGCTGGACCGTCTCGGCGGCGCCGACTGGGCCAAGCGCAAGGGCCGGGCGCGCAAGGCGGTCCGCCAGATCGCGGCCGAGCTCATCAAGCTCTACGCCGCCCGCCAGGCGACGCAGGGCCACGCCTTCGGGCCGGACAGCCCGTGGCAGCGCGAGCTCGAGGACGCGTTCCCGTTCGTGGAGACGGTCGACCAGCTCTCGACGGTCGACGAGGTCAAGCGGGACATGGAGCGCCAGGTCCCGATGGACCGCCTGGTGTGCGGCGACGTGGGCTACGGCAAGACCGAGATCGCCGTGCGCGCCGCGTTCAAGGCCGTCCAGGACGGCAAGCAGGTCGTCGTGCTCGTGCCGACGACGCTGCTCGTGCAGCAGCACTTCTCGACGTTCAGCGAGCGGATGTCGGCGTTCCCCGTCGTCCTCAAGGGGCTCTCCCGCTTCCAGACCGACAAGGAGGCCAAGGAGACGATCGAGGGCCTGCGCGAGGGCACCGTCGACATCGTGATCGGCACGCACCGCCTGCTCAACCCCGACATCCGGGTGAAGAACCTCGGGCTGATCATCGTCGACGAGGAGCAGCGCTTCGGCGTCGAGCACAAGGAGCAGATGAAGCGGCTGCGCACGAGCGTCGACGTGCTCGCGATGTCCGCGACGCCGATCCCGCGCACCCTGGAGATGGCGATCACCGGCATCCGCGAGATGTCCACGATCACCACCCCGCCCGAGGAGCGGCACCCCGTGCTGACGTACGTCGGAGGCTACGAGGACCGGCAGGTGACCGCCGCCGTGCGCCGCGAGCTGCTGCGCGAGGGCCAGGTGTTCTACATCCACAACCGGGTGAACTCCATCGAGAAGGCCGCCGCGCACCTGCGGCAGCTCGTGCCGGAGGCGCGGGTCGCGGTCGCGCACGGCCAGATGGGCGAGCACCAGCTCGAGGAGGTGATGGTCGACTTCTGGGAGAAGCGCTTCGACGTCCTGGTCTGCACGACCATCGTCGAGTCCGGACTCGACGTGTCCAACGCCAACACGATGGTCATCGAGCGTGCCGACACCCTCGGCCTGTCCCAGCTGCACCAGCTCCGCGGCCGGGTCGGGCGCGGTCGCGAGCGGGCCTACGCCTACTTCCTCTACCCGCAGGACAAGCCGCTCACCGAGACCGCCCACGAGCGGCTCGCCACGCTGGCCCAGCACTCCGACCTCGGCGGCGGCATGGCGATCGCCATGAAGGACCTCGAGATCCGCGGCGCCGGCAACCTCCTCGGCGGCGAGCAGTCCGGCCACATCGCCGACGTCGGCTTCGACCTCTACGTCCGCCTCGTGGGCGAGGCGGTCGCGGAGTTCCGCGGCGACGCCGACCCCGAGCCCGTCGAGACCAAGATCGAGCTGCCGATCGACGCGCACCTGCCCCACGACTACGTCCCCAGCGAGCGGCTCCGCCTCGAGATGTACAAGCGCCTCGCCGAGGTCCGCGCCGACGAGGACGTCGACCTGATCCGCGAGGAGCTGCTCGACCGGTACGGCGAGCCGCCGCCGCCCGTCGCGAGCCTGCTGCAGGTCGCCCGCTTCCGGGGCCGCGCCCGGCAGGCCGGCCTGACCGACGTGACGCTGCAGGGGAAGTACGTCCGGTTCTCCCCGGTCGAGCTGCCCGACTCGGCGACCGTGCGGCTCAACCGGCTCCACCCGGGCAGCATCCTGAAGCCCCAGGTGCGTACGATGCTGGTGCCCCGTCCCACGACCGCGGTCGTGGGCGGCCGGCCGCTCCGCGACGAGGAGCTGCTGGCGTGGGCCCGCGAGGTCATCGACACGGTTCTCGACCGCGTGCCGGTGACCACCGGTGAGAGCCGGTGACATGTGAACGCTGACCCGACCGAGGAGAGCCAGGCGCCGTGACCCGATCCCGCAGGTTCAACAGGCCGGTCCTGGCCGTCGTCGCGGTCGCGACGGCGACGGTGCTGACGTCGTGCTCGGGCCACCCCGGAGACGCCGCCGTCGCAGGGCCCGACTCGATCACCCAGACCCGCGTCGACGACGTGGCCGCCGCGCTCTGCTCCGCGCAGGGAGGCGCCGGCGGCCAGGGGCAGGCGCTCGCCAGCCGCGCGGCCCGCCAGGGCGCGCTCGACGTGCTCCTCAACAGCACCCTGTCGCGCCAGTTCGGCGAGTCGCAGGGCGTCGAGCCCGACCAGGAGCAGGTCTCCTCGGCGCTGGCCGCGAACGAGCAGAACATCGGCGCCCTGCCCGCCGGGCAGCGCGAGGACTTCCGCCAGGCGCTGCGCGAGTACGCCGAGGGCCAGCTGATGCTGATCGCGGTGGGCCGCAAGGAGCTCACGGCCGCCGGGACCTCCAACGTCACCGAGCAGCAGGCCGTCTCCGAGGGCACCAAGCTGCGCAACGCGTGGATCGCCAAGAACGTCAAGGTCTCCGTCGACCCGCGCTACGGCACCTTCAGCAAGGGCGCCCTGGCCGCCAAGAACGGCTCGCTCTCGGTCGCGGTCTCCCAGCGTGCGACCGACGGCGGCAGCCCGGACCCCTCCGCCGGCTGGGTCGCCGCGCTGCCGGCCAGCCAGAAGTGCGGCTGACGCCGCGCTCCACCCACCGCACACCGTGCCCGCTGCCTCGCTCGTCCTGCTCCTGACCAGTCCCCGGGTCGCGCCCGGTCTGCTCACCTGGGGCGCCTGGTCGACGATCGGAGCGGCCGCCCACCGGCTCGCGTCCTCGCCCGACGCCCCCCTGGCCCGGGCCGTCGCCGCGAGCGGGCACCCGGTCGAGGCGCACCCCGGTGACGTCGCGGCGCTGCTGGCCGCCGCCCGTGCGGCGGACGGGCCGGTGGTCTGGCTGGCCGACGACGCCGAGGCCGAGCGCCTCCCCGCCGGGCTCGCCGCCGCCCTCGTCGACGGCTCCGACGTCGAGGTGGAGGTGCTGCACGGCTCGTACGACGTGCCGGGCGCGCGCCTGCTCGACCTGGTGACGGTCATGGACCGCCTGCGGGAGGACTGCCCCTGGGACCGCGGCCAGACGCACCGGTCGCTGGCGACGTACCTGCTCGAGGAGACCTACGAGACCCTCGAGGCGATCGAGTCCGGCGACCCGGACCACCTGCGCGAGGAGCTCGGGGACCTCCTGCTGCAGGTGTACTTCCACTCCCGCATCGCCGCCGAGACCCCGGCCGAGGAGGGCGGCTTCACCGTCGACGACGTCGCCGCCGGCATCGTCGACAAGCTCGTGCACCGGCACCCGCACGTCTTCGCCGGGCTCGACGTGACCGACGCGGACGAGGTCGAGCGCAACTGGGACGCCCTCAAGGCCCGCGAGAAGGGCCGTGCCTCTGTGCTCGACGGCATCCCCGCCGCCCTGCCCGCCCTCGCCCTCGCCGACAAGGTGGTGGGCCGGGCCGCGAAGGTCGACGTGCACCCGGCCGACCCCCGAGGCGACGGGTCGGCGGGGGACACGCTGGGCGACCGGCTGCTCGCCCTCGTGGTCGAGGCCCGCGCCGCCGGGCAGGACGCCGAGCAGGCACTGCGCGACGCCGTACGCCGCTTCTCCGACGCCGTCCGCGCCGCCGAGCCCGCGGAACCGAACCCGCATGGTCAGTGACGCTCGGGCCCCCTGCTGCGCAGGAAGGGGCCCGAACGTCACCGACCATGGTTGGGAGGGGCTAGAGGAGGGCGGTGCCGCCCTGGGCGGCGAGCGCGGCGGCGACCTGCCGGGCGTTCGCGGCGAGCAGGTCGGGGTCGGTGGGCGGGAGCACGTCGTCCCAGAACGCCAGCATCGGCCCGCGGCCCTGCATCATGCCGAGCGGGCGGGCCATGAAGTGCAGGTGGAAGTGCGCCGAGCCGTCGCCCCACCGCGAGAAGTGCGTGCGGGCCACCCCGTCGAGCGACTGGATCGCGCCCGCGAGCCGCTGGGTCATCGACCCGAACGACGCCAGCAGGTCGCCGTCCAGCTCGTCGAGGCGCAGGTGCGCGTTGGGGGCGAGCCCGGCGATGAAGGGCAGGCCGGTCTCGCGTGCAGCGCCGACGTGCCAGTGCTCGTCGCGCCAGATCGCCGCGTCGGCCGCCGGGCCGCAGTGGAAGCACCCGGCCGGGTCGAGCTCGCCGGACCGGGGCTCCTCGGGCACCAGCATCGGCGCGAGCGGCTGCATGCCCGTCACGCCCTCGAACCCGAAGAACGGCGAGCCGGCGAGCGCGTCGGCGGGCAGCGACTCGCCGATCGGCAGGGCGCGGTGGTAGGCGGAGTCGGCAGGGGAGCGGTGGTCGTCCGTCACGGCGCGGAGTCTGCCACGCCGGGCACGTGCGCCACGGTCACCCGGACGTCCTGGTGCAGCGTGATCCGCCCGTCGCCGTCCCGCGCGGTCTCGAGCAGCGCGGCCGCCTGCTCGAAGAGCGCCGGCCGCTCGGCGGCGGGCACGAACCCCCAGAACGCCCGCTGGCCGGTCCCCATCGACCACGACCGCCACTGGTCGGGGCTCGCGAAGACGACGTCCAGGGGCTCCCGCACCGTGTGTACGTCGACCGCGCCGGCGCCCGACAGCAGTGCCGCCACGCCCTCGTCGGAGCCGTACGGCGACTGCGGCCCCATCACCCGGGGGTCGAGCAGCTGAGGTGGCAGGTGGGGCCGGAACAGCGCGTCGACGGCCTTCCAGGTGGCGTCCTGCTCGCCGAAGGTGGTCACGCCGACCCGGCCTCCGGGACGCAGCAGCCGCAGCCAGCGGGTCACGGCGGCGGTGGGGTCGGGCAGGAAGAACAGCACCAGCGAGGACGCGAGCACGTCGTAGGACGCCTCGGGCAGCGTCGGCCGCGACGCGTCCATCACCTCGACCGTGACCTGCGACAGGTCGGAGGTCACGGCGCGGGTGTGCTCGACCATGGCGGACGAGACGTCGATGGCCGTGACCGAGCCCGTGGCACCGACCGCGAGAGCGAGCGGGCGGGTGACCGCGCCCCGGCCGCAGCCGACGTCGAGCGCCCGCTCGCCGGGCTGGGCGTCGAGGGCGGCCAGCAGCCTCCCGGCGATCGGGGCGAAGAAGTCGACCCCGCTCTGGTCGTAGTCGTCCGCGACGGCGTCGAAGACCCCCCGCACCCGGGCCACCGCGTCGTCGAGCCTGGTCTCGTCCATGCGGGTCAGTCTGGCCCTGCGCGGGCGGCGTGACCACCGGGCGAGCCGTCCTGCCAACGCGGCGGGGCGCCGATAGGGTGGGCGGCGTCCGTGTCGTTCGTCCACCGAACCCCCAGGAGCACATCGTGGCGTCCATCGAGGCTGTCGGCGCTCGCGAGATCCTCGACTCGCGAGGCAACCCCACCGTCGAGGTCGAGGTCGCGCTCGACGACGGGATGATCGGACGGGCGGCGGTCCCCAGCGGCGCGTCGACCGGTGCCTTCGAGGCGGTCGAGCTGCGCGACGGCGGCGACCGCTACGGCGGCAAGGGCGTCGAGAAGGCGGTCGCCGCGGTGCTCGACGTGATCGGCCCCGAGCTCGTCGGCTTCGAGGCCTCCGAGCAGCGACTCGTCGACCAGCGGCTGCTCGAGCTCGACGGCACGCCCAACAAGGCCAAGCTCGGCGCCAACGCGATCCTCGGCGTCTCGCTGGCCGCCGCCCGCGCGGCCGCGGACTCCGCCGACCTCCCGCTGTTCCGCTACGTCGGCGGCCCCAACGCGCACCTGCTGCCGGTGCCGATGATGAACATCCTCAACGGCGGCTCGCACGCCGACACCGGGGTCGCGGTCCAGGAGTTCATGATCGCGCCGATCGGCGCCGCGACCTTCCGCGAGGCCCTCCAGCAGGGCGCGAGCGTCTACCATGCCCTGAAGTCCGTGCTCAAGGAGCGCGGCCTCGCCACCGGCCTCGGCGACGAGGGCGGCTTCGCGCCCGACCTGCCCAACAACCGCGAGGCCCTCGACCTGATCAGCGTCGCGGTGGAGAAGGCCGGCCTGAAGGTCGGAGTCGACATCGCCTTCGCCCTCGACGTGGCCGCCTCGGAGTTCTACGAGGACGGCGGCTACCAGTTCGAGGGGTCCGCCAAGACCGCCGCGCAGATGCAGGCCTACTACGCCGACCTCGTCGCGTCGTACCCCATCGTCTCCATCGAGGACCCCCTCGACGAGGAGGACTGGGACGGCTGGGCCTCGATGACCTCCGAGCTGGGCAGCAAGATCCAGATCGTCGGCGACGACCTGTTCGTCACCAACGTCGAGCGCCTCGGCCGCGGCATCACCGAGAGCTCGGCGAACGCCCTGCTGGTGAAGGTCAACCAGATCGGCTCCCTCACCGAGACCCTCGACTCGGTCGACCTCGCGCACCGCAACGGCTTCCGCTGCATGATGAGCCACCGCTCCGGCGAGACCGAGGACACCACGATCGCCGACCTCGCCGTGGCCACGAACTGCGGCCAGATCAAGACCGGTGCCCCCGCGCGCTCGGAGCGGGTCGCGAAGTACAACCAGCTCCTGCGCATCGAGGAGGAGCTCGACGACGCCGCCCGCTACGCCGGTCGCGGCGCCTTCCCGCGCTTCGCGGCGGAGGGCTGAGCCGGGATGCCGTCAGGTCGACCGTCGGGACGGGGGTCCGACCCCCGCAGCCGCGCCTCGGGGGCAGGCCCCCGCGGCGCGACCCGTCGTACGTCGACCCAGCGCGCCGGCGCCCGCCCCGGCGCGCGTCCGGCCTCCCGGACGGCCGGCCGCGGCGGACCCCGGGCCCAGGCCCGCACCGCCCAGGCCGCCGGGGCCGCGACCAGGCCCCGACTCACCAGCCGGGCCGCCGTGCTGGTGCTCGTGCTCGCCGTGCTGATGGTGTCCTACGCCTCGAGCATGCGCGCCTACCTCCAGCAGCGCGGCCACCTCGCCGCCCTGCGCGCCCAGATCGCCTCCTCGGAGACCACGATCACCAGCCTCGAGCGCGAGAAGAAGCGCTGGAACGACCCGGCCTACGTCCGGACCGTCGCGCACCAGCGCTTCGGGTGGGTGCTGCCCGGCGAGATCGGCTTCCAGGTCCTCGGCGCCGACGGCACGCCGCTGGGCCAGAAGGACACGCTCTCCGACCCCGACACCGTGGACGTCGCCAACCGTCCGCTGTGGTGGCAGTCGGCCTGGGGCAGCGTCGTGCAGGCCGGCAAGCCGGAGGTCGACCCGGCCGACGTACCCCCGCCCGCCAGCCGGATCCGCGCCCCCAAGTCCACCGGTCAGGGCACCGGCCGGTGATCGACGGCCGCGACGAGGCGGTCGTGCACGCCCAGCTGGGCCGTCCGCCTCGCTCCGTCCACGCGGTCGCGCACCGCTGCCCCTGCGGGCACCCCGACGTGGTCGCCACCGAGCCCCGCCTCGACGACGGCACACCGTTCCCGACGACCTTCTACCTCACCTGCCCGCGCGCGGCGTCGCTGATCGGCACCCTCGAGCAGTCCGGCCTGATGCGCGAGATGACCGAGCGGCTCGAGCAGGACCCGGTCCTCGCGCAGGGGTACGCCGCCGCGCACGCGTCCTACCTCGCCCACCGGGAGTCGATCGGCCACGTCCCCGAGATCGCGGGGGTCTCCGCCGGCGGGATGCCGACCCGCGTGAAGTGCCTGCACGTGCTCGCCGGCCAGGCCCTCGCCCAGGGCCGCGGGACCAACCCGCTCGGCGACGAGGTGCTCGACCGGCTCGGCGAGTTCTGGGCGGCCGGCCCCTGCGTCGAGGCGCCCGAGGAACCGTCGTCGTGACCCGCGTCGCGGCCGTCGACTGCGGCACCAACACGATCAAGCTCCTCGTCGCCGACCTCGTCCCGGCGACCGGCGGGACGCCCGCCACCGAGACCGCTCTGGCCCGCGAGGTCCGCATCGTCCGCCTCGGCCAGGGCGTCGACGGCACCGGCCGGCTCGCCGACGAGGCGCTGGCCCGGGTCTTCGCCGCCACGGAGGAGTACGCCGGCCTGGTGCGCGACCTCGGGGCGGAGCGGGTCCGCTTCGTGGCGACCTCGGCCGTGCGCGACGCCGCCAACGCGGACGTGTTCGTGCGCGGCGTCCGCGAGCGACTGGGCGTCACGCCCGAGGTGGTGAGCGGGGACGAGGAGGCACGCCTCGCGTTCACCGGTGCGACGCGCGCGTTGCCCGACGTACCCTCCCCGGTCGCCGTCCTCGACATCGGTGGCGGGTCCACCGAGCTGGTGCTCGGCACCGCTGCCGAGGGCGTGCGCGCCGCCCGCTCGCTCGACGTCGGCTCGGTGCGGGTCACCGAGCGGCTGATGCCCTCCGACCCGCCGACCGCCGACGAGGTCGCGGCGGCCACCGGCTTCGTCGACGCGGAGCTCGACACCCTGCCGGCGTACGGCGTCCGGGTCGACGAGGCCCGCACGCTGGTCGGGGTCGCCGGCACCCTGACCACCCTGGCCACCGTGCTCCAGGGGCTGACGTCCTGGGACCGCGAGGCCGTCCACCACGCGAGGTTCGCCGTCGAGGACGTGCACGCCCTGGTGCAGCGGCTGCTCGGGCTGACCGTCGCGGAGCGGGAGGCGCTCGGCATCCCCGCCGGGCGCTCGGACGTCATCGGCGCGGGTGCGCTGGTCCTCGACCGCGTGCTGCTCCGGTCGGCCGTCACCGAGCTGCTCGTCTCCGACGCCGACATCCTCGACGGCATCGCCTGGTCGCTGGTGGGCGACGCCGGCTGACCGCGGCCTCGGGTGCCGGACGTTTACCGCGACAGAGATGGGTACGAGCCACCATGGCCGTTCCACACCCGTCGACCCAGTCGACCCAGCCGGCATCCGTGCCGAGCCAGCCGTCCGCCCCGCCCTCGACCAGGACGGACGCCGAGCCCACGCTGGGTGCTCTCGTGCACGACCTGACCGAGCAGGTGTCCACGCTCGTGCGCGACGAGATGCGCCTGGCCCAGGCCGAGATGGCCGAGAAGGGCAAGCGGGCCGGGATCGGCATCGGCATGTTCGGCGCCGCCGGGCTCGTCGCCTACCTCGGTCTCGGCACCCTGGTCGCCACCGCCGTGCTCGCGCTGGCGCTCGTCGTCGACGCGTGGCTCGCCGCGCTCCTCGTGGCCGTCGTGCTTCTCGCCGTGGCCGCCGTCGTCGCCCTGGTGGGCAAGGGCAACGTCGCCCGGGCCACGCCGCCCAAGCCCGAGGAGGCGATCGCCGGCATCAAAGAGGACGTGGCGACCGTGAAGGGACAGCGCTTATGAGCAACGGCACCGCTCCCGCCGGCCCGGAGGCGATCCGGGAGGACATCGAGCGGACCCGCGAGGACCTCGCCGAGACCGTCGACGCCCTGCAGGCCAAGCTCGACGTGAAGGCCCAGGCCAAGGCCCGGGTGGCGCACGCCAAGGACGTCGCCACCACGCCCGCGGGCAAGCCGCGGCCCGACCTCGTCGCCGGAGCCACCGTCGCCGTGCTGCTCGTCGCCGGCCTCGTGTGGTGGCGTCGTCGCTGACGGCGCCCCTCCACCACCTCACCCCCGAACCAAGGAGAGAACCATGAAGAAGCTGCCCCTGCTCGCCGCCGCCGGCGTCGGCTACGTCCTCGGGACGAAGGCCGGCCGTGAGCGCTACGACCAGATCACCGCCCAGGCGCGCAAGCTGCGCAATAACCCGCGGGTCCAGCAGAAGGCCCGTGAGGCTGCCGACGTCGTCAAGGAGCAGGCTCCCGTGCTCAAAGAGCAGGTGTCCGAGGCGGCGTCGGCAGCAGCCGCGAAGGTGCGTCCCGGCCACGACAGCCAGGGCGACAGCCAAGGCGACAGCCACGGTGACAGCCAGGAGAAGGCGCCGGCCTTCGCCGACACCACCAGCAACCCGTCGGGCCACACCGTCACCAACCCGCCGCAGGCCTGACCCGCCCACGCCGCCGGGTGGTTGGATGACCGGGTGCCCGAGGACCCCTCTGCCCCGCTCCTCCCGCACCCGCTGACCGGACGCCCCTTCGCGTCCCCGGTCCCGCCCGGGACCGGCTGGCCGGACGACCCGGCCACGGAGGGTACGTCGGTGGCGTCGACGCCCGACGACGTCGAGGCGCTCGCCGCGGGCGCGGACCTCGGCACGGTCGACGCCCTGGTCTCGGTGTGCCGGGCGTGCCCACGGCTGGTCGCCTGGCGCGAGGACGTCGCGCACGCCAAGCGGGCGTCGTACGCCCAGGAGCCCTACTGGGGCAGGCCGATCGCCGGGTGGGGAGCCACCGACCCGGCGGTCGTCGTGGTCGGGCTCGCCCCGGCCGCGAACGGCGGCAACCGCACCGGGCGGATCTTCACCGGCGACCGCTCCGGCGACTGGCTCTTCGCGTCCCTGCACCGCGTCGGCCTCGCGACGCAGCCGACGTCGGTGCACGCCGGCGACGGCCAGCGGCTGCTGCGGACCCGGATGGTCGCCGCGGTCCGCTGCGCGCCGCCGGCCAACAAGCCGACCCCCGTCGAGCGCGACACCTGCGCACCCTGGCTGCGGCGCGAGCTGCACCTGGTCGCCGGATCGCTCCGGGTCGTGGTCGCGCTCGGCGGGTTCGGCTGGACGGCCGCCCTGCAGGCCCTCGGCGAGGTCGGCCACGAGGTCCCGCGCCCGCGGCCCCGCTTCGGGCACGCCGCCGAGGCGGTGCTGCCAGGCCCGCACGGCGACGTGGTGCTGCTCGGCTGCTACCACCCCTCCCAGCAGAACACCTTCACCGGGCGGCTGACCGAGCCGATGATCGACGCCGTCCTCGGCCGGGCCGCGGACCTGGCAGGATGACCGGCCAGTCGCGGGCCCCCGTAGCCCAACGGCAGAGGCAGAGGTCTTGAAACACCTCTCAGTGTCGGTTCGAGTCCGACCGGGGGCACCCTCAGCGCGCGGCCCGCGACCGGGTGGCGGCGAGGTAGCCCGCCACCGCGACCACCACGGCGAGCACCGGCACCAGCGCCAGCACCTCGAACTCGAGCCGCTGCCCCTCGAACCCGGCAGGCAGGTGCGCGTCCGGGTCGGAGGTCCCGAACCCCGGCCACAGCAGGCAGACGCTGACCAGCAGCGACCAGCCCGTCGCCAGCAGCGTGACCAGCCAGGCCACCGGCGTGCCGCCGGGCACCCGGAACGGCCGCTCGAGGTCGGGACGCAGCCGCCGCAGCCGCAGGAACGACGGGTAGATCAGCAGGTAGGCCAGCACCACGAGGGCGATCGCGACGCTGAGCGCGACCGAGAAGTACTTCTGGCCGTCCCCGTCGGTCAGCCAGAGGTCGAGCGACATCGCCGCCAGGGACACGCCTCCCGAGACCAGCCCCATCACGACGGGTACGCCGGTGCGCTCGGAGATCCTGCCCAGCACCCGTGGACCCGCGCCGTCCAGGCACGCCGCCGCCTGGGCCCGCCCGGCGCCCATGATCCAGGCGGCACCGCTGGCCGCGAGCACCCAGATGAACAGCCACGCGCTGGCCACGCCGACGGCCGCCCCGAGGCCGTGCAGCGTCACCGTCCCGTCGGCGGCCACCGAGCCGCCGTACACGGTGTAGACGGTCTTGAGCGCGTCGATGAACCCGTGCAGCGACGTGACCCGCTCGGGCGGGAGGACGACCAGCACGGCGAGGATCGGGACGCCGTACATCACCGCCTGCCCGACGCCGGCGCGGGCTATCGCGACCGGGATGTCGCGCCGCGGGTCGCGCATCTCCTCGGCCGCCGTCGTCGGCAGCTCGACGCCGACGAAGGAGTAGAGCAGGACCGGCACGACCGCGATGAACACCGCCCGCGACGGGGCGAGGTCACCGAGCGCGAGCCCGTGCACGCCGTGCTGGACGCCGTACGCGACGACCGTGGCGGTGAAGAACAGCAGCAGCGCGATCTGCCCGATCGCGCCGCTGGCGGGGACCCACTTGCCGAGCCGCAGCGGTGCCACGGCCGCGAGGGTCGCGAGGAGCACGAAGACCGCGCCGAAGGCGTACGCGCCGGGCCGCGACAGGTCGCCGACGAAGCGCTCGTAGACGGTCATCGCCACCACCGCGACCGAGCCGCCGAGCCACATCGGCGTGCCGGCCCAGTAGAGCAGCGACGTGAGCGCCCCGGCGAAGCGGCCGAAGGCGTCGCGCACCCAGACGTAGGCGCCGCCCTCCTCCGGCACCGCCGCCCCGAGCTCGGCGCTGATGAGTGCCGAGGGCACGAAGAAGGTCACGAAGAGCACGACCAGCCAGGTGAACGCCTCGCCGCCGCCGACCGCGATCGCGCCGATCGTGTCGACCACGACCATCGCCGAGATGAGGAACAGCACCGTGTCGAGGCGGCCCAGCTCGCGGCGCAGGTGCGAGCGCTCGTCGAGGCCGATGTCCTGGGCCGGCTCCGGTGTGGCGAGCGGCGTGCTCACGGCCGCGGACCGCCCACGACGAGGGACCGGCCGCCGCCGACCGTCTCGGCGACCGTGCGCGCGATCCGCTGCGCGGACCTGACGGCGCCGTCGGAGTGGCTGCCCTCGGTGGTGTCGCCGCCGAAGTGCACCCGCCCCTGCGGCTCGCGCAGCGCGGCCGACCGGTCGTCGAAGCGGGACCGGCCGAGCCGCACCGGCCAGTAGGCCACCGCCTGCGGGTAGTCGTGGGCGCGTGCGTCGGTCACGTGCCGCGACAGCCCCGGCCACAGCGGACGCGGCACCGGGTCGGCTCCGGTCGCGGCCCGCAGGCCGTCGAGGTCGCCGGTCACCCGCCGGACGATCTCCTCGGCCGGCAGCCCGCGCAGCCTCCGGGCGTGCACGCCGTGCACCAGCAGGGTGAGCACGAGGTCGCGGCCGTCGCCGGGGTCGGTGAGGTAGACGCAGCCGGCCGGCGAGTCGGTCAGCAGCGCGAACAGCCCGTCGCCGTACCCCGCCCAGGCGGCCGCCGCCTCGGGCCGCAGCCGCAGCAGCACCTTGACATAGCTGCCGTACGCCGTCGCCGCGAGCGCGCTGCGGGCGCCGGGGGAGAGCGGGAGGGCGAGGTGCACCGAGCGCAGCGACCATACCGGCGCGGTCAGCACGACGTGCTCGCACGTGGTGACCTCGGAGTCGGCGCCGCGGCCGTGGTGGACCTGCACGTGGTCGCCCTCGGCGCGGACCGTGCCGACGCGCCGGCCGGTGTGCAGCGTGCCGGCGGGCAGCCGGGCCACCAGGGCGTCGACGAGCCGGTCGTTGCCGCCGACGACGTGGGCGTTGCGCTCGCCGAAGCCGCGCGGCGTGTCCAGGAAGTGCCGCATCTCGGTGACGCCGTCCAGGGTGCCGATCTGGTGCCACTCCACGGCCGTCTCGGACTCGACGACGACCCGGATCCACTCCGCGACGCGTCCCCGTCCGACGTGCGCGGTGACGTACGACGCGAAGCTGGTGCGCCGCAGCGGCCGGGCCCACGCGGACGTCGCGACCCGCGGCCCCTCGGTCTCGATGCGCGCGAGCAGCTGCTGGGCGTGGTCGTTCCAGCGCAGGAACGCCTGCTGCTCGCGGGGGCTGAACAGGTCGGTGAGCAGCTCGTCGCGCCCGCCCCCGCCCCGCGCCGGGTGCAGGCGCTGGTCCAGGATCACGCCGGAGTGCGCGGCGTCCTCGTCGAGGTCCAGCCCGAGCTCGCGCAGCAGCGGGTACGCCGGGCTGCTCTCCCAGAACTCCTCCATGTGCGCCTCGGCGCGCACCCCGTCCTCGAAGGTGGTCGTCCGGATCCGCCCACCCGCCCGCGGGGTGCTCTCCAGCACCCGGCAGGGGATGCCGGCGGCCGTCAGCCCGTGCGCGACGACGAGCCCCGCGAGCCCGGCGCCGACCACCACGACGGGCGTGTCGACGATCATGTTCTTTACGTTTCCACTGCTCCTGCCGGGGCGGAAGGCTCGGGGCGCGCGATGGCACGAAGGGACCAGTCACGGACCAGGGCGAACCCGGCATCTCGGGCTGGCTCGCTCGCCGGTGCGGACCGGTCCGGGGCGGGGTCGGTCAGGCCGGGACGGCGGCGGGCCGTCGTACCCGGACCGAGATCAGCGCCGCGACCACGCAGAGCACGGCGGCGGCGACCCAGGCGGCCGTGTAGGTGCCGGTGCGGTCGCGGACCACGCCAGCGGCGACCGACGCGAGCGCGGCGCCGATCTGGTGCGAGGCGAACACCCAGCCGAACACCACCGTGCCGGCCGCGCCGAACGACTCCCGGCACAGCGCGACGGTCGGCGGCACGGTCGCGACCCAGTCCAGGCCGTAGATGACCACGAAGCCGACGATGCTGGGGTGCACGGCGTCGGAGAGCAGCATCGGCAGCAGTGCCAGCCCGACGCCGCGGAAGAAGTAGTAGAGGCCGAGCAGCAGTCGCGGGTCGTAGCGGTCGGTCAGCCAGCCCGACCCGATGGTGCCGGCGATGTCGAACACGCCGACCACGGCCAGCAGCCCGGCCGCGGTCGTCGCGCCCATCCCGTGGTCGTGCGCCGCCGGCACGAAGTGGGTCCCGATCAGCCCGTTGGTCGTGGCGCCGCAGATCGCGAAGCCGACGACCAGCGCCCAGAACGTGCGGGTCCGCGACGCGTCCCGCAGCGCGGTGACCGCCGCCCGCCCGGCGCCGTGCTGCACCACCGCCGGCACCTGGTCGGGCTCCAGCGCGAGCGAGCGCTGCTCTGTCTGCTCTGTCTGCTCTGGTTGCTCGGGCTGCTCGGGCTGCTCGGGCTGCTCGGGCTGCTCGGGCGCGCCGTACGCCGTCACCCCGAGGTCGGCCGGGTGGTCGCGCAGCAGCAGCACGACGAGGGGTACGACGGCCAGCGCCGCTGCCGCGATGACGAGCGAGGCGACCCGCCAGCCGGTGTGGTCGGCGACGACGGCGACGACGGGCAGGAACACGAGCTGCCCGGTGGCCGACCCCGCCGTGAGGATGCCGGTGACCAGGCCGCGCCGGCGCACGAACCAGCGCTGGGCGACGGTCGCGGCGAACACCAGGGCCATGGACCCGGTGCCGAGCCCGACGAGCACGCCCCAGGTCAGCACCAGCTGCCAGCTCGCCCGGACCAGCACGGTCAGCCCCGAGCCGGCGGCGATCAGCAGCAGGGCCGCGGTGGTGACCCGGCGCAGCCCGAAGCGGTCCATCAGCGCGGCCGCGAAGGGTGCGGTGAGCCCGAAGAGCACCAGGTTGACCCCGACGGCGAGCGAGAGGGTCGCCCGGCTCCAGCCGAACTCGTCCTGCAGCGGCACCATCAGCACGCCGGGCGCCGCGCGGAACCCCGCCGCGCCGAGGAGGGCGACGAACGCGACGCCCGCGACGAGCCAGGCCGGGTGGATCCTGCGGCGCGTGCCGGCGGTCACGGTCATAGCCCTGCAACCCCTCCGGGCGTCGATCCTGTTCCCGCGCGGCGTTGACGGGATGACCAGGGATATTTGTCAACTACACCTGAATGTCTGCTGAGAGGCCTCCTCTGCGGGAACACGGGGTCCTCGCGGGCCGTTGACGTGGGAGCCGGACCCGTACGATGGACGTGCGGTCCCCCGCCGGGCGCCCAGATCGGGCGGCCACAGGCCTCCAAGGAGGAGACCACCCATGCAGAGCAGCAACCCAGTCTTCCGCAAGGCGGAGGGCTTCAACGGGCGGTCCACGACCCACCCCGCGAGCGGGATGAGCTACCCGTCCTACGGCAGCACCCAGACGAGCACCCGCGACCCCTACACCCAGCAGGCCCCGACGTACGCCGACCCGTCGTCCGGCGCCCGCATGACGATCGACTCGGTCGTCCAGAAGACCGGCCTCACCCTCGGCCTGACCATTCTGGTGGCGGCGCTGACCTGGGTCCTCACGCCTTCCATCGACCCGCTGACCGGCGCGGCCGGCCCGCTCTACGCGCTGGCGATGCTCGGCGCGCTCGGTGGGTTCGCGCTGTCCATGGTCAACTCGTTCAAGCGGGTCGTCAGCCCCGGCCTGGTGCTGGCCTACGCCGGGCTCGAGGGCCTGTTCGTCGGAGCGTTCAGCAAGGTCGTCGACGCGCAGTTCGGCGCGGGCAGCCACGGCATCGTGGTCGGCGCGGTCGGCGGCACGTTCGCGGCCGTGGCGGGCACCCTCGCGGCGTACAAGTTCTTCGACATCCGGGTCACCCCGACCTTCCGCAAGTGGGTCATCGCCGCGATGTTCGGCTTCGTCGCCGTCGCCCTGCTCGACATGGTGCTGGGCTTCTTCAACTCCAGCATCGGGTTCAACGGCTTCGGCCCGATGGGCTTCGTGTCCAGCCTGATCGGCCTGGGTCTCGGCGTGCTGATGCTGATCCTCGACTTCGACTTCGTCGAGCGCGGCATCGAGGCCGGGCTCCCCGAGCGCGAGTCCTGGCGCGCCGCCTTCGGCCTGTCGGTGACGATCATCTGGATCTACATCGAGCTCCTGCGCCTGATCGCGATCCTGCGCGGCGACTGACCAGCCGCGGTCCCGCCGCACCCTCAGCGCCACGACGCCCCCGGAGCCTCCCAAGGCCGGGGGCGTCGTGGTGTCCGGCCCCGACCCGGCCTCGAGTGACAGCGGGTCAGGCGTCCTGGGTCTCGGCGCCGGCAGGCACCGCGCCGGGGTCGGCCCGCAGCGGCGACTCGACGTCGGACTCGGGCTGGCGGCGCCGACGGCGCAGCTGCACCCAGCGCCCGCGGGTGCCGCGGGTGGCCCCGCCGATCTCGGTGCCGTCGATCTCGGTGCCGGGGCTGCGGGCCGCCTCCACGGCGGCCTCGCCGATCGGCAGGATCGCCTCGCCGCGCTCCGGCTCGGGGACCAGGTCCTGCGAACGGGATGACGCCCACGGCGGCGAGCACCGAGGGCAGCAGCACCTGCGCGAGGCTGGAGTAGCCGAACGCGGAGGGGTGGAAGCGGTCCGGGCCGAACAGCAGCGCTGGCGTGGCCGAGAACTCCGGGCCGAGCACCGATCCGAGGGAGACGGTCCGGCCGCCGGCCTCGATCACCGCGATGGTCTGGGCCGCGGCGAGCCGGCGCGACCACGCCCGGGCGATCTGCTTCAGCGGCGGGGCGATCGGCTCGATGGTGCCGAGGTCGGGGCAGGTGCCGACGACGACCTCGACGCCGCGGTCCTTGAGCCGGCGTACGGCGGCCTCGAGCTCGCGCACGGACTCCGACGGCAGCCGGGTGTGGGTGATGTCGTTGACGCCGACGAGGATCACCGCGACCTGCGGCTCGACGGTCAGCGCGCGGTCGATCTGGCGGGCCAGGTCCCGGGTCTGCGCGCCCACGAACGCCACCGAGCGGAGGTAGACGCGCCGGTTGGCGCCCTCGGCGAGCCCGGACGCGAGGTGCGCGCCGGGGGTCTCCTCGACGGTGTCCACGCCGTAGCCGGCCGCCGACGAGTCGCCCAGCAGCACGGCCTTGATGGCCGGACCCGGCCGGCCGCGGCCGTACCAGCCGGTCGCGTCGGGCGGCTCGCCGTCGGCGTCGCCGATCTGCCGCCGCGCGATCGTGGCCTCGGCGCGCAGCACGCCGTAGAGGGAGGCGCCCATGACGGACAGGCCGCCGCCGCCGTAGGCGGCAGCGGCAGCGAGCTTGCGAGCCGCGCCAGCCTTCCCCACGGCCACCACTCTACGAGAGACCCATAAACTGCGTGCGTGCACTACGCGAACTCCCTCCTCGACCTCATCGGCGACACCCCGCTGGTCCGGCTCGGCCGCACCACGGACGGCGCCGCGCCCCTCGTGCTCGCGAAGGTCGAGTACCTCAACCCCGGCGGGTCGGTGAAGGACCGCATCGCCACCCGGATGGTCGAGGCGGCCGAGGAGTCCGGCGAGCTCAAGCCCGGCGGCACGATCGTCGAGCCGACCTCCGGCAACACCGGCGTCGGGCTCGCGATGGTCGCGCAGGCCAAGGGCTACCACTGCGTGTTCGTCTGCCCCGACAAGGTGAGCGAGGACAAGCGCAACGTCCTCAAGGCGTACGGCGCCGGGTGGTCGTCTGCCCGACCGCCGTCGAGCCGGACCACCCGGACTCCTACTACAGCGTCTCCGACCGGCTGGTCCGCGAGATCGAGGGCGCCTGGAAGCCCAACCAGTACGCCAACGTGAACAACCCGCGCTCGCACTACGAGACCACCGGCCCGGAGATCTGGGCGCAGACCGAGGGCCGCATCACCCACTTCGTCGCCGGCGTCGGCACGGGCGGCACGATCAGCGGCGTCGGTCGCTACCTCAAGGAGCAGAACCCCTCGGTGCAGGTGGTCGGCGCCGACCCCGCCGGGTCGGTCTACTCCGGCGGCACCGGTCGCCCCTACCTCGTCGAGGGCGTCGGCGAGGACTTCTGGCCCGACGACGTACGACCGCGACGTCGCAGACCGCATCATCGAGGTCTCCGACGCCGACTCCTTCGCCTTCACCCGCCGCCTGGCCCGCGAGGAGGCGATGCTGGTCGGCGGCTCGTCCGGCATGGCGGCCTACGCCGCGGTCCAGCTCGCCCGCGAGCTCGACGGGACGCCCGAGGGCGAGGACGCCGTCATCGTCGTGCTGCTGCCCGACTCCGGCCGCGGCTACCTCGGCAAGGTGTTCAACGACGAGTGGCTCAGCCAGTACGGCTTCCTGCCCGCGACCGACGAGCAGACCGTCGGGGAGGTGCTGCGCGGCAAGAAGCGGCCAGATCCCCGATCTCGTGCACACCCACCCGAGCGAGACGATCGCCGAGGCGGTGCACATCCTGCAGGAGTACGGCGTCTCGCAGATGCCCGTCGTGCGTGCCGAGCCGCCGGTCGTCGCCGCGGAGGTGGCCGGCAGCGTCTCGGAGCGCAGGCTGCTCGACGCCCTGTTCTCCGGGCACGCGCGCCTCGTCGACCAGGTCGAGACGCACATGGACGCGCCGCTGCCGACGATCGGCTCGAACGAGCCGGTGCGCGACGCGGTCGCCAGGCTCGAGGACGCCGACGCGCTGCTCGTGCAGGAGGACGGCAAGCCGGTCGGCGTCGTCACCCGCCAGGACCTGCTCGCCTACCTCGCCACCCGCTAGGGGGCGGGGATGCCCCGGCGCAGGCCGTTCGCCGCCCCGGCGGCCAGGCCGGACGCGCACGCGCCGGTCACCATGCTCGAGCTGTTCTTCGACCTGGTCTTCGTCCTCACCGTCACCCAGCTCACCGACCTGGTGCTCGGGCAGCACGGCGCGGCCGGCTACCTGCAGGCGCTCGCCGTGCTGTGGGTGGTGTGGTGGATGTACGACGGCTACGCGTGGCTGGCGAACAACGTCGGGCCGACCACCACGTCGACACGCGTGCCGATGCTGCTCGGCATGGCGGGCTTCCTGGTCGTCGCGATCGCCGTGCCGGACGCCTTCGGGGACGACCGGTGGCTGTTCGCGACGGCCTACCTCCTCACCGGCGTCGTGCACGGTCTGGCGTTCCTGCGCTCGAGCCTGGGCACCTCGGCGTCCGCGATCCTGGCCATCGCGCCGGTCAACCTCGGGATCTGCGCGGGCCTGTTCCTGGCGGCGGCCCTGCCGGAGCAGTGGCGCTGGGTCGGCTGGACGCTGTCGGCGGCGCTGCCGTTCGTCTCGATGCTGCGCGGCACCGAGAGCGGCTTCACGATCCGGCCGGCGCACTTCGCGGAGCGGCACCGCCTGATGCTGATCATCGCGCTCGGCGAGAGCGTGCTGGCGATCGGCAAGTCCACGCAGGGGCACCTGCGCGAGGCCGACCACCTCGTCGCCGTGGTGCTCGCCGTGGTCCTGATCGCGCTGCTGTGGTGGGTGCACTTCGCCGACGACCCGTCCCTGGCCCGGGTCGAGGAGGTCGTCGAGCGTCCCGAGGGCATGTCGGGCCGGACCGCGCTGGTCGCGTTCTCCTTCGGCTACCTGGCCCTGGTGGCCGGCCTCATCCTGGTCGCTGCCGGCCTGCACGAGGCGGTGCACGACCCCGGACACCACCTGGCCCGGGGCGACGCTGCCACCATGTCGGCGGGCGTCGCGGTCTACCTCGCGGGCAACGTGTTCTACCTGCACCGGCTGGGCGTCCACGGTCGCCGCTGGTTCGTGGTCTGTGCCGTCCTCGCGGTGGTGGTCGCGCCCGTCGGTGCCCTCGTGTCGGGGTCGGCGCAGGTCGCGGCGCTCTCGGTCGTGCTCCTGCTGGCGCTGCTACCGGTCGTCCGCGATCAGCGCACGCGTGCCGCGATCCCGGAGGCCTCGACCACGTCCGGGTGAAGGATGCCGGCCAGCGCCTCGACCCCGTCGACGAGCCGCGGCCCCGGCCGGGCGAACGACGCGTTGGCGTCCACCGCCCACACCGGCACGTCCCCGGGCAGCTCGCCCGTGGACACCAGGGCCTCGGCGAGCCCGCGCGACGCGGCGAGGTCGAACCCGCACGGCGCGCACACCACGACCTCGGGCCGGGCCGCCCGCACGTCGTCCCAGCCGACCCGGAAGGACCTCTCGCCCGGCGTACCCAGCACGGAATCGCCGCCGGCCAGCGCCACCATCTCCGGCACCCAGTGGCCCGGCGCGAACGCCGGGTCGGTCCACTCCAGGACGAGCGTGCGCGGCCGCGGCCGGTCGGCGCTCCGGCGTACGACGTCGTCCAGGCGGGTGCGCAGCGAGGCGACCAGCTCCGTGGCGCGCCCCTCGGTGCCGGTGGCCTTGCCGAGGGTGCCGACCGAGGCGAGCACCTCCTCGAGGGTGTGCGGGTCGATCGTGAGCACCTCCGCCGTGCAGCCCAGGTGCGCCAGCGCGTCGTCGACGACCGACACGTCGACCGCGCACACCGCGCAGAGGTCCTGGGTGACGACGAGGTCAGCGTCGAGCCCGGCCAGCGCACCCTCGTCGAGGTGGTAGAGGTCATCCCCGCGGCGCAGCGCCTCCGCCACGAACGCGTCGATCTGCGACGGTGTCATCCCCTCGGGCATCGCGCTGGTCGAGACGATCGTGCGCTCGCGGGCCTCGACGGGGTGGTCGCACTCGAAGGTCACCCCGACCACGTGGTCGCCCGCGCCGAGGTCGAAGAGGATCTCGGTGGTGCTGGGCAGCAGGGACACGATGCGCATGCCCGCGATCCTAGGCGCCGCCCCGCGCCACCCCCGGACCTAGCATGGCGCCATGACAGACGGGGGCACGGAGGACCGGCTCGAGCAGGCGGCGGAGGCTCGGCGGCAGGCGCAGGGGCTGCGGGCGCGCCTGGAGGCGGCCACCCGGCACGGCGACCAGACGACGCTGCGGGTGCAGGAGTGCACCGACCGGCTGGCCGAGGAGGCCGACGACGTACGCCGTCTCGAGTCGGTGTCGTGGACCCGGATCCTCTCGTCGGTGACGGGGGACCGGCTCAGCGACCTCGAGCGGGAGACCGCCGAGCGCGAGGCGGCCCGCTACGCGCTCGCCGAGGCGCGGGCCCGCGACGAGACGGCGTGGCGCGAGGTCGCCGGGATCGAGGCCCAGCTCGAGGCGCTCGGCGACGTCGAGGCGGCCTTCGCCGGGGCGCTCGCCGCCGAGGAGGCGCGGGTCTCGGCCGCCGACCCGGCGACGGCCGCGCGCCTGACCGAGCTCACCTCGCGGCGCGGTGCCCTGCTCGCCGAGGACCGGGAGGCGCGGGAGGCGCACGCCGCCGGGGTCGAGGCGCTGGAGCGTCTCGGCGAGGCGCAGCACCTGCTGGGCAGCGCCGAGTCCTGGTCCACCTGGGACACCTTCGGCGGCGGCGGGATGTTCACCGACATGATGAAGTACGACCGCCTCGACCAGGTCGCGGACGTGCTGCGGCGGGCCGACCACTGCCTCGGGCTGTTCTCCCGCGAGCTCGCGGACCTGCGGATCGCCGGGGTCGAGGCGGTCCGGGTGGATGGGATGACCCGCACGTTCGACGTGTTCTTCGACAACATCTTCTCCGACATGGCGGTGCGCTCGCGGATCCGCGAGGCCGACGGCCGGGTCCGGCAGGCCGCAGCGGCGGTGAGCAGCACCCTGGCCGGGCTGACCGACCGCGGCCGCGAGATCGCGGAGGACCTGGCGCGGCTGGCGACAGAGCGCGAGGAGCTCCTGCTGCGCTGAGCCCGGCCCGCCCTCGCTAGGGTCGGAGCGGTGGACGACCCGTCGCTGTGGACCCTCGGGCTGCTGGCCCTCGCGGGCCTGTTCGCCGGGTTCGTCGACGCCGTGGTCGGCGGCGGAGGCCTCGTGCAGCTGCCGGCGCTGGTGGTGGCCTTCCCCGGCGCGGCCCCCGTGCAGGTCCTGGCGACCAACAAGCTCGCCGGCACGTGCGGTACGACGGTGAGCTCGCTGACCTACTACCGGCGCGTGCGTCCCGACCCAGGGACGTTCGTCCCGCTGATGGTCGTGGCGTTCGTCGGCTCGGCGCTCGGCGCGCTCGCGGCCTCCCACCTGCCGAAGGCCGCGTTCGACCCGATCATCCTGCTGGCGCTGGTGGTCGTCGGCACCTACGTCCTGGTCCGGCCCGACCTCGGCGATGTGACCGACCTGCGCTTCGCCGGGCACCGGCACACCCTCGCCGCGGCCCTCGCCGGGCTCGCGATCGGCTTCTACGACGGCGCCCTGGGCCCGGGCACGGGCTCGTTCTTCGTGTTCACGCTGGTCGGCCTGCTCGGCTACAGCTTCCTCGAGGCGTCCGCCAAGGCCCGGATCGCCAACTGGGCGACGAACGTCGCGGCCCTGCTGGTGTTCGCGGCCCAGGGGGCGGTGATGTGGAAGGTCGGCCTCGTGGTCGGCGTGTGCAACCTGCTCGGCAGCTATGTCGGGGCGCGGACGGCCGTCGCGAAGGGCAGCGGCTTCGTGCGCGTGTTCTTCGTCGTGGTCGTGTCGGCCTTCGTGCTCAAGATCGGCTCCGACGTATTGCGGGACTGGCTGTGAGGACGACCTACCTCACCGTCGGCCGCGTCGCCGAGGCGGAGACCGAGGTCCGGCGCTTCCGCTTCCTCGCCCGGGTCGAGCCGGTCGGGACCGAGGAGCAGGCGAGGGCCGTCGTCGAGGCCGCGCGGCGTCGCCACCACGACGCCCGGCACCACTGCTCGGCGTTCGTGCTCGGCCCGGGCGGCGAGGTCCAGCGGTCCTCCGACGACGGCGAGCCCTCGGGCACCGCCGGTGCGCCGATGCTCGAGGTGCTGCGCGGCCACGGGGTCAGCGACGTGGTCGCGGTCGTCACCCGGTGGTTCGGCGGCACCCTGCTCAGCGCGGGCGGCCTGGTCCGGGCCTACGGCGACGCGGTGCGCGTCGCCCTGGCCGAGGCGGGCGCGCGGGAGCGCCGGCTCTCGTGCACCTACGACGTCGAGGTCGGCCACGCCGACGCGGGCCGGCTCGAGAGCGACCTGCGCTCGCGCGGCGTGCACGTGCTCGGCGCCGACCACGCCGAGCGGGTCGTGCTGCACGTCGCCGTACCCGCCACCGACGCCGCGGCCTTCGGCGACCTCCTCGCCGGTCTGAGCGGCGGCACGGTCGTGGCCGAGCCCGTCGGCGAGGTCTGGATCGACGGGTAGCCTCCCGTCGCATGGGTCAGACCGTGCGCTGGGTGTCCGCCTTCGTCGACGTGCCGGCCGCCGACCTCGAGGCGGCGACGGCCTTCTGGTGCGCCGTGACCGGGTCACGGCCGGCACCGCCCTTCGGGGACGACCGCGAGTTCGTGCCGCTGGAGCCTGCAGCGGGCCACCCGTGCCTGTGGCTGCAGCGGGTCGGCTCGGGGTCGCCGGCCTGCCACGTCGACCTCTACGTCGACGACCTGGCGGCCGCCGTCGCGGACGCGCAGCGGCTCGGCGCGGCCGTGACCAGGGACGGCGACGAGTGGGTCGCGCTGTCCTCCCCGGGCGGGCTGCCGTTCTGCCTGGTGCCGCACCGCGACCAGACGGTGTGCCCCGAGCCGGTGGGGGACCCCGCCTCGCTCGTCGACCAGGTCTGCCTCGACATCCCGCCCTCGGCGTACGACGCGGAGGTGGCGTTCTGGGTCGGGCTCACCGGGTGGGAGCACGCCGTCGAGGGGTCGCCGGAGTTCGAGCGGCTGGTCCGCCCCGAGGGCATCCCCTACGCGTTCCTGCTCCAGCGCCTCGACGACGAGCAGCCGGCCGTGTCGGTGCACCTCGACCTGGCCTGCGAGGACCGGGACGCCGAGTCGGCCCGGCACGCCGAGCTCGGCGCCGTGGTGGTCCGTCGTGAGCAGGCGTGGACCGTGATGCGCGACCCGGTCGGCCTCACCTACTGCTGCACGCGGCGCGCGCCGGGCGACGTCTGAGGGGTCGCGGCTACGGTGTCGCCGTGGAGATCCGCGAGGCGACCGATCACGACTGGCCGGCGATCTGGCCGTTCTTCGCCGAGACCGTCCGGGCGCAGGAGACCTACGCCTTCGACCCCGCGCTGACGGCGGAGGAGGGGCGCGCGCTGTGGATGACGCGTGCCCCTGGCCGCACCGTCGTGGCCGTGGTCGACGGCGAGGTGCTCGGCAGCGCGAAGATGGGACCGAACCGCGACGGTCCCGGAGCGCACGTCGGCACGGCGAGCTTCATGGTCTCGCCCGCTGCCCGCGGACACGGCGTGGGCCGCGCGCTCGCCGAGCACGTGGTGGCCTGGCACCGCGCCGTGGGCTTCCGCGGCATCCAGTTCAACGCCGTCGTCGAGACGAACACCGCAGCGGTGTCGCTGTGGCGCTCGCTCGGCTTCGAGGTCGTCGGCACCGTGCCGGGTGCCTTCCGGCACCCGGTGCACGGCTACGTCGCGCTGCTGGTGATGTACCTGCCGCTCAGTGGAGGTGCGGGATCCTGATCCGCGTCGCCCAGTAGGCGGTGTCGGGCTCGGCCGGCGTGGTGAAGCGGGCGTTCGGCGCCCACAGCGAGTGGCCCCTGCGGGCGAGAGTGGTCGGCACGTCGAAGTCCGGCGACGTGATCGTGTCGACCAGGTTCCCCGAGCGCCCCGAGCGGCTGAGCCTGACGACCGCGACCTGGTTGAGCTGGTTCTGCACCGCGAACAGGGTGCGACCCTTCAGGAGCAGGCCGTCGCCGTTGGTCAGCAGCGTGTCGCCGAGGTCGACGCGACGGGCCACCCCGGTGTGCGGGTTCACCCGGAACAGGAAGCCCGTGGCGGACTGGATGACGAGCAGCGCGCGGTGGTCGGGCGTGCGGGCGATGCCGTTGGCGTTGTTCTCCTCGGGGACCTGCTCCCACTCGCCGGCCAGCGGCAGGGTCACGACGCGCGCGTGCTTCAGGGGCCGGCCGTGGCGGCCGAGCGGGACGCCGTACAGCTGGGCCTGGAGGGAGTCGGTGAACCACGCGCGGTGGCGGGTCAGCACGACGTCGTTGACGAAGCTCTCGTTGGTGGTGAACGTGTAGCTGCGCAGCACCCGGCCGGAGCGGGTGTCGACGACCCTGCCGTCGCCGCCGGAGCCCCCGGCCACGAAGAGCCGGTGGTGCCGATCGGTCTTGAGGCCCAGCGACTGGGTGCCGGGACCCTGGCTGAAGACCCTGCCGCGGCCCGTGCGGAGGTCCGCCTTGTAGAGGTCGCCGTCGACGCGCGACCCGAAGAACGCCGTGTGGCCGCTGATCGCGATGCCCTCGGGCTGGAAGCCGTCCGGGAGCTCGATGCGGTCGCGCTGGCCGCGGGCCTGGGCGGTGGGGGTGGACAGGACTCCGGCGAGGAGGGCCACGAGGACGGCCACGAGGGCCAGGTGGAGTCGTCGTCGGACGGGGGAGGGGGGCATGGCACGGTTCCCTTCGGTGCTCGCTTCAACTGTCCCTCCTCCTTACCCGGGAGGTGTGACCTCAACCACACCGGTCCGTGGGCTCGGCTCAGAGGTGCGGCGCCAGCCAGGTCAGCGCCTCGAGGGTGTGGTCGTTCCAGAACGACTGGGTGTGCGCGCCCGGCGCGAAGGTCGCCACCTCCGGCTCGGTCGGGAGGGCGTCCACGAGGGCGCGCACGGCCGGCGCGAACCCGTCCTCGGTGCCGCACCAGACCCCGACGGGCAGCCCGCGGAGTGCCGGCAGGCCCTGGAACGCGTCGTCCCCCTCGATGACCGCCGGGCTGAACAAGGCGGCCGCCCGGAACGCGTCGGGGTGCTGCTCGAGCAGCCGGAGCCCGCCGTACGACCCCCGCGACCAGGCGAGCAGGCCGCGTCGGTCGCCGTCGTGGCCGCGGTCCGAGAGCCACCCGGGCAGCTCCTCGAGCAGCATCCGCTGCGGGTCGGCGTCGCCCTCGGGCAGCCACCCCGACGGCAGGTCGTCGGTGCCGGCGAGCACGAACGGCGGCGCACCGTCCTCGACCGCGGCGGTGACGAACCGGCCGTAGCCGAAGTCGCGGAAGTCGCTCGCCCGGGCGGAGGCGCCGTGCATGACCACCACGACGGGCAGCCCGGCACCGTCGCCGTGACCGGCCGGGACGGCGGTGAACAGGTCGAGCGTGCGGCCCATCGCCGACGATCCGACCCGCTCCAGCCGGACCCGGCCCTCCTCGGCGTCGGGGACGAACAGGTCGGGCCCGAGGCCGAGCCGGCCCCGCACCCCGTCCGGAGCCGCCTGCAGCCCGACGGCGCCGGCGACGCCGAGCCCGAGCACCCCCGCCGCTCCGGTCAGGAGGCCGCGTCGGGTGATCACGCGGCCATCCTGCCCGGAGCGGGTGTCGCAGGGCTCCGGAACCGCCGGGACTGTCCGCGGCTGCTGCTTGGCTGGTGGCATGACGACGACGTGGACGCTGACCTTCGACTGCGCGAGGCCCGCGCCGCTCGCTGCCTTCTGGAAGGAGGCGCTGGGGTACGTCGACGCGGCGCCGCCAGCGGGCTGGGCCACCTGGCGCGACTGGCTCGTGCACTTCGGGGTGCCGGAGGACGAGTGGGACGACGGCGCCGCGATCGAGGACCCGGAGGGGATCCGGCCACGTGTCTCGTTCCTGCGGGTGCCCGAGGGCAAGGTCGCCAAGAACCGCCTGCACCTCGACCTGCAGGTGGCCGGCGGGCGGGCCGAGCCGGCGGACGTCCGTGAGCAGCGGATCCGGTCGATGGTCGACCGGCTCGTCACCCGTGGCGGGTCCGTGCTGCAGGAGCACGGCTTCGACGGCGCGCTCGACCACGTGGTGATGGCCGACCCGGAGGGCAACGAGCTCTGCGCGGTCTGACCGGCGTCGCCCGCTGCCCGCCGTTTGCTCGCCTCCCGCCGTACACCGTGACGCGGGGTCGGGGCCGCCGTGGCCGGAGGGGGTGCCCACCCGGCTCGGGGAGTGCTACGTTCGCCAGACGCCGGGCGGCTCGGGACGAAGATCTCCGGCCCGACCGACTGCCGTGGAGCTGCCCGTGCGACCTCTCAAGCGTCTGCTCGTCCCCACCCTCGCGACCGCCACGGCCCTGGCCGGCGTCCTCGCCGCCGGAGGCCCGGCCGCCACGGCCGCCCCGGCGCCCGACGCCGTCGCGGCGCGCCACGCACCGGACAAGGTGGTGGTGATCGTCGTCGACGCGCTCTCGCGCGAGATCGTCTCGAAGTACGGCATGCGCAACGTGCAGGCGCTGATGCGCTCCGGCGCGAACGCGCCGAACGCCTACCTCGGCCACCTCGGCTCGGTCACCGTCGTGTCCCACAACGTCATCACCACCGGGGCGCTGCCCAAGCACATGGGCTGGACCGACGAGGGCTACCGCGACGTGGACGGCGTGCTCGCGGCCGAGGCCACCAACGGCAGCGGGATGTGGCTGACCAGCAACTTCGGCGCCTCGCAGATGTTCGCGCTGCAGGAGCACGCGGGCTACCCCAAGCTGGCCGACTACCTGCACGCGAAGCGGCCCGGCTCGAAGGTCATCGCGGTCAGCCCGAAGTCCTACGCCGCGTGGGGCCTCGGTGGCCCCGACGCCGACCAGATCGTCACGTTCTCGGGCCGCAACTTCGACTGCGACGGCGACGGCACGAACAACTGGCGCGGACCCGAGGGTCCCGACGGCGCCGCCGCTCCGGCCTACCTCGCCTCCCCGGTGTGCGGGCGCTACTACGTGGACTCCAGCAAGACGCTCGTCTACGACACCGACCAGTCGCCGGCGCGGCTCTACCCGCTGGACGGCAACCGCTACACGGTCGGGCTCGACCCGGCCCACCAGGGCGGCGACGTGTGGGCCGCCGACGCGGCGATGGCCTCGATGGACAACGAGCCGGACTGGAGCGGCGTCTTCGTGACGCTGCCCGGCGTCGACAAGGCTGCGCACATGTGGGGCAGCGTCGACGACGACGGCGGGGACGTGCCGATGACCCACCTCGCCGCGGCCGCGCAGGTCGCCGACGAGCAGGTCGGCCGGATCGTGCAGCACCTCAAGGACACCGGCCAGTACGACGACACGCTCGTCGTCCTCACCGCCGACCACGGCTCGGTGCCGGCGCGGCACTTCTACGGCACCGACGACGGAGTCACCGACCGTGGCTTCTTCAACTGGTACTACGGCGACCTCGAGAACGACTCCTACCTCGACCCGCAGCCGGCGCTCCAACCCCTGGTCGACACCGGCAACGTGGCGATGTCCTACTCCGACTCGATGCTGCGCGCCTGGCTCGTGAACCAGTCGCCGGCGAAGGTCCGCGAGGCGGTCCGGGCGATGCGGGGCCTGCCGGGCGTCTCGGCGGTCTGGGTCCGCGACGGGTCGCGCTTCCGCCGCGCGACGCCCGTGCAGGGGCCGATGTCGCGGGCGGAGCGGGCGTGGTTCGACAGCAAGGCGCAGGGGCTGCTCGACAGCACCGCTGCGCCGTACGGCGCGGACGTGATCGCCACGCTGCTCGACGACACGACCTACTCGGTGGCCGGCGACCACGGCGGCATCCAGCGCCGCACCCAGCAGATCCCGATCGTGTTCGCGGGCGGCGGGGTCGGCTCGAAGGACCTCTCCGCGCAGGTGCGCTCGGTCGACATCATGCCCACCGTGCTGAGGGCGCTGGGCATCGCGCCCACGCACTCCCTCGACGGCAGGGCCTACGCCCTGCCCGGCCTCCGCTAGGCCGACGGTCCGGACGGTCGCCGCGCTGACGGGGGCGCGGCGGCCGGCCGGCCCGGTTGTGGCCGATCCCTGCAGGCCGGCCTGCTTCTGGCCGGTCCCTGCAGAGACACCGGCCGACCGAGTGCAGGCATCGGCCACTCTGTGGCCAGCGGCCGAGCGGCCCAGCGGCCCGGACGGTCAGGCGGCCCAGCGGCCCGGACGGTCAGGCGGTGGCGGGGAAGGGGACCCCGGTGGCGCTGTGGCAGCGGTAGCCGTTCGGGTTCTTCGCGAGGTACTGCTGGTGGTGGTCCTCGGCGTAGTAGTACGTCGGGGCGGGCTTGATCTCGGTGGTGATCGGGCCGTAGCCGCGCTGCTGGACCAGCGGCTCGTAGATCGCGGTCAGCTCCTTGGCGGTCTGCGCCTGCTCCTCGCTCAGCGTGTAGATCGCGGAGCGGTACTGGGTGCCGATGTCGTTGCCCTGGCGCATGCCCTGGGTCGGGTCGTGGAACTCGTAGAACGCCTTCACCAGGTCGGCGTAGGCGACCTTCGAGGGGTCGAACACGATCCGCACGGCCTCGGTGTGGCCGGTCTGGCCCGAGCAGACCTGCTCGTACGACGGGTGCGGCGTCGACCCGCCGGCATACCCGACCGAGGTCGACCAGACACCGGGCATCCGCCAGAAGATCTCCTCGGCCCCCCAGAAGCAGCCGAGCCCGAAGATCGCGACCTCGAAGCCCTCGGGGATGTCGGCCTCGCCGGTGACGACGGGCGCGTCGAGCACGACGTGGTGCTCGGCCAGGGTGAACCACTGCTCGGTGCGTCCCTTGAGTGCCTGGTCGGGCGTGGGCAGCTCGAGCTTGCGACGGTTGAACAGCACTGTCTCTCCTCGGGGTCGGGCGGGGGTCGGGCGGGCACGGAACGTGCTCGTTCCAGTGTGCACAACGCGCCGCGAGGCCCGATCCTTCCCGGCGATAGGCTCGCGCGCATGACCGAGCAGTCCCAGAAGTCCGGGTTCGAGACCCGCGCGATCCACGCGGGCTACGAGCCCGACCCGACGACCGGCGCGGTGATCCCGCCCATCTTCGCGACCAGCACCTACAAGCAGGACGGCGTCGGCGGTCTGCGGGGCGGCTACGAGTACTCCCGCAGCGCCAACCCGACCCGCACCGCGCTGGAGGGCAACCTCGCCGCGCTGGAGGAGGGCGAGCGCGGGTTCGCGTTCTCCAGCGGCCTGGCCGCCGAGCACACCCTGCTGCAGGCGGTGTGCCGCCCCGGCGACCACGTGGTGATCCCCGACGACGCGTACGGCGGCACGTACCGCCTCTTCGCCAAGGTCGAGGAGCCCTGGGGGCTCGCGCACACCGCCGCGCCGGTCTCCGACGTCGACGCCGTGCGCGCTGCCGTCCGGCCGGGCGAGACCACGGTCGTCTGGGTCGAGACGCCGACCAACCCGCTGCTCAACATCGGCGACATCGAGGCGCTGGCCGGGGTCGCCCACGACGCCGGTGCGCTGCTCGTCGTGGACAACACGTTCGCCTCGCCGTACCTCCAGCAGCCGCTGACGCTCGGCGCCGACGTCGTCGTGCACTCGACGACGAAGTACGCCGGCGGGCACTCCGACGTGGTGGGCGGCGCGCTCGTCGTCCGCGACCTCGACGTCGCCGAGAAGGTCGCCTTCCACCAGAACGCGATCGGCGCGGTGGCCGGCCCCTTCGACGCGTGGCTGACGCTGCGCGGGCTCAAGACGCTCGCCGTGCGGATGGACCGGCACTGCGACAACGCCGAGCGCGTCGTGGAGTTCCTCGCCGGCGACCCGCGGGTCGCGCAGGTCGTCTACCCCGGCCTCGAGGAGCACCCCGGGCACGCCGTGGCGAGCCGTCAGATGAGGAGGTACGGCGGCATCGTGTCGTTCCGCGTCGCGGGCGGCGAGGAGCGGGCGCTCGACGACGTGCGCGGCGACCGAGGTGTTCACCCTGGCCGAGTCGTTGGGCGGCATCGAGTCGCTGATCGAGCACCCCGGCCGGATGACGCACGCGTCGGTCGCCGGCACCGCGCTCGAGGTCCCCTCCGACCTGATCCGGCTCTCGGTCGGCATCGAGACCGCCGACGACCTGCTCGCCGACCTCGATCGTGCCCTCGGCTGAGGTGCGGACCGGGGTCGTCGCCTGCGTGGACTTCGGCTCCACCTTCACCAAGGCCGCTCTCGTGGACCTCGCGACCGGCGAGCTGCTCGCGACGGCCGCGCACCGGACCACGATCGACACCGACGTCCTCGACGGCTGGGACGCCTGCCGCGCGGCGCTCGCCGAGGTGGACCCGCGAGCGGCCGCCGCGGAGGTGCTCGCGTGCTCCTCGGCGGGCGGCGGGCTGCGGATCGGCGTGGTCGGCAACGAGGAGCTCGTGACCGCCGAGGCGGGCCGGCGGGTCGCGCTCTCCAGCGGCGGCCGGGTCGTGCACGTCGCGAGCGGCGGCCTGGACGACGACGGGCTGGCGGCGCTCCGGGCCGCGGAGCCCGACGTGCTGCTGCTCGTCGGCGGCACCGACGGTGGCAACGCCGAGGTGCTGCTGGCCTGCGCCGCGACGCTCGCGTCCGCCGGGTGGGTGGGTCCGGTCGTGGTCGCCGGCAACGTCGACGCCCGCGACGAGGTCGCCACGCTGCTCGCCGCCGCCGGGACGCCGTACGTCCTGGCCGACAACGTGGTGCCGCAGATCGGGGTGCTCGCGCCCGCGTCGGCGCGGGCTGCGATCCGCGAGATGTTCCTGCGCCACGTCATCGGCGGCAAGCACCTCTCGGCCCGCGCCGACTTCACCGCGATGGTGCGGGGCGCGACGCCGGACGTGGTCCTGACCGCCGTCGAGCTGCTCGCCAACGGCCTCGACGCCGAGCACCCCGGCGCCGGCGACGTGGTCGTCGTCGACGTCGGCGGCGCCACCACCGACGTGCACTCGGTGGTCGAGGTGGACCCGTCCGACGAGGGCGAGGGCGGCCTGGCCCGCGAGGTCGTCGCGACCGTCCCGGTCAGCCGCACCGTCGAGGGCGACCTCGGCATGCGGTGGAGCGCCGTGTCGACGGTCGAGGAGGGGGTCGCGGCCGGCGTCGTCGCGGACTCCGAGCGGCTCCGTGCCGCCGCCGACGTACGCCGGAGCGACCCGGCGTTCCTGCCGGCGGACGAGGCCGACGTGGCGGACGACGAGGCGGTCGCGACCGCGGCCGTCGGGGTCGCCCTGCGCCGGCACGCCGGACGACGACAGGTCGCCTTCGACGAGCGCGGCCGCGTCGTCGAGCGGACCGGCAAGGACCTGCGCGAGGTGGACCTGCTCGTGGGCTCGGGCGGCGTCCTGCGCAGCAACCCGGAGGCGCTCGCCGCGCGGGTGCTCGCCTCCGTCACCGGGGTCGACGTACCCGGCGGCTGGCAGCTGCCGGAGTCGCCGCGCACGGTCGTGGACCACGACTACGTGCTCGCGCCGGCCGGCCTGCTCGCGGACACCCACCCGGCGGTCGCGCACGCGGTGCTGGCGCTGCTGCGGTGACGTCGGGTGGCCTCGCATAGCCTGAGGCCATGGCAGCACGGAAGAGCTCGCGCAGCGTCACGAACGGCCTGTCGTCGGGCCTGTCGCGGCTGCGGAGCACCCAGCGGCGCAAGTCCGACGAGCGCTTCGCGGAGAGGTTCGCCCAGCAGTGGTCCGCGATGCGCGCCGACCGTCGCCCCGAGCTGCCGCCGAGCATCCGGGCGGGCGAGTCCAACTACGCCCGTGCCGAGGTGCCGCACGGCGTCGACCTCGCGGCCGCCTGGTCGTGGCGGCTGCTGGTGCTGGTGGCGGCCGGGTACGTGCTGGCGCGGGGGATCTCGATGTTCTCCGTCGTCGTGCTGCCCGTGGTCATCGCGCTGCTGCTCAGCGCGCTCGTCGTCCCGCTCGTGACGCTGCTGGTGCGGCTGCGGGTGCCGCGCGGGCTCGCGTCCCTGGTGGTGGTGCTCGGCACGATCGCGGTGCTCGCGCTGCTGCTCACCTTCGCCGGCCAGCAGATCGCGAAGGGGGCCAGCGACCTGTCCACCCAGGTGGTGACCGGCCTCGAGCAGATCAAGGACTGGCTCAAGACCGGGCCGCTGCACGCGAGCGACAGCCAGATCAACGGCTACATCAAGTCCGCCCAGGACGCGGTGACGACCTCCAACGAGCAGATCGTCGCGCGGGTCACGGAGGTCGGCACCGCCCTCGGGCACATCGTCGCGGGCTTCTTCATCATCTTGTTCTCGACGTACTTCTTCCTCGCCGACGGCGAGCGCATCTGGGCCTGGGTGGTCCGGATCTTCCCGCGTGCCTCGCGCTCGCGCGCCGACTCCTCGGGCCGGATCGCGTGGACCTCGCTGACCGCGTTCGTGCGGGCGACGGTCCTGGTCGCCTTCACCGACGCGCTCGGCATCATGATCGGCGCCGCGATCCTCAAGGTGCCGTTCGTGTTCGCGATCGGCGTGCTGGTCTTCATCGGCGCGTTCATCCCGATGATCGGCGCCACCCTGTCCGGCTCGGTCGCCGTGCTGGTGGCGCTGGTCGCGCAGGGCCCGGTGGTCGCGCTGCTGATGCTGCTGGTCGTCGTGGCCGTCCAGCAGCTCGAGGCGCACGTCCTGCAGCCGTTCCTGCTCGGCCGGTTCGTCTCGGTCCACCCGCTCGGCGTGATCATCGCGATCGCCTGCGGCGTGCTGCTCGCCGGGATCGCCGGTGCCCTCGTCGCGGTGCCGACCGTGGCCGCGCTCAACGCCGTCGTGCTGCACCTGTCGGACTCCGGCCGGGCCGAGCGCGAGCGGTGACCCCGCGGACGCCGGCGTCGGGAGCCGACCCGCCACCCGTGCCGGCCTCCTGACGCAGACCGGCCCGGACCCCGTGCGGGGTCCGGGCCTGGCCGGTGTGGGTGCGGGTCAGTGCGCGACGACGACCTCGTCGTCGGCGGTCTCGGCCGAGCCCTCCGGGGTGGCCGCGTCGCGGGTGCCGAGCGGCTTCTCCTTGAGGAAGAACGCGACGGCGAGCGCGATCGCCACGAGGGGTACGGCGGAGAGGAACACGTCGTGCAGGGAGGCGCTGAACGCCCCGGTGACGAGGCTGTGCACCGGCTCCGGGAGGGCCTTGATCGCCTGCACGTTGTTGGCCACGTCGCCGACGTTCGCCGATCCCGACCCGGCCGGGGCGCCCTTCATGGCGTCGGCGATGTGCACCGCGAGCCGCGAGGACAGGATCGCCCCGAACAGCGCGGTCCCGAAGGAGCCGCCCATCTGCCGGAAGAACGTCACCGAGCTGGTGGCCACCCCGATGTCGCTGCGGTCCACGGAGTTCTGCACGACCGTGATGAGGATCTGCATCGTGAACCCGAGGCCGGCGCCGAGGACGTACATCGACAGGCCGGCGTACCAGTAGGGGGAGGTGGCGGTGAGCTGCGAGAGCATCACCAGCGCCACGATCACCACGCTGGCGCCGAGGATCGGGTAGACCTTGTAGCGGCCGTTGCGGCTCATCATCTGGCCCGCCGCGATGGACGTGGAGAAGATGCCCACCACCATCGGCAGCATCGCCAGCCCGGACTTGGTCGGGCTCATCCCGTCGACCACCTGGAGGTAGACCGGGATGAAGATCATCGACCCGAACATCGCGATGCCGATGAGGAAGCCGAAGAGGTTCGCGATCGAGAAGATCGAGTTGCGGAACAGCCGCATCGGGATGATCGGCTCGGTCGCGCGCAGCTCGACCAGCACGAACGAGACCGCGAGCACGACGCCGGCGGCGATCAGGCCGAGTCCGGTGCCCGAGCCCCAGCCGAGGTCCGGGCCCGCCCACGCGGTGTAGAGCAGGAACGACGAGACCGAGCCGACGACGAGCGCGGCGCCGAGGTAGTCGATCGAGTGGTCGCGGCGCACGTGCGGCATCTTCAGCGCCGCGGAGGTGACGACCAGGGCGACGAGGCCGATCGGGACGTTCATGTAGAAGATCCACTGCCAGCCGGGGCCGTCGGCGAAGAAGCCGCCGAGGACCGGGCCGAGCACCGACGAGGTGCCGAAGACGGCCGCGAAGTAGCCCTGGTAGCGACCCCGCTCGCGCGGCGGGATGATGTCGCCGATGACCGCGAGGGCCAGCGACATCAGGCCGCCGCCGCCGAGGCCCTGGACCGCGCGGAACGCGATCAGCTGCTCGATGTTCTGGGAGAAGCCGGCCAGCAGCGAGCCCGCCACGAAGGTGACGATCGCGATCTGGAACAGCAGCCGGCGGCCGTAGAGGTCGGAGATCTTGCCCCACAGCGGCGTCGAGGCGGTCGCGGTGAGCATGTACGCCGTGACGACCCACGACAGCTTGTCGAGGCCGCCGAGCTCGGAGGTGATCCGCGGCAGCGCCGTGCCGACGATGCTCTGGTCGAGGGCGGCGAGGAACATGCCGGTCATCAGGCCGCCCATGACGACCAGGATCTGCTTGTGGCTGAGGTAGCCGTTGGAGTCGGGGGTCATGCGGAGGTCTCCTGGTCGGTGGTCTCGGCGTGCGTCGTGAGGCTCGTGACGAGGCGGTGGAGCTGGTCGCGCAGGGTGTCGCGCTCGGCCTCGGTCCAGCCGTCGAGAGCGTGGGTGATCAGGCCCCGGCGGGTCTCGAAGGCGCGGGCCAGGCAGGCGCTGCCCTCGGCGGAGACGGCGACGCGGCTGGCGCGCCCGTCGTCCGGGTCGCCGGTGCGCTCGAGCAGCCCGCGGTCCTCGAGCTGGCGGGCGTGCCTGCTCACGGTCGAGGCGTCGAGCTCGAGGACGGCGGCGAGCGCCGACAGGCGCATCGGCCCCTGGTGGGTGAGCAGCTTCAGGATCGGGAACGACGAGAAGTCGAGCTCGTCGCCGGGCTGGCGCTGACGCATCCGGCGGCCGAGGGCCATCATGAGGCTCATCAGGGCGTCCTCGGCCGTCTCCGGGGCGGGGACCGGCCCCAGCGGAGAGGCCGCGAGCGCGGACGTTGAAGATTGCATGTGTCAAGCATACATCTCATTGCGTGCAGCACGCATGTTTTCCGGGTGATCCGTGCCACGCGGCTCTCCGGGGGCGTCCTAGGGTGTCGGCATGAGCACCTCCGCCACCGTCCGGCGACCGATCCGGGCACTGCCGCCGGCGCCGTCCCCATCCCGACGCTCGCCGACATCGAGGAGGCCCGCGAGGCGCTCGAGGGGGTCTCGATCTACACCCCGATGGAGGGCTCGCGCTGGCTCTCCGACCTCGCCGGCGGCCGGGTGATCGATCAAGGCCGAGAACCTCCAGCGCACCGGCTCCTTCAAGATCCGCGGCGCCTACCTGCGGATGTCACGGCTCTCCCCGGAGGAGAAGGCCGCCGGCGTCGTCGCGGCCAGCGCCGGCAACCACGCCCAGGGCGTGGCGCTCGCCGCGCAGCGGCTCGGCATCACGGCCACCGTCTTCATGCCCGAGGGGGCGCCGATCCCCAAGGAGAACGCCACCCGCGGGTACGGCGCCCACGTCGTGTTCCACGGCACCACGATCGACGAGGCGCTCGTCGCGGCGCGCGGAGTTCTCCGACCGAGACCGGGGCGGTGCTGATCCACCCCTTCGACCACATCGACATCGTCACCGGCCAGGGCACCTGCGGCCTCGAGATCCTCGAGCAGTGCCCCGAGGTCAAGACGGTCGTCGTCTCGGCGGGCGGCGGCGGGTTCATCGCCGGCGTCGCCACCGCGATCAAGGCCCAGCGCCCCGACGTACGCATCGTCGGCGTGCAGGCCGCGGGCGCCGCCTCGTTCCCGGAGTCGCTGGCGCAGGGCCGGCCGGTCGCGCTCACGTCGATGACCACGATGGCCGACGGCATCGCCGTGGGCTGCCCGGGGCAGGTGCCGTTCGAGGCGATCCGCCGCTACGTCGACGACTTCGTCACCGTCAGCGAGGAGTCGCTCTCGCGCGCGCTGCTGATGCTGCTCGAGCGCAACAAGCTGGTCGTCGAGCCGGCCGGCGCCGCGGCGGTGGCGGCGATGATGGACGACCCGGAGGCGTTCGAGACCCCGGCCGTCGCGGTGCTGTCGGGCGGCAACGTCGACCCGCTGCTGCTGATGCGGGTGATCCGGCACGGCATGGCCGCGGCCGGGCGCTACCTCTACTTCCGCGCGACGATCCCCGACACCCCGGGCGGCCTGGCCGAGCTGTTGCGCGAGCTCGCGTCGGCGAAGGCGAACGTGCTCGACGTGGTGCACGAGCGGACCTCGCCGAGCCTGCGCCTGGACGAGGTCGAGGTCACCCTGCAGGTCGAGACCCGCGGCCCCGACCATGCCGAGCGCGTGCTGGCCCAGCTCGAGGGCCGCGGCTACCGCCTCCGCCGCTGACCCGCCGCGCGGCCCGTGGGGTCGCACCGGTCACGCCCGTCCCACGATCACCAGGGTCCCCTGGTAATCGAGCACCTCCCCAGGCGTGCATGCCCGGGGAGGCGACAGCTCTCCCGGGGAGGCGTCAGCCGGTGTAGGGGACGGCGTCGACGATCTCGACCTCGAGGCGCTTGCCGTTCGGCGCCTCGTAGGCGACCGTCTCGCCCACCTTGGCGCCCACGATCGCCGACCCGAGAGGCGACTGGGGGGAGAACACCTGCAGGCCCGCGGTGGTGTCCTCCATCTCGCGGGCGCCGAGCAGGAACGTCTCGGTCTCGTCGTCGCCGGCGAACCGGGTGGTGACCTTCATGCCCGGCTCGACCACGCCGTCGTCGGCCGGCGTCTCGCCGACCTCGGCGCGGCGGAGCATGTCCTCGAGCTGACGGATCCGGGCCTCGGTCTTGCCCTGCTCCTCGCGGGCGGCGTGGTAGCCGCCGTTCTCCTTGAGGTCACCCTCGTCGCGGGCGGCGCTGATGCGCGCGACGATCTCGCTGCGGACGGGCCCCCGGAGGTGCTCGAGCTCGCCCTGGAGCTTGTCGAAGGCCTCCTGGGTCAGCCAGATCACGTGCTGGTCGCTCGACTGCTGCGTCACGATGGTGCTCCTGTGCATCTCGGGGCCGACGGCGTGAGCCGGTCGGCCGTCCGCGTGCCGCCGGTCGGTACGTGACCGTGGCGCGGGTCCTCAGGACTCCGCGAACGGGTCACGGGTCGGTTCATGGCAAGTGGTCGAGTCTACCAACGACCACTCCGACGCCCCAATCGTCGCGAGCAGACGGGCTGCGGGTCAGCGGGGCTGGTTCTGCCCGGCGGCCGTGCAGCCGACCAGCTCGACGGTCGTCGCGCGGCGCTCGGTGCGCACCGACGAGCGCAGGGTGGCGGACCGGTCGGCGTCGGAGGCGACCGGCACGCTGAGCTCGCCGACGACCGAGTGGTCCTCGGCGTAGGCACGCAGCAGGCACGTCGCGGACACCTCCGCATCCCGGCGTACGACGGTGAAGGTGGCCGTGACCTCGTGCTCGCCGGCGACGTCGAAGCCGACCATCTCGGAGGTGACCTGCGGGCGCGCGTGGAAGAGCGTGGCCCAGAGCAGCCAGGCGATCGCCCCGGCGACGAGGACCGCCGCGACCGCGACCACGAACGGACCGCTGCGACGGGCCGGCGTGCCGTACCTGTCGGCGAGCTCGGGGGCGGTCTGCGGCACCGCCCCATCCTAGGAGGGCGGCGTGCCGGGGCCCTCCCTAGGATGGCGACCATGCCTTCGACGCCCGGCCCGACGCTGCGCCTGCAGCACGTGCACGCCCATCCCGACGACGAGTCCAGCAAGGGCGCCGCGAGCACCGCGAAGTACGTCGCCGAGGGCGTCGACGTGCACGTCGTCACCTGCACGGGCGGCGAGCGCGGCTCGATCCTCAACCCGAAGATGGACCGTCCCGACGTGCTCGCCAACATCAGTGCGATCCGCCGCGAGGAGATGGACCGCGCCCGCGAGATCCTCGGGGTCACCCAGGACTGGCTCGGGTTCGTCGACTCGGGGTGGCCCGAGGGCGACCCCAAGCCGCCGCTGCCCGAGGGCTGCTTCGGGCTGGTCCCCGTCGAGGTGGCCGCCGAGCCCCTGGTGCGCCTGATCCGGAGCTTCCGGCCGCACGTGATGACGACGTACGACGAGAACGGCGGCTACCCGCACACCGACCACGTGATGTGCCACAAGGTCAGCGTCGCGGCGTTCGAGGCGGCCGGCGACCCGTCGCGCTACCCGGACGCCGGGGAGCCGTGGCAGCCGCTGAAGCTGTACTACCACCACTCCTTCCACCGGGAGCGCACCGTCGCCCTGCACGAGGCGATGCTGGCCCGCGGGCTCGAGTCGCCCTACGCCGAGCGTCTCGAGGAGTGGAAGCCCGACCCGGTGCACGCCGCGCGGATCACGACGCGGGTGCCGTGCGCGGAGTACTTCCCGGTCCGCGACCGGGCCCTCCTCGCGCACGCCACCCAGATCGACCCCGAGGGCGCGTGGTTCGCGGTGCCGCTCGACGTCCACCAGGAGGCGTGGCCCACCGAGGACTACGAGCTCGCCCGCAGCCTGGTCGACGTCTCCCTGCCCGAGTCCGACCTGTTCGCCGGGGTGCGCGAGCACGTCGCCGAGTCAGGCTGAGGGCAGGCCGGGGATAATGGCTGCCATGAGCACCTCGTGGACCGCCTGGGCCCTCTCGGCCGTTGTCCTGCCCCTCGTCGAGAAGGGCCCGGACCCCGAGGACGTCAAGCCCGGCTGGCTCGGGTTCGGGGTCTTCCTGGCGCTGGCCGCCGCGGTGGTGCTGCTCTGGCTGAGCATGCGCAAGCAGCTGAAGAAGGTCGACTTCGAGGAGGAGCCCGACCCGCCGTCCACCCGGTCCCGCGCAGCCTCCACCAACGACGCCGACCAGCCCGGCAGCGCCTGACGGTCGCCCGGAGGGCAGGACCAGGCAGCGGTCGGCGGGGGCAGGAGGCGCGATGAGCGAGGCCGACGACGTCGTCGCGATGGTGCGCGGCATGTGGGTGACGCTGTGCCTGCGGGCGACCTGCGAGCTCGGCCTCGTCGACGCCCTCGCCTCGCCGCGCACGCTCGACGAGGCGGCCGGGCTCACCACCAGCGACCCGGCCACGCTGGGCCGGCTGCTCCGGGTGCTCGTCGACCAGGGGCTGGTCCGCTCCGACGAGGGCCGCTTCACCGCGACCTCGAAGGGCGAGGTCCTCGCGACCGGCCACCCGAGCGGCCTGCGCGACCTCGTGATGATGCAGACGGTCGCGCCGAACCTCACCGCCTGGCAGCGGCTCGCGGACGGCGTACGGCGCGGAGCCGGCGTCTACGAGCACGTGCACGGCGAGACGTCGTGGGCGTGGCTGGCCGACCACCCCGAGGAGGAGGGCGTCTTCAACGCGGCGATGGCGCGCCGGGCGTCGCTGCAGGTCGACGCCGTCCGCGCCGCCCACGACCTGTCCGAGGCGCGGCTGCTCGTCGACGTCGGCGGGGGACAGGGGGCGCTGGTGGCGGCGCTGCTGACCCTCGAGCCGCGGCTGCACGCCGTGGTGGCCGACCGCCCGGAGGTGGCCGCGGCTGCGACGGCCGCGTTGGCGGCTGCCGGCTTGGGTGATCGTGGCCGGGGCGAGCCGACCGACTTCTTCGCAGCGGTCCCCGCCGGCGGCGACGTCTACGTCCTGTCCAACGTGCTGCACGACTGGGACGACGACGAGGCGGTCGCCATCCTGCGGACCGTGCACGCCGCCATGGACCCCGACGCGAGGCTGCTCGTCGTCGAGACGGTGCTCGACGCGCCCGGACGCAGCGCCGCGCAGCAGCGCGACGTGCACCTGGTCGACCTGCACATGCTGGTGATGTTCGGCGCGCGGGAGCGGACCCGGGCCGAGTACGACGCGCTCCTGGTCGCCGCGGGGTTCACCGCCTCGACGCCCGCGCCGTCGCCCAACACGTGGAACGTCCTCGGCGCCGACCCGGCCTGAGCCCGCCTGCGACCCGGAGCGGGGCGCTCAGCCCGAGCCGGCGGTCAGCTCGCCGTCGATGAGGTAGCGCCCCTGGTCGAGCACCAGCTGCAGCACGGTCGGCCGGCGGCCGGTCCCGAAGTTCTCGAAGCGCACCCGGTAGCGCACCACCAGGCTGTCCGGGTCGGCCGCCATGCTCAGCACGGTGCCGTCGCCGACGCCGCTCCAGAACTTCGTGTACGTCGCCAGGCCGCCGCTCTCGCGCTGGAACTTCGGGGTCAGCATGGTCCACGCGATCGCCGGGTCGGACGAGACGGCGTCGACGTAGCCGCGCACGAACGACTCCATGCCCTGCGCGGTCGCCGGGTTCGCCGTCGTGGGGGACCGGCTGGCCGAGGGACTCCTCGACACGCTCGGGGTCGTCGACGGGGAGCTCCCGCCGGCCGTCGTCGACCCGTCGTCGCCTCCGCCGAGCAGCGTCGAGAGGCCCCACGCGGCGGCCGCGACGAGGACGAGGAGCGCCAGCGGGACGAGCGCCCGCCGCCCTCCCCGGCCGGCGGACGGAGCGGGCGCGACCCGCTCGGCCCGGGGCGCGGGTTCGGGTGCCTGCGCCGGGACCGGGACCGGGTCCGGAGCGGGCGCGACCGGGGCGGGGGCGACCGGGGCGATCGTGCGGGTCGGCGCCTCACCGCGCCCGGACCCGACCAGGAAGTCGCGGACCTGCTCCATCGACCACCGCCGGGCCGGGTCGCGCACCATCGTCGACTCGAGCAGAGGCGCCAGCCAGCCCGCGCCGTCCAGGCGCGGCGGCTCCTCGTGGACGATCCGGTAGAGCCCGGCCACCACCTGGTCGCCGATGTCGTACGGCGGCCGCCCGGCCAGCACGTGGAACATCGTCGCGCCCAGCGACCACACGTCGGCCGCCTCGTCGCCGCGCCGCCCCGAGGCGACCTCGGGGGCGAGGTAGGCGGGCGAGCCCGTGACCAGCCCGGTCACCGTGAGCGAGGGGTCCGCCACGGTGCGGGCGATCCCGAAGTCGGTCAGCTTCACCCGGCGGGCGCTGTCGACCAGGATGTTCGACGGCTTCACGTCGCGGTGCACGATGCCGGCCGCGTGCGCGGCGACGAGGGCGTCGGCCGCCTCGCCCAGGATCCGGGCGGCCTCGTCGTGGGGCAGCGGGCCCTCGGCGCGGACCAGCTGCGCCAGCGTCGACCCGTCGACGTACTCCATCACCAGCCACTGCTCGTCCGCGTCGACGACCAGGTCGATCACCGCGACGACGTGCGGATGGCTGAGCCGGGCGGCGAGCCGGGCCTCGCGCTCGGCGCGCGCCACGTCCGTGCCGTCGGCGCCGGGCAGCAGGCCGATCCGCTTGAGCGCGACCACGCGCCCGAGGACCTCGTCGCGCGCGAGCCAGACCGAGCCCATGCCCCCGCGCCCGATCTCGCGCTCGAGCGCGTACCTGCCTGCGATCACGGGAGCCTCTCGGTCGGGTCGTCGGTCCCGCCAAATCGTAGGCGGTCTCCGAGCAGGCGCCCTCCCGGGCCGCGGACCTTGCCAGCCGCCACCGGCCGCGCCCAGACTTCCAGGATGGCGAAGAACGGGAAGGCCCGGCTGACCAACCCGATCGAGGAGTCGCGCTCGGTGCCGATCGGGGACTACGCGCTTCCTCAGCGACGGGGAGGTGTCCGCGCTGGTCGCGCCGGCCGGCTCCGTCGACTGGATGTGCGTGCCCCGCTTCGACGCGCCGAGCGTGTTCGGGTCGATCCTGGGCAAGCGCGCCGGGACGTTCCGGGTCGCCCCGCTCGACGTGCGGGTCCCGGCGGACCGTCGCTACCTGCCCGGCACGATGATCCTCGAGACGAGCTGGGGTACGGCGACCGGCTGGATGATCGTGCGCGACGTGCTCCTCGTCGGTCCCTGGCACCACCGGGACGACCGCTCCGCGACGTACCAGCGCACGCCCAACGACTACGAGGCCGAGCACGTGCTGCTGCGCACGATCCGGTGCGTCTCGGGCGAGGTCCAGACGATCGTCGACTGCGAGCCCGTCCTCGACTACGGCCGCAAGCCCGTGTCGTGGGAGTACACCGGGGAGAGCTACCACCAGGGCCGCGCGCACCACGAGGGCTCCGACGTCACCTTGACCCTGACCACCGACATGCTGCTCGGCTTCGAGGGTGGCCAGGCCTCCGCGCGGACGATGCTCAAGGCCGGGGACAGCCGGTTCGTGGCGCTGTCCTGGGGGCGCTCGGTGCCGCCGACGACGTACGAGGAGGCCTACGAGAAGCTCGTCTGGACGGCCCACCACTGGCAGCACTGGCTCGGCCGAGGGAGGTTCCCCGACCACCCGTGGCGCAGCTACCTGCAACGCAGCGCGCTGACGCTGCGCGGACTGACCTACGCGCCGACCGGCGCGGTGACGGCGGCCGGCTCGACGTCGCTGCCGGAGACGCCCGGCGGGGACCGCAACTACGACTACCGCTTCACCTGGATCCGGGACGCGACCTTCGCGCTGTGGGGGATGTACTCCCTGGGGTTCGACTGGGAGGCCGTCGACTTCTTCTCGTTCATCGCCGACCTCGCCGAGGGTGACGACGACCTCCAGATCATGTACGGCATCGGCGGCGAGCGCGAGCTCACCGAGTCGACGCTCGACCACCTGCCGGGCTACGCCGACTCCCGCCCGGTGCGCATCGGCAACGCGGCGTACGCCCAGAACCAGCACGACGTCTGGGGTGCGCTGCTCGACTCGGTCTACCTGCACTCGAAGGCGGCCGACCACCTCGACAACCGGATCTGGCCGATCCTCGACAAGCAGGTCGGCGAGGCGCTCAAGCACTGGCGGGAGCCCGATGCCGGGATCTGGGAGGTGCGCGGCGAGCTCCGGCACTTCACGTCCTCGAAGATCATGTGCTGGGTCGCCGTCGACCGCGGCGCGCGGCTGGCGCGGATGAGCGGCGAGCACGGCAAGGCGGCCGAGTGGGAGCTCGCGGCGGACGAGATCAAGGAGGACATCCTCGCCCACGGCGTCGACGAGCGCGGCGTGCTCACCCAGTACTACGGCGGCACCGCCCTCGACGCGTCGCTGCTCCTGGCGCCGCTGGTGCGCTTCCTGCCGCCCGAGGACCCCCGCATCCGCGCGACGGTCCTGGCGATCCGCAACGAGCTGACCGTCGACGGGCTGGTGCTGCGCTACCGCGTCGAGGAGACCGACGACGGCTTCGAGCGGCGAGGAGGGCACCTTCACGATCTGCTCCTTCTGGCTGGTCTCGGCGCTGTGCGAGATCGGCGAGTTCAGCAAGGCCCGCAAGCTCTGCGCGAAGCTGCTGTCGTTCGCCGGCCCGCTGGAGCTGTACGGCGAGGAGATCGACGCCCACAGCGGGCAGCACCTCGGCAACTTCCCGCAGGCGTTCACCCACCTCGCCCTGATCAACGCCGTCCTGCACGTGATCAGGCTCGAGGGCGAGCGGGCCGCGGGGGGCGGCAACGGCTGACGCGGAGACGGGCTGGCACAACCGTCGCCACCGCCGCGCGGCGTGCCGGAGCCGGCCGTTGTGCCAGCCGGTCTCCGACCCGGGGCCTGCTCAGCGCTCGGCGCGGGACCGCGAGTGCGACACGAGCACCAGCGTCGCGGCGACCAGGACGAGGTTCTTGGTCACGAACTCGCCGGACTCGGTGAGCAGCAGCGGGTTGTGGTCGCGGAACATCAGGTCCGGCAGCATCACGAAGGTCAGGAACGTGCCGCTCAGGTGCGCGGCCAGCGCCGGCAGGACGAGCCGGACCGCGACGCCGGCGACGAGCGCCGCGCCCAGGAGCACCTCGACGCCGCCCAGGACGGGCACCACGACGTCCGGGTCGATGAAGGGCAGCGTGCCCGCGACGATGTCGGCGACGGGGGACAGGCCGAGGACCTTGAGCGCCCCGAACCAGACGAACAGCACCCCGAGCAGGACCCGCAGGGCCGGCAGGGTGACGGGCCGCAGGACGCCGGTGACCGCGGTGTCCAGGGCACGGCCCCGGTCCAGCGCGCGGTCGAGCACGCCGGGTCTCGACGGCACGGGTCTGCCGGGCGAGGTCCCCCGCTGCGTGGGGACGGCATCGCGGGCGGTCATCAGGGGAGTCATCGCGGGGACGGTGCCCCGGCGACGGTCCTCGGTGCGGGTGGGTGCTTCGACGGTCTCGGCCATGACGGCGCCTCTCTCGGTGGGGATCAGTCCCCAGGAGGAGGCCCGAGCCGGTGCCGCGATACATGCGTGCGGGCGGTCACCCGGCCGGCGTACGGGCGAATCAACAAAACGCTGAGCCTCCCGTTGACGCCGGGTGCGCGGGCACCCACAGTGACCCCGTGACCACCGTCACACGACGGCGGTGCTGCCGAGGGAGCACGAAATGCAGGTTCCTGCACCGTTCGAGTACGAACGGGCCACCAGTGTCGACCACGCGATCGGACTGCTGGACCGGCTGGGCGAGGAGGCCCGGCTGGTCGCCGGAGGGCACAGCCTGATCCCGATGATGAAGCTCCGGCTCGCCAACCTGGAGTACCTCATCGACATCAACGACCTCCACGACGAGCTCGCCTACGTCCGCGTCGGTGTCGACGAGGTGCGGATCGGGGCGATGACCCGCCACCGCGAGCTGCTGGAGTCGGCCGAGCTCGCCGCGCACTTCCCGATCTTCGCCGACGCCGAGGCCGTCATCGCCGACCCGGTCGTGCGCAACCGGGGCACCATCGGCGGCTCGCTGTGCCAGGCCGACCCGTCCGAGGACCTGTCCGCGGTGTGCACGACCCTCAACGCCTCGTGCGTCATCCGCAGCGCCGCGGGCGAGCGGACGGTGACGATGGAGGAGTTCCACCGGGGCCCCTACGAGACGGCCGTCGAGCACGGCGAGATGCTCACCGAGATCCGGGTCCCGCTGCGTCCGCACGGCTCGAGCGCCTACGCGAAGGTCGAGCGCCGGGCCGGCGACTGGGCGGTCACCTCGGCCGGGGCCGCGGTCTGGATGGACGGCGACGTCATCGCCGACGCCCGGGTCGGCCTGGCGGCGGTCGGCCCCAACACCACCGGCATCCCGGCGATCTCCGAGGCGCTGCGCGGCCAGGCGCCCAGCGAGGAGCTCTACGCGCGCGCCGGCGCCATCGCCGCGAGCAGCTGCTCGCCGGCCACCGACAACCGCGGCACGGCCGACTACAAGCGCCACCTCGCCGACGAGCTGACCCGCCGCACGCTGCGGCGCGCGGTCGAGCGGATCGAGGCGGGGGTGCGGGGCGACGCCCCCGACGGCAACCGGGACAGGAGCGAGTGAGCATGCAGGTGTCGATGACGGTCAACGGCGAGCAGGTGACCCGCGAGATCGAGGGCCGGATGCTGCTGGTGCACTTCCTGCGCGACGAGCTCGGGCTCACCGGGACGCACTGGGGATGCGACACGAGCAACTGCGGCACGTGCGTGGCCTGGATGGACGGCGAGCCGGTCAAGACCTGCACCGTCCTCGCGGCGATGGCCGGCGGCCGCGAGGTCCGCACGGTCGAGGGGCTCGAGCAGGACGGCGTCCTCGACCCCATCCAGGAGGGCTTCATGCAGTGCCACGGCCTGCAGTGCGGGTTCTGCACGCCGGGGATGCTGATGACCTGCCCGCGCCCTCCTCGACAAGGACCCGGACCCGAGCGAGCAGACCATCCGCGAGGCCATCTCCGGGCAGATCTGCCGCTGCACCGGCTACACCACGATCGTCCGGTCGGTGCAGTGGGCCGCGCAGCACGAGAAGGACCAGCACCAGCGCGCCGCCGAGCAGGACACGACCGTGGGGAGCCCGTCATGACCGTCACCGAGCCCGCCGGCACCGTGGAGACCGCCGAGGACCTCGAGCACGCCGACAACGACAAGAAGCCCTGCGGCCACGGCCGGATGCTGCGCAAGGAGGACCCGCGCTTCATCCGCGGCCGTGGGCGCTACGTCGACGACGTGCAGCTGCCCGGCATGCTGCACCTCGCGATCCTCCGCTCGCCCGTCGCGCACGCCCGCATCACCGGCATCGACACGACCGCGGCCGAGTCGCACCCCAAGGTCAAGGCTCGTCGTCACCGGCGCCGATGCTCGCCGAGAAGGGCCTGGCCTGGATGCCGACCCTGTCCAACGACGTGCAGGCCGTGCTGGCCACCGACAAGGTCCGCTTCCAGGGCCAGGAGGTCGCCTTCGTCGTCGCCGAGGACCGGTACTCCGCCCGCGACGCCCTCGAGCTGATCGACGTCGACTACGAGATGCTGCCCCCGGTCGTCGACGTACGCACGCGCCCTCGCGCCCGACGCGCCGGTGATCCGCGACGACCTCGAGGGCAAGACCGACAACCACTGCTTCGACTGGGAGACCGGCGACGCGGCGGCCACCGAGGCGGTGTTCGCGAAGGCCGACGTCGTGGTCAGCGAGGACATCGTCTACCCGCGCGTGCACCCGGCGCCGATGGAGACCTGCGGCTGCGGTCGCCGACTTCGACCGCGTCGACGGCAAGCTCACGCTCTGGTCGACCACCCAGGCGCCGCACGCGCACCGCACGCTCTACGCCATCGTCGCGGGCCTGCCCGAGCACAAGATCCGGGTCATCTCGCCCGACATCGGCGGCGGCTTCGGCAACAAGGTGCCGATCTACCCCGGCTACGTCTGCGCGATCGTCGGCTCGCTGCTGACCGGCAAGCCGGTCAAGTGGATGGAGGACCGCACCGAGAACCTCGTGTCCACCGGCTTCGCGCGCGACTACGTCATGCGCGGCGAGATCGCCGCGACCAAGGACGGCAAGATCCTCGCGATCCGCACCAACGTGCTCGCCGACCACGGCGCGTTCAACGGCACGGCGGCGCCGGTGAAGTACCCCGCCGGCTTCTTCGGCGTCTTCACCGGCAGCTACGACCTCGAGGCCGCCTACTGCCACATGACCGCGGTCTACACCAACAAGGCCCCCGGCGGCGTCGCCTACGCCTGCTCGTTCCGGATCACCGAGGCGGTCTACCTCGTCGAGCGGATCGTCGACTGCCTGGCCCACGAGCTCGAGATGGACCCGGTCGCGCTGCGCCGGAAGAACTTCATCCAGCCCGACCAGTTCCCCTACACCTCCAAGACCGGCTGGGTCTACGACTCCGGCGAGTACGAGCGCGCCCTCGACGTCTGCCTCGACATGGCCGGGTACGACGAGCTGCGGCGCGAGCAGGCCGAGAAGCGCGAGCGCGGCGAGCTGATGGGGATCGGCATCGCGTTCTTCACCGAGGCCGTCGGCGCCGGTCCCCGCAAGGACATGGACATCCTGGGGCTCGGGATGGCCGACGGCTGCGAGCTGCGCGTGCACCCGACCGGCAAGGCCGTCGTACGGCTGTCGGTGCAGAGCCAGGGCCAGGGCCACGAGACGACGTTCGCGCAGATCGTCGCCGAGGAGATCGGCATCCCGCCCGACGACATCGACGTGGTGCACGGCGACACCGACAACACGCCGTTCGGGCTCGGCACCTACGGCAGCCGGTCGACGCCGGTGTCGGGAGCGGCCGCCGCGCTGGTGGCCCGCAAGGTCCGCGACAAGGCGCAGATCATCGCCTCGGGCATGCTCGAGGTCTCCGTCGCCGACCTCGAGTGGGAGAAGGGGTCCTTCCACGTGAAGGGCGACCCGTCGCGAGTCGGTGACGATCCAGGACATCGCCATGAAGGCGCACGGCGCCGGCGACCTGCCCGAGGGCATCGAGGGCGGGCTCGAGGCGCAGATCTGCTACAACCCCGAGAACCTCACCTACCCCTTCGGCGCCTACCTCTGCGTCGTCGACATCGACCCGGGCACCGCGGTGGTCAAGGTGCGGCGGTTCGTCGCCGTCGACGACTGCGGCACCCGGATCAACCCGATGATCATCGAGGGCCAGGTGCACGGCGGCCTCACCGACGGCGTCGGGATGGCGCTGATGGAGATGATCTCCTTCGACGAGGACGGCAACTGCATCGCCGGCTCGCTGATGGACTACCTCATCCCGACCGCGCTCGAGGTGCCGCACTGGGAGACCGGGCACACCGTCACCCCCTCGCCGCACCACCCGATCGGGGCCAAGGGCGTCGGCGAGTCCGCCACGGTCGGCTCGCCGCCGGCGGTCGTCAACGCGGTCATCGACGCGCTCAAGCCGTACGGCGTCCGGCACGCCGACATGCCGCTGACGCCCTCACGGGTCTGGGACGCCATGCAGGGCCGTGCCACGCCGCCGATCTGACCCGCCCGCCCGAGAGGAGCACGGCATGACCACCCAGCTCGCCGACCGCATCGAGCAGCTCACCCGCTCCCGGGTGCCGTTCGTGCAGGCGACCGTCGTCCGCGCCCAGGAGCCGACGTCGGCCCGCGCCGGCGACCGGGCGATCGTGCTGGCCGACGGCACCATCGAGGGGTTCGTCGGCGGCCAGTGCGCCGCCGGGTCGGTCCGCACCGCCGCCCTCGGCGCCCTGGAGTCCGGCGAGGGGATGCTGCTGCGGGTGCTCCCCGAGGTCGGTACGGGCTTCCCGGACGCGCCCGGTGCGACGATCGTGGTCAACCCGTGCCTGTCGGGAGGGGCGATGGAGATCTACCTCGAGCCGCTGCTGCCCTCGCCCGCGCTGTTCCTCGTCGGCACCTCGCCGACCGCCGAGGCCGTCGCAGCGCTCGCGCCGACGCTCGGCTTCGTGGTCGACCGCGCGAGCGAGGGCGCAGGCCCCGCGGGCGCCGTCGCGGCGGTCGTCTCCAGCCACGGCGGCGACGAGGCGGGCGCCGTGCGAGCCGCGCTCGACGCCGGCGTCGGGTTCGTCGGCCTGGTCTGCAGCCGCACCCGCGGGCAGGCCCTGCTCGAGGAGCTCGACCTGCCCGAGGCGGACCTGCGACGGGTGCACGCCCACGTCGGCGTCGACATCGGCGCCCGGACCGCGCCCGAGATCGCACTCTCGATCCTCGCCGCGATCGTGCGCGGCATCCGTCTCGAGGGGCTCGCCGCGGCCCCGTCGGACCCGGCCGCACCGGTCGCCCCGCGGCCGCGGCAGGCCGTGGACCCGGTCTGCGGGATGACCGTGACCGTCACCGCGGAGACCGCCCACGCCACCGTGGCCGGCGTCGAGCACTGGTTCTGCAACCCCGGCTGCCGGGACAGCTTCGTGGCCGCCCACGCGGGTCGGGCAGGGTGAGCGCCCCGGTCGACATCGGTCCGCCCGACGGGCTCCCGGACGCGGAGGCGGTCCGACGGGGGTTCGACGCGCACGGCTACCTCGCCGACACCGGCACCGCGACGGCTGTGCTCCTCGCGCTGCGGCTCGGCCTGCCGCTGCTGCTCGAGGGAGAGCCGGGGGTCGGCAAGACGTCGGCCGCCAAGGTGCTCGCCCAGGTTCTCGACGTACCCCTCGTGCGGCTGCAGTGCTACGAGGGGCTCAGCGCCGGCGAGGCGCTCTACGACTGGAACTACCAGCGCCAGCTGCTCGCGATCCGGCTCGCGGAGTCCCAGCACGCGACCCTGCACGAGGCCGACCTGTTCGCCGAGGAGTTCCTCCAGGAGCGGCCGATCCTCCGGTGCGTCCGGTACGCCGGACCGCGACCGCCCGTGCTGCTGATCGACGAGATCGACCGCGCCGACGACGAGTTCGAGGCCCTGCTGCTGGAGTTCCTCGGGGAGGGGTCGGTGACCGTCCCGGAGCTCGGCACGTTCACCGCGGCCCGCCCGCCGGTGGTCGTGCTGACCTCGAACCGCAGCCGCGACCTGCACGACGCGCTGCGGCGGCGCTGCCTCTACCACTGGCTGGAGTTCCCGTCCGTGGACCGGGCCGTCGAGATCCTGCGGCGCAGCGTGCCGGGGGCGAGCGTGTCCCTCATCGAGTCCGCGACCCGCTTCGTGGGCCACGTCCGCCGCCTCGACGTGGACAAGCCCCCCGGCATCGCGGAGGCCATCAACTGGGTCGGAGCGCTGTCCGTGCTCGGTGTGAGCGAGCTGGTCGGCGACGACGTGGTCGCCTCTCTCGGGGCGCTCGCCAAGACCCCCGACGACCGCGACGCGGTGGCCGGGGCCGCGGCGACGTACTCCTTCGGGTGAGGTGATGGCCGCCCGGGGGCCCGTCATCGGCTCGGTCGACCGGGCGGCGTTCGTCGTCGCGCTCGGAGACCGGCTGCGGGCGGCGGGCGTGCCGGTCGGCCTGCCCGCGCTGGACACCTGCACGCGGGCGCTGGCCGTCTCGCCCCCCGACGACCTCGCCGCGCTCTACTGGCTGACCCGGGTCACGCTCGTGCAGCGGGCCGCCGAGCTCGTCGTGTTCGACGCCGTCTTCGACGCGGTCTTCCGGGACGAGGGCTCCGTGCCCGAGGGCATGGCCGGGTCGACCTGGCCCGCAGGGCCGGACCGGCTCCGCGACGAGGACGCGGCGTCCGCGCCCGGCGACGCCGCCGACACCGCCGGGGGCGGTGAAGCCCTGCCCTGGCACACGCTGCCGCGCCGGGTCGAGGCCGCCGCCGGCGCGGCCGAGGGCGCCCGGGTCCCCGACGTGGCGCCGAGCGCCGTCGAGGCGCTCGCCGAGGTGCCCTTCGCCGACCTCGACGAGGACCAGCTGGTCCTCGTCGGCGCCTGGCTCGAGGGCGCGCTGCGGCACTGGCCGACCCGGCGCAGCCGCCGCCGGGTCGTGCACGCCTCCGGCCGCCGGGTCGCCCTGCGCGAGACCGTCGCGGCGTCGCGCCGGACCGGCTGGGAGGCCGTGGAGCTGGTGCGCACCCGCCCCGCGCAGCGCCACCGCACGGTGACGATGGTGGTCGACGTCAGCCGCTCGATGCAGCCCTACAGCACGGCGTACCTCCACCTGATGCGCGCGCTGGCCCGCTCCGGGCGGGCCGAGACGTTCGCCTTCTCGACCTCGCTGACCCGGGTCACGCCGGCGCTGCTGCACCGCTCGCCGCAGGTCGCCGTCGCGCTGGCGAGCGAGCAGGTCGGCGACCGGTACGGCGGCACCCGGCTCGCCAGCAGCCTGCGGGCGCTGCTGCGCTCGCGGCACGGCAACGCCCTGCGCGGTGGCGTCCTCGTGGTCGCCTCCGACGGCTGGGACAGCGACGACCCCGAGGAGCCTGGCCGCGGTGCTGAGGAAGGTACGCCGCCGGGTGCACCGGCTGGTGTGGCTCAACCCCCGCGCCGCCGCGCCCGGCTTCGAGCCGCTGGTCGGCTCGATGGCCGCGGCGCTGCCCTTCTGCGACGCGTTCCTGCCCGCCCACACCGCGAGCTCGGTGCCGGCGGTGCTGGACGCCGTGCTCGACGACGGCCGGGTCAGCTCCAGAGCGTCACGTGCACGGACGGCTTGAACCGGCCCGAGCGTCGCCCCGGCACCGTGCACCATCGCCTGGGTCGCCCGCGGGCGTGGTGATGAAGCGCAGCAGCTCGGCGGTGGCAGGCACCTGGCTGTGCGCGGGCAGGCCATCGCGGCCCACCGGCCCTGGGCCCGCAGCCCCGGCCCGTCCAGCGCGACCAGCCGCCCCGCCGAGAGGTCGCCGGTGACGGCGAACCGGACGGCGAGCGCGATGCCGTGGGTGCGCTTGGTCTCCTCCAGCGCCCCCGCGTCGCTCTGGAAGATCCGCTGCCGGTCCTCGGGCACGGCGAGGTGGCGCAGCATCGTGGGCACCACGCCGTCCTCGCCCGCCGCGGAGGGCCCAGCATCCACGTGTGGTCGCGGGCCTGCGCCGCGGTGACCGGGCCGTCGGCCAGGGGGTGACCCGGGGCGACGACCGCCACCACCTCGTAGTTCAGGAACGGCTTGGCCAGCAGCTCGACCGGCAGCCGGCTGGGCGGCCGGCGCCGATCGCGATGTCGACGGTGCGGGCCGCCAGCAGCGCGGGGAACTGGTGCGTCGGGCGGACGCTGAGCTCGACGTCGAGGTCGTCGGCCCGGCCCGCGAAGAGCTCGATCAGGCCGGGTGCGGCGTGCTCGGCGAACTGGCTCGAGGCCGCCATCCGGAGCAGCCGGCGACCGTGTGCGGCGGCGCTGACCTCGCGCACGGTGCGGTCCTGGAGGCCGAGGATCTCCACGGCCCGGCTGGCCAGCCGCAGCCCGCCCGGGGTGAACGCCAGCCCCGAGGCCGTCCGCGCGAACAGCCGGTCGTCGAGCTCCTTGCGCAGCTGCCCCACGTGCATGGAGACGGCGGCCTCGCTGACCGCGAGCTCGTCGGCGGCGGCCTTGACCGACCCCAGGCGGACGACGGACGCGTACGCCTTGAGCTGGGTCGGCGTCACGCGCGGACCAGGCGCACGAGGGCGTCGTACGCCGTCCGGGTCACCTCGCCGGCGTGCTCGTGACCGGGACTGGACGCCGGCACCACCCGCTCGACCCGCTCGGCGCGGACGACCTCGAAGCGCTCGCCGTCGAGGTCGCCGAGCACCTCCTCGGCGGTGAAGAGCACGTCGGGCTCCTGCGGCCCACCGGTGCCCTCGGTCAGGTTCGTCGAGTCGTGGGCCACCAGGAGGAACGTGCCCCCCGGGGCCAGGGCGTCGAACGCACGCCGTACGACGGTCCGCCGCTCGTCGGCCGGCAGCTGGAGGTAGGCCAGCAGCGCGAGGTCGAAGGGCACCGGACCGGCGTCGTAGGTCAACGCGTCGGCGTGCACCCACTCGACGTGCAGGTCCCGGCCGCGCTCGTGCCGCTCGGCCAGCGCCCGGCCCTTGTCGAGGGCGACCAGCGAGAAGTCGACGGCGGTCACCCGCCAGCCGCGGTCGGCCAGCCAGAGGGCGTTGCGGCCCTCACCGGTCGCGAGGTCCAGCGCGGTGCCCGGAGCCAGGTCGGCGAGCTCCTGCTCGACGAACTGGTTGGGGGTCGTCGACCAGACCAGCCCGGACGCGGAGTACCGCTCGTCCCACGCGCGTGCGTCCATGGGACGAACCTATCCCGGCGACCGGAGCGGGTCAGCCCGCCTGCGGGGACCCGCCGGCCTGCTGCTCGGCCACGGCCTTGTGCACCTCGGCCATGTCGAGCTCGCGGACCGCGCCGATGAGCTGGTCGAGCGCCTGCGGGGGCAGCGCGCCGGGCTGGGAGTAGACCAGGACGCCCTCGCGGAAGGCCATCAGCGTCGGGATCGAGGTGATGTTGGCGGCGCCGGCCAGGGCCTGCTCGGCCTCGGTGTCGACCTTGGCGAACACGATGTCCCCGTGGGCGTCCGAGGCCTTCTCGAAGGTCGGCGCGAACTGGCGGCACGGGCCGCACCAGCTGGCCCAGAAGTCCACGAGCACGATGTCGTTGTCGGCCACGGTCTTCTCGAAGTCCGAGGCGGTGAGCTCGGTCGTTGCCACAGTCGTCATCCTCCACAGGGTCTGTCGGGTGCACAGGTCGTCGTCAGCAGAACACACCGGGGGCCCGGATTTCTTCCCGGCGACCTAGGCTGGTCCGCAATCCCTGACCCAGGAGCGTGGTGCGCGTGGCCAGCGGTTCGCCCGTCGACGAGGACGCCCCGGCGCCCGACAGCGCCGTCGGGGCGGGCGGGGCCGACGAGACTGACGGGGCCTACGGGGCCGTTGCGGGCTCCCGGACAGCCGGCTCGCCCTTCGACGTGGTGCCGAGCCCCGAGCTGCGCCGCTTCGTGATGGCCTACAAGTTCGGCCTCGACGAGATGATGACGAAGGTCAACATCTTGAAGGAGGAGCTCACCTTCGGGGACGGCTACTGCCCGATCGAGCACGTGAACTCGCGCCTCAAGTCGGTGGAGAGCCTGTTGCGCAAGGCGGACCGCCTCGGCCTGGGCCCGGACCTGTCCGACATACGGGCCGGCATCAACGACATCGCCGGCATCCGCATCGTGTGCAGCTTCATCTCCGACGTCTACACCGTCCGCGAGATGCTGCTGGGCCAGCCCGACGTCCACCTCGTCGAGGCCAAGGACTACATCGCGCACCCCAAGCCCAACGGCTACAAGAGCCTCCACCTCATCGTCGACACGCCGGTCTACATGTCCGACCGCGTCGAGACGGTCCGCGTCGAGCTGCAGCTGCGGACCGTCGCGATGGACTTCTGGGCGAGCCTGGAGCACAAGATCTTCTACAAGTACGACAAGGACGTGCCGGCCGCCCTTCGCGCCGAGCTCGCCTCGGCGGCCGAGGTCGCGAACCGTCTCGACGAGAAGATGGAGGTCCTGCACCGCGAGGTGCGCGGCAGCACGCCCGCGTGACGACCGCCGCGCCCGTCGCGGGCGCCGTCAGTCCCGGGAGCTGAAGGCCGAGTCGAAGGCGGCCGCGGGTGGCTCGATGAGCGTCAGGCGGCGGACGAACTCCAGGGCGTCGGGCCCGCCGACCAGGCGGTCCATCCCCGCGTCCTCCCACTCGACCGAGATCGGGCCGTCGTAGCCGATCGCGTTGAGCATCCGGAACACCGGCTCCCACGGCACGTCGCCGTGCCCGGTCGACACGAAGTCCCACCCGCGTCGCGGGTCGGCCCAGGGCAGGTGGGACCCGAGCCGTCCGTTGCGGCCGTTGAGCTGCGTGACCGACTCCTTGCAGTCGACGTGGTAGATCCGGTCGCGGAAGTCCCAGAGGAAGCCGACCGGGTCGAGGTCCTGCCAGACGAAGTGGCTCGGGTCGAAGTTGAGACCGAACGCCTCGCGGTGGCCGATCGCCTCGAGGGTGCGCACCGTCGTCCAGTAGTCGTAGGCGATCTCGCTGGGGTGCACCTCGTGGGCGAACCTCACGCCGACCTCGTCGAAGACGTCGAGCACGGGGTTCCAGCGGTCCGCGAAGTCGGCGTAGCCACGCTCGATCATCGCCGGCGGGACCGGCGGGAACATCGCGACGGTGTGCCAGATGGACGAGCCGGTGAAGCCGACGACCGTGCGGACGCCGAGCGCGGCGGCGGCCCGCGCGGTGTCCTCCATCTCCCGCGCGGCGCGCCGGCGGACCCCCTCCGGGTCGCCGTCGCCCCAGATGCGCTGCGGCAGGATCCCATGGTGGCGCTCGTCGATCGGGGAGTCGCAGACCGCCTGGCCGACGAGGTGGTTCGAGATGGCGTGCACCTGGAGACCGTGCTCCTCCAGGAGGTCCAGGCGTCCCTGGACGTAGCCGGGCTCGTTCAGCGCGCGGTCGACCTCGAAGTGGTCGCCCCAGCAGGCGATCTCCAGACCGTCGTACCCCCAGCCGGAGGCGAGGCGGGCGACCTCCTCGAACGGCAGGTCGGCCCACTGGCCGGTGAACAGGGTGACGGGACGGGGCATCAGGTGCTCCTCTAGGTCGAAGGGACGTCGTACCAGCGTGACTCGTCGGCGGCGCTGCGCTCGACCGCCTCCAGCACCCGCTGCACCTGGAGGCCGTCGCGGAACGACGGGACCGGGTCCTCGCCGGCACCGATCGCCCCGACCAGGTCGCGGACCTCGTGGGTGAAGGTGTGCTCGTAGCCGAGGAGATGACCGGGCGGCCACCAGGCAGAGAGGTAGGGATGCCCGGGCTCGGTCACCAGGATCCGTCGGAACCCCGCGGTCGAGGGGTCCTCCGTCCCGTCGTAGAAGGACAGCTCGTTCATCGCCTCGAAGTCGAAGGCGAGGCTGCCGGCCGAGCCGTTGACCTCGATCCGCAGCGCGTTCTTGCGGCCCGTGGCGAACCGCGTCGCCTCGAACGAGCCCACGGCGCCGCCGGAGAACCGGCCGGTGAACAGCGCCGTGTCGTCGACCGTCACGGGACCGACCTCCGCGCGCCCGGTCGCCGTCAGGCCTCCCGAGGAGGATGCCAGCGGTCGCTCCTTGACGAAGGTCTCGGTCACGGCCGAAACGCCGGTCAGGCGCTGGCCGAGGAGGAACTGCGCCAGGTCGACGATGTGCGCGCCGATGTCGCCGAGCGCCCCCGAGCCCGCGTGCTCCTTCTGCAGCCGCCACACCAGCGGGAACTCAGGGTCGACGATCCAGTCCTGGAGGTACACCGCGCGCACGTGACGCACGGTGCCCACGCGACCCTCCTCGATGAGCGTCCGGGCGAGGGCCAGGGCCGGCACGCGGCGGTAGTTGAAGCCCACCATCGAGCGCACGCCGTGCGCGCTGGCCCGCTCGGCCGCCGCGGTCATGGCCTCGGCGTCCTCGACGGAGTTCGCCAGCGGCTTCTCGCACAGCACGTGCTTGCCGGCCTCGAGCGCTGCGACGGCGATCTCCACGTGCGTGTCCCCGGGCGTGCAGATGTCGACGAGGTCGATGTCGTCCCGGTCGAGCAGGTCGCGCCAGTCGGTGACCGAGGAGCGCCATCCCAGGCTCGCGGCAGCGCGGTTCGCCGCCTCGGCGTCGCGCCCGCACAGCGTCAGCATGAGCGGCGACATCGGCAGGTCGAACACGCGGCCGGCCGTGCGCCAGGCCTGGGAGTGCGCCGCGCCCATGAAGGCGTAGCCGACCATTCCGATGCCCAGGGTGGGCGGGGAGCTCGTCGTCATGTGGCAGACACCTCCGTGCTCGAGGTCAGGACCCGTCGGCTCCGGTCCCCGGCCCAGGCGGCCTCGAGGATCCCGAGCAGGCCCTCGGTGTCGGTGCGGCCGGGGTGGTTCTGGACCAGCCGGGTCACGCCACCGGCCAGCTCGGCGAACCGGGGGAGGTCGGCGCGCTCGACACCGATGTCGGCCAGGGTCGCAGGGATGCCGATGTCGGCGAGGAGGCCGTCGAGCCAGGCGAGGAAGACCTCGGCGCCCTGGGCGTCGGAGGCGCCCGCCACGTCGAGGCCGCACACCGCCGCCAGGACGGTGAGCCGTCCGGTGACGGCGTCCCCTGCCGCCTCCAGTGCGTAGGGGAGGAGCAGCCCGACTCCGAGGCCGTGCGGCGTGTGGGTGGCCGCGCCGATGGGGTACTGCAGGGCGTGCGGGGCGGCGGTGCCGGCGTGCGCGAACGCCAGACCGGCCAGCACGGAGCCGTGGGCCATGTCCGCGCGGGCCTCGGTGTCCGTCCCGTCCCGGACCGCTCTGCGGAGGCTCCTGGAGATCCGCTCGGCGGCGAGCAGCGCGTAGTGGTCGGTGGTGGGGTTGCGGCCGAGGAAGACCTGCTCGACCGGGTCGCGCGGACCGTGGGCCCGGGGCCGCGCGGTGTAGCTCTCCACCGCGTGGCAGAACGCGTCGATGCCCGAGTGGGCGGTGACAGTGGGCGGGCACGTGTAGGTGAGCTCGGGGTCGACGACGGCGAAGTCGGGGACGATGTGCACGCTCGAGACGCCGACCTTCAGCTCGCGGTGCGGGTCGGTCAGCACCGAGACCGGGGTGAGCTCGGACCCGGTGCCCGACGTCGTCGGGACCGCGACGAGCGGGAACGTCGGTCCCGGCACCTTGGACTCGCCGTAGTAGTCGCGCGGCGACCCGCCGTGGCGGCGGATGACGCCGACGATCTTGGCGAGGTCGATCACCGTCCCGCCGCCGATGGCGAGGATCACGTCGGCGTCGACGGCGGCGGCGGCCGCGACAGCCACGTCGACGTCGGCCAGGGGCACGTCCGGGGTCGCGTCGGCGAAGACCCCGACCGCCGTGGCGCTCTCCCGCACCGCCGACAGCAGCTCGGCCACCCGGGGCTGGCCCACCAGCACCCGGTCGGTCACCACCAGCACGCGCGAGCCGCACTCGGCCACCACCCGCGGGACGTTCTGGGCGACGCCTTCGCCGACCATCAGCTGGCGGGGTCCTCGCACGGTCTCGAGCATGTCAGTGCCTTTCTGGGACGACGAGGGCGCAGGCGCGCGGACGGGTCGGCCGGTGGCTCACGGCAGGTCGATCGCCGCGTAGGTGACGTCGAGGTACTCCGAGATGCCCTCGTGCGACCCCTCCTTGCCGATACCCGAGGCCTTGACCCCGCCGAAGGGGGCCGACGGGTCCGAGATCAGGCCGCGGTTGACGCCGACCATCCCGGTCTCCAGCCCCTCGGTGAGGCGGAGGGCACGCTGGAGGTCCCGGGTGAAGACGTAGCCGACCAGGCCGTGCTCGGTGTCGTTGGCCCGCTCCAGCACCTCCTCGTCGGAGGTGAACGGGAGCACCGGCGCCACCGGGCCGAAGATCTCCGACTCGAGCACCCGCGCGTCCTCGGGGACGTCGACGAGCACCGTCGGGGGGTAGAAGCAGCCCGGTCCGTCCGCCCGCGCACCGCCGACGAGAGCCCGGGCGCCTCGGTCGACGGCGTCGGTGACGAGTCCCTCGATCCGGGTGACCGAGGCCTCGTCGATCAAGGCACCCACCTGGACGCCGTCCTCGAGGCCGTGCCCCATCGACAGCGCACCCATCCGCTCGGCGAAGCGGGCCGTGAACTCCTCGCGGACCGGCTCCTCGACGTAGATCCGGTTGGCCGCGATGCACGACTCGCCGGTGTTGCGCATCTTGGCCACCATGGCGCCGTCGACGGCGACGTCGAGGTCGGCGTCCGCGCACACGATGAGGGCGGCGTTGCCACCGAGCTCCATGGAGGTGCGCAGCACGTTGTGGGCAGCCTGGCGCAGCAGCACCCGCCCGACCTCGGTGGAGCCGGTGAACGACAGCTTGCGGGTACGGCGGTCGGCCAGCAGCGCGGAGACGACCTCTCCCGCGCGCGAGGTCGTCACCACGTTGACGACGCCCGGGGGGACGCCGACCTCCTCCATGATGCGGGCCAGCAGCAGCATGGTGAGGGGGGTCTGGGCGGCCGGCTTGGTGATCGTCGTGCAGCCCGCCGCCAGGGCAGGGGCGATCTTGCGCGCACCCATGGCCAGCGGGAAGTTCCACGGCGTGACGAAGACGCAGGGTCCGACCGGCTTGGGCACGGTGAGCACGCGGTACCCGCCGGCCGGTGCGGTGCTGTACCGGCCTTCGACGCGCACCGCCTCCTCGGCGAACCAGCGGAAGAACTCGGCGCCGTAGGCGACCTCCCCGCGTGCCTCGGCGAGCGGCTTGCCCATCTCCACGGTGATCAGGCGGGCGACCTCCTCCGTTCTGTCGAGCAGAGCCCGGTGCGTGGCGCTCAGGAGGTCGGACCGCCGCCGGGGCGGGGTCGCCGCCCACGACGCCATCGCCTCGCTCGCCGCGTCGAGGGCGGCGAGGCCGTCGTCGGCGGCGCCGTCGGCCACCTCCGCGACGACCTGCCCCGTGGCCGGGTCCTCGACGGGAAGGGTGGCCCCGGCGGCTGCGTCGCGCCAGCAGGAGCCGATCCGCAGCCGCCGGTGCTCGGGGAGGAGGACGTCCGTGGTCGCGCTCACCAGCCGTCCCCTGTCGCACGCCGGCTCGTCGTACGGCCGCTCACCTGCCCGCCTCCGACAGTGCCAGGCCGGTGTCCGCGTCGAAGAGGTGCGCCCGGTCCAGGTCGACGGCGACGCGGAGCCGCTCACCCGGCTCCCCGGTGACGGTCGGGCGCGCCTTGACCTTGAGCAGCTCCGACCCCACCCGGACGTCGACCACGGTGCGGTCGCCGAGGGGCTCGAGGCCGTACAGCTCCCCGGGCAGGGACTCGCTCCCTCGCCGCTCGAGGGACACGTCCTCGGCGCGCAGGCCCAACAGCAGCCGCCGGCCGTCCTCCGCCGTGGTCCAGCGCGGCCTCGGCAGCGTCCACCCCTCCGCTCCGACGAGGCGGTCGCCCTCGGTGTGACAGGCGAGCAGGCTGATGCGAGGACTGCCGACGAAGCCGGCGACCCACTGGTTGGCAGGGCGCTCGTAGACCTCGGTCGGCGTGCCGACCTGCTGGATCCTGCCCTCCTTGAGCACCGCGACCTGGTCGGCCATCGACAGCGCCTCGACCTGGTCGTTCGTGACATAGAGGAAGGTCCCGCCGAGGCTCCGGTGGATGCGGGTGAGCTCGGTGCGCATCTCGACGCGGAGCTTGAGGTCGAGGTTGGTCAACGGTTCGTCCATGAGGAACGCGCGCGGGCGGCGCACGAGGGCCCGAGCCAGCGCCACGCGTTGCATCTCCCCGCCCGACATCTGCGCGGGGCGGCGCTGCAGCAGCCGCTCGATGCGCAGCAGGGCCGCCACCCGCTCGACGGCGGGGCCGATCTCGCTCGCGGGCAGGCGTCGGGCGCGCAGGGGCGAGGCGATGTTCTCGTAGGCCGTGCGCCGCGGGTAGAGGGCGTAGCTCTGGAAGACCATGGCCAGGTCTCGGGCGGCCGGGGCGTCGCCGGTCGCGTCCCGCCCGTCCAGGAGGACCGACCCCGCGTCGAGCCGCTCGAGGCCGGCGATCGCCCGCAGAGTGGTCGTCTTGCCCGCCCCGGACGGCCCCAGCACCACGAAGAACGAGCCGTCGGGGACGTCGAGCGTCACCTCGTCGAGGGCCAGGACGTCGCCGAAGGACTTGCGCAGGCCGTGCGCCGCCACCGTCCCCATCAGGCCACCAGCGCTTCCGTGCCGGGGTCGTAGACCGGCGGGGTGCCGCCGGCGTGCCGCAGCCCGACCGGCGCATCGGCGGCGAAGTGGACGGTGGGTGGCATGCGCACGCGCACGTCGCGCTGCCCGCCGTGGTCCACCACGTAGATGATCTCGTCGCCGAGACCCTCGGCCGAGACCACGCGGGCCGGGATCGAGCGGTCCGCGCCCGGCTCGGTGACCTCGAGTGCCTCCGGACGGACGCCGGCGACGAGAGCACGATCGCGAGGGAGCCCCGGGGGCGGAGAGAGCACGAGACCGCCCGGGCCGCGCAGGCCGCCCTCGGCCACCTCGACCTCGATGAGGTTCATCGGCGGGGAGCCGATGAACGCGGCGCAGAAGAGGCTCGCCGGACGGTTGTAGACCTCCAGCGGCGTGCCGATCTGCTCGACGCGGCCCTTGTTGAGGATGGCGATCCGGTGACCGAGCGACATCGCCTCGACCTGGTCGTGGGTGACGTAGACCATCGTGGTCCCCAGCTGCGCCTGGAGGTGCTTGATCTCGGTGCGCATGTCGGCCCGCAGCTCGGCGTCCAGGTTGGTGAGGGGCTCGTCCATGAGGAACGCGCGAGGTCGCCGTACGAGCGCCCGGGCCAGCGCGACGCGCTGCTGCTCGCCGCCGGAGAGCCGCTGCGGCTTGCGGTCCATGAGCGGGCCCAGCCGCATCATCCGGGCGGCCTCGTCGACGCGCTCGCGCACCTGGGCCTCGGGCAGCCCTTCGGCCCGCAACGGGAACGCGAGGTTGTCCCGGGTCCGCAGGTGCGGGTAGAGCGCGTAGAACTGGAAGACCATGGCGATGTCGCGCTCGGCGGGCCGCAGGTCGTTGACGAGCGTGCTGCCGATGCGGATGTCGCCCGAGGTCTGCCGCTCCAGCCCGGCCATGGCACGCAGCGTGGTGGTCTTGCCGCAGCCGGAGGGGCCGAGCATCACGAACAGCTCGCCGTCGCCGATGGAGAGATCCACGTGCTCGACGGCGACGGTGCCGTCGGGGTAGCGCTTGTGCAGCGCGGTCACCTCGATGCGGGCCATCAGCGACGCACCGCCCCGAGCGTCACACCGGCGACGAGGTGCTTGCGCACCAGGTAGGCGAACACGAGCACAGGCAGGGCGAACACGACGGAGGACGCGGCCACCAGTCCCCAGTCCACGGTGGTGCCGCCGATGAGCCCGGCGATCGCGGGAGGTGCGGTCCGCACATCCTCGCTGGAGGTGAGGAAGATCGCGAATACGAACTCGTTCCAGGAGAAGATGAGCGCGAAGACCGCCGTCGCGGCGATGCCGGGCACGAGCAGGGGCAGGGTGAACTTCCAGAACGCCTGCAGGCGGGTGTAGCCGTCGAGCATGGCGGCGTCCTCGTACTCCGCGGGCACCTCGTCCACGAACCCCTTCATCATCCAGATCGTGAACGGCACGTTGTAGGCGGCGTAGATGAGGATCAGGCCGAGCTTGGTGTTGATCAGACCCACCTCGCGGTACATCAAGAAGATGGGGATGACGACCACCACCGGCGGCATGAACCGGGTGGAGAGGATGAAGAAGAGCTGGTCCTTCTTGGCCTTGACGGCGAAGCGCGAGTACGCCCACGCCGCCGGGACGCCGAGCAGCGTGGCGAGCACGGTCGACACCCCGGCGACCACGACGGAGTTGAGGAAGGCCGCGGACAGGTCCGAGCGGCCGCCTCCCGCGGACACGAACACGTCCTTGTAGTGGTCGAGGGTGACGTGGAATCCGAGGAACTTCGCCGGCACGGCGTAGACGTCGCGGTTCTCCTTCAGCGAGGTCTCGATCATCCACACCACGGGGAAGAGCATGGCGACGGCCAGCACGGTCAGCAGCACGATCTCCACCCCGGACCGGGCGCGCCCCGTGCCGCGACGCGCCGGCGGCGCGTCGTCCGGGACGGGCCCGGTGGGCAGGGCCTCGTCGACGGAGATGGCCATCAGCCCTCCTTGAGCTTGTTCAGGTAGCGCAGGTAGAACTGCGCCAGGACGATGACGACGAGGACCATGAGGATCCCGTACGCCGAAGCGGTGCCTGTGTTGAAGCCGAGGAAGGCGACCTTGTACACGTGGAACGACAAGGTCTCGGTGGAGACCCCGGGCCCTCCGCTGGTGAGGATGTAGACGAGGTCGAAGAGCCGGAACGCCTCGATGGCCCTGAACATCACGGCGATGAGGAGCAGCGGCCACACCAGTGGCAGCGTGATGGTGCGGAACCGGAACCACTCCGACGCCCGGTCGATCGAGGCGGCCTCGTAGAGGTAGCTCGGCACCGCTGTGAGGCCGGCGAGCGCGATCAGCATGATGAACGGGGTCCACTGCCACGTGTCGACGACGATCAGCGAGAGCAGCGCCGTGCGCTGCCTGGTCAGCCACTCCACCTGGCCCAGCCCGAGCGAGCCCAGCATGCTGTTGACGACGCCGAACTGCGCGTCGAGCATGAACTTCCAGAACAGCCCGACCACGACGGGGGAGAGCATCATCGGCACCAGGAACATCGTGGTCAGCACACCGCGCCCGTGCGTCCGTCGCGAGATCAGGTAGGCGATGGTGAATCCGAGGACCGTCTGCAGGGTGACCGCTCCGACGACGTACACCAGGGTCGTGAGCGCCCTGAGGTGGACCTGCGACGAGGTGAGGATGTCGGTGTAGTTCTTCAGCCCGATGAACCGGGCGGCGATGCCGCGGGTGGCCGAGTAGTCGGTGAAGGACAGGTACAGCGCCCACAGCAGCGGGAACACCGACATCGCGAGCAGGAGCAGCAGCGCGGGCGAGATGAACGCCACGGACAGGCCGCGGTCACCCAGCCGCCGGGACCGCCCCGGGGCGGGCGGCGGCGCGGGCGCCTCCTGCCCCGGGGGCTCGGTCGTCAGGGTCATCGGGTCGCTCACAGACCGCCGCCGGCGGAGTCCAGCACCTTCTGCTGCTCGGAGGCGATCTCGTCGATGGCGTCCTTGGGGCTCTTGGCGCCGTTGAGCGCCGCGTTCACGTTCGTGTTCTCGATGTCGATCAGGCGGGCGTACTCCGGCACGTTCCACATGTCGCGCATGCGGGGGACCGAGTCGGCGTAGACCTTGTTGAACGGCGCGGCGTCCAGGAACTCCGGCGACTGGAGAGCGTCCGTGCGCGAGGGCACCCCGCCGGCTGCCGCCCACTTCTTCTGGACGTCGGCCTGCTCGAACCACTTGATGAAGTTGAGCGCCTCCGCCTGGTGGGACTTCGACGCGTAGGCCGACACGTGCATGCCCATGCCACCGAGCGGGACGAGGTCGGTGTCCTGCGTGGGCAGGGTGGCGAACCCGAGCTTGTCCATGATCTGCTCACGGGTCTTGCCCAGCGTCGACTGCGCCGGGTCGAGCAGGCCGCCGCTCGCCGCGATCCAGTTGAACGCGATGCACGACTTGCCCTGGGCCACCGACGCGTTGACCTCGTCGATGAACCAGTTGCCGGACCCCTTGGCGGTGAGCGGCTTCATCTGGTCGACCAGGACGTCCATCGCCTTCTGCCCGGCGGCGTCGTTGATGACGCCCTCGATCTTGCGCTTGCCGGAGTCCCACAGGTTGCCGCCGTAGACGCCGTTGACGGTGTTGTAGGTGACGGCCGCCGCGTCGGAGCCGTTGGACTGGTGGAAGGCCAGGCCGTTCATGCCGGGGTTCTCGTCCTGGCACTTCCTGGCCGCCGCGATCATCTCGTCCCAGGTCTTCGGGGGCTGGTCGCCGATCAGGTCCTTGCGGTAGATCATCGTCCAGGTGTCGCCGAGCAGCGGCAGGCCGTACAGGCTGGCGTTCTCGTCGCGCTTGCCCGTCTCCGCCTGGGGGTACTGGCCGTACGCCGCGAGCAGGTACGGGTTGTAGGCGTCGACGTCGATGTTCTCGTCCACGAAGTCGGTCAGGTCGAGGATGTTCCCGTTCGTCACCGCCTCGCCGATGTGCTGGGAGTCCAGGATCGGGATGTCGAAGTCCGTCTTGCGCGCGGCGAACTGCGTGAACATCGCGTCGTGCCAGTTGGCGTTCGGGACCGTCTTGACCTTGATCGTGACGTTCGGGCGCTCCTTGGTGTACTCCGCGTTGGCGAAGTCCTCCAGGGCCTGCGCCGGCGGCCACTCGAACCAGATGAAGCTCAGGGTCAGCGGGTCCTTGCTCAGCGCCGGGATCGTGCCCGGCGCCTTCGGGCCGCCGGCTGAGTCGCCGTCACCGGATCCTCCCGCCGCCGCCGCCGCAGGCGGCCATCGTCGAGGCGACCACGAGAGCGGCTGCCGCCAGCCGCATTTGTCGACGGGCAAGGGACCGCCGTCCCACTCGCTGTGCGAACAGCATCTGCTCTCCTGCTTCCTGGATCTGGGTTCGGGACTCGTCTGGTGGCTGTTCCGAGAACCTCCGGCGCGCCGTCCCGGCGGTGCGGCCGGGTCGCTGCGATGTCGGACGGAGGATCGCTGAGAGGAGGCATTTCATATACGATCCGATGACGCGTCAGCATGGAGGAGCACAGCGTCGATGTCAACAGATGCGCAGGAACGGACGGCGAGGCGATGACGGAGCACGAGCACCGGCTCAATGGCGACGGCCCCAACCTCTCGGCACGGGCTCGCGGCCGGCTCGCCGACGACGTCTACGACACGCTGCTCGGGCAGCTGATGTCGCAGCGGATCGTGCCGGACTCCCGCCTCACCATCGACGCACTGGCGCGCGAGCTCGGCGTGTCGCAGACCCCGATCCGCGACGCCCTCAACCGCATGGAGGCCGACGGGCTCGTCGTGCGGGTGCCGCACGCCGGCTACCGGATCCCCCCGCAGATCACCCGGCACCGCTTCGAGGACATGCTCGAGGTGCGGCTGCTCCTCGAGCCGGCCGCGGCGCGCCGGGCGGCGGAGCGCGCCTCGGCGGATCACGTGACCGCGCTGCGGCGCATGCTCGAGGACATGGCCGAGCTCGCGCGAGGTGACGAGCCGACGGCGTACGGCGCCTTCGGGCTGCGCGACGCCGCCTTCCACGACCTCGTGGCGGAGAGCGCCGAGAACCAGGTCATCCGCGAGGCGCTCGCCCGCCTGCACACGCACGTGCACCTGTTCCGCCTGGTCTACGACACCCAGGTCACCTTCCTCGCCATGGGCGAGCACGAGGACGTCCTGGCCGCCATCGCGTCGCGGGACCCCGACGCCGCCGCCTACGCCATGCGCCGCCACATCCTGCTCTCCGGCGAGCGGTTCCGCCGGCTCTTCGACGAGGGCGCCGAGCCGCGAGCAGGGAGGGAAGGGGCTTGACGCGTGCGCAGCGGCAGGCGATGCTGTCCCCGAATCGGATCGGATCGGATATTAGCCGGCAGCCACTGCCGGTCTCACAAGCGAGGAGAGCCAGGTGCCCAGAGCACTGTTCCTGACCGGCGACGCCGCCGAGGAGCTCGACACCATGTACCCCTACTACCGCGTGCAGGAGGGAGGCTGGGACGTCGACGTCGCGTCCCGGACCCTGCGTCCCGTGCAGCTGGTCATCCACGAGTTCGACCCCGACTCCGACGCCTACGTGGAGAAGAACGGTCGCAAGCTGCCCGTCGACGTGCCCTGGGCCGAGGTCGACGTCGAGCGCTACGACGCCCTGGTCATCCCCGGCGGTCGCGCTCCTGAGTGGATCCGCGTCGACCCCGACGTGCGGCGCATCACCGAGCACTTCTTCGCCCGCGACCTGCCGGTCGCGCTGGTCTGCCACGGAGCGCAGGTGCCGGCGGTGTACGGGCTGCTGAAGGGTCGCCGGACGGCGTGCTTCCCTCCCATCACCGGGGACATGGAGAACGCGGGCGCGACGGTCGTCGACGCCCCCGACGTGGTGGACGGCAACCTGGTCTCCTGCCGGGGCTGGCCCGACATGCCGCAGTTCGGTCGCGCGATGATGGAGCTGTTCGCGGCATCGGTCGCCCCGGTGCCGGCGTCCGCCTCGGCATGAGCCCGCCCGCCGCCCGGTGACCGCCGGACGCGACGTCGCGGTGGACGGCCGGCCCGTGCACGTCCTCGAGGGCGGCGCGGGCCCCGCCGTCCTGCTGCTGCACGGCTCCGGACCCGGCACGACGGGGTCCGGAGCCTGGGCGGCGACGGTCGAGGCCCTGGAGGGGTCGTGGCGGCTGGTTGCCCCCGACCAGGCGGGCTTCGGCCGGACCCCGCTCCCGGACGGCTCGCGCGGCGGCCTGCGCCTGTGGACGGAGCAGGCGGCCGGACTGATGGACGCTCTCGGCGCGAGCTCCTACGCCGTCGTCGGCCACTCCATGGGCGGAGCCGTGGCGCTGGCGCTCGCCGCGGCACGACCCCGGCAGGTCACCCGGGTCGTGGCGGTCTCGACCATGGGCGCCCCGGGTGCGGGTCTCTCGGCCGACCTCGACGCGGTCTGGGCCGCCCCCGCCGGGCTCGAGGGGGCCCGCGACATGCTGGGCCGCCTGGTGCTGGACCGGTCCCTCGTGACCGGGGCGACCGTCGAGGCGCGTGCCGCCGCGATGCGCGCCGGCGAGGCGGCGTTCGCCACGGTGTTCCCGCCGCCCCGCGAGCGCTGGGCCGAGGACCTCACCCTGTCGCCGCGGACGCTGACGTCGATCGAGGCCCCCGTGCTGCTCCTCCACGGCGCCCAGGACCGGGTCACCCCGCTGCGGACGGCGGCCCTGCCCCTGCTCGACCACCTGTCCGACGTACGCCTGCACGTGCTGGGGCGGTGCGGGCACGTGCCCCAGCTCGAGCACCCGCGCGCCGTCCTGCGCCTGGTGGCCTCGTTCCTCCGCGAGGGGTGAGGCCCGCTCGCCCGCCCTGGGCGGGTGGCACACACTGGGCCGCATGGCGAACCGTCTCGCAGCGTCCCTCAGCCCCTACCTGCGCCAGCACCAGGACAACCCGGTGGACTGGTGGGAGTGGGGACCCGACGCGTTCGAGGAGGCGCGCCGGCTGGACCGGCCGGTGCTGCTGAGCGTCGGGTACGCCGCCTGCCACTGGTGCCACGTGATGGCGCACGAGTCGTTTGAGGACGAGGGCACCGCCGCGTTCCTCAACCAGCACTTCGTCAGCGTCAAGGTGGACCGCGAGGAGCGGCCGGACGTGGACGCGGTGTACATGCAGGCGACCACGGCGATGACCGGGCAGGGCGGCTGGCCGATGACGGTGCTGCTCACCCCCGACGGCAAGCCGTTCTTCGCCGGGACCTACTTCCCGGACCGGCCGCGGCACGGGCAGCCCGCCTTCGGGCAGGTGCTCGGCGCCCTCGCGGAGGCCTGGGCGAACAGGCGCGAGGAGGTGCTGGTCGTCGCCGAGGACGTCGCCGGCCACCTCCAGGGCGGTGGCCTGCCGAGCGGCGAGGACCCCGTCGACGCCGACGTGCTCGCGGCGGCGGTGCGCACGCTCGCCGGGGAGTACGACGCGGTGGAGGGCGGCTTCGGGGGTGCCCCCAAGTTCCCGCCGTCGATGGTGCTGGAGTTCCTGCTCCGGCACGCTGCGCGCACGCGCGCGCCGAACGCCTCGGGGATGGCCGACGGCACGCTGCGGGCGATGGCCCGCGGCGGGATGTACGACCAGCTCGCCGGCGGCTTCGCCCGCTACAGCGTCGACCGCGGCTGGGTCGTGCCGCACTTCGAGAAGATGCTCTACGACAACGCCCAGCTGCTCGGCGTCTACGCCCGCTGGTGGCGGCAGAGCGGGGACCCGCTCGGCGAGCGCGTCGCGCGCGAGACCGCCGACTTCCTGCTCCGGGACCTGCGCACCGCCGAGGGTGGCTTCGCCTCGGCGCTCGACGCCGACACCGAGGGCGTCGAGGGCAGGTACTACGTGTGGCGGCCGGGCGAGCTCGTGGACGTGCTGGGCGAGGAGGACGGCCGCTGGGCCGCCGCACTCCTGGGGGTCACGGACGCCGGCACCTTCGAGGAGGGCGCCTCGACCCTGCAGCTGCGGGCCGACGCGGACGACCCGCAGCGGTGGGCGTCCGTGCGCGAGCGGCTGCTCGCCGCCCGGTCCACCCGGGTCCCGCCGGCGCGCGACGACAAGGTCGTCGCCGCCTGGAACGGGCTCGCGATCGCCTCGCTGGCCGAGGCGGGCGTCCTGCTCCACGAGGACGCGTACGTCGCCGCGGCGGTCGACGCGGCGCGGCTGCTGGTGGACCGACACCTCGACGGGGGGTCCCTGCGGCGGGTGTCGCGCGACGGCGTGGTCGGCCGGCACGCGGGGGTCCTCGAGGACTACGCGTGCGTCGCGGACGGGCTGCTCTCGCTCCTGTCGGCGACCGGCGACCCGGCGTGGCTGGACGCGGCCGGCCGGCTGCTCGACGAGGCGCTCGCGCGGTTCGCGGCCGACGACGGCGGCTTCTTCGACACCGCATCGGACGCCGAGGCGCTGGTCGCCCGGCCCCGCGACCCCTCTGACAACGCGAGCCCGTCGGGGCAGTCGGCGCTCGTGCACGCGCTGCTGTCCTACGCGGCGGTCACCGGGTCGGGCCGGCACCGCGAGGCGGCCGAGGGCGCGCTGCGCACGGTCCGCACGCTCGCCGAGCGGGTCCCGCGGTTCGCAGGCTGGTCGCTGGCGGCTGCCGAGGCGGCTGTCGCGGGACCCCTCGAGGTCGCGGTCGTGGGCCCGGCGGGCAGCCCGGCGACGCAGGCCCTCGTCGACGTGGCGCGCTCGGCGACCGGTCCCGGCCTCGTGGTGCTCGTCGGGGAGCCGGCCGAGGACGGCTCGCCGGAGAGCCGGGTCCCGCTGCTGGCCGGTCGCGGGCTGGTGGACGGCCGCCCGGCGGCGTACGTCTGTCGCGGCATGGTCTGCGACCGCCCCGTCACCGAGCCGGACGACCTGCGGCGGCTGCTCAGGGGCTGACGCCGCTCCCGGACGACAGGTCGCCGGGCGCGCCGGGGGTGGGCCCCGACGAGGGGTCGGCCGAGGTGGACGGGTCGCTGCTCGCGCCGTCGCCCGGCGTCGGGCTCGGGGCGTCGGTGGCACCGGAGGTCGGGTCGCTGCTCGCGCCCTCGGACGGCTCCGCGCTCGGGGACGGCGTGGCCGACGGGTCGCTGGTGGCCGCGTCGCTCGGCGTCGCGCTCGGCTCGGGGGTCGAGGACGGCTCGGCGCTCGGCGAGGAGTCCGAGGTCGACGTACCCGTCCCGCCGCCGCCCGAGGAGGGCGCTCTCGACGACCCGCTGCCGACCGCCGACGACATCGTCGTGCCGCCGCTCTCGCCGGCGAGCGAGCGCCCGGAGACGAGCTCGATGCCGGTCACCGCCAGTGCGGTGACCGCGAAGACGGCAGCGGCACCGACCAGCACCCGCCGGGCGCGACGCGGACGCTCGGCACCATCGCGAGGTCGTGGAGCGAGCGTGCCCTCGCGGTCCGCGGCGGCCGCGGCCGCCGCCGGGACGAACCGCGGGACGGCGGCACCGTCGCGCGGGACGCGCAGCGCCGAGGCCATCCGGGCCCGGGTGCGGCGCAGGGAGGTCGTGTAGACCGAGCCGGCCACCGCGGTGATCACGGAGACCAGCGCGGCGCCGGTGACGGTGCCGACGACGCCGAGCCGGGAGCCCAGCGCGGCGGCCGTGGCGGCGGCCAGCGAGCCGCCGAGCACCTGGCTCAGCGAGAGGTCGAGCGTGCGCGGGGGCGCGTCGACCGGGCCGTCCGACGTCCCCCGCGCGGCGGGCAGGGACGACGTCGGGTCGGCGTCGGAGTGGGAGTGGAGGGGCTGGTCAACGTGGTGGACGGTGTCGTGAAGGGAGTCGGGGACAGGCGTGCTGGGGTGCGAGGTGCGGCTGCTCATCAGGACTTTCGAGGTGGAGAACGCATGGCTTACCCCGGTGGGACGAACGAGGAGCCCGGGAGGCTCCCGATCCCGGCACGCCGTGACCGAGGACACGTGCCGGCGAGTGCAGGAGGGCGGCTGCGGCCCTCAGCGCAGGGAGTACGTCGCGATGGAGACGCCGACGTAGTGGGCGGCGAACGCGGCGACCGTGAGGGTGTGGAACACCTCGTGGAAGCCGAACCACCGCGGGAACGGGTCCGGCCGCCTGAAGCCGTAGACGAGGCCGCCCAGCGTGTAGAGCGCGCCCCCGAGGGCGATCATTACCATCACGGCGGTCGCGGCGTTGGCGGCGAAGTCGCCGACGAAGAAGACGGCCGTCCACCCGAGGGCGACGTAGATCGGGACGTAGAGCCATCGTGGTGCGTCGTTCCAGAGCACCCGGAACGCCACGCCCGCGAGCGCGCCGGTCCACACGACGCTCAGCAGCACGACCCGGTCGGCGCCCTGGAGCAGCAGCAGCGTGAACGGCGTGTAGCTGCCCGCGATGAGCAGGAAGATGTTGGCGTGGTCGAAGCGCCGCAGGAACCGCCATACGCGAGGGCTCCACGTGCCGCGGTGGTAGACCGCCGAGACCGTGAAGAGCACCAGCGCCGACCCGGCGAAGACCGCCGAGCCGACCCGCGTCTCGGCGGTGGGGGAGAGCACGACGAGCACGATCCCGGCCGCGAGGGTCAGCGGCACGGACGCCGCGTGCAGCCAGCCGCGCAGGTGCGGCTTCACCTCGTCGAGGGTCTCCCGCACGTGGTCGCCGAGGCGTTCGGCAGCGCCGGCCGTGGCCGTGAGCGTCGCGTCGTAGAGGCGGTGGGTGCGGGGACTCATCCGCCCACGATACCGGGGTGGGACGCCCCGGATCGTCCTCGGACCGGCCCTGGCCCGAGTAAGGTTGGTCACCGTGGCTGACTGGAAGAGCGGGCTCCGCAGGGTTCTCTACCCGGCCTACGAAGCGCGGGTCGTCCGCCGCCTGCCGGCCGCCCGGCTGCCCAAGCACGTCGGGGTGATGCTCGACGGCAACCGGCGCTGGGCCCGGGCCGTCGGCCAGGACGCGGCGCACGGCCACCGCGCCGGCGCCGCCAACATCTCGCCACTCCTGCAGTGGTGCGACGAGCTCGGTGTGGAGGTCGTCACGCTGTGGCTGCTGTCCACCGACAACCTCAACCGCTCGGGCGCCGAGCTGCGCGACCTGCTCGCGATCATCGAGCAGGCGGTGGCCGACCTCGCCGCCGAGGGGCGGTGGCGGCTCAACCCGGTCGGCGCGCTCGACCTGCTGCCCGACGAGACGGCCCGCCGCCTGAAGGAGGCCGCGGACGAGACCCGCGAGGTCGACGGGCTGCTCGTCAACATCGCGGTCGGGTACGGCGGCCGCCGCGAGATCGCCGACGCCGTGCGGTCCCTGCTCCACGACCACGCCTCGCGCGGCACCTCGATCGAGGAGCTCGCCGAGATCCTCGACGTCGAGCACATCGCCGAGCACCTCTACACCCGTGGCCAGCCCGACCCGGACCTGGTGATCCGCACCTCGGGCGAGCAGCGGCTCGGCGGGTTCCTGCTCTGGCAGAGCGCGCACAGCGAGTTCTACTTCTGCGAGGCCTACTGGCCCGACTTCCGGCGGGTGGACTTCCTGCGCGCCGTGCGCGCCTACGCGGAGCGCTCACGTCGCTTCGGCGCGTGACCCAGGCTTTACACACCGTTCACGCGTGAGCCGTGGCGTGTCGGTTCCCGGCCCGGCCCGCGCAGGCTTACCGTCGCGGTGACAGCAGGTGGGGAAGCCTGCCGTCACGGGAGGCCCGTTCGTGACATCTCACGACCAGCAGTCGGCAGGCCCCGGCCTGCCGCGGAGGCCCGCACTCGGGTCTTCGGGCCCGGTCCCGGTCCGCCGCGCAGCACCGACCAGGACCGGGGTGCGAGTGCGCGTGCCGGTCTGCGAGGGGACCCACCGTGACCGCACCGCACCGCCCAGCCGCTCTCCCCATGGCAGACCCCGACGTCGGGACCGGGCACCAGCCCGACGTCGGAGCAGCCGCTGACCCGGCCGGGCCGGTCCGCACGTTCGTCCTCGACACCAGCGTCCTGCTCGCCGACCCCGGCGCCCTGCGCCGCTTCGACGAGCACGAGGTGGTGCTGCCCGTGGTCGTGGTGACCGAGCTCGAGGGCAAGCGGCACCACCCCGAGCTCGGCTACTTCGCCCGGGCGGCGCTGCGCGCGCTCGACGAGCTGCGGGTCCGGCACGGCCGGCTCGACGAGGCGGTCCCGGTCGGCGACGCCGGCGGCACGGTGCGCGTCGAGCTCAACCACACCGACCCCACGGTCGCTGCCCTCGGGGTTCCGCCTCGGCGACAACGACACCCGCATCCTCGCGGTGGCGCGCAACCTCGCCGACGAGGGCCACCGGGTCACGGTCGTCTCCAAGGACCTGCCGATGCGGATCAAGGCCTCCGCCGTCGGCCTCGACGCCCAGGAGTACCTCGCCGAGCTCGCCGCCGAGTCCGGCTGGACCGGGATGGCCGAGATCGAGGTGACCGCCCGCCGACATCGACGAGCTGTACGACGACGGGGCGATCGACCTCGAGGAGGCGCGGGACCTGCCCTGCCACACCGGGCTCGTGCTGCTCTCGGACCGGGGCAGCGCGCTCGGCCGGGTCAAGGCCGACAAGCGGGTGCACCTGGTCCGCGGCGACCGCGACGCCTTCGGGATCCACGGCCGCTCGCGCCGAGCAGCGGATCGCCCTGGAGATGCTGCTCGACCCCGAGGTCGGCATCGTCTCCCTCGGTGGCCGCGCCGGCACCGGCAAGTCGGCGATGGCGCTGTGCGCCGGCCTCGAGGCGGTGATGGAGCGGCGCCAGCACAAGAAGGTCGTGGTGTTCCGGCCGCTGTTCGCCGTCGGCGGCCAGGAGCTCGGCTACCTGCCCGGCAACGAGAACGAGAAGATGTCGCCGTGGGGGCAGGCCGTCTTCGACACCCTCGGCGCGCTGACCACCCCCGAGGTCATCGACGAGGTCCTCGACCGCGGGATGCTCGAGGTGCTGCCGCTGACCCACATCCGCGGCCGCTCGCTGCACGACGCGTTCGTGATCGTCGACGAGGCGCAGTCGCTCGAGCGCAACGTCCTGCTTGACCGTGCTGTCCCGCATCGGCGCGAACTCCAAGGTGGTGCTGACCCACGACGTCGCCCAGCGCGACAACCTGCGGGTCGGCCGCCACGACGGGGTCGTGGCCGTGGTCGAGCGGCTCAAGGGGCACCCGCTGTTCGCCCACGTCACGCTCACCCGGTCCGAGCGCTCGCCGATCGCGGCCCTGGTGACCGAGATGCTGGAGAACATCATGCTCTAGGACAAGTCGCACATGTGGGTTCACATTCGATCGGGTCCGATTGTGACGTTCCAATAACGAAAGGGCTTTCCGACCCTGCCGAAGTGTCTCGACAGGGCGCGGAAGCGTGGACAGACACCTGTGGTCGCGGTAGAAACAGGCTGTTCATGGGTGTGGCTCCCGTCACATGACCTGCACCCGTGCGCACCCGACACGAGCGAAGGGAGCCGCACATGCGGCGCAAGGCCATGGCTGCTGCACTGGCAGCCACCACATTCTTCGGAGTGGCAGCATGCGGGGGAGGCGACGATGGGTCGTCCTCCTCGTCTGACTCGACGAAGATCGACCGGCCGGGGTCCGATCACCCTGGTGCAGGGCAAGGACACGAGCGGCTTCATCCAGGGCGTCCTCGACGACTGGAACGCCGACCACCCGGACGAGAAGGCCCGCCTCATCGAGCTGCCGCAGGACGCGGACAGCGCAGCGCGAGAAGATGATCCAGAACGCGCAGACCAAGTCCGACGCGTACGACGTCCTGGTGGTCGACGTGGTGTGGACCTCCGAGTTCGCGGCCAACCGGGTGATCATCCCGCTGCCCGAGGACGAGTTCCAGCTCGACAAGATGCTCAAGCCGATCGTCGACACGACGAAGTACCTCGACAAGCTGTACGCCGCCCCCTCGTCCTCGGACGGCGGCATGCTCTACTACCGCACCGACCTGATGAAGGCCGCCGGCATCGCCGACCCGCCCACCACCTGGGCGGACATGGAAGCCGACTGCAAGAAGATCCAGGCCACCCCGGAGGGCAAGGGCGTCGGCTGCTACGCCGGACAGTTCGAGAAGTACGAGGGCCTCACCGTCAACGCCTCCGAGGCCATCAACGGCGCCGGCGGCGTGTGACCGACGACCAGGGCAAGCCGGACGTGGACACCCCCGAGGCGACCAAGGGCCTCGACTTCCTGGTGAACGGCTTCAAGGACGGCTACATCCCCAAGGAGGCCATCACCTACAAGGAGGAGGAGGGCCGCGCGGCCTTCCAGGCCGGCAAGCTCGTCTTCCATGCGCCAGTGGCCCTACCTGTACAACCTGGCCAACGGCGACGAGGGCACCAAGGTCAAGGGCAAGTTCGCGGTGGCACCGCTCCCGGGCCTGGACGGTCCGGGCGCCTCCAGCCTCGGCGGCCACAACCTGGCGATCTCGACGTACTCCAAGAACAAGGCGACCGCGCTCGACTTCATCAAGTTCTTCACCAGCGAGGAGCAGCAGAAGAAGAACCTCGAGCTCGCCTCGCAGCGCGCCGACCTTCGCCGACGCTCTACGACGACCCGGCCCTGCAGGAGAAGTACCCCTACCTCCCCACCCTCCGCGACTCGATCAACAACGCCGTCCCGCGCCCCAAGGTGGTCCGCTACGGCGACGCCACCACGGCCATCCAGGACGCGGCCTACGCGGCCCTCACCGGCGCGCAGAGCACGGCCGACGCGCTGAAGGACCTGCAGTCGCAGCTGGAGGACGATCACCGAAAGTGACCTCGCTCCGACTCGGATGACGCATTCGTGCGGTGGGGCGGCGGCCTGCAGGCCGTCACCCCACCCTCGACCAAGGAGGGAACATGGCAGTTGCAGCACCCGCCCCGGCGGGATCCAAGAGGCCCCAAGAAGGTCAAGGAGTGGAAGTCCCCTGACGAGGGGCAGGGCCGGCTGGCCGCGATCATGCTGTCGCCGACCTTCCTGGTGCTGCTCCTGGTGATCGGGCTGCCGATCCTGGCCGGCATCCGGCAGTCCTTCTACACCTCCGGCGGCATCGACGCGAGCGGCTTCGTCGTCGAGGGCGACCGGTTCATCGGCCTGAAGAACTACACGGCGATCTTCAGCGGCGCGAGCTCCGGCCGCTTCTGGAACGCCTTCTACGTCACCACGCTGTTCACCGTCGTCTGCGTCGTCATCGAGACCGTCATCGGCATGGCGATGGCGCTGATCATGAACCGCGCCTTCAAGGGCCGCGCCTGATCCGGGCCAGCATCCTCGTCCCGTGGGCCGTCCCCACCGTGGTCTCGGCCCTGCTGTGGCGGTGGATCTTCAACGCCAACGGCGTCGCCAACGACCTGATCGGCAAGCAGGTGCTCTGGTCCACCGACGGCATCCAGGCCCAGCTGGCCGTGATCATCGCCGACACCTGGAAGACCGCCCCGTTCATCGGCCTGCTGGTGCTCGCCGGCCTGCAGGTCATCCCGGAGGAGGTCTACGAGGCCGCGAAGATCGACGGCTCGAGCACCTGGAACTCCTTCCTGCACATCACGCTCCCGCTGGTGAAGCCGGCGCTGCTGGTCGCGGTGCTGTTCCGCATCCTCGACACCCTGCGGATGTTCGACCTGCCGTACGTGCTCGATCGGCAAGGGCAAATCGAGTGTGGAGACTTTGTCGATCCTCGCGCAGCAGGAGAGCGTCAACACCAGATACGGTCCAGCGGCGGCCTACGCCATGCTGCTGTTCCTCTACCTGGTGCTCGTCGCCTTCGCCTTCGTCAAGCTGCTCGGCGCCGACGTCGTCGGTGACGGCTGCGCGCCAAGAAGAAGAAGGTCAAGGGCCAGCGCAAGTCCAAGATCGGCCGCACCGACCTCGAAGGGAGACCTGCCGTGAGCACCGAAGCACCCTCGGCACCGAGAAGGCGGCCGGCTCCGCGGCCGGCGACTCGGCGCCCCGCAAGGTCAAGCCGGCCTCGGCCGGCGGCGACCGGGCGAAGAAGATCGCGTCTACGTCGGCATCGCCGTCATCATCATCTACTGCCTGGCGCCGTTCTACTGGATGGTCGTGTCCAGCCTGCGCAAGGCGTCGGACATCTTCGACGGCTCGCCGTTGCCGTCCCCGGCGTCCTTCGAGAACTACTCGGCCGTGTTCGACCCGGTGAACAACTTCGCCCGGGCGCTGGTCAACAGCATCATCGTCGCCGGCGTCACCACCGTGGCGGTGCTGCTGATCGGCACCTTCGCGGCGTACGCCCTGGCCCGGCTGGACTTCCGGGGCAAGAACCTCGCCCTGTCGGCGATCATCGCGACGTCGATGTTCCCCGGCATCGCCCTGGTCGTCCCGCTGCTGAAGATCTTCACCGACATCGGCTGGATCAACACCTACCAGGCGCTGATCCTGCCCAGCATGTCGTTCGCGCTGCCGCTGTCGGTGTGGAACCTCACCGCGTTCTTCCGGCAGATGCCGGTCGAGCTCGAGCAGGCCGCGATGGTCGACGGCTGCACGCAGTGGCAGGCCTTCCGCAAGGTGATCATCCCGCTCGCCGCGCCCGGCGTGTTCACGACCGCGATCATCGCGTTCGTGGCCGCGTGGAACGAGTTCATCATCGCGCTGACGATGACGAACAAGTCCGACTTCTTCACCGCGGTCGTGGCGATCTCGCAGTTCCAGGGCAAGACCGGTCGCGACATCCCGGTCGGCAGCCAGATGGCCGCCGGCGTGATCCTGACCGTCCCGCTGTTGATCATGGTGCTCGCCTTCCAGCGGCGCATCGTCAGCGGCCTCACCGCGGGTGGCGTCAAGTAGCAGCCTCCCGCACCCGCACGAACGCACCCGTGCCCCGCAGCCGTCCGGCTGCGGGGCACGGTGGTTTCCGGGGCCGGCCGCGGTGGTAGGCATGAGCCCATGGCACCCGAGACCTGGTGGCGCGACGCCGTCATCTACCAGATCTACCTCCGCAGCTTCGCCGACGGCGACGGGGACGGGCTCGGCGACATCGCCGGCATCCGGTCCCGGCTGCCGTACCTCGCGGACCTCGGCGTCGACGCGGTCTGGATCAACCCGTGGTACCCCTCGCCGATGGCCGACGCCGGCTACGACGTGGCCGACTACCGCGACGTCGAGCCCCGGTTCGGCACCCTGGCCGACGCCGAGGCGCTGCTCGCGGAGGCGCACGAGGCCGGGCTGCGGGTGCTGCTCGACATCGTGCCCAACCACACCTCGGACCAGCACCCGTGGTTCCTGGCCGCTCTCGCGGCCGGTCCGGGCTCGCCGGAGCGCGAGCGCTACGTGTTCCGCCCAGGCCGCGGCGAGCACGGCGACGAGCCGCCCAACGACTGGCAGAGCGTGTTCGGCGGGCCCGCGTGGGAGCGGGTCACCGAGCCGGACGGACGCCCCGGGGAGTGGTACCTGCACCTGTTCGCCCCCGAGCAGCCCGACCTCAACTGGGAGCACCCCGAGGTGCGCGCCGACTTCGAGGAGACGCTGCGGTTCTGGTTCGACCGCGGCGTCGACGGCTTCCGGATCGACGTGGCGCACTCGCTGGTCAAGCAGGACGGGCTCCCCGACGCCGACGACCTCGACTGGCCGCGGACGCCTGTCGAGGTGGACGGCGAGCTCCAGCGGGCCCCGTGGGCGCCGCACCCGTTCTGGGACCGCGACGAGGTGCACGAGATCTACCGCGACTGGCGACGGGTCGCCGACTCCTACGACCCGCCGCGCGTGTTCGTCGCCGAGGCGTGGGTCGACGAGCCCGAGCGGCTGGCGCGCTACCTGCGCCCCGACGAGCTGCACACCGCCTTCAACTTCACCTACCTGCAGGCGCCGTGGGACGCGGCCTACCTGCGCCACGTGATCGACGAGACCCTCGAGGAGCAGGGCGCGGTCGGTGCGCCCGCGACCTGGGTGCTGTCCAACCACGACGTGGTCCGGCACCTCTCCCGCTACGCCCGCGACCGCACCGCCCCCGGCAGCAGCCTGCACCAGCTCGCGGGCACCACCGCTGACCTCGACCTGGGCCGCCGCCGCGCCCGCGCGGCGGTGCTGCTCACCCTGGGGCTGCCCGGCGGCGCCTACGTCTACCAGGGCGAGGAGCTCGGCCTGCCCGAGGTGGAGGACCTCCCCGAGGACGTGCTCGCCGACCCGACGTGGGAGCGCTCCGGGCACACCGTGCGCGGCCGCGACGGCTGCCGCGTGCCGCTGCCGTGGTCGGGCAGCACGCCGCCGTACGCCTTCAGCCCGGAGGGGGCCACCGCTCCGCCGTGGCTGCCGCAGCCCGAGGACTGGGCGGACCTGACCGCCCAGGCGCAGGAGGGCGACCCCGCCTCGATGCTGGAGCTCTACCGCGACGCGCTGCGGCTGCGACACGCGTCGCCGGCCCTCGGCGACGGCGACCTCGCCTGGCTGGACCTGCCCGAGGGCGTGCTCGGCTTCCGGCGCGAGCCGGGCCTGCTGTGCCTGGTCAACGTCGACGGCGAGCCGCTCGAGCTCCCCGAGGGGTACGACGTGCTGCTGGCCAGCTCACCGCTGGACGGCGGCCTGCTCCCGGCCGACACGTCCGTGTGGTTGGTCACAGCGAGCGTCTGAACCGGACCTCACCAGTCACACGGGTCACACGAGGGGCCATGGCTCGGCGGTAGTCCACGACACGCTACGACCCGATTTGCGTCCGTCCGAGCGATGGGGGACAGTCGGTGGCTTCGCCGTGCTGCATCTCTGGGGGGCCGCGCCCGGCGCACCTGACCGTTGTCGTCGACCTCTGTGAGACACCTCTGTGCCCCGACGCGAGCAGTACGTCCCCACCCACCGCGGTCCCGCCGCCGAGCCTGCCCTCAAGCGGGGCCTTCGCCACTCGATGATCCTCTCCGGCGTCGCCGTCGCGGCGACCGGCCTGGCCGTCTCCTCCGGCGTGCTGATGCGCCCGGACACCGGCGACTCCGCCTCCGCGGCGCTCGCCGCGAGCGACCTCGGCGCCACGACGGGGTCCACGACCGGCTCCGACGCCCTGACCCGTCCGCTCACCGCCGCCTCCGAGGCGCGGGGCGCCACGGTCCAGGCGGACCTCGCCGGGCGTGCCCGCGCGGCGTCGCGCTCGGACCGGCGTACCTCCGTCGACGAGGTCAAGAAGGACGCGCTGAGCCAGGAGTCGGGCGGGCAGGTCACCGAGACCGAGGACCTGACCAGCCAGGACCCGCGCACGATCGCGAAGGCGATGCTGGGCGACTTCGGCTTCGGCAGCGACCAGTTCTCCTGCCTGGACTCGCTCTACACGGGCGAGAGCGGCTGGAACGTGCACGCCGACAACCCGTCGTCGTCGGCCTACGGCATCCCGCAGGCCCTGCCCGGCTCCAAGATGGCCTCCGCGGGCCCGGACTGGGCCGACAGCGCGGCCACCCAGATCAAGTGGGGTCTCGGCTACATCGCCGCCCGCTACGGCACCCCCTGCGGCGCCTGGGGCTTCAAGCAGGGCCACGGCTGGTACTGACCCAGGTGGCTCCGCGTGAGCGGGGGCCTCAGGGGTGGGTCATGCTCGCCACGTCCAGCGCGGCGTCGAGCTGCTCCTCGGTGAGCCGGCCGTCGGCGACGTACCCGAGCTCGACGACGACCTCGCGGATCGTCTTCTCCTGCGCGAGCGCGGTCTTGGCGACCTTCGCTGCGTCCTCGTAGCCGAGGTAGCGGTTCAGCGGCGTCACCACCGACGGCGAGGACTCGGCGTAGGTGCGCATCCGCTCGACGTTCGCGGCGATGCCCGAGACGCAGCGGTCGGCCAGCACCCGGCTGCTCGTGGACAGCAGCCGGATCGACTCGAGCAGGTTGCGCGCGAGGACCGGCATCATCACGTTGAGCTCGAAGCTGCCGGAGGCTCCGGCCACGGTCACCGCGGCGTCGTTGCCGATCACCTGGGCGCACACCATCAGCGTCGCCTCGGGCAGCACCGGGTTGACCTTGCCGGGCATGATGCTGCTGCCCGGCTGGAGGTCGGGCAGCGCGATCTCGGCGAGCCCGGTGCGCGGCCCGGACGACATCCAGCGCAGGTCGTTGCAGATCTTGGTCAGGCCCACCGCGATCGTGCGGAGCTGGCCGGACAGCTCGACCAGCGCGTCGCGCGCGCCCTGCGCCTCGAAGTGGTTGCGCGCCTCGGTGAAGGGCAGCCCGGTCGACTCGGCGAGCCGGGCGATCACCGCGGCCGCGAACCCCGGTGGGGTGTTGATGCCGGTGCCGACGGCGGTCCCGCCGAGCGGGAGCTCGGCGACCCTCGGCAGAACGGCCTCGAGGCGCTCGACGCCGAGCCGCAGCACGGCCGCATAGCCGCCCATCTCCTGTCCGAGCATCACCGGCGTCGCGTCCATCAGGTGCGTGCGGCCGGACTTGACCACGTCGGCGAACTCCGCGGCCTTGGCCTCGAACGCCGACGCCAGGTGGTCCAGGGCGGGCACCAGGTCGTGCACGGTCGCCGAGGTGGCGGCGACGTGGATCGAGGTCGGGAAGGTGTCGTTGCTCGACTGGCTCGCGTTCACGTGGTCGTTGGGGTGTACGTCGACCCCCTGCGCGGCCGCGAGCGAGGCGAGCACCTCGTTCATGTTCATGTTCGACGACGTGCCGGAGCCGGTCTGGAAGACGTCGACCGGGAAGTGCTCGAGGTGCTCGCCGGCGACCACCTCGCGGGCCGCCGCGGCGATCGCCTCGGCCCGGCGCGCGTCGAGCACGCCGAGCTCCGCGTTGACCTCGGCGGCCGCCGCCTTCACCCGGGCCAGCGCCTGCACGTGCGCGCCCTCGAGACGGCTGCCACTGATCGGGAAGTTCTCCACCGCGCGCTGGGTCTGGGCCCGCCAGAGCGCGTCCCGGGGCACCCGCACCTCGCCCATGCTGTCGTGCTCGATCCGCTCGTCCTGGTCCATACCGCCGAGGCTACCCAGCCCTCGGGCGGGCTCCGAGGGGTCAAGAATCCGGGCGCTTGCACGCTTTCGGCCCGGGTCGCGCCGCGGTCTGGCATCGTGGAAGCGGTTCTCGGACGAGCCGACAGGCTTCGGGAGTGGGCGGGAGGGCCTGTGGGACCGGCGTTCGTCGCGCTGAACAGCGTCCTCGCGGGAATCACGCTGCTCGTCGCCCTGCACAACCTGTGGGTCTGGTCGCGCGCCCGCGACGACCGCGCGCCCCTGTGGCTGGGCGTGCTGGCGCTCTCGCTCGTCGCGGTGATGCTCAGCGGCACGATCGTGCTGACGCGTCCCCCCTGGCCCCTCTTCGAGGTCGCCCTCCTGCTGTGCGGCGTCGCGCTCGGCACCAGCGCCGTGTTCGCCGCCCGGGCGCTGGCCGCCCTCACCCCCGGTCTCCGGGTCACGGCGGTCACCCGCGTGCTGGTCGCCGTCCTCGTGGTGCGCACGGCGGTCTGGCTGACCACCGACCTGATGGTCGTGCACCCCGTCGTGCAGGGGCGCTGGCCGTCGTACGGCGTCCTGGCACCGACCTCGCTCGTCTACGGTCTCGGCCTGATCGTCGTCTCGGTGCAGGCGATGCGCGCCACCGAGGAGATCGACCGCGTGCTGCGCGCGGCCGCGGGCGGGACCGTCGCCATCGCGGTGCTGACCGTCCTCGCGCGCACCGGGCTCGGCTTCGAGGAGCTCGTCAGCCTCGCCGTCGTGCCGGGCGCCGGGGCCGTCCTCTGGCTCGGCGCGCAGCAGGTCGTGCAGACCGCCCAGGCCCGCGACCTGCTCGTGGTCCGGCAGTCGGCGCTCGCCGAGGTCGGCCGCGCCGCGGTGTCCAGCGCCGACGCGGGCGTGGTCCGCCAGGACGCCGAACGGCTGCTGCGCCGCCACCTGCGCACGCCCGAGGTCGCGGTCCGGCTGCGCGCCCACGCGGGACCGGCCGACGACCCCGGTCCGGAGGGGCTGGCCGTCCGTGGCCGCCGGCACACCGCCTCGGCGCTCGCGGTCGGCAGCATCGACCCGGCCACCCGCGAGTTCGTCGAGTCGATGCTCCAGGTGGTCGCCGCGAGCGCGGACCGCGCCGCCGCGGACGCCGAGCTCGCGCACCGCGGCACCCACGACACCCTCACGGGGCTGCCCAACAAGGTGCTGCTCGTCGACCGGCTCGGCGCCCGGCTCTCCGACCCGGACGACGAGCAGGTGGTGCTGTTCATGTGCGGCCTCAGCGGCCTCGACGAGCTGATCTCGCTGGAGGGCCACCACGCCGCCGACGCCGTCGTCTGCCGGGTCGCGGACGCGCTGCGCGGGCTGGTCGGCCGCGGCGGCACGCACGGCCGGCTGTCCACCGACGTCTTCGCCGTGATCGAGGGCGCGCCGTCCGGCGACCCGTCGGCCTTCCTCGGCCGCCGGCTCGCCGACCTGACCGACGCGCTCCCGGAGCTGGCCGGCCTGCCCGCCCAGGTCCGGCTCGCGGTGGGGGCGGTGGTCGCCGGACCGGCCTCGACGCCGGCCGACCTGCTGCGCGACGCGACCGCCGCGATGCGCCGCTCCGCCGCGGGCTCGGGGGCGGCCGAGATCTTCGACGAGCACCTCGGCACCCGGCTTCGGGAGCGCGGGGCCACCGAGGCGGCCCTGCGCACGGCGGTCGCCGACGACGCGATCGAGGTGCACTACCAGCCGATCGTGGACCCGCTGACCCGGACGGTGCTCAGCTACGAGGCGCTCGCCCGCTGGCGTCGCGACGACGTCGTGGTCGCGCCGCTGGACTGGATCCCGGTCGCCGAGGACTGCGGCCTGATTGGCGCGATCGGGCTGCAGGTGCTGCGGATCGCCTGCCGCGACCAGGCCGCGCTCGGCGTGCCGGTGGCGGTCAACGTCTCCCCGCACCAGCTCGCCGACGAGACCTTCGCCGACCAGGTGCTCGGCTCGCTGGGCGGCTGCCCACCCGAGGGCCTGACGCTGGAGGTCACCGAGAGCGCGCTGATGTCGGACCTGGCGCGGGCGGTCCGGAGCCTGGAGCGCCTGCGCGCCCGCGGGGTCCGCGTCGCGCTCGACGACTTCGGGACGTCGTACAGCTCCCTGGGCGTGCTCGTCTCGCTGCCCATCGACGTGCTCAAGATCGACAGGATCTTCGTGCAGGGGCTGGCGACGCCGACCGGCGCCTCGGTGGTCGAGGCGATCGTCACCCTCGCCCGCACGCTCGGCAAGGTCACCGTCGCCGAGGGCGTCGAGACCGAGGACCAGCTCGCCGCGCTGCGGGCGCTGGGAGCGGACCGGGTGCAGGGCTTCCTGACCGGTCGTCCGGCGCCGCTCGCGGCTCCCACGCAGGCCGTCGCGGTGCCCGCCGCGGCCCGTCCGCTGCGCGCACCGCGCGTGCTCGACCGCGCCTGAGCGCCGGGGGCCGGCCCCGCACACGACGGACCCCCGGCGTGCTGCACGCCGGGGGTCCGTGGTGGGTGGGGGGCTACCCGTTGGTGACCGTGAACGGTCCGGCCTGGCCGCCGCCCGAGGACCTCACGATGATCCGTCCGGGGTTGGTCGGCGGGACCCCGGCGCGGAGCCGGATGTTCCAGTCGCCGATGCCGGGCGGGGCCGCCGCGACGACCGCGGCGGTGGCTCCGGCGATGGGCGCACCCACCGAGCCGTCCGCGTTGACGCGGTAGGCCTGCACGGTCGCGCCGAGCCGGTCACCCGTGCCGACGATCCGGAAGTCGCCCGCCTTCCACTTGGCCGACGTGATCGTGATCCGGTCGCTGGCGGGCGCCGTGGTGGCCGACAGCTGCGGCGAGGACTCCGCGCCGAGGCCGGCGGTGTTCTTCGCGGCCACCGTGAACTTGTACGTCGTCCCGGCGGTCAGACCGGAGATGGTCTGCCGGGGCACCGTCGTCACCGGCGGCTGCGTCGCCAGCTTGGTGGTGCCGTCGGCGGCGTACACCGTCACCTGGTAGCCGGTCACCGACGCGTCGGGCGACGCCGTCCAGGTCAGCGGGATGGCCGTCTGGGTGACGGTGCCGCTCGCGAGACCGCCGGGAGCCGCGGGCAGGGCCGGACCCGGGTTCGGGGCGAAGTCGCCCTCGGCGGTCACGAAGTTGCCGACCTGGTCGAACGCGGCGACCTTGATGGTCACCGGCGCCGTCACCGGGATCGGGCCCGTGTAGAGCTGGGCGCTGTCGGACGGCATGTCACCGGAGACAGCGGGCGAGCCGTCGGTCGTGAAGAAGACCTGCCCGTTGCTGGTGATCGTCACCTTGTCGGTCTGGGTGACCGCGCCCGCCGCCGGTGCGGGGGCCAGGGTCATGGTCGGCGGGGTCGTGTCACCGGGACCGCCGGTGGTGTTGAACGGCACGCTGAGCTTGACGCCCGCCATCGACCGGACCTCGACGTTGTAGCTCTCGCTCGGGCTCAGGCCGGTCAGCGTGACCGAGGTGGCGCCGGGACCGGTGCGCAGGCCCTGCTGGACCTGGGTGCCGCCGGTGTTCGTGGTCGCCACCGCGTCGATGCTGAAGCCGGTCACCGGGTCGGCGCCGGGCTGCGGGGTGACCGGCGTCCACCGGACCTGCATCGAGGTCTTGTCGGCGGACCGGACCACGGTCGCGGAGCCGGTCGGGGCACTCTGGCCGGAGGGCCCGGCCGGGCAGCCGCCCACGCCCGGGCCGCCGGCCTCGCCGAACTCGGCGATGGTCAGGCCCTGCCGGTTGCCGTCGGCGTCCTGGACCTGCCAGTTCATCGCCCGCTCGCCGAGGTCCGCGGCGGCCGCCGTGGTCGCCCCCTCGAGGGTGTCGAACTCGTAGGTCGCCACGAACGTGTGCGTCGCGGCGTCGAAGGTCATGCCCGAGCTGTAGCCGCCGCGCGGGGCGGGGGTCAGCGGACCGGGGAGGGCGCGCACGTCGCGCTTGCCCACCACGGCCACGAGGTCGGGGTTGATGATCCGCTGCTCGATGAAGTCGGTGTTGACCTCGGGGCCGTAGGAGCCATTGACCGTGACGGTCGTGCCGGTGCGGGTCATGTTCTCGGTGACGGTCGCCGAGGACGTGGTCGTCTCGTCGTGGGACCCGTCGGGGAAGGTGATGGAGACGACGTCGCCGGCCTTGATGTCGGGCGTCACCTGGAGCGAGGTGTTGTTGCCCCAGCAGACGCCACCGGGGTGGTTGACCTCGAAGGCGACGTCGCCGCCGGACACCACCGCCTTGGACGAGCCGATGACCTGGCCCGACCGGGTGACCTCCAAGGTGGCGGTCTCGCCGGCGTGCTCGGAGTAGCCCTCCACGGAGACGAAGTCGCGGTCGGGGAAGACCACCACGTTGTCCGGGAAGGCCGGGACGGCCGCCGAGGCGGGTGAGACGGTCACGAACGTGGTCACGGCCAGTCCTGCGACGCTCACCGCGCCCATGATCGCCCTGGTCCTGCGCCGCCTGCTCGTCGATGCTCGATCTGCTTGCATGGATCTGCCCCCTCGGCAGTAGTTCGTCGCCACGGTCGTCGAGCGTGAGACGTCTCGACGCTCACACTCTGTGCGAGCCACCTTGGGAGTTCCTGGGGCAGGTCAGCGGTGCGCGAGGTAGAGCCAGTACTGCTCCGCCCGGTCCTGCAGGCGTACGTCGAGGGGGAGCGGCGTGACGCCTCCGAACACGGCGGTCAACGCCTCGGCGAGGTCGTGCGCCTCGGAGGCCGACCACACGGCAACCGCCCCACCGGGGCGCAGGGCCGCGGCGACCTGCCGCAGGAACGCCTCGCGGTAGACCTCTGCATTGGCGTCGTGGACCAGGAAGCCTGGTCCGTTGTCGACGTCGAGCAGCACGAGGTCGAGCCCGTCGGCCGGCGCCTCGGCGACGGCCGTGCGCACGTCGGCGACCACGACGTGCAACCGCTCGTCGGCGAGGAACGCCGGCCCGTGCGGGACCGTGCCGTCGCGCATCCAGCCGACCAGGGCCTCCTCGACCTCGACGACCGCGAGCCGCTCGACGCGCGGGTCGGCCAGCACCTCCCGTGCCGTGAACCCCAGTCCGAGCCCGCCGACCAGCACCGAACGCGGCACGTCGACCTGTGCGAGCGCCGCGGTGGCCAGGGCCTGCTCGGTGCCGGTCTCCAGGGTGTCCATGACGAAGACACCGTTGACCCGCAGCTCCAGGACGCGCGGCCCGTCCGCGTCGGCGTCGTGGCGCTCCCGCAGCACGATCTCGCCGCGCGCGGACTCGGCGCGCGCCACCTCGACGTACTCCACGGTGCCGCCCGTCAGGACGAGGCGCGGTCGACGGCGTGCAGGTCGACGGAGAAGTGCCCGACGTTGGCGGCGATGGTGCCGGCGGAGTCACTGGTCGCGGCGAGCGCGGCGCCCCACGACAGCAGGAAGGTCGTCACCCCGTCCTCCAGCGCGCCGGCGAGCTCGCCCGCGCCGGCGGTGACCCGGTCGGCCTGCGTGCGGAGCGGGTCGCGCGCCCCGTGCAGCGAGCCGGAGAGGTCGCGGAACTCCTGGTGCACGCCGGCGAGCACCTCGTCGTTCGCGTGGATCGGCGTGCTCATCGCGTCCCCCAGTCGAGCAGGTAGTTCACCGAGACCCGGCCCTCGCGAGCCGTCACCACGGACTCGACCTCCAGCCGGTCGGGCGCGGCCACCCCGGTGGGGAGCGTGCGAACCACGTCGGCGCCGCCGTCGCCCGCCCGCCGCGACTGGGCGAGGACGGCGTCCGCACGGGTGCGCTCCGCGCCGAGGTCGTCGACGGCACCGCGGAGCGTGGTGGCCAGGTCGTCGAGGGTCAGCCCGTCGCGCCGGACCGTCACCGCCGTCGGCGGGCCGTCCGCGGTCGCGGTGACCATCAGGACCGCACCCGTCGTGCGCAGGACGTGGCCGTCGCGGAAGGTCACCTCCACGTCGAACGGCTCGCGGTCGGGTCGCTGCAGCACGGCGGTGCGGGCGCCCTCGGGCAGGGCCAGGTCGGAGCGGGACGGCGGGTCGGACAGGTCGAGGTCGAGGCCGTCGGCCAGGACGCGGTCGGCGTCGCGGCGCTGGGTGTCGCGGTCGCTGTTGCCGGCGTTCACGGTGCATCCTCCTGCGATGGGGGCGGCGAGGACCGCCGCGACGAGGGCCGCGGCGAGCCGGCGGCGGGGGCGGTCACTGGTCGACATCGACGTCCCAGTCGAGCATCTGGGCGATGATGTCGTCGACGCGCTCGGTGAGGCGGTAGCCCGCGATCCGGTGGTGGACGTCGCTGCCGACGATGTCGCGGGCGATGTCCGGGTGGTCGGCGAGCAGCTGCTGGAAGGTCGGCAGCGTGTCGTCGCGGATCAGCGCCCAGCGGTCGTCGAAGTGGGCGATGTTGCCGTCGGGGAACGGCGTGGTCACGTCGACGTGCACCTGCGTCGGGTTGTCGAAGCTCACCGACGGGATGCGGTGCCCGAAGATGCTGCGCGGCGTGCCGACGTCCTCCGGCCCGGGCGTCTCGAACTCGACGTGCAGCGGGAACACGTCGGGGTAGCCCTGCGCGCCGGGGATCGACGGCGCCCCGACGAGCGTCATCGCCCAGGTCATGGCCGGTCCGGTCGGCGAGTGGTCGTACATCGCCTGGTAGTCGTCGTCGATGATGTCGCGCTGCTCGCGCAGCAGGAACTGCTCGTTGCCGGCCTGCACCCGGTCGGGCACGCCGCTGGCGATGCCCTGCCAGCCGTCGTACGTCGCCTGGTCGATCAGCCCGGCGTCGAGCAGTTCGCGGACCGCGTCGAGTCCCCCGTCGACGTACGCCTGGTGCATGGAGCCCTGGTCGAGGAAGATCTGCTTCTGCATGTCGAGGAAGGTCGTCTCGTAGAAGCGGAGCTCGTCCTCGGTGAGCCGGCCGAGCTCGTCGATGCCGGGCGGCAGCGCGCTGCCGAGGGGGCCGGGCAGGTCGTTGGCGGTGTGCGCGATCCGGCGCAGCTGGGCGAGGTCGAAGAAGCCCGCGGCGAACGAGGGGCCGATCATGTTCGCCATCGCGGCCCACTGGAGGTCGGGATCGGCGAGGTAGAGGTCGCCGTAGTAGCGGTAGACCGCCTCGATGGTCAGCCGGTTGGCGTCCGCGCCGAGCGCCGGGTCCCAGGCGTCGAGGTCGATGTGCGCGGCCTCGGCGGCGCGCCGCTGCCAGTAGGCGTCGAGGGCGGGGGCGTACTGCGCCGGCGGCACGCCGAGCTCGCGCGCCCGGTCGAGGAGCGCCCGGAGCTCGTCGAGGTCGGTGGGCGGGTCCTCGAGGCGCCCGGCGAGCTGCTCGAGCGGTCCCGCGAGCTGCTGCCCGGCACTGGTCGCGAGGTCGGTCACCAGGTCGCCGACGACGCCCCAGAGCACCCGGCCGAGCGTGTTGCCCTGGGCGGCCCGGTAGGTCGCGACGAGCATCGGCGGCACCGGCACCACGACCGCCTCGGACAGGGCCCGGCCGACCCGACCGGCGTGCCGGTGCAGGCGCTCGCGCAGGTCGTCGTACTCCAGGGTGAGCTTGTGCTGGGCCGCCGACCGCGCGGCCGACGCGCCCGAGGTGGCGGCGCCGCGGGTCGCGTCGAGCTGGTCGCGCGCCACCCTGGCCGCCTGCGGGGTCAGGTCGGCCGGCAGGTCGCCGACGGCCCGGTCGTGGCGGGCGCCGGCCGCGCGCACCGCCTGGGAGTACGCCGTCTCGGTGGCGTCCCACCGCCGGTTGAGGTCGGGGAGGTCCACCTCCGTGGCGTCGTCGAGGTCGCGGGCGAAGGCCGCGAGCACCGCCGCTGCGCCGTCGAAGCGGGTCGCGAAGTCGGACAGGTGGCGCGACACGGTGCGGGCCTCGTCGCCGACCGCGGCGGCCGCCTTGCCGTGCCAGCCGTGCGCCCAGCGCTCCGGAGCGGTGCCTGCGCGGGCGCCGCCGCTGCGCAGGTGCGCGCCGAGCTCGCCGATCCGCCGGCCCGCCGTGCGCACCTGCTCGGGGTCGACGTCGAGACGGAAGTGGTCCCCCATGCGGGGCACCCTATATCCGGACGGGTCAGACCTTCTCGGCAGAACGGGTGCGCACGGTGAGGGCGATCGGCTTCGCGGTCTCGGCGAAGAAGTCGTTGCCCTTGTCGTCGACGACGATGAACGCGGGGAAGTCCTCGACGTCGATCTTCCACACCGCCTCCATGCCGAGCTCGGCGTACTCCAGGACCTCGACGTGCTTGATGCAGTCCTGCGCGAGCCGGGCGGCCGGGCCGCCGATGGAGCCGAGGTAGAAGCCGCCGTGCTCCTGACAGGCCTTGGTGACCTTGGCCGACCGGTTGCCCTTGGCCAGCATCACCATCGACCCGCCGGCCGCCTGGAAGGCGTCGACGTAGGAGTCCATCCGCCCGGCCGTCGTGGGCCCGAACGACCCGGACGCGTAGCCCTCCGGCGTCTTGGCCGGGCCGGCGTAGTAGACGGCGTGGTCCTTGAGGTACTGCGGCATCTCCTCGCCCGCGTCGAGCCGCTCCTGGATCTTGGCGTGCGCGATGTCGCGGGCCACCACGAGCGGGCCGGTCAGCGAGAGCCGGGTCTTGACCGGGTGCCGGCCGAGCTCGGCGAGGATCTCGGGCATCGGCCGGTTGAGGTCGATGCTGACGACCTCGTCGGCACCCTCCGCGGAGCCGCCGGACGACACCGACAGCCGCTCCGGGGTGGTCTCGGGCAGGAACTGCGCGGGGTCGCGCTCGAGCTCCTCGAGGAACACGCCCTCGGCGGTGATCTTGCCGAGCGCCTGGCGGTCGGCCGAGCAGGAGACCGCGAGGGCCACCGGGCAGGAGGCGCCGTGACGCGGCAGCCGGACCACCCGGACGTCGTGGCAGAAGTACTTCCCGCCGAACTGCGCGCCGATCCCGAACGACTGGGTCAGCTCGAAGACCTGCTGCTCGAGCTCGAGGTCGCGGAAGCCGTGCGCCCTCGGGGTACCCGTGGTGGGCAGGTGGTCGAGGTAGTGAGCGGAGGCGTACTTCGCGGTCTTCAGCGCGAACTCCGCCTGACGTGCCGCCGACCACCACGGCGAGGTGGTACGGCGGGCAGGCGGCCGTGCCGAGCGAGCGGATCTTCTCGTCGAGGAACTCCAGCATCCGCTTGCGGGTTCAGCACCGCCTTCGTCTCCTGGTAGAGGAAGGACTTGTTCGCCGAGCCGCCGCCCTTGGCCATGAACAGGAACTTGTACGCGGGTCGGTCCCGTCCGGGGCGGGCGTGCTAGTAGAGCTCGACCTGCGCCGGGCAGGTTCGTGCCGGTGTTCTGCTCCTCCCACATCGTCAGCGGGGCCAGCTGCGAGTAGCGCAGGTTGAGACTTGGTGTAGGCGTCGTACACGCCCCGGCTGATCCACTCGGCGTCGTCGGCGCCGGTGAGCACGCCCTCGGACTTCTTGCCCATCACGATCGCGGTGCCGGTGTCCTGGCACATCGGCAGCACGCCGCCGGCGGAGATGTTGACGTTCTTGAGCAGGTCGAGCGCCACGAACCGGTCGTTGCCGCTGGCCTCGGGGTCGTCGATGATGCGGCGCAGCTGCGCGAGGTGGGCCGGCCGGAGGAAGTGCGCGATGTCGTGCATGGCCTCGGCGGTGAGCAGCCGCAGCGCCGTCGGCGCGACCTGCAGGAACGTGCTGCCCGCCCGCCTCGAACGTGCTGACCCCCTCGGTGGTGAGGAGCCGGTACGGCGTCTGGTCGGCGCCCGTGGGGAGCAGGTCGGAGTAGCGGAAGGCGGGATCGGCACTCACCGTGGGTGCACCTCGAACGGGGTCGGACTGCGGGAATCGGCAGGGCGAGACTATCCGCCCTGGCTAGGGTGGGCCCATGGAGGGACAGGCAGAGGCTCGGGCCGCGGTGCCGTGGAGCCGGCGGGCGGTCCGGGCGGACAGCACGAGCCGGCCCGGCTGCGGATCTCCGACGAGGACCGGCACAAGGTCGCCGAGGTGCTGCGCCAGGCGGCCGGCGAGGGCCGCATCGACCTCGACGAGCTCGACGAGCGGCTCGAGGCGACCTACGCAGGCCAAGACGTACGGCGAGCTGGTGCCGATCACCGTGGACCTGCCCGGTCGCAGGCGGGGCCCGCGCCGTCGCCCCGCGCCGCGGCCCCCACGCCGCCTGCGGGGCCGCGCCGGGCCGTCGCTACGCGAGCTCGGTCGCGGTCATGTCGGACGACCAAGCGCCTCGGCGCCTGGCAGCTCGGCGAGACGCACTCCGCGTTCTCGCTGATGGGCAGCGTCGTCCTCGACCTGCGCGAGGCCCGCTTCGCCCGCCAGCGAGGTGCTCATCAACGCCAACGCGATCATGGGCGAGGTCAAGGTGATCGTGAACGCCGCAGACCACCGTCGTCGTGGAGGGCGTCGGGGTGATGGGGGAGTACTCCGAGCAGCGCGCGAAGGTGCCCTCCGACGCCACCCCCGACTCCCCGGTCGTCCGGGTGCGCGGGATGGCGCGCTGATGGGGTCGGTGCACGTGCAGCGCAAGGGCCCGCCCGGCCCGCCGCTGCGCGAGCGCCTCGGCTGGTCCGGCCACTCCTGACCCGCCCCGTCCGTCCGGCCGGCCGTCTGTACGGCTACCCCGAGACGACACACGACATTTCCCGTTCCGAGGCACGTCGTGCGGCTCTTCTTCGGCTACGTGCGAGAGAGCGGTCGGGGCCGGTGCGGCGCGGGGGATCGGCCCGGGGTCGACGCTCGATCCTGTCCGTCCCGAGAGGTCGTGCGCGTCGAGCGCAACGTGCCGGAGGTGCCGCATGGCTCCAGAAGCAGTCTCCTCCGCGTGTCTCGCCGCGCCGGCCTGTCGTCCCCGTCGTGGCGGTCCTGAGCGTGGTCGCGCTGGCGGCGTGCGCGCCGCCCTCGAAGGACTCGGGCTCGGGCGGGCTCCGGCGGCGGCAGCGACGCCGCGACGCGCGACGTCGGCCGACGACCTCGGCGGGATGGACGCGCTGGTCAAGGCCGCCGAGAAGGAGGGCGAGCTCAACGTCATCGCGCTGCCCCCGGACTGGGCCAACTACGCCAACATCATCAAGGGCTTCGAGCGACAAGTACGGAATCAAGGTCACCTCGCAGCAGCCCGACGCGGGCAGCCAGGACGAGATCGACGCCGCCAAGCGCACCAAGGGCACCGACCGCGCGCCCGACGTCTTCGACCTCGGCCAGTCCGTGGCGCTCGCGAACACCGAGCATGTTCGCGAAGTACAAGGTGGCCACCTGGGACGACGTCGCCGACGACGTTCAAGGACCCCGACGGTGCCTGGGTCAACGACTACGGCGGCTACATGGCGATCGGCTACGACTCGGACAAGGTGCCCGACGCCGGCCTCGATCGACGACCTGCTCAAGCCGGCGTACAAGGGCAAGGTCGCGCTCAACGGCGACCCGACCGACAGCCGGCGCCGGCTTCAGCGGCGTGCTGATGGCGGCGGTGGCCAAGGGCGGCTCGGCCGACGACATCGCGCCCGGTGTCGACTTCTTCAGCAAGCTCAAGAAGGCCGGCAACCTCGTGCCGGTCGACCCGACCCCGGCGACCATCAAGTCGGGCCAGACGCCGGTCGTGATCGACTGGGACTACACCAACGCGCGCGCACGTCGCCGACGTGCCGAGCTGGAAGGTCGACTCGCTCCCGGACGTCGCGCCTGGTCGGCGGCTTCTACTACCAGGCGATCAACGCCGACGCCCCGCACCCGGCCGCCGCGCGGCTCTGGCAGGAGTACCTCTACTCCGACGAGGGCCAGAACCTCTGGCTCGCCGGTGGCGCCCGCCCCGTCCGCGCGGACGCGATGGTCGAAGGCCGGCACGATCGACAAGGCGAAGTACGACGCCCTGCCGAAGGTCAGCGGCGACGCCGGTGATCCCGACCGCCGACCAGACCGAGAAGCTCGGCGACGTACCTGGCCGCAGAACTGGGCGGCCGCGGTCAAGTGACCGTGCGGCCCGACGGTGACGGCATGAGCCGGCTCGCCCGGCTCACGCCGGCCTTCGGCGCTGCTGCCGTTCCTGGGCTACCTGCTCGTCTTCCTGGTGGTCCCGACGGTCACGGTGGTCGTCGGCGCCTTCGCGGAGGACGGCCGCTTCACCCTGGCAACATCGGCCGCCCTCGCGGCACCCGGTCGCACTGGTGACGCTGCGCACCAGCGTCGTGCTCTCGGCCGTGCAGCGCGGTCATCGGCGCCGTGCTCGGCGCGTGCTGGCCTACCTCGTCGTGACCGGCCACCCGACTCGCTGCTGCGGCGCGTCGTCACCTCGCTGTCCGGGGTGCTGGCCCAGTGCGGCGGCGTCATGCTGGCGTTCGCGTTCATCGCCACGCATCGGCTTCGCCGGGATCGCTCACCGATGTGGCTGCGCGACCACCTGGCACTCGACATCTACGGCTCCGGCTGGCTGTTCGCGCTGCCCGGGCTGATCCTCGTCTACGCCTACTTCCAGATCCCGCTGATGGTCATCGTGTTCCTGCCCGCGCTCGACGGGATCCGGCCGCAGTGGCGTGAGGCCGCGGTCAGCCTCGGCGCCTCCGCCTGGCAGTACTGGACGCCAGGTCGCGTTCCCCCTGCTCAGCCCGGCGTTCCTCGGCGCCACGCTGCTGCTGTTCGCCAACGCCTTCGCGGCCTACGCCACCGCAGCCGCGCTGGTCAGCCAGGGCAACCCGATCGTGCCGCTGCTGATCCGGTCCGGCCTGAGCAGCGAGGTGCTGCTCGGCCACCAGAACCTCGCGTTCGCGCTGGCCTTCGAGATGATCGTCGTGGTCGCGGTGGTGATGGGCCTCTACGCGCTCCTGCTGCGTCGCACGGCCCGGTGGCTGCAGTGAGGGCGCGCCGGCACCTTCCGCGTGGTCCGGGTCGTGCTGCTGGTGGTCTTCGCGGTGTTCTTCTTCGGACCGCTCCTCGCGATGCTCGACTTCAGCACCCGCGACCCCGCCGGCGGCAGCCGCACCTGGGACGCCTGGACGGCCCTCGTCCAGGACCCCGACCTGCGCGCTCGTCGATCGTCACCTCGCTGCTGCTCGCGGTGTTCACCGTCGTCCTGATGCTCGTGCTGCTCGTCCCGACCATGGTCTGGGTCCGCCTGCGCGTGCCCGCCGCCGGCAGGCTCCTGGAGTTCCTCTGCCTGCTCCCGTTGACCATCCCGGCCCTGGTGATCGTCGTCGGCATCACCAACGTCTACCAGTGGGTGACCTACCTGATCGGGGACAGCGCACTCAACCTGACGTTCGTGTACGTCGTGCTGGTGCTGCCCTACGCCTACCGTGCGCTCGACTCCGCGCTGTCGGCCATCGACGTGACCACGCTCGCCGAGGCGGCCCGTTCCCTCGGAGCCGGCTGGGCGACCGTCATCACGCGGGTCGTGGTGCCGAACATCGGCTCGGGCGTGCTCTCGGCGGCCTTCATCTCGGTCGCGCTGGTGCTGGGCGAGTTCACCATCGCCTCGCTCCTGAACTACACCAACATGCAGGTCGTGATCGCCCTGCTGGGCAAGAGCAACGCGAACACCTCCGTGGCGGCGTCGCTCGCGGCCCTGATGTTCGCGTTCGTGCTGCTGATGCTGCTCTCGCTCGTGGGCCGATCGCGCCGTCGTACCGAGAGGACCTGACCGTGACCGAGGTCCAGCCGACCCCCCGCCCGACCGGTGAGACCGCCGTGGCCTTCCGTGACCTGCACCGCCGCTACGGGGACGTGCGGGCGCTCGACGGGTTGACCCTCGACATCGCGCCCGGGGAGATGGTGGTGCTGCTCGGCCCGTCGGGATGCGGGAAGACCACGGCGCTGCGGATCCTGGCGGGGCTCGACGTGGCCACCTCCGGCACGGTGCACGTCGGCGGCTCGGACATCACGCGCGTGCCCGCCAACAAGCGGGACATGGGGATGGTGTTCCAGGCCTACAGCCTGTTCCCGCACCTGACGGTCGCCGAGAACGTCGCCTTCGGGCTCAAGATGCGCGGCGTGGACCGGGCCCGACGGACACGCCGCGCGGGCGAGATGCTCGAGCTGGTCGGCCTGTCGACGCACGGCGACCGCTACGCCAGCCAGCTCTCCGGCGGTCAGCAGCAGCGAGTCGCGCTGGCCCGGGCGCTGGCGATCGAGCCGGCCGTGCTCCTGCTCGACGAGCCGCTCTCGGCCCTGGACGCGAAGGTGCGCGTCCAGCTCCGCGAGGAGATCCGACGCGTGCAGGTCGAGGTGGGCACCACCACGCTGTTCGTCACCCACGACCAGGAGGAGGCGCTGGCGGTCGCCGACCGCGTCGGCGTGATGAACGCCGGTCGCCTCGACCAGATAGCCGAGCCGACGGAGCTGTACGCACGCCCGGCCACCCGGTTCGTCGCCGAGTTCGTGGGTCTGAGCAACCGGGTCCGCACGCAGGTCGTGGACGGCCGGGCGCGCGTGCTCGGCTCGCACGCGGCGCTGCTCGGGGGCTCGGTCACCTCCGGTCCCGGGGTGGCGCTCGTGCGGCCTGAGGCCGTGCACGTCGAGGCTGCCGACGCGGCGGACGCCAACGGCCGGCTGATCTCGGTGGCGTTCCTCGGGCCGTTCTCGCGGGTGCAGTGCCGGCTCGACGACGACGATCAGGTCGTGGTGGCCCAGGTCTCGTCGTCGGATGCGAGCCGCCTCGCCCAGGACCGGCCCGTGCGGATCGGCGTCACCGCGGACGCCGTCCTCGTGGTGCCCGACTGAGCCGACCCGCCCAGTGGCGGGAGCGCCGAACGATGGGTAGTGTGAGCGGCGCCACACCCCCACCTTTACGACGGATCGTCCGGCACGTACCTGCCGGTGAAGGGAAGTATCGTCATGGCTTCAGTGACCTACGCTCACGCAGAGCGCCTCTACCCCGGAGCTGAGAAGCCCGCGGTGAGCGACCTCAACCTCGAGATCGAGGACGGCGAGTTCCTCGTCCTCGTCGGGCCCTCCGGCTGCGGCAAGTCGACCAGCCTGCGGATGCTCGCGGGCCTGGAGGAGGTGACCAGCGGCCAGATCCGGATCGGCGACCGCGACGTCACCCACCTGCCGCCCAAGGAGCGGGACATCGCGATGGTGTTCCAGAACTACGCGCTCTACCCGCACATGAGCGTCGCCGAGAACATGGCGTTCTCGCTCAAGATGGCCAAGGTTCCCAAGGAGGAGCGGATGGTCCGGGTCAAGGAGGCCGCCAAGCTCCTCGACCTCGAGCAGTACCTCGAGCGCAAGCCGAAGGCCCTCTCCGGTGGTCAGCGTCAGCGCGTCGCCATGGGCCGTGCGATCGTCCGTCAGCCGCAGGTGTTCTGCATGGACGAGCCGCTGTCGAACCTCGACGCCAAGCTGCGCGTGTCGACCCGCACCCAGATCGCGGCGCTGCAGCAGCGTCTGGGCATCACCACCGTCTACGTCACCCACGACCAGGTCGAGGCCATGACGATGGGCGACCGGGTCGCGGTCCTCAAGGACGGGCTGCTGATGCAGGCCGACACGCCGCTGAACCTCTACGACAAGCCCAACAACCTCTTCGTGGCCGGCTTCATCGGCTCGCCCGCGATGAACCTGCTGCGCGCGCACAACGTCGACGGCCACGCGAAGCTCGGCGACATCGAGGTCCCGATCCCGCGGTCGGCCGCGTCCAAGGCCGGCGCCGACATCACGGTCGGCGTGCGTCCCGAGAACTGGCGGATCGTCGGCCAGGGCGAGGGCATCCCGGTCAAGGTGACGGTCGTCGAGGAGCTCGGCGCCGACGGGTTCGTCTACGGCACCAGCGGCGCCGAGGGCACCCCGGACAACGTCATCATCCGCATCGACGCGCGTCGCAGCCACCAGAAGGGCGAGACGCTCTACGTCACCACGGACCCCGAGCACGTGCACGTGTTCGACACCGAGTCCGGGCTGCGTTTGTCGGAGTGACCACCGGCGGGGTTGACTGGGCGGCATGCGCCAGCTGACTGCACTCGACGCCCAGTTCCTCAACGTCGAGTCGCCCACCACGGTGGGCCACGTCGGCAGCCTGATCGTTCTCGACCCCGGCACCGCACCGGGTGGCCGATGGGACCTCGACACGGTCCGAGCGGTCTTCGAGCCCCGGCTGCACCTCACCGCGCCGTTTCGGCAGCGCCTGGTCGAGGTGCCGCTGGGGCTCGGCCGTCCCTACTGGGTCGACGACCCCCACTTCGACATCGAGTTCCACCTGCGCGAGCTCGCGCTCCCGGCCCCCGGCACGCGGGAGCAGCTCGGCGAGCAGGTGTCGCGGCTGCACGCCCGCCAGCTCGACCGCAGCCGCCCGCTGTGGGAGGCCTACGTCATCACCGGCCTCGAGGGTGGCAAGTCCGCCTTCTACTGCAAGGTCCACCACGCCGCCATCGACGGCGTCTCGGGCGCGGAGATCCTCGAGACCATCATCGACATCACCGTCGAGCCGCGTCAGGTCCCGCCCGAGGACGCCGCCTTCGTGCCGCGTCCGATGCCCTCGCGTGCGAACCTCGTGCGCCGCGGCGTACGGCAGATGGCGTCCAGCCCCGTCGAGCTGCTGCGCACGGTGCCGAAGTCGCTGCGCTACGTCGACCAGCTCCCCGGCGCGGCGAACTTCCCCGGGACGCGGCTCCTGAGCGAGTCGGCGTCGCTGGTGGCGCGGGCGCTCGGCGACCACCCGACCGAGCTCGACGCCCGCGAGCTGAAGGCCCCCCGCACGCCGCTCAACGGAACGATCACCGCGCACCGGCGGTTCTCCTACGGCTCGCTGCCGCTCACCGACGTCAAGCTGGTCAAGAACCACTTCGCGATGACGGTCAACGACGTCGTGATGGCGCTGACTGCGTCGGCGCTGCGCCGGTGGCTGCTCGACCACGACGCGCTGCCCCTGGTGCCGCTCGTGGCCGCCGTACCCGTCTCCATCCGCACCGAGGACCAGGCCGGCTCGCACGGCAACCAGGTCTCGGTGATGCTCGCCGAGCTGCCCACCCACCTGGCGGACCCGCAGGAGCGGATGGAGTTCATGCGCGCGTCGATGCAGGACGCCAAGCGCGCGTTCGAGGCGGTGCCGGCCTCGTTGCTGCAGGACCTCTCGAGCGCTGATCCCGACGGCACTGTCCGGTCTCGCCGCACGGGCGCTGTTCAAGCTGGCGACGGTGCCCGGCGTGCTGTTCAACCTCTTCGTCAGCAACGTGCCCGGTCCGCAGCTGCCGCTCTACATCGCCGGGGCCCGCGTCGAGGGGATCTACCCCGTCTCCGCCGTCACCGACATGACCGGTGGGCTCAACATCACGCTGTTCTCCTACGACGGCGCCCTCGACTTCGGCCTGATCGCCTGTCGCGAGATGGTCCCGGACGTGTGGAACCTGATCGGCTACCTCCAGGACGCCATGGCCGAGATGGTCGCGCTGGTGCCCGCGGCCGCTCCGGAGCCGGCCGCGCCGCCCGCCCGGGTGGCCGGTGCGCGGACCAGGAAGGCGCCCGCCACGAAGAGGGCGCCTGCTGCCTCGAAGTCGGCCGCCACGAAGTCGGCCGCGAAGGCAGCTCGCCGACGAAGTCGGCCGCCACGAAGTCGGCCGCCACGAAGTCGGCCGCCACGAAGTCGGCTGCGAAGAAGTCGGCCGCCGCGAAGTCGGCTGCCGCGAAGTCGGCTGCCGCGAAGTCGGCCGCTCCCCGCAAGGTCGCCGGGCGGTAGGCTGGGTTCTGGCCCATCGCCGCACGCCCCATCGGCGTGTCGGCGCGGGCATCGGCCACTCCCGGGAGCCGGTGCAGGGATCGGCCAGAAGCGGGCGGACCGCGGTCGCTCAGCGGGCCCGGTCGGCCGTCCGCCGGATCGCCTCGACGAACGTCGGGTAGAGCGCGGCCGGGAGGTCGTGGCCCATCCCGGGGACCAGCAGCAGCTCGGCGCCGGGGATCGCGTGCGCGGTGGCGCGGCCGCCGGAGACGTGCACCATCTTGTCGCTGGTGCCGTGCATGACCAGGGCCGGCACCCGCAGGTGGCGCAGCTGTCGCGAGCGGTCGGGCTGGGCCAGGATCGCCAGGATCTGCCGGGCCACGCCCGCGGCGCTGACCCCGCGGTCCCACGTGCTCGCCGGCCCGCTCCGCGACGGTCTCGGGCGTCTCCGGGAAGCCGGGTGAGCCGATCAGGCTCCACAGCCTGCGCCGACTCGGCGACGTACCCCTCCGTTGCTCTGCACCCGACGTGCGAGCAGCAGGGGCAGCAGCCGCGGGTCCTGCCAGCCGACGGTGCGCCGCCCCGTCGTGGACATGATCGAGGTCAGCGACCGCACCCGGTCCGGGCGCAGCATCGCCATCGTCTGCGCGATCATGCCGCCCATGGAGATGCCGACGACGTGCGCACGCTCGATGCCGAGGTGGTCCAGGAGGCCGAAGGCGTCGCCGGCCATGTCGTCGAGGGTGTACGGCGGACGGGAGCCGCGCCCGAGGTACTTCTGCACGACCATCCGCTGGGTGACCCGGCCGCTCATCCGGCTCGACCGGCCGGTGTCGCGGTTGTCGTAGCGGACCACGAAGAACCCCTGCTCGGCGAGCAGCCGGCAGAACTCGGGGTCCCACCAGATCATCGGGCCGCCGAGGCCCATGACCAGCAGCAGCGGCTCCGCCGCGGGGTCGCCGAAGGTCTGGTAGCAGATCTCCACTCCACCGGCCAAGGGAGCGAACTGCTCCTGCGAGACCGGGGTGGTGGGGGCGTCCTGGGACACGCGGACCTCCTCGCACGGGCTTGTTACCGATCAGTATAAGAGGGCTGGCCCCGCCCGCCACACCGTCCGAAAGGTCACGATCCGGTGATGAGTGGCATAACGGACCCGCGATGTGGCTACCGTCACGTCATGGAGTCGCCGCTGGGGTCGTTCCTGTGTCCGCCCGGGTACGCCGGGCCCTCCGGCCTGCGGGCGATCGCCCGCGAGGGCAGCGCGGTCACCGAGGCGGCCAGGTTCGTCGGACGCAGCGCCCGGGACCGGTGGCACCGCCGCGACACGCCGTACGCCGGACGGGCCGGTGGCACCGCGCTCGACCCCGTGGTCCTCGTGCCGGGGTTCCTGGCCGGCGACGGCACGCTCGCGCTGATGGCGCACCATCTCCGGGCCCTCGGCTACCGCACCTACCGCTCGACCATGCATGCCAACGTCGGCTGCACCCAGGAGGCCTCCGACCTGCTCGAGCAGCGGGTCGAGACGATCGCGCTGCGCCGGGGACGCAAGGTCACCGTCGTCGGGCACAGCCTGGGCGGGCTGATGGCCCGGGCCCTCGCCGGGCGCCGCCCCGACCTCGTCGACGGCATCGTGACGCTCGGCAGCCCGATCCTGGCGCCCGGTGCCGCGCACCCGCTCCTGCTGCTCGACCTGGCCCTCGTCGTGCGGCTGCGCCGGGCCGGCCTCGGCTCGGTGATGGGCGAGGACTGCACCTCGGGGAGTGCGCGCGACGGAGCTGGGAGGCGACGCGCGCGCCGCTGCACCGCGAGGTGTCGTTCACGTCGGTGTTCTCCCGGCGCGACGGCATCGTCGACTGGCGCAGCTGCCTGGACCCGCGGGCCAGGACCGTGGAGGTTGCCACCAGCCACCTCGGGATGGCATTCGACCCGGCCGTGCTCGACGTGGTCGCCTCCACGCTCGCCCGTGACCGGGCCCGTCGAGCCTCCGACGACCGGCCGGTCAGCCCGGCCAGGTCGTCGGCAGCTCCCGACGGGTCGGCGGGTTGGCCCCGCGCCGCGAGCACGTGATCGCGGCCGCGGTCACGGCGCCCCGCACCAGCAACTGCACCCGGTCGTCGTCCAGCGCGCTCAGCGCGCCGTGACCGCCGCCGACCACGCCCCACTCGTCGAGCAGGGCCAGCATCGCGGCCATGAACGAGTCGCCCGCGCCGACCGTGTCGACCAGGTCGGTCGGCGGCGCGGGCACCGAGACCGTCGCGGTCTCGGTGAACGCCATCGCGCCCTCGGGGCCGCGTGTCAGCACCACCAGCTCGGTGCCGGCGCCGGCGAGCAGCTCGCGGCAGACGGCCTCCTGGTCGCCGTCGGGACGAAGCAGCCGTAGGTCCTCGTCGGAGAGCTTGAGCAGCCGGGCGTGCCGGCCCATCTCCAGGACCTCCGCCCAGGCTCGCGCGACGTCGTCGAGGAAGAACGGCCGGATGTTGGGGTCGTAGCTCACGAACACGTCGTCGTCGGCGGCCCGGCGGACCAGGTCGAGCACGGACGCCCGGCCGGGGGAGAGGGCGGCGCCGAGCGAGCCGACGTGCACGCCGGGCGTGCCGTCGGGCAGCTTCTGGGCCGGCAGGTCCCACTCGAGGTCGAAGTCGTACGTCGCCGCGTGCTGCTCGTCGAGGAACGCCGTCGCGGTGCTGGTGCGACCGCCGGGAACCACCGAGCCGTCGGAGAGCGTCACGCCGCTGGCGACGACGTGGTCGACGACCAGCCCGCCGAGCTCGTCGTCGCCGAGCTGCGTGACCAGTGTCGTCGGCACGTCGAGCCGCGAGAGCCCGACGGCGACGTTGAGGCAGGAGCCGCCCACGGCGTTCTCCCTGGCGCCGCCGTCGGCGGGCACCACGATGTCGACCAGCGCCTCGCCGGCCACCACGAAGGGTGCGCTCATCGCCGGCCTCAGTGCTCGAAGTCGATCGAGGCGTAGGCCATGAGCTTCTGGAACCTGTGCTCGGAGGTGATCGAGCGGATCGTGCCGCTGCGCGAGCGCATCACGAGGGAGTGCGTGCGGCAGCCGCCGCCGCGGTAGCGCACCCCGGTCATCAGCTCGCCGTCGGTGATCCCGGTGGCGACGAAGAACACGTCGTCGCCGGTGACCAGGTCTTCGGTGCGCAGCACGTTGTCGGGGTCGAGGTCGTGCCCGGCGTCGAGCGCCCGCTGTCGCTCGTCGTCGTCCTTGGGGTACAGCCGCCCCTGGATCACGCCGTCGAGGCACTTCATCGCGCAGGCCGCGATGATCCCCTCCGGCGTACCCCCGATCCCGAGCAGGAGGTCGATGCCGGTGTCGGCACGGGCGGCCATGATCGCGCCGGCGACGTCGCCGTCGCTGATGAACTTGATGCGCGCGCCGGTGGCCCGGATCTCGTCGACGAGGCCCTGGTGGCGGGGGCGGTCCAGCAGCACGACGGTGACGTCCTCGTGGGAGCTGCCCTTGGCCTTGGCGACCTGGTGGATGTTCTCGGCCACCGGGTAGCGGATGTCGACGACGTCGGCCGCCTCCGGCCCGGTCACGAGCTTCTCCATGTAGAACACGGCGGAGGGGTCGTACATCGAGCCGCGCGGCGCGACCGCCATCACCGCGATCGCGTTGGCCATCCCCTTGGCGGCCAGCGTGGTGCCGTCGATCGGGTCGACGGCGACGTCGCACTCGGGGCCGGTGCCGTCGCCGACCTCCTCACCGTTGAACAGCATCGGGGCGTTGTCCTTCTCGCCCTCGCCGATGACCACCACCCCGCGCATGCCGACGGTCGAGATCAGGGTGCGCATCGCGTTGACGGCCACGCCGTCGGCGCCGTTCTTGTCGCCCCGGCCGACCCATCGACCGGCGGCCATCGCGGCCGCCTCGGTCACCCGGACCAGCTCGAGGGCCAGGTTGCGGTCCGGCGCCTCGTGGGCGGCGGACAGGGCGGGCGAGAGCGGCGTGGAGTCGTTCCGGTCCTCGGACATGGCGCGATCCTAACCGAGCCGGGCGGCCCGCGGACCGGGCCGAAGGACCGCAAGACCGGCGCCTCGTGGACGGCGTGCACCGGCCCGTGGGGGGTACCGGCGGCGGACGCACCGGCACCGCCGCCCCCCGCGGCCCGAACCCGACGGAGTGAGATGACCCGCTTCGGCTACACGCTGATGACCGAGCAGTCCGGCCCGCGCGAGATCGTGCGGCACGCCGCCGCCGCCGAGCAGGCCGGCTTCGACTTCGAGGTGATGAGCGACCACTTCAACCCCTGGCTGGACGCGCAGGGCCACGCGGCATACGCCTGGAGCATGCTGGGCGCCGTCACGCAGGTGACCGACACCGTCGAGCTGATGACCTACGTGACCTGCCCGACCCTGCGCTACCACCCGGCCGTCGTCGCCCAGAAGGCCGCGACCGTCGCCCTTCTCAGCGACGGCCGCTTCACCCTCGGCCTCGGCGCGGGGGAGAACCTCAACGAGCACGTCGTGGGACAGGGCTGGCCGCCCGCGAACGTCCGCCACGAGATGCTCGAGGAGGCCGTGGACATCATCTCCGCGCTCTTCGACGGCGGGTACGTCAACTACGTCGGCCGGCACTTCCGGGTCGACTCGGCCAAGCTCTGGGACCTGCCCGAGCGCCGGGTGCCGATCGGGGTGGCGGTCTCGGGGGCGCAGTCGGTGTCGCTGTTCGGACCCAAGGTGGACCACCTGATCGCGGTCGAGCCGGAGGGCGATCTCGTGGAGCGGTGGGACGACGCGGCGTCGGGGCGGGAGAGCCGCAAGATCGGCCAGGTGCCGGTGTGCTGGGACCCGGACCGCGACCGGGCGGTGGAGCGCGCCCACGACCAGTTCCGGTGGTTCGCCGGCGGCTGGAAGGTCAACGCCGAGCTGCCGGGACCGGCCGGCTTCGCCGGCGCCACCCAGTTCGTGCGGCCCGAGGACGTCGCCGCCTCGATCCCGTGCGGGCCCGACGTCGCAGGCATCGTCGAGGCGGTGGGCGCGTTCGTGGACGCCGGCTTCACCGACGTCGCGGTCGTCCAGGTCGGCGAGGAGTCCCAGGAGGAGTTCCTCGGGTTCGCCGAGAAGGAGCTGCTGCCCGCCCTCCGCGAGCGCTGAGGGTCCTCACCCGACCAGGGGCGCCCACGCCCACAGCACGACCACGGCGACCACCACCGCCGGCGGCGTGACGAGCGCGGACAGGGCGTGGAACGTCCTGGCCGAGGCCGGCGCCGCCGTCGCTGTCGCGGGCCAGGCTGCGGCGCCAGAGCAGGTTCGCCAGCGAACCCGGGTAGGTCAGCCCCGACCCCACCCCGAGCCCGACCAGCGCGGCTAGCACGGCGGTCTGGCCGAGCGGCGCGACGAGCGGCACCAGCAGCAGGGTGGCGGGCAGGTTGTTGACCGCGTTGGCGAGCACGGTGGCCACGAGCGCGACCAGCAGCAGCGCCGCCAGGCCGTTCCCGTCGGGGAGCGACGCCGCCACCAGGTCACCCAGGAACGTGTCGGCGAGCCCGGCCACCACCACGCCGAGGCAGAGCACGAACACCGCGAAGGGCAGGTGCGTGGCCCGGACGGCGGTGCGTACGTCGACCCGCCGCCGCCGCAGGGCGTGCGCGACCAGGACGGCCGCCGCCACGCCGGCGACCCAGGCCGGCTGGACCCCGAGGGGCGAGAGCGTCGCGAAGCCGACGAGCATCAGCGCGACCACCACGAGGGGCACGACGGGCAGGTCCGGGCTCTCCGACGTGGCCGGTGCCGTGGACCCGCCGCGCCCGGTCGACCCGGGCGCGGGCGCGGCCGCGAGGTCGCGCGCGAAGAACAGCCGGTGGCCGGCGTACTCCACGAGGAGGACGGCGACCCACACCGGCGCCATCACGACCGCGAACCCGAGGAACGACAGGTCGAGCGACGGGACCGCCAGCAGGTTGGTGAGGTTCGAGACCGGCAGGAGCAGGGAGGCCGAGTTCGCCAACCGTGCGCACGCGTAGACGAGCGGGCGCGAGGTGACCCGCGAGCCGGTCGCCGCGGCCGCGACGACCGGGGTCAGCAGCACCACCGTCGCGTCCAGGCTCAGCACGGCGGTGGTGGCCGCGGCGGCGGCGAAGGTCAGCAGCAGCATCCGGCCGGGGCTGCCCCGCCCGGCCCGGGCGACCAGCGCCCCCACGGCCGCGAACACGCCCTCGGCGGCGCACACCTCGGCCACGACGAGGATCGCGGCGAGGAAGGCGACCACCGGCAGCAGCAGCCCGACCTGGTCCTGGGCGCCGGCGACGTCGACGGCCCCGGTGGCCAGCACCGTCCCGGCGGCGGCGAGCCCGACCAGCAGCTCCACCCAGCCGGGCGGGTGCACGAAGGCGACCGTGAGCATCACCGCGAGTGCCAGCACGGCCAGTACGTCGACGAGGGCGTGAGGCACCGCGGCAGCCTACGCCCCGCGTCCGGGCGTCCTGCGCCCGCTTGGCAGGATGGTCGGGTGAGTGGACAGGCGGGGCGCTACCAGCGGTCGTTCGGCGGTCTCCTCGGCGCGCTGATCGTGCTCGTCGTGGTCGTCGTCGGCTGGGTCGTGCTGCGCTCGGTCTCCTCGAAGGACCCGGACGGGACGGTCGCGACCGTCGACTACGCCCAGGTGGTGGGCCCGGCGCGACGCACAGCTCCCTTCGACCTGCTCGCCCCGCCGTCGCTCCCGACCGGCTGGCGGGCCACGACGGTCTCGTTCACCGACGGCGCGCAGGCGCACTGGCATCTCGGGGTGCTCACCGGCGCCGACCGCTACGTCGGGCTGGAGCAGGCCGACCGGACCACCCGCTCCATGGTCGAGGAGTACGTCGACCCGCAGGCGCGTCGCGGCCGGCCCGTCGACGTGGGCGGGCGCGCCTGGGCGACGTACTCCGACGACGGCGGCGACCTCGCCCTGGTCCGCCGCACCGGCCGCGCGACGACCCTCGTGGTCGGTCACGACGTCGGCCGCTCCGACCTCGCGTCGTACGTCGCCAGCCTGCGCTGACACCGGGCGACGGCGACCTCGGGACGACCCGGGCTCAGTCCTCCCCGTCGCCCGCGGCGTCGTCCCGGTCGCCGGCGACCACCTCGTCGAGGCGTCGCTTCGCGCCGTCCAGCCACTCCTGGCAGATCCGGGCCAGCCGCTCGCCGCGCTCCCACAGGGCGAGGGACTCCTCGAGGTCGGTGCCGCCGGACTCCAGCCGCCGGACCACGTCGACGAGCTCCTCGCGCGCCTCCTCGTAGCTCGGTCGGTCGGTGTCGGCGCTCTGGGTCATGGCTGCTCCTCTGGGACGGGCTCGGTCGGGACGGGGTCGGCGCGGCTGCCGGCGACCACGACGTCGACGTGGCCGTCCGCGACCCGGACCGCGAGCGGCTGGTCGACGTCGACCGCGTCGACGGTCGTGACGACGTGGCCGTCGGCGTCCTGGAGGACGGCGTAGCCGCGGCGCAGCGTCGCCAGCGGGGACAGGCTGCGGGCGCGCGCGAGCTGGTGGCCGAGGTCGTCGGAGGCCCGGTCGAGGCGGTGCCCGACGGCCCGGCGGCCGCGCTCGCGCAGCGCGACGACCTCCGCGGAGCGCTCCTCGAGGCCGCGGCGCGGGTCGGCGAGCGCCGGCCGGCCGCGCACCGCGGCGAGGGCCTGCTGCTCGCGGGCCAGCCAGGCCAGCAGCAGGTGACGTCCGCGCTCGCGCAGGGCGTCGACGCGGGCCAGCTCCTCGGCCATGTCGGGCACCACCAGCTTGGCGGCGTCGGTCGGCGTGGACGCGCGGACGTCGGCGACCAGGTCGAGCAGGGGGCTGTCCGGCTCGTGGCCGATGGCCGACACGACGGGGGTCCGGGCCGCGGAGACGGCGCGCAGCAGGCCCTCGTCGGAGAACGGCAGCAGGTCCTCGACCGAGCCGCCGCCGCGGGCGATCACGACGACGTCCACGGCGGGGTCGCGGTCGAGCCGTCCGAGGGCCTCGATCACCTCGGCGGCCGAGCCGGTGCCCTGCATGGCGGCGTACCGGACCGAGAAGCGGACCGCCGGCCACCGGCGCCGGGCGTTCTCGAGCACGTCGCGCTCGGCGGCCGACCCCGGCGCCGTCACCAGCCCGACCGTGCCGGGCAGGAACGGCAGCCGGCGCTTGCGCTCGGCGGCGAACAGGCCCTCCGCGGCGAGCAGCTGCCGCCGCCGCTCGATGCGGGCGAGGAGCTCGCCGAGACCGACCATCCGGATGTCGCGGGCGTAGAGCGACAGGGTGCCGCGGTTGGCGTAGAACGACGGCTTGGCCTGCACGACCACCGAGGCGCCCTCGACCATCGGCGGGTTGAGCGAGTCGAACACCTGGCGCGAGCAGGTCACCGGGATCGAGATGTCGGCCACCGCGTCGCGCAGCGTCATGAACACGGTGTTCATGCCCTGGCGCCGGTTGAACTGCGCGACCTGGCCCTCGACCCACACGACACCGAGCCGGTCGACCCACCCGGAGATCGCGTTGGCGATCGCGCGGACGGGCGCCGGGTGCTCCGGGGAGGTGTCCAGTGCCACGCGAGCACCCTAGGCGAGAGCACCTACGATGGTGCGCATGAGCACTTCGGACCTGGGGATCCCGCGCGTCCTCGATCCCGGCCGCGCCGGCGAGGCCGACCGGCAGGTGCTGCTCGCGGCGCCGCGCGGCTACTGCGCCGGCGTCGACCGGGCCGTGATCACCGTGGAGAAGGCGCTCGAGCTGTACGGCGCGCCCGTCTACGTCCGCAAGCAGATCGTGCACAACAAGCACGTCGTGGCCGGCCTCGAGTCGCGCGGGGCGGTGTTCGTCGAGGAGATCGCGGAGGTCCCCGAGGGCGCGACCGTGGTGTTCTCCGCGCACGGCGTCTCGCCCGAGGTGCACCGCGAGTCCGCCGAGCGCTCCCTCAAGACGATCGACGCCACCTGCCCGCTGGTGACCAAGGTGCACCACGAGGCGCGGCGCTTCGCCGACGACGACTACGACATCCTGCTGATCGGGCACGCCGGCCACGAGGAGGTCGAGGGCACCGCGGGAGAGGCGCCCGGCCACATCCAGCTCGTGCAGACCCCCGAGGACGTCGCCGGCGTCGAGGTGCGCGACCCGGCCAAGGTGTCCTGGCTCTCCCAGACCACGCTGTCGGTCGACGAGACGATGACCATCGTCGACGCGATCCGCGACCGCTTCCCGCTGCTGCTCGACCCGCCCTCGGACGACATCTGCTACGCCACCCAGAACAGGCAGATGGCGGTCAAGGAGATCTCCTCCGACGCCGACCTGGTCATCGTGGTGGGGTCGGGCAACTCCTCGAACTCCGTGCGCCTGGTCGAGGTCGCCCTCGAGGCGGGCGCGAAGTCGGCCTACCGCGTCGACGACGCGAGCGAGATCCGCGAGGAGTGGCTCGAGGGCGTCGACACGGTGAGCGTGACGTCCGGCGCGTCCGTCCCCGAGGACCTCGTCGACGGGGTGCTCTCCTTCCTCGCCGAGCGCGGCTACCCCGACGCCCGCGCGGTGCACACGGCCGAGGAGTCGCTGATCTTCGCGCTCCCGCCCGAGCTGCGGCGCGACCTGCGCGCGGCCCAGCGGGCCTGACCGGCCGCGCGTCCCACGATCACCAGGGGACCCTGGTGATCTGGCACCTCCCCGGGAGTGCATGCCTGGGGACGTGCTCGATTACCAGGGGACCCTGGTAATCGAACGCCGGCGACGCACCGTGCTCGGCGTCAGCCCACCGGGGTGCGGCGCTCGCGCGGCGGCTGGTGGCTCGCGCGGATCGTGCCCGCGTTGCGCAGCGCGACCTGGCGCAGCGCGAGGATCGCCAGCGTGAGGCCGTAGCCGACGACCAGCGCCCCGGCGTGGTGGGCCAGCCCCGACACCATGGCCTGCAGGAACCCGTCGCCCGCGTCCGCGACGTCGCCGCGGCTGGTCGTCGCGACCAGGGCGATGCTCCCGGCCATCAGCAGCGGCGGCAGCACGCCCACCACGAAGAAGTCGTGGGGGCGCACCCCGAGGGCGGCGCCCACGCAGACGAGCACGAACAGCACGTCGAAGAGGAGGTTCACCCCGCCGAGCAGCAGCAGGTCGACCGCGAGGACGAGCGCGGTGGCGACCGCGGCGACGGTGACCACGAGTCGACCGGCCGTGCGGCCCTCTTCCCAGAGGGTCCTGTGGTGAGGCGCGTCGATGCTCACTCCCGCACCGTAGAGGCCGGGTGTCCCGCTCACGTGGCGACGCGCCGCACCGGCGGGCCGGCGGCACCCGGGTCGTCGGAGCCGTCCAGGCCGGGCAGCTCGGGTCGCTGCTCCGCGACGGCCTCGAGCAGCTCGGCGGCGCTGAGCGGGCGCGGCGCGTCCACGACCGGGTCCGGCGACGGCAGCGGGTCGCGAGCCACCCCCAGCTCGGTGAACCGTCGCGCGGACACCAGGACGCGGTTCTCCAGCGAGCCGATCGCACGGTTGTAGGCGGACACCGCTCCGGTCAGGGACCGGCCGAGCCGCTCGAGGTGGCCGCTCATGGTGGCGAGCCGGTCGTAGAGGTCGCGCCCGAGCTCGTGCACCTCGCGGGTGCGGTCGGCCAGCGTCTGCTGGGTCCAGCCGTAGGACACCGTGCGCAGCAGGGCGATCAGCGTCGTCGGCGTGGCCAGCACGACCTGCCGGTCGGCGGCGTGCTCGATCAGCCCGGGGTCTGCTTCCAGCGCCGCGGAGAGGAACGACTCGCCCGGGACGAACAGCACCACGAACTCCGGGGTGGCCGGGAGCGAGCGCCAGTAGGCCTTGGCGGACAACGTCTCGACGTGGCGGCGCAGCTGGCGCGCGTGACGGGACAGGTGCTCGGCCCGCCGGTCCTCCGCGTCGGCGTCGCCGTCGAGCGCGCACGCGTCGAGGAACGCGTCGAGCGGCACCTTGGAGTCGACGACGACCTGCTTGCCGCCGGCGAGGTGGACGACCAGGTCGGGTCGCAGCACGCCCTGCTCGCCGGTCGTGCTCACCTGCTCGGTGAAGTCGCACCGCTCGACGAGCCCGGCGAGCTCGACGACGCGGCGCAGGTGCAGCTCGCCCCAGCGGCCCCGCACCTGGGGTCGCCGCAGCGCGGTGGACAGGGTCGCGGTCTCCCGGCGCAGCGTGTCCGTCGAGTGGCGCACGTCGGCGACCTGCTGGCGCAGCTGGCTCTGCCACGAGACGCCGTGCTGGGCCATGTCGCGCAGCTGGTCGTGCAGCCGGTCGAGGCTCTCGCGGACGACGGCGGCCTCGGCCGCGCGGCTCTCGACGGCGCGCACGTCGACAGGCGCAGCGCCGCCCCGGGTCCGCGCCGCGAGGAAGCCGACGAGCCCGCCGAGGGCGAGCCCGACGGCCAGCACGGCCAGCAGCGAGAGCGTGGTGGTGAGGTCCATGCCGAGCAGCGTGCCGCAGACCGCCGACAGTTCCGGGGACGTCGGCCCCGTCGTCCACAGCGTCCCGGGCGTCGCCGGGCGTCGTCGAGCGAGCCGCGGTGCCGGGCCGTCGTACGCGGGGCCGGGTGTGCCGCCACGACGGATGGGTAGGAGGCCGCCATGACATCCAGGAGCCCTCGGGGGCTGCTGTTCGGGTCGGCTGCGGAGAGCTACGAGCGCTTCCGGCTCGGGTATCCCGACGAGGTGGTCGACCGCACGCTGGCCTTCGCGGGCCGGCCCGTGCGCACCGCCGTCGAGGTCGGCGCGGGCACCGGCAAGGCCACCCGGGTCTTCGCCAGCCACGGCGTCTCGGTCACCGCGCTCGAGCCCGATCCCGACATGTATGCCGTCCTGGTGCGCGAGACCGCCGGGATGCGCGTCGAGCCGGTGCCGTCGAGCTACGAGGACTACCGCGGCGAGCGGGTCGACGTCGTCTACGCCGCGGCCGCCTGGCACTGGACCGACCCGGCCACCCGGCTGCCCCTGGCCGCCGACCTGCTCGCCCCGGGCGGTGTGCTCGCGGTCTTCGGCGGCCCGATGCGGCTGGCCGACCCGGCCGTCCAGGACGCCGTCGCGGCGGTCTGCCCCGAGATCGAGGACCCCTCCTTCCAGCCGCACGCGGGTCCGCCCGACCAGGGCAGCCACTGGCCGACGGTGGAGATGCAGGAGAGCGCGGCGTTCGCCGACGTGTGCGAGCACCACCTGCCCCGCGAGGTGGTGGTGCCCAAGAAGGAGTACGTCGGCTACCTCTCCACGCTCTCGGCCTACCTGCAGCTCGACGTCGCCGAGCGCGACCAGGTGCTGCACGCCATCGCCGACGTGGTGCCGGCGCAGGTCGTGCTCGACCTCGGCATCGGGCTGCACCTCGCCCGGCGGAGCTAGTCGGACAGCTCGACGATCACCGGGGCGTGGTCGCTCGCGCCGGTGCCGGCGCGCTCCTCGCGGTCGATCTCGGCGCCGGTGACCCGCGCCGCGAAGGCGGCCGACCCGAGCACGAAGTCGATGCGCATGCCGCGGTTGCGCTCGAAGCGCTGACGGTAGTAGTCCCAGTAGGTGTAGACGTCCGGTCCCGGCGCGTGCGGGCGCACCACGTCGACGTACCCTGCGGCGACGACCGCCTCGAAGGCCGCGCGCTCCGGGGGCGTGACGTGGGTGCTCTTGGCGAACTGCGCGATGTCGAAGACGTCCTCGTCCGTGGGCGCGATGTTCCAGTCGCCGGTCAGCGCCACCGGGGCCTGCGGGTCGTCGGCGAGCCAGCCGTGCGCCGCCGCGCGCAGGGCCTCGAGCCACGCGAGCTTGTAGTGGTAGTGCGGGTCGTCTGGCTTGCGACCGTTGGGGACGTAGAGCGACCACACGCGTACCCCTGCGCACGTCGCGCCGAGGGCGCGTGCCTCGGCGGCCAGCGGGTCGCCGTACTCCGGCATCCCGGGGAAGCCGGCCTGCACGTCCTCGATGCCGACCCGTGACGCGACAGCGACGCCGTTCCACTGGTTGTGGCCGACGGTCGCCACCTCGAAGCCCAGCGCCTGCAGGCCCATCACCGGCCACTGGTCGTCGCGGGCCTTCGTCTCCTGCAGCGCGAGGACGTCGATGCGCTGCCTCTCGACGAACGCCTCGACGCGCTCGATCCGGGACCGGATGGAGTTGACGTTCCAGGTGGCGATGCGCATGGCACGAGCCTAGGCGGGGCCGCCGCCGATTCGTCGGGGCGGTCCGGGCGCCCGTAGACTCGCCGCCCGTGGCACTCACCATCGGAATCGTCGGACTGCCGAACGCCGGCAAGTCCACGCTCTTCAACGCGCTGACCAAGAACGACGTCCTCGCGGCGAACTACCCGTTCGCCACCATCGAGCCGAACGTCGGGGTGGTCGGCGTCCCCGAGCCACGCCTGGCGAAGCTCGCGGAGATCTTCGGGTCGGCCAAGCAGCTGCCCGCGACGGTCGAGTTCGTCGACATCGCCGGCATCGTCCGCGGAGCGTCGGAGGGGGAGGGCCTCGGCAACAAGTTCCTCTCCCACATCCGCGAGTCCGCCGCGATCTGCCAGGTGACGCGGGTCTTCCGCGACGAGGACGTCACGCACGTCGACGGCGAGGTCAACCCGGCCAACGACATCTCGACGATCCAGACCGAGATGATCCTGGCCGACCTGCAGACCGTCGAGAAGGCCCTGCCCGCGCCTGGAGAAGGAGGCGCGGATCAAGAAGGAGACCGCCGCCACCGTCGCCGCCGTGCAGGAGGCCAAGAACGCCCTCGAGGCGGGTACGCCGATCATCGCCACGAGGATCGACAGGTCGCTCCTGCGCGAGCTGATGCTGCTGACCTCGAAGCCCTACATCTACGTCTTCAACTGCGACAGCCGACGAGCTCGGCGACGAGGACCTCAAGGCCGCGCATGCGCGAGCTCGTCGCGCCGTCGGAGGCGATCTTCCTCGACGCGAAGTTCGAGGCGGAGCTGGTCGAGCTCGACGACGACGAGGAGGCCCGCTCGATGCTGGCCGAGATGGGCATCGACGAGCCCGGCCTCGACGTCCTGGCCCGGGTCGGCTTCGACACCCTCGGCCTGCAGACCTACCTCACCGCGGGGCCCAAGGAGTCGCGGGCGTGGACGATCCCGCAAGGGCGCGACCGCCCCCGAGGCGGCCGGCGTGATCCACACCGACTTCCAGCGCGGCTTCATCAAGGCCGAGATCGTCTCCTTCGACGACCTGGTCGCGGCCGGCTCGATGGCTGCCGCGAAGGCCGCCGGCAAGGTCCGCATGGAGGGCAAGGACTACGTGATGGCCGACGGTGACGTGGTCGAGTTCCGCTTCAACGTGTAGCGCGTCGGGATTCGTCAGTAGGCGTTGGGTATTGCTGGCTCTTGGGTCGAGCCGGTCCGCAGAGAGTCCGCACGCCCGTCGGCGCTCCTGCCCCCTTAGCCAGACCCTGCGCTGTTCGCCACGTGGCACGCTGGTGTGATGGTGCTTCCCGAGGCTGATCTGCACCGCATCCGCCTCTGGGCGCGGGGCGCGTGCCCGAGCAAGTTCCACGAGTACAAACGCAAGCGCCCGACCAAGAGCGTCCAGGCCCTCTTGGACTACCTCGAGCCAGCGGTGACCCGATCTTCCGGGGGTAGCGAGCTCGAGCCAGAGCGTGTCTTCGGCGACGCAGTGGGCTTCGCTCCGCGCGGACGAGATCGTCAACGGGCACGGCCGGCGTCGCGCTGTGTTGGTCCGCGTAACGGAGTGATTGGATAAAGCGTTTCTCATTATTGACTTCAGTGGCCGAACGACTAAAATGAGAAACATGCCAGCCCCTAGCCCGTACACGAGCCCCGAGCAACAGGCGGACCTCGAACGCCTAGGCGCGCGGCTGCGCGAACGCCGGAAGGCCCTCGGTGTCACGGTGGTCGCCTGTGCCGAAGCTGCGGGTGTTTCGCGTGTCACCCTGCACAGGATCGAGGCAGGCAACCCCTCGGTCACGATCGGCGCCTACGTCAACGTTGCCGCCGCACTCGGACTTCACCTCGTCGTCCCGATCCTCGACGCTCCAGCAGCAGAACCTGCGACGATCACGGTCGGCGACTACCCCGGCCTGCGCACCCTGGCATGGCAGACCGACGCCGGCACCACCATCACCGAAACGGAGGCACTCAACCTCTACGAACGCGGCTGGCGACACCTCAACCAGGAGGTGCTGACCGACCACGAGAAGGCATTCATCCAGCACTTGGCGGACACCTACAGCAACGGCAGGCTCCTTGTTTAGGCGGCTGCACCACCAACAGGTGGCCGAGGTGCTGTCGATCCTCGACGCATCGCTCCTGGCAGAGCACAACTGCTGGTTCGGAGGCGGGACCGCGATCGTCCTTGCCAACGGCGAGTTCCGCGAATCGGTTGACATCGACTTCCTGGTCTCCGACCCGCAGTCCTACCGCGCGCTGCGCCAGACGGTCAGGGACCACGGGCTCGACGCTCTGGCCACACGCGAACTGGACCTGGGTCGAACACCCTCTGTCGACGGCTACGGGATCCGGACGTCGGTGCTCGTAGCAGGGGTCGCGATCAAGTTCGAGATCATCCATGAAGGCCGCATCGACCTCGACACTCCCGCCCCGGGCGATGAGATCTGCGGGTTACGGATCCTGACGCGAACCGACCAGGTCGCAACCAAGCTGCTCGCCAACGACGACCGGTGGGCAGACACGTCGACGTTCAGCCGCGATCTGATCGACCTGGCCATGATGAAACCCGACACCGTCGCTCTGAAGGCCGGCGCGCGCAAGGCAGTCGCTGCCTACGGCAAGACGGTGGGCGAGAGCCTCGACAACGCAGTCACCTATCTCAAAGATCGCCCGCAACGTCTCGATGAATACATCCGAGCACTCAAGATCGAGGCGCCGCGAGCAGCTGTCTGGCAGCGAATCCGCGACCTGTCCGCGAGATCCGCGAGGATCGAAGGTCTAGGTCGGAGCTCGGACTAGCCCGACCGTCCAGCGGTCCGCGCAAAGTCTTCACGAAGTCACGCGGTGTCCGTTTCTGACCAACGGCTGCCAACGGCTCGCGAGCCGCGTTTGCCCAGGTCAGGGGCGGTTTTCGGTCTCTGCCAACGATAACCGAAAGAGCCGAAACACCCGGTTTCCGTTCTGCTTCAACGTCTGAGGCACGCCTGCGTGCGGTCGACTCATTCGCGGGGGTCGTCGCTCGGGCCGGGCCGGCCTTCCCGACTGAGGTACCTGACCGGCTTGCCGAGCGACTCCGCGTAGGCGATCTCCCGTCGGGCGGACTCGCCCAGGTAGCCGCCCGGGTCGACGACGTACACCTCGTCGGCCATGCGGATCCTCTGCAGGTGCAGGTGCAGGCGGCCGAGCCGCAGTCTCAGCTCCGAGGCCTCGGAGCCGCCGTCGTGGTCCGGTAGGTCGGGGAGGCTGAACATCCCGAGGCTGATCACGACGCACCCCTCCATCGTGAGCCGCCGGCCGACCTCGGCGAACTCGGCCTCGAACCTGGTCGAGCCGCAGAGCGTGACGACCGTGGCCTCGCCCTCGCCGTCGATCGACTCCGACTCCGACTCCCGTCTGTCCGTCACGAGGTCCATGATCGGTCACCGCCGCCCCCTGCCGCGCGGGTCATCGCGTCGTCAGGACGACCAGCCGCTGGGTCGCGCGGGTCATCGCGACGTACCTGTCCACCGCGCCCTCGATGCCGCCACCGAGCTCCTCGGGCTCGAGCAGCACGACGAGGTCGAACTCCAGGCCCTTGGACAGCTCGGGGGTCAGCACGCGCACGCGTGGCGAGTCCGGGACCTCGCCGGCGTCGGGTGGGTGGACGCCGATGACGCAGGCGGTGCCCTCGGGGTGCTCGGCGAGCCAGGCGTCCAGGACCGGGCGGAGGTCCGTGGGGGCTCCGTGGGCGACGGGTATGCCGGTGCTGCGGACCGAGGTCGGGACGTTGGCGTCGGGGAGCGCGGCGCGGATGACCGGCTCCGCGTGCGCCATCACCTCCTCGGGCGTGCGGTAGTTGATGCTCAGCGACGCCTGCTCGACGTGGGTCAGGCCGACGCGGGCGAGTCGGTCGCGCCACGACTCGGTGAAGCCGTGCCGGGCCTGGGTGCGGTCGCCGACGATCGTGAGGCTGCGGGACGGGCAGCGCAGCAGCAGCATCTGCCACTCGGCGTCGGTCAGCTCCTGGGCCTCGTCGACGACCACGTGCGCGAAGGGCCCGGCCAGCACATCGACATCGGGTGCCGGCACCGCCGACCTGTCGACGAGGGCCTCGCGAAGGTCGTCGCCGCGCAGCATCGACATCACCATCATCTCGGTGTCGTCGGACTCGATCAGGTGCTCGACCACCTGCGACATCTGCTCGCGCTCGGCGGCCTGAGCCGCCTCCCGGCGCCGCCGGCGCGCTGACGCGCCGCGGTCGCCGAGCCGGTGCCGCGCCGCGTCGAGGAGGGGTACGTCGGACACGGTCCACGCCTCGGGCTCGCGTCGCTGGAGCAGCCGGACCTCGTCGGCGTCGAGCCACGGTGCGCACCGTCGCAGGTACGCCGGCACCGTCCACAGGTCGCCGACCACGTCGGTGTGGTCGAGCAGGGGCCAGGCCCTGTCGAAAGCGTCGACCAGCGCGGCGTCCTGCGCGACGGCCCGCCGCAGCTGCTCGGGGGTCACGTCCTCGTCGCCCTCGTGCTTGTCCAGCAGGATCGCGACCAGCTGGTCCCACACGTCGTCGCGGGCCTCGTTGTGCGGGGTGCCGGGCGCGGGTGCGGCGAACGCCTCCGCCCAGTCGTCGGCGCCCAGCCACAGGTCCCCCCACGGGGTCTCGACGTCGAGGCCGTCGGTGGGTGGCTCCTCGTAGAACGCGACCGCGGGCTCGACCGCCGCCACCATCGCCGCCGTGGCCTTCAGCCTGGCCACCTCCGGATCGGCCTCCGGGCGCGCGCCCGGCCCCTCGGGCACGAGGTCGCGCAGCGTGCACGTCCGGACACCCTCCTCCCCGAGGCTCGGCAGCACGTCGGCGACATAGGAGAGGTAGGGCTGGTGCGGACCCACGAACAGCACGCCGCCGCGCCGGTGACCCAGGCGCGGGTCGGAGTAGAGCAGGTACGCCGTGCGGTGCAGCGCGACGACCGTCTTGCCGGTCCCCGGGCCGCCGTCGACCACGAGCGCCCCGCGCGACCCGGCACGGACGACAGCGTCCTGGTCGGCCTGGATCGTGCCGAGCACGTCGCGCATCCGCGACGACCTGCTGCTGCCGAGGGTGGCGATGAACGCGGACTGGTCGTCGAGGGCCGCGGCGTGCCCCGCGAGGCCTTCGGGGGTGAACACCTCGTCCCAGTAGTCCGTAACCCGCCCGCGGGTCCAGTGGTACCTGCGCCGGCAGGTCAGTCCCATCGGGTCGCCGTGCGTCGCGCCGAAGAACGGCTCGGCGACGGGGGAGCGCCAGTCGACCAGGAGCCGGCGCCCGGCGCGGTCGGTCAGGCCGACCCGTCCGACGTACACCCGGCCGTCGCCGGTGTCCTGCCCGGCCGTGCTCTCCTGACCGACCATGTGGCCCAGGCACATGTCGAGGCCGAACCGGCGCAGCGTGACGAGGCGGGCGCCCAGGCGGTGCACCTCGAGGTCGCGGTCCATCGCCTCCTGACCGGAGCCTCCGGCCCGTCTGCGGGCCGCGTCGAGCCGCTCGGTGACGTCGGCGAGCGACTCCTCGAGAGCCGCCGCGATGGCTGCGAAGTGGGCCTCGTCGAGAGCGACGAGGGCCGGGTCGCCCTTGGCCGCGAGGTGGTCGGGGAGGTCGAAGGCGGTGGTGGTCCTGGCGTGCAACGTCGGCATCCCCCTACAGGTCGGTCGGTCGTCCGGCCGGCGTGTGGCCGTCCAGGGCCGGTGATTCTGCGCCGCGACCGGGGTCTTGCCGCAAGCCCCGGGGTGGGCTATACGTTGAGAGTGGAAGGGAGCGGGACTCCCTTCCACGTCTCATGTCCAGCCAGGCAGGACGCGCCGGCCCGTCTCCACCTGAAGGACAGGGACCGCTACCGTCGATCGGTCTGGATCAGCGCACTCTGGGTCGAACGGGCCATTTGGGATGGTTCCCCCCGAGACTCACAGGTTCGTGTGGTCCCATGTTGGTCGGGTCCGACAGGACCCGCCGGTGGGTCGAGCCCGCCGGGAGCGTCGCCGGCAGGGGTTGCCGCCGATGCGACCATCTCCACTTCCTATGGGGGGAAGACACCACATGAAGCTCCTGCGCCATCTCGCCGTGCCCGTCGCGGCGCTCGCCACCGTCGTGGCCACCACGCCGGTCGCCTCCGCGGCCGTCGTGCCGCCGACGCCTGTCAGGTCGGCGTCGTTCAACGGCCCGGTCCGCGCGGTCACCAGCGTGGGCTCCACCATCTTCGTCGCCGGTGACTTCACCCGCGCGACCGACAGCCGCGGCACCGTCGTCCGCAACCACCTCGCCGCCGTCTCGGCGACCACCGGCCGGCTGCTGCCCTGGCACCCGTCCGCCAACGGCGACGTCGACGCCATCGCGGTCTCCCGCGGCAAGGTGTTCGTCGGTGGCGAGTTCACCCGCATCGGCAAGCGCGACGTGAAGCGTCTCGCCAAGCTGTCCGCGACCACCGGCAAGGTCGACAAGGGCTTCCGCGCGAAGGCCAACGGCACCGTCCGCGCCATCGCGCTGACCCGGACCCGGATGTTCGTCGGCGGCTCGTTCACCCGGACCTCCGGCGCGGTCCGCGGGCACCTCGCGGCCTTCGACCGCAGCAACGGCAAGCTCCGTCCCTGGCACCCGCGCACCAACGGCCGCGTCAACGTCCTGCGCCTGAGCAAGGGCCTGGTCTTCGTCGGTGGCGGGTTCAGCGCCGTCAACGGCGACACGGGCGTCGCGAACGTCGCGACCCTCAATCAGAACGGCGGCCGGATCAGCCGGGCCTTCTCGGTCTCCGTGCGCCAGCCCGTCTTCGACATCATGGTCGGCCCGAAGCGCGTGTACGTCGCAGCGGGCGGCGTGGGCGGTCACCTCTACGTGTACTCCCGCTCGGCCTCCCCGCTGTGGCACAAGACGTTCGACGGCGACGCGGACGCGGTGACCGTCATGGACGGCACCGTCTACGTCGGCGGGCACTGGGACCGGCTGTGCAACAGCGACGCCAACGGCGTCGGTGGCGTCTGCGTCGCCGGTGGGACCGTCACCCGGCGGCTGGCGGCCTTCAGCACCGGCGGCAGCCGGCGCAGCGGCTGGGTCCCGGCGGCCGACTCGCAGGAGGGCGTCCTCGTGCTGCGACCGATGCCGAAGCGGCACACGCTCGTCGCGGCCGGCGCGTTCAACGACTTCGCCGACGGCGCGGTCGTGCAGCCCGGCTTCGCGCTGTTCCGCTGACCCGACGCCGGCCGCCCGGCCTCGGCCCGGGCAGCCGTCGCTGCCGTCGCTGCCCTGACCGGTAGCCCTGATCGACCACGAACGGCCGCACCCCGCAGGGGTGCGGCCGTTCGGCGTCGTCAGGACCGCTGCGCGGGACGGCCCCGGCCGGTCGGGCGGCTGGGGTCTCAGGCAGCCGCAGGCGCGGTGACCGGCTCCGGCTCGCGGGTCGAGACCGCCGAGGGGTCGTCGGGGTCGCCGATGCGCGACGAGCCGATCGAGGTCAGGACGGAGAGCAGTGCGGCCATCCCCGCCGTGGCCAGGGTGACGTCCCACGGCACCTCCAGCAGGTTCATCTGGCCGGCGGTGAGAAGTGCGAGCAGGGACTGGGCGAACGACTTGACCGCACGCTCGGCGGTGGACCGCCAGAAGAACTGACTGAACATGTCTCTCTCCTCCTCGAGAAAGTTTCCTGCACCAAGGAGGGTCCGGCGGGGTCCGTGATACCTGGCCTGGTCCGGTGGCGGACCGGTGCTAGCACCATCGTTCGATGGTGGGTCGCCCTCGTTCGGGCGGATAAAGGACGCACACACCAGGACCCTCGCACCCAGGAGCCACCATGAAGAACCGCCTCGCGATGCTCGCCACCGCTTCCGCCCTCGTCGTCGCCACCGGGTCGACCGCCGCGTTCGCGGTGTCCTCGGCGTCCTCGGGCAGCGACGACTCGGTCACCCGCGTGGCCGTCTCGCGCACGCACCACTCGGCAGGCGACGACGGCGCGCACCACGTCCGGCACAGCAGCCATGCCGCCGACGACAGCCGGCACGACGCCGGCGACGACCGGGGGGTGCAGCGCCACCACGCACGGCACAGCAGCCACGCCGAGCCCGGTGACGACAACAGGGACGACAGCAGGGACGACAGCAGGGACGACCGCGGCGGCGACCGCAGCAGCCGCGCGACCTCGAGCAGCTCGCGCAGCAGCGACGACGGCGCGCACCACAGCAGCCACGCCGAGCCCGGTGACGACAACCGGGACGACCACGGCCACCACGCCGAGCCGGGCGACGACCACGGCCGCCACGGCCACCACGCCGAGCCCGGCGACGACCGGGGCGGCGACCGGGGCGGCGACCGGGGCGACGACAGCACCAGCGGCTCGGGCCACGGCTCGGACGACAGCACCAGCGGCTCGGGTCACCAGTCCGGCCACCGGTCCGGACACGGCTCGGACGACAGCGGCTCCGACGACCACGGCTCGGGCGGTCACGGCTCGGACGACAGCGGCTCCGACGACCACGGCTCGGGCGGCCACGGCTCCGACGACTGACCCGCTCCACCCCGCAGCGCACCCGGAACGCACCCCGGCGCCGCGCCCCTCCGCACCCGGAGGGACGCGGCGCCGGTCTGCTGGTTCGATGGGGGGCACCATGACCCTCCTCGACCTGCTGCCCCCCACCCCCGACCCGGACACGCTCTTCGAGACGTTCGCGTCCTGGGCGGCCGAGCAGGGGCTGAGCCTCTACCCCGCCCAGGAGGAGGCCCTGATCGAGGTGGTCACCGGGTCCAACGTCATCCTCAGCACGCCGACCGGCACCGGCAAGAGCCTGGTGGCCACGGGCGCCCACCTCGCCGCCCTCGCCGCCGGGCGGCGCTCCTTCTACACCGCGCCGATCAAGGCCCTCGTGTCGGAGAAGTTCTTCGCCCTCATCGACGTGTTCGGCGCTGAGAACGTCGGCATGCTGACCGGCGACGCCGCCGTCAACGCGTCAGCGCCGATCGTCTGCTGCACCGCCGAGGTGCTCGCCAACATCGCCCTGCGCGAGGGTGCGCTCGCCGACGTCGGCCAGGTGGTGATGGACGAGTTCCACTTCTACGCCGAGCCCGACCGCGGCTGGGCCTGGCAGGTGCCGCTGATCGAGCTGCCCCAGGCCCAGTTCGTGCTGATGTCGGCCACCCTCGGCGACGTCACCCGCTTCGTCGACGACCTCTCGCGCCGTACGGGCCGCGACACCGCCGTCGTCACCAGCGCCACGCGACCGGTGCCGCTCACCTACCAGTGGGCGCTGACCCCGCTCCACGAGACGATCGAGGAGCTGCTCACCACCCACCAGGCGCCGGTGTACGTCGTGCACTTCACCCAGGCCGCGGCGCTGGAGCGGGCCCAGGCGCTCACCAGCGTCAACGTCTGCACGCGCGAGGAGAAGGACCGCATCGCCGAGCTGGTCGGCGGCTTCCGGTTCAGCCCCGGCTTCGGCAAGACCCTGTCGCGGCTGGTCAAGCACGGCATCGGCGTGCACCACGCCGGGATGCTGCCGAAGTACCGCCGCCTCGTCGAGCAGCTCGCCCAGGCCGGCCTGCTCAAGGTCATCTGCGGCACCGACACGCTCGGCGTCGGCATCAACGTGCCGATCCGCACGGTCGTCTTCACCGGCCTGTGCAAGTACGACGGACGCCGGCAGCGGATCCTCAAGGCCCGCGAGTTCCACCAGATCGCCGGCCGCGCCGGGCGGGCCGGCTTCGACACCGCGGGGACCGTCGTGGTGCAGGCGCCCGACCACGTCGTGGAGAACCACCGGCTCGTCCAGAAGGCCGGCGACGACCCGAAGAAGCTGCGGCGGGTGCAGCGCAAGAAGGCGCCCGAGGGCCAGGTGACCTGGACCGAGGACACCTTCGACCGGCTCGTGGCCGCCCCGCCCGAGGCGCTGGTGTCCCGGATGCGGGTCAGCCACGCCATGCTGCTCAACGTGATCGCCCGGCCGGGCAACCCGTTCGAGGCGATGCGCCGGCTGCTGCGCGACAACCACGAGGACGCCCGCTCGCAGGTGCGGCTGGTCCGCCGCGCGGTCGCGCAGTACCGCGCCCTGCTCGCCGCCGGGGTGGTCGAGCGGGTCGACCCGCCCGGCGAGGACGGCCGCACGGTCCGGCTGGTGGCCGACCTGCAGCTCGGCTTCGCGCTCAACCAGCCGCTGTCGACGTACGCCCTCGCGACCTTCGACGTCCTCGACCCGGAGGCTCCGACGTACGCCCTCGACGTCGTCTCCGTCGTCGAGGCCACGCTCGAGGACCCGCGACCGGTGCTCGGAGCCCAGGAGCACAAGGCGCGGGGCGAGGCGATCGGGGAGATGAAGGCCGACGGCATCGAGTACGACGAGCGGATGGAGCTGCTCGACGAGGTGTCGTGGCCCAAGCCGCTCCAGGAGCTGCTCGAGCACACCTACGAGGTCTACCGCCGCAGCCACCCGTGGGTCTCGGAGAGCGCCGTCTCGCCGAAGTCGGTCGTGCGCGACATGTACGAGCGGGCGATGACCTTCGGGGAGTACGTCGCGTTCTACGGCCTGGCACGCTCGGAGGGCCTCGTGCTGCGCTACCTCGGCGACGCCTACCGCGCCCTGCGGCAGACCGTCCCGGAGAGCGTGCGCACCGACGAGCTCGACGACATCGTGGAGTGGCTCGGCGCCGTCGTGCGGCAGACCGACTCCAGCCTGCTCGACGAGTGGGAGCAGCTCAGCGACCCCGACCGCGTCGTGGCGGCCGACGTGCTGCCGCCGACGCCGGAGGCCATCACGGCCAACGAGCGGGCGTTCACCGTCCTGGTCCGCAACGCGCTGTTCCGACGGGTCGAGCTGGCCGCGCTGCGTCGGTGGACGGCGCTGGGCGAGCTCGAGGCGGGTGGCGGCAGCGGGGCGGGGACCGGGGCGACGATGTCCGCCGAGGACTGGCGCGAGGCGGGCGCGGCCTACTTCGCCGAGCACGACTCCATCGACACCGGGCCCGACGCCCGCGGGCCGCAGATGCTGCTCGTGGAGAGGACGGAGTCGACCTGGCTGGTCCAGCAGGTCCTGGGCGACCCCGAGGGCGACCACGACTGGCGGATCCGGGCGGTCGTCGACCTGCGCGCCTCCGACGACGAGGGCGAGCTGGTGATGGACGTGACCGGCCTGGAGCGCCTGGACTGAGCGGCCGACCGGCGGCGCGGGCTGATCGCCGGGACTGGCCCGGGTGGGGGAGGTCGGCCGCGCGAGTGGGTGGTCCCAGGGTGGTGCAGACGGGTGGTCCGAGGGCGGCGCGGTGGTCGTAGCACCATCGTCCGATGGCGTCGCCGGGCGGCGCGGGGGACCCTGGGACCCTCACCCGTCCTGTGGAGGTCATCGATGAAGCGGATCGCGCTGTTCGGAGCGGCGGTGGTGATCGCCGCAGCGCCGGCGTCGCTCGGCCTGCTCGGCAACGCGGTGTTTTCCGAGGCGGTCCCGGTCCGGGTGCCGGCCACCGCCACGCTGCTCGACGACGACGCCACTCCCTCGTCCGGGGCGACCCGCGAGACCGAGCCCGGCGACGACCACGGTGGCGACCGCGCCGACGGCGTCTCCGACGACGGCCCCGGCCACGACAGCGGCGACGACAGCGGCGACCACGGGGCCGACAGCGGCAGGGGCAGCAGCGGACACGGCAGCGACGACTCGGTCAGCGCCGGGCACGGCGGCTCCGGCAGCGGCACCAGCGGCAGCGGCACCAGCGGCAGCGGTGCCGACGACTCCTCCGGCCGTGGCAGCACCGGCTCCGGGTCGTCCGGCAGCGGTGGCAAGGGCGGCGGCGGCACCGGCGGCGGCGGCGGCAAGGGCGGCACCGGCAGCGGAGGAGGCTCCGGGGGTGGTGGCGGCACCGGGGGTGGTGACGACAACAGCGGCCCGGCGACGCCGACGGCCACCCCGGACGACCGCAGCGGGTCCGGCAGCGGCTCGGGCTCGGGCTCCGGCTCGGGCTCCGGGTCCGGCAGTGGCTCTGGCAGTGGCTCGGGCAGTGGCTCGGGGTCGGGCAGTGGGTCGGGGTCGGGCAGTGGTTCGGGGAGTGGCTCCGGTGGGGGACACGGGAGCGACGACACGGGGGGCCATGGCGGAGGCCACGGCTCGGGCGACTGATGTCCGCGCTCGACTCGGCCGCCGAGCCGCTGCGACGTACCCCCTCCGCTGCCCCGACCGGGCAGCAGGCTCCCCGGTGGGTGACGGTCGCGGACGCGACCACCGCGCTCGGTGACGACCCCGCACCGGTCAGCCGGAGGCGGGTCCTCACCGCGCTGGTCCTCGGTGCGGTCGTGGTGCTCGGCCTCGTCGGCGTCTCCGGCTCGGTCGCGGCCAGCCGCCTGGCCGAGAAGGAGTCGGTCAACGACGCGGCGGCCAGCGCGGCCGTGCTCGCCGACGCCATCGTCCAGCCGGCGCTGCGCAACGGGCTGGTCACCGGCGACCCGAAGGCGTTCGCGGCGATGGACCGCGCCGTGCGCGACCACGTCCTCGGGCCGTCCAGCGTCCGCGTCAAGATCTGGACCTCCGACGGCAAGATCGTCTACTCCGACGAGCCCGCGCTGGTCGGCCGCACCTACCCCCTCGGGGAGGAGGAGCGCGACGCCCTCGTGCACCCGGTGACCCGCGCCGAGGTCTCCGACGTCGACCGTCCCGAGAACGCCTTCGAGCGGGGCAACGGCAAGCTGCTCGAGGTGTACCGCCCGGTCTGGACCCCTGCGGGTGAGCCGCTGCTGTTCGAGACCTACGCGCGCTACGACGGCGTGCTGTCCCGCTCCAGCCAGCTCTGGCGCGGCTTCGCCGGCATCACGGCGTCCAGCCTGCTGGCCCTGATCGTGCTCATGCTCCCGGTCGTATGGCGTCTGCTGACCCGGGTGACCAGCGCCCAGCGGCAGCGCGAGGCCCTGCTCGAGCGGGCCGTCGAGGCCTCCACCGACGAGCGCCGCCGCATCGCCGGCACCCTGCACGACGGCGTGGTGCAGGAGCTCGCGGGCGCCTCGTTCGTGGTCTCCAGCGCGGCGGCCCGGGCCGCCTCCGAGGGGCAGCCCGAGCTCGCCGACCAGCTCCGCGACGCCGCCGCGACCGTCCGTCGGGGCATCGGCGGGATGCGCTCGCTGCTGGTCGACCTCTACCCGCCCAACCTCGAGACGGCCGGGCTCGGCGTGGCCCTGGAGGACCTCGCCACCAGCCTGCGCTCGCGCGAGGTCGAGGTGGAGGTCGTCGCCGACCCCGACGTGCTCGAGGAGATGACGCCCTGGACCGAGCGGCTCGTCTACCGCGTCGCGCACGAGTGCCTGCAGAACTGCCTCAAGCACGCGATGGCCACCAGCGTGCGCGTCTCGGTCGGCCACGAGGCCGGACACGTCGTGCTGGAGGTCGCCGACGACGGCGTCGGGTTCGACGCCGAGCGGGTGCTCTCCGAGCCGCCCGAGGGCCACTTCGGCCTGCGGGTGCTCGCCGACGTCGCCCGCGAGGCCGGCGCCGACCTGCAGGTCGCCTCCGCCGTCGGGCGCGGCACCCGCTGGCGCCTGCGGCTGCCCCCCGGCTGAGCGCGGTGACCCGGTCGACGTACCCGCCCCGGAGCAGCAGGTACGCCCGGCGCCGCGGTGGAGCGACGGCTAGGGTCGGGAGCGTGCGTGGGGCACGGGTGAGCTGCGTCGTCGCCGCCGTCTGGACGGCGGTGTTCGCGGCGCCCCACCTCTACTGGCTCTTCGGCGGTCGCAGCGGCTTCGGCGACGCCCGTCCGAGCGCCGGCCCCGAGCTCGCCGCCCGGGCCTTCACCTCGCCGACCTACAACGCGGCGGTGCTCGCGCTGGCGATCGTCGCCTTCACGGTCGCGCTGGCCGTCGCGACCCGGCCGCCGAGCGACGTGATGGGCGGCTGGCTGGCCGTGCTGGTGACCGCGGGCGTGATCGTGCTCGTCGTGCGCGGCGTCGGCGGCCTGGCCCTGCTGCTGTTCGACGTACGGCGTGGCGAGCCGTGGCCGCCGCCGGTGCTGACGTTCGTGGAGCCGTGGCTGGTCGTCGGGGCCGTCGTGTGGGCGCTGGTCGGCCGGAAGCTGTCGCGCACGTTCACACGAACGCGCTCTCCCCGGTGATGCGCGCGGCCGACGATCAGGGTGTTGATCTCGCGGGTGCCCTCGTAGGAGTAGATCGCCTCGGCGTCGGCGACGAACCGGCCGACGTGGTGCTCGAGCAGGATGCCGTTGCCGCCGAGCACCTCGCGCGCCCAGCCCACCGTCTCGCGCATCCGCGCGGTGGTGAACGCCTTGGCCAGCGAGGCGTGCTCGTCGCGCAGGCGCCCCGCGTCCTGGAGCTGGGAGGTGCGCACGCACAGCGCCGTCGACGCGGCGACGTTGCCGAGCATCCGCACCAGCAGGTCCTGGACGAGCTGGAAGCCGGCGATCGGCTGGCCGAACTGCTCGCGCTCCGAGGGTGTAGCGCAGGGCGTGCTCGTAGGCGCCGCGCGCGCAGCCGGTCGCCGCCCACGCCACGCCCATCCGGGTCATCCGGAGCACCTTCGAGGTGTCCTCGAACGAGCGGGCGTTCGCGAGCCGGTTGGCCTCGGGAACCCGCACGCCGCGCAGGTGCATCTCGGCGTTCTGCACCACCCGCAGCGCGATCTTGTCCCGCTGCACGTCGAAGGTCATCCCGTCGGTGCCCTTCTCGACGACGAAGCCCTTGACCTCGTCGTCCTCGACGTCGCGGGCCCAGACCACGACGAGGTCGGCGAAGGACGCGTTGCCGATCCACTTCTTCTCCCCGTCGAGCACCCACTCGTCGCCGTCGCGGCGGGCCGTCGTGGCCAGCCCGCCGGCGATCCCCGAGCCCTGCTCGGGCTCGGTGAGGGCGAACGCGCCGAGGAGCTCCATCCGGGCCATCGCCGGCAGCCACCGCTCCTGCTGCTCGGCCGACCCGCACAGCCGCACCGAGCCCATCGCCAGTCCGCCGTGCACGCCGAGGAAGGTCTGGATCGACGGGTCGACGCGCGCCACCTCCATCGACACCATCCCGTCGAACAGCGCGCTGCGGTCCGGGCAGCCGGGGCCGTCGTACGCCAGACCGGCGATGCCGAGCCCGGCCAGCCCCGGCACGAGGTCGTGCGGGAACTCCGCGCGGATCCAGTAGTCGTCGATGACCGGGGCGACGTGCTCCTCGAGGTGGTCGCGGACGCGGGCGAGCAGGGCCCGGTCCCGGTCCTCGAGCAGGTCCTCGAAGGCGAGGAAGTCCGACTCCGCGGCGCCGGGGGTGTCCTCGCCGTGCCCGCTCGCGTGCTCGCCCACGTGGTCCTCCCGTCGCGGCCGTCCCCGGGTGGGCGGCCCCGCACGCCTACCCAGCGGTAGGCGGGCTCACACCGGGTCTGGTCAGCGTCCGCGGCCGGTGCCACGCTGGGGCCATGACCACTCGTGAGACCCCGTGGCCGGTCGGCACCCCCTGCTGGGTCGACGTCGCCGTCGAGGACTTCGGCAGGGCGCAGGCGTTCTACTCCGGCCTGTTCGGGTGGGACCTCCCCGAGGGGCCGGCCGAGTTCGGCGGCTACGCCGTGGCCACCAAGGGCGGCCGCAACGTCGCCGGCGTGATGCCGAAGATGTTCCCCGAGCAGGTCAGCGCCTGGACGACGTACCTCGCCACCGAGGACGCGGAGGCGTCGATGGCCGCGGTCCTCGCGCACGGCGGCCAGCAGGTCGCCGAGTCGATGGCGGTCGGCGACCTCGGGTCGATGGCGATCGCCGTCGACGTCGGGGGAGCGGTGGTCGGGCTGTGGCAGGCCGGCGGCCACACCGGCTTCCAGCTCGCCAACGAGCCGGGCAGCGTCACCTGGAACGAGCAGTTCTCCCGCGCCTGGGAGGAGAGCAAGGCCTTCTACACCGCGCTGTTCGGGTGGGCCTACGACGACCTCTCGGCCGACGGCTTCACCTACGCTGCCTTCCTGGTCGACGGAGCGCCGGCCGGCGGCATCGGCGTGCTCGACCAGGGGCAGGAGTCGCTCTCGCCCTACTGGAGCACCTACTTCAAGGTCGCCGACGCCGACGAGACGGTCGCCGAGGTACGACGGCTCGGTGGCTCGGTCCACCGCGAGCCGTGGGACACGCCGTTCGGGCGGATGGCGTTCGTCGCGGACGACCAGGGCGTGACGTTCATGGTCATGGCCGACCTGCCCGATCAGGGATAGATTTTCCTTTTGGTCTGACCTAGATCGAGGTGTTTTGTCCGATTCGACTCGCCAGGCTTTACCGGCGAGGGGATGTGCCGGCGGCGCCCCCGGCCTCACCATGGCGAGCATGGAGTTGGTGCAGTTCCACCGGATGCGGCAGGCCATCCAGGACAATGCCAGTCCCGGGCGTGCCCGCGACCTGGCCGGCTTCGAGTCGGGACTGCGCGCGGTGCTGATGACCAGCGGCCTCTTCGAGAAGGTCGAGGTCGAGCACACCGACGACCCCGACCAGCTGGTCATCGCGCTGTGCACCTTCCGGCCGTTGTACACCGAGGCCGACGTCGCGAGCCGGCTGGAGGAGATCTGTGGGCCGACCGGGTCAGCTATCCCTTCTGGGAGGCGCACGCGCTCGCGCACCGGCGACGGACCACATCGAGTTCGAGGCGGCCACCCGGCAGAGCCAGCACGGCCACTACGTCACCGTGCACCTCGTCGCCCAGAAGGCGGCGCATCCCGGCCCAGCGCACGCCGTCGCGGCTCCGCCGGCTGAGCCCCGCCTCCGGCGCTGGCTAGGCTCGCCGGCGTGAGCGACCTCGACGACGGGCATCGCGCTCGCCGCGCGACCCGACGACCCGACGACCTACGACGGCGAGCTCGGCGCGGGCTGGCAGATCGGCGCGGGCGTCAACGGCGGCCTGCTGCTGGCCATCGTCGGCAACGCGCTGCGCGCCAGGTGTTCGCACGCCTCGGGGCACCCCGACCCGGTGGCCGTGAGCGGCTACTACCTCTCCGCCGTCGCGGCCCGGCCCGGCGACGGTGCGCACCGAGGTGCTGCGCGGCCGGTCGGCAGCCTGTCGCACCGGCCCGGCCTCGCTGGTGCAGCGACGAGGACGGTCGCGAGGTCGAGCGGATCCGGGCGCTGGCGACGTACGGCGACCTCGACGCGCTGCCCGACGACGTCCGCACCACCGCCGACGCCGCCGGACCTGCCGCCGCCCGAGGCTGCGTGTCGCACCGACCGACGCGCCGCCGGGCGTTCATGGAGCAGGCCGAGCTTCCTCGAGCGGCTCGACCTGCGGCTGGACCCGGCGCTGCGTCGGCTGGGCGCTCGGGCAAGCCGTCGGGGCGCGGCCTGATCCAGGGCTGGCTGCGGATGGCCGACGGCCGCGAGCCCGACCCGCTGATGCTGCTGCTCGCCGTCGACGCGCTGCCGCCGGTCACCTTCGACCTCGGCGTGCTCGGCTGGGCGCCGACGCTGGAGCTGAGCGTCCACGTGCGCGCGCGTGCCGGCGCCGGGCTGGCTGCGGGTGACGCACTCGACCCGCAACGTCGCGGGCGGGCTGCTCGAGGAGGACGCCGAGGTCTGGGACTCCGCCGACCGGCTGGTCGCGCAGTCCCGCCAGCTCGCCCGGGCTGCCGCGACTGACGGTAGCCGCCGGCTCAGCCGAAGCGCGACCGGTCCATCGCGAAGACGTAGCGGTGCCCGGGGTACTCGCTGAGGGACCACAGCTGGTCGCGTCGAGGGCCAGTAGGTGATGTCCTCGGGGCCGACCGGCAGCGCGCAGCGGTGCTCGGCGCAGGTCGCCGGGGCGTGCCGACCCAGACGCTGCCCAGCCGGTAGCTGCCCGCGGCTGGTGGTGACGAACCACGTGCCGCCGCACGACCACCGCGCCCTGCATGCCCCCGATGCCGCGGTCCTCGAGCGCCAGCGGGACGCGAGCGGCCGTCGTCGTCCGCGCTGCAGCAGCGACGTGGCCGGGTCGATCTCGTAGCGCGCCAGCCGCGTGGTCATGGTCGCCGCGGCCGTACTCGCCGGCGACCAGCTCGTGGGGCGGCGTGCTGCGGTCCAGCGAGGCGAACGAGTAGCGCATCCGCTCGTACGCCGCGCTCCGCGTGCGCGTCGTAGCTGAACCGCAACGGCAGCGACGTAGCGGTAGCCGAAGGTGTCGACCCGGTCGCCGCGGCACCCGCAGCCGGTCGCGTCGCCCGGCGGGCACCCGCACGATGTCGTCGAGGCGGAACGAGCTGAAGCCGCGCGCGGTGCCGGCGACGTGCAGGTGGTCGCCGTGCCAGACGATGCCGCCGGCGTGCACCCGCACCGGGCGTACGTCGACCGCGCCGTCCGTCGCGCAGGAACGGCTCGACGAGCAGCACGTGCCGGTAGCGGATGCGGAGCGGGTCGGTGAGGTCGACGACGCGTGAGCCGGGCCCCCGTGCGCGACGCCGTCGACGCGTCTTGGAGTAGGCGCTGGTGACGAGCACCGACCGGCCGTGCACGTCCTCGCCGTCGGCGTCGCCGGCGGCGGCGTCCGCCGAGGTGGTGATGCCCTGCGGCCACCAGCGCCGGCTGCGCTCGTCCTCGCGGTCCCACCGGAACCCCCAGCGCGCGCCGCGCGCCGGGACCGCGGACCGCGCGCGCCCGCCGGTTGAGGTCGGCGAGCACGCCCGCGAGCCCGACCCGGCCGCCCCCGCGCGGTCACCGTCCACGAGCGCGTCCACCTCGTCGACGCGGTCGGCGCTGCGCAGCAGGTGCACGCCGTCGGCCGTGCGATCCTGCCGGTCCCGACGCAGGTCCCGCCCCAGGTTCGCCAGTCCTGCCCGATCGCGACGTGGACTGGCAGCATGGCGGCCGTGCCCGACGCCCTCGAGCCAGCGCCGTGCTCGTCGTCGGCGCCGCGATCGTGCGGCACGGACGGGTCCTGGCGGCCCGGCGGACCACCCGCCGCGGCGGCCGCGGGTCGGTGGGAGCTCCCCGGCGGCAAGGTCGAGCCGGGCGAGGACCCGGCCGAGGCCGCGTGGTCCGGGAGGTCCGCGAGGAGCTCGGCTGCGAGGTCGCGGTCACCGGGCGGCTCGACGGCGAGCAGGCGATCCAGCCGGGCTTCGCGCTGCGCGTCGCTGCTCGCGACGCTGGTCGCGGGCGAGCCGGTGCCCGCGCGAGCACGACGCGCTGCGCTGGCTCGGGCCCGAGGAGCTCGACGACGTGCCCTGGCTCGACGCCGACCTGCCGTTCCTCGCGGGCCTGCGCGAGGTCCTGCTCGACGGCGACCGTCTCGAGGGCGGCAACGTCGGCGGCGCGCTGCGCATCGGCGGGACCGTCCGCCGCGGCCGACCGGTCCCTGGACGCCCTCCGTGCACCGCCTGCTGGAGCACGTCCACGAGCGCGGCCTGCGCGCCGTGCCCCGGGTGCTCGGCACGGACGCCCGCGGCCGCGAGGTGCTGACCTACCTGCCCGGCCGCATCGTCGACGTCGACGAGGAGCTGCTCACCGACGCGCAGCTCGCCGACCTGGCCCGGTGGGCTGCGGTCGCTCCACGACGCCGTCGCGGGCCTCGACGACGTCCGGGCCGTGGCGGTTCTTCCCGTCGACGGCGCCGAGCTCGTGGGCCACAACGACGTGGCGCCGTACAACCTCGTCTTCGAGGGCGACCGCCTCGCCGGCGTCTTCGACTGGGACCTCGCCGGCCCCACCACCCGGCTCTTCGAGCTCGCCCACCTCGCGTGGACGGCTGTCCCGCTGTTCCGCGAGCGCCCGCCGCGCGAGGTCGCCCGGCGCCTCGAGCTGTCGCGCGGGACGTACGGCGGCGGGGTGAACGCACGCGCGTGCTGCACGCCGTGCCGCGGCTCAAGCAGGTCGGCATCGACGGCATCCGCGGTGGATCGCCGCCGGCGACCCCGCCGGTCTCGCGCAGGCCTCGGTCGGCGAGCCCGAGCGCACCGAGGTCGCGGTGGCCGCCCTGTGGCGCGGGTCCCGGCGATCGAGGAGGAGCTGCGTGAGCGTGCGGGCGCTGTTCTGGACGACGAGTGGGCCCGCGCGGTCGCCGCGCGGCTGCGCGCCAACGGCTTCGAGGCGGGCGTGACCCGCGAGCGCTTCGCCGGCGAGGACGACGACGAGGACCAGCCCTGGGTGGTCAGCACCGACGCGCCGGACCTGATGGTCGAGCTCCTCGTCGAGGAGTACGACGGCTGGCTGGACGACACGGGCCCCGACCCCGGCCCGGCGCTGCCGCCGCTCGACCTGCCCGCGGCGCCCCGCCGGATCAAGGGGCACTTCCCGCCGGAATAGGCTGGCCCCATGGACCAACGGCTGCTGCTCGTGCACGCGCACCCCGACGACGAGACGATCAACCACGGCGCCACGATGGCGAAGTACGTCGCGCGCGGCACCCGGCGTCACGCTCGTCACCTGCACCCTCGGCGAGGAGGGCGAGGTGCTGGTCCCCGAGCTGGCCCACCTCGCCGCCGACCAGGAGGACGGCCTCGGCGCCGCACCGCATCACCGAGCTCGCGAACGCGATGAAGGAGCTCGGCGTCACCGACCACCGGTTCCTCGGCGGCGCCGGCCACTACCGCGACAGCGGGATGGTCTGGCACGAGGAGGGCCACGCCATGGCCGGCGAGGACGTCAAGGAGGGCACCTTCTGGCGGGCCGACCTGCTCGAGGCCTCCGACCTCCTCGTCGAGATCATCCGCGAGGTCCGCCCGCAGGTGCTGGTGACCTACGACCAGTTCGGCGGCTACGGCCACCCCGACCACATCCAGGCGCACCGCGTCGCGATGTACGCCGCGCCGCTCGCCGCCGTCCGCTCCTACCGGCCCGACCTCGGCGAGCCCTGGGACGTCGCCAAGATCTACTGGGGCGCGATGTCGGAGTCGACCGGATGCGCGCGGGCCTGCGGGCGCTGCGCGCCGCCGGGCGACACCACCTCCTTCGAGGGCATGGACCCCGAGGGCGACGCTGCCGCCGTTCATGGTGCCCGACGACGATGCTCTCCGCGGTCGTCGAGGCCGAGCGACTTCGCGGACGCCAAGATCCGCGCGATGAAGGCGCACGCGACCCAGATCGAGGTCGACGGGCCGTTCTTCGCGCTGTCGAACAACGTCGGCAACCAGGTGTGGGGCACCGAGTTCTACCGGCTCGCCAAGGGCGTGCAGGGCCCGACCAACGAGGACGGCCTCGAGACGGACCTGTTCGCCGGGCTCGGCTGAGGAGTGGCCCTCCTGCGGCACGCCGCGGCGCTCGTCGTGGGCGTGCTGGTCGGCGCTCGCCGCGGTCGCGGTGCACCGCGACGCGCCCCCTGCCGGGCTGCTGCTCGCCGTCGTCACCAGCCTCGCGCTGCCGTGGCGGCTGCGGGTCTCGCGCTTCCCGCGCACCGCGTCGACGTACGCCGGCGGGCTGGCTGGCCCTGTTCGCGGTGGTGGTCCTCGGACGCCCCGAGGGCGACTTCGCGCTCGCGAGCGACCTGCGCGGCTACGGCCTGATGGCCACCGGGATCGTCCTGGTGGTCGTCGGCCTCGTCGGCCTCGTCGGAACGGTCGGCGTGGCCGGGACGCGTGAGCGGACCCCGTAGGGTTTCCGCGTGCCTGACGACACCACCGTCCCCGCAGCCCGGCGCCCCTACGACCGCCGCGTCGTCCCGTGGCTGCTGGTCGTGCTGCTCGCCGTCTTCGGCGGTGCGTACGTCGCCGTCTACCTCGTCACCAGCGACCGGATCCCCCGGGGCACGACCGTGTCCGGCGTGGAGATCGGCGGGCTGACGCCCGACGCCGCCGAGGCGCGGCTGGTGGACCGGCTCGAGCCCCGGGCGGCCGCGCCGATCGACGTCACCGCCGTCGACGGCACCGGGTCGGTCACCCCGCTCGACGCCGGCCTCCAGCTCGACGTGCGCGCCACCGTCGACGGGGCGGGCGGCGGTCGCAGCTGGGACCCGCGCCGGATCTGGGACTACTTCACCGGCGGGGGCCGAGCGGAGCCGGTCGTCCGCGTCGACGAGGACGCCCTCGCCGCCGCCGTGCGCGGGGTCGCCGAGCGCGTCGACGTACCCGCCGTGGAGGGTCGGGTCGCCTTCCGCGGCGACCGGGCCACGCCGCGCTACCCCACCCGCGGGACGGTCGTCGACCAGCCCGCCGCCGTCGACGCGCTGCGGGCGGCCTTCCTGCGCGACGACGGTCCGGTCGAGCTGCCGAGCACCACCGCCGAGCCGGCGATCGACAAGGACGCGGTCAGCACCGCGATGGACGACTTCGCGAACCCGGCGATGTCCGGCGCGGTCACCGTCCGGCTGGCGGGCAAGCAGGTCCGCCTCGACCCCGAGGACTACTCGTCGGCCCTGTCGCTGCAGCCCGACGGGGACGCGCTGCAACCCGCGCTCGACGGCGACGCCCTCGTGAAGGTGCTCCGCGCCCGGCTCAGGACGACCTCGCTCGCCCCGCGCGACGCCGACGTCCGGCTGGTAGGGGGCCGGCCCCGCGTCATCCCCGCGCGCACCGGGCTCTCGTTCGACCCCGCCGACGTACAGCCGTTCCTCGAGGCCGTGACCGCCGCGGAGGGCGAGCGCACCCTGACCCTGCGCGGCGTCGCCGTGCAGCCCGACTTCACCACGGCCGACGCGCGCCGGCTGAAGGTCGTGGAGCGGGTGTCGAGCTGGACCACGAACTTCCCCTACGCGGCCTACCGCAACATCAACCTCGGCCGCGCCGCCGAGCTGGTCGACGGCACGCTGCTCAAGCCCGGCGAGACGTTCAGCCTCAACGGCACGGTGGGGGAGCGGACGGCAGAGAACGGCTTCACCAAGGGCTTCATCATCAGCAACGGCGTGTTCAAGGAGGACTTCGGCGGCGGCGTCAGCCAGGTCGCCACGACGACGTTCAACGCGGCGTTCTTCGCCGGGCTCAAGGACGTCGAGCACAAGCCGCACTCGTTCTACATCGACCGCTACCCGGTCGGCCGCGAGGCGACCGTGGCCTGGCCGACCGTCGACCTGCGGTTCGAGAACACCACGCCGTACGGCGTCCTGGTCCAGGCGTGGATCGACCCGAGCACCCCGTCGACGCAGGGGGCGATGCACGTGGCGATGTGGTCGACGAAGTACTGGGACATCACCGCGGAGAAGTCTGCGCCGTACCGCCTCACCTCGCCGTCGACGCGACGCCTCAGCGGCCCCGAGTGCGTCCCGAACACCGGCTACGGCGGCTTCGACATCGACGTCTACCGGATCTTCCGCAAGCCCGGGTCGGACGAGGTCGAGCGCCGCGAGCGCATGCACACCACCTACACGCCCAGCGACACCGTCATCTGCTCCTGACCGGTCAGCGCACGACGACGCGGACCTTCGAGGTGCGGCCGAGTCGGAAGTAGTCGCGCCAGGCGGCGTACAGCTCGCGCATGGCGGAGGGGGAGAGCTTGACGCAGCCGAAGGAGCGGTAGTCGTTGATCTTCGGGTACTCCCAGCGGCAGAGCTGGTCGCCCCTGCGGTCGGCGCACTGCCGGCTCCCGGGGCCCTGCTCGGTGTGGATGAACAGGTCGGTGCGCAGGGTGCCGTTCGCGCAGCGCTTCTGGCCGAGGTAGATCGCCTTGCCCTTGATCAGGTTGCCTGGGTAGTCGCGGAACAGCGTGGGCCGGTAGGTGCCGTCGGGCAGCCAGCCACGGTTCTTGCGGCAGGCGTTCGTCGAGGTCCGGAAGTAGCCGGAGCCGGCCCGCCAGGTCTTGCGCACGACCACGGTGCTCCTCCCCCCGGAGACCCGCACGACCTTCCACACCAGCGTCGAGCGGAACGGGTTGTCGTGGTTCTTGCGGAAGATGATGACGCCGTGCCGCGTGGCGGCCTTCGCGTCGGCCGGGTCGCTGACGGCGACGGGGCCGACGAGCAGCCCGGCGACGAGGGCGAGCAGCAGCACGGCGAGGCGAGCGCGCACGAGGGGACTCCGATCTAGAGGTCCGGGGCCGCGAGGTAGCGGTAGGCGTGGTGGGTGCGGAACCCCAGTGTGGCGTAGAGCGCGAGCGCCGGAGGGTTGTCGCCACGAGTCTGCAGGTATGCCGTCGTGGCGCCGCGCTCGGCGGCCCAGTCGAGGAGCGCGCCGAGGACGACGCACGGCGAGGCCCCGGCGGCGGTGGCCGGGGTCGACCCACACGTCGGTGATCCCGGCCCAGTCGCCCTCGGCGGCGACGCGTCCCTTGGCGACGACGCCCCCTGCCGACCCGGGGTCGAGGACGGAGACGAACCCCACCTCGGCGGGGCCCTCGAGCACCTGCCGGGCGACCTCGGGCAGCGCCGCCGCGCGGGCGTCGTTGGCCAGCCACCCCGGCGTCGCGGTGGCGCTCACCGTCGACCGGTGCGGACCGCCGGCCGCGTCCGGCGTACGGCGCGGGCCGCCTGCGCCACCGACGCGAGCTGGAAGCTCGGAGTCGGCCTCGCCGGGCCGGGCGTGGCGTCCACCCGGCCGCCTCGAGCTGCTCCTGCGGGGGCGATCCGACGACGACCTGGGCCCACGCGGGCAGGCCGTGCCCGGCGTAGAACGCGCGTACGCCGCGCCAGCGCCTCCGGCAGCGGCACCCCCGGGTCGCCGATCGCCATCACCGAGTTGGCCCGCGCGCTGAACCCTCCGGAGGCGCGCAGCAGCCAGTCGCCGAGCGGCTCGGCGTGCACCGCCGGCCAGGACGCGTTCGAGAGCCGGCAGGCCTGCTCGGCCGCGCACCCGCATCCGGGCCGACGGGCGCGGCGGGACCGGCTTGCCCGAGACGATGTCGGCCAGCGCGATCTCGGTGAGCGGTGCCGTCCTCGGCGCGGACCACCGTGGCGGTCGCCGACCAGGACTCCATCACGCCGAGCAGGTCGGTCATCGCGGGCCCGCCGGACGGGCCGGTCTCGCCGGGCAGCACCCGGCGTACGACGACCCGCTGCCCGACGCAGTGCGGGCCGAGGCCGGGAGGGGTGCGGGTGCCGGTCACGGGCTGGACCTCTGATGGGACTTTCGACGGGCGGACGGGGTGCGCTGCGTGCGGGCCAGGACGAGATACTAGGCTGTGCGGGGCCCACAGGGGCCATCGAAGCGTGTCACCGCACCAGCGTGACCGGCATGGATCGGGAGGAACAAGGTGACCTACGTCATCGCGCAGCCCTGCGTCGACCTGAAGGACCGCGCCTGCGTCGACGAGTGCCCCGTCGACTGCATCTACGAGGGCAACCGGATGCTCTACATCCACCCCGACGAGTGCGTCGACTGCGGTGCGTGCGAGCCGGTCTGCCCGGTCGAGGCGATCTTCTACGAGGACGACACCCCGGAGCAGTGGAAGGACTACTACACCGCCAACGTCGACTTCTTCGACGACCTGGGCTCGCCCGGTGGTGCCGCCAAGCTCGGCGTCATCGACAAGGACCACCCGCTGATCGCCGCGCTGCCGCCCGCAGAACCAGGAGTGACGGCGCGGCCGTGCCGGTCTGCCGGCGTCGGCTGCCCGGACTTCCCCTGGGACCACCTCACGCCGTACGCCGCGCGGGCGCGAGCCCACGAGGACGGCATCGTCGACCTCTCGGTCGGCACCCCCGTCGACCCGACCCCGGCCGTGGTGCGCGAGGCCCTCGCGGCGGCCGCGGACTCGCCGGGCTACCCGACCACGGTCGGCCGTGACGGACACCCGGCAGGCCTGCGTGGACTGGCTCTCCCGTCGCTTCGGCGTGACCGGTCTCGACCTCGACGGCGTGCTGCCGGTGATCGGCTCCAAGGAGCTGATCGCCTCGCTGCCGACCCAGCTCGGCCTCGGCGCCGGCGACCTGGTCGTGCACCCCGGCGCTGGCCTACCCGACCTACGAGGTCGGCGCCCGTCTCGCCGGCGCCCGCACGATCGCCACCGACGCGCTGACCGCCGTCGGGCCCGGAGCGGGTCTCGCTGGTGTGGCTCAACTCGCCGTCGAACCCGACCGGTCGGGTGCTGCCGGTCGACCACCTGCGCAAGGTGGTCGCGTGGTGCCGCGAGCGCGGGGCGCTGCTGGTCTCCGACGAGTGCTACCTCGAGTGCGCGTGGGACCCCGGGCGGCTCCCGGTCTCGGTGCTGCACCCCGACGTCTGCGACGGCGACCACACCGGGCATCCTCACGGTGCACTCGCTGTCCAAGCGCTCCAACCTGGCGGGCTACCGCTGCGCCTTCGTCGCCGGCGACCCGGTGGTGGTCGCCGAGCTGCTCGCCGTCCGCAAGAACCTCGGGCTGATGATGCCCGGGCCCGCAGCAGCACGCGATGCGGGTCGCGCTCGACGACGACGAGCACGTCGCGGAGCAGCACGCGCGCTACGCGCCGGCGACGGCTGCTGCTCAGGGACGCGCTGGACGGCGCGGGCTTCCGGATCGACCACTCGGAGGCGTCGCTCTACCTCTGGGCCACCCGCGACGAGCCCTGCTGGGACACCGTGGCCTGGCTGGCCGACCTGGGCATCCTGGTGGCGCCCGGGGCGTTCTACGGCGCCGCCGGGGCCGAGCACGTGCGGGTGGCCTTCACGGCCACCGACGAGCGGGTCGCGGCTGCGTGCCGCCGGTTGGCCTGAGCCGAGCACGCCTCGTGCTCGGCTGGGCCCGTTGTGGTGGGCCCGGATCAGGCCGGCATCGCCGTCGCGACGGGGCCGGTGATCGGCGCCCGGGTGTGCGGCGCCGCGGCGAAGATGCGGACCGCGGAGACGCTGCCCATCCGGATCACCGCGTGCTCGGACTCGTCGGAGCTGCAGCACGACGCCGTGGCCGTCGACGGCGGCGACCCGGCCGCTGAGCCACTGGCCCTCGACGAGGATCTGGACCGGGCACGTCGTTGTCGTGGGCGCGGTTGAGCGCGGTGCCGATGGTGTAGAGCACCGAGTCGCTGTTCATGTCCTTTTTCTCCCCCTGTGAGCAGGAGCACCATCATGGCCCGCGGCGACCCCTCGCTGCTATCGGCCCTGGTGCTGCGCTGCGTGGCCGAACGGACCCTGGGTGGTCCGGACGGACCATGCCCGATCCGATCGGTAACGGAACTTTTAGCAGGTTTGACCTGTTCGCCGGACAAGTCGCGGTCGGGTCAGGACCCGGCGACGACGTCGACGTGCACGTGGTCGCGGTGCTCGCAGCACCGCCGCGTCGCCGGCGGCGTCGCCCGGGTCGTAGGCGCGCCAGCCGCTCTCGGAGCGGTCCCCGGCCGTCCAGATCCGCGCGTCGAAGATCACGTGGTCGATGCCGAGGCGGCCCGCGTGCGCGACGAGGTACGACGCGATCGCCCAGCCGGTCCGCTTGTTCTCCGCGTTCACGGGCCGCACGAACACGTCGACCGCGCGGCCGTCGTAGTGCGCCGACCCCTCCTGGTGGCCGGTGCTCACGCCGCCGGGGGCGAACCCGCCCGAGCGACAGCGTCCCGAACGCCTCGCTCGAGGTCGCGTGCGCACCCGCTCGCGCCCGCGGGGTCAGGCCGTTCGTGCCGGCCTCCTGGGCCGCCCGCGTCGTGCCGGGGTCGTGGACCACGCAGCTGAAGCGCGCCGGGCTGTAGCCGGTCAGCGCCGAGGCCAGCGCCCGGCCGTCCGCGGCGTGGTCCTCGTAGGCCTCCGGGAAGCCGGAGCGCTGCACCTCCTGGGCCGCCTCGGTGATCCGCATCGTCTGGTAGCCGTCGACCTTCACCAGCGCGTCGTAGAACGCGTTGACCGCGTAGTAGGGGTCCCGGATCTGCTGCGGCGGTGCCCCAGCCCTGCGACGGCCGCTGCTGGAAGAGCGCCGAGCGAGTCCCGGTCGCCGTGGTCGAGGTTGCGCAGCTTGCTCTCCTGGTACGCCGTCGCGAGCGCGATCGACACCGCCCGGGCGGGCAGGCCGCGACGCACCGCGACCGCGGCGATCGTGGTGGCGTTCTCGGCCTGCTCGGTGTCGAGGTCGACGACCACGCCGCCGACCCGGGCCCGGCAGCCCTCGGGGTCCGGGAGCGGGCCGACGCCCTGGTCGAACAGCACGAAGAGGCCCCCGGCGACGAGCGCGGCCAGCAGCAGGCCGACCACCAGGGCCGCACCGACGAGCGTGCCGCCGGAGCGGGCGGGGACGGGCGCCTCGAGCGGCTAGTTGGCATGCAGGCTCGGCGTTGAGCTCGATGCCGTGGCCGCCCCACGCCACCGCCTCGACGGCGCCGGTCGTGGAGTTGCGGCGGAACAGCACGTTGCTGGCGCCGGAGAGCTCCGCGGCCTTGACCACCCGGCGGCCCTCGGGGCCGGCGTCGGGGCCGACGAGGTCACCTTCGTGCCCGCGGTGACGTAGCAGCCGGCCTCGACCACGCAGTCGTCGCCCAGCGAGATGCCGATGCCCGCGTTGGCGCCGACCAGGCAGCGCTCGCCGACCGAGATGACCTGCTTGCCGCCGCCGGACAGGGTGCCCATGATCGAGGCGCCGCCGCCGACGTCGGAGCCGTCGCCGACCACGACGCCGGCGCTGATCCGGCCCTCGACCATCGACGCGCCGAGCGTGCCGGCGTTGTAGTTGACGAAGCCCTCGTGCATCACGGTCGTGCCCTCGGCGAGGTGCGCGCCGAGGCGGACCCGGTCGGCGTCGGCGATGCGGACCCCGGTCGGCAGCACGTAGTCGGTCATCCGGGGGAACTTGTCGACGCCCGAGCACGGTGACGTGGCCGCGCGGCCTCCGCAGCCGCAGCCGCGTGTGCCTCGAAGCCGTCGACGGCGCACGGGCCGGCGTCGGTCCACACCACGTTGGTGAGCAGCCCGAAGACGCCGTCGAGGTTCTCGCCGTGCGGCGCGACCAGCCGGTGGCTGAGCAGGTGCAGCCGCAGCCAGGCGTCGTGGGCGTCGGCGGGCGCGGCCGGCAGGTCCTCGACGACGGTGCGCACCACGCGCCCGGCGCACGCCGCGGACCTCGTCGACGCCCTCGAGCCGGGCCAGCTCGGCGGGGCCTCCAGGTCGTCGTCGGGGCCGCCGAGCCGGGGGGAGGGGTACCACGTGTCGAGCACCCCGCCCTCGCCCTCGGTGCCGGCGTACGTCGCCAGGCCGTAGCCCCACGCGGCGAGGCCGGCCCCACCGGAGCGAGGAGGCGGAGGAGGGGGCGGAGGAGGGGGCGGCGGGGGACGTCGTCACCCTCCCCAGGCTACCGAAGCGGGCGCGAGGCCCCGGGGGCCCGGGGGCGGCGGCTGGTTGGATGGGGGCATGGCCCTTGGATCTGAGAGTCGACGCCGTCCAGCTGACCGAGGACCTGGTCAACATCGAGTCGGTCAGCGGCAACGAGGCAGGAGATCGCCGACGCCGTCGAGGCCGCGCTGCGCGGGCTCGACCACCTCGAGGTGCAGCGCTTCGGGCACACCGTGGTCGCCCGCACCCACCAGGGCCGCGCCGAGCGGGTGGTGATCGCCGGCCACATCGACACGGTCCCGCTCAACGCCAACCTGCCGGCCCGCCGCGACCCGCCGAGACCGACCTGCACGGCCTCGGCAGCTGCGACATGAAGGGCGGGGTCGCGATCGGCGCTGCGCGCTGGCCGCGACGATGCCGGTGACCAACCGCGACGTCACCTACCTGTTCTACGAGTGCGAGGAGGTCGAGGCCGAGCGCAACGGCCTGCCACCTGCTCGCCCGAGACCACCCCGACCTGCTCGAGGCCGACTTCGCGATCCTGATGGAGCCCTCCGACGCGCGTCGTCGAGGCCGGGCTGCCAGGGCACCCTGCGCGTCGACGTGCGTGACCCGCGGCGAGCGCGCCCACTCGGCGCGGTCGTGGACGGGCGTCAACGCGATCCACGGCGCCGCCGAGGTGCTCGCCCGGCTCAACGCCTACGAGCCGCGCCGCCCGGTGATCGACGGGCTGGAGTACCACGAGGGGCTCAACGCGGTGTTCATCTCCGGCGGCGTCGCCGGCAACGTGCTGCCCGACGAGTGCCGGGTCTCGGTCAACTACCGCTTCGCGCCCGACCGTTCCGAGGAGGAGGCGCTCGCGCACATGCGCGAGGTCTTCGACGGCTTCGAGATCGAGGTCAGCGACTCCGCCCCGGCCGCGATGCCCGGCCTGTCGGTCCCCGCCGCGGCGGCCTTCGTCGAGGCGGTCGGCGGCACGGGCCAACCCCAAGTTCGGCTGGACCGACGTGGCCCGCTTCAGCGCCCTCGGCATCCCCGCCGTCAACTTCGGGCCCGGCGACCCGCACCTCGCGCACCAGCAGGACGAGTTCGTCCCGCTCGCGCACGTCGTCGACGGTCGAGCGAGCAGCTGCGCACCTGGCTGGGCGGTGGTCAGCGCATGAGCGCCCCAGCCGGCGAGCAGGTCCCGGCGGCACCGCACGGTGATGCGGCGCGGCCAGGTCGACCACGAGCACCACCGACCAGCGGCTGCTCGACTCCCGCGGGCCCGACCGACTGGGTGCACGCCGACCCGTGGCGGGTGCTGCGCATCCAGAGCGAGTTCGTCGAGGGCTTCGGCGCGCTCGCCGAGCTCGGCCCGGCGATCTCGGTGTTCGGGTCCGCCCGCACCAGCCGCGACGACCCCGCCTACGCCCTGGCCGAGGCGATCGGGCGCGGCCTCGCCGAGGCCGGCTTCGCGGTGATCACCGGCGGCGGGCCCGGCGTGATGGAGGCCGCCAACAAGGGCGCCTGCGAGGCCGGCGGCGTGTCTCGGTCGGCCTCGGCATCGAGCTGCCCTTCGAGTCCGGCCTCAACGAGTACGTCGACCTCGGGCTCAACTTCCGCTACTTCTTCGCGCGCAAGACGATGTTCGTGAAGTACGCCCAGGGCTTCGTCGTGCTGCCCGGCGGCTTCGGCACCTTCGACGAGCTGTTCGAGGCGCTGACGCTGGTGCAGACCCAGAAGGTCACCTCGTTCCCGATCGTGCTGGTCGGCGTCGTCGTACTGGTCCGGCCTGGTCGACTGGGTCCGCGGCACCGTGCTCGCCGAGGGCAAGATCTCCGAGGCCGACCTCGACATGTTCCGGCGTCACCGACGACGTCGACGAGGCCGTCGCGGTGATGGTCGACGCGCGCAGCGGCACCGCGACAGCCCGGCCGACCCCGGCGGCGGCGAGTCGCCCGGCGGACCGCGCGACGGCCCGACTGCCGGGCGTCCGTCGCGTACGATGGCGACCATGACCTGGTTCTTCGCAGTGCTCGTCGTCGCGCGTGATGGGCGGCATCGCGGTGGTCGCCGCCGGCCGGGGCGGCTCCATGGCGGAGACGTTCGACGACCGGCCGGACTCCCGGGTGCCCGCCGACGGCCGCTGACGGCCGACGACCTGCGCCGGGTCCGCTTCACCACCGCGTTCCGCGGCTACCGGATGTCCGAGGTGGACGCCCTGCTCGACCGGCTCGCCGCCGAGCTCGACCCCGTCCGACCGCAGCCCGAGCAGCCGGCCGACGACGGGCCTCCGGCGGGGCCCGCGACGGGGGCCGCTCCTGATGCGGGTCCGACTCGAGCGCGAGGTCGACGTCGCCGCTCCGGCCGGCGTCGTGTGGGACTACGTCACCGACTGGCCGCGGCAGGGCGAGTGGATCCCGCATACCCGGGTGGAGACCCTGCGACGCCGCGGACGCGGCTCGGCGGCCGGTTCCGGGCCTGGACCGGCCTGGGCGCGGTGGGCTTCTGGGACCCGATGACGATCACCGCCTGGGAGCGCGGGCCCGACGGCGGCGGCCGCTGCGAGGTGCTGCACAGCGGAGCGGTGGTCAAGGGCGAGGGCGAGTTCGCCGTGGTCGCACGCGGACCGGCCGCCAGCGGTTCGTGTGGGCCGAGGTGGTCGTAGCTCCGCTCGGGCGGGGCCGTCGGTGCGGCCGGCTGGCGGCTCGCCGAGCCCGTGGTGGCGCGCCTGATCGACCGCGCGCTGAGCTCGATGCGCGACCTGGTCGAGGCGGACGCCGGCGCCCGGTGGTGTGGCCGCCGACGGCAGCGCCGCACGGCACGCCTGATCGGGCGATTACCCCCGAGGGCGCGGCGGGTGCGGCATGCTGCGGTCCCCGCCAGACACCTCTCGGAAGGCCGGCCGCCATGCTCCGACGTCACCCCCCGCTCCGCCGCGGGCGCCCTGCTCACGGTCGTGAGCGCGCTCGCGGTCGCGGTCACCCTCACAGCCTGGCGCCGCAGGCCGCCCCCTCGGGAGCGCCGGCGCGCGCGGCGGGCCTCGTGACCGGGCCGGTCGCGGCGGCCGCGAAGCGGCCCGCCGTCGTCGAGACCCGGGTCATCGGCCGCTCGGTCAAGGGCCGGGCGATCCGCGCCTACCGGGTCGGTAACCCGGACCTCGCGCAACAAGGCCGTGGTGATGTCGACCATGCACGGCGACGAGCCGCGCACCCGCGCGATCCTGACCAGCATCCGCGACGGCCGCCAGGTCCGCGGCATCGACCTGTGGCTGATCCCGGTGGCCAACCCCGACGGCCTGGCCCGGCACACCCGCAAGAACGCCCGCGGCGTCGACCTGAACCGCAACTTCCCCTACCGCTGGGCCGACCTCGACGGCCGCTACGAGTCCGGGCCGCGCGCCGGCGTCGGAGCCGGAGACCAGGGCGCTGATGCGCTTCTTCGCCGAGGTCAGGCCGCGCCGCGATCGTCAGCATCCACCAGCCCCTGCACGGCGTCGACGTCTCCACGCGGTCCTCCCGGCGCTTCGCGCGCCGGCTCGCGCGCGGCCTGGACCTGCCCCGCAAGCGGCTCACCTGCGGCGGGGTCTGCCACGGCACGTTCACGCAGTGGTACATGCACCGCCACCGCCGGCGTCGCCGTCACCGTCGAGTACGGCGCCCACCCGAGCCGGCACCGGCATGCGGGTGACCGCGCCCGCGCCAGCTCCTGCGGGTGCTCGGCGCGACGCCGCTCAGAAGCGTCCTCTTCACCCAGGCCCGCGGGCCCATCACGATCCGCGGCGCTGCGCCGGGTCGAGCCAGCGCACCACCCAGCGGATGTCGGCGCAGCGGCCCGGCGACGCAGCCGGCCGTGTAGCGGCTGCCCTGCACGTGCAGGAAGATCCCGCCGCCGCGGCGGGTGTCCGCCGTGCTGGCGGGCGACGTACTGCCTTCGCGCTGCCGACCAGTGCACGCCGCTGCGGCAGGTTGAAGCCGAGCACCGACCGCGTAGGCGTACTCGTAGCCGTAGGACGCCAGCCGCTCGCGGTAGTCCGTGCGCCAGTGCGACGTCGCTCGCCCGCGAGGGCTGGTAGGATGTTGTACGTCGCCGGGTCGCGCGGCTCGTAGGGCCAGACGTCGTTCGCCGTCGACGTGCGTGTAGGGCAGCCGGGTCCCGGGGTCGGCGCGGTTGCCGAACGCCTGCGGGCATCGCGAACCGCCCCGCCGGGCGTGGTGCCGGTGTTCTGCCGGCGGTGGCCGGCCCGCACCCAGCCGTTCCAGCCGAGCCGGACCGTGACGGGGCCGCGCACGCGGTGCCAGCCGTCGGCGCGCTGCGCCACGTGCTCAAGGTGGCGCGGGTGCTCGACCAGCGCGGGCTGGTGACCGTGACGAGCTGACGCACCTGCGGGGGCAGGTCGAGGTAGGTCGGCAGCGTGCGGGTCGCGGCCGTGGCGGGCTCGGGCGACCCGACCGGGCCGAGGCCGGTGAGCGCGAGGGTCAGGGCGAGCGCGAGGGTGGTCAGGGCGGTCCCGAGACGGCGCATGGCTACCTCCCTTCGAAGACGGGCTTCTGCTTGGCGACGAACGCGTCGACCGCGTTGCGGTGGTCCTCCGTCGCCCCGGTGAGCGCCATCATCTCGGCCTCGAAGGCCAGTGACGAGTCGAGGTCGTGGCCGGCGCTGTGCGCGACCGAGCGGCGGATCGCGCCGTAGGACACCGTCGGGCCCGCGGCGAGCCGGCGCGGCGAGGTCGCGCCACCTCGGCGGCCAGCGCGTCGCCCGGCACCACCGTGGTGGCCAGGCCGAGGGCGAGCGCCTCGTCGGCCGGGATGGTGCGCGGGAAGTAGAGCAGCTCGATCGCCTTGGCCCGCCCGACCAGCCGCGGCAGCGTCCACGACGACCCGGTGTCGCAGGAGAGCGCGATGCCGCTGAAGGCGAGGTTGAAGCCCGCGGTGTCCGCGAGCACCCGGAAGTCGCACGCGAAGGCCAGGCTCGCCCCGGCGCCCGCGGCGACGCCGTTGACCGCGGCGACCACCGGCTTCGGCATCGAGGCGAGCGCGGTGACGATCGGGTTGTAGTGCTCGGGGACGGTCCGGAACAGCGCGTCCGAGCTGTCCGTCCTGAGCACCTGCACGTGCTCCTTGAGGTCCTGGCCGACGCAGAACGCCCGCCCGGTGCCGGTGAGCACGACGCAGCGCACCGCCTCGTCGCCGGCCGCCTCGGTGACCGCGTCGCGCAGCGCGACCTTGGTGGCGACGTCGAGGCTGTTCATCGCCTCCGGTCGGTCCAGCGTGATCGTCGCGACGCCGTCGGCGACGTCGTAGGTCACGGGCTGGTCGGTCGGGGTGCTCACGGTGGTCTCCCTGGGTCGTCCGGCGGGTGCCGGGTGGCTCGGCTGGCGGTGAGTGGTCGATCAGTGGTCGATCAGTGGTCGATCAGTGGTCGATCAGGCGGTCGATCATGGGTCGGTGAGGCAGGCGTCGACGAAGCGGCCGGCGGCCGGCAGCAGCCGCGCGGCCTCGCTCGGCGAAGAACCGCGCCGCCTCGTGGCCGACCCAGTCCGCGCGGCAGCAGCTCGGCGGGCAGCCCCGGGTCGGTGAACAGGAACTTGCGCCACTCGTGCACGAGCACCGAGCGTACGGCGAACGCCGCTCGTCCTCGTGGCGCCCGCGCGCCGTGTGCGCCGCCGGGTCGGCGAGCAGCCGGTCCGCGAACGCCCGCCACGCGACGTACGCCCCGGCCAGCGCCGTCGAGGTCCCAGGCCTGCCGGGCGCGCTGCGCCGGCGCGTCGTCGTGGGCGGCGAACCGGGCGAAGCCGGCGTCCTCGGCGGCGAGCAGCTGGTCGGTCCCCGGCGAGGCGGACGGGCTGATCCAGGTGCTGTCGGACAGCGCGCGCGTAGCCGAGGAACGACAGGCCGCTGCGGACCCGGTCGCGGGCGGACCGGTCGGCGACGGGTCCACCACGAGCAGGTCCCACGCCCGTCCCAGGCGCGTCGCGGGTGCGGTAGATGCGCGCGGCCGGCGTCGTCGAGGCGGTGCCGTGCGCGGCCGGTCAGCGCGTAGCCGCGGCCCGCTCGGGAGCCGCACCGGCTCGAGCCAGCCCTGCCGGACCATCCGGGAGACGGCCGTGCGCACGGCCGGCGGGGCGATGCCGAGGGGGGCCAGCAGCCGGACCAGGGCGGCCACCGGGGCCCGGTCGCCACGGGAGCGCAGGTGGTCGCCGTAGAGGTCGAAGAGGGCGGACCGGGCGTGCACAGGAGGAGTCTGCCGCACGCTCTGCGGGAGGGTGGCCCGTGGACGGTCGAGTCAATAGGGGATAATGGCCGTGCAACTCGCAGCGCCGCGACACGGACGGCGCATCGAACACAGGAAGAGGTGTGCGCATGGCGGCGATGAAGCCGCGGACGGGCGACGGCCCGCTCGAGGTCACGAAGGAGGGGCGCGGCATCGTGATGCGCGTCCCCCTCGAGGGTGGTGGCCGCCTGGTGGTCGAGCTCAACGCCGAGGAGGCGAAGGCGCTCGGTGATGCGCTCAACGAGGTCGTCGGCTGACCTCGCCCGAGATCGGCTCCGACATCCACCGTCGTGCCGGACCCCGCCCGCTCCCCGGAGCAGGCGGGGTCCTGACGTTCCCGCGGCCCCGGTAGGGTGCGGGCCGTACCCGCGCGAGCCCAGCGCAGCCGGCCCCGGCCCGCGGGCCGCAGGACGAGGAGGCGACGTGCCGCAGCCCGGTCGGAAGGCCAGCCAGGAGCCGCTCCAGCTGCCCAGCCAGGTCTCCCCGCCACAGGTCGCGGTCAGCGACGTCGCCCCGTCCGCCGTCGTCGGCGCCGACGTGGTCGCGCTCCCGGTGCTCGCCGGCGTCCGACGGCGACGGACCGGCCCTGGGGCCCGGTGCCGCCGAGCTGCTCGACGAGCTCGACGACGACCTGTTCGCCCTGCTCGACGCGGCCGGCGCCACCGGCGCGGCCGGCGAGGTCGTCGAGCGCGTCGTGCTGGACACCTCCGGTCTGACCAACACGGACCTGCGCCTGGTGCTGCTGGTCGGCGTCGGCGCGGGCACCCCCGACGAGCTCCGCCGGGCCGGCGCCGCCCTGGCCCGGCGACGCGGGCCGCCAGGCCGTCGCCACCTCGCTCGGCGCGCTCTGCGACGACGCCGGGCTGCGCGCCCTGGTCGAGGGCCTGGTGCTCGGGTCCTTCGAGCTTCCACTGGCGCTCGGAGGGCCCGCTGAGGCAGCCGGTCGGCCGGGTCGTGCTCGCCGGGCTCGTCGACGCCGAGGTCCCGCACGCCGCGCGGTCGCCCGGGCGCTCGCGGTGGCCGGCGCGGGCTGGCGCTCGCGGACCCTCGCGCTGGTGCCCTCGAACGTGAAGAACCCCGGCTGGCTGGCCGACCAGGCCCGCGAGGTCGCCGAGCGCGCCGGGCTGGACGTGACGGTCTGGGACGAGAAGCAGCTCGCCGAGCAGGGGTTCGGCGGCATCGTCGGGGTCGGCCAGGGGTCGGCGAACCCGCCGCGGCTGGTCCGGCTCGACTACCGCCCCCGCGGGCGCTCGCGCCGGAAGGCGCCGCACGTCGTGCTGGTCGGCAAGGGCATCACCTTCGACACCGGCGGGCTGTCGATCAAGCCGCGCGACAACATGATGACGATGAAGCGCGACATGACCGGCGCCGGCGTGGTGCTGGCGGTGATGGGCGCGCTCGCCGACGTGGACTGCCCGGTCCGGGTCACCGGCCTGCTGCCGCTGGCCGAGAACTCCGTCGGCGCGTACGTCGATCCGGCCCGGCGACGTGCTGCGGCACTACGGCGGCCGCACCAGCGAGGTCACCAACACCGACGCCGAGGGCCGCCTGGTCCTCGCCGACGCGCTGGCCTACGCCGTCGCCGAGCTCAAGCCCGACGTGCTCGTCGACGTCGCGACCCTCACCGGCGCGATGAAGATCTCGCTCGGCCAGCGCACCGGCGGCTTCTTCGCCACCGACGACGCGCTCGCCGACGCCCTGCGGGTCTCGTCGCTGGCCGCGGGCGAGCCGCTGTGGCGGATGCCGCTGGTCGCCGACTACGAGGAGCGGATCGCCTCCAAGGTCGCCGACGCCGACAACGCGGGCGGCGCTCCCGGCGCGATCACCGCCGCGCTGTTCCTGCAGCACTTCACCGGCGGGCTGCCGTGGGCGCACCTCGACATCGCGTCGGTCGGCGACTCCCCGACCGACGCGTTCGAGTACACCAAGGGCGCGACCGGCTTCGGTGCCCGGGCGCTGCTGCACTGGCTGGAGCTGCGCGAGCCGCTGGCCGGCGTCGGCGGCTGACCATTGGCGATCGGGTGCCGATCCGGGTGCCCAGCACCGAGGGGGAGGGAACGATGCACGGACTGACGGTCCGCTGGTCGCTGGACGGCGCCCACGACGGCGTCGAGCAGGCCCTCGCGTCCTATGTCGCGGAGACCTCGCACGCGCGGTTCACCGGCAAGGCGGGGCTGCGCTTCAAGACCTGGCGGATGCGCGCCGGGGAGTGGTTCGAGGGCTGCTACGTCTTCGACACCTCCGAGGCCCGCGACGCCTTCCAGACCGAGTTCGACGGCGGGCGCCGCCGACTCGGCCGGCTCGCAGATCGTCGGCTCGCCGCCGGTCCTCGTCGAGGCGTGCGACGTGGTCGCCGTGGCCGAGGGCGCCGCCGGGTTCCTCGCGGCGCCGTCGTACGCCTGACTGCACGCTGCGGCTCGTCCCGCTCCGGACCCGGCCCTACCAGGCGTCGTACCTCGAGGCGCTGCCGAGCTGACCGCCGAGGGGAACGCGCACTACCTCGACCTGGTGCTCGCTCCCGAGCCGGGGTTCGCCGGCGTGCGCTACACCGCGCAGACGCTGACCGACCCGGCCACCTTCGCCGAGTTCTGCGCCTACACAGCCGCCCTGGCCGATCGGGACACGCCGCGGCCGGCCAACTGGGTGACCGGCACCTACCTGTGGATGGTCGACGACGACCTCGACTCGCCCGTCGTCGGGCGGGTCTCGCTGCGGCACGCGCTGACGCCGTGGCTGATCGAGGTCGGCGGGCACATCGGGTACGCCGTGCGGCCGGGCGCCCGGCGCCGCGGCTACGCCACCGCGGCCCTCGCCCTGATGCTGCCGGTGGCCGCCGCCAGGGGCATCGACCCCGTGCTGGTCACCTGCGACCAGGACAACATCGGCTCGCGCACCGTCATCGAGGCCAACGGGGGCGTGCTCGAGGACGTGCGCGGCGACAAGCGGCGCTACTGGGTGCCGACGACCTGACCGGTCGCCTCAGCCCCACGGGCCGTCAGGCCCGATGAGCACGTCGGGCCTGTCAGCCCGGGGGCCAGACCTTCTTGGCCACGAGCAGGCCGTCGCCGACCGGCAGCAGCACCGGCAGCAGCGACTCGTGCTCGCGGACCGCCTTGCCGAGCTCGCGGATCGCGACCGTCTCGGCGTCGCGCTGGGCGGGGTCGGCGACCCGGTCGTGCCACAGGGCGTTGTCGAAGGCCACGATGCCGCCGGGCTTGAGCAGCCGCATCGCCTCGTCGAGGTACTCGGCGTACTCCGCCTTGTCGCCGTCGCAGAACACCAGGTCGTAGTGGCCGTCGGTGAGCCGCGGCAGCACGTCGAGCGCGGCCCCCGGGATCAGCCGCACCCGCTGGGTGGGGATCCCGGCCTCGGTGAACGCCTGCGGGCCAGCCGCTGGTGCTCGGCCTCGAGGTCGACCGTGGTGAGCACGCCGTCGGGGCGCATGCCGCGCAGCAGCCACACCCCGGACACGCCCGTGCCGGTGCCGATCTCGACGACCGCGCGGGCCTCGGTGACCGCGGCGAGGAAGCGCAGCGCGGCGCCCCCGCCGTTGCCGATCGGCGCGACGCCGACCTCCTTGGCCCGAGCCCGGGCGGCGGTCAGCACCTCGTCCTCGGTGACGAACTCCTCGGCGTAGGTCCAGCTGGCCGGCTTCAGTCCCGTGACGATGATGTCCTCCCAGGTCAGGCGTCGTACGGCGGCTGGACGGACTCTACCGCCTGGGCGGGTCCGCGCCGGCGCGCCGCCCGGGGCCGGGACGGGCCCGACCTCGGGACTCCCGGAGGGGAACATCCGCCCGACCTGGTCCGTTGTGATGGTCATCCGACAGCCAAGTCGTGGCCGAATGCTCAGGTCGCTCTCAGGAGCGGCTCCTACCGTGGAGGCAACGCCGTCCAGATGGCGATCCCTATCAGACCCAGCAGGGCACGCACCCCCAGCACCCGTGGGGTCGAGGAGCGACCGATGAGCCAGCCGACAGCCGGTCAGCAGGAGGAGTGGCAGGCGCCCTCGTGGGACGAGGTCGTCGCCCAGCACTCCGCCCGCGTGTACCGCCTCGCCTACCGTCTGACCGGCAACCCGCACGACGCCGAGGACCTCACCCAGGAGGTGTTCGTGCGCGTGTTCCGGTCGCTGTCGTCGTACACCCCGGGCACCTTCGAGGGCTGGCTGCACCGGATCACCACGAACCTCTTCCTCGACCAGGCCCGCCGCAAGGCCAAGATCCGCTTCGACGCCCTCGCCGACGACGCCGAGACCCGGATCCCCAGCCGCACCGCGGCCCCGGACACCCAGGTGCTGGACGGGCTCTTCGACGAGGACGTCGAGGCCGCCCTCGCGGCGCTGCCCCCGGACTTCCGGGCCGCGGTCGTGCTGTGCGACATCGAGGGCCTCAGCTACGAGGAGATCGCCGACGTGCTGGGCCTCAAGCTCGGCACGGTCCGCTCCCGGATCCACCGCGGCCGCACCATGCTGCGCAAGGCGCTGGCCCACCGCGCCCCGGCCGACGGCCGCTCGCGCTACTCCGGCCCCGAGCAGCGCCGCCGCCCGCGCCTGACCCCGCAGACCACCTGATGTCCGCGAGCTGGCGCCCGGCGCCCTTCCTCGGCGGCCACCTCGGTGCCTCCGTGAGCGCGCTCGTCGACGGCCAGCTCGACGAGGAGTCGCAGGAGCGCGCCTGGGTGCACGTGCACCAGTGCCCGCCCTGCCGCGGCCTGGTCGAGCGCGAGGGCTGGGTCAAGCGCCAGCTCGCGGAGATGGCCGACACCCCCCGGGCCGGCGAGCCGTCCGCGCGGCTGCTCGGCTCCCTGCTCGACCTCGACCCGACGGCGAGCGCGTGGGCCGACGTCGAGGAGATCGAGCAGCAGAGCCGCACCCGCCGTCGCGCGGGCATCGCCCTGGTCGGCGCGGGCTCCGTCTCCGCCGCGGTCTTCGGGCTCACCGCCCTCGGCGGCGCCGGCCTCGGCGGCACCCCAGCGACGTCGCTGAACGGCGCCACCTCGAGCTCGACGCCGACCCAGGCCGTGGTCGCGCCCACCAGCGCCGTGCACGGCCGGCTGCGCGGCTGGACGCTCGGGGCGGGCGACGACGGGGTGGCCCGCGCGCACGCCGTCGACCAGCGGCGCTGACCCGCCCGACCCCGCCGTCCGGCCGGCCGGCCGCGCGGGTTGGCCGGTGGGAGACAATGGGCGGGTGAGCCAGGACGACGAGCAGGACCGCCCCGCGCAGCAGCCGGGGCCCGAGGCGACCCCGCCCGCCGAGCCCGGCTTCGACGACACCCAGCCGCTCTGGTCCGACAGGCACCCCGTCGACCCGGCAGGCGACCCGGCAGGCGACCCGGCCGCCTACCCGCCGCCCCAGCCGACCCAGGCCTTCGCGACCCGGACCCCGGAGCCCGCTGCCCCGGCGGCCGGGCCCACCTCGCGCTTCCCCGGCTGGGCCTGGCCCGCGATCAGCGTCCTGGCCCTGGTCGTCGGGCTGCTGGGCGGCGTGATCGGCGGCGTCGCGGTGTCCCGCTCGCTCGACAGCGACGGCGGCGGCGTCGACGTGTCCTCGATCAGCACCGACAACGGCTCCGACGAGCCCCTGCGCTCCGACAACGGGTCGATCTCGGCGGTCGCCGCCAAGCTGCTGCCCAGCACCGTGCAGATCCAGGCCAACGGCGGCGCAGACGGTACGACGGCCGGCGGCGCCACCGGCTCCGGCTTCGTGCTCGACGACCGCGGCCACGTGATCACCAACAACCACGTCGTCGCCGACGCCACCGACGACGGGGCGATCAAGGTCGTCGAGCAGGACGGCACCCGGCACGCCGCGACGATCATCGGCCGCAGCCCCGTCTACGACATCGCGGTGCTCGAGGTCGAGCGGGCCGGCGCCCTCGAGCCGGCGGCCATCGGGTCCTCGCGCACGATGCACGTGGGCGACACGGTCGTGGCGATCGGCTCGCCGCTGGGCCTGAACGCGACGGTCACCTCGGGGATCGTGAGCGCCGTGGACCGGCCGGTCACCACCGGCAACAGCAACCAGTCGTCGTACATCAACGCCGTGCAGACCGACGCCGCGATCAACCCCGGCAACTCCGGCGGACCGCTGGTCAACCTGCGCGGCCAGGTCGTCGGCGTCAACTCCGCGATCGCGACCACCGGCGGGTCGGTGACCGGCGAGTCCGGCAACATCGGCGTCGGGTTCGCGATCCCGATGGAGCAGGTCCGCATCACCGCGGCCCAGATCCTCTCGACGGGCAAGGCGCGCTACCCGGTCATCGGCGCCAACGTGAACACCGGCGCCCAGCAGGACGGCGCCGAGGTGGTCGACGTCCCGTCCGGCTCGCCCGCGGCGGACGCCGGGCTGCGCGAGGGCGACGTGGTGGTCAGCGTCGACGGCAAGCCCGTCAACGACGGCATCAGCCTGATCGTCGCGATCCGCAGCCACCGGCCCGGCGAGACCGTCACGCTGAAGGTCGAGCGCGGCGGGAGGAGCCGCACGGTGCAGGTCAGGCTGGACTCGAAGGTCGGCTGAGCCGGCCGCACCCGGCTGCCGTCAGGTCGCGTCGCTGTCGTACGGCGGCAGCTCGCCGTCCTGCAGGGGTCGCAGCTCCTTGCGCAGGGTCGGGTCCTCCTCGGCGGGCTCGTCCCAGGCGTCCTCGATGTACTTGCGCACGGCGCGGCGAGGGTCGAGGTCGGTGAGCTCGAAGTTCGCGAACTCCGGGCCGAGCTCGGCGCGGATGTCGTCGCGCGCCGAGGTCGTGAACTGCCGGACCTGGCGCACCAGCCGGCCCGCCTGCCGGGCGAACTCCGGGAGCCGGTCCGGACCGAAGACGACGACGGCCACCACGATGATGACCATCAGCTCCGGCAGACCGATCCCGAACACGGGCTACAACCTACCGGCGGGGGTGAGGCCGAGCTGGAGACCGGCGAGCCCGCGACCGCGACCGGTCAGGGTGGTCGCGACCGCGAGGAGCTGGCGCGCGGCGGGGGTGTCCGGGTGCTCGGTGACGATCGTCGTGCCGGCATCGCCGCCCGCGCGCAGGGACAGGTCGAGCGGGACCTCGGCGAGCACCGGGACGTCGTACCCGAACCGCTCGGACAAGGTGGCGGCCACCCGCGCTCCGCCGCCGGCGCCGAAGACCTCGAGGCGGTGCTCGACGCCCTGCTCGGCGCAGTGCGGGCAGGGCAGGAAGGACATGTTCTCCACGACGCCGACGACCCGCTGGTGCATCATCGAGGCCATCGTCCCGGCCCGCTCGGCGACCTCGGCGGCCGCCTCCTGCGGCGTGGTGACCACGACGACCTCGGCGTTGGGGAGGTGCTGGCCGAGCGAGATCGCGATGTCGCCGGTGCCGGGCGGGAGGTCCAGGAGCAGTGCGTCGAGATCGCCCCAGTAGACGTCGCTGAGCATCTGCACGAGCGCCCGGTCGAGCATCGGCCCGCGCCAGGCGACGACCTGGTCGCGGCGCGGCTTGAGCATCCCGATGCTGATCACCGAGAGCTCGCCCGGCAGGTCGAGGGCGACCGGCACCGGCATGATCATGTCCTCGACCTGGGTCGGCCGGACGTCCCCGACGCCGAGCATCGCCGGCACGGAGTGGCCGTAGATGTCCGCGTCGACCACGCCGACGCGCAGGCCCTGGGCGGCCATCGCGACGGCGAGGTTGACCGTCACCGACGACTTGCCGACGCCGCCCTTGCCGGACGCGATGGCGAAGACCTTGGTCAGCGAGCCGGGCCGGGCGAAGGGGATCTCCTTCTGCGCCTGGCCCCCGCGCAGGCGCTCCTGGAGCCCGGCGCGCTGCTCGCCGCTCATCACGCCGAGCACGAGGTCGACCCCCGAGACGCCGGCGACCTTGGTGACGGCGGCCGTCACGTCGCGGGTGATGGTGTCCTTGAGGGGGCAGCCGGCCACGGTGAGCAGCACCTTCACGTGCACCACGCCGGCGGCGTCGACGTCGACGGACTCGACCATGCCGAGGTCGGTGATCGGGCGCTTGATCTCGGGGTCGTTGACGGTCGCGAGCGCAGCGTTGATCTGCTCGAGATCGGGGGAGGTCATGGCGCCCAGCCTACGGGGCGGCGGGCAGGGGACGCCCTCAGGAGTCGCGGCCGGGACCGGCCGGGTCGGCGGGGTCGTCCGGGTCGCGCTCGTGCGAGCGCTCCTCGTCGCGGTGCCGCTGCTCCTCCTCGAGGTCCTGCAGCAGCGAGCGCAGCTCCGAGCGCACGTAGTCGCGGGTGGCCACCTCGCCGAGCGCCATCCGGATCGAGGCCATCTCCCGGGCCAGGAACTCCATGTCGGCGTGCGCCCGCGAGTTCGCCTGGCGGTCCTGCTCGCCGATGACGCGGTCCCGGTCCTCCTGGCGGTTCTGCGCGAGCAGGATCAGCGGGGCGGCGTACGACGCCTGCAGGCTGAGCATCAGGGTCAGGAAGATGAACGGGTAGTCGTCGAAGCGCGTCGGGCCCGGCGCCAGCAGGTTGCAGAGCACCCACACGACGACGAACAGCGTCATGTACATCAGGAACCGGGCGGTCCCCATGAAGCGGGCGAACGTCTCCGCGAAGCGGCCGAACGTGTCGGAGTCGACCTGCGGGCGCCGCACGATCTGGCGCCGCGTCTCGCGGGGGACGTCGAGGCGCGGCCCGCGCGTCTCCCGGGTCCGGTGCTCGCGCGGCGCCTCCCGGCGTGACTCCCGCCGCGACTCGCGGCGGGCCGGGGTCGGCCTATCCACGCGCGCCGCCCGCGGGACGGCCGATGCGCACGGAGGCCTCGCTGCGGCTCGGGGTGTCGCGCCAGTTCTCGGGCAGCAGGTGGTCGAGCAGGTCGTCGACCGTGACCGCGCCGACGAGGCGGCCGTCCTCGTCGACGACGGGCGCGGCGACCAGGTTGTACGTCGCGAGGTGGCGCGCGCAGTCCTCGAGGCTCGAGGTGGGGCGCAGCGGCTCCATCTCGGTGTCGAGCACGTGGCCGACCATCGTGGACGGGGGCTCGCGCAGCAGCCGCTGGATGTGAGCCACGCCGAGCAGCCGGCCGGTGGGCGGCTCGAGCGGTGGCCGGGCGACGTACACCAGCGCGGCGAGCGACGGCGAGAGCTCGGCGCTGCGCACGTGCGCGAGCGCGTCCGCGACCGTCGCGTCAGGGGAGAGCACGACCGGCTCGGTGGTCATCATGCCGCCCGCGGTGCGCTCCTCGTAGGACATCAGCCGGCGGACGTCCTCGGCCTCCTCGGGGTCCATCAGCGCCAGCAGCATCTCGGCGGTCTCGGGGGGCAGCTCGGCGATCAGGTCGGCGGCGTCGTCGGGCGACATCTCCTCGAGCACGTCGGCCGCGCGCTCGCTGTCGAGGGCGCCGAGGATCTCCACCTGGTCCTCCTCGGGCAGCTCCTCGAGGACGTCGGCGAGCCGCTCGTCGTCGAGAGCGGCCGCGATCTCGCCGCGCCGCTTGGCGGGCAGGTCGTGGATGACGTTGGCGAGGTCGGCCGGCTTCATCTCCTCGAACGCGGCCAGCAGGTGGGTGGCGCCCTGGGTCTCCTCGGGCAGCGCGAAGCCCTCGATGTCGCGCCACTCGACGACGTGGGTCTGGCCCTTGCGGCCGAAGCGCTTGGAGCCCTCCTGGATCGCGACCCGGCTGATCACCCAGTCGCGGGTCCGGGACAGCTCCATGGCGACGTCGTAGACCGCTCCGGAGACGCCGGACTCGCGGACCGTGACCCGCCGGTCGAGCATCTGTCCGAAGACCAGCGTCTCGGTGGGCCGCTGCTCGAAGCGGCGCATGTTGACCACGCCGGTGGTGATGACCTGGCCCGAGTCGACGTGGGTCACCCGGGTCATCGGCACGAAGATCGAGCGGCGGCCGAACACCTCGACGACCAGGCCGAGCACCCGCGGCGGAAGCCCGCCCGGGCGCAGCACCACGACGAGGTCGCGGATCTTGCCGACCTGGTCGCCCGCGGGGTCGAACACCGGCAGCCCGGAGAGTCGGGCCGCGAAGACGCGGGCGGGGGAGGTGCTCACGACTAGCCAGGCTAGTGCCTCGCCCGGCACGGACGCGGGAGCTCCGGCTGGGAGGATGGGCCCCATGCGCCTCAGGTTCGACATCGTCGACGTGTTCACCGACCGGCCCTTCGCCGGCAACCCGCTGGCCGTCGTGCACGGCGCCGACGACCTCAGCACCGAGCAGTGCCTGGCGATCGCGGCCGAGTTCGGGTTCTCCGAGACGACGTTCCCGGGCGCGTCGGTCGTCGACGGGCGGGAGTACCCCGTGCGCATCTTCACGCCCTCGCTGGAGATCCCGTTCGCCGGGCACCCCACCCTCGGCACGGCGTGGGTGCTGCGCGAGGCCGGGCTGCTGACCTCCGACGAGCACGTCCAGGTGTGCGGCGCCGGCCGGATCGACGTACGCCGCACGGGCGAGGTCGTGGAGCTGTCGGCGCGCCCGCGCGACCTCGCCGGCCCCGTCGACCGCACGCTCGTCGGGGCGCTGCTGCGCGAGCTCGGGCTGTCGGTCGGCGACGTCGCGGGGGAGAGCTGGGTCGCCGGGTGCGGGCTGAGCTTCGTGCACGTGCCCGTCTCCGAGGAGGCCCTGGTGCGGGCGGTCGCCTCGGGGCGGTCCTTCGCGCCGTACGCCGAGCGGCTGGCCGCCGTGGGCCCGGTGCAGGACCTGCTCGACGCGGTCAACCTCTACGCCGTCACCGGGGACGCCCCGCGTCTCGACGTGCACGCGCGGGTGTTCGTGCCCGGCGGCGGTCCCGCCGAGGACCCCGCGACCGGCTCGGCCGCGGCCGGGCTCGGCGTCGCGCTCGTGGCCTCGGGCCTGCTGCCCGAGGGCGGCCGCTACGACATCGTGCAGGGCGTCGAGATGGGCCGGCCCTCGTCGCTGGCCGGCCGGGTGGAGGCGGAGGCCGGCGTCGCGACGCTGTGCCACGTCGCCGGGCGGGTGCAGTTCGTCGCGTCCGGCGAGATCGAGGTGCCAGCGGTCTGAGCCGGGCCGACCCCCGCGCCCCGCGGCTCAGTCCAGGCGCGGCCGGCGGGTCACCCGGCGGTGCAGCACCCGCGGCAGCGCGCCGCGCGTGGTCGCCGGGGTCACCAGCGGGATGGCGCGGTGGTCCTCGTCGGACAGGTCGCCGGGCGTCTCCACCGCCTCGCCCGTGGGCAGCACCCGGGTCACCACGCTGCTCTCGGCCCAGCCCGCGGCGGCCGTCGCGAGGTCGGGCAGGTTGAGCCGGCCGGCGACCAGCGCGGTGGTGACGGGCTCCCACATCTCGTCCCCGGGGCGTACGACGGACGCGTGGCCGACCCACGTGACCAGCCGGCCGCCGGTGTCCTTGCTGCGCATCACGACCTCGACCCGCTCACCCTCGCCGAGCGCCGGCAGCGGCTGCTCGTCCCCGCCGGAGACCAGGCAGAGCGCGCCGTCGAGCCACACGTGCCACACGGGGTGGGTCGCTCCACCGTGCCGCAGCCAGCACACGCCGGTCTTGCGGCCGAGCTCGGCGGCCAGCGCCCCGGTCAGCGCCCCGGTCAGCGCCCCCGACAGTGCATCGGCCGGTGCGTCCGGCGCGCCACCGGGTCCCGCTGCTTCGCTCACGGCCCGAGCCTGCCACACCGACCGCCCGGGGCGGGGGACCAGAATGGCCCGATGCGCACCCTCCTGCTGATGGCCGTCGGCGTGGTGGCGGTGTCGCTGTCGGGTCCGCTCATGGCGCTGATGGTGGTGCCGCCGCTGGCGCTGTCGTTCTGGCGCAACGGGTTCGCGACCGTGGCGCTGGCGCCCGGCGTGCTGTCCGGGCGCCGCGAGGAGCTCGGCGCCCTGCGTGGCCGCACCCTGCGGCTGGTGCTGCTGTCCGGCACCGCCCTCGCCGTGCACTTCGCCACCTGGGTGACCTCGCTGACCCTGACCTCGGTGGCGTCGGCGACCGCGATCGTGTGCCTGCAGATCGCGTGGGTGGTCGCCTGGCAGCTGCTCCAGGGCGAGCGGTTCGGTGCAGGGGTGGTGGCCGGGCTGGTGACCGCCTTCGCGGGCGTCCTGGTCGTGTCCGGCGTCGACTTCTCGGTGTCCACGCGCGCCCTGGTCGGCGACCTGCTCGCGCTGGTGGGCGGGGTCGCCGCGGCGGCGTACATGGTGATCGGCTCGCGGGCCCGCCAGGCGGTCTCCACCTCGACGTACACCTTCGTCTGCTACGGCTCCTGTGCCGCCCTGCTGCTGGTCGCGTGCGCGGTCTCGGGGCAGGCGGTGGTGGGCTACCCGGCCCGGCAGTGGGGGCTGCTGGTCCTGGTCACCCTGACCGCGCAGCTGATGGGGCACTCGGTGTTCAACCACCTCCTGGCGACCACACCGGCGGTGCTGGTCTCGCTGGCGCTGCTGCTCGAGGTGCCCGGCGCGGCGCTGCTCGCGGCGCTGCTGCTCGGCCAGGTGCCGCCGCCCGCGGCGGTCGCCGGGCTGCTGGTCATCCTGGTCGGGATGGCGCTGGTGGTGCTCTTCAACCGCGCGCCGGCCGTGCAGGAGGCACCCGTCGACTGAGGCCGCGGGACGGTTCCCGACCCGAGAGACCTGAGAGATATGCCACTGGTCGTGGACCTCCCGACGGGCCCGGCGGCGGCAGTACAGTCCCGAACAGCCCAGCCGCCCCGTCGAAGAGGTGCCACCCGTGTCCGAGTCCGCACCGGCAGCCCGCCGGCTCCGCGCCCGCCGCTCCTGCCACGCGGTGCCCGGGTCCAACCCGCGCTTCCTCGAGAAGGCGCAGGGCCTCGACTCCGACCAGGTCTTCCTCGACCTCGAGGACTCGGTCGCGCCGCTCGCGAAGCCGGACGCCCGCAAGAACATCGTCGAGGTGCTCACCACCGGCGACTGGGGCTCGAGGGTGCGCACCGTGCGCGTCAACGACTGGACGACGCAGTGGACCTACCGCGACGTCATCGAGGTGGTCGAGGGCGCCGGGGCGCACCTCGACTGCATCATGCTGCCCAAGGTGCAGACCGCCGACCAGGTGCGCGCTCTGGACACCCTGCTCACCCAGATCGAGCGGACGATGGGGTACGACGTCGGGCGGATCGGCATCGAGGCGCAGATCGAGAACGCGCTCGGCCTGACCAACGTCGACGCCATCGCCGCGTCCTCGCCGCGCGTCGAGACGATCATCTTCGGGCCCGCCGACTTCATGGCCTCGATCAACATGAAGTCGCTCGTGGTCGGCGAGCAGCCGCCCGGCTACGACGTGGGCGACGCCTACCACTACATCTTGATGAAGCTGCTGATGGCCGCGCGCGCCCACGACAAGCAGGTCATCGACGGGCCGTACCTCCAGATCAAGGACCTCGACGGGTTCCGCCGCGTGGCGGGCCGCTCGGCGGCCCTCGGGTTCGACGGCAAGTGGACCCTGCACCCGACCCAGATCGAGGTCGCCAACGACGTCTTCTCGCCGACCCAGGGCGACTACGACCACGCCGAGGACATCCTGGACGCCTACGCGTACCACACCTCCGAGAAGGGCGGCGCGACCGGCGCGGTGATGCTCGGCGACGAGATGATCGACGAGGCCTCGCGCAAGATGGCGCTGGTCATCTCCGGCAAGGGCCGCGCCGCGGGCATGACCCGCACCGACCCCTGGACGCCCCCGGAGGCCTGATCCGGCCCCCGGTGCCCGCAGGTCGGGCCCGGCCACCCGGAACACCTCGAGCCCGTGACGACGGAGCCGGTCCTCCCGGGTGATGTCCTCACTGTGCCGCGCCGCGCTGCCGTGGTCCGCGCCGTCGTACTCGCCGACCCGCCCGGCGGCCTCCTCGGACTGACGCGGCCTCGTCGGTGCTCGATTACCAGGGTCCCCTGGTGATCGAGCACTTCCCCGGGCGTGCATGCCTGGGGAGGCACGTGATTACCAGGGGACCCTGGTAATCGTGGGGCGGGTGAGTCGGGGCCGGGATCGTGCCGGGCCGACCCCGTGTTGCGGGTCGGGAGCCCCACCGGCCGTCCACTAGCATGACCGCGAGCCGACGTCCCCTGCCCAGGAGCCGCATCCCGTGTCCACCCCCGCGAACATCGCCGTGGTTCGCGTCGACGACGAGGGGGTCAGCGCCCGCAGCGACGACGAGGTCGTGCTCGACGTGCTGTTCGACGAGCGCCGCATCTGGTCGTTCTGGCTGCACCGCGACGGGCACGCGCACGGCACGACGTACGACGTCCCCTGGCCGTCCGCGCTGCGGCGCTTCCTGCACGGGACGACCCGGCTGCAGCTCGTCGCGCACGTCTCGGGGGAGGTCGTGCACGACCGGGAGACGACCCTCGGCGACCCGGACCGCGCCGGCGAGCGGATCGCCGTCGTCAACGACCGCGGTCTCCCGCTCGGCATCGACAAGTCCCTGCGCCTGGCCCAGACGTTCGACACCCGCAGCGCCGAGCACGTCGCGCCGCTCCTCGACTCGATCGAGGAGGTGCTCGGCGCCCTGAAGAAGGCCGGCATCGACGCGTTCCCGGCCTACGGCACGCTGCTCGGCGCGGTCCGCGGCGGGAAGCTCATCGGCCACGACAGCGACGCCGACCTCGGCTACGTCAGCGACCACACCCACCCCGCCGACGTGGTGCTCGAGTCCTTCCGGCTCCAGCGCGCGCTCGCCGACATGGGATACCGCATCTCCCGCTACAGCGGCGCGGCGTTCAAGGTCGACGTCCGCGAGGCCGACGGGTCGGTGCGCGGGCTCGACGTGTTCGGCGGCTTCCTGTCCGGCGGCAACCTGCACCTGATGGGCGAGATCCGCACGCCGTTCGAGCGCTCGTGGATCTTCCCCCTCGGCACGACCACGCTGGAGGGACGCGAGCTCCCGGCGCCGGCCGACACCGACCGCTTCCTCACCGCGACGTACGGCCCGCACTGGCGGGTGCCCGACCCGGCGTACAAGTTCGAGACGCCGGTCTCCACCCACCGCCGCCTCAACGGCTGGTTCCGCGGCACCCGGGTGCAGCGGGAGAGCTGGGACCGGGCCTACTCCCGCGTGCCGGACGAGCCGCCGGAGATCGCGCCGTCCGCGTTCGCGCAGTGGGTGCGGCGCTCGGAGAAGGGCGCCCCGCCCACCGTCGTCGACATCGGCTGCGGCCGCGGCGTGGACGACCTCTGGCTCGCCCGGCAGGGCTCGCGGGTGATCGGCCTGGACTTCGCGCTGCGCGGGACGACCGCCGTGGCGGCGCTGGCCGCCGACGAGCCCGTCGACCTCGAGTTCCGGGCGATGAACCTCTGCGAGCTCCGGTCGGTGCTGGCCGGCTCCGCCCGCATCGCGCACCTTCCCGGCCCGAAGGTCGTGCTGGCCCGCCACATCGCCGACGCGACCGACACCCCGAGCCGGCAGCGGCTCTGGCGGGCCTGCGAGATGATGCTGCGCGGCGGCGGCCGGCTCTACCTCGAGTTCCTGGTCACCCGCGGCAAGGACGACCCGTTCGCGCGCAAGGAGCACCTCCGCGCGCTGCCGGTCGACCTGGTCGTCGGCGAGCTCGAGAGCCGGGGGGCGACGGTCACGTCGCGCAAGGTCAGACGAGTGGACAGTCCCGGCGCGACCGTGGGACACCGGATCGGACGGTTGGTGGTCGAATGGCAGCGATGAGCAAGCGGGTACGCCGGCGGGGCGAGGAGCTCGCCCGCAACGTCGGGCTGTTCCGGTCGATGGCGAAGGCCGAGAGCCTGCAGGCGCGGGTCGCCACGCTCGAGGAGGAGGTGCAGGAGTGCCGCCAGCTCAACCTCCGCCTCGCCGAGCTCACCGACGTCGTCTCGGAGATGCTGCTCCCCGTCGCCGAGCGTGACGAGGCCCGGATCGCCGAGGTCATGGAGAAGTACTCCCGTGGCCTCTAGGCCGGCCCGCACCGGGAGCCGGTGAGCGGTGGCCCGCACCGTCTTCTTCCACGTCGGGCTGCCCAAGACGGGCACGACCTACCTGCAGACGCTGATGTGGGCCCACCGCGACGAGCTGATGGGCCAGGGCGTGCTGCTTCCGGGCGACTCGGTGCGCGAGCACCTGTGGGCCAGCGGCGTGGTCCGCGAGGACCCGCGCCTGGACCGCCGTACGCCGGCCGCGAAGCTGTCCTGGGACCGGCTCGTGGAGCAGGCCAACGAGTGGCCCGACACGGTCGTGATCAGCCACGAGTTCTTCTCCGCGGCCAGCCGCGACCAGGTCAAGCGGGCGCTCGACCGGCTCGAGGGCGCGACGGTCCACGTGGTGGTGACCGCCCGCGACACCGTGAGCCTGGTGACAGCCCGGTGGCAGGAGTTCGTGAAGAACGGCCGGGTCACCGCGATCGACCGCTACCCCCGCGACGCGCCCTACGACCCGGCCGACGAGTGGGGCTGGGGCACCCTCGACCTCGCCGACGTGCTCGACCGGTGGGGTGCGACGCTGCCGCCCGAGCGCGTCCACGTCCTGCCGCTGCCCGGCCGCGACGACCCGCGCGACACCCTCTGGGTGCGGTTCGCCGAGCTCGTCGGCATCGACCCGGCGAGCGTCGACTCCTCGGCCTCCCAGCAGAACGAGTCGCTCGGCGTGGTCGAGGTCGAGCTGCTGCGGCGGGTCAACCGGCACCTCGTCGGCTTCACCAGCGCGGTCGACCGCGGCAACTGGATCCGCGGCTACCTCGCCCAGGGCAAGCTGGTACCCCGCGGCGGCGACCGCTTCTGGCCGTCCCCGAAGCGGGTCGCGGTGCTGCGGGCGCGCGGCGAGCGCATCGTCGACGAGGTCGCGGCGCGCGGCTACCACGTCGTCGGCGACCTGGAGTCCCTGCGCACGCCGGCGGTCCTGCCGGAGCGGCGGCACCCCGACAGCGTCACCGACGCCGAGCTCGCCGACGCCGGAGCGGCGACCGTGGCGGCGATGATGACCGACGTACGCCGCCTGACCCGGCGCAAGCGCACGCTCGAGCAGCAGGTGCCGGCCTCGACCCTGGACGCGCTGAAGCCGGCGCTGCGACCGGCCGTCGGCCGGGCGCGCGACGTGTCGAACCGGGTGCTCCGGATGTGGCGTCGTTCATAGCGGTCCGCCGGACCGGCGGGGGATACTCGGCCAGCCTCACCCGCTCCCCGGCAGCTCGGGGCGCCCGTCCGCCCCCGCAGCACGCACCGGAAGGACACCCCCATGGGTCGCCTCTGCGAGACCGAGGACCTCACCGACATCCAGTCCGAGATCCTCAAGACCGTCCGGACCTTCGTCGAGAAGGAGATCCTCCCGGTCGCCACCGAGCTCGAGCACAAGGACGAGTACCCCGCCGACATCGTCGAGGGGATGAAGGAGCTCGGGCTGTTCGGCCTGACCATCCCCGAGGAGTACGGCGGCCTGGGCGAGTCGCTGCTGACCTACGCCCTCGTGGTGGAGGAGATCGCCCGGGGCTGGATGAGCGTGTCGGGGATCGTCAACACGCACTTCATCGTGGCCTACATGCTGATGCAGCACGGCACCGAGGAGCAGAAGCAGCACTACCTGCCGCGGATGGCCACCGGCGAGGTCCGCGGCGCGTTCTCGATGTCCGAGCCGGGCTGCGGCTCCGACGTCTCGGCGATCAAGAGCAAGGCCGTGCTCAGCGAGGACGAGAAGACCTGGACGCTGAACGGGCAGAAGATGTGGCTGACCAACGGCGGCACGTCGACCCTCGTCGCGGTGCTGGTCAAGACCGACCTGGGCGCCGACTCGGTCTACCGGAACATGACGACGTTCCTGGTCGAGAAGCCCGCGGGCTTCGGCCAGGTCAAGGACGGGCTGACCATCCCCGGCAAGATCGAGAAGATGGGCTACAAGGGCGTCGACACCACCGAGCTCGTCTTGGAGGACCTCGAGGTCGGCGCCGACCAGGTCCTCGGCGGCGAGCCGGGCCGGGGCTTCTACCAGATGATGGACGGCGTCGAGGTCGGCCGCGTCAACGTCGCGGCCCGCGGCTGCGGGGTCGCGAACCGCGCGTTCGAGCTCGGCGTCGCCTACGCCCAGCAGCGCGAGACCTTCGGCAAGAAGATCGCCGAGCACCAGGCGGTGCTGTTCCGGCTCGCCGAGATGGCCACCAAGGTCGAGGCCGCGCACCAGATGATGGTGCGCGCGGCCCGCAAGAAGGACGCCGGCGAGCGCAACGACCTCGAGGCCGGGATGGCGAAGTACCTCGCCAGCGAGTACTGCTCCCAGGTCGTCGAGGACTCGTTCCGCATCCACGGCGGCTACGGGTTCTCCAAGGAGTACGAGATCGAGCGGCTCTACCGCGAGGCGCCGATGCTGCTATCGGCGAGGGCACGGCCGACATCCAGCGGATGATCATCGGCCGGCGGCTCCTGGAGGACTACCGGCTGCGCTGACGCCGGCGGCCGGTCGTCGGACGGCCCTCAGGCGCTGGTCGACTCGTCGCCGAGCGTCTTGTTGAGGTCGTCGAGCGCCCGCTTGACCCGCTCGTCGTCGCGGTCGAGCGCGGGGACGAGGATCTCGGTGACCACGTCGACCACGTCGGCGAGGCGCTGGTTGAGCCGGCGGTTCTCCTCGACGGCGGCCTCGAGGGCCTCGACGCGCTCGGCGAGGCGGTGGTGCCCGCCGGCCTGGGTGCCGACGGCCGCGGGGACCCGGCGCAGCCGGGAGAGCAGGTTGGTCACGGTGTCCACCTCACGACGAGCCGACAGATCAGGCGGGTTCTCGCTGCCCAGCGGAGCGAGGTCGCGGCCCTGCTCCTCGTGCACCACCGTGCCACCGTAGGACGCCACCTCCGCCCGGACGACCTCGGGGCGCACGAAGGTCCGCGCGTGTGCGCCGAAGAACGTGCTCTCCCGCCGGCTCCGTGGCGAGCGGAACTCGACGAACGTCTCGCCGCCGCGGCGCTGCACCATCGAGGCGAACCGCCAGAAGTTGTCCCGCCCGGTCGGCGCCGAGGGCGTCGAGGAGCCCGCGCGCGTAGACCTGCTGGACGCCGGGCCGGTGGGCGAACCTCGCCCCGGTGACCAGCACCGCCCTGAGGTCCTCGAGGTTGAGGGTGCGCACGGCCACCTTCACGCCCTGCCTGGCCCGGTCCGGCCGGGCCCGGTCGAGTCCCCGGCGGGTGAAGTCGAACGCGGCCACCCGGTGTCCGCGCGAGGCCAGGAACGCCGCGTCGCGTCCGGTGCCGGCCCCGATGTCGAGCACGTGGCTGCCGCGGTCGAGCCGGGTGTCGACCCACTCCGCGAACAGCGACGGCGTCGACGGCACCCGGTGGAAGTCCGGGCTCTTGTAGAAGTCGTGCCACAGGCGCATCCGCTTGCGCGAGGTGCGGAACCACTCGCGCATCCGACGTACGCCGTCGGGGTCGAGGTCGAAGTGGAACGCCGGGTCGGGCACCCGCCACCCCGGGCCGTAGGCGAACTCGAGCACCTCCTCGGGCCGGTGCGGCGCGACGATCTCGCGGCCCTCGAGGGTGACCGTGCCGAAGGGCAGCAGTGCGGACCGGTCCAGGGTGCCCTTGAGGGAGGCGGTGGCGTAGAAGCTGTCGCCGATGTGGAAGGTGCCGAAGACGTCGATGCCGCAGCGGCGGCCGTCGGGCAGCGGGACCCAGACCTTGAAGTTCGCCCCGGACATCCGCACGACCTTCCAGCCGAGCGCGCGCATCCGCCGGATCGCCCGCGTGCACTCGCGGATGATGTCGAAGGGGTGCGTGGACCGGCTCAGGTAGGCGACGTCGGCGTCGGAGTCGTGCCCGATCATCCGGCCCTCGCGGACCGCGCCGAGCAGGCAGCCGTACATGAGGTAGGTGTCGAGGCCGCACTCCTCGGTGAGGTCGCGCGTCACCTTCTCGAGCGCGTCCATGATCTCCTCGCGCGCCGACTCCCCGGTGTTGCTGAAGTCGCGCTGGAGGCGGCCGCCCTTGTCCACCGCGAGCGGGTGGCCCTCGTCGTCGACGATCCGCACCGGCTCGGTGGACTCGCCGAACCGCACGGCCTGCGCGTGCAGGACGGTGCCGGTCGCGTGCTCGACGAGCTCGACGTCGGCCGTGCCCTCCAGGCGGGGACGCAGCACCTTGGGCCACGGGATGCGGCGCAGCGGCTCGCCCGCCTCGCGCTCGCGGGAGTGGTCCTGCACGGGACGGCCGTCGTGGGAGACGCTGAAGGACCAGACCCGCTGGCCGCCGAAGACGATGTCGATCGCCCCGGTGAGGGACGCCGGGACCACGCACCCGCGCGCGTCGACGTGGAACCCTCGTGCCACTCGGCCTCCTCCAGAACCCGGCGAGCCTATCGCCCGCCCTGCGCGATAAGACGTCGACCCGCTGGCGCCGCCGTGGCAGGGTGGAGGCGTCCCCCACCGGGGGCCCCGCCCACCCGCACCCACCGGAGGCCACCATGTCAGCGCACGACGACACGTCCGCCAACGACGACCTCAAGGCCAAGATGCGCGAGGCGCTCGACCGCAAGCAGAGCAACGACCGCGGCGTCGACCACCGCGCCGGCCCGAAGGCCAAGGCCACCGGGCCCGAGGTGATCGACTCGGCCCCGAAGATGCACCGCCGCAAGGCGGGCGGCGGCGGCTCCTGACGCGTCCGTGAGTTTTCCCACCTCCGCACGGCTCCCGCCGGGCCGTCCCGTCCGCCACGATGGGCTGGTCTGACGGGGGCTGAGCGGAGGAGCGTGGGATGCAGTTCGGTCGCAGCTACGAGGAGTTCGAGGTCGGTGCGACGTACAAGCACTGGCCGGGCAAGACGGTCACCGAGTACGACGACCACCTGTTCTGCCTGCTGACCATGAACCACCACCCCCTGCACCTCGACGCGAACTACGCCGAGGAGACCACGCAGTTCGGGCGCAACGTCGTGGTGGGCAACTACGTCTACTCGCTCCTGCTCGGCATGAGCGTCCCCGACGTGTCCGGCAAGGCGATCGCCAACCTCGAGGTCGAGTCGCTGCGCCACGTCGCGCCGACCTTCCACGGCGACACGATCTACGGGCAGACCGAGGTCCTCGACAAGTGGGAGTCGACCTCGAAGGACGACCGCGGCGTCGTGCACGTGGAGACCAAGGGCTACAAGCAGGACGGCACGCTCGTGTGCGTCTTCCGGCGCAAGGTGATGGTCCCCAAGCAGTCCTACCTCGACGCGCGCGGCGGCGAGCAGCCCGGTCGCCCGACGCTGGTCGAGCCGCCCCCTCGGGGCTGACAGGCCGGCCCTGCGCCGTACGCCCCCGCCCCCCGGGTGTTTGCGCACACCTCGACGTGGAAACCTCGACATGGTGAGCACTCGGACCACCACCCCTGACACCGACCCCGGCCGGAAGACGTTCTTCGGCCAGCCCCGCGTCCTCGCCAACCTCTTCGGCGTGGAGATGTGGGAGCGCTTCTCCTTCTACGGGATGCAGGGCATCCTGCTGATCTACCTCTACTACTCCGCCGCCGACGGCGGCCTCGGCATCGACAAGGGCGTCGCCTCCGGCATCGTCGGCGCGTACGGCGGTGGGGTCTACCTGTCGACGATCCTCGGCGCGTGGCTCGCCGACCGGCTCATCGGCGCCGAGCGGACGCTGTTCTACAGCGCGGTCGTGGTGATGGCCGGGCACATCGCGCTCTCGCTCCTGCCCGGGCTGCTCGGCGTCGGGGTCGGCCTGGTCCTGATCGCCCTCGGCAGTCGGGCGGCGTCAAGGCGAACGCGACCTCGCTTGTCGGCTCGCTCTACGACGAGCACGACGAGCGGCGCGACGCCGGATTCTCGATCTTCTACATGGGCATCAACCTCGGCGCCCTCGTCGGCCCGCTGCTGACCGGCCTGCTCCAGAAGGAGTGGGGCTTCCACTTCGGCTTCGGCCTCGCCGCGGTCGGGATGGCCGCCGGGCTCGTGCAGTACGCCGCCGGGCCGGTCGGCCCTGCCGGAGGAGACCCACCACGTCCCGAACCCGCTCGACCGCTCGACCGGCCGGTTCTACGCCCTCGCCGGCCGTCGTGGCGCTCGTCGTGGTCGTCGCGCTCACCCTCGTCGACGTGATCACCGCCGACCGCCTCGCCACCATCGTGGCCTGGGTGAGCGGCATCGCCGCCGCGGTCTACTTCGTGGTGATCCTGTCCAGCCGCCAGATCACCGGCGTCGAGCGCAGCCGGGTCTACGCGTTCATCCCGATGTTCGTCGCCAGCGCGGTCTTCTGGTCGCTCTACCAGCAGCAGTTCACGGTCGTCACGATCTACTCCGACGAGCGGCTCAACCGCAACCTGTTCGGCTGGGAGATGCCGGTGTCGTGGGTGCAGTCGATCAACCCCGTCTTCATCATCGTGCTGGCCGGCGTGTTCGCCGCGATGTGGACGCAGGCTCGGCGACCGGCAGCCCTCGACCCCGGTGAAGTTCGCGCTCGGCACCGCCAGCATCGGCGTCTCGTTCCTGCTGTTCATCCCGATGGCCGGCGGCGGCGCCAACAGCGCCGCCGCTGCTCGGTCTGGTCGGCGTGCTGCTGTTCTTCACGATCTCCGAGCTGCTGCTCTCGCCGGTCGGGCTGTCGCTGGCCACCAAGCTCGCGCCGGCAAGTTCCACACCCAGATGGTCGCGCTGTTCTTCCTCTCCATCGCGCTCGGCACGGCGATGTCCGGGCTGCTCAGCGGCTACTACAGCGAGCAGAACGAGGTGCCCTACTTCCTGGTCCTCGGCCTGGCAGCCATCGTGGTCGGTGCGGTCCTGTTCGCCTTCACGAAGCCGATCCGCCGGCTGATGCAGGGCGTGCACTGACGCCGTTCCCGGCCCGCCCGACGTCTCGGATCCGTCCTGTGGACAACGGGATCGGGTATGGCGAGGGTCGGTGGCGTGCAGTAGGAGTGGCTCGAGCTGCGGCTGGCCGCACACTGGGCCACCCTCCACCCCGGCACCCCGACGGTCTCGGAGTTCGCGCGGGCCGAGCTCGGCGTGCTCACGGGCCGCAGCCCGGGCGCGGCCGGCGCACTGATCCGCGACGCCCTCGACCTGCAGCACCGCCACCCGCGCCTGTGGGCCGCGCTGGCCTCCGGGCGGGCGCGCGTGTGGAAGGCCCGCAAGGTGGCGGCCTGGATGCACGCGGCCGAGCTGACCCTCGAGCAGGCGCGGTTCGTGGACGAGGCGACCACCGGCTACGTGGAGACCCTGGCCTGGGCGGCCTTCGAGCGCCTGGCGCAGGTCACGATCGTGGAGGCCGACCCCGCCTCGGCGGAGGCCCGCCGGCTGGCGGCGTCGCTGCGGAGGTTCGTGGCCACCGGCCGGTGCTCCGAGCACGGCCTGCGGACCCTGGTAGTCCGCTGCCACGCGGGCGATGTGGTGCACCTTGTCGCGACCATCGACCGGATCGCGCACATCCTCCGCATCGAGGGCGACCCCGGCTCCGTGGACCAGCGGCGCTCCACGGCCCTCGGCATCCTGGCCGACCCGGTCCGGGCGCTCACCCTGCTCGCGCGGCACAGCGTTCCCGACGATCCCGAGTCGCCGCCCGACGATCCGGTCGACCGCGACGTGCCCTCGCAGCGCGAGCTCCCGTGCCTCCCGTGCCGACATCGACCCCACGGCCCGCCTGGTCGCCTCGACCGTCGTGTCGCGGCGCACGCCGGCCGAGCGGCAGCTCGCCGACCTCGTCTGGTGATCGCCGACGGTTGCGCACCCAGCCCCTTCGGCGGGGGTCGACTAGGGTCACCCACCTGACCACCGATGACGCAGCGCCCGTGCCGGGACGGGTGGCCGCTGCTCGCCCGAGGAGAAGCCATGAGCGCCGACGAGGTCCCCGCCCAGGAGCTGTGGCTCGTCCGGCACGGCGAGACGGAGTGGAGCCGCGACGGCCGGCACACCTCGGTGACCGACCTGGACCTCACCGAGGCCGGGGTCGAGGTGGCCACGACGCTGCGGGAGCGGCTGGCCGGGTCGTCGTTCGACCTCGTGCTCAGCAGTCCACGGCACCGTGCCCGTCGTACGGCGGACCTGGCGGGCTTCCCCGACGCGGAGGTCGACGAGGACCTCGTGGAGTGGGACTACGGCGACTACGAGGGCGTGACCACGCCGGAGATCCGCGAGACCGTCCCCGGCTGGACGGTCTGGACGCACCCCACGCCCGGCGGCGAGACGGCCGACCAGGTCACCGAGCGGCTGGACCGGGTGGTGGCGCGGGTCCGCGACCACGGGGGCCGGGTGCTCGTGTTCGGCCACGGTCACGCCCTGCGCGCCCTGACCGCGCGCTGGATCGAGCAGCCGGTGGCCGAGGGGCGCTTCTTCCGGTTGGACACGGCGACGCTGAGCGCCCTCGGCTACGAGCGGGACTTCCCGGTCGTGCTGCGCTGGAACTCCTGACCCACCCGGGGTCTTACAGAATCCGTTACTCCGGCGTACCCTCCGCTGCCACGGGTCGTCCCGGCCCGTCCGCACGGTCCGGCGCGAGGGGGTCAGGATGCACCCGGTCCCAGACCCGCCACGCGGTCAGCGCCTCCACGAGGCCGGGCGAGCAGGCCAGCGACGACATGTCCTCGCGCGTGAACCAGGCCACGTCGGCCGCGTCGTCCCCGGCGCGGACAGCCTCCGGGTCCACGTCCTGCGCCGGGTCGCAGCGGTAGTCGCGGATCACGAACACGCTGCCTCCGGGCGCGTCCCGCTCGACCTCTCCGACGAACGGTCCCACATCGACCGCGAGCGCCGTCTCCTCGAGCACCTCGCGGGCCGTGGCCGCCGCGTCGGTCTCGCCCGGCTCCACGCGCCCGCCCGGGACCGACCACAGACCCTTCGCCGGCTCGTGGCCGCGGCGCACCAGCAGGATCCGGTCGCCGAGCAGCACGATCGCCCCGACGCAGTCGATCCGGTCGGCAGGCACCTCGCCACGGTAGCCCCGGCACTGCCGGAGCGGGCTGAGCGGTCGGGCCGCGCGGGAACGCCGTTGACGCCGAGCGCCGATCTGAGGATCTTGGGTAAAGATCCGGCCGCGGGGGACGCGTGAACGGCGCCGGACCGCCGGGAGGCACGGTGGAGCCCAGACGCAGCGCGCTGATCGTGGCGACGTACGGCTACGACGACGCCGGGCTGACCCGCCTGCGCGCCCCCGAGCACGACGCCGAGGAGCTCGCCACGGTGCTTGGCGACCCCGACGTCGGCGGCTTCGAGGTGCGCACCGTCGTCAACCAGCCGGCGCACGTCGTCCAGCTCGAGGTGGCCCGCTTCTTCAAGAGCCGGCGCCCCGACGACCTGCTGCTGCTCCACTTCTCCTGCCACGGTGTGAAGGACGACAGCGGCGAGCTGTACTTCGCGACCTCCGACACCCACCTCGACCTGCTCGAGGCCACCGCCGTCAGCGCCGCCTTCGTCAACAAGGCGATGGACCGGACCAGGTCCAAGCGGGTCGTGCTGCTGCTCGACTGCTGCTACGCGGGTGCCTTCGCGCGCGGGCTGACCAGTCGCGGCGGGCCCGGCCTGGACCTGAGCGAGCGGCTGGCCGGCCGCGGGCGCGCGGTGATCACGGCCAGCACGTCGATGCAGTTCGCCTTCGAAGGCTCCGCCCTGACCGACGGCGCCGCGGGCGCGAGCGGCGACGCCGGGCCCTCGGTGTTCACGCGCTCGCTGGTCGAGGGACTGCGCTCCGGCGAGGCCGACCGCGACCTCGACGGGTGGGTCGGGCTCGACGAGCTCTACTCCTACGTGTACGACGAGGTCACGGAGGTCGCACCGCAGCAGACCCCCGGCAAGTGGGTCTTCGGCCTCGAGGGCGAGCTGTTCCTGGCCCGGCGCGGCCAGCCCGTGAGCGTGCCGAGCGACCTGCCGACCGAGCTGACCGAGTCGCTGGACAGCCCGCTGCCCTGGCAGCGGGGCGCGGTGATCCCCGAGCTCGAGCGGCTGCTCGCCGGCCGGCACCCCGGGCGTGCCCTGGGCGCCCGGCTCGCCCTCGAACGGCTGGCCGGCGACGACAGCCGGCAGGTGGCCGCCCGTGCCTCGCAGGCGCTGCTCGCCGTGCCCATCCCCGAGCAGCGACAGAATCGCGAGCCTTCGCCCGAGGCTTCACTCGGCCCGGCCGGCGTGGTCGCCGCCGAGCCCGAGCCTGCGTCCGAGCCCGACGGCCTGGTGACCGAGCCGGAGCCCGAGCCCGAGGGCCTGATGAACGAGCCGGAGCCCGAGCCGGAGGGCCTGGTGGCCGCGCGGGAGGGCGAGGTGGCCGAGCCGGTCCCTGATCCGGCGCTCGAGACAGTGCCTGGCCCGGACGGCCCGGTGGTCGAGCCGGACGACGGCGTCCGCGACCGCGCGGACCTCGCGGTCGACCGGGAGCCGCTCGAGGACGCGACCACCGACGACAGCGACCTGACGGCCCTGATCCCGCTCCGGACCCACACCCCGGAGCCCTCCGGGGTCTCTGAGCCCACCGGGCCCACCGACCTCGGCGATGCCGCCGGACCCGCCGGACCCCTCACCGCCCCCCGCCCCCGGACCGGCCGCCCGGACCCCGGACCCGGACGAGGACCCCGACCCGGACCCGGACCCCGACCCGGACGCGGCCCGCTGGGACTCGTCGCGGCCGGCGTCGCGACCGCGCTGGTGGTGGTCGGCGTGTGGTGGGGCGTCACCCACGGTCAGGACGACGACACCGGCGGGGACAAGGGCGGCAAGGTGGTGACCCTGCCCGAGCGGACCATGGTGCTGACGGTCCGTCGCGACGCCGACGGCACGGGGCCGAGCCCGTTCCGACCGGTGCTCGCCGAGATGGACCCGGAGGCCGCGAGCCCGGCGATCAGGTACCTCGACGTCGACGGCAAGCTGCCCGTCCTGTCGCCCGACCGCCACTGGATCTTCTACCTCGCCGGCCCGAACCTCCTGTCCTCGGGCAACGACACGACGCAGCTCGTGCCGTACGTCCGCCGGGTCGGCGCCACGGGGAAGGGCGAGAAGCTGATCAGCGACCCGCCGGCGGGCTGCACCTACACCGGCCGGGCCGCCTGGGACCCGGACGACACCGACCGCCTCGCCCTGCTGTGCCGCGACAGCGACGGCACCGCGACCGGGCTCTCGCTGGTCTCGCTGTCGAAGCGGGCGCTGGTGGGCGAGATGCTGACGGACACGAGGGCCGAGAGCTCGGTGACCTGGACCGGCGAGGGGCACGTGGTCTACTCCCGGTCCGGCGAGGACCGCGCCACGGACCCGTCCCACCTCGTCTCGGTGACCCCGGACTGGCAGGACGAGCAGGTCGTGACCGGCGCGCCGAAGGGCTGGGACGCCCAGCCGGAGTGGTCCGAGGCGCGCGACGGCGTGGTGTTCGTGCGCTCGACGGGCCCGAGCCGCCCCGGCCGGCTCCGGCTCCTGCGGCCCGACGGCGAGGTGGAGACGATCGGGCCCGACGTCGACCTCCGGTCACCGACGCTCTCCCAGGACGGCAGCCGGATGGTCTACCAGGTCGAGCGCAGCGACCAGGAGATCGAGCTGTACGTCGTCGGGCAGGATGACGAGCCGCGCTCGGTCGGCGGGCTCGTCGAGAACTTCGGCGGGATGGCGTGGTCGTCGCGGTGACGTCGGGCGATCTCGAGAGGCAGGGTCCTTGACGACAGCCGCCCGGCCCAGGACGGTGGGGCCATGACACTCGGTGCGGGGTGCCCTCGCTGCGCGTCGCCGGTCAGCCACGCCGACGGCAGCTGGCGGTGCCTCGACCACGGCGTGATCTCCCCGCTGTGGCGGCCGGCGTCCGCGGAGTACGACACGTTCGCCGAGCACCTCCAGGGCGCCGGCACCATCCCGACGTACCTGCCGTGGCCGATGCCCCCGGGCTGGTCCGTCACGGACTTCGGCAGCGTGGTCGCGCCGTCCGGGGAGGGCCGCGCGACGTGCGTGACCTGCTCGGGTCCGACCGACCTCGACGGCGTGGTCGAGCTGACGATCGTGGCGGAGGAGCCGGGCGTCGGGCTCGGGTCCCGCTGCGCCGGGCTCGACCGCACCGACCCGGGCGCCGAGATCGGGGACGGCCCGCCGCACGTCCGGGTCCGCATCGGCGGGCACCCGGTGCTCGCTGTGGTCGGTGCTGACCAGCGACACGGACGTGTCGTTCGACCGGTCGGTCTTCGCGGGCGAGGCCGAGGGGCGCTGGCTGTGGCTGGTCCTGCGGCCGCCTTCAGCGGCGCTGCTGCTCAAGGACGAGTGGATCCTGATGGACGTCGCGGACCTCGGCCCCGAGGTCGTCGGCCTGTCGTTCGGCAGCACGCCGCCCGCCTGGTAGCCCGGATCCGCGCTGGACGCGCCGGTGACGTCGGTCCCGCCCACTAGGCTCGCGGGGTGCGCATCGACATCCACACGCACTCGAACCGCTCCGACGGCACCGAGTCGCCGGCCACCCTGGTCCGGCGCGCGCACGAGCAGGGCATCGACGTCCTCGGCCTGACCGACCACGACACCACCGAGGGCTGGGACGAGGCCGCCGACGTCGCCGAGCGCTGCGACCTCCGCCTGGTGCGTGGGATCGAGGTGAGCTGCACTTTCGCCGGGTACGGCGTCCACCTGCTGGCCTACCTCCCGGACCCGACCCACCCCGGTCTCGCCGCCGAGCTCCGGCGGGTGCTCGACGGGCGCAACTCGCGGCTGCCGGCCACGCTCGAGCGGCTGCGTCACCTCGGCATCGACATCGACGTGCACGACGTACGCCGGGTGGCGGGCGAGACCGCGGCGACCGGCCGGCCGCACGTGGCCGACGCGCTCGTCGCCCTCGGCGTGGTCGCGGACCGCAACGAGGCGTTCAACCGGTTCCTCGGTCCCCAGGGGCCGGCCTACGTGCGCCGCTACGCCGCGGACCTCGAGACGATGATCGGCACCGTCGCGGACGCGGGCGGGGTGAGCGTGGTGGCCCACCCGTGGGCCCGCCGGCACGACCACAGCGCCCTCGACGAGCGCGGCCTGGCGGCGCTCGCGGAGGCGGGGCTCTCGGGCATCGAGGTCGACCACGAGGACCACGACCCGGCCACCCGGGAGACCCTGCGGAGCATCGCCTTGCGGCTCGACCTGGTGGTGACCGGGGCCAGCGACTACCACGGCCTCGGCAAGGTCGACCACGAGCTCGGCTGCAACACCACGGCTCCGGACCAGCTCGAGAGGCTGCTCGACCTCGCCGAGCGGGCCTCGGTGACGGCGGGTCGCCGCACGCCCGAGGTGCTGGGCGGGCGCTGACCCCAACCCGGTCGTGGGGGTGGGGTGGGAGATACTTCGGCCCATGGACCGCGTCCTCAGCGTCACCTTGCTGACCGAGGTGTTCGTGACGCTGTTCGTGATCATGGACCCGGTGGGCACGATCCCGATCTTCCTGTCGCTGACCCGGGGCCGGTCCCGCAGCACCGCTCGCCGGGCGGCCTGGCAGGCCGTCACGGTGTCGTTCGCGGTGATCGTCGCGTTCGCGTTCTTCGGCCGCCAGATCCTGACCTACCTGCACATCTCGCTGCCCGCGCTGCAGTGCGCCGGCGGCCTGCTGCTCCTGCTGGTCGCGCTCGAGCTGCTGACCGGCAAGGAGCAGGCCCCGACGGCGTCCTCCGACGTCAACGTCGCGCTCGTCCCGCTCGGCACGCCGCTGCTCGCCGGTCCCGGCGCGATCGTGGCCACGATGGTGTTCTCCCAGCGGGTGCACGAGTTCGCACAGTTCGCGGCGGTCGGCCTCGGCGTGGTGCTCGTGCACGTGGCGCTGTGGCTGTCGATGCGCTTCTCGCTGCCGATCCTGCGGGTGCTGCGCGAGGGCGGCGTCGTGCTCGTCTCCCGGATCGCCGGCCTGCTGCTGTCGGCCATCGCCGTGCAGCTCGTGGCCGACGCAGTGCGCGCGTTCATCGCCGGGGAGGGCTGAGGTGAGCGAGCAGCCCGCCCTCGACGGGATGCCCGACCCGCTGTACCCCGCCGCGCCGGCCCGGCTGACGACATACTCCGACTGCCCGCGCCGCTACCGCTGGGCCTACCTCGAGCGCCCCGCGCCGGCGCGCTCGGCGTGGGGCCACACCTCGGTCGGGGCCGCCGTGCACACCGCGCTCGCCCGGTGGTGGGACCTGCCCCGCGACCGGCGTACGCCGGAGGCAGGCGGGTCGCTCGTCGTCGGGGCCTGGCCGGAGAGCACCGCCTCGGGCTTCCGCGACCTCGGCCAGTCCCGGGCGGCTCGCGAGCGGGCCCGCGCCCAGGTGGTGCGCTACCTCGACGGCGTCGACCCGGACGAGCGGCCGCTCGCCGTCGAGCGCACGGTCAGCGTGACGACGACGCACGCGTCGCTGTGGGGCCGCCTGGACCGGCTCGACGACCGGCCGGGCACCGGCCTCGTCGTCGTCGACTACAAGACCGGCCGGTCCGAGCCGACCGCCGGGGACGCCCGCGACTCGCTCGCGCTGGCCGTCTACGCCGCCGCCGCGGCGCGCACCCTGCGGCGGCCCTGCACCCGCGTCGAGCTGCACCACCTGCCGAGCGGTCGCACCGCTGGGTGGGACCACACCGAGCACTCGCTCGCCGCCCACCTCGAGCGGGCCGACGTGCTGGTCGCGGAGATCGCCGACCGCGAGGCGACGTACGCCGGTGGGGTCGGCGTCGAGGAGGCCGACGCGCTGTTCCCCGCGCGGGTCGGCCCGCAGTGCGGCTGGTGCGACTTCCGGGCCGTGTGCGCCCCCGGGCGAGCCGTCCCGCGACGGCAGCCGTGGGACGGCCTCGCGGCCGGCTGAGCCGTCCGGCGCACCGACCCTACCTGCGCCCGAGGCCCTGGAAGCGCGCCTGCAGCCCGGTGGGCGTGTAGCGGGCCGCGGCGGCCAGCACGCGGTAGCGGCGGCTCGGGATCGAGATGGTCCGGCCGCGGCGCAGGTCGGCGAGGCCGTCGTGGACCACGCGGTGCGCGTCGAGCCAGAGCCAGGACGGCGCCGAGTCCCGGCTGACGTCCATCCGCTCGTGGAACTCGGTGCGGGTGAAACCGGGCAGCAGCGCCATCACCCGCACGCCGCGGTCCCGGTAGGTCAGGTCGGCCCACTCGCTCAGCGAGGTGACGTACGCCTTGGCGGCACTGTAGGTCCCGCGCGGCAGGTAGCCCGCGACGCTCGAGACGTTGACCACCGCGCCGCTGCCGCGCGCGACCATCGGGCCGAGGGCGGCGTGGGTCAGTCGCAGGACGGCGGTCACGAGCACGTCGAGGAGGTGCTGCTCCTCGTCCACGGGGTTGTCGAGGAAGCCGCGCTTGAGCCCCAGGCCGGCGTTGTTCACCAGCAGGTCCACGGGGCGCGCGGGGTCGGCGAGCCGGGCCTCGACGGTGGCCAGCGCGGTCCGGTCGGCGAGGTCGGCCACCAGCACCTCGGCCTCGACGCCGTACGTGCGCCGCACCTGCTCGGCCAGCCGCTCGAGCCGGTCCGCGGAGCGGGCCACCAGCACGAGGTCGTGCCGATCGCGCGCGAGCTGCAGGACGAACTCCAGCCCCAGGCCGGACGACGCTCCGGTCACCAGCGCGGTCGGGCGCCGAGCGGCCCCGCCGGACCGGTCGTGCGGCCCGTCGGGCTGGTCGGGGGAGGGCGAGGAGGAGGCGTCCGGCACCGGCCCAGCATCCAGGGCGGTGGTCGGGACCGCAACAGCGGTCCGGCATGATGGGGCCGTGCCCAAGTCCCGCATCCTGGCCGTGGCCAACCAGAAGGGCGGGGTCGCGAAGACGACGACCGTCGCCTCCCTCGGGGCCGCGCTGGCCGAGCAGGGCGCCAGGGTCCTGCTGGTCGACCTCGACCCCCAGGCGTGCCTGACCTTCTCCCTCGGCATCGACCCCGAGGACCTCGAGCTGTCCGTGCACCACGTGCTCACGAAGGGCCTCGACGCCGCCGAGGTGGTCATCGAGACCGACGACGGCGTCGACCTGCTGCCGGCCACCATCGAGCTCGCCCGGGCGGAGGCCGACCTGCTCACCCGCACCGGCCGGGAGCACGTCCTCAAGTCCGCCCTCGAGGACCTGACGACGGGCAAGCGGGCCTACGACTGGGTCCTGCTGGACTGTCCGCCCTCGCTCGGCGTGCTGACCGTCGCGGCGCTGACCGCCGCCACCGCCGTGCTCATCCCGCTGCAGTGCGAGACGCTGTCGCACCGCGGCGTCGGGCAGCTGCTCGACACCGTCCACGACGTCCGCCGCTTCACCAACCGCAGGCTGTCGGTGTGGGGGGTGCTGCCGACGCTGTACGACGGACGCACGAACCACGCGCGGGCGGTCCTGGAGAACATCTCCGAGACCTACCAGCTCGACGTCCTCGAGCCACCGATCCCGAAGTCGATCCGCTTCGCCGAGGCGCCCGCCGCCGGCCGCTCGATCCTGAGCACCACCCGCCGCCACCCGGGCGCCGACGCGTACCGCGCGGTCGCGGCCAGCCTCACCGCCCGGGCGAGGTAGCGCCGCTAGCATGACCGCCATGCCTCGCCACAGAGACGTGCGAGCAGACGTGCGAGGGGGCCGCCGCGTCGCCTCGCGCACCCGCCCGCGCTACCGACGGCTGACCGCCGCCGGCAGCGCCCTCGCGGTCACTCTGGTCGCTGTCCTCGGCGGCGTCGGGCTGCTCCCGACCGAGGCCGACCCGCTGCCCGTCGCGCACGCCACCGGCGAGGGCCGGGGCACACGTGGCGACACCGGCGGCGCGGCCGCGCAGCTCAGCGCCGCGACCTCGCGCAGCGACGCGTCGGCGCCCTCGAGCGGGCAGCCGGGTGGGCGGTCCGGCTCCGCGTCGGACGGCGCGTCGGCACCACGGTCGTCGGAGCAGTCCGGCGTCCGGTCCGGGGCGCCCGGTGGCGCGGTGGAGCCGCTACCTGCGAGCAGCGGCTCGGGTCGCCGGATCGTCTTCGACATGAGCGAGCAGCGGGTGTGGCTGGTGGCCGAGGCCGCCGGCGCGGACGCCGTACGCCGCACCTATCCCGTCTCCGGCAGCGTCACCGACAACCTGTCGCCGGGAAGCTACGAGGTCTACTCGAAGTCCGAGAACGCGTGGGGCATCGACGACTCGGGGTCGATGAAGTACATGGTCCGCTTCGCGCACGGCCCGAACGCCGCGATCGGCTTCCACGACATCCCGATCCTCGACGGCGCGAAGGTGCAGACCCGCGCGATGCTGGGCACCCCCCAGTCGCACGGGTGCATCCGCCAGTGGCGCCCCGACGCCATCGCGCTGTGGCGGTTCGCCCCCGTCGGCACGAAGGTCGTCGTCGTCGCCTGACACCGGCGCGAGCCCCCGCGGTACGCGCCCCCCGCATCACCTGTCCCACGATTACCAGGGTCCCCTGGTAATCACGTGCCTCCCCAGGCATGCACGCCCGGGGAAGTGCTCGATTACCAGGGGACCCTGGTAATCGGGCACCGACGAGGCCGGGTCAGTCGGAGGAGGCCGCTGAGGCGCTGCCGGAGCTGCGCCGACGCCGACGGGTGCGGGCGCGCGGGGCGGAGTCGCCCTGGCCCGCGTCCGACGTGCCGGCGGGGCCGGACGACGCCGGGGCTGCGGCGGTGGCCGTCGAGACCCCCGCGGACGCGCCCGTGGACGCGGCCGGGTCCACCGGGGCGCCGCTGCGGGTGCGGCTGCGGCTGCGGCTCCGGTTCCGGCCGCCGGAGCGGGACTCCGAGCCGGAGCGGGACTCCGCGCCGGAGCGGTCCCCGCGGTCCGAGCGGCTCCGGTCGGACCGGTCGCCCCGGTCAGCCCGGTCACCCCGGTCGGCCTTCGGCTCCGGCGGGCGAGCCGGCTTGAGACGGCCCTTGGTGCCCGGCGCGATGCCCATGTCGTGGAAGAAGTGCTCCGAGGTGGAGTACGTCTCGGCGGGGTTCTCGAAGGGCAGGTCGAGCATCTTGTTGATGACCTTCCACCGGGTCACGTCGGCCCAGTCGACGAAGGTCACCGCGATGCCCGAGGCCCCGGCGCGGCCGGTGCGGCCGATGCGGTGGACGTAGGTCTTCTCGTCCTCGGGGCAGCTGTAGTTGATGACGTGGGTGACGTCGGCGACGTCGATGCCGCGCGCGGCGACGTCGGTGGCGACGAGCACCCGCAGCTTGCCCTCACGGAACCGCGCGAGCGCCTTCTCGCGGGCCACCTGCTGCATGTCGCCGTGCAGGGGGCTGGCGTCGAAGCCGCGCTCGTCGAGGTCCTCGGCGAGCCGCTGGGCGGCGCGCTTGGTGCGCGTGAAGACGATGGTCAGCCCGGAGTTCTCGGCCTGGAGGATCCGCGAGATCAGCTCGGGCTTGTCGAGGTCGTGGACCTGGTAGATGAACTGCGCGGTCGCCGGCACGGTCTGCTGGGCGTCGCCGGACTCGGCGCGGATGTTCATGGGGTGCCGCATGTGGGTGCGGGCCAGCGAGACGATCGCGCCGGGCATCGTCGCCGAGAACAGCATCGTCTGCCGGGTCTCGGGCGTGCGGGCGATCAGCCGCTCGACGTCGGGCAGGAACCCGAGGTCGAGCATCTCGTCGGCCTCGTCGAGGACGAGCACCTTGATGTGCGACAGGTCGAGCGCGCGGCGGTTCATCAGGTCGATGAGCCGGCCCGGCGTACCCACGACGACGTCGACGCCCTTCTCGAGGGTGTCGAGCTGGTGGTCGTAGCCGACGCCGCCGTAGACGGTGAGCACGCGGGTGCCGCGGTCGGCGCTGGCCACGGACAGGTCGTTGGAGACCTGGAGCGCGAGCTCGCGGGTCGGCGCGACGACGAGGGCCTGCGGCTTGTCGGGGGCGGCCAGGTCGGCGTGGTCGGGGTCGTGCGGGGCGACCGTGCGCTGCAGCACCGGGATGCCAAAGGCCAGGGTCTTGCCGGTGCCGGTGCGCGCCTGACCGATGAGGTCGGTGCCCATCAGGGCCACCGACAGCGTCATCTCCTGGATCGGGAACGGGGTGGTGATGCCGACGCGCTCGAGGGCGTCGGCAATCTCGGGGAGCACCCCGAGCTCTCGGAAGGTGGTCAGGATCTCTGCCTGTTCTCTCGGGTACGGAAAGTCGTTCGACTAAGGCGCCGTGAGGCTGCGGGTCAACGAGTCCGGCGAGGCGGTGCCAGCGGCGCTGAGAGCGCCCTGACGGAGGCCCTGGACTGCTGTGCGGGGGCCCGCCCTGCCCGGCCCGGAGCGTCGTGCGCTCGCGGCGGTACGGCCCCAGTCTATCGGTAGGGTGCCCGCATGACTGAATCGCCGGGAAACCCGCGTCTCGAGGACCTCCCGGTGGCCTTCTCCGACCCCGTGTACCTCGCCGCCGTCGTCGACCTCCTCGGCGCCATCGCGTACGGCGAGATCTCGGCGTTCGAGCGGCTCGCGGAGGACGCGAAGCTCTCCCCGACGCTGGCCGACAAGGCCGAGCTGGCTCGGATGGCGACCACCGAGTTCACCCACTTCGAGCACCTGCGCACCCGACTCACCGAGCTCGGCGCGGACCCCTTCGCGGCGATGCTGCCCTTCGAGCAGGCCTTCGAGTCCTTCCACGTGCGCACCGCCCCGGCCGACTGGCTCGAGAGCCTCGTCAAGGCGTACGTCGGAGACGGGCTCGCCGCGGACTTCTACCGCGAGATCGCGGCGTTCCTCGACGCCGACACCCGCACGCTCATCGTGGACAGCCTTGCCGACGCGGGACAGTCGCAGTTCGTGGTCGACCGGGTCCGGGGGGCCATCGCGGCCGACCACCGGGTCGGCGGCCGGCTCGCGCTCTGGGGCCGCCGGCTGATGGGGGAGGCGCTCTCACAGGCGCAGCGGGTCGCCGCCGAGCGCGACGCCCTGACCGCACTGCTGGCCGGCGGGGTGGACCGGCCCGGGATGGACCTCGCCGCGATCGGGCGGCTGTTCGCCCGGCTCACCGAGAACCACTCGGCCCGGATGGCGGCGCTCGGCCTCGCGGCCTGACCCCGCCGGGACCGGACGCCCGAGATCAGGACCCGTCAGGACCTGCGGGTCCGCCCGGTGATCCCCGCGGCCACCATCACCAGGACGGCGGCGACGACCACCTGCACGAGGTGACGCAGCCAGTCGACGCCTCGGGTGCTCGAGGAGCCGCCCAGCACGTCGACGTACAGCCAGGTGCCGATCAGGATGCCGAGGACGCCGCAGACCACGGTGAGCCACAGCGGGATCTTGTCGCGGTTGCCCGGCGCGACGAACTTGCCGAGCAGGCCGATGACCACGCCTCCGATGAGGATGAAGAGGATCTCGCCGACCATGTCAGGACCGGTAGCCGACCATGCCCGACGTCGTCGCGCCGATCTCGACGTAGGCGAGCTTGGAGACCGGCACGAGCACCGTGCGGCCCTTGGTGTCCGCGAGCGAGAGCACCCCGTCGTCCTGGCCGACGGCCTTGGAGACGGCCTTGGCGAGCTCGTCGCTGGAGAGCGGCGAGTCGATGACCAGCTCGCGGTTGACGTTCTCGACGCCGATCTTGACCTCCACCGGAGGACCTCCTGTTTGGTTGTGCGGGGATGGTGCGGGATGGAGCGGGACGGGCACCCCGGTCGGGGCACCCGATGAGGACCAGCCGGGTCAGGCCGGCTCGTCCGCGCGGGGGTAGCCGCGGATGCCGCGCCAGGCGAGACCCGCCACGAGCGTAGCCGCGTCGGTGAGCGGCATCTCGCCCTCGGTGTCCAGCCAGAAGCGGGCGCTGACCTGCGCCATCCCGACCAGGGACACCGCGAGCAGCTGCGAGGCCTCGTCGGAGAGGTCGGTGTCCTCGTGGATCACCTCGGCGATCGCCTCGGCGCACTCGAACGTCACCCGCTCCACGCGCTCGCGCACGGCGGGCTCGTTGGTGAGGTCGGACTCGAAGACGAGGCGGAAGGCGCCCTGCGCGCTGGCGACGTAGTCGTAGAACACGTGCACCGTCGCGGTGACGCGCTGCTTGTTGTCGTCGGTGGAGTCGAGGGCCTCCTTGCAGGCCTCGATGATCCGCTCGCACGACTGGTCGAGCAGGGCGAGGTAGAGCTCGAGCTTGCCGGGGAAGTGCTGGTAGAGCACGGGCTTGGAGACCCCTGCCCGGTCGGCGATGTCGTCCATGGCGGCGGCGTGGTAGCCCTGCGCGACGAACACTTCGAGGGCGGACTCGAGCAGCTGCGCGCGGCGGGCGCTCCGGGGCATGCGCCCGCCACGGGGCTTCTGGTCGTGCGTCGTGGTCACGACGTGGAGACTACTCTGCGGTAATCCCGGGACCCGTCAGGACGCTGTCGCGGCCCTGCCGGTAGTCCAGGGGGTCCGGATGACGGGACGCCGGCGGGGTGGCCGTCCCCGCCGGGGAACATGGGGGCAGGTCCGGGTGTTGCACGGACCGACAGCGCCCACCGGGTGCCCGCCGTACGCCGAGGAGAGTGACCGTGTCCCTGCCAGCCCTGGTCGAGCCCGCCGACGAGCTGACCATCGACGAGGTCCGTCGCTACAGCCGTCACCTGATCATCCCCGACGTCGGGATGACCGGCCAGAAGCGGCTCAAGAACGCCAAGGTGCTGGTGATCGGGGCCGGCGGTCTCGGCAGCCCGGCGCTGCTCTACCTCGCCGCCGCAGGTGTGGGCACGCTCGGGATCGCGGAGTTCGACGAGGTCGACGAGTCGAACCTCCAGCGGCAGGTGATCCACGGCCAGAGCGACATCGGCAAGTCGAAGGCGCTCTCCGCCAAGGAGTCGATCGCCGAGACCAACCCGCTGGTCGACGTGGTGCTGCACGAGCAGCGCCTCGACAACGACAACGTCTTCGAGGTGTTCGAGGGCTACGACCTCATCGTCGACGGCACCGACAACTTCGCGACGCGCTACATGGTCAACGACGCGGCGTACTTCTTGAAGATCCCCTACGTGTGGGGCTCTATCTACCGCTTCGACGGGCAGGCCTCGGTCTTCGCGCCGACCCTCGCCGACGACGCGCCGTGCTACCGGTGCCTCTACCCCGAGCCGCCACCGCCGGGCATGGTGCCCTCCTGCGCCGAGGGCGGCGTGCTGGGCGTGCTGTGCGCGGCCATCGGCTCGATCCAGGTCAACGAGGCGATCAAGCTGCTGACCGGCATCGGCGACCCGGCCGTCGGAAAGCTCGTCATCTACGACGCCCTCGAGCTCGAGTGGCGCAAGCTCAAGGTCCGCAAGGACCCCAACTGCGCGCTGTGCGGGGAGAACCCGACGGTCACCGGGCTGATCGACTACGACACCTTCTGCGGCGCGATCAGCGACGAGGCCGCCGACGCGGCCGCCGGGTCGACCATCTCGGTCGGCACCCTCGAGCACTGGCTCAAGGAGCGCGAGGAGGGCGCCCGCGACTTCGTGCTCGTCGACGTGCGCGAGCCCAACGAGTACGAGATCAACCAGATCCCCGGCTCGGTGCTGATCCCCAAGGGCGAGTTCCTCAACGGCAACGCGCTCGGCCGGCTCCCCAGCGACAAGCAGGTCGTGCTGCACTGCAAGTCGGGCGTCCGCTCGGCCGAGGCGCTCGCGATCGTCAAGGGCGCCGGGTACGGCGACGCGGTGCACGTCGGCGGCGGCGTGGTCGCGTGGGTCAACCAGATCGACCCGTCCCAGCCGTCGTACTGACGGCACCCGACCCGCCGCCGCATCGGGGGCGGGTCCGACCGTGACCGTGCTGTGACCGCCGGGACGCGGACGCGCCACTAGTCTCGGCGAGATGACGGGGAACGCGGCACGCCCGGGCGGGCCCGCGCGCAGACGGTTCGCGCCGGAGGCGCTGCTCGCCCCGGCCGTGGCGGCCGGTCTCGTCGTCGTGGTCTGGGCGGCCACCATCGGCCCGGTCGGGGTCATGGACGACTCCGGCCGCCGGCTCGGACCGCGCGGCGGGCTCACGCCCTCGGCGACGGCGTCGCAGTCCGTCGGGCCGACCAGCCCCCGGACCCGCACCGCGCTCGGGGAGCCCGGCCTCGACCTGAGCTGGCTGGGCGCCCTGCTCGGCTGGGCGCTGGTGGTGGCACTCGTGGTCGGCGTGGTGCTGGTCGCGCGGGCGCTGTGGGCCCACCGGTGGCGCCCGCCGCCGCGCCCGGTCGTCGTCGACTTCGAGGTGCTGCCCGACGAGGCGGTGGGCGGCGCACTGGCGGCGTCCCTCGGGCGCGACCTCGCAGCCCAGCTCGCGGCCGTCGACGGCGGCACCGTCCGCGAGGGCATCCTGGCCTGCTGGCTGCGGCTCGAGGACGCCGTCACCGCGGCCGGGCGTGGTCCCGCGGCCGTCGGAGACCTCTGCCGAGCTGACCGTGCGGGTGCTGCACCACCTCGACGTCGACCCGCGACCGGTGGCCCGGCTCGCCGCGCTCTACCGGGAGGCGCGCTTCTCCGAGCACGAGCTCGGCGAGGACGCGCGCGCCGACGCCCGCACGGCCCTCGAGCAGCTGCGCCGCGACCTCGACGTCCGGTGGGCCGTGCGATGACCGGCCGCGGGGCCGTCCAGCCGGTGACCCGGCGGACGGTGTGGGCGCGTCGCATCGCCGTCGCGTTCGTGCTGTGGCTCGCGGTCTCGGCCGGCGCCTCGCTGCTGGGCAACCAGCCGCGACCGCTGCTGCTCGCCCTCGGCGTCGCGGCGGGTGCGACGGTGCTCTGGCTCTTCCTCGACGTCTCCGCCGACCAGGAGCCGCCGCGCTGGGAGAGCGTCGGCGAGGACGTGGTCCGGGCGCCCGGCGAGGACCCCCGGCTCGCGCTGCTGACCCGGGTGGTCGCCCAGCACCTCGACGCCCGCGACGTCGGCGACACCCTGCACCGGCACCTGCTCGCGCTCGTCGACGCCCGACTGCTCGCCCGGCACGGCGTGGCCTGGCGGGTCGACCCCGACCGGGCGGAGGCGCTGCTGCCCGGCGAGCTCGTCGCGCTGGCACGCCAGCAGGCGCCGTACCCCCGGATGCGGCTGGACGAGATCGACCTTCTCCTGCGACGGATCGAGGCCCTGTGACCGAGCACCCCAGCCCGTACTCCAGCCCGCCCCCCGACGAGCAGCCGCCGGGGCTGACCCCGGCGGACGTCAGCCGGCTCGCCGGGGAGGTCGTGGACCGGGTCGGCACCGCCGTCGTCGGCAAGCGCGACGCGCTGGTGCTCGTGCTGGCCGGCGTCCTCGCCGGCGGGCACGTGCTCATCGAGGACCTGCCCGGGCTCGGCAAGACGCTCGCCGCGCGGTCCTTCGCGCAGACGCTGGGGCTGGAGTTCACCCGCGCCCAGTTCACCCCCGACCTGCTGCCCGCCGACCTGACCGGCTCCTTCGTCTACGACCAGAAGCAGGGCGAGTTCGCGTTCCGGCCGGGTCCGCTGTTCACCGGCCTGCTGCTCGCCGACGAGATCAACCGGACCCCGCCCAAGACCCAGGCCGCGCTGCTCGAGGCGATGCAGGAGGGCCAGGTCACCGTCGAGGGCCAGACGTTCCCGCTCGCGGCGCCCTTCCACGTGCTCGCGACGGCGAACCCGGTGGAGTACGAGGGCACCTACCCGCTGCCGGAGGCCCAGCTCGACAGGTTCCTGCTGCGGGTCGCCTTCGGCTACCCCACCGCGCGACCAGGAGTGGGAGGTGCTCTCGCGCCGGCTCGCCCGCCGCCAGGAGGCGCAGGTGCTCGAGCCGGTCACCGACGCGGCGGGCCTGCTGCGCATGCAGGCGGCGCTGGAGACGGTGACGGTCGAGCCGAGCGTGGGGAGGTACTGCGTCTCGCTGGCCGTCGCCACCCGCGAGCACCCGCAGGTGCTGATGGGCGCCTCGCCGCGCGGGGCGCTGGCGCTGATGCTCACCGCCCGGGCGTACGCCGTGATCGGCGGGCGCGACTACGTGGTGCCGGAGGACGTGAAGGCGGTGGCGCCGTCGGTGCTGGCGCACCGCGTCACCGTCCGCCCCGAGCTGTGGATGAGCGACGTGAGCGGGACCTCGGTGGTGCGCAGCGTGCTCGCGCAGGTCGAGACGCCGCACGCGCGGCAGTCGCACGAGCGGCCCGCCGGCGGGCCGGGGGCAGCCGGGCCCGTGGTGAGCCCGGTGGCCCGGTGGCGGCCGACCGCCGCCTGGTGCGCGCCGCGCTGGGATCAGCGGTGCTGGTGCTCACGGCCGTGCTCGCCGGCCGACCCGACCTGCTGGTGCTCGCCGTGCCGCTGCTGGTGCACGCTGCCGCCGCGCTGCGCACGCGGCCCGCCGACGGGCTGGTGGTCGACTCGCACCTCGGCGTGCCCGCGGTGCGCGAGGGGGAGGGCACCACGGTCAGCGCCCGGATCGAGGGCGCGGGCGACGTGGAGGTGGCCGTGCTCGCGGTGACCCTGCACCGCTGGCTGGCAGCCGACCCGCCCGGCGGGGTCGTCGGGACCTGGGTGGAGGACGGCCGGGACAGCCGGGACACGGTGGCCTGCCGGCTCCCGGTGGCGAGCCTGCGCTGGGGACGGCGCGGGCTCGGGGCGGGCCAGGTGGCGGCGTACTCGTCCTGGGCGGGCCACCGCTGGGGACCCGAGCAGCTGCCGACCCGGACCCTCACCACCCTGCCGCTCCCCGGCTCGTTCGACAGCCGGGCCGCCCCGCCCCACCCGATCGGCCTGGTCGGCACGAACCCGTCGCGGCGGTCGGGCTCGGGGACGGAGCTCGCCAGCATCCGGCCCTTCCAGCCCGGCGACCGGCTCCGCCGCGTGCAGTGGCCGGTGTCGCTGCGCACGGGCACCGCTGCACGTCACCAGCGCGGTCGCCGAGGAGGACGCCGGCGTGCTGCTCGTCGTCGACAGCGGCATCGAGGTCGGCGTCAGCGGCGGCGTGCACGGCGCCGCGAGCACCCTCGACGTGGCGGTGCGGGCCGCCGGGTCGGTGGCCGAGCACCACCTGACCCGCGGCGACCGGGTCGGCCTGCGGGTGCTCGGGTCCGCGCGGCTCGACCCCGTGCCGCTGTCCGCGGGGCGCCGGCACCTGCGACGGGTGCTGGACACGCTGGCGCGGGTGGTCCCGGGCGAGCACGCCGACGTGGACCCCGAGCGGCTGCGCTTCCGGGTCTCGGGCGGGACGGTCGTGGTGGTCTTCTCGCCGCTGCTCTCCCGGCTGTCGGTCGCGGCAACCACGCTGCTGTCCGCGCGCGGCGTCGACGTGGTGCTCGTCGACACGCTGCCGCCCGACGTGGAGCTGTCCGCGGACGGGCCCGACCGGCGTCGCGAGCTCGCCTGGCGGATGCGGCTGCTGGAGCGCGAGGACCTCCTGGCCCGGGTGCAGCACGCCGGCATCCCGGTCGTCGCCTGGCGCGGGCCGGGCACCCTCGACGAGGTGCTGCGCCGGCTCGGCCGGCGGTCCCGGCTGCCCACGCTGGTGCGCCGGTGAGCCCCGTGCGCGAGGCCACCGAGGTCCTCGACCGGCTCAGCCTGCTGAGCCCGCAGCAGCGTGTCCTGCGGCTCGGCGTCGGCCTCGCCGGTGCGGGCTTCCTGGTCCTGGTGCCGCTGGCCGGAGGGGTGTGGCACCCGGTGGCCTCCGCCCTGCTCGGCCTGCTGGTGCTGGTCGCCGTGGTGCTCCCCGAGTCGCACGCCGCGCTGGCGCTGGTGGTCTCGCTCGGCGTGCTGTGGGGCGTGTCCGTCCCGCGGGGCCTCGACGGCTGGGTGCTGGTCGCCGCCGCGGACCTGTGGCTGCTGCACGTGACGTGCACCCTGGCGTCGCTACGGTCCCTCGGGGCTGGTGCTCGACCGCGCGCCGCTGCGTCGCCTGGGCCCGGCGCACGGTGGTGTGCCTGGTCGCCGCGCTCGCGGTCTGGGCGGCCGCCGTCGTCCTCGACGTCGCGCGACCTGCCCGGCACGGGGCTGGTGCTCGGCCTGGCGCTGGCCGTGGTGCTCGCCTGGGTCGGGCTGCTGTCACGGCGGCTGGTGCGGCGCGAGCCGCCGGCGCCGCGACCCTAGGCTGGGGCCGTGGAGCCGGAGGACTACGTCGAGGAGGTGCTCTCGCTCGTCGAGCGGGTGCCGCCCGGCCGGGTGACGACGTACGGCGCCCTGGCCGACGCCGTGGGGCGGTTCGGTCCGCGTCGCGTCGGGCGGGTGATGTCGCTGCACGGCGGCTCGGTGCCGTGGTGGCGCGTGGTGCGTGCCGACGGGTCGCTGCCGCCGAGCCATGACGAGGAGGCGCGCGTGCACTACCTCGAGGAGGGCACGCCGTTCCGGGCCTCGGGGAAGGTCGACATGGGACGGGCCGCGTGGTGGCCCCGAGCAGAGGGCTGACGGTCCTACGACCAAGGTGCATCTACCCGCTGCACCACGCCGCTGGTGATCGTGGACGTCACGATCCCTCGACGACGGGTGCCACCATGACCAGCCCCACGACCAGTCGCACCGGCCGCACGCCCGGCACGAGCAGCCGCGACCGTGTGCGTCCTCGGCCTCGGCTACGTCGGCCTGCCCTTGGCCTGCGCGGCCGCGGGGGCCGGTCACCGGGTGGTCGGCTACGACCCCGACCGGGACCGCGTGCCGGGCTGCTCGCGGGCCGGAGCCCCGTCGAGGACGTCGAGGACCGGATGCTGAGAAGATGCTGGCCAGTGGCCGGCTGACCTTCACCGACCGGGTCGAGGACGTCGCCGGCAGCGACACGTTCGTGATCTGCGTGCCGACCCCGCTGACCGAGAAGACCCCCGACCTGTCGATGGTCGACGGCGCCGTCGACGTGGTACACCGCCCTGCGCCCCGGCGGCCTGGTGATCCTCGAGTCGACCACCTATCCGGGCACCACCGAGGACCGGGTCGCCCCGCGGATCGCCCGGCGACCGGGCTCACCGCGCCCGACGACTACCACCTCGTCTTCTCGCCCGAGCGGATCGACCCCGGCAACCCGACGTACTCGCTGGAGAACACCCCGCGCGTCGTCGGCGGGCTCGGCGAGGCCGCCGGCGCGGCAGCCGCCGCGTTCTATGCGACCTTCATCGACACCGTGCACCGGGTCTCCGGGCCCCGCGAGGCCGAGATGGCCAAGCTGCTGGAGAACACCTACCGCCACGTGAACATCGCGCTGGTCAACGAGATGGCGATCTTCTGCGAGGAGCTCGGCGTCGACCTGTGGGAGGCGATCGGCGCCGCGTCGACCAAGCCGTTCGGCTTCGCCCCGTTCACCCCCGGCCCCGGCGTCGGCGGCCACTGCATCCCCGTCGACCCGTCGTACCTCTCCTGGCGCGTGCGCCGGCTCGGCTACCCGTTCCGCTTCGTCGAGCTCGCCGGCGAGATCAACGACCGGCATGCCGGCGTACGTCGCCGCGCGGGTCGCCGACCAGCTCAACGACGCGCACCTGGCCGTCGGGGGCTCCCGCATCCTGGTGCTGGGCGTGGCCTACAAGCGCGACCTCGGCGACATGCGCGAGTCGCCCGCCCCGGTGCTGATCCGGCGGCTGGAGAGCCGTGGCGCCACCGTGCGCTGGCACGACCCGCACGTCGCCCCGCAGGGGATCCGCGACACCAGCGCGGTCGCGGTCGAGGGTGACCTCACCGCCGAGGAGCTCGCCGCCGCCGACCTCGTGGTCGTGCACACCGACCACAGCGCCTACGACCCGGCGATGATCGTCGAGCACAGCCGCCGGGTCTTCGACACCCGCAACCTGACCTCCGCGCACCCGGCCGCGCACGTCGTCCGCCTCTAGGTCGCCGCCGCGCCCGCCGACTCCCACCCCCCATAGTCAGTGACGGCAGGCCCCTCCGGACACGGATCAGGGGCCCGGACGTCACTGACTATGGGCTGCCGGTCAGGCGAGGGCGTGCAGGTGCGCGGTCGTGGCGGCCGGGTGGCCGGCCACCAGGGCCAGCAGCTCGCCGAGGTCGGCACGGTCCTCGGCCGGGGTCACGGCGTGGTGCAGCATCACCCCGACCGGGGCGTCGGACGCCGCGGCCGCGGCCAGCAGGGTCCCGCGGCCGGCCCGGTCGACCGGCACCTTGCGCACCTTGGCGAACCAGTCGACGGTGACGGGCACCTCCGCGAGGCCGGGTACGCCGGCGAGGCCGGCCGTCACGTCGCGGGACAGCACCGCGAACCCGAGCTCTGCCAGCACCTCGGGCGTCCAGGGGGCGCAGCGGTTCCAGGGCGGCGTGAACACGGCCGGCACGTCGCCGAACAGCGACCCCATCAGGTCGCGGCCCTGCGCGACGTCGTCGAGCTGCTGCTCGCGCGAGCGGCTCACCCCGAACTCGCACTTGCGTCCCTCGGCCTCGTGGTTGACGTGCCGCAGGCCGTGCTGGTGCACGACCACGTCGTTGCGGCCCGAGGCCGCCCGCGTCGTCAGCAGGTGCGCGGTCTCGGCGGTCGTCTCCTCGGGGATCGCGGCCACGTCGAGGGGCAGGCCGTGCGGCTCGAAGGCGTCGAGCAGCGCGGCGAGCGCGACGTCGTCCCAGCCGGCGTCGTCGTCGCGGAAGAAGAACGTCACCGGTCCGGTCCGAGCCGTCCAGCACCGCCCGGAGCGGGTCGAGCCAGTGCGTCACCGGGTCGCCCCGAGCGCGCGGCCGCTGAGCATCCCGAGCGAGCAGCTCCGACGTACGCCGGCGTCCGTCGAGGTCGAGCGGGACGGGCAGCGGGGTCCACCCGAGGGCGTCGCGTACGGCGTCCGCGAGGGTGTCCCCGGAGAGGCGGTCGGCGTCGAGCACGCGCAGCGCGTCGAGCCCGGCCAGCCGGCGGGCGCGCTCGGCCTGCTCGTCCTCGCGGCCGGCGCCGTAGGGGACCACGACGGCCGGCGTCGCGCTGCCGAGGATGTCCATCGTCGTGTTGTAGCCGACCTGGCTGACCGACACCGCCGACGCGGCCATCTCGGCGGCCAGGTCGGGCACGTAGCGCACCACGTCCAGCCCGGAGGTGCGCGCCGCCCGGGCGGTCAGGTCGGCGACGACGTCGTCGGGGAGGAACGGCCCGGTCACGATCCGGGTGCGCAGGCCGTGCTCGACGAGCAGCCGGGGATGCGCCTCGACGGCGGCGGTGAACAGGGGCTCGCCGACCAGCCCGCCGCCGGCCGAGACCAGCACGCGGTGCTCGCGCGGGCGGCTCGGGGCGGTGCCGGCCGGACCGCGCACGAAGCCGGTGTAGTGCACCGGCACCTCCAGCGGCACGGTCGGGTGGAAGGTCTCCTCGAGGGTCGCGAAGCGCTCGTCGGCGTGCACCAGGACGGCGTCGAACAGGGCGTTGGTGACGCGGCTCGCACGGTCGTCGTGACCCTGCTGGTCGCGGCGGCTGCCGACCAGGATGTCGCGCAGGCTGCACGCCACGAGCGGGCGCGGCGTGGCCGCCCGCGCGGCCTCCAGCAGCGGCATCAGCTCCTGGGCGAACTTCTTGCGCCCGAAGGGGAACAGCTCGACCAGGAGCACCTCGGGACGGGTGGTCCGGAAGGACTCCTGGAGCAGCACCTTGCGCAGCGCGACGGCCTGCTCGACGGTGTGCCGGGGGTCGCGGCTGACCAACGCGTAGTCCGCGTCGAGGCCCAGCGGCGGCAGGTGCACCACCTCGACGCCGGCGGGCAGCGGGAGGTCGGCCGGCCACGGCCCGCCGTTGAGCAGGGTGACGTCGAAGTCCGCGGCGAGCCCTTCGGCGAGGTTCAGCGAGCGGACGAGATGCCCCAGGCCCACCGAGTGCTGGCAGTAGAACAGCAGCGCGGGTCGCGTGCTCGTCGCCGAGGTCATGGTCGTCCCTCCGGGGGGTGGTCGGCCCAGCGCAGGGCGGTGGTGAGCACGGTCTCGAGGCCGGCGAGCGCGTCCACGTCGACCCGGCTGACAGCCCGCAGCGCGCGCTCCACGACGAGGGACGCGGCGGCGTACCACCCGAGCGTCGAGCGGTCGAGCGGCCCGTCGTACGACGAGAGCAGCGCGTGGGCGGCGGCGTCGGCCGTCGCGGGTGCGATGTCGTCACCGGGACGCGGCCACCACAGGCGGGCGAGCATCGCGCCGAGCTCGGCTGCCGCGGGGCCGGTGCCGGCCTGGTCGAGGTCGACGAGGCTGACGCCGGCGTCGTGGACCAGGACGTTCTTGGGGTGCAGGTCCCCGTGCAGCAGCACCGGCGGCCCGGCCGCAGGGGCGGCGGCGGCCAGCGCCGGCACGACCCGGCGCAGCAGCGGGTCGAGGTCGGGGCGAGCGGCCCCGACGAGCTGCCCGGCCCGCACGACTCGGCCCGCGTCGAGCCGCACCGAGGGCGCGAACCCCTGTGTGGGCTGGCGGTGCAAGACTGCGAGGGCCGCGCCGAGTGCCGCCGTCGCGGAGGGTACGGCGTCCCGCTCGAGCTCGTGCAGGGGACGCCCCGGCGCCGGGCTCGTGAACGCCATCCGGTGCTCGGGGGAGAAGCCGACCGCCTCGGCCAGCCGCAGCGCCCCGCCCCGGCGCAGCCCGCGCCCTGCGGCGGTCAGCGTGGCCAGGCTGCGGATGCCGTCCTCGCCGGACTGCACCTTGGCGTAGCCGAGCACCGTGCCGTCGGCGTCCAGGCAGCGGGCGGTCGCGGCCTTCTCGGGGGAGTAGGCCATCAGCAGGCCGGTGGCCCAGGGGCCGCCGGCCGACGCCGACCGGAACGCGTGCCGCAGGTCGGCCGGCGGGTCGGTCAGGGCCTCGAGTCCGGTGAGCTTGCGGTCGCGGGGGAAGACCCAGAACACCGTGTCCAGGCCCTCGTCGAGGAGCACCTCGGACGACAGCACGCCCTCGGCGGCGAGCGCCCTGGCGTGGTGCCCGGCCGCCTGACCGGGCGGGAACATCCGCGCGCTGACCAGCCGGGCCGGCGCTCCCGCCAGGCGCAGGGTGACGCGAAGGCTCTCCCCGACGCGGTACTTCGCGCGCACCCGCGTGCACGACCCGGCCCCCGGTGCGCCGGCGGCGGTCAGCAGCGCGTCGAGCCGCTGCCCGACGAGGGTGTCGTCGAGCAGGGCGTCACGGTGCGGCAGGGCGCGGTCGGGCGCGAGGCGGACCGCCGAGAGCGTGCTCACGCCGGCCCCGTCCCGCTGCCCCACACGTGCCACTCGCCGCGCCGCGCGAGCACCGGGCCGGGGCCTGGGCCGGTCCAGCGGGCGGTGGTCGGCCGCTGCAGGGCGACCCGCAGCAGCGTGCCCGCGGCGTCCACGCGCAGCCACACCGTCTCCGCGCTGACCAGCAGCCCCCCTGCCACGACGGTGCGGGCGGGCCCGCCCCAGGCGACGTGGTCGGTGCTGCCGTCCGGCGAGGTCACCACGGCCGTCGCGGCCGTGGCGTCGGCGCGCACCAGCGTCGCGGCGCCGGCGACGGTGCGCGGCGCGAGCAGGGTGAGCAGGTCCGCGTCGGCCGCGCCCGTGGGGCCGGGCACGGCGACGACGGGGGCAGGGGTGCGCACGCCGTACTCCACGGAGACCCAGCCCGGCTCGACCTCCGCGACGCCGCCTCCGGCGACCTCGATCGAGACCGTCGGGGTGCGCACGCGGGAGACGCCGGTGACGACGTCGACCGTCGGGGCGACCTCGTCGGCGAGGTGCCAGCGCAGGGAGTACGCGTGCGGCGTGGGGGCGCGCAGCTCGTCGTGGACCAGCCAGTACTCGCCGGCGACCATCACCACCGTGCGGCGGTGCACGGTGTCGTACGCCGGACTGGTGACCTCCGCACGCAGCAGGTGCAGGCCGCCGTCGGCGCCGCCCGGACCCTCGACGGACCGTCGCTCGAGCAGCCGAGCCCGGACCTGGGGGCCTTTCGGCTTGCCGCGACGGTAGGGCTGCTGGTCGAGGCCGTCGACGGTGACGGTGTTGTGGGCGGCCGTGCCCTTGAACCAGTGCCGCCAGTTGGGGTCGCCCTCGGCGTAGGTGTAGCGGCCGGGGTCGACCACCAGCGGGTGCCCGTGGGCGTAGGCCTCGACCGAGAGCGCGTCGTAGTGCCCGTGCCCGCCGTCGCCGAGCGGGCCGCAGCCGAGCACCAGGAAGCGCTCGTCGCCGAAGCCGCCGCGCTCGCCCCACCCGCTGCGCTGGACGTGGTAGCCGGCGACCGGGAAGTCGGCGCAGCGGTCGGGCGGCGGGGTGCCCTCGCGGCCGCGGGTGGCCACCCAGCGCGCGCCGGGGACGTCGACCGTCTCGGCGGCGAGCGCGAGCAGGTCGAGGTAGCTGCCCGAGTCGCTGTCGGACAGCGCCGGGATCCGGCCGTCGGGCCGGTGCAGGTGCACGGCGAAGCGGCAGGCGGCGCGCAGCCGCTCGTCGTACGCCGCCGGGACCTCGCCGCCGAACCGGACCACGTTGACGCGGGCCGCCACGAAGGAGCGCAGCGCGATGAGGTGGTAGTGCGTGGAGCGCTCGCGGTGCACGCCGTCGGACCAGACGTCGGTGAGCAGGTTGTCGCACAGCAGCGACCAGGCCTCCGCGGCGCTAGAGCCGTCGGGGTCGAGCACGGGCAGGCCGAGCGCGAGCACCAGCAGGCCGTAGAGCTCGAGGGTGCGGTGGTTGCGCTCGGGGGTGAGCGTCGCGCGGACGTGGGCGAGCTGGGCCGCCGTGCTGGCGAGCAGCGTCTCCTCGAAGGCCGGGTCGAGCCCGGGGAAGCCCGGCACCCGGTCGAAGGACTGCCAGGCGTAGAGCCAGTTCTGGACCCGTCGCGCGGTCACGTCGGAGGAGTCGCTGTCGGGCCGGCGCTGCTCGACCCACGAGAGCACGAGCCGCCGCCAGGCGTGGAGGTAGGCGGCGTCGCCCGTGGTCGCATAGGCGTGCGCGAGGTCGAGGCCGACGTAGAACTTGCTCCACTCGATGTGCCACTCCTCGTCGTCGACGAGGGTCGCCAGCGCGCCCGCGGGGTCCCAGTCCGGGTCGGGGCCGAGGTCGAGGGTGCGCCCGGCGTGGTGGTGCCGCCCGGCCAGGACGTCGGCGGCCACCGCGAGGTCGCGCCGCTCGGCCTCGATCGGGCAGAACACCTGCCGCGGCCGGACCCGCTCCCGGTCGAGGCCCAGGGTCGGGGGTGTCACCCGGCCCGTCCCGTCGGCCTGCCGGTCAGCAGCTCGGCCATCACCGTCGCGGTCGTCGTCGCGTCGAACCGGTCGGCGACGGTCTGGCGGCCCCGGTCGCCGAGGTCGCGGGCCAGGTCGGGGTCCTTGAGCAGCCGGTGCAGGGCGTCGGCGAGCTCGTCGGGACGGTCCGGCGCGACGACCAGCCCGTTCACGTCCTCGCACACCAGCTCGGTGATGCCGGAGACGCCGGTGGTGACGACAGGCAGCCCGCAGGCCATCGCCTCCATGAGCACGTTGGGTATGCCGTCGCGGTCGCCGTCCTCGAGCACGCGACAGGGCAGCGCGAACACGGTGGCGCGCTGGTACTGCTCGAACAGCCCGGCCTGGGTCAGCGCGCCGAGGAGCTCGACGCGGTCCTCGAGCCCGCCGGCGCGGATCCGCTCGCGCACGGCCGCCTCGGCGTCGCCGGGCTCGCCCGCGATCACCGCCTCGACGTCCACGCCGCGGTCGCGCAGCATCGCCACGGCGTCCACGAAGGTGTCCAGCCCCTTCTTGCGGACGAGCCGCCCGACGGCGAGCAGCCGCACGCGCGCCGCGCCCGTCCGGCGTACCCCACCGGCGAGGAGACGCTCGAAGTCCGCGTTGAGGCCGTGGTAGACGACGTGCACCGGCGTCGGCGACCCGAGCGCGTCGAGGTGGACGCGGTTGGCCTCGGTGCAGGTCACCACGAAGGTCGCGGCGTCCATCTTGCGACGCAGCAGACCGGCGGGGTTGAGGTCCTCGGTGTAGATGTCCTTGGCGTGGCCGGTGAACGAGAACGGCACGCCGGTGATCGCGGACGCGAGCCAGGCCACGGTGGTCGTGCCGTGCGCGAAGTGGGCGTGCAGGCGACGCACGTCGCCCGCCGCGTCGACCCGGTCGGCGAGCTCGACGGCGAGCAGGAGCTCCTTGAGGTAGATCTTGCGCGGTGCGGCGAACCGGCCCCGACGGGCCCGCACCGACTGGGCCAGGGCGAGCCCGGCCGCGCGCAGCGTGCCGACGGGGTGCCGGCGCAGCGTGCGCGCCAGCGCCGGGCGGAAGCGGCCGAGGTTGGTGCGCAGCCACGGCAGCAGCCGGCTGCCCGACAGCGACGTGGTCTGCGGGAGGTAGTCGGGGCGCACCCGGACCCGGCTCACGACGTCGTGCGAGACGTCCTCGTCGGCCGCCTTGAGCACGAAGAGCCGCAGCGGCACCCCGAGCTGCTCGAGCCGGTGGATCTCGCTGGTGATGAACACCTCGGACAGGCGCGGGTAGCCCTTGAGGACGTAGGCGACCCGGTCGGGCGAGGTCGGGGACGCGTGGTCAGGCGTCGACGGCTGCGGGCTCATGCAGCACCTCCAGGTGGTCGAGGAGTCGGCGGGTGCAGGTGGCGAGGTCGAAGTGCTCCTCGACGTGGCGACGTCCGGCGGCGCCGAGGTCGCGGCGCAGCGGGCCGGAGGTCAGCGTGGTCAGGGCGGAGGCGAGCGCGTCCGCGTCGCCGGGAGGTACGACGAGGCCGCTGCCGGCCTCGCGCACGGTCTCGCCGAGCGCCGCGATGTCGGACGCGACGAGGGGGAGCCCGCAGGCCATCGCCTCGAGTGCCACGTTGGGCAGCCCGTCGCGGTCGCCACGGCTGTCCACGACCGACGGGACGGCGACGACGTCGGCCCAGGCGTACTCCGCGGGCAGGTCGTCGTGCGAGCGACGACCGGCCAGGTCCACGAGGTGGGCGACGCCGAGGCGGGCGGCCTCGGCCTCGAGGCGCTCGCGTTCCGGGCCGGTGCCGACCACGCGCAGGGTCCACGGCACCTGCAGCCGCGAGACCGCGTCGACGAGGGTCGGGAAGCCCTTCTTCTCCACGAGCCGGCCGACCGCGAGCACCCGCAGTCGACGGTCGCCGTCCGCTCCGTCGCGGACGGTAGCCGGGGCCGCTCGCGGGGAGAACCGGGCCAGGTCGACGCCGTGCGGCAGCAGCCGGACGCGGGCGCCGGGCACGTCCACGTGGGCCGCGACGTCGGTGTTGCACACGACCACCCCGGCCGCGGCGCGGGCCCGGTCGGCGAGCTCGGCCGGTGGCACCTTGCGGGCGTCGAGCGCGTGCACGCTGAAGCTGTGGCCGACACCGAGCGCGCGGGCCGCCTCGGCGGCGACGGCCGCCGGGTGGTGCGCGAAGTAGCCGTGCACCCCGTCGACGGGGAGGCCGTCGAGGTCGGCGACCAGCGCCGCGGCCTGCCCGGCCACGTCGCCCTCGGGCAGCACCCGCACGAGGGGCTGGAGCTCCTCGACCCCGGGCTGCGGGGTGGCGCCGTCGCCGGGCTTGGTGGCGTAGACGCGCACCAGCAGGCCGGCCCGTGCCATCGCCACGAGCTCGCCGAGGGCGAAGGTCTCCGAGGTCCGCGGGAACCCGCTGACCACGACCACCAGGCGTGGCCCCGGCCGGTCGCGGCGGGGGGACGGTGTCGTGCTCACGCCGAGGTCACCTCGCGGGCGCCGTGGCGCGAGCGCACCCAGGCGAGCTGGGCGGCGAGGCCCTCGTCGAGCGAGACCCGGGAGCGCCAGCCGAGGGTGGTCCGGGCCAGCGAGACGTCGGCCGAGGTGCGCCGCACGTCGCCGCGCTGCGCGTCGCGGCGCACGACGTCCAGGCTGCGCCCGGCCAGCCGCTCGAGGGTGGCGACGACGTGCGCGAGGGTGGCCTCCTCCCCGCCGCCGACGTTGTAGATCTCGGCGGCGTCCGGCGTGGTCGCGGCGCGCACGGTCGCGTCGACGGCGTCGCTGACGTAGGTGAAGTCGCGCGACTGGAGGCCGTCGCCGTAGAGCTCGAACGTGCCGCCGTCGCCGAGCGCCTCGCAGATGCGGCGCATCGCCATGTCGGGACGCTGCCGCGGGCCGTAGACGGTGAAGTAGCGCAGGCCGGTGATGCCGAGGCCACGGGTGCGGTAGACGTGCGCGAGGTCCTCGCACGCCCGCTTGGTCACGCCGTACGGCGAGCGCGGCCGGGTCGGCGTCGAGGCCTCGCGGCAGGGGTGCGCCTCCGCGTCGCCGTACACCGAGGACGAGGACGCCCAGACGACCTTCCGCACGCCCGCGGCGTCGGCCGTCTCGAAGACCCGCTGCGTGGCGACGAGGTTGTCGCGGGCGTACTGCGCGAAGGTGTCGCCGAAGCTGCCCCGGACCCCCGCCTGGGCGGCGAGGTGGAAGACCGCCGTGGCGCCCGTGACAGCGCCCTGCCAGCCGTCCTCGGACAGGTCGCGCTCGAGCAGGTCGAACCCGGGCTGCGCCGCGAGGGCGACCAGGTTGGCCTCCTTGTCGGCGCGGTCGTAGTAGTCGGTGAAGCAGTCGACGCCCGTCACGCGCCAGCCGTCGGCGAGCAGCCGCTCGCACAGGTGCGAGCCGATGAAGCCGGCGGCACCGGTGACAACGGCGCGCCGGGGGGTGCGGGGGGAGGGGACGGTGTTCAAGCGCACGACGTGCTCACCTTCTGCTCGACGAGGTCGAGGATCGCGGTCGACTTCTGGGGCCAGTGCTTCTTCCAGCGACGGAACGGGCGGTCGCAGCGCCGCAGCAGGGCGACGGCGTGGTGCCAGGCCAGCGCCGGCGGGGGCGTGCCGTAGCCCTCCAGGAGGGCGTCCAGCACCCGGTCCCCGTGCTCGTCGTCGCCGGGCCGGCCGCTGACGACGTTGGCGGCGAACGCGGCCAGGTCGAGGGCCGCCGGCGCCTGGCAGGCGTCGTCGACGTCCGTGACCACCAGTCCGGCGCTGCCGACCACGAGCTGGTCGACGGTGAAGTCGCCGTGGGAGAGCACGAGCGGTCCGGCGGACGGGATCCTCGTCGACAGCCGGCGCAGCAGGTCCGCGGCGCGGGCACCCTGCTCCGGGAGCACCGACGCGACCAGCTCGACCGACCGGCGCGCCTCGCGCAGCTGGTCGGCGGGGTCGCGACGCGCGGTCGAGCGGCGGTCCGAGGAGTGCAGACGGCGCAGCAGGGCCCCCGCCTGCGGAGCCAGGGCGACGGTGTCCGCCAGCGTGGCCGGGACCCCGGTGACGTGCTCCTGCACGGCGGTGCGGTGCTCGGGCAGCACCGCGACGAACGGCGGGGTCGGCAGGTCGCGGCCGTCGCCGAGCAGGTCGAGGGCGGCGCGGGCGGCCTGGTAGCCCGGCGTGGTGGCGTAGGTCTTCAGGACGTACGGCGCGATGCCGAGCGTCGCGCGCCGCCCCGGGACGTAGGACAGCACGTGCACCTCGAGGGTGCCCGTCGCCGCGGCGAGCAGCGGCAGGCTCGGGTCCTCGGGGAGCCAGTGCACGACGGTGTCGAGGCCGGCCACCGGGGCGCCGCAGCCGAAGCGTCCCGTCGCGGCGGCGCCCGAGCGCAGCACGGCCGTCCGCTCCTGGCCGTCCACGACGGCGTCGACCCTGAGCACGAGCGAGGTCCGGGGCGCGAGCTCGAGGTAGCCGACGCGCGCCTCCTCGACGTGGTGCGAGAGCCCGAGCACCGACGAGAGCGCCTCGACGAGCCGGTCCTGGTCGAGCAGCGCCAGCCCCGGGAGGCGCGGGTCCTGCGGCGGGAGCGGTCGGCGAGGCGGTGACATGAGCCTCACGACCCGTGTCCCGTGCCGTCGAGCACGCGCGCGTGCGACGTACGACCGGAGGCGCCCGGCCAGCGCAGCTCCGCCTGGGTGCCGGTGAGCCGGCGGAACGCGGAGTCGCGCGCCAGCAGCCGCTCGGGGGTGTCGTACTCGACGACCGCGCCGCCGGACATCAGGGCGACGTGGTCGGCGGTGCTCGCGAGCGCCGTCGAGTGCGTGATCAGGATGGTCGTGCGGCCCTCGACGAGGCGGCTCAGGCCGGCCATCACCTTGGCCTCGCTCGCGGCGTCGAGGCCCGTGGTGGGCTCGTCGAGCACCAGCACCGGGGGGTTGCGCAGCAGCACGCGGGCGATGCCGATGCGCTGCCGCTGGCCGCCGGACAGGCCGATGCCGCCGGGCCCGAGCCGGGTCTCGAAGCCGTCGGGCAGCGCCTGGATGAAGGGCAGCGCGCCGGCGGCGCGGGCCACCTCGATGACGGTGCGGGCGTCCGCGTCGGTGCCGTAGGTGATGTTGTCGCGAACGGTGCCGGTGAACAGGATCGTGTCCTGCAGGAGCACGCCGACCTGGTCGCGGACCCAGCGCAGCGGCCACTCGCGTGCGTCGCGGCCGTCGAGGCGGACCGAGCCCGAGGACGGGTCGTAGAAGCGCGCGACCAGGGCGCCGACGGTCGACTTGCCCGCGCCGGACTCGCCGACCAGGGCCAGCCGCGACCCGCTCGGCACGTGCAGGCTGACGTCGTCGAGCGCGCGCCGGTCGTCGGTGTAGCGGAAGTGCACCCCGTCGAGCTCGACGGCGCCGGTCGCGCGGCGGCTGCGGGCGCGGGCGCCCGGCTGGCGCAGCCCGGCGATCCGGGTGGCGACGTCGGCGACGGCCGGCCGGGCCGCCGGGGGAGCGGGGGCCGGCGCGGGCTCGACGGCGTCCGCGAGCACGAGGTCGGAGGACAGCACCTCGGCGATCCGCTCGAGCCGGGCCATCGCGCGGGCGGCCTTGCTGGCCTGCTTGGCGATGTCCTTCAGGGGCTTGTAGAGCTTGTTGGTGTAGGACACCACGACGACGAGGTCGCCGGGGCTGATCCGGCCCCGGGCCACCGAGACCACGCCGAGGCCCAGCACCAGTGCGGTGGCCGCGGCGCCGAGGACGTCGACCAGGGCGCCGAAGCGCGCCTCCACCCGCGAGCTCTCGACGCCGACGGCGAGCCGCTCGGCGCTGCGCCGGTGGACCCGCTCGTTCTCGAAGCCCTCGGTCCCGAAGGCCTTCACGACCTGCATCGCGGAGAGCGCCTCGGTCGCCAGGGAGGCGATCTCACCCTCCTTGTGGCGCTGACGGCGGGCCATCAGCCGGATCCGCTTCTGGTAGTGCAGCGTCGTCGCGAGCAGCAGCGGGGTCACCGTGAACGCGACCAGCGCGAGCAGCGGGTCGATCCAGAACGTCACCGCGAACATCCCGACGAGCACGAGGCCCGAGGACGCCAGCGTGCCGAGCGTCTGGGCGAAGAGGTCGCCGACCGCGTTCACGTCGCCGGTCACCCGGGCGACGAGGTCGCCGGTGGGCCGGTTGGCGTGGAAGACCAGGGAGAGCCGCTGGAGGTGCTCGTACGTCGCGGTGCGCAGCTCGTGCACGACCTGCTCGCCGGCGCGGTCGAGCCAGAAGGTCGACCAGTAGGACGCGACCCCGTTGACCAGCGCGATGAGCAGCACCAGGGCGGCCAGGCCGACCAGCAGGGTCAGGTCGGGCCGGGTCAGCGAGAAGCTCGTGCCGCGGCCGGTGACGAGCTCGTCGAGAGCCAGCTTGAGTGGCCACGGGGCAGCGAGCTCGGCGACGGTGAGCAGGACGGTCGAGCCGGCGGCGCCGGCGAGGGCGGGCCAGTGCGGGCGGACGTAGGAGCGCAGCAGCCGGCCGGTCGCGCCCCGGGGGGCGCCGTTCGCGCCGTCGGCGGGGTCGCCGCTGCCGTGCCTGCGCCTGGCGGCGCGGTGGCTCACGACACGCTCCGCTCGCCGGCGAGGGCGTGCAGCCGGCGGGCCGCGGTCGTGGCGCCGTCCAGGTCGATCCCGGCGGCCTCCAGTGCCCCGGCAGGGAGGGTGCGCGGGCGCCGCAGCAGCCACGACACCTCGGAGGCGTCGGCCCCCTCGTCGACGACGTCGGCCAGGCCGAGCGAGGCGAGCCGGCCGGCGCGGATGGCCTGCTCGCGGCGCGGGCTGCGGCGCGGCATCAGGATCGGGCGGCGGCCGGCGGCCAGCGCCTCGAGCGTCGAGTTGTAGCCGGCCATGCACAGCACGTGGTCGGCCCGGGAGAACCACCGGCCGCAGGCGGCGGTGTCCTCGGCGATCCGGGCGCGGCCCTCGGCGACCAGCCCGGCGCGTCGTACGGCGTCCCGGTCGGCGTACGGACCGGGGGCGAAGAGCCCGTGGAGGTCGGCGTGCCGGGCGAGCAGCCGGGCCCCCAGCTCGAAGACGGCGGCACCGTCGCCGCCGCCACCGGCCGCGACGACGAGCAGCCGCGGGTCGACGCGGGCGCGGCGCACCGGCTCGACGACCCAGCCGCAGTAGGTCGGCGTGACCGGGAGTCCGTACTCCGCCTCGTGGTCGACCAGGTGCGGGCGACCGTAGACGAGGACGTCGTCGAAGAGGTCGGCGACCCCGTCCCAGCCGAGCCCGGTGAGCTCGGCGCGGACCACGGCGGGCTCGTCGAGCACGTCGCGCAGGCCGAGCACGAGGGCGGCGCCGTCGGACTTCGCCGCCTCGAGGCCGGCGCGCAGCTCGCCGGCGGTGCCGTAGGGGTGCCGATCCACGACGACCACGTCGGGACGCTCCTCCTCGACCAGGCGGGCGAAGCGTGCCTCGCGCTCGCGGACCGCGTCCTCGAACGACAGCCCCTCGTTGCGGTAGGACCCGTCGGTGGCCTTGAGCATCGGAGGCACCCGGTGGACGCGCACCCGCGGGCTCTCGCGCAGCCAGCTTGTCCGCACGCCGAGGCCGGTCACCAGGCTCACCACCGCCGCCGGGTCGGCCCCCAGGACCGCCCGGGCGAGCAGGGTGTTGCGGCGGACGTGCCCCAGCCCGTAGCCGTCGTGGGAGTAGAGGAGGTAGCGGGTGACCATGGCGCGAGAGCTCCTCGTTCAGGGGCGGTGACCGTCCCTGAACCCTCCGTCGGTGCCGGTGCACGCAGCCATTGGACGTTGGTACTAAGACGTACGGCGGCTCCGGGGCCGGGCTCCACGGAGGGCGCTCGGGGGTCCGTCCGGTGCTGCTCCAGGGGGCTCGTCCACACGCCCGGCGACCCGCCTCGCCGGAACTGTCGGGACCCGGTGGTGTGATGGTCCGGTGACGACGTACCGCCTCGCCGCCGACCGCCGCGGCCCCACCGTGCCGCCGGTGCTCGACGAGCACCAGCGGGCCGTCGTGGACCACCCCGGCGGCCCGCTCCTCGTCCTGGCCGGGCCCGGCACGGGCAAGACCACGACCCTGGTGGAGGCGATCGTGGACCGGGTCGAGCGGCGTGGCGCGGCGCCCGACTCGGTGCTCGCGCTGACGTTCAGCCGCAAGGCCGCCGAGCAGCTGCGCGACCGGGTGACCGCCCGGCTGGGCCGCACGACCGCGACCACCCTGAGCTCGACGTTCCACTCCTTCGCCTACGGCCTGGTCCGCCGCTACGCCGCCGCCGACCTGTACGCCGCCCCGCTGCGGCTGCTCTCCGCGCCCGAGCAGGACGTGATCCTCCAGGAGATGCTGAGCGCCCCCGAGGCGCCGTCGTGGCCGGCCGGGCTGCGTGCGGCGGTCGCGACCCGGGGCTTCGCGCGCGAGGTGCAGGCGGTGCTGGCGCGGGCCCGCGAGAAGGGCCTCGACCCGCACGCGCTCACCAAGCTCGGCGAGGAGGAGGGCGTGCCGGCGTACGTCGCCGCGGGACTGTTCCTGGGGCAGTACCTCGACGTCCTCGACAGCCGCAGCGCCGTCGACTACCCCGACCTCATCTCGCGGGCCGTGATCGAGGCGGGCCGGCACCGCGACGAGCTGCGAGCGCGCTTCCGGCACGTCTTCGTCGACGAGTACCAGGACACCGACCCGAGCCAGGTGGCGCTGCTGCGCGAGCTCGTCGGCCCCGACGCCGACCTCACCGTCGTCGGCGACCCGCACCAGTCGATCTACGCCTTCCGGGGCGCCGACGTGCGGGGCATCCTCGACTTCCCGGCGACCTTCCGGCGGGCCGACGGCCGCAAGGCCGACGTCGTCGTGCTGCGCACCGCCCGCCGCTTCGGACCGCACCTCCTGCTCGCCGCGCAGCGGGTCGCCGCGCGGCTGCCGCTCACCGGCAGCATCGACGCCGACGACCGGCGGGCGTTCCTGTCACCGGTGTCCCTCGCCGGTGCGGCCCCGGGGCGCGTCGAGGCGACGACCTACGACACCGAGCGCGCCGAGGCCGAGCACCTCGCCGACCAGCTCCGACGCGCCCACCTCGAGGAGGGCCGCGACTGGTCCGACATGGCCGTGCTGGTCCGCTCGGGTCGCGCCTCGATCCCGGCGCTTCGCCGCTCGCTGTCGGCCGCCGGGGTGCCGGTCGAGGTGGCCGGCGACGACACCCCGCTCGTGCGGGAGCCGGCCGTGCTGCCGCTGCTCTCGGCCCTGCGCGCAGTGATCCACCTCGACGCCGGCCCGAGCGACGACGACCACCTGACCACCACCGACGCCGAGGCTCTGCTCGTCTCGCCGCTCGCGCACCTCGACGCGACCGAGCTGCGCACGCTGGCACGCGAGCTGCGCCGCGACGAGCTCGCCGCCGACCGGCCGCCACGTGGCTCCGCCGAGCTGCTGCGCGACGCGCTGCTGCCGGGTCCCGTCGCGGAGCCGCCGGCCGCCGACCCCGGCGTCGCAGAGCCGTCCGGGGCCGTCTCGGCGCCGGCGCGCAAGGTGCGGGCGCTGGCCGCGCTACTCGCCCGGGCACGGGAACGGCTCGACGAGGGCGCCACCGCGGAGGAGGTGCTGTGGGAGCTGTGGACCGGCACCGACTGGCCGTCGCGGCTGCGCACCTCCGTCACCGCGGGCGGCCACCGCGCCCGGCTGGCGCACCGTGATCTCGACGCGATCTGCGCGCTCTTCGAGACCGCCTCCCGCACGGAGGAGCAGCGCGGCCACACCGGCGTCGAGGACTTCCTCTCCACGCTCGAGGCGCAGCAGATCCCCGGCGACACCCTCGCCGACCGCGGCGTGCGCGGCTCGGCCGTCCGGCTGCTCACCGCCCACCGGGCCAAGGGCCTCGAGTGGGGCCTCGTGGTGGTCGCGCACGCGCAGGAGGAGGGCTGGCCCGACCTGCGCCGCCGCACCACCCTGCTCCAGGCCGACCGGATCGGGGCCGGCGAGCTGCTGCCCCCGGTCAGCACCCGCGACCTGCTCGCGGAGGAGCGCCGGCTGTTCTACGTCGCCGCGACCCGGGCGCGTGACCGCCTGCTGGTGAGCGCGGTCCGCTCGCCCGAGGACGACGGCGAGCAGCCCTCCCGCTTCGTCGCCGAGCTCGGCGTCGAGGTGCGCCACGTGTCCGGCCGCCCGCGGCGCCCGCTGACGACCGCCGGGCTGGTGGCCGAGCTGCGCCGCACCGTCGCCGACGACCGCTGCTCCGAGCCGCTCCGGCGCGCGGCCGCCCGGCGACTGGCCCGGCTGGCGGCCGCCGAGGCGCGCGGCCGCCCGGTCGCCCCGCAGGCCGACCCGGGCAGCTGGTGGGGTCTGCGGGCGCCGACGCGGTCCGATCGGCCGGTGCGTCCCGTCGACGAGCCGGTCCGGCTCAGCGCGAGCGCGCTCACCGGACTCGACCTCTGTCCGGCGCGGTGGTTCCTCGAGCGCGAGGCGGGCGGCTCGGTCGAGACCAGCCAGGCGCAGGGGTTCGGCAGCGTCGTGCACGAGCTCGCCGACCGGATCAGCCGCGGCGAGCTCCCGGCCGACGCCGCGGCCGTCGACGGGCTGATGGAGCACGTCGACGCCGTGTGGGGCCGCATCCCCTTCCGCACACCCTGGTCCTCCGAGCGCGAGCGCGAGGAGGTGCGTCACGCCCTGCTCCGCTTCATCGCCTGGCACCAGCGCCCGGACGCCCGCACGGTGCTCGCCACCGAGCGGCCGTTCGAGGCCGAGGTCGAGCTCCCCGACGGCCAGCGGGTCCGTCTGCACGGCGTCGCCGACCGCCTCGAGCTCGACGCCGACGGCCGCGTCGTCGTGGTGGACCTCAAGACCGGCAAGTACGCCGCCACCGACGTGCCCCGCCACCCCCAGCTCGGCCTCTACCAGCTCGCCGTCGACCGCGGTGCCGTCGCGGAGCTCGCGGGCGACGCGGTCAGCGGCGGCGCCGAGCTGTGGCAGCTGCGCCAGGACTCCCGCACCGGCCTCAAGGTGCAGGCCCAGGCGCCGCAGACGCCCGGCGAGGACGGCCGCACGCCCGTCGAGGGGCAGCTCGTCGACGCGGTCGCGGCGCTGCGCTCCGAGCGGTTCGAGGCGCGCCCCGGCGCGCACTGCGACCGGTGCGCGTTCGCGCCACTGTGCCCCGCCCAGGTGTCCGGGACGGTGCTGCACTGATGGCCCGGACACCGGTCGTGCTCGCCTCGCCGGCCGACCTGCGTCGGCTCACCTCGGCCGACTTCGAGGTCAGCCCGGAGCAGTGGGACGCGATCACCGCGCCGCTCAAGCCAGGGGTGGTGGTCGCCGGCGCCGGCTCGGGGAAGACGTCGCTCATGGCGGCCCGCGTCGTCTACCTCGTCGCCACCGGCCAGGTCGAGCCCGACCAGGTGCTCGGGCTGACCTTCACGACCAAGGCTGCCGCCGAGCTCCGCACCCGGGTGCGCGACGCCCTGGCCGCCGCCGGGCACGGCCGCGACGCCGTGCTCGCCGCCGACGAGGAGCTCGCCGAGCCCACGGTGGCGACCTACAACGCCTACGCCGCCGGCCTGCTCACCGAGCACGGCCTGCGCATCGGCCACGAGCCCGACACCCGGGTGATGGCCGACGCCTCGCGCTACCAGCTCGCCGCCCGCGCGATCGCCCGCCACCGGCGCCCGGTGCGGCTGCTCAGCGACAGCCCGCCGCACGTCGTCAACGACCTGCTCGCCCTCGAGGCGGCCATGAGCGAGCACCTCGTCGGGCTCGACGAGGTGCGGGCCTTCACCCGCGACGCCCGGTCCTCGTTCCAGGCCGAGCTCGACCGCAAGGTGACCAAGGCCCAGCGCGACCTCGTCACGGCCCAGGACAAGCGCCTGGAGCTGCTCGACCTCGTCGAGACCTACCGCGCCCTCAAGGCCGACCTCGGACTGATGGACTTCTCCGACCAGATCGCGCTCGCGGCCAGGCTCGCCCGGGAGCAGCCCGAGGTCGGGGCGGCCGAGCGCGACCGCTTCCGGGTGGTCCTCCTCGACGAGTACCAGGACACCTCCGTCGCGCAGGCCCGGCTGCTGCGCGACCTGTTCTCCGGCCCCGACGAGGAGCACGGCCGCGGCCACCCGGTGATGGCGGTCGGCGACCCCAACCAGGCGATCTACGGCTGGCGGGGGGCCTCGGTGTCCAACATCCTCGGCTTCGGCCAGGACTTCCCGTCGGCCGACGGCGGCGTCGACGCGCCCGCCTACCCCCTGACCGTCAACCGGCGCTCCGACGAGCGCATCCTCGAGGTCGCGAACACCCTCGCCGCCCCGCTCTACGACGCCTACCCCCAGGCCCGGCGGCTGCGGGCCGCACCCGGCGCGCCGCGCGGGGACGTGCGCACGCTCGTCCATCCGACGTACGACGACGAGCTCGGCTGGCTCGCACACGAGGTGCGGGCGACCCACGCGGCGATGGTCGAGCCGTCCTGGCGGGAGATCGGCGTCCTCGTGCGCGACAACAAGCACGCGGCCGACGTGTTCGACGCGCTGTCCCGGGTCGAGGTGCCGGTCGAGATCGTGGGCCTGTCCGGGCTGCTGCGCCTGCCCGAGGTGTCCGAGGTGGTCTCCACCCTCGCGCTGCTGCACGACCTGACGGCCAACGCCGACCTGCTCAACCTGCTCACCGGCCCGCGCTGGGCGATCGGGCCGCGCGACCTCGCCCTGCTGGGCCGGCGGGCCCGCGAGCTGGCCGGCGTCAGCGGACCGCCCGGCGCGCGAGCCCGACCTGCACGCCTCCCTGCAGGCGGCGGTCTCCGGGGCCGACCCGACCGAGGTGGTCGCCCTCTCCGACGCGCTCGGCGACCCGGGCGACCTGCCCTACTCCGCCGAGGCCCGCGAGCGCTTCGCGCTGCTCGCGCGCGAGCTGCGGGCGCTGCGCTCGCACACCGGGGAGACCCTGCTCGACCTGGTCCGGCGCATCATCGACACCTGCGGCATCGACGTGGAGCTCGACGCGTCGGTCAGCCCGGCGGCCCGCGCCCGCAGGGACAACCTCGACCTGTTCGTCAAGGCGGTCGCGGAGTTCGCGTCGATCGACGGCGCGGTCACCCTGCCCGCGCTGCTGGCCTACCTCACCGCCGAGGACGAGCTCGGCAACGGCCTCGACATCGCCACCCCGACCGAGGCCGACTCGGTCAAGCTGCTGACCGTGCACCGGGCCAAGGGGCTCGAGTGGGACGCGGTCTTCGTGGTCGGCGTCTGCGCCGAGCGCTTCCCCAGCACGACCTCGCGCTCACGCTGGCCCAAGGGGCAGGCCGTGCTGCCGACGCCGCTGCGCGGGGACGCCCGCGACCTGCCGAGCCTGGCCGGCTTCACCCACCGCGACGTCGACGCGCTCGCCGCCGACTCGCGCGCCCACGACGCGGAGGAGGAGCTCCGGCTCGGCTACGTCGCCTTCACCCGGGCCCGTCACCTGCTCTGGGTCTCCAGCCACGTGTGGCGCCGCCAGCGGCAGAAGCCCGTCGGGCCCTCGGACTTCCAACGGGTGGTGCTCAGCACCCTGCACGGCTGGGGCGAGGACGCGCTGGCGTGGCACGAGCCTCCCACCGGCGAGCCCAACCCGCTCGACGACGGCCGCCGGGCGGTGCCGTGGCCGGTCACCGAGCAGACCGCCGAGGCGCTGCGCCGCGAGCAGGCCGCGGCGATGGTGCGGGCTGCCTCCGACGCGGGGTCCGGCCCGGATGCCGGTGCGGACCTCGACGGGGACCTCGACCTCGTGGAGAGCTCGCTGGTCGCCGAGTGGGACGCCGAGCTCGAGCGGCTCCTCGCCGAGGCGTCGCGCGAGAGCGCCGACGTGGTCGACGTACCCCTCCCGGCGTCGCTGTCCGCCACGGCGGTGGCCCGCCTCGACCAGGACCGCGAGGGCTTCGCGGCCGACCTGGCGCGCCCGATGCCCCGGCGCCCGGCGCCCGCGGCGCGGTTCGGCAGCCGCTTCCACGCGTGGGTGGAGGCACGGTTCGGCCAGCAGCAGATCATCGACCTCGACGAGCTCTCCGACCGGGCCGACGCCGACCTCGACGACGTCGGCCTGCGGGCCCTGGTCGAGCGGTTCGAGGCCGGCGAGTTCGCCGACCGGGCGCCGTACGCCGTCGAGGCCCCGTTCGCCCTGGTCCTGGACGGCCAGGTGGTGCGCGGTCGCATCGACGCCGTCTACGCCGAGCCCTCCACCGACCCCGGCTCCGGGCCGGGCTCCGGATCGGGCTACCTGGTCGTCGACTGGAAGACCCACCGCGAGCAGACCGCCGACCCGCTCCAGCTCGCGCTCTACCGCGTCGCGTGGGCCGAGCTCGTCGGCGTCCCCGTCGAGCGGGTCCGGGCCGCGTTCTACTACGTCCGCACCGGCGACCTCGTCGAGCCCGAGGCCCTCCCCGACCGCGCGGCCCTCGAGCACCTGGTGCGCGGCACCCCCTGACTCCTCACCCGTCCCACGATTACCAGGGTCCCCTGGTAATCCAGCGCTCCCCCTGGCGTGCATGCCTGGGGACGTGCTCGATTACCAGGGGACCCTGGTAATCGCCGGGCGGAGCGGCACGTCCAGCATCGCCTCGAGCGCCATCTCGACCATGTCGCCGAAGGTCTCCTGGCGCTCCAGCGCGGTGGTCTCCTCGCCGGTCACGATGTGGTCGGAGACCGTGCAGATCGCCAGCGCGCGGGCCCGGTGCTGCGCGGCGAGCGTGTAGAGCGCGCTCGCCTCCATCTCGACCGCCAGCACGCCGTACTCGACCATCCGCGCCGCGAGCTCGGGACGGGGGCTGTAGAAGGAGTCGCTCGAGAACACCAGCCCGACGTGCGTCGACGACGCCGAGCTCCCGGGTGCTCGCCGCGTCGTGGGCGGCCCGCAGCAGGTCGTAGTCGGCCACCGGCGCGTAGTCGAGCCCCTCGAAGCGGATCCGGTTCATCGAGGAGTCGGTGCACGCGCCGGAGGCGATCACGAGGTCGCGCACCCGCACGTCCTCGGTCAGCGCCCCGCACGACCCGACCCGCACGACCGTGCGGACGTCGTACTCCCGGAGCAGCTCGGTGAGCGTAGATCGAGATCGACGGCAGCCCCATCCCGGACCCCTGCACCGACACCCGCTCGCCGCGCCAGGTGCCGGTGAAGCCGAGCATGCCGCGCACCTCGGTGTAGCACTCGGCGTCCTCGAGGAAGGTCTCGGCGATCCACCGGGCCCGCAGCGGGTCGCCCGGGCATCAGCACGCGCGGCGCGACCTGGCCGGGCTCCGGCGCCGATGTGGGTGCTCATCGCGCCACCGTAGCCGCGTCGTAGGGTCGTCGTCGTGACCGCCCTGCCCGCTCCCTCACCCGTGCCGGGGCCCGGCACCACCGACATCGCGCTGTCCGTGCGCACCCACGACCGGGTGGGCGAGCAGCGCACCGACGCGGCCTGGCTCGACGGAGACCTGGGCCGACCCCGGCACCCGGATCGTGCCGATCGCCGGCACCACGTTCCCGGTCGACCGACGCCGGCGACGCGGTCCGCTGGCAGGCCGCGCCGAGCTGCCCGACGGCGGCCTGCGGATCTTCCTCGGCATCCGCGAGGACGTCGCGCACTTCGCCCTGGTGGTCGAGGAGCCGCCGGACGACCAGCGCTGGACGTCGTTCCGCGGGCGTGGTGCAGACGCTGCCCGAGCCGGACGCGGGCTTCATGGTGCACGCGGTCGCGCTGGCCGAGTGGCACGCCTCGCACCGGTTCTGCCCGCGCTGCGGGGGCCGGCTGCGAGGTCACCGACGCCGGGCACGTGCTGGTCTGCGAGCAGTGCGGCCGCCAGCAGTTCCCGCGCACCGACCCGGCGGTGATCATGATGGTCACCGACGGCGACCGGGCGCTGCTCGGCCGCCAGGAGGCCTGGCCGGAGGGGCGCTACTCCACGCTCGCCGGCTTCGTCGACCCGGGCGAGAGCCTCGAGGAGGCGGTCGCCCGCGAGGTCGCCGAGGAGACCGGCGTGCGCGGTCGCCGACGTGACGCTACTTCGGCAACCAGCCGTGGCCGTTCCCGCAGAGCCTGATGGTCGGCTTCTTCGCCCGCGCCCCGACGACCGAGATCCAGGTCGACGGCGCCGAGATCAGCGACGCCCGCTGGTTCACCCGCGAGCAGATGCGCGACCGAGGCCGAGGCCGGCACGCTGGTCGCTGCCCGGCGGGCATCTCGATCAGCCGCTCCCTCGTCGAGGCGTGGTACGGCGGTCCGCTGCCCGGCCAGTGGTGAGCGGCGACCGTCCTAGGCGCAGCGAGGCGAGCTTCGCCTTGACCTGGGCGACCGACGGGTTGGTCTGCGCGCTGCCGTCGGCGTACACCAGGGTCGGGACGGTCTGGTTGCCGCCGTTGACCTGCTCGACGATGAAGGCGGCGTCGGGGACCCGCTCGATGTCGACGACCTCGTAGGCGATGCCCTCGCGGTCGAGCTGGCTCCTGCAGCCGGTGGCAGTAGCCGCACCACTGGGTGGAGTACATCGTCACCGCGGCCGGGCCGCTCGCTTCTCCGCCGCTGGTCCTGGGGCAGTCATTCCTGTCCTTCCTCGCGTCTAGGCTGGTCGACGACCACGTGTCCAGCGTGGCAACACCCGATCCCGGGAGGTTGTTCCCCCGATGACCGCTCGCCGACGACCGGTCACCGGCGCCGACGCGCTGCTGGAGGCGCTCGACCCCGAGCAGCGCGACGTCGCGCTCGGCGCTGCACGGCCCGGTCCGGGTGCTGGCGGGCGCGGGCACCGGCAAGACCCGCGCGATCACCCACCGGATCGCCTACGGCGTCGCCTCCGGCGTCTACAACCCGCACCGAGGTCCTCGCGGTCACCTTCACCACCCGGGCGGCCGGGGAGATGCGCACCCGGCTGCGCGCGCTCGGCGCCGGCGGCGTGCAGGCCCGCACCTTCCACTCCGCGGCGCTGCGGCAGGCCCGCTTCTTCTGGCCGCGGGTGTACGGCGGCGAGCTGCCCGTGCTCACCGAGTCCAAGCTCGGCCTGATCGGCAACGCCGCCCGGCGCAACCGGGTCGAGACCGACCAGGCCACGCTGCGTGACCTGGCCAGCGAGGTCGAGTGGGCCAAGGTCAGCAACGTCCGCCCCGACGACTACCCCGCGCGTCGCCGCGCGCCCGCGGCCGCTCGGTCAACCGGCACGACCCGGCCACGGTCGCGCGGGTGTTCGCGACCTACGAGGAGGTCAAGCGCGACCAGGGCCGGATGGACATGGAGGACGTGCTGCTGTGCGCGGCGGCCCTGCTCGCCGAGGACGAGCGGGTCGCCGCCCAGGTCCGTCGGCAGTACAAGTGGTTCGTCGTCGACGAGTTCCAGGACGTCAGCCCGATCCAGGCGGCGCTGCTCGACCTGTGGCTCGGCGGCCGCGACGACCTGTGCGTGGTCGGCGACCCGGCGCAGACGATCTACTCCTTCGCCGGGGCCAACTCCTCCTACCTCCTCGACTTCCCGAAGCGGTCACCCCGGCACCACCTCGGTCGAGCTGGTCCGCAACTACCGCTCCACCCCGCAGGTCGTCGACGCCGCCAACCGGCTGCTGGCCGGCACCGCGAGCGCCGGGGTCCAGCTGCGCGCCCAGCGCGAGGGCGGCCCCGAGGTCGGCGTTCGCCGAGCACGCCGACGAGGTCGCCGAGGCCGAGCAGGTCGCCGCCGACATCCTCGCGATGACCCGGGCGGGCACGCCCGCCGCGCGAGATCGCGGTGCTGTTCCGGATCAACGCCCAGTCCGAGGCCTTCGAGGAGGCGCTCGCGGCCCGCGCGGTGCCCTACGTCGCTGCGCGGGGCGGCCCGCTTCTTCGAGCGCGCCGAGGTCAAGCAGGCCGTCACGCTGCTGCGCGGCAACGCCCGCAGCGGCGAGGGCAGCGGCGACGGGCTGGTCGCCGACGTGCGGCGCGGTGCTCGCCGGGATGGGCTGGACGCCCAAGCCGCCGGCCGGGCGCGGCAACGTCCGCGACCGCTGGGAGTCGCTGCAGGCGATCGTCTCGCCAGGCCGAGGAGCTGCGCCCGCACCGAGCCCGCACGCCGGCCTCACCGACTTCGTCGCCGAGCTCGACCGGCGCGCCGCCGAGCAGCACGCGCCGGTCGCCGAGGGCGTCACGCTCGCCACGCTGCACGCCGCCAAGGGTCTCGAGTGGGACGCGGTCTTCGTGGCCGGCATGCACGAGGGCACGATGCCGATCGTCTACGCCGACGACCCCGGCGGCCGTCGAGGAGGAGCGCCGGCTGCTCTACGTCGGGATGACCCGCGCCCGGCAGCGGCTGACGGTGTCCTGGGCGCTGGCGCGCAACCCCGGCGGCCGCTCGCTCGCGCAAGCCGTCGCGCTTCCTCGCCGCGCTGCGGCCGCCGAGCGCCTCCGACCGGGCCGCCGAGCCGCGGTCCTCGCGCCGCAAGCGCAAGGGCGTAGCGCACTGCCGCGAGTGCGGGCGACCCGCTCGGCTCGCACCGCCGAGCGCAAGGTCGGCCGCTGCGAGGACTGCCCGGCGACCTACGACGAGGAGCTCTTCGAGCGGCTGCGCGCGTGGCGGGTCGAGCGGGCGGGCCGCGGAGAAGGTGCCGGCGTACGTCGTGTTCACCGACCTCACCCTGCAGGCGATCGCCGAGGTCCGGCCCGCCGACGGTCCAGGGCTGCTGCGCATCAACGGCATCGGCGCCGCCAAGCTGACGAAGTACGGCGACGACGTGCTCGCCCTGGTCGCCGGCGAGGAGGTCGCGGACGAGCCTGGCGACGACCCGCTGCCCGACCCCTCGGACGCCCCCGACGCGGAGGCCGAGGACGGCTGATCCCCTGTCCTGGCGGGCGATCAGGGCCTCGGAACGCCCTCGGGACAGCCTCGGGGCCGTCCGGAATCGGCGGCTGTGCGGCGAAAGATGTCGCGCTGGGATGGCCCCATCGGGCCATCTGCTGATGCGCGACACTATTTCGCGGAAATACCCAGTAAATCGATTGCCGCTTACAGGGCGGCGGCGGTACCTTTCTTCAACCCGTACGACACGCGCGCACTACGGCCCTGACACGGCCGGCGCCCGACGACCATGAAGGAGGTGAACACAGTGATCAACACCAACCGCATGAGCACCCTCGTGAGCTTCACCGAGCGGGCGGCTTCGGCATGCCCGTCTCCGGGCGCGTCCGCGTGGCTTCGCTGCGCGCACCTCCCGCTGACGGTCGCGCCCATCGCCGACGCCTCCGGCGGTCGAAGTGCGCCCATGATGTCCGCGCAGAGCGACCTCGTGTCGTCGATGGCTACACCGCTGTCCGCGTCACGGCCGTCATCACGGGTGCCTTCCCGGGTACCTCCGCCTGGAGTCCGCCGATCTAGAGTGAGATCTCTTGCATCGGCAGCCTCCAGGCCGCGGAACCCGAAACCCGGGATCCGCGGCCTTTGTGTTTCCTCGCCCGACCAGCCAGAAGAAAACAAGTCACAAGGAGGTGACGAGATGAGTATCAGCGTCCTCGACACGTACGCGGCCACCGCGGACGAGATCGACGAGGAGCAGCTGCCGTGCCGCACGGAGAGCCCCGAGCTGTTCTTCGCGCGAGACCCCGCAGGACGTGGAGCTCGCCAAGGCGCTCTGCCTGGACTGCCCGGTCCGCCGCGAGTGCCTCGCGGGAGCCCTCGAACGGCGCGAGCCGTGGGGGGTCTGGGGCGGAGAGCTGTTCCTGCAGGGTGTCGTGATCCCGCGCAAGCGGCCCCGCGGCCGGCCCCGCAAGAACGAGGTGGCCGCCTGACCCGCTGGCCCAGCCACGCAGCCCGCAGCGCCAGCAGCAGCCAGTACCGCCCAGCAGCACTCAGCACGACACAGCACCACCCGGTCCACATCCACGAAGTCAGCACACACCGAAAGAGCGATGCCATGTACCGCACCGAAGACCTCGTCCGGACGACGCAGTCGCCGCGTCTCGAGGAGGCCGAGCGCCTGCGCCGCGGCCACCAGCTCGCTCTCGCCCGACGCCACGCGCCGCGCCGAGCGAGCCGCCCTCCAGGCCCGCCTCGTGCTCGCCCGCTCGCTGTGACCGACGACGTCCCGGCTCGACGACCGCGACCGATCACCGAAGGAACCACCTCACCCATGAACGACCATCCAGAACCGGAGCAACGAGATGAATCTCATGTATCGAAGACCTGGCACGCGCACAGATGTCCGCGCGCCTGGGAGAGGCGCACGAACTGCGACGCGGGCACCAGCTCGCGACGGCCCGGCGGCTCTCCCGCCGTGCCGAGCGCGCCAGCCCAGCAGGCGCGTCTCGCCCTCGCCCGCTCGCTCTGAGCCCGACGGACCCGACCACCGAGGCCCGTCGCCGTCAGGGTCCGCGACCGCTCTCCCGGAGCGAGCGCACCAGCGCCGCACGACAGCAGGGCCCCGCAGCGCAGTCGCTGGCGGGGCCCGGTGCGTCGTAGGCTGGCCGCGATGGCGGTGACCTGCGACTTCTGCGGGACGCAGGCAGCCCGACGACGGAGCTGCCGCTGACCTGGACGACCGCGGTCGAGAACGGCCGGCTCGCGGGTGTTCTGCGACCGTGCTCGCGCGAGCACCTGCGCGCGATCGAGGGCAAGCTCGACAGCGAGTGGTGGTGAGCCCTCGGCCGCGCCCAGCCGCGGGCTCGACGAAGCCCGGCAGCGACTCCTCGAGGATCGGCCCGGAACGGCAGCTCCGCCTCGAGCTGGCAGAGCACGCCGATGCTGCCGACCCAGACGCGGTGGATCAGCAGGTACGACGGCGGCAGGTTCAGCCTCAGCGCCAGCGTCGAGCCCGGCTGGCGCGGGTCCTGCAGCGCGCTGGAACTGCTCACGCATCCAGCTCCCGGGAGAACTGGAACGTCTCCGGCTGCGCCGGCTCGACGAACGGGCCGAGGTAGTCGCGCAGCTCGTCGGGGTCGATGCGTGATGTTGGGCTTGACGAACCCCTCGTCGCGCAGGCCGCCGCGAGCACGTCGTCGTAGTCGTCGTACATCGCGATCCGCATCAGCGAGCCCGATGCTGGCGGGGAGGCTGCGCTCGGGCAGCCGGGCGACCGCGCCGAAGTCGACGACGCCGAGGCCGCCGAGGCCGCCGTCGGCGGTGGGCAGCACCCGGAAGTTGCCGGGGTGCGGGTCGGCGTGCAGCATGCCGGCGCGCGCCGGGCCCTCGAACAGGAAGCGGACGTAGAGCTCGCCGTAGTGGTTGCGCTCCTCCTGGGTGCCCTCGGCGATCAGCCGGGCCAGCGAGGCCTGGCTCTCGACCCACTCGCGAGACCAGCACCTTGTCGGTGCGTGCGCGACCACGTCGGGCACCAGGAAGCTCGGGGTCGCCGCGGAACGCCGCGGCGAACGTCTCGCTGCGCCTCCGCCTCGAGGGCGTAGTCGAGCTCCTCGGCGACCCGGGCCTCGAGCTCGGCGATCGAGCGGCTTGATGTCGATGCCGGGGACCATGCCGCCGAAGGTGCGGGCCACCCGGCCGATCTGGCGCAGGTCGGCGAGCAGCGCCTCGCCGGCGCCGGGGTACTGGATCTTGACCGCGACCTCGCGGCCGTCGGACCAGCGGCCGCGGTGCACCTGGCCGATCGAGGCGGCGGCGGCGGGGTCGTCGTCGAACTCCACGAGCTCGCGCCGCCAGCGCGGTGCCGAGCTCGGTGGCGAGCACGTCGTGCACCGTGGCGGCCGACATCGGGGGAGCGGAGTCCTGGAGCCGGGTGAGCTGCTCGCGGTAGGGCGCGGCGATCTCCTCGGGCAGCGCCGACTCGAGGATCGAGAGCGCCTGGCCCATCTTCATCGCGCCGCCCTTGAGGTCGCCCAGGGTGCGGAACAGCTGCTCGGCGGTGCGCTGCTGCACCTCGGTCATCACCGCCTCGGCCGGGGCGCCGCCGATCCGCCGGCCCATGCCCACGGCGGTGCGCCCGGCGAAGCCGAGCGGCAGCGCCGCAAGGCGGGCGGTGCGGCGCACGGCCTTGCGGGGAAGCTCGGTCATGGCACCCATTGTGCCCGACGGTGTCCGACGCGTCCAACGCGCCGCCCGGCGCGGCGCAGGCCCAGGTGCAGCCGCAGCCGGGGTGCCGCAGCCAGGTGCGGGTCTCGAGCTCGCTCAGCCCCGGGTGCGACGGTGACGGTCGCCGACCAGGTCGAGGGCCGGTCGCCCGTCGACGTACGTCGCGAGGTCGCGCGCCGCCCAGGCGACCGCCAGCGCGGCCAGCAGCGGGTCGACCGGCTCGGGGAGCGCCGTCGGCGCGGTCGTGGCGGCGGCCGCGGCGTACTGCGCACCAGCAGCGGCCACGGCGGGTCGGCGTCGGTGTGGTGCGCGTCGATGCAGCGCAGGCAGGCGCGTCTGGCCGGGCACCACGAACGGCCCGACGACGGCGCGGCCCTCGGTCAGCCGCACCAGGAGGTACGGCGTCCCGGCGCGCGTCCAGGCGTCGAGGAGCTCGCGGTCGGGCTCGCCGACGCCGACCAGCACGCCGCAGTCGGGGGGCGCCGAGCGGCGGGCACCGACCGTGCGCAGGCCGGCCGCCCGGCGAGCGTCGGCGAACCGCTCGGGCAGGGCAGCCCCGCGCGGGTGGCCGAAGCCGGACACCTTGATGCGCACGCCGCTGCGAGCCCGGTGCACCGACGGTCGCGGACGCCTGCGGCGCGCAGCACGGCCGCGCGGGTCGGCGCGGCCACGGGGCAGGGGTCGCTCGGGGGCGGGCTCGCGCAGCCGGCTCCCGTCGACCAGCACGCCGGCGTCGGCGAGCACGCCGAGGGTCGTGGGGTCGGTCCGGTCGCCGGGGGCGGGCGCCGCACCGAGCACGCCGCAGGCAGGCGCGCACCGCGGGGGAGTCGGGCAGCACCAGGGCCTCGCGGGGGTCGAGCCCGACCTGGAGCTCGCCGTCGCCCCGGCGCAGCACGTGGGTGCCGGGGCGCAGGATCGCAGGCATGCCGGACAGGGTGCCCGAGCCCGGCGCACGCCGCGAGCGGTCGTCCACAGGGTCCGGACGCGGCAGCGGGACCCTCGAGGAGGGGTCCCGCTGCGAGCCGTGCGTGGGGCGTCGTGCGTCGTGCTCAGGCCTTGCCGAGGATGCGGTTGAGGTTGGTGCCGCACACGGGGCAGACGGCCTTGGCCATCCGGGTGCCCTTGTCGTTCACCCTCACCTCGCCCTCGGCCTCGCGCTTCTCCTTGCACTTCACGCAGTAGAACTCGCCGCTCCAGGTCTCCGCCATGACGGCCTCCTTGCTTGTCTCGATCCGGTCGTCGGCGGGGGGTCCAGGGAAGACCCGCCGGGGTCGCGTCGTCCGCGACCGCCACGCACCCTACGGCAGAGCGGGGGTGCGGGCGCGCAGGCGCCCGGTCGCAGGCGGGATTCACGCTCAGACAGCAGGCGATGTCACCCGTTTCGGACTGGTCTGCACCGTTCGTTCCGCAGAGACCTGCGAGAGGCGGGAGGGTGCGGACACGCAGAGAGGCCCTCGGCGTCCGCGGTGCACCGCTCGCCTTCCCCTTGCGAGCGCCGCACCGAGTCGGCCGAGGGCCTCATCTGCGCCCAACCTAGGGAGGCCCTCCGGAGAGGTCAACGCGGCGTCGTCCACGCCTGTGGACAACTCTGTGGACGGCGTGTGGAACGCGCGCTGGGCCCTGTGGACCGCCCTGTGGGAAACGGGGGACGAGCCTGTGGAGGACACGCCCGGGCGGCCCGTCGCACGGCGCTGACCAGCGCGGATGGTGTGCACACGCTGTGGACGTGAAACTGTGGGAAAGGAGGCGGCGATGGTCCGCGACCTGGGACGGGTGACCGCCAGGTGACCCGCGAGGAGAGGGGTGCTCGGTGGCCGGACGCGACGAACGGGTCGACGGGATCGACCCGGTGGCTGCCCTGCGCCGGATCGCGTTCCTGCTCGAGCGGCGGCTCGCGGACAGCTACCGGATCAAGGCCTACCGCGGCGCCGCCGCCACGCTGCTGCGGTCCCGCCCGGCGAGGTCGCCGAGCGCTCCGCGGCCGGCACCCTGCGCGCGCTGCCCGGCATCGGCGCCAAGACCGCCTCGATCGTCAACGACTGCCTGGCCGGCACCCGTCCGGCGTACCTGCGCGAGCTCGAGGACACCGCCGGACCGCTCGTCGAGGGCGGGGAGCAGGTGCGCGCTGCGCTGCGCGGCGACCTGCACTCCCACTCGGACTGGTCCGACGGCGGCTCACCCGATCGAGGAGATGGCGATGACCGCCACGGAGCTCGGCCACGACTACCTCGTGCTCACCGACCACTCGCCGCGGCTGCGGGTCGCCAACGGCCTCTCGGTCGAGCGGCTGACCCGCCAGCTGGAGGTGGTCGAGGCGGTCGACGGCGCCCTTCCGGTGACGGCTTCCGGCTGCTGCAGCGGCATCGAGGTCGACATCCTCGACGACGGCGCTCTGGACCAGACCGACGCGATGCTCGAGCGCCTCGACGTCGTGGTCGCCTCGGTGCACTCCAAGCTGGCGATGGACGGTGCGGCCGATGACGCGGCGGATGGTCGCGGCCGTCGAGCACCCGCGCACCAACGTGCTGGGGCACTGCACCGGCCGCCTGGTCATGGGCGGCCGCGGCACGCGGGCGCAGAGCCCCTTCGACGCGGCCGGCGGTCTTCGAGGCGTGCGCCGAGCGCACGACGTGGCCGTGGAGATCAACTCCCGCCCGGAGCGCTGCGACCCGCCCGACGAGCTCGTCGCGCTGGCGCTGGAGGCCGGCTGCCTGTTCTCCATCGACAGCGACGCGCACGCGCCGGGACAGCTCGACTTCCTCGTGTACGGCGCCGAGCGGGCCGAGCGGCTCGGCGTACCGCTGGACCGGATCGTCACCACCTGGCCGGTGGAGCGCCTCCTGAGTGGGCCGGAAGGTACGTTCGCCACATGGCAGACGCCCCCTCCACGCACGCCGGCCGGACCGATCGGAGCGGTGCGGCCCCGGTCGTCGAGGTACGCCGGTCGGGCCGTCGTCGCCGCACCGTGGCGGCCTACCGCGAGGACGACCGCGTCGTCGTGCTCATCCCGGCCCGGTTCACCCGCGCCGAGGAGCGCGAGTGGGTCGCCACGATGCTCGCCCGGCTGGAGCGCTCGGAGCGGCGCCGCCGGCCCAGCGACGACGGCCTGGCGCGCCGCGCGGCCGAGCTCAGCGAGCGCTACCTCGAGGGCCGGGCCGTCCCGGCGACCGTGCGCTGGGTCGACAACCAGAACAGCCGCTGGGGCTCGTGCACGCCGGGCGACCGCTCGATCCGGCTCTCCACGCGGCTGCGAGGGATGCCCGGCTGGGTGATCGACTACGTCCTCGTCCACGAGCTCGCCCACCTCATCGAGATCGGCCACACGGCTCGCGTTCTGGGCGTGGGTCGACCGCTTACCCGAAGGCCGAGCGGGCCAAGGGCTTCCTGGAGGGCGTCGCCGCCGCCACCGCGCTCGGCATCGAGGCCGACCCGCCGGACTGCTCCGAGGAGGGCGCCGCCCAGATGGCCGCGCGACGACGCCTGAGCCCGCGCCAGGGCCAGGTCGACCGAGCTCGCGCAGGTCGGGCGTCGTCGGTCGGCAGCTCGTCGGACCGGCCACCAGCGCACGTCGAGCGACTCCTCGCTGACGTCCGGGACGGCGCCCTCGGCGGCGCGACGCGCCAGAAGCGTACGTCGAGGTGGCGCACCCGCGTCGCGGCCCCCGCAGAACGACACGGTGTGCACGTCGAGGTGCACCGGCACCGGGTCGAGGCGCAGCCCGTCGACGCCGGACTCCTCGGTGGCCTCGCGCAGCGCCGCCCCGGCCAGCGTGGCGTCGCCGGGCTCGCAGTGGCCGCCGAAGTGGAACCAGCGCCGCGCCTTGGCGTGCAGGGTCAGCAGCACCTGCTGCCGTCGGCGGAGAGCACCAGCGTGCCGGCGGTGAGGTGGTCGGGGAAGCAGGTGCGCGTCGAGCCCGTCCGGGTGCGCGCCGAGGTGGTCGACGTACGCGCTGCGCAGCCGCTCCTGCGCGGCGTCGGGCGGCAGTGCCAGCCGCAGCAGCGTCGCGAGGGCATCGGCGTGCAGCGACCGGCGGTCACCGCCCTCGGGGCGTCGGGGCCGTCGGGCTCGTCGCCGCCGTGCCTCGCCGTCGAGCAGGTCGGCGAGCGCGGCGTCGAACTCGGCGTCGGTGAGCGACTCCGGGCCGGCTGAGGCCCTCGCGGAAGCCGAGCGGGTCGTCGAGGTCGGCGGCCGTGGGCAGCAGGTCGGGGTGCGCCCAGACGGCGTCGCGGCCCTCGTGCCCCTTGCGGCGGCGCAGCGAGCCCCACAGCGCGGAGGCGTCGCGCAGGCGGCGCGGCCGCAGCTCGAGCCCGACCAGCGAGGCGAACGTCGACTCGGCGGGTCCGCCGGCGGCGCGGCGGCGGCGGACCGCCTCCTGGAGCTTGCCGGCGGTCGGGCATCCGCTCCTCGGTGGCCTGGCCGACGACCTCGTCGACCCAGCCCTCGACCAGCGCCAGGGTGGTCTCGAGCCGGGCCAGCGCGGCCTGCTGGGCGGGGGTCTTCTCCGGCTCGAACAGGCCGCCCTCGAGCGCCTCCTGGAGCGCGGCCGGGTTCATCGGGTCGATGTCGCGCATCGACTACTCGATCTTGGACACGTCGATCGTGGTGCCGCGGCCGTAGTCCTCCACGGCGGCGAGCAGGTGGGCGCGCAGCCACGGCACGTGGGCGAAGAGCCGCTGGTGGGCGGCCTCGCGCAGCGCGAGGTAGAGCAGCACGTCGTCGGCGCCGACGTCGAGCCCGTCGGCGAAGGCGGCCACGTTGAGCGGGCAGCAGGGCCGCCTTGCCGGTCGGGCCCGAGGGGCAGGCCGATGTCGGAGGCGGTGAGCACCTCGCCGGCGAGCCCGCCGAGCGCCTGACCGACCTGGCTGCCGAACATCGCGCCGCCGGCCTGGTTGAGGATGCCCATCAGCGGGCCGGCCATCGCCTTGGCCTCCTCGGGCAGGGCGTTGCCCATCGCGGAGACGACGTGCTCGGCCACCGGCTCGACGAGCCGCTGCCAGACCTCGATGGTCTCCTCGACCCACTCCGCGCGGCTCCAGGCCGCGACGCCGCGTGACGCCCGAGGGCAGGTCGGTCGCCGAGTCGAGCCAGTGGTCGGCCAGGCGCAGGGCGTCGGCGATCTCGGTGCGCTGCCGGTCGGTGGGGGATCGGGTCCGGCGTCCTGGGCGACGGTGCGGCGGGCGACGTCCTTGGCGAGGTTCCAGTTCACCGAGCCCTCGTGGGGCTGCATCATCGCCTGCATCTGGCCGATCAGCGCGGACGAGGTCGGGCATGCCGCCGGCGCCCGGGGCGCCGGCCCCGCCGGCGCCGCCGAAGGCGCCACCGAAGGCCTGAACATCTGCTCGAACGGCGTGCCCTTGAACGGGTTGCCTCTTCTTCGGTCAGTCACCGGGTCGTTCCTCATGGCCCCAAACTACTCGGCCGCTCCACTACGGCTCGTGCGGACGCTGTGTACCCTCGACGCGTGAGCACCCAGGTGCCCGTGGTGCGCCTCGTCGACATCCGCGAGACCCCCCTCGACGTCGCGGAGGTGCTCGACGCCGTCGGCGACGCGGCCGCCGGCGGGGTCAACTTCTTCGTCGGCACCGTGCGCGACCACGACCGGCGGCCAGGGCGTGACCGGGCTGGAGCTACTCCGCGCACCCCACGGCGCTGGACCGGCTCCGCGACGTCTGCGCAGGAGATCGCCGACGGCGTACGACGTCCAGGCGGTCGCCGCGGTGCACCGCATCGGCACGCTCGCGATCGGCGACGCCGCGGTGATCGTCGCGACCGCCGCCGCCCACCGGGGCCAGGCCTTCGAGGCGTCCCGCGCGCTGATCGACCGCCTCAAGGAGACGGTGCCGATCTGGAAGCACCAGGTCTTCACGCGACGGCACCGACGAGTGGGTCGGCACCCCCTAGAGTCGCCGTCGGGAGTCGCCACCGCGCGCCTGGCCCCACCGCGGCCGCGCGGCTGCCTAGCCTGGCGGCGTGGAGATCCTGGTGTGGCTGGTGCCCGCGGGCGTCGTGACCGTGGTGCGATGCTCTGGGCCGCCTGGGCCGGGCGTCCGCGGCGCGAGCGAGACCGACCGCCCCGAGGCGGCCCACGAGCGCTTCGCCGCAGGCGATCACCCGCGAGCACCCCGGCGCGGGCCGGCCCCGCCCGGTCGCCGTGCGCGACCGCAGCACCGGCATCGCCGTACGCCCCTCCGCGACGCCGGGCCAGTCGCCGCCGCCTGACCGCGGCCGTCCGGCTGGGTTGCCGCCGGATGAGAGAGTGTCGCTGTGCCCCGCCCGTCCCGATCTGGCCCGCCGCAGCGTGGCCAGCGTCGCTGGTCTTCTGCCTGCTGGTGCGTGCTCGCTCGGCGACCGCCGTGCTTCCTGCCGGTGCCCTACGTGACGATGAGCCCCGGCCCGACCGTCAACGTGCTGGGCGACGTCGGACGGCAAGCCGGTCATCGAGGTCAGCGGCCACCGGACCTTCCCGACCGAGGGCGACCTGCGGCTGACCACGGTCTCGGTCACCAGCCCGCGCGGCGGATCAGCCTGGTGAGGCGCTGTCGCGCGTGGTTCGACGGCGCCCGCGCGGTCTACCCCCGCGACGTGATCTACCCGCCGGAGCAGAGCGCCGAGGACGTCCGACCGCAGAGCAGCGTGGAGATGGTGGCCTCGCAGGACACCGCCGATCGCCGTCGCGCTGACCGAGCTCGGCTACACGCTCCCGCTGCGCATCGAGGTCCTCGGCGTGACCGAGGCGCTCGCCGGCCGACGGCAAGCTCGAGGTCGCGCGACCGACTCCTCGAGGTCAACGGCGTGCAGATCAACGACGTCGCCAAGGTCAGCGAGGCCATGCAGAAGACCGGGGTCGGCGAGCACGCCGAGTTCGTCGTACGCCGCGACGGCAGGACGCGCACGGTCCGGGTGACCCCGAGGCCTCGCCCGACGACCCCCAGCGGGCCGTGGTCGGCGTCGAGATCGGCACCGGCTACGACTTCCCCTTCGACGTCACCGTGCGCCTCGACGAGGACATCGGCGGGCCCAGCGCCGGGCTGATCTTCTCCCTCGGCGTCTACGACACCCTCACGCCCGGGTCGCTGACCGGCGGCACCGACATCGCCGGCACCGGCACCATCGACCCCGACGGCAGCGTCGGACCGATCGGCGGCATCCAGCAGAAGATCGTCGCGGCCGCCGATGCCGGCGCCAAGATCTTCCTGGTGCCGGCCGGCAACTGCGACGCCGCCCTGGGCGCCGACGTGCGCGACGACGAGATCCGGCTGGTCCGCGCCGCCACCATGCACAGGCCGTCGACGTCGCTGGAGACCTACGCCGACGACCCCGACGCCGAGCTGCCCGGCCTGCTGTGAGGACCGCCGCATGCCCAGCGACCGCACGCGGTGCGACCCGGCGACCCGGGCTGCGCGCGGCCGCGCGCGAGATCGAGGCCCACGCCGCCGAGGCCGGGCTGGGACCAGCCGGCCCGGCTGTTCGCCCTGGTCCCGACCAGCGACCTGCTCGCCGCGCGAGCCCGCGCCTCGCCGCCGCGCTGGGGATCGACGCCGCCGAGGCGGCCGGCTCGCTGACGCCCGGTCGAGCAGGACGCGGTCCCGCAGCGACCACCCGCTCGAGGCGACGCTCGCGCAGATCATGTGGCCGGCCGGAGGTCTTCGGCGTGCGCCGCGGTCGTCGAGCGGCTGGTGCTGCCGCCGCCGGCCGACGCAGCGATGCCCGAGGACCCGCAGGCGGCGCAGGACTACGCCGCCGAGCACCCCGACCGCCAGGAGGTGCGCATCGTCGCCGCCGTCACGCGCGACGGCGTCGACCTTCTGCGCGCTGCGGCTGAAGTCGCACGACGACGACCTCTCGGTGCTCGAGGCGCCCGACCTGGTGCCGGCCCTCCTAGAGTTGCTGCACAGCACCTTGGACCAGTGAGACCCAACTGAACGAGCCATGCCGGCAGATCAGACAGGTAGTCACTGTGAGCGGACTCTTCGACGAGACACCCCCGAGCAGCCGCGGCGGCCCGCGCCGACGGGCCGCCGCAGCGGTCGCGCGCGCTCGATCGGCACGGCCGTCGTCCTGGTGCGTGCTGTTCTTCCTGGGCTCGGTGTTCACCGGCATCTGGACCGACCGGCTGTGGTTCAAGAGCGTCGGCTACTCCGAGGTCTTCAACACCATGCTCGGCACCCGGGTGCTGCTCTTCATCGTCTTCGGGCGTGCTGTGGGCGCCGTCGTCGCGGCCAACATCGCGATCGCCTACCGCTTCCGGCCGGTGTTCCGGCCCGCCTCGCAGGAGCAGGTCAACCTCGACCGCTACCGCGAGGTCATCGAGCCGATGCGCAAGTGGCTGCTGGTCGCCGTCGCCGCGATGCTCGCGCCTCTTCGCCGGCAGCTCCGGCTCCGGCCAGTGGCGCCAGTTCCTGCTGTGGCGCAACCGGCACGCCGTTCGGCACCACGGACCCCTACTTCAACCAGGACGTCGGGTTCTACGTCTTCGAGCTGCCCTGGCTGCACTACCTCGTCGACTTCGGCATGGCGATCGCGGTGCTCAGCATGCTCGCGGCCGCCGTCGTGCACTACCTGTTCGGCGGCATCCGCCTGCAGGCCAAGCAGGACCGGCTCTCCGGCGCCGCGCAGGTGCACCTCTCGGTGCTGCTCGGGCTGTTCGTGCTCTTCAAGGCCGCCGACTACTGGCTGGACCGCTTCGACCTGACCACCGAGGGCGGCGGGCTGTTCACCGGCATGGGCTACACCGACAAGAACGCCGTGCTGCCGTCGAAGAACATCCTGATGTTCATCGCGATCATCTGCGCGCTGCTGTTCTTCGCCAACGTGCTTCGCCGCACCTGGATGCTGCCCACCGTCGGCCTCGCCCTGCTGGTGCTGTCCTCGGTCCTGCTCGGCGCGATCTGGCCGGGCATCGTCCAGCAGTTCCAGGTCAGCCCGTCCGAGCCGGACCAGGAGGGCCCCTACATCGCCCGCAACATCGAGGCGACGCGGACGGCCTACGACGTCGACGACACCGAGGTGACGACGTACGACGCCAACCTGACGCTGTCGCCCGACCAGCTGCAGCACCGACGCGCACTCGATCCCCGGCATCCGCCTGATCGACCCGAGCCTGGTCTCCGACACCTTCGAGCAGCTGCAGCAGGTGCGCGGCTACTACGCCGTCAGCGACGGTGCTCGACGTCGACCGCTACGACCTCGACGGCCAGCACCCGCGACGTCGTGGTCGCGGTGCGCGAGCTCGAGCAGAGCGGCCTGCCCGACGTCCCAGCGCAACTGGGCCAACCTGCACACCGTCTACACCCACGGCTACGGCCTGGTCGCCGCCTACGGCAACCAGCGCGACGCGAGGACAAGCCGGTCACCAACAGCGACGGCCGGCCGATCTGGGCCGAGCAGGACCTCCCGCCGGAGGGCCAGCTGACCGACCTGTTCCCCGAGGGCGGCTACGAGCCGCGGATCTACTTCGGCGAGCGCAGCCCGGTCTACTCGATCGTGGGCAAGGCTCCACCGGCGGCAACGTCGAGCTCGACATCCCCGAGGGCGACGGCAACGACCAGCCGACGAACACCTACGACGGCGCCGCCGGCGTGCCGGTCGGCGGGCTCTTCAACAAGCTGCTCTACGCCATCAAGTTCTCCGAGCCCAACATCGTGCTCTCGAGCCGGGTCAACGAGAACTCCAAGATCCTCTACGACCGCAGCCCGCGCGACCGGGTGCAGAAGGTCGCCCCGTGGCTGACCGTCGACGGCGACGTCTACCCGGCGGTGGTCGACGGCCGGGTGGTGTGGATCGTCGACGGCTACACCACGACCGACCACTACCCCAACGCGCAGAAGGACTCGCTCCGGACATGACCGCCGACGCGCTCCAGCCGCACACGGCCTACTCCACGCTGCCCACCGACGAGATCAACTACATGCGCAACTCGGTCAAGGCGGTCGTCGACGCCTACGACGGCTCGGTGACGCTCTACGAGTGGGAGCGCGACCCGATCCTCGAGGCGTGGTCGTCGCGTTCCCGGGCGTGGTGACGCCATCGGACTCGATCCCCGGACCTGCTCGACCACCTGCGCTACCCCGAGGACCTCTTCAAGGTGCAGCGCCAGATCCTGGCGACGCTACCACGTCGAGGACCCCAAGACGTTCTACGACGGCAACGACCGTTGGGACGTCCCGGTCGACCCGGAGATCAAGGACAACAAGCAGCCGCCGTACCGCCTCTCGGTGAAGACGCCGTCCGGCTCCGACGAGCCGGTGTTCTCGCTGACCAGCGTCTACGTGCCGCAGGAGCGGCAGAACCTCGCCTCGTTCATCTCCGTGGACTCCGACGCCGGCAGGAGGACTACGGCAAGATCCGGATCCTGCGGCTGCCCAGCAACACGCAGGTGCCCGGCCCGTCGCAGATCGCCAACACTTTTCGCCTCCGACCAGGACATCCAGGACCGGCTGCTGGCGTTCACGCGCACCAACTCCAAGGCGTTGTACGGCAACCTGCTCACGCTGCCGGTGGGTGACGGACTGCTCTACGTGCAGCCGCTCTACACCCTGCGCGAGGCCGGTGAGGGCCGCTATCCGGTGCTCCGCTACGTGCTGGTCTCCTTCGGCGACGACGTCGGCATCGGCTCCACGCTGACCGCGGCCCTGGACGACGTCCTCGGCATCACCTCGGGACGACGGCCGACCACGAGCCCACGGACCGCGGCACCGACGGGCCCGGCGGCGACGGGGGCGGCGGTCCGTCCGAGCGAGCGTGCGCGCCCTGCTCGAGCAGGCCGAGGAGCAAGTTCGTCGAGGCCGAGAAGGCGCTGACGACGGCGACCTCGAGGCCTACGCCAAGGCGCAGGCCGAGGCGCGGTCCCTGGTCCAGCGGGCCCTGCGCGCCGCGAACGCGGCCAACGCGAAGCCCAAGGCCTCGTCCAGCGCCTCGCCGTCCCCGTCGGCCTCCCCGAGCGGCGGCTGACGCTGGTCGAGCGAGCCGACCCGCCCGCCGCTTCGTAGACGGGCTGGCACAACCCCGGCTTCCGGCCCCCTGCGGGCGCCAGCCGGCCAGTTGTGCCAGCCCGTCTACGACGAGGGGTACGCCGACCGTCGGGGTGTCACCCACCCACGGCGTCGTGCGCGGAGGAGACCTCGACGTGGGGACGGGACTGCCACAGGGCCCACTCGGCGCTGACCTCGCCAGCGGTGCGCAGCAGGCGCGGCAGGTGGTCGTGCAGCAGCCGGTCGGTGGAGGTCTCGGCGGCGTGCACCGTCACGTTCATCGCCGCGCGCACGGTGCCCGTGCCGTCGCGGACCGGCACGGCGACCGAGCGCACCCCGGGGGCGAGCTCCTCGTCGGCCAGCGCCCAGCCCCGGGCGCGGACGGCGGTCAGCTCGTCGCGGAGCTGGTCCGGCGTCCGCCCGATGTACGCCGGCAGCCCGGCGCGGCTCGGCAGGGCGAGGGTCGCGGCGAGCCCGTCAGGCGGGAGGGCCGCGAGCAGCACCTTGCCCTGCGAGGTCTGGGCGGCGGGGAACCGGGTGCCGACCTCGACGCGCAGGGCGATGATCTTGGGGACGGACACCCGGGCGACGTACACGATGTCGGAGCCGTCGAGCTGGGCCATCGACGACGACTCACCGGTGGAGCGGACGAGGTCCTCGAGGTGCGGGCGGGCGATCTCCCACAGCCCGAGGGTGCCGACGTAGGCCATGCCGAGCGTCAGCACCTTCGGCGTGAGGAGGAAGCCGCCGTCCTGCGAGCGCACGAAGCCGAGCTCCTCGAGGGTCAGCAGCAGCCGGCGCGCCGTCGGGCGCGCGAGCCCGGTCGCGGTCGCGACGTCGCTGAGCGTCATCGTGCGCCGCTCCGGGTCGAAGCACGCGAGCACGTCGAGGCCGCGTGCCAGCGACTCGACGAAGTCGGGTCCCGAGCCCCGTCCCGCCATTCCGCCTGTCTGCCCTGTCGCCGCTCGGTCCCGCAGCCGGGCTCGCCGAAGATCGTGCCGCGGGCGTCGCGCGTGGAGTCGGACTTGTAGTCGGTGTACTGGTACGGGTTGTCCAGCACGTCGTCGTCGCCCGGCAGCGCCGGGTTCATCCCGGCGGACCAGGTGTCCTCGCCCATCGTGGAGCGCAGGTGCTCCACCGTCGCCTCGACCGTACGCCGGACCGCGGGCAGGTCCGCGCCGACGAGACGGTGCTCGTGCTTGACGAGGCGCCCGTCCACGACGACCGTGTGCACGTCGCCGCGCTGGGCCTGGAAGGCCACGTGGCCGTAGGGGTTCAGCAGCGGGAACGACACGGGGGAGTGGTCGTTCTTGATGAGCACCACGTCGGCCTTGGCGCCGACCACGAGCCGCCCGAGGTCGTCGCGACCGAGGGCCTGCGCGCCGCCGCGCGTCGCCCAGTCGACGACCTGCTCGGCCCGCAGGTGCAGCTGGGTGACGGTCTCGCCCTTGGCGTGCGCCTCGAGGTGCTCGCGCGAGCGGTCGGCGCCCAGCGTCGTACGCATCGCGGAGAACAGGTCGCCGCTCCACCACACGCTGGTGTCCATCGACAGCGAGACCGGGATGTCGTGGCGGCGGACCTGCCAGGTGGGCGGGTAGCCCTGTCCGGCGCTCTGCTCGGACTCGGTGGAGACCGACACCGAGCCGCCGCTGGCCGCGATCCGGTGGTAGGAGTCGGTCGACAGCGTCGCGGCGTGCACGTAGATGTTCTCCGGCGCCATGAACCCGGCGTCGTGCATGAGCCGGATGCCGTCGTCGTTGGTGGCGCCCCACACGCCGGCGTGCGTGGTGACCGGCAGGCCGAGCTCGCGCGCCACCTCGAAGGCCGGCCTCTCGGGGAAGCTCGGGTCGCCGGTCACGTCGAAGGCGAGCTGCAGCCCGAGCAGGTCGTCGGCGGCGTCGCGGTGCCGCTCGAGGAAGGCGCGCACCGACGGGTCGGCGGTCCACTCCCACGGCCCGGCCTGGATGTTGCCGTAGGCCAGCACGAAGCGGCCGGGCACCTCGCGCAGCGCCGCCACCGCCGCTTCCGCGTGGTCGACGGTCTGCAGGCCGTGCGACCAGTCGACGGTCGTCGTCACGCCGGCCTCCAGGGCGTCCCAGGCCGAGATCAGGTTGCCGGCGTGGATGTCCTCGGGGCGGAAGATCTTGCCGTGCTCGAGGTAGTACCAGACGAAGTACTGCGTCAGCGTCCAGTCGGCGCCGTAGCCGCGCATCGCGGTCTGCCACATGTGCCGGTGGGTGTCGATCATGCCGGGCATCACGATGCCGCCGGTCGCGTCGACCTCCTGGGTGCCCTCCGGCACGTCGAGCGACGTCCCGACCGCGGCGACCGCGCCGTCGACGAGCAGCACGTCGGCGTCGGTGAGCACGGTGTGCGCGTCGTCCATGGTCAGCACGGTGCCGTGGCGCAGGACGATCGGGGCAGGGGTGTCGGGCACGGGGACCTCCGGTGGTCGGGTCAGCGGACGTGCGTCCGTATGGCGTCGCCCGAGACCTGCCCACTGTGCTGCGCGTCACGGGGAGTGTCAAGACCGTCCTTGACAGGGCGTGACAGACGGTCGGAGACTGGCCGCGCCGGCTCGCGGACGCCTGTCCGTGCAACGGCTGCTGGCCATCACCCGTCCCCTCCGTGAGGACCACGACGTGTCCGACGTACCTCCCTCCTCGGGGCCGCTCGCGGGCGTCCTGGTCGCCGACTTCTCGCGGATCCTGGCGGGGCCGTACGCGACCATGCTGCTGGCCGACCTCGGCGCGGACGTGGTCAAGGTCGAGTCCCCGGCCGGCGACGACACCCGCTCCTGGATGCCGCCGGTGCGCGACGGGCGCTCGACGTACTACCTCGGCGTCAACCGCAACAAGCGCTCGGTGGCGCTCGACCTCAAGGCGCCCGACGACCTGGTCGCCGCCCGGGAGCTCGCGCGGCGCGCGGACGTGATGGTGGAGAACTTCCGGCCGGGCGGCCTGGCGCGGTTCGGCCTCGACTACCCGACCGTGTCGGCCGGCAACCCGGGCGTCGTGTACGCGTCGATCAGCGGGTTCGGCAGCGGCGAGGGGGGCCGGGACCTGCCCGGCTACGACCTGATCGTGCAGGCGATGTCGGGGTTGATGAGCCTGACCGGCGACCCTGACGGCGACCCGTTCCGCGCCGGCATCTCGGTCTTCGACGTGATGGCCGGCCTGCACGCGACGATCGGGGTGCTCGCCGCGCTGCGGGTGCGCGAGGCGAGCGGCCTCGGCCAGCACGTCGAGGTCAACCTGCTGTCCTCCGCGCTGTCCGGGATGGTCAACCAGACCAGCGCGTTCGTCGCCGGTGGCGTGGTGCCGTTCCGGATGGGCAACAGCCACCCGAGCCTGTTCCCCTACGAGCCGATGCCGTGTGCGGACAGGGACCTGATCATCACCGCCGGCAACAACGGCCAGTTCCGCAAGCTCGTCGAGGTCCTCGGCCTGCCCGAGCTCGCCGACGACGAGCGGTTCGGCCGCAACGAGGACCGTACGGCGAACCGCGACGTGCTCCGGCCCCTTCTCGTGGAGCGGCTCCGTACGCGCCCGGCGATGGACTGGTTCCGCGAGATCATCGCCGCAGGCGTGCCGTGCGGCCCGATCAACACCGTCGACGCCGGCGTGGCCTTCGCCGCGGAGGTGGGCCTCGAGCCGGTCGTCGCGCCGGCGGGCGTCCCGTCGGTGCGCAACCCGATCCGGCTCTCGCAGACCCCGCCGGACTACCGCCTGCCCCCGCCCGAGCTCGACGAGCACGGCGAGGACCTCCGGGCCTGGCTGGCGACCCCGCAGGCCGACACCGAGGAGCCGTCGTGAGCGAGCTGTCCTTCCCCACCTCCCTCGGCACCTCGAGCGCCGACGAGATCCGGCTGCTCGGGCAGGACCTCACCGCCGACCTGATGGGCAAGGTCGGGTTCGGTGAGCTGGCCTTCTGGCTCGTGGCGATGCGGCGCCCGACGCCGTCGGAGACCCGGGTCTTCGAGGCGGTGCTCGTCGCGCTCGCCGACCACGGGTTCACGCCGACCGCGATCGCCGCGCGGCTGACCTACCTGTCGGCCCCGGACTCCCTGCAGGGCGCGCTGGCGGCCGGGCTGCTCGGCGGCGGCTCGCGCTTCCTCGGGGTGACCGAGGACTGCGGCACCTACCTGCACGACGTGCTGTCCTCGGTCGAGGGTGACCTCCCCACCGACGACGCCGGCTGGGACGCGCTCGCGCTGGCCGCGGTGACCCGCACCCGCGAGGCGCGCAGGTTCGTGCCCGGGCTCGGCCACCCGGTGCACAAGGGCGGCGACCCCCGCACCCCCGTGCTGCTGGCCATCGCCGAGGAGGAGGGCCTGCGCGGCCCGCACCTGCGGCTCTTCGAGGCCGTGGGTCGCGTGCACGAGCAGGTGCTCGGCCGGCGGCTGCCGCTCAACGGTGCCGGCGTCTGCGGTGCGGCACTCGCCGACCTCGGTCTGCCGGTGCACCTGCTGCGCGGGTTCGCACTGCTCGCCCGGGCGGCCGGCCTGCTCGGACAGATCGCCGAGGAGAGCCGGCGGCCCATCGGCATGGACGCCTACCTCGCGGTGGACCGCAACGCCGTCTACGTCGACCCGTCCGACGAGGGCGCGGGCGGCTGACCTGTCCGACGTACCCACACCGTCGGAGAACCGGAAGGAGAACCATGGCGACCGTCGCCGCCGTCATCGCCTCGACGCACCACCCCTTCTACTACAAGGCGAGCACGAGCACGGGGGAGGAGCGACCGCCCTTCGCCGACGAGTGGGTCGCCAAGATCGAGGCGTTCCGCGAGACCCTGACGAGGGCCAGGCCGGACGTCCTGCTGATGGTCGGCAGCGACCACTTCCACCAGCTCTGGCTCGACAACATGCCGCAGTTCCTGGTCGGCAAGGCGCCGTACTTCGACGCCAACTGGTACAACGAGGAGCGCGAGTTCGCGCTGCCGCGGATGACGCTGCGCGGCGAGGAGGACCTCGCGGCGCACGTGCTGCGCGACGGCCTCGACCGCGACTTCGACCTGGCCTTCAGCAACGAGCTGCGCATCGACCACAGCATCACCTGCCCGATCATCACGCTGCGGCCCGAGGCCGACCTGCCGATCGTGCCCGTCTACACCAACATCTTCGCGCCGCCGCTGCCGCAGCCGCGCCGTTTCGTGGCTCTGGGCAAGGCGATCCGCGAGATGGTCGAGTCGTGGCCCTCCGACCAGCGGGTCGCGATCATCGGCACCGGGCACCTCTCCCTCGAGCTCGGCGGGCCGCGCCAGTTCGGCGAGCACGGGCCGGACCCGGAGTTCGACCGCAAGGCCGTCGACTGGATCGCGAACGGCGACCTCGAGGCGTGCCTCGGCGAGGTGTCGCTGGAGAGCCTGCACCTGCCGGGCAACGCGACCCACGGCTTCATGGACTTCATGCTGATGATGGGCGTCGCCGGCGAGGGCGTGAAGGCCGACCACGTCGACTCCCTCGACCTGTTCCACACGATGGAGGCCTACTTCACGTGGTACCCGGAAGGAGCGCCGTCGTGAGCAGGTACCTCCTGGACAAGTTCCTCTACACCGTCGACCGCGACCCCGACCTGGTGGAGCGCTACCGGTCCGACCCGGCAGGCACCGTGGCCCGGTGGGAGGCCGAGATGGCCAACCGGATCCTCAACTGCACCTCCGACGAGCGCTCGACCTGGCTGGCCTTCTCCGCCGACGAGCGGGACGCCCTGGTGGCGCACGACCACGTCGCCCTGTTCGGCATGGGGGCGCACCCCTTCCTGACGCTGACGCTGTTCATCGCGATGTTCGAGCGCGACCACGGGCCGCTCGAGTACCAGAAGGCGTACGGCGCGGCGATGAGACACCTCACGCTGCCCTACCCCGACATCTCGACCTGATCCGTCCGTCTCTGGGAGCCGCCGTGCGAGCCGCCGTCCTGCACACCCCGGGGGAGCCGCCGTCCTTCGGCGACCACCCCGATCCCGTCGACGCCCCGGGCCGCACGGTCGTCCGGGTCACCGCCGCGCCCGTGGTGCCGCTGGACCTGCTCTGCGCGTCGGGGACGTCCTACTTCGGCCGCCCCGCGGTGCCCTACGTCCCCGGCGTGCAGGGGGTCGGCGTGGTCGTCGCAGGCCCGCTGGCACCTGGGACGCGGGTGTGGTTCGCGACGTCGGCCGGGATGGCCCCCTGCGACGGCGGTCTCGCGGAGACGTGCTCGGTGGCCGACCAAGACGTCGTACCGCTGGAGGACGGGGTGGACGACGCACACGTCGCGGCGATCGGCCTGTCCGGCGTGGCGGCGTGGATGGCGCTCACCTGGCGCGGCGGCCTGCAGGACGGTGAGTCGGTGCTGGTGCTCGGGGCCGGTGGTGCCGTCGGTCAGGTCGGCGTCGGTGTGGCGAAGGCGCTGGGCGCCCGTCGGGTCGTCGCGGCCGCGCGGTCCGAGTCGGCCCTGGAGCGTGCGCGTGCGAGCGGTGCGGATGCCGTCGTACGGCTGGAGGGGGAGGTGGACGACCTCGCCTCCCGACTGGCCGAGGCGCTCGACGGGCAGGTCGACCTCGTCCTGGACCCGGTGTTCGGAGCCGCGGCCACAGCAGCGCACCGGGTGCTCGCGCCCGGCGGCCGGCTGGTCAACCTCGGCGGCGCCTCCGGCGACGAGGCGATGCTCTCCTCGGCGCTGCTTCGGAGCCGGTCCGCGAGCGTCCTCGGCTACACGAACAACGCCCTCACCGTCGCCCAGCGCCGCGCCGCCCTGTCGTCGGTGCTCCGGCTGGCCGCCTCCGGCGTGGTGTCGGTCGACCACGAGTCGCACCCCCTGTCCGACGTCGAGTCGGCATGGCGGCGCCAGGCGTCCGGCGGGTCCGGGACCCGGCTGGTGCTGCTGCCCTGAGCTCGCCTAGTCAGCGACGCTTCACGTAGTACTCGGTGAACTCGCGGCAGCGTCCCTCCTCGTCGAAGCGCATCACGAAGCAGTTGTCGTAGGTCTGCGTGACCGGCCCGCCGGGTCCGTCGTGGTACGTCGACGTGCCGGTCGCCACGACGACGTCCCCGTCCACGGCGACGGGGGAGTAGACGGCCTCGTAGGTGCCCGGCGGATCACGGGTGGACGCGCCCTCGGCGTCGAGCTCGCCGAGCCAGGACGCGACGACGGCCTCCCGTCCGACGAGCGGCTCGTCGTGGGGGTGGTACCGGTAGACGACGTCCTCGCTGAAGAGTGCGGCGATCGCCTCCCGCTCGTAGGAGACCCACGCCTCGACGTACCTCTCGAGCCAGCCCTGAGCACTCACCTGGTCCATGTCGCGACCCTAGATCGGCCCACCGACAGGTCGGTCGGCACGATTTGGACTCCGCCGCGTGGATCTGTAACCTTGTCATCACCGACGCGGGGTGGAGCAGCTCGGTAGCTCGCTGGGCTCATAACCCAGAGGTCGCAGGTTCAAATCCTGCCCCCGCTACCACCGCTGACCTGGGCTTTCGCCCAGGTCAGCGTCATTTAATAGGTCGTCCGAGGGGCCGTGGCGGCCATTTTGGCGGCCATCCCGGTTCGCACTCCTGTCCTTCGCGCCCAGGATCAGGTCCGCGACGGTGTTCGCAGCCACCGCGTCCATCCCGGGGATGACGTGGCTGTAGACCTGGAGCGTGAAGGCGGCAGTGGAGTGGCCAAGCCTCTCGCTCACGATCTTCGGCGAGATGCCGGCCATCAGGGCGGCTGTCGCGTAGGAGTGCCGTACGTCGTGCAGCCGGATGCGGGGGAGGCCGGCGGCTTCGCAGTGCTTGTGGAACAGCTCGGTGATCGTGTCGGGGTGCAGGGGTCGACCGTGCGACCAGACGAACAGCAACTGGGTGTCCTGGCCAAGGATCTGACGCTCCCGATCCCAGTCCGCGACGTAGGTCTCGAGGGCGCCCAACGTCTCAGGGTCGAGCGCCAGCGAGCGTGCGCCACTACGAGTCTTGTTCTCGGACTCGTGAACGATCCCGTCGACGACCACGCGTGGAACGCTCGGAGTGATTCGCCCGTAGGCGAAGTCCACGTCGCGGCGCAGCAGGCCGGCGAGCTCGCCGCGCCGTAGCCCGGTGGTCACGACGAGAAGCCACAGCGCGTAGAACCGATCCTCGCGGACGTGCGTTAGGAAGGCCCGGAGCTGTTCGGGCGTCCAGACCAGCCGTTTCGCATGCGGAACCCGCGGACCGGTCGCGCCCTCGGCGGCGTTCCGCGGGACAAGGTCCCACTGCATGGCATCGCGGAGAGCGCGGTGCATCATTCGGTGCACGTTCACCACCGTCTTGGGTGCCAGACCACCCGGCCCGCGCACGCGGCCGTGCTCAAGCAGGTGGCCGTAGAGCAGGTTCAGCCGTAAGGGGGTCAGATCCTGGAGTCGAGTCGTGCCGATCGTCGGCACGACGTAGGCGCGGATATAGTTGCGATAGTTGACCCAGGTCGTCGGTCGGACCGACGCCTTGACCGACTCGTGCCAGGTACCCATGAACTCCGCGACCGAGGTTCCGCTCGGTCGCACGGAGCGCCCCTTCTCGTGCTCGAGGATGGCCTTGCGCATGGCCTGCACGGCTTCTCGCTTGGTTGCGAATCCAGCCTTGCTCAACCGCATCCTCCGACCGGTGAGGGGGTCGCGTCCGGCTTCGAAGCGGTACTCCCAGTCACCCTTCCTCTTGCGACGGGTGACGCTCCCGTTCACCGTTGTTCCAGCTGGGCGCGCAGCCGCGCCGTCACGACGTACACCCGCCCACCGAGGTGCGTGGTCGGCAGCTCGCCACTGGCCGCGCAGCGGTAGGCGGCCGAGCGGCTGATGCCGAGCAGGGCTGCGACCCGGGCGATCGTGATGAGGACGGGGAGGTCGTCGAGGCGGGCGTCGTGGGCGGCGGCCGGGTCTGATCCGGTACTGCTCAGCGTCTGGATCGTCATCGGTCCTCCTCGGGACGGCTGGTCCTCTCCATGACGCCACGGACGGAGTGGCAGCGAAAGGTCTTGCGGCTAGTCCGGTGCTAGTCCACAGGATCGTCCGAGGAACGCGATCTTGTCGGTCACGACCTTTACCATCGGGTCATCTCGGGAGGTGGAGGGACCTCATGGAGATCCAGGGCAACGACCAGTCGTGCCGACTGCGCGCGCATCGCGCGCGACACGGCATGACCCAGCAGGAGGTCGTGGACGCCCTGCAGCGGCTCGCGTGGTTGAGGGACCACAAGCGGGTCGGCGTGAACGCCGACATGGTGTCGAAGTGGGAGCGCGGCACCAAGCGGCCCAGCCGGCTGTACCTACGTCTGCTGTGCTCGCTGTTCGAGGCGACTCCGGAGGATCTCGGACTTGCACCCGCGTCAGCGCCATCGGTGATCCTTCCCGCGGTGGTCGTGCCGGCAGCAACCGAGGATCCTTTGCGGTTCCACATGGCTCTGGACGAGCCGGGTGTGGCCGTGGAACTGTTGCAGCCGAAGCTCCTCGAGCTGTGGAGGGATGACGTGCTGACCCGGCGCCAGCTGCTGAAGGCCATGGGGCTCGCGCCGGCCGCAGGTGGTCTGGATGCCATCGACGCGCAGCTGCCGATGCTTCCGGTGGGCAAGGCACCTACCTTCCGCGGTGCCGAGACGGTCGCCCAGGTCGAGGGACTGATCCGCCACCTCGAGGTCCTCTACCACTCGAGCGATCCACGGATCCTGCTCCTGCCCGTCCAAGGGCTTGTCGGGACCGTCGAGGACTTCCTTCCAGACGTTCGGGACCGGGTGTTGCGCACCTCGCTGCTGTCAGCCCTGACCCGTGCCAACCTGCTCGCCGGCCGGCTGAGCTTCTTCGACCTCCACCAGCCGCTGCAGGCTCGTGCGTACCTCGACCTCGCGAGGGAGGCGTCCCAGGACGCGGGGGACGAGGTCCTCACCGCCGTTTTGTTCGGGCACATGGCCTTCCTCCCGGCCGAGAAGCGCAACTTCACCGCCGCGGCATCCTGTCTGTCCCGGGCTCGCGAGTCGCTCGTTCACCGCCCGATCCCCTTGGTGTCGTCGTGGTTGAGCGCGATCGAGAGCGAGATGAGTACCAAGGCGGGCGCGACATCCTCAGCGCTGAGGTGCCTGGCACAGGCGGAGGCCGATCTCCCTCGTCGAGCGGGCGTCCCAGCTCCGGAGTGGTTCGACTACTTCGACGAACGTCGCCTGCACGGCTTCGCGGGGTTCGGGCTGCGACGTTCCGGCGACCTGTCCGGGGCTCGTGCGCACCTCGAAACAGCGCTCGTTCCTGGTCCCCAGGTGACACCCAAGCAGCGGGCCGTGTCGATGATCGATTTGGCGGTCACCTGTGTCGAGGGAGGAGATGTCGACGAGGGATGCCGACTCGCGACCATCGCGGCCGAGGACCTGCACCGCGCCGGGTATGCGACGGCGGTCGACCGACTGACCGAGTTCCGAGGTGCACTCCCTGACCAACGCCACCCGGCCGCTAGATTGCTGCAGGAGAGCATCGCCGACCTGTCGTAGAGGAGGCCCGGTGAGCGAGGCGCGGTCCCCGATCCGAGCAGTCGTCTTCGACGTGGGCGAGGTTCTCATAGACGAGTCCACTGAGTACGGCACGTGGGCGGACTGGCTTGGCGTTCCCCGGCATACCTTCTCCGCGATGTTCGGCGCCGTCATTGCTCGCGGGGGTGACTACCGCGACGTCTTCCAGCACTTTAAGCCCGACTTCGACCTGGCAGTGGAGCGCGAGGCCCGGCTCGCCGCGGGGCTGGGGGAGTTCTTCAACTCCCGCGACCTCTACCCCGACGTACGGCCGAGCTTCGAGCAGCTCGTTGCCGCTGGCTTCGTCGTTGGCATCGCCGGGAACCAGACACGACGTGCCGGACGGTTCATTCGTGAGCTCAACCTGCCCGCCGACTTCATCCTGACCTCGGACGAGATCGGCGCGGAGAAGCCCGACCCCGCGTTCTTCAAGCCGGTGATCGAGAGGACAGGATTTGACGCACACGAGATCGCGTACGTGGGCGACCGGGTCGAGAACGACATTCTCCCGGCCCGCAGCGCCGGCCTACAGACTGTGCTCCTGCGCCGCGGCCCGTGGGGATTTGTGAATGAAGAACTACCCATCGCCGATCAGGCCGACACCAGACTGACCTCCTTGGTCAATCTGGTCACCGCCCTCGAGAAGCACATCTTCTGACCCTCTCAGTGGGGATTCACCTCGCTCGAGGTGCATCGCCGCGGTCGACGAGCACGATCGGCGAGGGGCTGACACACCTCTTGCACCTCGGTGCAGAGGATGGCCCAGCCCGCCTGGTGAACGTCGCCTCACCGCAGCGCTCGACCGCTAGAACCATGCGCTGGCGATGGATCGAGCTGCTGCTTCCCGCCGCGAAGCGGCCACTTCTTTCCGCTCCCCTCTGCTGTCAACCGGTGGTGGTGAAGTGTTCTGGGTGCTTGGTCTTTCGTGTCTGGGAGGGGCGGCGTAGTGTCGGCTCTGCGGGTGCGGGAAGTGGCTGATCCGAAGTGTCGATGTGCGGGGGCACGTCGGTTGCGCTGGATTCTTGAGTCGCCCCGCAGTGCCCTCCCGTGCCAGCGGCGTGGTGTCCATGGGTTGCCGGGGCCTGTTGCTCGGTGCCTCGGGTGTCGGCGAGGAGCTGGCCGTAGGCGGCATCGGAGATCCAGCGCTTGAGGCATCGCGTCGTTTCGAGGTGGGTCTTGCCCGCTGCGAGCTTGCGTCGGTGGTAAACGCGACCCTTCGGTGTCGTCGCTGATCTGGGTGGTGGCCACCATGTGCAGCATGAGGTTAACCCGGCGGCCCGCGAGAGCCGGTGGCGGATCTGCTGACCGAAGGGGCATCGATGGGTGCCGTGCCAGTCCAGGACGCGAACCTGTTGCATTGTCATCGGAAGGATTGGCGAAACGGTCGTTAGAAATTGACCCCTCTACTTTTCACACTAGTCGGTCCACCAAGCTCTCGACGCTCTCCATGCAGACTCGCGACAGGTGGGCTGACGCATCGTGTCCCAGTCGCTGCGCCAAGACGTCTGCGATGCCTTCTGCCGCGGCGGTACTCATGGCTCCCGTGAGCTCGGCATGCAGGTCGTGCTTGAAGGCCAGGGCGAGCAGTTCCTCGGGATGGTCCTCTAGTCGTGGCACCGCGGGCGCGGGCTGGCTCAAGAGGTCGTGGAGTGTGTCGCGTGCGTGACTTCTGGCAAGTTCCCTGCTTGAAGTGATGTCCGTGGCGATCTGTTCCTCCGACGTTGCGCGGGAGAGATCTCGCTGGCCAGCTTCAACGGCGTGGCTGATGAAGCGCCTACCGGCCGACAGCACTCCCTTGTTCATTGCGTCGATCGCGGTCTTTAGCAGGGCGCCCGCGAGGGCGACTGGAGTCAGCTGAGCAAGTACGCCCAGCCACTCCTTCTCATCCTTCTGGGTTGTCTGCGACTGCTTGAGCGCGTCGGCGATCTCACGCTGCGTCGACGCGATCTCCTCAAGCACGTCGAGCTGAGTCTCGTTGCTCTCCTTGGGGGCGTTCAGCGATGGGACTCCGGCGGATGCCTGCAGGACGATGGACGCCATGTGGTCGACCGCGACTGACTTGCCGCCGCCGGCTTCGACGAGTTCTCGCGCCTCCTGTGGATCTAGAATGATGAAGGCGACGGCATTAACTGCCGCCATCGTCTGAAGATCAACCGCGTCCCTCGACACGCCAGCCTTCCGGAAGGCTAAGTCGGCAAGGTGACGCAGCAACGTCTTGTACTCGTGGTAGGTGTTGACATGAACAAGGCCCTGCTCCCACCTGCTGGCGATTTGCGTCGATCGACTTGCGTCCATGCCGTGAAGCGAGGCCAGCAGGTCCAAGGCGTCGTCGTTGCTCGCGCCGGGGGTATCGTCCTTATCAAGCCAGTCGCTGCGGCGAACTTGTGCGATGCGGGTTTCGGTAACGGCGTAGGCGGGGGCAGCCGCCGCGTTGGGTGCAAGCAGGGATATCGCGGAGAGCGCGATGAGGAACTCGGCCAGACCGTGACGGAGGTGATGGCCGGGATGATCCGCGTGGGCATCGACAGATGATGCCTGGCTCTCGTTACCGTCATGGCCGGCGATCACGTTAGTGCCCCGATCTTGGCTCAGCATCCTCGCTAGCTCTGACGATAGGACTCCGACGCAGCCGCCGTCGATGGTTGGATCCCCCCGCGCACGTGCGTGGGTCGTCCGAAATCCCTCTGGCGTCCGTCTCTGCTTACTCGTGCCCGCGAACCCCGCCGACGCCGATCGGCAACAGAAGAGCCGGGCCCGAAGTGCCGCTGTCCGTTGACGACGACCCGTTGCGAGGTCGCGGGAACTCGCAAATGCACGAGAGGGCGCCATGACCGTGCACGCATCGCACGACTTGATGCCGAACTCGTCGCGTATCGGTTGCCCGGCGACAGCGTCCCTGGCCGCGTGTTCTCCCCGGCAGTGCCTTCGTATTAGTTGGTCGCGCGTCGGCGGAGGAAACACCGTCATCTTTACCTATTGTGCTTTTGGGGCGCGGGGGTGACGATGCCGATGCACGGCGGATGGCACCGGCGGCCTCCGCAATCGGGAACGACTGATGTGACATCGGGGGCACCGCGATGAGCACCGACCGTCCTTGCAGAAGTCAGCACGACCCGTGTCGGGTGACGTGATGACGTCGAGACGACTTGATGGCTCATAGCTAAGGGGGTGCTAGCAATGAAGGCCGCTATAACGGGCGTACTTCGGGCTCTGCTGGTCGTGAGTCTCTGCGCTACAAGCGGCGTCGTCAACGATGGCTGGCCGGAAGCCTCGACTGTGAGCTCGTCATCGGGTCGACAGCCCGACCCGCATGCAATCGTGACAGTCGCAGCGTCGAGCACTCTGCGTTTGACTGCTTCCGCACGGACAAATACCCGAGCCGGCAGCGTCAGGGTTCACGGACAAGCAACGCCAGGGACGACGATCACTGTTAGTGGGGCCGCGGCGCCGGCCCGTGAGATTGCGGCTGTCGGGTCCAATACAACTGTCTCGGTCCCGTACAGCATCCAAGTGTTCTTGCGGCCCAGTGTCCGGAACGTCCTCACCGTGAGGGCAGCCAAGGGAGGCCATCACCGAACGCGGAAACTGTTTGTCACTCAACACTCATCATCGGGCAAAGGTTCGCTGACTGGAACGATCCGGACGCTCACGGGCCGTCTGCTCGGCGGCGCAACCGTCCGGTTTGGGCCGCATGTGACGACGTCTAACGCGCACGGGCGGTACGTGCTTCGGCATGTTCCTGCTGGAGGCCTCGCGGTGCGCGTCACCTCACCTAGGTATATCGCGTCGACGTTGCTCGTGCAGATGCGTGCAGGGCGGAATGTTGGGTCGACGGCTGGCGACGCGCTCCTTCAATTGGCCGGCCCAGTCACCAGGATTGTGCGCACCGGGACGACGGTGCGCGGCATCGGGTGGAAGTTGCGAGTCCCTTCGGGAGCAGTGACGCGAGCAACGACTGTTCGAACCACCCAGCTCAAATTGACGAGCGCTACAACGCCATTCGGCCTACCTGTCCTGGCCGTTAGCGGGTCGCGAACCGCTCTCTTGCACCGGGTGAGACTCACCATCGACCCTGTCATTACGGGGTCTGACGTGGCCACGTCACGACTGGTCGCGCTGAACCCTCGCACAGGCGCCTGGCGGGCACTCCCGGCCACGCACTCGAACGGGCAGCTGATCACCACGCTGCCAACTCTGAGCCCAGCGTACGTCTTTATCGTCTCGTCGATCACGTTGCCGGGCAAAAAGGACCTTCCAAAGATCCTCGGGTTTTGCGAGGCTTTGTCCGACACACAAGCACGCTCCAGCGTGGCGTTCCTCAACGCGACGCTTCTCCCGTTCCTCGACGTAGAGATGGGACCGGACTCGATGCGCTTATGGGGTGAATATCTACAGGGCGGCGTTCCAAGTCTGGTGCGCTCCGATCTGATCAATCCGGATAGCTTGGCCCAGTTCAAGAATGACACAGCAACGCAAGCTGCCGCTTCGCAATTCTTCAACGAACTCGACGCCGCGGTCCTCACCACGGAAACACCCGAGTTGACCGGGAGTCCGACAACGCTCGACCTCTCGAGCTTCGCGCCCATCGGACGCAACCAGGTGATCAAGTACAGCGGCGTGTTGACCGTACCGGGGAATCTCGCAGGAGGCACCGGCATGTCGTCACCCGACGTGGGATCGGTGCCGGACACCCGTGACTTTCACGGGACGGTCGTTCTTGACCCGACCGTCAACGAGAAGGGCGCGATCACGAAAGTAACCTCGACAACGACGGCGAAGCTTCTCGTACAAGACAGTGTCGACCTGTGTCCGGGCAATCCTGGGACCCTTGCGGAGATGGCCGCGACGATCGCGCTGAGCCGGCTAGAGAAGACCCCGAAGCCCAGTGGAGGAACCTACGGCAAGCCCGTCCTGTTCAAGATCGATGTACCTCTAGATGGCGTCACACGTGATGTCACCTCCGCGTACGACAACGACATCGACAATGATGGCGTGCCAGATGAACAACCGTGGGACGGTGCGTCCTATCCACTCGACAACTGTCCCCAGGTGTCCAACCCGTCGCAGGAAGATAGCGATCACGACGGAAACGGGGATGCATGCGACCCGGACGGAACCTGGGCCCTGACATGGACCGAGCACTCCACCAGCCACGACGAAACCGTCTCCTCGAGTGAACTCGGCACCAGCACGTCGAACGCGAGCGATGACGACGTCTACTCGGGTTCTGCGACCATCGATGTGTCGGATGGCGTGAGCGTCGTGTCCGACTTCCATCTCACCGGCCAACTCAGTCGCGACGACGAGATCACATGGGAGGGCACCAACCTGTTCTGCCAGCAAAGCCCAATCAACGCAGCAACGTCGACGCGTCACTCTTCCGAAACGCTCACCGACGAAAGCCAGTACGACGGCTCTGCACCGCGGGGACTCATTCAGATCGCGATGGGGACAGGCCCCAACCACACACCCACACTCGCCTACCCGATCGGTGCGCGAGACGCCCTTGGCGCCGACCATCGACTCTGGGACGTGATTGGTGTGACCGACAGCCAGGCCGAATTGTGCAACGGCGACAGTGTTGCCAGTCACGACAGCGGGGCGGGCCTTTGGCCGCTCACCCTTGACTACGGGCAGACATACACTCCGCCTGAGGCGACCGCCGACCTAACAGGAAACGCTGCGGGCAACCGCTTCGCCCTCCACGTCTCGATACCCGCTCGGAACACGTCACCCACCACAACCGTTTCCTGGACGACGGACGTCGAAGCGACGCGCATCCCAGCAGAATGAGGGCCTGAGTTGACGCTTCGGCAACGCATCGCGACCACTAGGATGACTACCTCGTCGTCCGCCTCCCGGCTTCCGATGAGACCCGGCTGCGATTTGACCAGGACGGCGATCGGGTTCAAGGCGTCGCTCGCTGCTGCATTCAGCACGATGTGCCACTAACGCCGCAGAAGCCAGAGAACTCTGTGGAAGGTACCAGCACAACCGCACGCGTCGAGAACGACGGACGGGATCTGCGGCACCCTATGCGGACAGTGCCGCAGGAGGTCCCCATCACCGGCGCCGGGGGGCGAAGGGCCTACAGCGCGTACCCGCCGCTGGCGGACCCATCCCGCACCTGTCCTGCAAGCCGATCGTCACGCGGAGCGTGCCATAAGGGATCCCGCACCAGAGCGCATCACGCGCGGGGATGGTGTTCGAGCTCGACCCGATCCGGTCGTGGCGCGGGCGCCGGCGCACGTCATTCAGAACCCACCTAATGGTGACGTGGAAGCCTGCGCTCCGCAGCCGACGGTCCTGCTGGTGAGCGGCGCCTGCGGTCGTGTCGGGCGGTGACGACGGCGAGTATGAGGAACGCCACCGCGGCGAGGTAGTTTCCGGCCCCGTAGGTCAGGCTCTGGTTCGTGCCGCTGTACACCGCGTCACTAAGTGCCTGACCTGCCACCTCAAGCACGATAAGGACCACGATCAGCAGAGCTAACACGCCCACTCCAGCCGCCGATCGATGACGCCTGGACGACGCTCTCTAGACGATGTTCTTGGTGGTTGCCCTGTTCGCGCTCGCGATGGCCGCGATCGCGCTGACGAGACGGCGCCCGGGGGCATCGCGACTCAGTCTGCTGGCAGGAGACCCACTCAGCGGCCCAATGGAGGGACACCGATCTCCACGCTTTGAGGATCGGCTGCTCAGCCCCGTGGATGCATTGACGCCCCAGCGGCGCTCAAGCAGTTCTTTTAGGTGAGTCCTCCCGTTCTGGGTTGCGACTCCCCGGATGGGTCGCGCCTAGATGACGGTCTCGATTGCCGATCGGCACCTCCGGGATGCCGAGGCGGGCTACTCAAGCCCGACGCAAGCGCGGGCGCGTGCGTCACCAACCCGCGCCTTAGCGGCTCCCTTCTGTTGTCAACCGGTCCGGCGTAGCGTCGTCGTCGCGGGTCCGGGAAGTGGCTGATCTGAAGTGTCGATGAGCAGGGGAAGGTCGACCGCGCTGGATTCTTGAGTCGCCCTGCAGTGCCCTCCCGGGCCCGTGCCACCGGGCGCGGTGGCGGCACGTTCGGCGTCATCGAGCAGTTGTCGGTAGATCGCGTCGGAGATCTTGCGCTTGAGGCACCTGAGCGCCTCGAGGGGCTTCTTGCCCTCGGCTCGCTTGCGTTGGTAGTAGACCCGGCCGTCGGTGTCGAGACGGATCTGACTGATAGCAGCGATGTGGATCATGTGGTCCATCCGGCGGTTCCCGGCACGGGAGAGCCGATGCCGGTCGTGTTCACCCGAGGGCGCGTCAAGAGGTGCGGTGCCGGTCCAGGACGCGAACCGGTTGCGGTCGGCGAACCTGGCGATGTCGCCGACGTCGGCCAAGGACCGGGCGGCGACCACGGGTCCGACACCGTGAAGCTCCATCACCGCGATCCGCGGGCCTTCACCAGGATCTTGAGCTCGGCGGTGGCCTTCGTCATCCTCGCCTCGACCGCGACAAGGTCGGCGAGCTCCTAGGCAGCAATCCTGCGCCGGGTCTTGCCCGCGACGTCGCGCGGGCGCACGGTGGCGAGAATCGCCATGGCTGCGGGGCGGTGAGGTCCTTCTTACGAGCGCCGGGGCCAGCTCGCTGAGGAGTCGTTGGAGCCGGTTCACGGTCTGGACCCGGAGCCGGGTGAACTCCTCACGGCGGTCGCACAGCATCCGCAGCGCCTCGAGCTCACCATCGGGACGCAGCACGCGCAGGGTCGTGGTGCGGAGCGCGACGATCGCGATCGAGTGTGCGTCGCGGGCGTCAGTCTTGCGGTTGTGGCCAGTGTCGAAGAGCCGGACCCGGGCCGCGAGCTTGGCCGGCACGTCCACCACGAGCTCTCCGGCCTCGAGCAGACGCTGGGCAAGTGGTCGCCCGGCGCCGTTGCTGCCCTCGACCGCCCAAGTCCGTTCGGGCCAGTTCTTCGCATAGGCCCGCATCGCGGCATAGCCCCGCTGATCGGTGCCGAACCGACCGGACCCCAGCAACGTCTCGTGGCCATCGACGACCTCGATCGTGGCCGACAGCTTGTGGGGATCAACCCCGATGATCACCCTCGCCATAGCGCTTCTCCTGGTCCACCTCGTGCCGATAGGACGGCGAAATGGGCAGTGCTACTGCGAGTTGGGCAGTCCCCTTTCGAGCCACGCCTCGTCACGGTGCCCGACGGACTGCAGACCGGTGACGTCTCGCCGAGTGGTGTAGTTCCTCGGCGTTGGAGATCGACGTGTTGCCCGTGAAGTAGGCGGCCACCGTGCCACGGTCAGTGAGACCTGCGATGGAACTCACGGAAGGGCCTGAAGCACGATGGCCTTGGACAATGCTGCCCTACTCGAGGTACTTGAAGCGATGCAGGCGGGTGGGGTCGATGACCGCGTCCGCACCGCGGCCCAGACGATCTACCAGGCGTTGATCGATGCCGAGCTGACCAGCGTGATCGGCGCCGGCCCCTGGGAACGCAGTCCTGAGCGGACCGCACAACGCAACGGCACCCGGTCACGGACGTTGACCACGACGGCTGGTGATCTGGAGCTGCGGATCCCGAAGCTCCGAAGCGGGTCGTTCTTCCCCTCGCTGCTCGAACGTCGCCGCCGCGTCGACCAGGCACTGTTCGCGGTCATCATGGAGGCCTACCTGCACGGGGTCTCGACCCGCAAGGTCGACGACCTGGTCAAAGCACTCGGTGCGGACACCGGGATCTCCAAGTCCGAGGTCTCCCGGATCTGCGCGGACCTGGACGAGGAGGTCGGCGCGTTCCGGGACCGATCCCTGGCCGACATCGCCTACCCCTACGTGTTCCTCGACGCCACCTACTGCAAGGCCAGGGTCAACCGGCGGGTGGTGTCCCAGGCGATGGTGATCGCCACCGGGGTGACCGCGGACGGCAGACGTGAGGTCCTCGGCTTCGACGTCGAGGACTCCGAGGACGGGGCGTTCTGGACCGCGTTCCTACGCGGCCTGAAGGCCCGTGGGCTGGGCGGGGTCCAGCTGGTCATCTCCGATGCCCACAGCGGCCTGAAGGCTGCGATCACGGCGGTGTTCATCGGCGCCGCGTGGCAACGCTGCCGGGTGCACTTCATGCGCAACGTCCTCGCGGTCGTCCCGAAGGGCAACGCCGAGATGGTCGCCGCTGCAATCCGCACGATCTTCGCCCAACCTGACGCCGAACACGTGCACGACCAGTTCGAGGTGATCGCCTCGATGCTCGGCAAGCAGCTCCCCAAGGTCGAGGTCATGCTCCGCGACGCCAAGGACGACCTCCTGGCGTTCACCGGCTTCCCGGTCGCGCACTGGAAGAAGATCTGGTCGACCAACCCGCTCGAAAGGCCCAACAAGGAGGTCAAACGCCGCACCGACGTCGTCGGCGTCTTCCCCAACCCCGCCGCCCTGCTCCGCCTGGCCGGCGCCGTCCTGGTCGAGGCCCACGACGAATGGCAGGTCAGCGCCGAACGCCGCTACCTCTCCGAACGCTCCATGGCCCTGGTGGCCAACAAGACCGACGAGGAGGTGGCCAAACCCGAACTCATGACGGCATGATCAGAACACTGACCCGCACGGTGTCGAGAAACTCCACCACTCAGCGGGACGCCACCCTGCAGACCCGAAGAGAGCCACAACCGAGTTCAGTGGGCAGCCGCGAAGAGAGCCTTCCGCCGGGCACCTGGACCGAGTCTGGCCAGACACCGATCCTGCTGGGAAGTCTCTAGTAGCCGCGAATAGCCTGCGGCTCGCGGCCAGCGTCCTACCGTCCAGTGAGTGACCTTGCATGGAATGCCGCGTGAACTGATGAAGAACGTCTGCGTTGGTAACGTAGGTGCGGTTGCCCAGTCTCTCGAGCTCACCGCGACCGGGCGCTGACGTGCCTACCGCCATATGACTGCCGGGCTGTCTGCGGTCAGGCGGCGGGGATGACGTATTTGCCTCGGAAGAGGCCTGTGGGGTCGAACTTGGTGCGCAGCTGCCGCAGGCGGGTGTAGTTGGTGCCGTAGTAGGACGACAGTGCTCTCGACGGCTCGAGGTAGTTGATGTACCCGCCGACCGAGGCGCTGCCGAACTTTGTGTGCCCGGTCGAGATCCAGTTGTAGGTCGAGGTCTTCGTCGCCGCGCTCGGCGCGGTGGAGAAGTCGACCTTCCACTGGACCGAGGCCTTCGCGGTCCGCCACGGGAAGGCCGTGCTGGACACGGTCTTGCTCGCGAGGGCACCGCCGAGCGGCTCAAAGTACAGCGTCGTCGTCGAGTTGGTCCTTGCCCGGGTGCGCAGGTAGGCGGCGATCGCGGAGATCTCCGCCGTGGTCAGGGCGCGGCCCAAGACGTCGCTCCCGGACAGGTAAATCTTGCGGGGGACCTTCCCGCCGTCAGCGACCGGCTGGCACTGGGCGTCGGTGAAGTTGGTGCACCCGCCGACCTGTTGGTAGGCCTGCAGGTGGGTATACTCCGTGCCGGTCTGCGTGGTCGGGTTGCGCCCGATGGCCGCGACCAACGCGTTGACTTCGGTCGCCGCCGGGGCGCCCAGGGAGAACACGTTGATGTTCGCCTGCACTGCGCCGGAGCGGCACAGCAGGTGCAGCACCGGCCAGCTGCTCGTCGGCGCTGACGCGATGCGTGCCTGCCAGCCGGCGATCACCGCCTCGACGCTCGCGTCTGGCCAGCTCAGCGTCGCGTAGCTGACCGGCAGCGCGGGACTGGTCGCGAAGGTGAACGACGTGACGATGCCGAAGTTGCCCCCGCCGCCACCGCGGCAGGCCCAGAACAGGTCGGAGTTCTGCGTCGCAGACGCAGTCACCGTGCTCCCGTCGGCCAACACGACCTGCATACTCTGGACCGCGTCGGCGGTCAGACCGAACAGCCTGTCCTCGAACCCGATGCCGCCACCCAGGGTCAGCCCCGAGACCCCCACCGTCGGACACGTCCCGGTCGCGAGCGTCCGCCCGAAAGGCTCCAGCGCCGCGTGCACGTTGTACAGCCTCGCGCCGGCACCGACGACGACGGTCTGGTCAGCGCTGTTATACGACACCGAGTTGAGCTTGCGCACGTCGAGCTGGATGCCCTGGTCTCCACCGGAGGCGCCGACATAGGAGTGACCTCCGGCGCGGGGCGCGAAGGTGGCGGTGTGCGCGGCCACGAATTTCACCGCGGTCGCGACGTCAGCCACGGTCGTCGGCTGCACCACGGCCAGCGGACGCTGCGTGTCGTAAATCGGACCGTACAGCTGGCTGGCGGCGAGGTAGCCCGAGGCCGAGGGCAGCAGGACCGACCCCGTCATCGCCGCGTCGAGGTCCGCGAACTCCGCGGCGCTCGGCAGGCCACCCACCGCTGCACTGGCGGACGGAACGAGTCCGGTGACGCCGCCGACCCGGCCGAGCGCGGCTGCTCCGACCACCCCCGTCCCGGCGAGCAGGAATGACCGACGTGACATCTGCAGAGCCCCCATGGCCGGAGCCTTGCACAGTCCGACCGCTGCGACCAGCGGGATTTTTCGGGCCTCGTCACGGAGGTGATGAGATGTCGATTCCCTTTACTACAAGGGGATTCCGGCTATTCGGGCCTCTCGGGAACCGAGGACGAGTCCGACCCGAGCGGAGATGATGCCTTTGTCCCGCGGCTAGCCGACCGACACGTTCCACTCGTCGACATCGAGGACCTCGCCCTTGCTGGCGTTGGTCGAGCGGGCCACGACGGTCAGGGCCGAGCCGTCGTACCTGGCGGTGTAGCGATAGGTGATCGTGGTGAAGGAGCTGCTGATCAACCGGACCGACGAGCTCACCCCGGGGCTGAGCCTGGTGCCGTTCGAGCGGGTCTCCCGCACGACCAGCCCACCGTTGACCGTGCTCGTCGAGGTCCCGGCCTTCACGCTCGCGGTGACGACGTACGTCGCTCCGGCGACCGACCTCTGAGTGAGCTGCTGGTCGACCCCGATGGTGCCGGAGCCCGTCGCGGTGACCTTGAGGCCGTTGCCGACGTTGCCGGCATCGGAGGAGACGACCATGGCGGAGGTGCTGCTATCCCTGACCCAGCCGGTCAAGCCCAAGTCGTAGCTCGGGTTGGCCACCAGGTTGGTCGCAGTGGTCGCAGCCTGGGCCCCCGACATCGGGACGAGGCCGACGATGGTCGCCACACCCAGCGTCGCAACGAGCTTGCGGTTCATGGAGTTGCCTCTCGACGGTTGGAGGTGCTGACATAGCGGCGCGCCCCGGCGAGACACCGGCACCGCCAGCACGGAGAAGTGGGCATCGCACGCGTGTGCGCCAACAGTAAAGTCGGCACGTTCACACCTCAGATAAAGGGCGAGTTGGTCGGCGCCTAGAGCTGCTCGAACGTCACGGCGGCGAGCCAGTGCTCGAGCTCAAGCGCCTGCACGTCCCTGACCGGCAGCACCTCGTCGAGTGTGGGGCCGGACGACCAGTCGAGCCACGCTCTTGGCGGCGCCCCATTTGGCTCAACCTCGGAGACGCCGACCATGCACTGAATGGATGCCTTCTCTGAGATGACGACTATGTGCGCGTCGGGGGCAGAGAGGCTCCTAGCGGAATCCGACCTCGCAGGCAGCCCCTGCCGAGCCGTGGGCCTAGCGTGAGACGAGGGCCAACCTCCGAGCAGGTGTTCGAGTCGGCTGATCGCAACACCCCCGGAACTGCTGTACCACGTGTGGAGTGACGCGGTGGAGCGGACGCGCTGCGTCCTGAAGTCGGCACTCGACCAGGGCCATCTGGGTCGACGTACGATCCGACCTGTCACTGACCGACATCGGTGCGGCGGCTGCTCGTGGACACTTTCGAGGAGTACGCCCGGCACACCGGTCAAGCAGATCTGATCCGTGAAGCGATCGACGGCCGTGTGGTGAGGACCCGCCCGACCCCGTGGTCCCGCTCGATCTACGGGGCTGACGCCGTCACACGGAGAGCCACACCAGTGTGCAGCGCGCCACCCGTCGTTGCTCTGACACAACCGTTGATGTGCCGGACCGTACGACGGCCCGCTTCACCCTCCCCTGCTCCTCCTGCCCGGGCAGGAAAGCGTTGGCACGCCACCGGACTGCGAGTCGACATTGAAGTAGCCACGGCTGCGAGCAGATTGCCACACAAGCCGGCGCGAGCTCGCCGCATGCTGCTTACCGCCGCGAATAGCCTGCGGCTCGCAGCGTGCTGCTTACTGCCGCGATTAGCCTGCGCTCGGGTATGCGCCCTACTTCCGCGAGAGAAGAGATCGGCATCCATTGCAGTAAGCGGGACAGCCCACCGATTGGTTCGCGCCGGGGTCGGTTGCTCCGTACTGTCACTGGGTCGGGCGCACTCGATTCGTTGGCGGTGACGACCACCTCAACGTCGGGGTCATACCAGGGCTGCCGGCGGTAGGCGCCGACGTCGCGCGGCCACCGCAAGACTCCCCCCCGGAGACCGACAGGGGGGATCGGAGGCATCCGAGGGGAGTGGTCTCGTGCGTGTCGTCGGTTCGCCTTGCTGCACCCCTCGTCATGTGCACCCCCACAGCGAGGGGTGCAGCGTCGGCGAACCGCCCCCCAGGAGGGATCGCCAAGGAGCCGAGTCGCGGTTCCCCAACCGCTGACCTCTGCCCCCAGGGCACCGAGTCTTCCTCTACGTGCGGGGATCGCGTAATAGGCACATCGGACTACACGAACCCGACTCGCCGTCAGTCACCGTTGCTGTACGATTAGGGGCCCTCTCCGCTGGCGCGACGGGGGGACGGCCATCGAGGGAGGGTGGCTAAGTAGTTACGGGTCCACGGTCCTCCAAACGCGGCTGTGCCGACCTTGATGCGCCGCAACACAGCGACCCCGATCCTCGCCGCTGGGCTCATCGGAATCCCCGACTACTGGTGGTTTCACTTCACCGCGCAATGGTCGCCGGCTACGTCCGAATCGTTGCGGGGTAGACGCGCTCGTCAGTCGTAAGACCAGACAAAGACGAGCGACCTCCTCACCAGTTGGTTCGAGGACACCGTCGCTTCCGCTATCGCCGATGGCGCTTACCCGACGCCGCCTCGACTCCGCCGCACACGGGCCGGCTTGCCGCGTCTGACTTCGTTGAGTCGCCTACACAGGGGCAGTCACACGCCAACCGACATTCGTAGATCCACCCGAGCGGTATAGTTCGCGGCATCCATGCACCTTCGGGTTTGGCTCCGGCGGCCAAGGATTGCAGGGGAGCGTCCGCGATCAGAAAACGGGAGGGACGCCTTGCTCAAGGACCGCCTCCAAGTCGCCATCGACGCGCAGGACTTGACCGTTGTCTATCAGCCGGTGATCGACCTGGCCACTGGGGGCCGAGTGGCTGTCGAGGCACTAGCGCGCTGGACGGACACGGTCGACGGCGTCATTGCCCCCGACATATTCATCGGCCTTGCTGAACGACATGGTCTCATCGAGGCACTGGGACGCAGCGTGTTGACGACGGCGTGCGCACAAGGGGTTGCCTGGGTGCGACCCGGGATTCGACCCCCAGCAGATGGGTCTGCTGCACGGATAGGTGACATCTGGTCCGCGTCGATGTGTGTCGGCGCTGGAAGGATGTGCACCATGCCGAAAGCGTTCCCCAGAGAGTTCCGTGAGGACGTGATCCGGGTCTACCGCGACTCGGGTTCCTCCGTTGCCCAGGTCGCGAAGGACTTCGGTGTCTCGCCGTCGTGTCTCAAGCGGTGGCTCACGATCGATGACCGCAACTCGGCCGCACCGTCGCCAGCTGGCCGGGCCGCGAACGAGTCCGAAGCGCTGCGTGAGGCGAACAAGCGGATCAAGCTGCTCGAGCAGGAGAACGAGGTCCTGCGACGGGCGGCTGCGTATCTGTCACAGGCGAACCTGCCGGGAAAATGATGTACCCGCTCGTCCGTGAGTTGGCTGTCGACGGGATCCCCGTCGCGGTGACGTGCCGGGTCCTCAAGATCGCCCGCCAGCCCTACTACCGCTGGCTGTCGACCTCGATCACCGACGCTGAACTGACTGCCGCCTATCGTGCGAACGCGTTGTTCGACGCCCACCTCGACGACCCTGAGTTCGGGTACCGGTTACTGGCCGACGAAGCCAGGGAGGTCGGCGAGCCGATGTCGGAGCGGACCGCCTGGCGGATCTGCTCTCAGCTGGGTTGGTGGTCGGCGTTCGGGAAGAAGCGCTCCAAGAGCGGCAAGCAGCCCGGGCCGCCGGTCCACGACGACCTGTGCACGGTCAGGGATGGCAACGGCAGGGTCCGCCACGAGTTCAGTGCCGATGCCCCGAACGAGCTGTGGCTCTCCGACATCACCGAGCACTGGACCGGGGAGGGCAAGCTGTACCTCTGCGCGATCAAGGACGTCTACTCCAACCGGATCGTGGGCTACTCCCTCGACTCACGGATGAAGTCCCGGATAGCCGTCAACGCGCTCCACAATGCCGTCGCCAGACGCGGGGACGTGGCCGGCTGTGTCCTGCACACGGATCGCGGGTCGCAATTTCGCAGCCGGAAGTTCGTCCACGCGATCAACCGTCACGACATGGTTGGATCCATGGGCCGCGTCGGTGCGGCCGGTGACAACGCGGCCATGGAGTCGTTCTTCTCGCTGCTGCAGAAGAACGTCCTGGATCGCCGTTCCTGGGCGACCAGGGACGAGCTGCGGATCGCGATCGTGAGGTGGATCGAGAAGACCTACCACCGCCGGCGACGACAGACCGCCCTCGGCCGGTTGACCCCGATCGAATACGAGTTGATCATGACCACAACCGCCACCCAGGCGGCCTAACCGAAACTGTCACCAGTTCGTGCAGCAGACCCCACCGACTACGCCGGACCTACTTTTGCCGACCTCATCGTCGAAGACGCGGCGGTCTGGGCGAAGCGCGTCAAGGTCGTGCGCAACCAGCTCGCTCATCACGACGACCCGTTCCGTATCACCGGCGAGGTTGGTGAGCATGTGTTGGCCGAGCAGGTCTACTGGCTCTTCGTCATGTGCATGCTTCGCGAGTGCGACGCACCTGACGCCACCTTCGAGTCCATCGGCAGACACGGCCAGATCCAATGGCTTTTAGAGCAGGTCGAAGAACGCCTATCGCCCAGCAGTCCGGATGAATCTGTTCCGTGATGGGGCGACGCAACGGCCGGCGCCCGGGTCTGCCTGACACCGGAATTGCCGGGATAGCGCGCTTTCCGCCGCTTGAGGGGGACGCCCACTACTCAGCCCGAATAAGGTGTGCGCGTGCGCTTGCCCGCCATGTACCGCTTCATCGCCAGTCACGTTAGTCACCCCAGGGTGACCGTCGTCCGGTCGCTGCACTGGATCCACAACCGGGCTGGGGCTACGAGGTCTGATCCTGCTGGCAGCGATACGCGCCAGATCGAGGCACACGATCAGTCCTCAATGGCGATCAGGGAGGGAGCTCAGTTCAGTGGGTCCGGGCAATTGGGATTCACCGAGATCCGGGCCAGTCAGAACGACTACGCGCGCACTGCATCGCGACGTCTACGGGAAGCACGCGAGATTCTCCGGGGGGTCACCACCCCGATGAGTCCAGCAGACACCAATACCTTGCTCGAAAGCCAACAAAAGTTGGAGTGGGTCTTCGAGCAGTGCTGGTCACTGGTTGATTCCTCGAAGCACGAGGGTGTCTCGAAGGTCGACGTCGAAGCATTGCTCAAATCCTCGTTCGACGTCCGCCTAGCTCATGACCTGGGGAATCTCGCCAAGCACCGCACCCTGACCCGCCGGACCTGGACCGGCAAGACGCCTGCGTTCGGTAAGCCCGAGATGGTGACGACCGGAGGGTCCGTAGGTGGCGGCGTAACCAGATTCGAACTCGAGGTGCTTTTGGACAACGCATCTCAGGGGCAGGGGGCGGATGTCGCGAGCCGGGCCCTCGACGAGTGGGAAGCCGCGCTACGAGGCTGGGGCATCGGCTAGAGGACCTCGCAAGTCTCCACGTACAGGGAATCCCCGCCGTGCCAGCGATCCGCGCCTTCCCTGAGCTGCGACGCTCCACCGCGTATGACTGTCAAAGCGCGGGCCCGCCCTGCGCTCGACGCTCTGTTCCATTCCGTCCCCGAGGGGGATCCCTCAGCTGAGTTGGCCTGATGTCCGGGCAGTGGGTTCTCGGCGGCAGGCTGGGAGCCGGCGCGAGAACGAATCGCCCGCGGCCGCGACCCACGACCAGAGACGTCGACTGGCGCATCGACCGCCCCAGACAGTAGCGGTTGTTCTTGCACACCTGCCGTCTGAGACCCGGCATCAGGAGGCGGTCCCCGATGAGAGTTCAGACGCGCGATCTCGCGGCACGTGAAGCGAAACTTGATGCGCTCCAGCAGCAGCTGACCGCATCGGTCGAGGCGCTGGTGACTGGTGAGGACTGGAAGCGCGCGTTGGAGTTCGCGGCCAAGTTCCGCTCGCGGTCGTTCAACAACACGATGTTGATCTACGTCCAGCATTACGCCGCGTTCCAGCAGGGTCGCGTGCCTGGGCCGATGCCGACCTACGTCGCAGGCTTCAAGCAGTGGCTCAGCTTGAACCGGCATGTGATGAAGGGGCAGTCCGGGTACGCGATCCTCGCCCCGGTCACCGCACGGTTCGCTTCGTCTAACTCGGCCGACCCCGACTCGTGGCGCCGCCTCGGTCGCGGCGAGAAGCCCGGCCTCGGCGAAACCGTCCGGTCCAGATTGATCGGCCTCAAGCCCGCACACGTGTGGGACATCTCCCAGACCGACGGCGAACCGATCCCCGAGACACCCCGCCCCACCCTGCTGCGAGGACAGGCGCCCGAGGGGCTGTGGGACGGGCTGGCCGACCAGATCACCGCGCATGGTTTCCAGCTGCGGCTGGTCTCCGACGCGAAGTCGATCGGTGGCGCGAACGGTCTGACCGACTACCTGACCCGCGAGGTGTCGGTGCGGATGGACATGGACGAGGCCGCCCAGGTCAAGACCCTCGCGCACGAGCTGGGCCATGTGATGCTCCACGGCCCCGACAACGCCGACGCCGCCCTGCACCGTGGGATCGCCGAGGTCGAGGCCGAATCGGTGGCCCTCATGCTCGGCGCAGCGCACGGGCTGGCCACCGGTGACTACACGATCCCCTACGTCGCCTCGTGGGCTTCCAGCGTGCCGGGCAAGACACCCGTCGAGGTGGTGCAGTCGACCGCAGAGCGCGTACGTGGTGCCGCGGTGACGATCCTCGACCAGCTCGACACCCCGCAGGTCGGTGACGGCAACCCGCCGGGCCTGGACCGTGAGGCACTCGCAGCCCGGCAGGGCGTCAAGCCCGTGCAGCAGGTAGCGCAGCGGCAAGTGGGGGTGCTGGGGCTATGAGCATGACCAGCGCAGCAGGCTCCTACCGACGCGACGACCACGCCGCGATGCGGGTGCCCGTGGTGATGCCGCTAGTCGAGGTCACCGTCGACAAGACGGGCCACCTGACCGTGTCGCTCGACCGCGAGCCCTACTCCGCAGACGGCGCCCTGCAACGCGAGGACCTCCGACGGGTGCTCGACGACATCGCCGCCGACCTGGGCACACCCGTGCGCGTCGAAGTCCACGAGGCGGACGACTCGACGTTCACCGACATCGTGACCCCTGGCCGCCCCCGGCTCCACGTCGTCGAGCCACGCCAAGCAAGCGACCGTCACAGTCGGCGAGGTCGCCGGCGAGGGCTTCCTGCCGAACGAGGACGTGGCCGTCGCGGTCGTCGTCGCCCACCAGACCGCGAGCACCGAGGGCACCACTCGACTCCGTCTGCCACCGGCCCTGCTTGAAGCCCACCCGGGACTCCTGATGCTCATGGGCAGGGAGTCCGGGACCGTCATGGTCATTGGCGGTGCCGCGTGAACCCTCGTGGCCAGGGCGTCGACGACGACCTGGTCAACCTCGGCCTCGGACTGATCGCAGCCGTCGGCGTCATCGCCGCGATCCTGCGACTGGCGGGAACCGTCGCAGCCTGGCTCTCAGGCACCGGGCAGCCGACCGAAGGATGGGAGGCAGGATTCCGTCTACTCAGCCGACCAGGCGACCCGGGCGCCGCGCTCGGCTCCGACGGAATGGCCGCGTGGGTCTACTGGCTCGTCCTGGCTCTGATGATGGGCGGAGTCATCGCGGCCGCGCTCGTGCTGTGGCGACGCATCGGCACGATCAGACACAGGACAACCCACGACCCGCGCCGGCTCGCTGGAGTCGCTACCGGCCGCGACGTACGAACTGTGGCCTCGCAGAAGGCGCTGCTCGCACGCGGGCGCACTCTGAGGCCATCCCTCGACCAGCCCGAACCCTCGGATGTCGGCTATCTGCTCGGCCGCTCCCGGAGCCAGAGCGTGTGGGCGTCGGTCGAGGACTCGGTCCTGCTGCTCGGCCCACCGCGATCCGGCAAGGGCCTCCACATCGTCATCAACGCGATCCTGGACGCACCCGGCGCCGTGATCACCACCGCCACCCGACCCGACAACATCGCCGCCACCCTCACCTCACGGCAACGCCGAGGACCCGTCGCGGTCTTCGACCCCCAACGCCTCGCCGAAGGACTGCCCGCCGGGCTGCGTTGGTCCCCCGTACGCGGTTGCGAGGACCCGCTCACCGCGATGATCCGAGCCACCGGCCTCGCCTCGGCCACCGGCCTCTCCACCGGCGGGGTCGAGTCCGGAGGGTTCTGGGAGGGCAAGACACGCACCGCCCTCCAAGCCCTCCTCCATGCCGCCGCGCTCGACAACAGGACGCCGCGCGAGCTGTTCAACTGGACGCTCTCACCCTCCGCCGCCGCTGACGCCGTGGCGGTCTTGGCCAGCAACCCGAACGCGGCCCCCGGCTGGGCAGACTCGCTGGAGTCGATGATCCACGCCGACCCCCGCACCCGCGACTCCATCTGGATGGGCGTCTCCCTCGCCCTTTCGTGCCTGGCCGACCCCCGTGTCCTCGACGCCGTCTCGCCACCCCCCGGCGAGCACTTCGACCCCGTCGAGTTCCTCACCGGCAATGGCACCCTCTACCTGCTCGCCACCGGAGCCGGAGCCGGCGCCTCCTGGTCACTCGTCGCGGCGTTCATCGAGGACCTCGTGGAGACCGCCCGCCACCTCGCCGCCGCTTCACCGGGCGCCCGACTCGACCCACCACTGCTCCTGGCGCTCGACGAGATCGGGAACCTCTCCCCCTTGCCGTCCCTGCCGGTGCTCATGGCCGAAGGGGGCGGCACCGGTATCACCACCATGCCGGTGCTCCAGTCGCTTTCCCAGGCACGCGACAAGTGGGGAGACCACGCCGCCGGCGCGATCTGGGACGCGAGCATCGTCAAGGTCATCCTCGGCGGCGCCTCGTCGGCCCGGGACCTGCAAGACCTCTCAGCGCTGATCGGCGAACGCGACGAACGCACCGACACCATCTCCATCGGCGACTACGGCTCCCGATCCCTCCAACGCTCCACCCGCCGCGTCCCGGTCATGCCACCCGAGACGATCCGCACCCTCCCGTTCGGCCTCGCCCTGGTCCTGCTCCGCAGCTCCCCACCCCTGGTCACCGACCTGCGCCCCTGGACCGCCCGCAAGGAGGTCGAGCAACTCCGCACTGAGCGCACTGCCATCGAGAAAGCCCTGCAACGACGCTGAAGAAGCGCTTCTGTCGGACGCGACCTGTAGACAGGTTCTGTGAGCAAGTACTGGGTTGAGCATGCGAAGTACGGATGCCCGATTGGCGGCCCGTTCGATCTCTGGCGTCAGAACTACTTCATGGCCAACGGTGAGCCGCCCGAGGACACGGCCAAGCTCTACCCCGACCTCAGCTCGGAGACGGTGACCGCCGTTGCCGTCGCGACCATCAACGACGGTGCCACGCTCGACCATCTGCTCATCACCTTCGGTGACCGGGGCCCGAGTGACCAGTTGACGATGGCGCACACGTACTTCAGCGAGTGGCGCAAGAGCGCTCCCTTCATGCCGGACTCAATGCAGGACATCCCGCGCCGGTGGGAGGGCACTGCCCCCGAACCGTTGGAGGACTTCCACGACGACTGGCGTCGCGTCATCGACGCGGACAAGCCGACGGAGTAGCCAGCACACCTGACTCCTGAGAGCGGTCGCCAGTCGAGGCGCCGCGCGAGTCCAGGAGTCAGCCAATGTCGATTCCCACCCAAATGAGCCTCCAGGGGTTCATCGCTACCGCGCCGGAACTCACCTTCACCGGCAAGGGCCACCCGCGGTTCTACTGCCGGGTCGGCATCGAGCAGCACCGCAAGGAGGTCGACGGGTCCTTCACCAAACTCGACCCGGTCTACTGCGACCTGGTGATGTTCGACCGGTCGGCCGAGCGCGCCTACCCAAGGTTCAAGCCCGGCGACCAGATCGTCGCCTCGGGCTACATCCACGAGTACGAACAGGACCGCCCCGGCGGCCGCAGCGAGATCCGTGAGCAGTTCGTCGCCCGCCGCATCGGGCACGACTGCGCCCGGACCCGCTACGTCGTCGACCGCACCCCGGCCCAGCAGCCCGACCCGCCGACCAACGAGCTCACGGTGGTCAACGAGCCCGCACGGGCTGCCAGCATCTGAGCAAGGCCAGTGATGACGACTCACGTCGACCCCGGGCAGCAGCCGCTCCTCGACCCGGACGACGACGGCAGGTCAAAGTACGGCGATCCCGAGCAGTTCGGGACCGCCGACTTGGACGACGACCGGCCGCTGCGGCCGATCAACTGGAACCTGCTGAGCGCCGACGAGGCCCTGGTCGAGTGGCTGGACCTCAACGGCTGGGTCACCTGGCTACGGCTGTCCTACGGGCTCCCGCCGACCGTGGTCCCGCCGTACTGGCATCGCCACGACGAACTGGTGTGGGAACTCTCCGCGCTCCACACCCACTGGCTCAACGCCTACGACACCGAGGGCACACCGTCCGGGCCGATCGGGTGGCACCGCGACTTCGCCGAGGCCCGCAACCGGCTCCGGGAATGGGTCTCGACCGCCGGCTGCCGCCTCGACCGGGACCGGCCGACCAGGCAGACCACCTGGCCCGGCGAAGCCGACCGGGACTCCGGCCCCGAGGTCGTGATCGTGGACCGGACGCCGACTTCCACCAGTTCGTGGCCGACGACGTCGCCGCCCGCCGGCGGATCGAAGACCAGGTCCGCGCCGCCTCGTGACGCCTTCACCGCGCCCGTTCGGCGGTGCAGTCCACAGCGAGAACAACCCAGCCGAGCGCCTCCCGGTCGCCGGGAGCACAGTGACTGGGATCCTCCCCCAACGAAAGGAATCATCATGCTGCTCGCCCATGCGGCCACCCTCGCCGAGGCCCGCTCCTACCTCGCCGCTCTGGCCGATCACGCCCGGACCGTCGAGGCGTCCTCGGCCTACGAGCGGGCCCTCATCGAGCTGGACTGGGTCCACGGCGACGACACGCCCGCCCTGGACACCGCCGGCATCACCGACGACTGCGACATCGTGATGGCCCTCGCCGTGTCCGCGGTGCAGCAGCTCGCCGACTACGGCGTCGATGCCCTCCACATCGAGCTGGTCCTCGCCTCCCTCGCCGACGCCCACGCGCTGGATGAGCCCTGATGTACGGCGAGAACGGCGCCCTCCTCACGGGCAGAACTCGCCTCGCTGCTCACCCAGCACCGCGTCCAACTCCGCATCGGAGGCGACGGCACCCACAGCGTCCCGATCACGACCACCGACGCCGAACGCCGCCAGATCGGGGACCAGATCGGCCGCTACCGGCACTCCGCGCTGCTGTGGTGCCGACAGGCCACCCGCGCCGTCGCACCGCACACGGCCAGCAACCTGAACCCCAGGCAGCCCAACCCGTTCCGGCTACCCGCCCTCGACCACGGCGCCCTGGGCGCGTTGGCCTTGGCGCTCGACCAGGCCATCGACGCATCCAGCGCCCGGCTCCCCAGCCTGGAGGAGCTGACCACCCCCCAGGACCTGCCGATGGTCGAGCACTGGCGCCAAGTCGCCCGCGCCGCCGCACTCGGCGAGCACGACTTCGACGCCGGACTCCGCCGAGACAGCCTGGACGCCCGGCAGACCCACACCCTGATCGGCGACATCGCCGCCACCGTCCGCGCGCTCGTCGTGCTCGACCAGCGCTACTCCAACATCCCCGGCTGGGAGAAGCTCCACCGCGGTGAACGGCTCGGCTGGGCCGCGCTGGCCTGCGCCCTGGACGCCAGCCTCGAACCACCCGACTACGCCCTCGACGCGCGCGGCTGGCGCCCCAAGGCCAAGGTCATCACCGGCCCCGCCAAACCCGGCCTGCTCGGGGTGCTCCAAGCCGAGCACAACCTCATCATCCGGATGAAGTCCTTCCCCAGCGCGATGAACCTGCGGCTCGTGGTCGACTCCCAGCGGCTCCTCTCCGCAGGGCTCGCGCCGCTGGCCGCCAAGACCGACACCAACCTCGAACAGGCCTGGCTCGCCCGTGCGCAGACCTACCTCGACCTCCAACACCAGCTGCGCAACATCGGCGGCCGCGTCGGAACCGGCGGGCTCGCGGTCACCGAAGCCGCCAACGCCGTCAGCCGACTCAAGACCATCCGCCCCGACGCCGACCTCGACCCCCGCGCCCTGCACGCCTTCACCACCCTCTTCGCCAGGCTCGATGCCCGGATCGCCGACATCATCGAGGCCGGCGTCAGACGCAACGGCTACTTCACCCGCGTCACCATGCCGCGCATCGTGGAGAACAGCGGCCAGCTGGTCGCCCCACCCCGGCACCGCTACCTCCCCCTGGCCGAGGGCGACCACACCGCCATCATCGGGCTGGTGCGCGACCGACTCCGCCCCCCACCGGAACCACCGGCTGCGCCAGCGGGTGCGGCGCGGAGCCGAGCCGAACTGCACTCCGCGATCGTGCACCAACCCGGGAGCGGAACGACCGGACCCTCGCTCTCGATGTGAGCCGATGCTGCCGACGGCGGGGTTGTGGTCAGGCGATCAGGTAGGTCTCGTCCCCGACCTGGACCTCGACCTTGAGGGTGCCGCCCAGCGCGTCGGCGTACCGGCGCAGCGTGTCGACCTTGGTGAAGTCCACTCGATCTCCGAGACCCGCTTCTGGCTGAGATCCCCGCCGACGGAACCTGCCCGAGTGCTAGGCGACGGCGTCGTCGTCGCTCTCGCGGTCGACCGCGGCGAGCAGCTCGTCTTCCCGGTCGGCCGGACGATTCGCCAGCAGCGAGCCGTCCGGCTCGGCCGGTCGCAACGTGCGTTCGAGGTGCACGGCAGGAGTCGGATCCACGGCACGATCCGGCTCGATGTAGTGCCCTTCGGTGATCGACCGTGGAGGTGTGCCCGAGGAAGGCCGGCCGCTGCGTCGATGCCGATGCCACGCGCGATCACGGTCGCGCCGGTCCGCCGGTACCACCGCAGGCTGATTCCGCTGCCGGCCAGGTCAGCGATCTGGAGGAACTCGCGGAAGGTGCGGCGGACGTTGTACGGGCTCAGTGGACCTCCGCTGCGGCTGGCGAAGATGGTCCGGGTCCGGGCGTTCGCGGGCATGTCATCGATCCGGCGACGCAGCACGACGGCCGCGAACTCAGGGACAGGAATGCGCCGGATGGACGCGTCGGTCTTGGGTCGGGGCTGACGCTCGGCTCCGCTTCCCTTGCGTTGCACGACGGTGCCGCTGACGCTGGCGATCATCCCGATGGGCAGGTCTTCGATGTCGCAAGGGCGGAGCGCCAGCACCTCCCCCGGGCGCATGGCGGTCCCGAGCAGGACCTCGATGATGTCGCGGACCTGGCCGTCCGGCTTGGGGCCGGGGAGTCCTGGTTCGCTTCGCCACTGCGCAGCCGCCTTCCTGATCGCGGCGATCTGGTCGATCGTCAACGCCTCCGGCGTTGCCTTGCTGCGCCGGAGTTGCGACGTGCCCTCGACCGGGTTGCGAGCGATCGCGTCATGACGCAACGCGTAGGCGAAGAGCATGTTGAGCATGGTGCGGGTCTGCTTGGCCTGCGACGGCGACACCTTCGCCTGCTTCGCCAGGAACCACTCGACCCGACCGGTGGTCACCTCGGCCAGCGTGTAGTGCTCGAACGCCGGCCGGACATGGAGCCGCAAGCAGGCCCGGTAGTTCTCCTTGGTGTTGCCGGCCAGGTCACGAAGCTCGAGGTCGGCCAGCCACAGATCGGCCAGATCCGCGAACGGGCTCGTCGGCCGGAGCACTCCGCCGCTCGGGAGCGACGGACGCTCTCGGATGCGTTCCAGGAGCCGGGTCCGCGCAGCTGCCGCTGTCGGTCCCGACGCCCTGACCTGGCGGAGACGACCGTCGAGGTCGCGAACGCGGGTTTCCGCCACCGCGCGACCTCCCTCGCGACGCGTGTTGATCGCGCCGTACGTACCGATCGGCGTGCGGGGCCTTCCGGTGCGCATCAGCCGGCCTGGCGTGGGTGCCGCTCGGCGTCGTCCGCCTCCATCTGCGCGAGCCAGGCGTCGACCTCGCTGACCCGGAACCGGAGCTCACGGCCGACGCGGAATCCGCGAGGGCCCCGCCCCTGGCTGCGCAGGTCGTACAGGGTCTGGACGCTGACGCCGAGCTGCGAGGCGAGCTGCGACAGGGTGAGGACGGGGCCAAGTCCCGTCTCGGAGTGTGCTGTGGTCGTCATACAGACCAGGTGCGCCAGGCCTGCCGCGCCTGGCCGAGAGCGGCCCAGACGGGCCGAGGACGACAGCCGGTCGACCGACTTTGTGCTGACTAAATGCTGAGAGGCCATGCTCGTCTCCTGTTTCAGGATCCGGGCAGGGCCTCTGACCAGCGGGTTTGGTGGAGCTGAGGGGATTCGAACCCCTGACCTTCTCATTGCGAACGAGACGCGCTACCAACTGCGCCACAGCCCCAGGCGAGAGTGAACGGTAGCACCGGCCCTCGGCGGATCCGCAATCGGTTCCGGAGGGCGGGTCGGGCGCGGTCAGGGAGCCGGTCAGGAGCCGGTCAGGAGCCGGTGGCGCGGCGGCGCTCGGCGTCGGCAGCAGCCTCGCGGGCGGCCTTGTCGGCCTTCTCCGTCTCCTCGGCGCCGCGGGCCAGGGCGCTGTCGATCTCGCTCCGGCCGGAGGTCCAGACGCCCGTGGAGTCGAGGTCGATCGTGCGGACGCTGCGGCGGGCCGCGGGCTCCTTGGTGACGTACGTCGGCAGGGTGACCGGGACGGGGTCCCAGCCCACCTTGACGGTCTCGCCCTCGGCGACCTCCACGGTCACGGCGGCGGGGACGGCGTCGATCTCCTCGGTGAGCGGGCCGTCGTCCGCGACGTCGGGCGCGGGTTGCGGGGCCACGCCCGGGAGGCGGACGACCAGGCGGCGGGACCGCTCGGAGCGGCACCATCAGCCGGCAGGCCGCCAGCCAGCCGACGAGCAGCGCGCCGGGGATGGCGAGGTAGGGCCAGGCGACGACGCCGACCGCGGCGAGCGCGGCGACCGCGACGTTGACGAGCAGCACCCCGGTCAGCACCCGGCGCCGGCGACGGGCAGCGCTCGCGCGCCGGGCGGTCGGTGACGGACCGCGGCGGGCCGCGCTCGGTGCCGATCTCGATCGAGGCTCCTGCGGGCGCGGGCGGCCGGGACCACGAGCCGCGCCGTACGCCCGTCGAGGGAGTCACGACGGGCCAGCACCCGGATGGAGGAGGAGAAGCTGTCGACGGTGCGGTTGCGCTGGTCCTCCTCGTGGTGCTTGAGCGCCTTGGGGATCAGGTAGGCAGCCCAGGCCACCGCCAGGGCGACGAAGATGAGTGCGCTCAGGTCCACGCCCTGAGGTTAGGAGCGATAGCGCAGGCTGGGTCGGATGTCTACCCGTGTGTCGCAAATTGCTGCTGTTGCTCGTGTGACTCGGGCCGGGCCCAACGGCTACCGCCGGTCTGCGCCCGAGGACTCCAGCCGGCGGAGCAGGCCGTCGGGGACCTCCTCGACCGTGACGGCGTAGAGGCGGTGGTCGCGCCACTCGCCGTCGATGTGCAGGAAGCGGGGGGCGTAGCCGACCTCGCGGAGGCCGAGCTTCTCGACCACGCGCAGGGAGTTGGAGTTCTCGGGGCGGATCGCGACCTCGATCCGGTGCAGGCCGCCGGCGGTGAAGCAGTGGTCGACCGCCATCGCGAGGGCGCGCGGGATGACGCCGCGACCGGCGTACTGCTGGTCGATCCAGTAGCCGGCGGAGGCGAACTGCGCCGAGCCGCGCACGATGTTGTTGATCGTCAGCTGACCGGCGAAGTCGCCGTCGACCTCGACGGCGAAGGGGTACGTCGTCCCGGCGCGCGCGGCCCGGCGCTGCCGGCGCACCAGCGCGCGGAAGCTCGTGCTGCGGGCGTCACCCCCGGGCGGGACCGTGGCGTCCCAGCGCACCAGCCACGCGGCGTTGCTGCGGCGCGCGTCGTGCCAGGGCTTGGCGTCGGAGGCCACGAGCGGGCGTAGCGTCACGACCGGGTCGGTGCCCGAGGTCATCCGCGTGGGCCAGCCCCGCACGGGCCCGCTCAATGATCGCTCCCGACGACCTGCTCCACCGCGTGCACCAGCACGGGTCGCAGCACCTCGAGACCGTCCTTCACGCCGCCGCGCGAGCCCGGCAGGTTGACCACCAGGCAGCTGCCGACGACGCCGGCGAGGCCGCGCGAGAGCACCGCGGTCGGCACCCCCTGGGCCACGCCGGCCGCGCGGATCGCGTCGGCGAGCCCGGGCACCTCGAAGTCGAGCAGCGCCCGGGTCACCTCGGGCGTGCGATCGGTGGGGGTCAGGCCGGTGCCGCCCGTGGTGAGCACGACCCGCGCCCCGCCGGCGGCCGCGGCGGCGATCGCCTGCCCGACCGGCTCGCCGTCGGGCACGACCACGGGCGCCTCGACCAGGAAGCCGAGCTCGCGCAGGAAGTCGACGATCAACGGGCCGGTCGTGTCCTCGTAGACCCCGGCCGCGGCCCGGTTGGAGGCCACCACGACCTCGCCGCGCAGGCTCATGCCTCT
>CAWAHH010000008.1:0-481116 GCA_963781745.1 uncultured Actinomycetota bacterium | reverse complement strand
TACCAATTGCGCCATGGCCCCCGGCGGCGAATGACGACCGCGAGAGAACGGTCAGGACCGCTCGCACGTCGTCCGTGGCCTCGGCCCATAGGGCCTGCTCCCGCTGGTCGGCCCGGGCCTTGCGCGCGGCAAACAAGGCTGCCCCGGCGGCGACGGCGATCAGGGCGAGCTTCTTCATGGGGCGGATCCCTTCTGCGGAACGACGACACGCGAGCCTACCAACTGCCGATCGGACCCCCGAACACCAGAACGGATCCGCCGGTACGACAATGATGAGCCATGCGATCAGTCCAGTTCTCTGAGTACGGCGGTCCCGAGGTTCTCCACGTCGCGGACACAGACGAGCCCCATGCCGGCTCGGGCACGGTGCGGATCGCCGTGCGAGCCGCCGGCGTCAACGCGATGGACTGGAAGATCCGCAGCGGCTATCCGAGCGAGCAGATGCCCCTCACCTTCCCCGCGGGCGTAGGGATGGACGCCTGGGTGTCATCGACGAGGTCGGCGAGGGTGTGGACGGGGTCGCGGTCGGCGACAGGGTGTTGGGGCGGGCACGGAGCCCTGGCCGAGCACGCCGTCCTGTCGGCCTGGGCGGCCATGCCGGACGGGCTCTCGTTCGAGGAAGCGGCCGGCTACCCATCCCTGTCGAGACCGCGATTCGGATCCTGGACCAGGTCGGCGTCACCGCTGGCCAGACGCTGCTGGTGAGCGGGGCCGCGGGCGGGGTCGGCTCGGCCGTCGTCCAGATCGCGCGTGAGCGCGGGGTCGAGGTCATCGGCACCGCCGGGGAGGACAACCAGGACTACTTGCAGTCCCTCGGCGCCACCCCGACGACGTACGGCGACGGATGGGTCGACCGCGTGCGCGCGCTGGCCCCGAACGGGGTCGACGCCGCGCTCGACATCGCCGGTGCGGGCGTCATCGCAGACCTGGTGGCGCTGACCGGGGACGGCGCCAAGGTCGTCTCGATCGCCGACTTCGGTGCCGCTGAGCACGGCGCCCGGTGTCCATGTCCGCCCAGAACCCTGCCGGTGCCTACGCCGAGGCGGCTCGGCTCAACGCCGCCGGCTCGCTCAGCATCCCGGTCGAGCGGACCTTCGGCCTGGAGGAGGCCGGCGAGGCGCAGCGGGCCAGCGAGGCGGGCCACGTGCGCGGACGCTTCGTCGTGGTCGTCGGTTGACGCGACGCCACGTCGCCCATGCGACTGATCCTCGTCCGGCACGGGCAGACGGGCTCGAACCTGACCCGCAGCCTGGACACGGCGCCGCACCGGGGCTGCGCTGACCGATCTCGGGCAGCGTCAGGCGGCGGCGCTGCCCGTCGCCCTGGAGACCGAGCCCATCGGCGCGGTGTTCTCCTCCGACCTGTTGCGCGCCCGAGCAGAGCGCGGAGCCGTTGGCCGACTCTCTCGGACTGGGCGTGGTGACGACGCCGGGTTCCGCGAGGTCCCGGCCGGGTCGCTGGAGATGCGCCACGACCAGGAGGCGATCGACGCCTACACCGAGACGTTCCTGGCCTGGTCCGGGGACGCACCGAGCTGCGGTGGCCGGTGGCGCCAGTGGCGCAGGAGGTCTTCGACGGCTTCGAGGCTGCGCTGGCGCAGGCGGCGTACGCCGTTCGCGAACCGCGGCGCCCGACCCCGACGGCCGGTGGCGGGTCGCGGTGGTGCTCAGCCACGGAGCGGTGATCCGTTCGTGGGCGGCGGCCGGGTGACGGGGGTGGGCGTGGAGCACGCGGCGGAGCATCCGCTGCGCAACACCGGAGCCGTCCTGGTCGAGGGCGACCCGGCCGACGGGTGGCGGTTGGTCGAGTGGCGCGAGTAGGCCCTCGGTGGACCGGACCTCGACTCCGGGTCCCGCCCCGGACCCGGTCGCCGAGCCGTCGATCCGCCTCAGCCCAGGACCAGGTCGACGACGCGGCCGTAGGCCGCCAGGTCCGGGCTTCAGGTCGCTGAGCACCCGGAAGGCGACCGCGCGCAGCATCGCCAGCCGCTGCGCGTGGTGCCCGTGCCGGCGCTCCACGCAGCCAGGGCGGTGGCCGGGCCGCCCAGCGAGAGCACGAAGTCCAGCACGCACACCGCCTCGGCCCACCGGACCGGTCGCCACGCCGGGGCGACGTCGATGACCACCGGCGCCCCGTCGGCGTCGAGCAGGACGTTGCCCGCGAGGTCGGCAGTGCACCAGCTGCGCGGGCCGAGATCGGCGGCGCGAGCCGGAACGCGACCCAGCGCGGCGTACACCCTGCTCAGCAGGGTCGAACCCGGCCCGTCGCCCGGGACGTCGACGCCGAACGCCAGCCGCTCGGCCCGGGCCCAGCGGTCGTCGCGCGCGTCCAGGCCAGCGGGGCGGCTCGGCACGGCGACAGCGAGACGGGCGTGCAGCACCCGGCCGGCGGCCAGGGTGACCTCGAGGTCGCGGCAGGCCACGGTGCCCGGCTCGTAGCGCGAGGCCGCCCAGCCCTGCGACCACCCAGGAGCCGTCCCGAGCGGGCACCGGCACGGCGACCCGCAGGTCGCGCGGCGCGCGCGCCGGATGCTCGTCGAGCCGCACCGCGAAGCGCGCCATGCAGCGGGCTCAGCCAGTCCTGGGTCTGGCTCTGCGTCCCGGCGACAGCACCAGGTCCCCGGCCAGCACGCTGCTCCCCTGCCCACCGGGCAGCGGCTGCACCGCGCCGGGTACGGCGAAGAGGTCAAGCACCTCCGCGGGCGGTCCAGGCATCCGCTCACGCTACCGGGGCCAGCGGGCCATGCCCCCGCACTCAGAGCAGGCCGAGCGCGGCGAGCCTCGACCACCGCTCGCCGCCGCGAGTCGACGCCGAGCTTGCGGTAGACGCTGCGCAGGTGCGTCTTGACGGTGTTCACCGAGACGAAGAGCGTCGAGGCGATCTCGTCGGCGGTGGCCAGGCTCGGCAGCTCCCGGAGGATCTCGAGCTCCCGCGCGGTCAGCGATATCGTCGGCAGGCTGGGCTGCGCGCTGTGCCGCAGGACCCGCTCGGCGATCGCCTCGTGCTCCCCCACCGGCCCCGACCAGAGCGGAGCACCTCGTGGAAGGACTCCCCGACGTCGACCAGCGGCCGCAGGCAGCCGAGCTCGTCGGCGAGGCGGAGCGCATCGCGGGCGTGGGCCCCCGCGATGAAGTGGTCGTCGTCCAGGCACGCGAGGGCCGCGGACAGCGCGTAGGACGTCCACCTGCGTCAGCGCGACCATCGGTGCCACCTCCCCGCCGGTCACCGACGTCAGCAGTGCGCGCGCCTCGCCCCGTCGCCCCGTCGCCTCGTGCACCATCGCCGAGACCAGGACCAGCTCGGCGCACTCGCCCGAGCTTGTCGCGGGCGAAGTCCAGGATCGGCCGCACCTCGTGGACCCGCCGCAGCATGATGTGTGTCCGGGCCTCCGTGACGGCCAGGTAGGCGACCAGCGAGGGCGCCACGACCAGACCATCGATGTCGCGCCAGACGTCGTCGAGCCGCTCGGCGAGCTGTGCGCCGTCCGAGCCGCTCGCGGAGGGGCCGGCAGCCCGGACGATCGAGAAGAGCGTCCGGACGAGGAGGTTCTCGGTCGGGTCGGCGCGATCCTCCCGCAGGCTCCAGGCCCGCGGCAGGCTCAGCCGGGCCGCGTCGTCGTCGAGCCGCTGGAACGAGCCCCAGCCCAGCAGGACCTGAGGCAGGGCCATCCGCCGGTCGGTGGCCAACCCGTGGCTCTCCGCGAGCGCGACGGCCTCCTCCAGCGAGGTCATCATGGCGGGAAGGTCGCAGCGCGCGCCCTGGATGCCGCCGAGGATGGACAGGCAGTCGACCAGGGCCGCCACACGCTCACCGTTGCGGGCCAGCTCGATGGCCTTCTCGAGCTTGGTCGTGGCGGCAGCGAGGTCGCCGAGTCGGAGCAGGCAGGAGCCTTGCTCGGCGGTGAGCAGCAGCGCGAGGTCCGGCGACGGTGCCGCGGACGCGCCCATCAGCTCGGCCCGGAGGATGGGCTCGCCCCGGCGGCGCCTGATCTGCAGCCGCATGGTCTCGTGTGCGGCGGCCAGGTCCAGGTGCCGCGCCTGCTCCGCCTCGTCCCGGTCCGCGACCGGCGGGGCCGACGGTACCGCGGCGAGCTGGACCAAGGACTCATCGAGCCGGCCGGCGTCGGCCAGGGCCAGGGCTCGGACGAGCGGCGTCCAGACGGCACGGCCGCTGGATCGGGGCACCGGCGGGGTGAGTGCCTCAAGCAGGCCGTCGCCGCGTCCGGCGGCCACGAGCCCGGGTCCGACCCGGCCGACGACGTCGTCCAGGAGGTCGGCGTCCCCGGCCCGCGTGGCGTGGCGCACGGCGAGCAGGTCACGACCGTGGGCGAGGTACCACCGGGCCGTGGTCTGCTCGGCTGCCTCCTGCACGCCACCGCCCTGGCGCCGCAGCTCGTCGCGCAGGTAGGCGCGCAGCATCGGGTGCAACCGGTACGCCGCCTCGGCGGATCCCGGCGGCGTACCCCGGGTGAGCAGGCCGGAGAGTCGGGCCACCCGTTGCAGCAGATGGCCCACGTCCTGGTATCCGCTCAGCTGCGTCGCGAGGTCGAGGGTGAAGGTGTCGGGGATCGAGCAGGTCAGCAGCACGTGCTGCACCGACTCCGGCTGGTGCCGGAACGTCTCCTGGAAGAGGTAGTCGCTGAGGCCGACGTCGTACCCGGACAGGTCGAAGGTGCCGCAGTCCGCGGAGGAGAGGGCCGTCACCATGATCTGGACCAGCGCGGGCCAGCCCTCGGTGGCCGCCCAGACCGCCCGCGCCTGCTCCGCGCCCAGCTGGCCGCACAACGTCGCCGTCTCCACTCGGGTGAGGGCCAGGTCGAGGGCGCGGAGCTGGTCGAGGGCCCCGGTCAGCTTGGCGCGCTGCACGGACGGCAGCGCCGGGTCCGACCGGCTCGACAGCACGATCGACACCTCACCCGGCAGCTTGCGGAGCAGGTAGTCGAGGTCTCGAAGCGTGCGCTGGTCGGTGACCTCGTGCAGGTCGTCCAGGACCAGGACCGCTCGTGAGGCGGCCAGCGCGTCGACGACCCGACCGAGGAACACCAGATCGCCGGCTCGCGTCGGCGCAACCGAGGCGATGTCGTCCAGGGCGTGGGGCGAACCGTGAGGTGGTGCAGGCAAGGCCGCCAGCAACGAGGCCCAGAACCGGGAACCGCTGGCGTCGGCCTCGTCGATCGAGCGCCAGACCACCGGCCGGGACGGCCCGGCAGGGATGCGGTCCAGGCGCGCAGCAGGGTCGTCTTGCCGAAGCCGGTGGGTGCGCACAGCGTGACGAGCCGGACCGACGAGCCGGCGTCGGTCAACGCGTCCAGACGCCGGCTGAGCCTGGGGCGGGAGAGAACCTCACCCAAGGCGGCTTCGGGCGTGGTGCGCAGGGCTGCGACGCGGTCCTGGTCGTGGTGGGTCAAACGATCATCACCCTCCCGTTGCGATGACGTCCGGCAATGAGGGTCCGTCGACCCTGAGCCGGGCCGCTCCTTCAGTACGGTCGTCCGCGAGCGGGGCTACCACCGCTACCCCTGCGACGCTACGCGTGTTCGACCGCTCTGCCGAGTACAGATCTTTCAGGATCGGGTCTTACGTGGTCTCACGCCTCACCCGTACCGGATGAAGCGGCGGAGCGGCTGTGAAGATGCCCGAGTCGACGCTTGATTCATGGTTGGCAGATCGCTCTGACCTTCCCCTGGTTCCCGGGGTCACGCCTGAACGAGCGTGGTTGGCCGCGGGTGCCGTTCGTCGAGGCTCACAGCCTCTGTGGGTCTGGGGTGAGGCAGGAGGTGGGCCTAAGAGGACTTGAACCTCTGACCTCTTCCTTATCAGGGAAGCGCTCTAACCGTCTGAGCTATAGGCCCCGGGGGTGGTGCGGGAACAGCGCCACAGGGTGGAGCCGACGGCAGAGATTACCCCATCGCCGGTGCGCCGCCCAAACCGGGACGACCTCCCGGCCGGCATCGCGGAGCGCTCAGTGCTCGTCCTCCGCGAGGGTGACCTCGACGCCGCCGAGCAGGGCCGCGGCGAGGTTGTAGAGGAAGGCGCCGAGGGTGGCCACGGCAGTGATCAGGACGACGTCGACAACGGCCACGATCATCGTGAACCCGAGCACCCGGCTGGTGCCGACGTAGTCGGTGACGTCGAAGGTGGTCGAGGAGGTGCCGCCCACGACGTCGGCCACCGTCGAGTTGATCGAGTCCCAGACACCGGCGGCGCCGAGCACCGACCACACGACCGCGACCGCGACGACGGTCACGATCCCGAAGGCGATCGAGAGCAGGAACGACGTCTTCATGACCGACCACGGGTCGAGGTGCACCAGGCGGAGCCGCGCGCGCCGGGTGCCGCGCGGGCGGGCCGGTGCGGCGGGGCGGGAGGTGCTGCCCGGGGCCGGCGAGGCGCCGCGGGAGCCGCCGGGCCCTGTCGCGCCGGGGCGGGACGAGCCGGCCGGGGCCGCGCTGCGGGAGCCGCTCGAGGTCGAGGACCCGACCGACGACACGCTCGCGCTCACCCGCTCCGAGAGCGTCCGCCGTCCCGGGTCGGAGGTCTGCGACGACGGCCCGGACGAGCGGCCCGACGACTGCTCGGATCGCGCGGGACCGGCCAGCGGTCGGCGCGGCGCCAGCGGTTGCTCGTCGGCACGTCGGTCGGCCATCAGGACTCCTCGGTCTCGCCGTCGGCTTCGGTCTCAGCGTCGATTGTCGCATCCGAGGCCTGTGCATCCGAATCCGTGACCGTCGGCGGGCACCGTCCCCGGCGGGGGTCGCGGCGCCTCGGCTGCCTCCTCCGTCGCGGCCTCGATCTCGGGAGCGCGCTCCACGCTGCGGGCCACCACGGCGACGCTGTCGGTCTCGCTCACGCCCGACGAACCGAACGCCCTTGGTGTCCCGGCCGGTGGGACGGAGGTTGTCGTCGATCGCGCTGCGGGTGACCTGACCGGACTGCTTGATGGCCAGCACCTCGTCGCCCTCGACGACGATGAACGCGCCGACCAGGTTGCCGCGGTCGTCGTCCTGCTTCATCGCCTTGATGCCGATGCCGCCACGCGACTGGAGGCGGTAGTCGGAGATCCGCGTGCGCTTGGCGAAGCCGCCGTCGGTGATGGTGAAGACGTACTGCTCGACCACGCCCGGCAGCGCCCCGGCCTCGACCGGCGTACCGGCGTCGCGGGCGGCGCTCTCGGCGGCCTCCTCCGCGGCGACCTGCTCGGCCTTGATCACCGAGAGCGAGAGCAGCTGGTCGCCGTCGCGGAACTTCATGCCGGTGACGCCGGAGGTGGCCCGGCCCATCGGACGCAGCTGGGTGTCGTCGGCGCGGAATCGGATCGCCTGGCCCTTGCGGGAGACCAGCAGGATGTCGTCCTCGGCGTTCGCGAGCTCGGCGCCGATCAGCTCGTCGTCGTCCTCGCGGAAGTTGATCGCGATGACGCCGGCCTGGCGCGGGCTGTTGTAGTCGCCGAGGCGGGTCTTCTTGACCAGGCCGTTGCGGGTGGCCAGGACGAGGTACGGCGCCTGGTCGTAGTCGCGGATCGCGAGCACCTGCGCGATGTTCTCGTCCGGCTGGAACGACAGCAGCCCCGCCACGTGCCCGCCCTTGGCGTCGCGCGAGGCCTCGGGGAGGTTGTAGGCCTTGGTGCGGTAGACCCGCCCGGCGGTGGTGAAGAACAGCAGCCAGTGGTGGTTGCTGGTCGCCATGAAGTGCTCGACGACGTCGTCGCCGCGCAGGGTGGCGCCGCGCACGCCCTTCCCGCCGCGCTTCTGGGTGCGGTAGAGGTCGGCGCGGGTGCGCTTGGCGTAGCCGCCGCGGGTGATCGTGACGACGAGCTCCTCGTCCGGGATCAGGTCCTCCATCGAGAGGTCCCCGTCGGACGGGATGATCACGCTGCGGCGCTCGTTGCCGAACTTCTCCACGATCGCGGCGAGCTCGTCGGAGATGATCTGGCGCTGGCGCTCCTCGCTGTCGAGGATGTCCTTGAGGTCGGCGATCTCGAGCTCGAGCTTGGCAAGCTCGTCGATGATCCGCTGGCGCTCCAGAGCCGCGAGGCGACGCAGCTGCATGTCGAGGATCGCGCGCGCCTGGAGGTCGTCGATCTCGAGCAGCGCCATCAGGCCCTCGCGGGCCTCGTCGGCGTCCGGGCTGCGGCGGATCAGCGCGATGACCTCGTCGAGCAGGTCGAGCGCCTTGACCAGGCCGCGGTAGATGTGGGCCTGCTCCTCCTTCTTGCGCAGCCGGAAGCGGGTCCGCCGCTGGATGACCTCGACCTGGTGGGTCACCCAGTGCGACACGAACTGGTCGAGCGTCAGGGTGCGCGGCACCCCGTCGACGAGCGCCAGCATGTTGGCGGAGAAGTTGGTCTGCAGCTCGGTGTGCTTGAACAGGTTGTTGAGCACCACCCGGGCGACGGCGTCGCGCTTGAGCACCACGACGAGGCGTTGACCCGTGCGGCCGGACGTGTCGTCGCGGACGTCGGCGATGCCGGAGATCTTGCCGGCGTCGGCGAGCTCGGCGATCTTGAGCGCGAGGTTGTCGGGGTTGACCTGGTAGGGCAGCTCGGTGATCGAGATGATGGTGCGGCCCTTGGCGTCCTCGTCGATGTCGACGACGGCGCGCATGGTGACCGAGCCGCGGCCGGTGCGGTACATCTGCTCGATGCCCTGCTGGCCCACGATCAGGGCGCCCATCGGGAAGTCCGGCCCCTTGATCCGGGCCAGCAGCGCCTCGAGGAGCTCCTCGCGGGTGGCGTCCGGGTGCTCCAGGAGCCACTGCACCCCGTCGGCGACCTCCCGCAGGTTGTGCGGCGGGATGTTGGTCGCCATACCGACAGCGATGCCGGCCGAGCCGTTGACCAGCAGGTTGGGGAACCGCGCCGGCAGGATGACCGGCTCCTGGGAGCGGCCGTCGTAGTTGGCCTGGAAGTCGACGGTGTCCTCGTCGATGTCGCGCACCATCTCCATGGCCAGCGGCGCCATCCGGCACTCGGTGTAGCGCATCGCGGCGGCGGGGTCGTTGCCCGGCGAGCCGAAGTTGCCCTGGCCGTCGACGAGCGGCGCCCGCATCACCCACGGCTGCGCGAGACGCACCAGGGTGTCGTAGATCGCGGTGTCGCCGTGCGGGTGGTACTGACCCATCACGTCGCCGATGACGCGCGAGCACTTCGAGAAGCCGCGGTCGGGGCGGTAGCCGCCGTCGTACATCGCGTAGAGGACGCGGCGGTGCACGGGCTTGAGGCCGTCGCGTACGTCGGGCAGCGCGCGCCCCACGATGACCGTCATCGCGTAGTCGATGTAGGACCGCTGCATCTCGACCTGCAGCTCGACGGGCTCGATGCGCCCGTTGTTGCCGGGCTGGCCGAACTCGATGGTGTTGTCAGTCATCTATCACTCCGATGAGCGTCGTGAGGTGCGTGCTCCGGCAAGGCGGGCGGGCCTCGTCAGATGTCGAGGAAGCGGACGTCTTTGGCGTTGCGCTGGATGAAGGAGCGGCGCTGCTCGACGTCCTCGCCCATCAGCACCGAGAACATCTCGTCGGCCTGCGCGGCGTCCTCGAGCGTGACCTGGAGCAGGAGCCGGTTGTCCGGGTCCATGGTGGTCTCCCAGAGCTCGTTGGCGTTCATCTCGCCGAGGCCCTTGTAGCGCTGGATGGCGTTCTCCTTGGGGAGCCGCTTGCCGGCTTCCTGGCCGGCGCGGACGAGGGCGTCGCGCTCGGCGTCGGAGTAGACGAACTCGTGCTCGTGTGGCTTGTTCCAGCGCAGCCGGTAGAGCGGGGGCTGCGCGAGGTAGACGTAGCCGTGCTCGATCAGAGGCTTCATGAAGCGGAACAGCAGCGTGAGCAGCAGGGTCCGGATGTGGTGGCCGTCGACGTCGGCGTCGGCCATCATCACGATCTTGTGGTAGCGGACCTTGTCGATGTCGAACTCTTCGTGGATGCCGGTGCCGAGGGCGGAGATGATCGCCTGCACCTCGGTGTTGGCCAGCACCTTGTCGAGCCGGGCCTTCTCGACGTTGAGGATCTTGCCCCGGATCGGCAGGATCGCCTGGATGCGCGGGTCGCGGCCGCCCTTGGCCGAGCCGCCGGCCGAGTCGCCCTCGACCACGAAGATCTCGCACTCCTCGGGGTTGGTCGACTGGCAGTCGGCGAGCTTGCCGGGCAGGCCGCCCCCGCCGAGCAGGCCCTTGCGGCTGCGGGCGAGCTCGCGGGCCTTGCGCGCGGCGACCCGCGCGTAGGCGGCGGCCTGCGCCTTGCGGACGATCTCGCGGCCCTCGGCGGGGTTCTTCTCCAGCCAGTCGCCGAGCTGCTCGTTGACGACGCGCTGCACGAAGCCCTTGGCCTCGGTGTTGCCGAGCTTGGTCTTGGTCTGGCCCTCGAACTGCGGCTCGCCGAGCTTGATCGAGATGATCGCGGTCAGGCCCTCACGCACGTCGTCGCCCGAGACGCGGTCCTCGCTCTTCTTGATGAGGTTCCACTTCTCGCCCCAGTTGTTGATCAGCGAGGTCAGCGCCGCGCGGAAGCCCTCCTCGTGCGTGCCGCCCTCGTGGGTGTTGATCGTGTTGGCGAAGCTGTGCACCGACTCGTTGTAGCTCGTGGTCCACTGCATCGCCATCTCGAGGCTCATCCCGCTGGCGGGCAGCTCGGCCTCGAACTCGATCACGGTCGGGTGCGCGTGGGTCTTGCGGCGGTTGAGGTGCTCGACGTAGTCCACGAGGCCGCGTTCGTACATGAAGTGCTGCTCGATGATGCCGTCCGACGTACGACGCTCGGTCGGCTCGGCGTCCTCGGGGTCGATGAGCGCGGCCGCGCTCTCGGCGTCCTCGGCGATCGCGTCGGCCACCCCCGCCATGTGCGGGCGCTGGTCGCGCACGATGATCTCGAGGCCCTTGTTGAGGAAGGCCATCTCCCGGATGCGGTGGGTGATGGTCTCCAGCGAGTACGTCGTGGTCTCGAAGATGTCCTCGCTGGCCCAGAACGTGATCGTCGTGCCGGTCTGGTCGTCGGGGCCCAGCGCCTCGAGCTGCTCGAGAGGTCCGTCGGGGACCCCGAGGTCGAAGGACTGCCGCCAGTGGTAGCCGCGGTTGCGCACGTCGACCTGCAGCCGGCGGCTCAGCGCGTTGACCACCGAGACGCCCACGCCGTGCAGGCCGCCCGAGACCTTGTAGCCGCCGCCGCCGAACTTGCCGCCGGCGTGCAGCATCGTCAGCGCGAGGGTGACGGCCGGCAGGTCCTGGCCGGGAGCGGTGTCGGTGGGGATGCCGCGGCCGTTGTCGTCGACCTGGATGCCGCCGTCGGCGCGCAGGGTGACGGTGATCGAGGTGCAGTAGCCGGCCAGCGACTCGTCGACGGAGTTGTCGACGATCTCCCAGACCAGGTGGTGCAGCCCGCGCTCGCCGGTGGAGCCGATGTACATGCCCGGGCGCTTGCGCACCGCCTCGAGGCCCTCGAGCACCTGGATGGCCGAGGCGTCGTACTTGCCCGCCTCGACGGCGCGGCTCTCGCTCAGCGGAGCCAGCGCGGCCGCGGTCTCGGCGACCGTCTGCGCGGACGGCGGGGTGGTCCTGACGGTATCGGTGTCGCTGACGGTGTCGGGGTCGCTGTCGGTCTCGAGGGGGGTGTTGACGGGCATCTCGTCGGCCACGAGCCATCCTTTTCACATGTGCACAGGCATGACAAAGGTCGGCCCGGAGCGGGCGACGACCATCGACGAGTATACCCCTCCAGAGGGCCTTCACACGGCTGATGCCCACAGGCCGGGGGGTGTCCGGGAGCCTCGAAGGCCCGTTCTGGGCCCCACAGGGCGGTCAGGACGCCTCAGCAGGGGGAGTTTCTAGTCCCTGTACCGGCCCGGGTCCCGCAGATCGCCCCTGAGGGCCGATCTGGACCCCGGCCCGGTGGCAGCTCCGGCGCCTCACCCGTAGGTGTCGCGGGGGCCCCGGCCGTCGCGGACCGAGCGCAGTCCGCGCTTCCAGGTCGGGCCCTGCGGGCCGGCCACGTCGATCACGGTGACCGTGCCGTCTCCGAGCTCCTCGTTGAGCCGGCGGACCACCGTCGGTGCCAGCAGCCGCATCTGGGTCGCCCACGCGGTCGAGTCGGTGCGCACCACGAGCCGACCCTCCGCGAAGGCCTCGGGTGTGGCGTGCTGGGCGACCTCGCGGCCGACGATCGAGTCCCAGCGGGAGAACACGCCGTGCACGCGGACGTCGGTGGCCCAGCCCTGCTCGGAGATCAGCCGTCCGATGGTGGAGTCGAGCAGCTGCGGGTCGCGCTCGTCGGGGTGCGCGCCGGAGGCCTGCGGGTCGGTCCGCCGCGGGCGCCGGCCGGCCTGACCCGACGTCCCGGCCCGTCCCGAGCCGCCACCCCTCCGGCGTACGGCTCCGGGACGGCCGAGCGAGCGAGCGATGCTGCGGGCCAGGTCGAGGCCGGTGTCCTCGTGCGGGGGCCCCGGATCCTCGGCTCGGTCGTCGCCGTCGGGGCCGCGAGCCTCCGGGTCCTCGGTGTCGTCAGGGCTGCCCGGGCTGTCCGGCTGTCGGGGCCGGGCTCACGCGACACCGGGCAGCACCTTGCCGTCCACGACGTCGATGCGGGTTCCGGCCAGGGCGGCGGGTACGTCGTCGGGCACCGCTGCGGTGACGAGCACCTGCTCCGCGGGCGCCACGAGCTCGGCGAGGCGCTCGCGCCGCTCGGTGTCGAGCTCGGCGAACACGTCGTCCAGGATCAGGATCGGGTCGTCGCCGGACGCGCGCAGCAGGTCGTAGGAGGCCAGCCGCAGCGCGAGCGCGTAGGACCAGGACTCGCCGTGCGAGGCGTAGCCCTTCACCGGCAGCGGACCGATCATGAGGGTCAGGTCGTCACGGTGCGGACCGACCAGGCTCACCCCGCGGTCGATCTCCTCGTCGCGGCGCCGCTCCACCTCCGCGAGCAGCAGGCCGGCGAGCGCGTCCCGGTCGCGGGCCTCCTCGGGCAGGTCGAGCGACGGCTTGTAGGTCATCGTGGCGTCGTCGGAGGCTGCGCCCTCCGCGACCGCGGCGTAGGCGGCGGCGACGTACGGGCGCAGCTGGTCGACCAGGGTGAGCCGGGCGGCGAGCAGCTCGGAGCCGGTGCGGGCCAGATGGGTGTCCCACACGCCGAGGGTGGCCAGCGCCGACTCGGCCGCGCCGCTGCCGCGGCCGCCGGCCCGGCGGGCCAGGCCCGCCGTCTTGAGCAGCGAGCTGCGCTGGCGCAGGACCCGGTCGTAGTCGGAGCGCACGCCGGCGTAGCGCGGGGCGCGCTGGACGAGCAGGTCGTCGAGGAAGCGGCGACGCTCGGAGGGGTCGCCCTTGACCAGCGCGAGGTCCTCGGGGGAGAAGAGCACCGTGCGGACCAGGCCGAGGAGCTCGCGGGCCCGCGGCAGCGGCGAGCGGTTGACCCGGGCCTTGTTCGATCGGCCCGGGTTGATCTGCACCTCGAGCAGCGCCTCCCGGCCGTCGCGGACGACGGCGGCTCGGACGACGGCGTGGTCGGCACCGAACCGGACGAGCGGCGCGTCACCGGCGACGCGGTGCGAGGCCAGCCGGGCGATGTAGTCGATCGCCTCGACGAGGTTGGTCTTGCCCTGGCCGTTGCGACCGACGAACGCGGTCACCCCGGGACCGAGCGCGACCTCGGCCTCGGAGTAGGAGCGGAAGTCGTGGAGGGAGAGGTGCGCGACGTGCACGAGACGATCAGGCGTCGCCGCCGGGCGGCGCGCTCGTCCTCGTCGCGTGCCCGCCGAACTGGTTGCGCATGGCGGCGACGGCCTTCATCGCCGGGCTGTCGTCCTGACGCGAGACGAACCGCGCGTAGAGCGCGGCGGTGATCGCCGGGGTGGCGACGGCGTGGTCGATGCCGGCCTCGACCGTCCAGCGGCCCTCGCCGGAGTCCTCGGCGTAGCCGGCGATCTTGCCGAGCGCGTCGTCGTCGTCGAGCGCAGCGACGAGCAGGTCGAGCAGCCAGGAGCGGATCACGGTGCCCTCGCGCCAGGAGCGGAACACCTCGGTGACGTTGTCGACCTCGTCGACGGCCCGCAGGAGCTCCCAGCCCTCGGCGTAGGACTGCATGATGGCGTACTCGATGCCGTTGTGGACCATCTTGGAGAAGTGCCCGGCGCCGACCTTGCCGGCGTGCACCCAGCCGAACTCGCCCTCGGGCTTGAGCGCGTCGAAGATGGGCTGGACGGCGTCGATGTGCGCCTTGTCGCCCCCGGCCATCAGGGCGTAGCCGTTCTCGAGGCCCCACACGCCTCCGGAGACTCCGCAGTCGACGAAGCCGATGCCCTTCTTCGCCAGCAGCTCGCCGTTGAGCTTGTCGTCGGTCCAGCGGGAGTTGCCGCCGTCGATGACGATGTCGCCCTCGCCGAGCAGGTCGTTGAGCGTCCGCACGGTCTCGCGGGTCGGCTCGCCGGCGGGCACCATCACCCAGACGATCTTCGGCGAGGGCAGCGCGTCGACCATCGCCTCGAGGCTGTCGGCGTCGCTGAGGTCGGGGTTGCGGTCGTAGCCGATGACGGTGTGCCCGCCGCGGCGGATGCGCTCGCGCATGTTGCCGCCCATCTTGCCCAGACCGATGAGACCGAGTTCCATGACGCTCCTGTCGATGGGTGGGGTGGGGTCAGGCTACTGCTGCGGCGCCGGTGCGAGGGCCGGCGCCGCGGGGTTCACGAGAGCAGGCGGCGCGGCATCAGCAGGTAGCGGAAGGCGGTGTCGGCGTCGCCCTCGTAGCCGTCGACGCCGGACATCACGGCCGGCTTGGACGCCTGGGTGAAGGCCATCTCGACGACCGGGGCCTCGAGCGCGGTGAGGCCGTCGAGCAGGAACTGCGGGTTGAAGCCGGTCGTGATCGGCTCGCCCGTGATCGTGGCCTCGATCTGCTCGGTGGCCAGCGCCTCGTCGCCGCTGCCGGCGTCGAGGGTCAGCACGCCCTCGGCGAAGGCGAGCTGGACGGCGGTGTTGCGCTCGGCGACCAGCGAGACGCGCTTCACCGACTCGACGAGGGTGGCCCGGTCGACGCGGGCCACGGTGGTGTGCTCGGAGGGGAAGAGGGTGCGGACCTTGGGGAACTCGCCGTCGAGGAGGCGGGTGGTGGTCCGGCGTATGCCGCCACCGGAGGCGCCCTCGAAGCCGATGATGCCCTCGCCGGCGCCCGAGGACGCCAGCGCGATCGTGACCTCGGTGCCCGACGTCAGCGACTTGGCGGTGTCGGCGAGCACCTTGGCCGGGACGAGCGCCGCTGCGGAGACGTCGGTCGCGCCGGGCGTCCACTCGAGCTCGCGCAGCGACAGCCGGAACCGGTCGGTGGCGAGCAGGGAGATCTCCGAGCCCTCGATCTCGATCCGGACGCCGGTCAGCACCGGGAGCATGTCGTCGCGGCCCGCGGCGGTGACCGCCTGGGCGACGGCGTTGGCGAACACGTCGCTGCGGACGGTGCCGGTGGCGTGCGGCATGGAGGGCAGCGTGGGGTACTCGTCGACGGGCATCGTCTGCAGGCTGAAGCGTGCCGAGCCGCAGGTCAGCGACACCTTCGCGCCGTCGACGGTCATCTCGACGGGCTTGTTGGGCAGGCTGCGACAGATGTCGGCGAGCAGCCGGCCGGAGACCAGCGCGCGACCCTCGTCCTGCACGGACGCGGGCAGGGTGGCGCGCGCGGAGGTCTCGTAGTCGAACGTCGAGAGCTGGAGTCCGTCGCCGTCCTCGGCCGTCTCGATCAGGAGGCCGGCGAGCACCGGGACGCTCGGTCGCACCGGGAGGCTGCGGGCCGCCCACGCGACGGCGTCCGCGAGCACGTCGCGTTCGACGGTGAACTTCACTCTTCTTCGCCTCCTGTGGCGCCTGTGATCCGGGGTGTGCATCCTGCCACGGCGGCGAGGGCCGCGGCAGGGGCAGGTTCCCACGGCCCACCCCCACGACAGGGGCGCGGGGCGGTCGTCCCCAGGTCGGGGCGCGAGGTGATGTGCACCGAGGGTCTGGTCATCTCTAGTTCAGTGGTGTTAACAGGTGCGGTGGACACTGTGGACAACCGTCGTTCTCGCAGGTCAACCCGGCTGTGGCCGTCCCGGAGGACTGTGGACGGGGCGGGGGACGCGCAGGCAGACCTGTGGTTCGAGCCTCGCTGGTCCTCGCCGGCCGGGGAGTTGTCCACAGGCCGTGCCCAGGGCGCGGACGTCGATGCACAGGGCGGTCCCCAGCGCGATCCGGCCGCCCGGCGCCGTACGGTCACGACTGACGGGCCTGTTGCTTGATCCGGTTGGTGAGCTCGGTGACCTGGTTGTAGACCGAGCGCCGCTCCGCGAGGAGCTGGCGGATCTTCTTGTCGGCGTGCATGACGGTGGTGTGGTCGCGGCCGCCGAACTGCTGCCCGATCTTGGGCAGGGAGAGGTCGGTGAGCTCGCGGCACAGGTACATCGCGATCTGCCGGGCGGTGACGAGCACCCGGCTGCGGCTCGAGCCGCACAGGTCGTCGATGGTGAGCCCGAAGTAGGCGGCCGTCTGGGCGATGATCAGCGCGGCGGTGATCTCCGGCTCGCCGCCCTCGGGGATCAGGTCCTTCAGGACGATCTCCGCGAGGGTGAGGTCGACCGGCTGGCGGTTGAGGCTCGCGAAGGCGGTGACCCGGATCAGGGCGCCCTCGAGCTCGCGGATGTTGGTCTGGATCTTGCTGGCGATGAACTCCAGCACGTCGGGCGGTGCGGTCATCCGCTCGGTGGCGGCCTTCTTGCGCAGGATCGCGATCCGGGTCTCGAGGTCGGGCGGCTGCACGTCGGTGATCAGGCCCCACTCGAACCGGTTGCGGAGCCGGTCCTCGAGCGCCTCGAGTCGCTTGGGCGCCCGGTCGGAGGTGATCACGATCTGCTTGTTCGCGTTGTGCAGCGTGTTGAACGTGTGGAAGAACTCCTCCTGGGTCTGGATCTTGCCCTCGAGGAACTGGATGTCGTCGATCAGCAGTACGTCGACGTCGCGGTAGCGCCGCTTGAACCGGTCCTGGCGGTCGTCCCGGATCGCGTTGATGAACTCGTTGGTGAACTCCTCGGAGCTGACGTAGCGCACCCGGGCCCCGCTGAACAGGCTGCGGACGTAGTGCCCGATGGCGTGCAGCAGGTGGGTCTTGCCCAGGCCGGAGTCGCCGTAGATCAGCAGCGGGTTGTAGGCCTTGCCGGGCGCCTCGGCGACGGCGACGGCGGCCGCGTGCGCGAACCGGTTGGACGAGCCGATGACGAAGGTCTCGAAGACGTACTTCGGGTTGAGCCGGGTCTCCAGCACGCTGCCGGGCGCCGCGGCCCGCTGACCCGGCACCGCGGACGGCTGCCCGTCGCCGAGCCCGGGGGCGTCCAGGGTATTTGTCGACATGTCGACCCGCCCGGACAGGTGGTCGTCCTCGTAGCCGTCCAGATCCCCGCTGATCCTGGGCGATCCGTCACGGTTCGTGGCGTTCGCACCGTTGGCGCCGGCACTCCCCAGCCGTGGGGCCAGCGGCGAGCCGCCGTACTCGCTGGTGCGGTAGTCGCGGGAGTACGTCGCGCCGCGGTCGGCGTGCAGCCGACCGGAGGAGCCGAGGGCCTCGCCGAGCTCGGGGTCGACCGTCACCGCGATCCGCACCGGTCGCCCGAAGGACGCGCCGAGGGCGTCCTCGAGCCGGATCCGCAACCGCCCCTCGAGCTGGTTGCGGGTGAACTCGTCGGCCACCGCGATGATCGCGGTGCTCTCGTGGAGGGTGACCGGCTTGCTGTCGGCGAGCCAGGCCTTCTGGTTCGCCGGCAGGTCGTCGACCAGTGCGCGCCAGACGGTGGCGAGCTGCGTCGGCTCCGACCCGGTGGTGCCGGATGCTGCGGTGTCGTCGGTCTCCTGCACGGGTTGTCCCCACTCACGGTTGCGTGTCCCAGTTCACGTCCGACCCACGAGCAGCCACCGGGGGCGGGCCACCACGTCGTACTCGTCTCCGCGTGCCCGTGGTCACCGGTCGGGGTCGCCGTCCGGTGGGCGTCGGTCGGGAACGGTGCCCTCGGATCGCCGACATCGTCGGGGGAGGGGTCGTTCCACACCTTTGTCCACAGGTTGTGCATGCTGCCCAGCGGGTCCTGCCGGACAGTCCGAGTCGGTCGGAGACCCCTCACGACCGGGAAAGGCCCAGGTCAGAAGCGGTTCTCATCGACCGCACAGGTGAGTGCGACCGGGACGGAGAACCTGGGGGCGTCGACCGTGGGGAATCTCGGGACGGCCGCACGCTAACAAGGTCCCGACCTGTGGATCAAGCGGTTGTCCACAGCCCTTCGCCGGGTTTGACCGGTCTCACGGGCACCGCGTACCGTTGCACGGTCGAACCAGTGTCGACTGGTGCCGCATGTCCACGGCCCCGTCTCGCCAGGTCCAGCGGAGCCGCCAGCCCCGCTGCCGGAGTCGCGGAGCATCGCATGATGCCTCCCCGCGGGTGGGCGGCACCAGCCGACACGCTGTGCAGGTCCCGGCACGCCAGCCGCGGCGCACGGCCACCGACCACCGACCCTCGCCACACCACACCTTCGGAGATCGACTCGTGAGCAAGCGCACGTTCCAGCCGAACAACCGCCGCCGGCACAAGACCCACGGCTTCCGCCTGCGGATGCGGACCCGCGCCGGTCGCGCCATCCTGTCCTCCCGCCGGCGCAAGGGTCGCAACCGCGTCGCAGTGTGAGCGGCGTCGTGCCTCCCCTGCCCTCCCTGGGCTGATCGGTGCTCGCCCGCCGGAACAGGCTGACCTCCTCCGCGGAGTTCTCCGCGGCGGTGCGGCACGGGCGTCGCGCGGGCAGCGCGACCGTGGTCGTGCACCTGCACGTTGCCGGTCAGCAGCGCGATCAGTGCGAGCATCCCGTCTCGCCCGATCAGACGGTGCCCGCGCGCGTCGGTCTGGTGGTGAGCAAGGCGGTCGGAAACTCCGTGGCCCGCACGGAGGTGAAGCGACGCCTGAGGCACCTGGCGCGGGCGCGGCTCGCGCTGCTCCCGCCCGCCGCGGTCCTGGTGGTACGGGCCCTGCCCGCGGCCGCAGGGGCGAGCTCGGCGGCGCTGGGCGCCGACCTGGACACGGCTCTGGCCCGCGTGACCCGCGCCGAGCGGCGTCGCCGCCCGGAGCGGTCGCGGGAGCTCGCGACCGCCGCGGCCGTCGGGGAGGACTCGTGAAATACCTCCTGATCGGCCTGCTGCGCGCCTACCGCTTCGCGATCAGCCCGCTGTACGGGCAGGTCTGCCGCTACCACCCGACCTGCTCGGCGTACGCGCTCGAGGCGGTCACCGAGCACGGGAGCCTGCGCGGGACCTGGCTGGCCGCCCGCCGGGTGCTCCGCTGCCACCCCTGGGCTGCGGGTGGGTATGACCCGGTTCCCCCCAAGATGTCCTCACCTCGCCAGACTCAAGGAGCCTGAGTGTTCGACTTCCTCGGCACGATCGGCGGCGCGATCATGGCGCCGTTGTACTACCTGACCTCGTTCGTGCTGCTCGCGTTCCACCGTCTCTTCGGGGCGATCTTCGGGGCCGAGAGCGGCGCTGCCTGGGTGCTGTCGATCGTCGGTCTCACGCTGGTGATCCGGGCGGCCCTGATCCCGCTGTTCGTCAAGCAGATCAAGTCCAGCCGCAACATGCAGCTGTTGCAGCCGCGGGTCAAGGAGCTGCAGAAGAAGTACGGCCACGACCGCGAGAAGCTGGCGCAGGAGACGATGGCGCTCTACAAGGAGACGGGCACCAACCCGTTCGCCTCGTGTCTGCCGATCCTCCTGCAGATGCCGATCTTCCTGGCCCTGTTCCGGCTCATCGACCAGGCGGCAAAGAACCCGTCGCACCCGCGTGGCCTGATGACGGTCACGCTCAACGAGCAGTTCCGCGACGCCCAGATCTTTGGTGCCAAGATCTCCGACACGTTCACCAGCACCGACCAGACCGGCGTACGCATCCTCGCCGCGATCCTGGTGCTGGCGATGACGGCCACGACGTTCCTCACCCAGCGACAGCTGATGAGCAAGAACATGCCGGCCGATGCCATGTCCGGCCCCTACGCGCAGCAGCAGAAGATGCTGCTCTACATCCTCCCGCTCGTCTTCGCCGTGGGTGGCATCGCGTTCCCGGTCGGGGTGCTCTTCTACTGGACCACCTCCAACCTGTGGACGATGGGCCAGCAGTTCTACGTGATCCGCAACAACCCGGCCCCCGGTACGCCGGCGGCGAGGGCCAAGGAGGACCGGGACGCCGCGAAGCGCGCGAAGCACGGCGTGCCCGACCCCGGACCCGACGCCGCACCCGAGGTCACGAGCGGGCAGCCGTCGGCACCTGAGGCTCCGCAGCGGCAGCAGCCCAAGAAGCAGACCCGTAGCCAGCGCAGGAAGCAGGGGCCGCCGGCGGGCGGCGGCACCGGACCGGGCAGGACCCGACCCGCCGGAGCCGGTGGGCCGGGTGTGGGCGGCCCCACCGCGCCCGGGGGCTCGGCAGGGCCTGCCGGTGCCGGGGGGTCCGGTGGCAGCACCGGCAAGGGCAGCAAGGGCAGCAAGGGTGGCATGGGTGGCATGGGTGGCATGGGTGGCATGGAGAGAGGCCGCGCGACCCGCGGTGACCAGCCCGGCGAGGGCGAGGCTCCGGACGGCGCCCCGGCGTGACCAGGCTCGCCGCCGACCACACCTGACGGACGGCCCCGCGCACCGGTCCCGGCCGGCAGCCTGCGACGTCGGCAGCCACGACGTCCATCGACTTGGAAACCCTTCTAGAACAGGGAGCAGCACGTGACAGACCAGAGCACCCAGACCTCCGGGGAGTCCCCGCTCGACGCACCGGACAGCCGCGACACGACCGACCAGGCAGCCGACGACGTCGTGACGGCGACGGGCACCGGTCCCGACGCGGGAACGGACGCCGCGACCACGGAGGACGCCCCGGCCGAGCAGGCGGCCGGCAGCGAGGACGCGGACGGAGCGGAGCCGGATGCTGACTCCGATGAGTCCTCGGACGTCGACGACCTCGAGAACGAGGGCGAGATCGCGGCCGACTATCTCGAGGAGCTCCTCGACATCGCCGATCTCGACGGCGACCTCGACATGGACGTGGAGGGTGATCGCGCCGCGGTCTCCATCGTCGGAGCCGACCTGAGCCAGCTCGTCGGCCGCGACGGTGAGGTTCTGGAAGCGCTCCAGGAGCTGACGCGGCTGGCCGTCTACCGGGAGACCGGGGAGCGCTCCCGCCTGATGCTGGACATCAGTGGCTTCCGCGCGGACAAGCGGACCCGACTGGAGAAGGTGGCTGCCGCAGCGGTCGCCGAGGTCAAGGAGTCCGGCGAGCGCAAGGCGCTGCAGGCAATGAGCCCGTTCGAGCGCAAGGTCGTCCACGACGCGGTCGCAGCCGGTGGGCTGCGGTCCGAGTCCGAGGGCGAGGAGCCGCAGCGGTACGTCGTCGTGCTGCCCGCGTGAGGCCCGTCGGATGAGTGACCGGGACGTCTCGGTTTCACGTGAAACACCCCCCGCGCCGGCCTCGGCACGGGGGGTGTTCCATGACCGCCTGCCTGTGGCGGAGGCCTACGCCCGCCTGCTCGCGACCGATGGTGTCGTGCGCGGGTTGATCGGCCCGCGGGAGGCGCCTCGACTGTGGGAGCGGCACCTGGTCAACTGCGCTGTCGTGGGCGACCTCATCGAGCGACAGGCCGACGTCTGCGACATAGGGTCCGGAGCCGGCCTTCCGGGCCTGGTGCTCGCCATCGCGCGACCCGATCTCCGCGTGACGCTGGTGGAGCCGCTCCTGCGACGCACCGTCTTCCTCGAGGAGGCGGTCGGCATCCTGGCGCTGGGCAACGTCGAGGTGGTGCGTGCCCGTGCGGAGCAGCTGCACGGTGCTCGGGACTTCGCGGTGGTGACGTCGCGAGCGGTCGCTCCGCTGGGCCGGCTTCTGGACTGGTCGATGCCGCTGGTCCGCCCCGCCGGGCACGTGTTGGCGATGAAGGGGTCGAGCGCCACCGACGAGGTCGCACAGTCGTCGGAGGACCTCGCGAGGCACCGGGCGGGCCAGGTCGAGGTGTGCCAGGTGGGTGTCGGCACAGTAGATCCACCGACCACGGTGGTGCGGGTGGAAGCGACCCTGCCGTCGCGGCTAGGGTCAGTCTCTGCAGCCCCGGATCGTGACGCGGACCGGCGTCCACCGCGGTCGTCGCGTAGGAAGGGTCGTCGTTCGTGACAGTCTCCACCTCCCTCGACCAGGGAGCCGCTGCCTCATCCGGTTCACCCGGGTCCCCCATGTCTCCCATGGGCGCTCCAGCCGCCAGCTCGGTCCCGACGCCGCGATCACGGGGCGGCGACGGGCTCGTTGCCTCGCCACCTGTCGCCGCCGGTCTCGGGTGGCCGATGACGGGCCTCGATGCCCGGGACGGTCGCGGGACCGGTGCCGGCGTCGCTGGGGTCCCTGGCGACGAAGGCGTCGCTGCCGTCGGTGCTGTCGATGGTTTGTCCACACGGCTGGGGTGGCCATCCCCGCGTGAGGCGGGAGTTCGTCCACAGGTTCGTCCACAGAATGCTGTCGAAGCGGTGGATCCGGCGGATGCGCGGGATCCGGCGCGGCAGACGCCAGCCGCGCCGTCCGTGCCAGCCCGACCTGAGGGATCGCCGGAGGTCATGGACACGGCCGTCGAGGGCTCGGGCCGTGCGGCAGACGCATCCCGAGACGACGCTGCACCCTTGTCAGAGCCAGCTGCCGGCACGACGCTGCCTGCGTCCGTCGGTGTGGCCGGTGCGGCCGCCGCCGAGTTCGTTTCACGTGAAACATCGCCCTCTCCGTCCGAAGCACGCGACGGCGCCAGGTCCAATCCAACGAGCGGGTCGTCTGTTTCACGTGAAACAGACGAAACAGCCTCTGTATCGCCCGAGACTCCCGGTCCGGTCGCCTCGACGACCCCCGACGTGGCGGCACCGCGGCCGCCGGCCGTCCGCACCGCGGCGGACATTGCAGGAGGGACCACCCACTCCGGCCTCGACGACTCGACGCCGCTGGCGCGGTCGGTCGAGCAGGACCTCAAGGTCCGCACCTCGGCCCAGCAGGAGCGACCCCCTCTGCCTCGCCCTGCGCGCACGCGCGTGATGGTGGTGGCCAACCAGAAGGGCGGAGTCGGCAAGACCACCAGCGCGGTCAACATGGCCGCGGCCCTCGCCCAGCACGGCTTGCGCGTGCTCGTCGTGGACCTCGACCCGCAGGGGAACGCCTCGACGGCGCTGGCGGTCGCCGCATCACCGGGGCACGCCGTCGACGTACGACGCCCTGGTGGACGGCCAGCCGCTCACCGAGATCGTGCAGCCCAGCCCGGAGATCGACGGTCTCTACGTCGTCCCGGCAACGATCGACCTGGCGGGTGCGGAGATCGAGCTGGTCAGCCTGGTGGCACGCGAGAACCGGCTGCGACGCGCGATCCATGCCCACCCGTGGGTGTTCGGTGCCAGCGAGGAGCGGTTCGACTACGTGCTCATCGACTGCCCGCCCTCCCTCGGGCTGCTCACCCTCAACGCGCTGGTGGCCGGCGACGAGATGCTGATCCCCATCCAGGCGGAGTACTACGCCCTCGAGGGCCTCGGGCAGCTGCTCGAGACCGTCGAGATGGTGCGCGAGCACCTCAACCCCGACCTGGCGGTCTCCACGATCCTGCTGACGATGTACGACGCACGCACGCGACTCTCGGCCGGCGTGGCCGACGAGGTGCGGACGCACTTCGGTGACAGAGTGCTGCGCACGGCCATCCCCCGGTCGGTGCGGATCTCGGAGGCGCCGAGCTACGGGCAGACCGTGATGACGTACGACCCCGGGTCCTCGGGAGCGCTGAGCTACCTCGAGGCCGCCCGCGAGATGGCCCAGAACCTGCCGGGGACCGACCAAGGAGTGACCGCATGAGCCAGAAGCCTCAGCAGCGTCGGGGACTCGGCCGGGGACTGGGGTCGCTGATCCCCACGGGTCCGCGGCCCGAGGAGGACCGGCCGACCGGTCCGCTGGTCACGTCGACCCCAGCCTCGGCGGACTGGATCGGCGTGCCCGGTGACGGGTTCGCCTCTGGCGACGGCAGCGTCTCCGTCCCGGAGGCGCGACGGTCCGGTGAGAGCGACGGTCTCGGGTCGGGCGAGCGGTCGGACGCCGCCACGGGCACCCCGTCCGTGGGTCGCCACGCGGGCCCCGGCGACGAGGGTGAGCGGCCGGTCGACCTGGGTCCCGAACCGACCGCTGACCTGCAGGTCTCCTCTCCCTCGGAGGGGGGTGGCGAGACCGCCGCCGCAGCCGACGGCGGCGCTCCCCACGACGCAACTGAGGCAGAGCACGCCGCGGCGGTCCGGGAGGACGGCCCGTCGCTGGCGCCGGTCGAGGGTGCCTTCTTCGCCGAGCTCCCGACGGACGAGATCCGGCCGAACCCGCGTCAGCCGCGTCAGGTCTTCGACGAGGAGGCGATGGCCGAGCTGGTCCACTCCGTGACGGAGATCGGCCTGCTCCAGCCCGTGGTCGTGCGCGCCGCCGAGGACGGCGGCTACGAGCTGATCATGGGTGAGCGTCGCTGGCGAGCGGTGCGTGAGGCCGGGCTGTCGACGATCCCGGCGATCGTGCGTGACACCGACGACGACGCGCTCCTGCGCGACGCCCTGCTCGAGAACCTGCACCGGTCCCAGCTCAACCCGCTCGAGGAGGCGGCCGCCTACCAGCAGCTGCTCGACGACTTCGGCAGCACCCACGAGGAGCTCGCCACCCGGATCGGCCGGAGCCGGCCCCAGATCAGCAACACGCTCCGGCTGCTCAAGCTGTCCCCCGCGGTGCAGCGGCGGGTCGCCGCCGGCGTGCTGTCAGCCGGGCACGCGCGCACCCTGCTCGCCGTCGACGACGCGGACATCCAGGACCGCCTCGCCGCGCGGGTGGTCGCGGAGGGCATCTCCGTGCGAGGGCTCGAGGAGATCGTCACGGTCGGCGACCTCGGTCGCGGGCACCGCGCCGCCCGGCGCAGCAAGCCGACGGCGCCCGCGCTCGCGGACCTGGCCGCCGCCCTCTCGGACCGTCTCGAGACGCGGGTCAGGGTGGACCTCGGTCAGCGCAAGGGCAAGATCACCGTGGAGTTCGCCTCGATCCCCGACCTGGAGCGCATCGTCGGGCTGATCGACCCCGGCCACACCACCCGCACCCGGCACGACGGGTCAGCCTGACCGGTCGCGCGCCGGGGACGGTCCGGCGGAGGTCGGGCCGTCTCTATGTCGACAAAGCGACAGGGCGACAAGTGGTCTCGTCGACACGGCGACAGGGAGACCAGGCGGACCGTCAGCGGGACGCGGTGGCGGAGTGCGCCTCCAGGAGCTCGCGCTCGCGGTCGAGCGTGAGCCCGGCACGGCGATCCCGGTCGAGGCCGCGCTCGCGCTCCCAGCGCAGGCTGTCGGCGACCAGGTCGCCGAGCGGGCGCAGCCGCAGGCCCAGGGCACGCGCCGCGTCGTTCCGGCGGGTCATGAAGCCTGCGTACGCCGGCTGCGGGCAGCCACAGCGGCAACGACCCGGGGCCGCTCCACGGCTCCACGCCGCGCTCGCTGCAGCCAGGTCGTCGGTCGCCTCGATCCAGGTCGGGCTCGACGCCCGCGGCCCGCGCCGTCAGCGTCGAGGACCTCGGCGAGGTGACACCGTGTCGCCGTTGGTGTTGACCACCCCGGTGCGCCGCGCCTCGGCGCACTCGACCAGCCACCCGGCCAGGTCGTCGACGTCGATGACCTGCACCGGGCGCGTCCAGCGGCGGGACCAGCACCTCCTCGCCCGCTGCGGCGCGCGCGAGACGGGCCGGCCAGTACCCGAAGCGGTCGCTGCGGTCGCCGTACCCGCACGATCAGCCCGGCCCGAGCCACCAGCACCCGGTCGGCACCGAGCGCGTCGAGGCACGCTTGCTCGCAGGCCACCTTCGCCGGGCCGTACTGCTCGACGTCCACCGGGCCGGACGCCTGGTGGGCCGGGTGCACGGGCGCCGACTCGTCGGCGCCGGGCGTGTCGTCGTCGGGGTAGACCGACGCGGACGAGACGTAGACCCAGTGCCGAGCCCGCTCCCCAGGGCGGCCAGCGCGGAGCGGACCAGGTCGGGCTGCCAGCTGACGTCCACGACCGCGTCCCAGGTCCGGTCACGCCACGGCGTCGTACGCCGCCGGCTCGGTCCGGTCGGCCCGACCCAGGTGGCGCCCTCGGGCACCGAGCCCGAACTGCCCCGCGCCAGGCAGGTGACCCGGTGACCCCGGCGGACCCCGTGCCGCGCGACCGCTCCGCCGAGCCAGGAGGTGCCGCCGAGGACCAGCAGGTCGAGGGGCTGGGACGGGCCATCGGAGGCTGAGGGGGTCATCCCGCCAGCATCACGCGGCACGAACAGCTCTGCCAAGACGGGTTCTCTGCGGGCGAACAGCGAGGCGCACGCCCGTGGTGACGTCGCGAACACACGATAAGCCGGATAGCAGGCGATGAAGCGAAAGTATTGAAAGAAGTCCTTCGAAGGAATACCTTCGACGTATGCCGTTGAGCACCCGTCGTGTCACCGACCCCGACTCGCTCAAGGCGCTCGCGCACCCGCTCCGGCTGTCCCTGCTCGCCGCGCTCGTGTCCCAGGGACCGATGACGGCCACCCAGCTCGCAGGGCTGCTCGAGGAGTCGCCGTCCAACTGCTCGTGGCACCTGCGCAGGCTGGCCGAGCGAGGGTTCGTCCGCGAGGCGCGGGGTGGGACGGGCCGGAACCGTCCCTGGCAGGCGGTCAGCGAAGGGCTCGAGTGGGGCGACGACGAGCCCGTCGAGCCGCCCGAGTCCGGCGCGCCGCACCCCGACGGCGGGCGCCCGCGCGCGGCGGACGCCTCCGACCAGGCCAGGAGGATGGCCGCCGACGCGCTCACCGACATGGTCGTGGACCGGGAGGTGCAGCGGCTGCGGGCCGCGCGGGCCGCGCGCCACCACGAGACGCCGGCCTGGCGTGGTGCGACGGCGATGGTGCAGGCACAGGCCTGGATGACCCCGGCGGAGGCGGGCGAGATCAAGGACGAGCTGACAGCGCTGCTGATGCGGCACATGGACCGGTCCCGTCACCCCGAGGCGCGACCCGACGGCGCCCGCCTGGTGTCCCTCGTCGGGTGGCTGGTCCCGAGCGGTCCCGAGCCGCAGCGCGCCGTGACGCCGGCTGCGGAGCCCGGTCAGGAGCGCGTCGGGGCCCCCGCCCGGGAGACCTGATGCGGGCGGCGTTCCGGGTCCCCGGGTTCGGGCGGCTGTTCGCAGGACTGGCCGCCAGCATGTTCGGCGACTCGCTGATGCTCATCGTGCTCAGCGTCTGGGTGAAGGACCTCACCGGGTCCAACGGTGCCGCCGGGCTGACGTTCCTGTGGATGACGCTGCCGGCCCTGGTCGCGCCGTTGCTCGGGTACGTCGTCGACCGACTGCCCCGTCGCGGGTTCCTGGTGGCCGCGAACACCCTCTCCGCGGTGGCCGTGCTGCCGCTGCTGCTGGTGCGCGACGCCGGGGACGTGTGGGTCGATCTACGCGGTGGCGTTCTGCTACGGGATCTCGTTCGTGGTGGTGCCTGCGGCGCTCAACGGGCTCCTCAAGGACCTGCTGCCCGACGAGCTGCTCGTGGAGGCCAACGGGTCGCTCAGCGTCACCCGCGAGGCGTTCCGGCTGGTCGGCCCGCTGCTGGGCGCGACGATGTTCGCGCTGCTCGGGGGCGCGTCGGTCGCCCTGGTCGACGCCGCGTCCTTCCTGGTCGCGGCGGCCGCGGTCGCCGGTCTGCGCGTGCGCGAGACGGCCGGCGACGACTTCGAGCGGCAGCACTGGCTCGCCGAGGTCGGCGCGGGTGCGTCCTTCATCCGGCGTACCCCGGTCCTGCTGCACACGACCCTCGCGCTGGGCCTCGCCTGTTGGTGCTCGGCTTCTCGGAGTCCGCGATCTACGCGGTGCTGGACGCCTTCGACAAGCCGGTCTCGTTCGTCGGCCCGGTGCTGACCGTCCAGGGCGTCGGCGCGGTGGCCGGCGGCCTCCTCGCCGCCCGGACCGTACGACGGCTGGGCGAGCCGGCCGCTGTGCTGGCCGGCCTGGTGCGCTCGCCGCGGGCATGGCGGGTGTGGCCACCGCGCTCGAGCTGTGGCAGCTGTTCGCCGCGGTCGTCGTGTTCGGGGCCGCGCTGCCGGTGGTGATCGTGGCCTTCAACACGCTGCTGCAGCGACGCACACCCAGCCGGCTGATGGGGAGGGTGAGCGCGTCGGTGGAGGTGCTCACCACCACCCCGCAGGCCCTCTCGATCGCCGTCGGCGCCCTGCTGGTCACCCTCGTCGACTACCGGCTGATGTTCGCGGCGATGACCGCCGGCACCCTGCTCGCGGCGGCGTACCTCGGGGTCGCCCTGCGGGGACGCGTCGACCGGGTGACACCGGCCGCCCACGGGTCTCCTCAGCGCGCGTTCCTCGCCCGCCGGGCGGCGGCCCGCGCGGCCACCCGCGCCTTGCGCTCCTCGACGTCGAGCCGCAGCGCCTCCTCGGGGGTCGGTGCGCTGCCGCCGTACGACGCGGGCAGCCACCACGACCCGGGGGGCTGCTCGTCGGCGGGGTAGGCGCGGATCGTCTCGTCGAGCAGCCGGGCCATCACCGCCTTGAGCTCGGCTCCCTCGGCGACGGGGTTCTCACCCGTCGGGGTGCAGCGGCTCGCCGACGGTGATCGCGATGGTCTTGCCGCGGGAGAAGTCCTGCTTGTGGTCCTTGGTCTTGATCCGCTGGGTGCCCCACAGGATCGCCGGGATCAGCGGCACTCCCGCCTCGGCGGCGAGCCGGGTCGCGCCGGACTTGAACTCCTTGAGCTCGAAGCTGCGCGAGATCGTGGCCTCGGGGAAGATCCCGACGACCTCGCCCTCGCGCAGGTAGCGCACCGCCTCGGCGTAGGACCCGAGGCCGTCGCCGCGGTCGACGCTGATGTGGTGCAGCGAGCGCATCAGCGGGCCGGTCCACCGGTGGTCGAACAGCTCGCGCTTGGCCATGAAGCGCACCAGCCGCCCGGACGGCTGGGTGGCGAACCCGCCGAGCACGAAGTCGACGTAGGAGATGTGGTTCAGCGCCAGCAGGGCCCCGCCGGTGCGCGGCACGTGCTCGGTGCCGCGCATCTGGAAGCGGATGCCGAGCGCCTTGAAGCCGACCTTGGCGGTGACGATGATCGGCGGGTAGGTGATGTCGCGCACGGAGCTCCTGTTCGCCGACGGCCGGGGAGGGCCGCTGCCTAGGTCCCCGAGGTGGCCGGGGAGCCTGTCGATGGGTCTGCCGATGAGGCTAGGCCCCGTTCTACCGCAGCGCGCACCAGCTCGGCCATCAGGTCGCCGAGGTCGAGGCCCGCGGCGGTCACCGCGAGCGGCACCGTCGAGGTCTCGGTGAGGCCCGGGGCGACGTTGACCTCGAGGAACCAGACCGTCCCGTCGGCGTCGACCATCAGGTCCGAGCGGGACAGGTCGCGCAGCCCGAGCGCCTCGTGGGCTGTCACCGCGACCCGGGCGCACTCGGCGGCGTCGAGTGTCGGAGAGCTTGGCCGGCACCGAGAACTCCGTGCTGCCGGCGGTGTAGCGGGCGGTGTAGTCGTAGATGCCGCCGTCGGGCTCGATCGAGACGGCCGGCAGCGCGCGCGGCCCGTCGCCGGTGTCCACGACCGGCACGGCCACCTCGACGCCGACCACCAGCCGTTCGACGAGCGCGGTGTCGCCGTACGCGAACGCGTGACCATCGCGCCGGCCAGTGCGCCCTGGTCGCGCACGACGGTGCAGCCGAGCGCGGAGCCGCCGCGGGCCGGCTTCACGATGAGCGGCAGGCCGACCCTGGCGACCAGGGCGTCCATGACGGTCGCGGCGCCGAGCTCGCGGAAGGTCTCGGCGGGCAGCGTGACGCTGAGCGGGGTGTGCACGCCGGCCCGGGCGACCACGGACTTGGCGACAGGCTTGTCGAAGGCCGCCCGGCACTGCGACGGCCGCGACCCGACGTAGGGCAGCCCGACGAGCTCGAGCACCTCGCGGACCGCGCCGTCCTCGCCGGTCTCGCCGTGCAGGAGCGGGACGACGCAGTCCGGCGGGTCCTCGCGCAGCGCGCGCAGCAGGTCGGCGTCGACGTCGCGGACCTCGACCTCCACACCCGTCTCGCGCAGCGCCTCGGCGACCCGGCGACCGGACCGCAGGGACACGTCGCGCTCGTGGGAGAGGCCGCCGGCGAGCACGACCACCCGGCCGGGGTGGGCCTCGCCCGGGGCCCTGTCGGACCGCGGTGGGCCGGCTGCGCTGGCTGTCAGGGGTCCCCACGGGGTCGGCCATCACGTCAGGTCGGTCGTCGGGCCGTCGTACCCGCGGCCGCCGAGCCCGGTCGGGGTCGGCGTCGCGCCGAAGGTGGCGCGCAGCTCGAGCTCCTCCTCGATCACGCCGACCAGGCGGCGCACGCCCTCGCGGATCCGCTCCGGGGTGGGGTAGCAGAAGGACAGCCGCATGCTCTGGGAGCCGAAGCCGTCGGCGAAGAACGCGGTGCCGGGGACGTAGGCGACGCGGGCGGTGACCGCGCGCGGCAGCATCGCCTTCGCGTCCAGGCCGGGCGGCAGGGTGAGCCAGACGTAGAAGCCGCCGGTCGGGACGTTCCAGCGCGCGGCCGCGGGCATGAGGTCCTCGAGCGCGTCGACCATCGCGTCGCGGCGCTCGCGGTACATCTCCCGGAACTCCTTGATCTGGCCGAGCCAGTCGTGCTGGGTGAGGTACGCCGAGACGGCGAGCTGGGAGAACGACGGCGGGCAGAGCGTGGCCGACTCCTGCGCGAGCACGAGCTTCTCGCGCACGGCGTGCGGCGCGAGCGCCCAGCCGACCCGGAACCCGGGGGCGAACGTCTTGGAGAACGACCCGAGGTAGATCACGCCGTCGGGCTCGTCGGCGCGCAGGGCCCGCGTCGGCTCCTCGTCGAAGCCGAGCAGGCCGTAGGGGTTGTCCTCGAGGACCAGCACGTCGTGCTCGCGGCAGATCTCGAGGATCTCGGGCCGGCGGGCCGCGGACAGGCTGATGCCGGCGGGGTTGTGGTAGTTCGGGATCGTGTAGAGGAACTTGATCCGCCGCCCGGCGGCCTGCACGTGCGTGAACGCCTGGCGCAGCGCGTCGGGCACCAGCCCGTGCTCGTCCATCTCGACGTGCACGACGTCGCACTCGTAGGCCTTGAAGACGCCGAGCGCTCCGACGTACGACGGCGCCTCGCAGACCACGACGTCGCCGGGGTCGCAGAAGATCCGGGTGACCAGGTCGACCGCCTGCTGGGAGCCGACCGTGACGACCACGTCGTCGGGGTGCGCCTCGATGCCCTCGAGCCGCATCACCTCGCAGATCTGCTCGCGCAGCCGCGGGTCGCCCTGGCCGGAGCCGTACTGCATCGCGGTCGCGCCGTGCTCGCGGACCAGGTCGCCGATCGCGTCCCCGACGACGTCGAGGGGCAGCCCGGAGATGTTCGGCATGCCGCCGGCCAGCGACACCACCTCGGGGCGGCTGGCGACGGAGAACAGGGCGCGGATCTCGGAGGCGGTCATGCCCTGGGTCCGGGCGGCGTACCGGTCGACGTAGCTGTCGAGCCGGGTGCTGCCGGTCGTCCCGCGGCGGGACGGGACCTGCTGGGACATCCGTGGGCTCCCCTCGAGAACAGGCACGTGTGGCGGTGGGCCGGTGCTCCTAGGATGAGGCATCGGGGGGCGATCTCCGAGGAGGGGTCACGACATGGAACCACGCGCGTCGACAGGGCCGGGCCGCTAGGTGTCGCGCCGCCTCGCCAGGCTCACCCTGGACAACGTCTGCGACCTCCCCCCGGGCTGCCGCTCCTGCGTGTTCTGGGAGCTCGACGCGGTGCGCCGCCAGCGGGCGGTCGACGCCGGCGAGGGCCGCTGCGAGAAGGAGGCCTGGATCTCCCGGGTGCTGCTCGAGTGGGGCTCGTGCGGGCGGATCGCGTACGTCGACGACGAGCCGGCCGGCTACGTCCTCTACGCCCCTGCGGTGTTCCTCCCCGGGGCCGAGGCGTTCGCCGACCGCGCCGGTCAGCGAGGACGCGGTGCTGCTCGCGACCGCCGTCGTGCTCCCCGAGTACGCCGGCGGCGGGCTGGGCCGGGTGCTGATGCAGACGGTCGTGAAGGACCTCGTCAAGCGCGGCGACATCCGGGCCCTGGAGGCCTTCGGTGACACCCGGCCCGCGGGTCCGGGCGCCCGCGGTGCGGGGCGCGGCGACGGGCCGTCCGGGTCGTGCGTGCTGCCCACCGACTACCTGCTCCGGGTCGGCTTCAAGACCCAGCGCGCGCACCCGCGCTACCCCCGGATGCGCCTCGAGCTGCGGTCCACGGTGACCTGGCGCGACGAGGTGGAGAGCGCGCTGGAGCGGCTGCTGGGCGTCGTACGCCCCGCGCGGCAGCCGGCCGCGGACCCCTCGCACCGGGTGGTCCGGCGGGCCCGTCGCCCCGGGTCGTGAGCGGTGGCTCGACTCAGGGGCGGTGGTGGCGCAGCGCCGCGCGCAGCTCGCTGAGCCGCAGCACGCCGGTCTTGGCGTCCGAGTCCGGGTCGAGGTAGACCCGCTGGACGGCGACCACGACCGCCTCGGCGATCACGTCGCGGAAGGTCGGGTCGAGCAGCCGCGCCGCGTCGCCGGGGTTGGTGAGGTAGCCGACGTCGATGCGCACGGCGGGCATCCGGGTGCGCCGCAGCAGGTCCCAGGTCTTGGCGTGCGAGCGGTTGTCGCCGAGGTCGGTGCGGGCCACGATCTCCCGCTGGACCAGGCCGGCGAAGCGCTCGCCGACCGAGGAGGCGACGCCGTGCGCCTCGGAGCCGTAGAAGTACGTCGAGACGCCCGCCGCGTCGGCGTTCGCCGAGGAGTCGACCTGGAGCGAGATGCACAGGTGGGCGTCCGTGCGGTTGGCGAACTCGGCGCGCTCGACCTCGGTGCCGTGGTCGGCGCCGCCGGTGTTGGTGAGGTAGGCCTGCACCCCGGTGGCCACCAGACGGCCCTCGATGCGGCGGGCCAGGTCGGCGGTGATCGCGTCGGCGCGCAGCCGCAGCGCGGGGTCCTCGAAGCTGGCCGACGGACGGGTCGATCGCGACGATCTTGCCGGTCAGCTGCGGGCCCTCGCGCCGGATCCGCTCCTCGGCGCGCATCGCGTTGGGGCTGCCCCCGCGCACCATCGGGGCGAGCCGGGTCAGCGACTTCAGGGTGGCCGGCCCGCAGGTGCCGTCGGGCGGGACGCCGACGTTGCGCTGGAAGTCGCGCACGGCCTGCTCGGTCTGGTGGCCGTAGCGGCCGTCGACCTTGCCGACCTTGAAGCCGAGGTCGAGCAGCCGCTGCTGGAGTGCGATCACGTCGTCGCCGGCGAGCACGTTGCCCGCGACGTAGGTCAGCAGCCGGTCGCCGAGCCGCCACCGGGCCTCCTCCAGCACGCGGTAGGTGCTCGGACCGACGATGCCGTCGACGGACAGGCCGCGCTGCTGCTGGAACTGGCGGACCGCCCGGTCGAGGCCCTCGTCGAACGTGTCGGGGCCGGGCTGCGTCGGGATCGCGTCGGCCGCGGTGCGATCCGGCTGGGCCGCTGCGCCGGCGTGGCCGGGACGGGTCAGGCCGAGGAGCGCCAGGCGCGACCTGATCTCCGAGACCGCTGCTCCGCGGTCGCCGAGTCGGAAGATCGCTGGGGCAGTCCTCAGGTCGGTCATCCCGTCTCCTGACGTGCTCGCTCGTGGGTCCCGGAATCGCCGGCGTCTGCGCGCACGCCTCGGGCGGGGCCCGCCGGGTCCGTCCACCCAAACAGACGCACGGCGAATCTCCAAGGTTGCGCCGGGGTTGACTTCCGGGACCGGACGCGTCCACGGCGTGCCCCGGACGCGCGCAGCCCGCCCCGTCGCGGCCCGTGGGAGCGGGTCGCGGGAGGCGGGCCGGAGGGCTCGACGTGCCCCAGTGCCGCAGGAGCCTCAGCCGATGAAGTCGGACAGCTCGCCGAGGAGCGCGGCCTTCGGCTTGGCGCCGACGATCTGCTTGACGAGCTCGCCGTTCTGGAACACGTTGAGCGTCGGGATGCCGGTCACGCGGTAGGCCGCGGGGGTGACGGGGTTCTCGTCGACGTTCATCTTCACGAAGGTGATCTTCTCGCCGTGCTCGGCGGCGATCTCCTTGAGGATCGGGTCCACCTGACGGCACGGGCCGCACCACTCGGCCCAGAAGTCCACGAGGACGGGCTTGTCGGACTTCAGCACCGAGGTGTCGAAGTCGGCGTCGGTGATTGCTTGCATCTCGGCCACGAGGTGCTCCTGTTCGAGGGTGGTGGGACGTCGGTGTCCCTAGTGAACACGACGGCTCCGACGTTTCTTCCCGGGACTGCCGGGCGTCGGACGGGGTTGGCTGGGTGGCTGGGGGAGTCGCTCAGGCCCCGGCGGTCTGGACCTGCTCGACGATCTCCTCGGAGACCAGCTCCTCCTCCTCCTCGTCGATGCGTCGCACGACGTCGGCGGCGGCACCGGCGGTGGAGGCCTCGTGGTCGAGGGCCGCGAGGAAGCGCTCGGCGTCCAGCGCGGCCTGGCAGCCGGTGCCGGCAGCGGTGATCGCCTGGCGGTAGTGGTGGTCGACCAGGTCGCCACAGGCGAACACACCGGGGAGGTTGGTCCGGGTGGACGGCTGGTCGACCAGCACGTAGCCGTTCTCGTCGAGGTCGACCTGACCGCCCAGCAGCTCCGAGCGCGGGTCGTGGCCGACGGCGACGAACAGCCCGGTCGCGTCGAGCAGCCGCTTCTCGCCGGTCACGGTGTCGACCAGGGTGACGCCGGTGAGCTTGTCGTCGCCGTGGATCGACTCGACGGCGGAGTTCCAGGCGATGTCGATCTTGGGGTCGGCGAACGCGCGCTCCTGCATGATCTTCGAGGCGCGCAGCTCGTCGCGGCGGTGGATCAGGGTGACCTTGCTGCCGAAGCGGGACAGGAACGTCGCCTCCTCGACCGCGGAGTCGCCCCCGCCGACCACGGCGATGTGCTGCTCGCGGAAGAAGAAGCCGTCGCAGGTCGCACACCAGGACACGCCGTGCCCGGAGAGCCGGTCCTCGCCCTCGACGCCGAGCTTGCGATAGCCCGAGCCGGTGGCCAGGACGACCGCGCGGGCGCGGTGCTCGTTGCCCGACCCGTCGGTGACGACCTTGACGTCGCCGGTCAGGTCCACGGCGGTCACGTCGTCGGCGACCAGCTCGGCGCCGAACCGCTCGGCCTGCGCGCGCATCTCGTCCATCAGCGCGGGACCCATGATCCCGTCGCGGAAGCCGGGGAAGTTCTCCACCTCGGTGGTGTTCATCAGCGCGCCACCGGCGGTGACCGAGCCCTCGAACACCAGCGGCGCGAGGTTCGCCCGGGCGGCGTACACCGCGGCGGTGTAGCCGGCGGGGCCGGAGCCGATGACGATGACGTTGCGGAGGGTGGACAGGTCGCTGGCCATGGAGGCGGGGCTCTCTTCCGGTCGGGTCTGGGGTGCTGAGGTCTGAACCGATCCTAGGCGGCGGCCATTCCCGTCAGGGGACCTGCACGACGGTCGTCGCGCGGCGGACCGCCGTGCCGTCACAGGCGTACACCCGCGCCTCACGGGCCCCGTCCGCGACGGGTGAGAGCACCAGGGTGGCCGGCTCGTCGTCGAGGAGTACGGCGACCCGCTGGTCGTCGGACCCGGCGGGCGGTGGCGTGCATCCCGCGGGGACCGGGCGCAGCAGCCGGCCGTCCGAGGAGAGGGCGCCCGCACGGGGGGAGGCCGTCGGGTCCGGCGGGGTGTCCCCTCCGGTCGACGGGTCGGGCGACGGGCTCGTGGTACCGCCCGGGGCCGAGGTCCGGCCCAGCACGACGAGCGTGCGGGCGACGTCGCGGGAGAGGTGGTCGCTGCGCAGCCGCGGGAGGGCCGCGACCCGCTCGGGCGCCGGGCTCGGCGCGGCCTCGGAGCCGGAGGGCGACGGGGTGGACGAGGCGTCGGGGGCGAGGCTCCTGGCTCCCGACCCGCCGGAGCCGCTGCCGCCGCCAGCGCCGTCCTCGGCCACCCCGGAGTCGCTGCTCCCGCCCGCCGAGTCGGCGGCGGACGTGGCGCTGTCGCCGCCCGACGAGCCGAAGCCATGGGTGACGACCGCCCCACCCGCGACCGCGATGACCGCGACCGCGGCGGCGGCGACGAGGACGTGCGGCCAGCGCCGGGGGGTCGCCGGGGGCCGCCGTGCCGCCCGACGGCGGGCCAGCTCGTCGGTGCCCGCTGCACCGGTCTCGCCGGCCGTCCCGTCGTCGGAGCCCACGTCGCCGCTGCCCGCCGCGGCGGCCCGGGCCGTCACCAGGTCGGCCAGAACCCGGTCCAGGCGCGCCACCACGTCCGGCGGGGTCGGCGGGTCGACACGGCCCGCCGAGCCGACCCATGCCCCGGCCTCGCTGGTGCCGGCGCCGGTGCGGGGACCGGCCGGTGGGTGCGCAGCGGCGGCGAGCGCGGCCGCGACCTGCTGCTCCTCCTCGGGTGTCACGGGCTCGTCACCTCCTCGCGTCCGGTGGTCGTTCGGTGTCCTGGTCGTGTGGTCGTTCGGTGTCCTCGGTGGTCGCTCGGTGTCCTCGGTGTCGCTCGGTGGCGCCGGTGGTGCCGGCAGAGTCGCTGGCGCCGTGGCGGGGCGGCGGCCGGCGCTCGGGGCCGGGGCGCTCGTCCGGTGGTCCGACGCGCAGGCCGGCCGCGGGGTTCCCGCCGCCGGGGACCCGGTCGCCGGTGCGGCCCGGCTCGTCGGTCCGGCCCGGCCGGGAGGGGGCGTGCGAGAGGAGCAGCGGGAGCAGCTTGGCGCGGCCGCGCGAGCAGCGGCTCTTGACGGTGCCGGGGGCGCAGTCGAGGATCCGGGCGGTCTCGTCGACGGAGTACCCCTCCATGTCGACCAGCACCAGCGCCGCCCGCTGGTCCGGCGGCAGCGTGTCCAGTGCGGCCAGCACGGCGGCGCGCCGCTCGGCGTCGACGGCGAGCTCGGCCGGATCGACGACGGCCCGTCCCCGGTGCCCGAGCCCGCGCCGACGAGGGCAGGCCCGGCGGCGCCGTGGGAGGGCGCCTGGGCGGCGAGGTCCTCGGGCAGCGGGTCGGCCGGCGGACGCGGCGGCGCCGGAGCCGGTCGAGGCAGGCGTTCACCACGATCCGGTGCAGCCAGGTGGTCACGGCGGCGTCGCCGCGGAACGAGTCGGCCCGGCGGAACGCCCGCATCATCGCGTCCTGCAGGGCGTCGGCGGCGTCCTCGCGGTCGCCGGTGGTGCGCAGCGCGACCGCCCAGAGCCGGTCGCGGTGCCGGGCGAAGAGCGTCCCGAAGGCGGTCGGGTCGCCGGCGACGTGGGCGCGGAGCAGCTCCCGGTCGTCGAGCCCGTCGGGAGTCTCGAGCCGTCGGGAGTCTCGGGACCGTCGGGAGTCTCGAGCCCGTCGGGAGTCTCGGGACCGTCCGGCGCAGGGTCGGGATCGGGCGGACCGTCGCCCGGCCCACCGGGGCGCGGGCTCATGACCGGACGGAGATCTCCGCGACCTGGCCCTTGAACCCCCCGGGCACGGCGGGGAGCTTGGTGAGCCAGACGACCAGCCAGCGGGTGGTCACGGGGCGGTCGAGGGTGAGGTCCACGCGGCCTCCGGCGTTCTCGGCCGAGGCGACCCGGTCCAGGCCGTCGGCCGAGGAGGGGGCGGAGGTGGCGTCGGGCGCTGCCAGCAGCTCCAGCGAGGTGCCGTCGCCGAGCAGCGTGACCCGGGCGGAGCCGACGGCCCGGGGCCGGCCGAGGTCGACCAGGAGCCCGACGCCGCTCTTGAGGCCGCCGAGCTCGGGGTTCCCGCGGTAGGTCAGGGTCTGCCAGGCGGTGCCGGGCTTGCCGTCGGTGGCCAGGGGCACGAGCTCCGGGTTCTCGTCGGGCGGGTCGCCCTCGGGGTCGAAGTCGGCGACGCCGGCGATCCTCAGGACGGTGCTCGCGGACCGGCTGGACGACCCCGACGGTGAGCCGCTCGCGGTGCTGCCCGGCTCGTCGGAGGCGCCGCGACCCAGGTTGAAGGCCACGACCACGCCGACGACGAGCACCAGCACGCCCGCGATCACGGCCGCCAGCCGCAGCCAGCTCGACCCCGCGTGGGCGGCGGCGGGGTCGGTCTCCGGCTCGGCCGGGTCGTCGAAGTCGGGGCCCCACGCCGGGGGCACCGATCCGTTGCCGGCACCCGTGCTGCGCTGGCGGGCAGCGGTGTCGGTGGTGTCGTCCCCGAAGCCGGAGAAGCCTGCGAAGAAGCCGCTCCTGGCGCCGTCGCCCGGGGCCAGGGCCGCCTCGTCGCCGTGGCCGGTCCGGCCGTCGCGCTCGGTGCCCGGGTGCCCCTGCTGACCCTGCCTGGTGCCGGCCTGCGCCGGCGCGGCGTAGGGCCCCTCGGCGAACAGCGGCCGCGCCGGCGGGTCGGGGAGCGGTGCCGGCGGGGCGGACGCCGGTCGCGGCCGGGTCCAGTCGTCGTCGAGCAGCCCCTCGGACGGGTCGACGCGCTCGCGGGAGCCGTCCGACCGGTCGTCGGGCAGGTCGCCCGGCCGGCCGTCGCGGGTCGCGTCGGCGCGGTCCACCCGATCCGCCCGCTCGTGGGCGGGCGTCCAGCCGACCCCGGTGTCCTCGTCGAAGAAGACCGGCGTCCCGGCCTGGGTCGCCTCGGGGTCCAGCGACGGGTCCCCGAGGTCGTCGGTGTCCCCGGCGTCGTCGTCCGCGGTCGCAGCCGGGTCGCCGGTCGGGCCGGGCTCACCGGTGCCACCCGCCGCCGCGCCGGCCAGAGCGCCGGACGAGGCCCCCGACGAGCCCGAGCGGCCCAGGGTGTCGCGGGCCAGCGCCAGGTCGGCGGGATCGAGGACGGTCGTCGGCTCGGGGCCGCCGGGCGGGCCGGCCGGGTCGCCGATGTAGTCGCTCAGCGCGGCGTAGACCTCGTGCGGCGGTCACGATCGGCATGGCGTGCGGGTCGTGCGTCGCCGCGGCCAGCACCCGCTCGCAGATCGCGTCCAGCGGGCGGGGTACGCCGGCCCGCACCTGGCGCGGGCGCAGCGGGCGGCCGTGCTCGGTGGGCGCGGCCGGGATCGTCGAGCCCGGCGGTGCCGGGCCACCGGCCGACCAGGGCGGCGTAGAGCAGCGCGCCGAGGTCGATGACGTCGGCCTCGCGGGCCGTCGACCGGCCGCCCCCGGTCGACCCGGCGGTGCTGGTCGCCCGCGCGAGCACCGCGTCGACGACGAAGCCGATCAGCTTGACCGAGCCGGCCTCGGTGACCATGACGTTCTCGGGCAGCAGCCGGCCGTGGGCGACGCCGCTGCGGTGCGCGGTGCACGATCGCCTCGGCGACCTCCTTGACCACCCAGGCGGCGCGGCGGGGCGGACAGCGGGCCCTCGGCGAGCATCCGGTCCAGCGACATGCCCGAGCCCCACTCGTTGACGACGTAGACGACGCCGCTCGGCCGAGGCGGCGTCGAGCACCCGCAGCAGGTGGCCGTCGGTGACCAGCGCCGAGGTGCGGGCTGCGACGAGCAGGGCGTCGGCGCGCGGGTCGGAGTCGGCGAGCACGTGCACCGCGACGCTGCGGGCCAGGATGCGGTCGGTGGCCCGCCAGAACCGCGCGCCGTCGGACTCGTCGAGCAGGTCGTCGAGGGTGAACCGACCGGCGAGGACGGTCCCCGGCCCGAGTGGTTCCGCGTCGTTGCCACGTCCCTCCTCGCGCTCGCTCGGTCTCTGCTCGGTCTCTGCCCGGTCGCTGAGTGCCCATGCTACGGGCGCGCTCGGGGCCGGCCGGGCCGCGGGCGGCCTAGCGGCGCAGCCGCCCGGTGACCAGGCGCGAGCACGCCGGTCACCTCGGCGATCCGCAGCAGCCGGGCCAGCGCGAGGTACACCGCGAGGTCGACCACGCCGGTCACGACCAGCACCAGCACGGCCTGCACCTTGCCCGAGGTCGACCCGGCACCGGCGCCCAGACCGCGTCCAGCCCGTGCCGCACCGCCCAGGCGCACAGGGTGGCGATGCCGGCGGCGAGCAGCAGCCGCACCAGGAAGCGCACCAGCGCCGGCGTCTCCAGGCCGCCGAGGCATCCGGCGCAGCAGCGTGTAGGACCCGAACGCGCCGACGAGGTAGGCGCCGGCGTAGGCGAGCACCAGGCCGGGCGCGGTCCGCGACGGCGGGGCGGCGGGGTCAGCGCGACGGCCAGCGCGATGTTGGTCGCGGCGATCACGCACTGCACCCAGAACACCGTGCGGGTGCGCTCGAGGGCGTAGAAGCCGCGCAGCATCAGGTAGTGGGTGGTGAACAGCACCAGCCCGGGGCGAACAGCGCCAGCGCCAGGGCGAAGTCGGCGACGCTCTGCCGGGCGGCGCCGTAGCCGAGATCACGTTGCTCAGGTCGAGGGCGACCACGCGGGAGCAGCAGCGCGAACGGGATGATCAGCGCGTACGACGTGCGCAGCGTCGAGGCCACGCTGCGCGGCGACGCCGCGCAGGTCGGCCGTCGGCGGCGTGACGCGGAGAGCCGCGGCAGCATCGCGGTCGCCAGGGAGACCGTCGCGATCGAGTGCGGCACCATCACGAGCAGGAACGCGTTGGAGTAGATCGTGTAGCCGGTGCCGGTGCCGCCGCCGACGCAGGCGCCACCGACCGCGTCCGCGGTGCCGCCCGAGGCGATCCGGACCACGACGGTGTAGGCGATCTGGTTGACGACGACGAACAGCACCGTCCAGCACGCCCAGCCGCAGGGTGTGGCCCGAGGCCGGTGCCGCGGAAGTCGAAGCGCGGCCGGAAGCGGAAGCCGGCCCGCTCGCAGGTAGGGCAGCAGGATCCAGCAGCTGCGCGGCGATGCCCAGCGTCGAGCCGAGGCCGAGCAGCAGCTCCTGGCCGCTGGTGTAGCCGCCGACCGTCGACCCGGGCCGGCGAGCACCGGCGGTCCAGCCCGCCGCCGCGGCAGAGGTCGGACCGGGCCGAACGACCACAGGTAGACGCCGAGCACCGCCACCGAGATCACGTTGTTGGCGATCGGCGCCCACATCATCGGCCCGAAGCTGCCGCGGGAGTTGAGCACCTGCCCGACGAGCACGAACATGCCGTAGAAGAACACCTGCGGCAGGCAGTAGCGGGCGAAGTCGATCACCGACTCGCGCTGCAGCGCCAGCTCGGGCGCGAAGAAGCGGTCGTCGAGGAACACCCGCATCAGCAGCGGGGCGGCGATCACCAGCACGGCGGTCACGCCGGCCAGGAACAGCGCGGCCAGGGTGATGATCCGGTTGGTGTAGCCGTCCCCGCCGTCGGGGTCGTTCTTCATCGCCCGCACCAGCTGCGGGACCAGCACGGCGTTGAAGACCCCGCCGGCCAGCAGGATGTAGAGCATGTTGGGGACGGTGTTGGCGATCGTGAACACGTCGGCGTGCAGCTGCTGGCCGAGGGCGGCGCCGAGCAGCGCGTTGCGCACGAAGCCGCTGAGCCGCGAGACGACCGTGCCGGCGGCCATCACCGCGCTGGAGGACAGCACGCTGGCGTCGGTGCCCGTCCCGCGCGGTCCTCGTCGGCCGGGCTCGGGGTCCGCTCGCGCGCCGACCTCCTGGTCGGTCGCGGCCGGCGTCGGCCTCGGGGCACTCGGGCGGCCGGGCGTCTTCCTGCGCGGCGCGGCGCCCGGCGTGGACTGCGCCGACGACCCGCGGACCAGCCGGACCGCGATCGCCAGGAGCAGCACCGCGCCGCCGATGCCCATGATCACCCAGATCACGGTGCCGACCTGGCTGGTGCGGACGCTGAACTGGTCGACGCTGCCCGGTCGGGTTGCCGTCGGCGTTCGGTCGCCACCAGCGTCACCGCGTGCACGCCGATGTCGTCGGAGCTGGCCCGCAGCCGCACCGGGTGCGCTGCCCGGGCCCGAGCGTGACCGCGTCGCTGACCGCAGATGGTCAGCCCGGAGCTGCCGGGTCTGGGCGCTCGATGCCGACGTCGACCGTCTGGTCGAGGCCGTTGACCAGCGTCACCGCGATCGGCCCCTCCTCGCTGGACATCATCACGAACGACGGCCCGTCGACGTGCACCTCGCTGCATCTGCGAGCCGGACGTAGTCGGTGGTGCTGCTGCGTCTGGGCGAGCGCCGGCGCGGGTGCCGCGCGCGCTGGCTCGACGACGGCCGAGCATCGCGGTCCGCGCCGAGCTCGTCGTCGACGGTGTCGTTGGCGGTGAGCAGCCCGGCCGTACGTCGTCCCGGTCGGCGGTCGAGCTGCCTGGGTGCGCGAGCAGGTTGGCCAGCGGCACCTCGGCTCCTCGCTGTCCGCGCGGGGTAGACCGGCGCGCCGGCTGGTCGGTGCTGCGCCGGTCGCCGCCGGCGAGGCGACGACCGTCGGGCAGGTCGACCATGCCGCAGCCAGGGCTGGTCGAGGCCGCGCGAAGAAGTCGCGCGCGGTCTCCAGGCGCGCCCGGGTTCCAGTAGCGGCGGGGTGGAGACCACGAGCGGCGGTCGCGCGTCGGGCGGAGAGCGCGTGCAGCGCCGCCTCGCTGAGGCAGCCGCTGGCGCACCGCGAGCGCGGCGTAGCGCGCGTTCGGGCCGCGGGCCGCCGGACGCCGGCGGCGCTGTCGGTGAGCACGACCGGCGCCCGGTCGCCGTCGGGCCGCAGCGACGGACCGGCTGGCGCGTGCCGGGGGAGGCCGCGTCGGTCGAGCAGCACGGCGGTGTCCGGGTCGATGCGGCGCAGCGCCGCGCCGGGGAGGTAGCCGCGTCGAGCGGGTCGACGACGGGCGGCGGCGTCGACGCCGAGCCGTCCATCGTCCGCGGCGCTGAGCTCGGCGGCCTGCGCGGTACAGCCCGGCGCGCCGCCGGCTGCTCAGCGACCGCGGCGACGTCGAGGTCGCCGTAGGGCACGCGTCGGCACGGTGTGGTCGGCGCCTGGCGGCGGAACTCCTCGAGCCAGGCCCGCGCGGCGCGACCGCCTCCGCGGAGGGCTCGGCGGCCGGGCCGACGTCGCCGGGCTCGTCCGGCGGCCGCCGGCGCCAGCCGGACGGGCGCGGGCGTGGGCCGACGGCGTCGGCGGGAGCCGCTGCGCCCTCGGGGCCCGTCCGGCTCGGCCGCGGGCTCGAGCTCGGGGTTGTCCGCGGGCCACCGAGCGCGGACCGCGTCGAGGAGCGCCGGGTCGACCACCCAGGTGATCGGCGCGGGTCGCGCGGCCGCTGAGGTCGAGCAGCCGGTCGAGCCGGCCGTCGGTGCGCGACAGCGAGCGCTGCCAGGCGGCCACGCCGAGCAGCCGGCCGGCGGCGCCGCGGCGCGACCTGCTGCCTTGACCGGGCACGACCAGGGCGAGCCGAGTGCTCAGGCGCGGCGTGCCGCGTGCGCCGGACATGAGCGGGATGAACGTGCGGGCCCGGCCGTCGGCGACGCGTCGCGGCCCTCGCCGTCGAGCCGGCGCCCAGCACGTGGACGCCGATCCAGTAGACGCCGGGCTCGCCGGTGATGCCGAGGTCGCGGCGCGGCACGGAGACCCGGTAGGCCGTCGTCTCGCCCGGCTGCGAGGTCGCCGACCTCGTCGAACAGGCCCTCGGTGGTGAGCCGCTGCCCGACCTCGGTCGTCGGGGTCGGTGGCGGCCGCGTCGCGAGCTCCGCGCGCGATGGTGATCGGGCTCGTCCGAGGTGAACAGGTAGGCCTGGAGGTCGGTCCAGGTCGTCCTCGGAGCGGTTGGTGACCGTGCCGGTGACGGTGACGTCCCGTCCGCGGGATGTCGCCGGTGCGAGCTTCTCGATGCGGGCAGCGTCGACGCGGCTGAGCGCCGATGGTGGCCTCGCAGCGGCGCGGGCGTGCTCGGTCGCCGGCGGCCGGAGCGGCAGCCACCGGCGCCAGCAGCGGCCGCCACGACCAGGCCGGCCACCGACGCCGCGCGCCAGGCATGCCGGCAGCGCGGCGCGATTCGGGACGGGTCACACGGGCAAGGCTAACGACTGGCCGGGCGTCCTCGGCGCCGGCCTGGCATAGAGTTGCCTCCCGTGTCCGACCAGCCTTCCGACCCACTCCTGCGCCCGCGTGAGCGCTCAGCGAGGTGCAGCGCACCGCCGTCCGCGAGCTGCTGCGGATCGCCGCCGGTCATCGACGAGCTCGGTGCGCGCTTCGACCGCGGCGGGCGAGCAGATCGCGCTGGTCGGCGGCCCGGTGCGCGACGCGATGCTCGGCCGGCTGCACAACGACCTCGACTTCACCACCTCCGCGCGCCCCGAGACCACCGAGCGGCTGCTCGACCGGCTGGGCCGACGCGACCTGGGACATGGGCCGCGCGTTCGGCACGATCGGCTGCGCGCAAGGGCGACTGCCAGTCGAGATCACGACCTACCGCTCGGAGGCTACGACGCCGGCCTCGCGCAAGCCGGCGGTCGAGTACGGCGACTCGCTGGACGGCGACCTGGGCCGGCGCGACTTCACCGTCAACGCGATGGCGGTGACGCTGCCCGGGCGGCAGCTTCGAGGACCCGTTCGGCGGCATGCGCGGACCTGGCCCGCGGCCTGCTGCGCACGCCGGGCCGGCCCGAGGACTCGTTCTCCGACGACCCGCTGCGGATGATGCGGGCGGCGCGGTTCTCCGCCCAGCTCGGCTTCGACGGTCGACCCGGCGGTCGTCGAGGCGATGACCGCGATGGCCGGCCGGATCGAGATCGTCTCGGCCGAGCGGGTCCGCGACGAGCTGGTGAAGCTGGTGCTGTGCGCCGCACCCGCGCCGCGGGCTGGCGCTGCTCGTCGAGACCGGGCTGGCCGAGCACGTGCTGCCCGAGCTGCCGGCGCTGGCGCTCGAGCGCGACGAGCACCACCGGCACAAGGACGTCTACGAGCACACGCTGACCGTGCTCGAGCAGAGCATCGACCTCGAGGACCGGCTTCCCGGCGGCGGGCCCGGACTTCGTCTCCCGGTTCGCCGCGCTGATGCACGACGTCGGCAAGCCGCGCACCCGCCGCTTCCAGGACGACGGCACGGTCACCTTCCACCACCACGACGTGGTCGGCGCCAAGCTGACCCGCAAGCGGATGAAGGCGCTGCGGTTCTCCAACGACGACATCGACGCAGGTCGCCCGGCTGGTCGAGCTGCACCTGCGCTTCCACGGCTACGGCACCGGGGAGTGGACCGACTCGGCGGTCCGCCGCTACGTGCGCGACGCGGGCGACCAGCTCGAGCGGCTGCACGTGCTGACCCGGGCCGACTGCACCACCCGCAACCGGCGCAAGGCCGACCGGCTGCGGCGCACCTACGACGACCTCGAGGCGCGCATCGCCCGGCTCGCCGAGGAGGAGGAGCTCGCCTCGATCCGCCCCGACCTCGACGGCAACCAGATCATGGAGATCCTCGGCATCGGCCCGGGCCGCGAGGTCGGCGAGGCCTACCGGTTCCTGCTCGAGCTGCGGCTGGACCACGGCCCGATGAGCGCAGGACGCGCCGGCGAGGCGCTGCTCGCCTGGTGCGCCGTCGCGCTGACCCGACACCGGTCACCGGTCACATCCCGCGCGGTGCCGGCGTCGCCGGCCCAGGTAGCCGACGACCTGTCCTCGGCCGGTCCGGCATCCTCGAGGTCGCCAGGGCAACCCCGATTCGACGCCTGCCTGAGAACCAGCAGCTCGCTCCGGGTCGCGCTCGGCCCGCGACGTGCTGGCGGTCAAGGGCGCGATGGTGGCCTTCCAGGGCCAGGTCCGCTTCGACCACGAGAAGGCCGGCGGCGTCGGCAAGCTGCTGAAGAAGATGGTCACCAGCGAGGACATGCCGCTGATGCGGGTCTCGGGCCAGGGCGAGGTGTTCTTCGCCCACGAGGCCGGCTACGTCTACCTCGTCGAGCTCGGCGGCGACGGCATCAGCGTCAACGGGCGCAACCTGCTCGCCTTCGACGCGCGCTCCAGTGGGACATCAACCGGGTCAAGGGCGCCGGCGTCATGGCCGGCGGCCTGTTCAACACGCACCGTCTCCGGCACCGGGGACCGCCGCGCCTGTGCACGGTCGGGCACCCCGTCGTCCTGGACTGCTCGCAGCAGCCGACGTACGTCGACGTGCAGGCGTGCGTCGCTGGTCGGCGAACCTGGTGCCGCAACGTGGTGTCGAGCATGAACATGGGTCGATGCTGCGCGGGCGGCTCGGGCGAGGCGTTCCAGTACGCCTTCCACGGCCCCGGGTTCGTGGTGGTCGCAGCCCGTCGGAGTGGGCGCCGGCCACCCAGCCCGGCGCCAAGGGTGCCGGTGGCGGTGGCAGTCATCGGCGACCTGCCTCGGCAACTGAACGGGCCCGGTCGAGCGGCTCAGGTCGCGCGCGGTACGCCGCGCGCGGGTGACCCGGGCGTACCACGCGCGGTCAGCGACGTAGCCGAGCGCGACGCCGCCAGCACGGCGTAGGACTTGCCGTCGTCGGGCAGCACCACCGCCCCGGCGGCGGCCGCGGCGACGAACGCGACGTTGAAGATCACGTCGTAGAGCGCGAACACCCGGCCGCGGAAGGCGTCGTCGACGTGGGTCTGCACGAGCGTGTCGACCACGATCTTGATGCCCTGGGCGGCCAGGCCGAGGAAGAACGCCGCGACCAGCAGCGCGGGCTCGGTGTAGAGCGCGCCGGGGACGACCTGGGTGACGGCCGCCCCGCGCGAGCAGCCCCAGCACCCAGGTGCGCGGCGCCACCCGCTCGGTGACGACCGGCGTGAGCACCGCCGCGGAGACGAACCCGACGCCGCTGACCAGCACCGCCACCGACAGGCTCGGTGAACGCCGCGTCGATCTCGCCGGGGTCGTGGAAGTAGTTGCGGTAGAGCAGGATCAGCGCGACCGTCGAGATGCCGTAGAAGAAGCGGTGCGCCCCGATGGCGGTCAGGCGCGTACGCCGCCGGCGCGCCGCTGACCCGAGGTGGCGCAGCCCCTCGACGAGGCCCGCGCGCGACGTGCCGGACCGCCTCGCGCACCGCGGGCGGGCCTCGCGCGAGGTCCGGGCCGAGCAGGTCGCGCGGGATCCGCAGCGCCAGCGCCCCGGCGACGCCGTAGAGCGCGGCGGCCGTGGACCAGCACCCCGACGTCGCCGTCGCCCCGAGGGCCGCCCACACCGAGCCGGGCCCCGGTGCCGAGCGCCGAGCCCGACCAGGAACGCGAGCGTGCCCGGCGGTCGGGGTGAGCGCGTTGGCGGTGATCAGGTCCTCGTCGGCCACGACGTGCGGCAGCGCGGCCGAGAGCCCGGCGAGCAGGAACCGGTTCACCGAGAGGCAGGCCAGGATCATCGCGAACAGCGCGGCGCCCCGGACGTCGGCGTGCACGGCGGCGGCGAGCGCGAGCACCAGGCCGACCCGGACGAAGTTCGACCAGGCCAGCACCTGGCGGCGCGACCACCGGTCCAGGAAGCACGCCCGACGAACGGCCCGAGCACGCTGAACGGCAGCAGCACCACCGCGAGCGCGCCGGCCAGCGCCCCCGGGGAGGGCGCGCGCTCGGGGGAGAACACGACGTACGACGCGAGCGCGACCTGGAACACGCCGTCGGTGAGCTGGCTGGCCACCCGCACCGCGAACAGCCGCCGGAACCACGTCCCCCGCAGCAGGTGCAGGAGGTGGCGGAGCGCGGTCACCCGGTCATCGTCTCAGGGCCCGGGTCGCACGCCGTCGTACGGGCGGCTGCCTGTGGACGGCCGACCAGCCGCCCCGGCGGTGCGCGCGGCCCGCGGTGCCGCGCGCGGGCCGTTTTCCTGCATCACCTGGTAAACGGCCGCTCCCCATGGACTGTTCACCGTGGGAAGCGGCCGTCTTCCTGCATCACCTGGGAAACGGCCCCCGGGGGGTCAGCGCTCGACGTCGCCGCGGATGAACGCCTCGACCTGGGCGCGGCCCAGGTCGTCGGCCATCTGCACGGGCGGCGACTTCATCAGGTACGTCGACGCCGACAGGATCGGGCCGCCGATGCCCCGGTCCAGGGCGATCTTCGCGGCGCGGATCGGCGTCGATGATGATGCCCGCGCTGTTGGGGGAGTCCCAGACCTCGAGCTTGTACTCCATGTTCAGCGGGACGTCGCCGAACGCGCGGCCCTCGAGGCGGACGTAGGCCCACTTGCGGTCGTCGAGCCACTGGACGTAGTCCGACGGGCCGATGTGCACGTTGCGGGCGCCGAGGTCGTGGCTCAGGTTCGAGGTGACGGCCTGGGTCTTGGAGATCTTCTTCGACTCGAGGCGGTCCCGCTCGAGCATGTTCTTGAAGTCCATGTTGCCGCCGACGTTGAGCTGGTAGGTGCGGTCCAGCACCACGCCGCGGTCCTCGAACAGCTTGGCCAGCACCCGGTGGGTGATCGTCGCGCCGACCTGGGACTTGATGTCGTCGCCGACGATCGGGACGCCGGCGTCCTCGAACTTCTTGGCCCACACCGGGTCGGAGGCGATGAACACCGGCAGCGCGTTGACGAAGGCCACGCCCGCGTCGATGGCGCACTGCGCGTAGAACTTGTCGGCCTCCTCGGAGCCCACCGGGAGGTAGGCGACGAGCACGTCGGCGCGCGTCTCGCTTGCAGCACGGACGACCACGTCGACCGGCTCGGCGTCGGACTCCTCGATGGTCTCGCGGTAGTACTTCCCGAGGCCGTCGTACGTCGGACCGCGCTGCACGGTGACGCCGAGCGGCGGCACGTCGGTGATCTTGATGGTGTTGTTCTCGGAGGTGTTGATCGCCTCGGACAGGTCGAAGCCGACCTTCTTGGCGTCGACGTCGAACGCGGCGACGAACTCGACGTCGGAGACGTGGTAGTCGCCGAACTCGACGTGCATGAGGCCCGGGACGGACCCGTCGGGGTCGGCGTCGCGGTAGTACTGCACCCCCTGGATGAGGGAGGTGGCGCAGTTGCCGACCCCCACGATTGCTACTCGTACCGAACCCATCGGGCATCTCCTTCAGCTGCGGTCCGCTGGTTGTTGCCGACGTCCGGTCGGGTGCGGTCGTTGGTGGTGGCAGGTCGGCCGTCCGGCCGTCGTGGGTGGTGGGCCGTCGCCGCGCTCGGCGTTGATCAGCTCGGAGAGCCACCGGACCTCGCGCTCCACCGACTCCACGCCGTGGCGCTGGAGCTCGGTGGCGTAGCGGTCCATCTGCTGCTGGGTGCGGGCCAGCTGGGCCTGCACCCGCTCGAGGCGCTCCTGGAGCCGCGAGCGGCGGCCCTCGAGGATGCGCAGCCGGACCTCCATGTCGGTGCGGCTGAAGAAGGCGAACCGGACGTCGAAGTTGTCGTCCTCCCACGCCGAGGGGCCGGCATCGGCCATCAGGTCGGTGAACCGCTGGTCGCCGGCGGGGGTGAGCTCGTAGACGATCCGCTGCCGGCGGCTGGTCGCGCCCGGCTCGGGCGGGGTGACGTGCTCGGCGATCCAGCCGGCCCGCAGCATCTTCTTCAGCGCCGGGTAGAGCGAGCCGTAGGACAGCAGCCGGCTCCAGCCGAGCACGCCGTTGACCCGCTTGCGCAGCTCGTAGCCGTGCATCGGCGACTCGTGCAGCAGGCCGAGCACGGCCAGCTCGAGCGTCTCGCCCCGTCGGGCCACGTCGTCCCCTCTCCCTGTCGCTCAACGCGTATGTCGTGCGGTCCTATCGCCACAACCTATCGCATCGATATATCGAGGGCACGCCCGCCGCGCTGACGGGTCCTGATCCGGCGTACCCACTGCTCCCGTATCGTGGAGCGGACCGATCGTCCCCGAGCCCGGAGTCGCCCCAGGTGAGTGCACAGCGCAAACCGCCGCGCAGGAGCCTGCCCCGGCGGCTGCTCAAGTGGGCGTTCTTGACCGGCCTGACGCTGTTCCTGCTCGGTCTCGCTGCGTTCGCCTACGGCTACGCCGCGACCGACATCCCGGACCCCAACAAGGACTTCCAGGCGCAGACGACGTTCGTCTACTACGCCGACGGCAAGCACCGAGATCGGCCGGTTCGCCAACCAGAACCGCACCAGCGTCTCGCTGTCCGACGTGCCCCAGCACGTGCAGGACGCGGTGATCGCCGCCGAGGACCGCACGTTCTACACCAACCGGGGCATCGACCCCAAGGGCATCCTGCGCGCGGCGTTCAGCAACGCCCGGGGCAACGCCACCCAGGGTGCGTCCACGATCACCCAGCAGTACGTCAAGATCTTCTACCTCTCCCAGGAGCGCACGCTCACCCGCAAGGTGAAGGAGGCGTTCGTCTCGCTGAAGCTCCAGCGCCAGCAGTCCAAGGACCAGATCCTGCAGGGCTACCTCAACACCATCTACTTCGGCCGTGGGGCGTACGGCATCCAGGCCGCCGCGCAGGCCTACTTCGACAAGGACGCCAAGGACCTCACCGTCCGCAGGGCGCCGTGCTCGCCGCGGTGCTCAACTCGCCCGGCAGCGCTCGACCCGGCCAACGGGGCACGCCTCGCGAGCGGCGCTGCTCGGCCGCTACCAGTACGTCCTGTCCGGGATGGAGTCGACGGGCAACCTGTCGGCCGACGACGCCGCGCGGTTCGCCCAGCGGCTGCCGCGGTTCCCCAAGATCGTCACCGAGGACCAGTACGGCGGCCAGAGGGGCTTCATGCTCTCGATGGTCCGCAAGGAGCTGCTCGCCAAGGGCTTCACCGACGACGAGATCAGCGGCGGCGGGCTGCGGGTGACCACCACCTTCACCCGCAGGGCGATGACCGCGGCGCGCACGGCCGTGGACCAGCAGAGGCCGAAGGGCCTCAAGGGCCTGCACGTCGCGGTCGCCTCGGTCGACCCGCAGTCCGGGGCGCTGCGCGGGATGTTCGCCGGCCAGGACTACCTCAAGAGCCAGCTCAACTGGGCCGTCGCCGGTGGCCAGCCGGGGTCGGCGTTCAAGCCGTTCGCCCTCGCCGCCGGGCTCAAGGACGGCTACTCCCTCAAGAGCACCTTCGAGGGCAACTCGCCCTACGTCTTCCCCAACGGCCGCTCGAAGGTCGTCAACGAGGGTCCCGGCGACGGCAACGACTACGGCAGCGCGATCAGCCTGCAGCTGGCCACCGAGCAGTCGGTCAACACCGCCTACGTCGACCTGACCGAGTCGATGCGAGAACGGTCCGCAGAAGATCCTCGACATGGCCGTCGACGCTGGGCATCCCCGCCGACGTACCCGACCTCCAGCCGACCTCCGGCATCTCGCTCGGCTCGGCCACGATCAGCCCGATCGACATGGCCAACGCCTACGGCACGATCGCCGACGGCGGCCGGGCCAAGCAGTGGTACGTCGTGGACAAGGTGACCGGGGCGGGCGGCAAGCCCCGCTACCGCGCGGCGAAGGTGACCAAGCGGGTGCTCGCCGACGACCTCGACCGCGACGTCAGCTACGCGCTCCAGCAGGTCGTGAAGGCCGGGACCGGGGCCGAACGCCCAGCAGCTCCGACGGCCCGCGGCCGGCAAGACCGGCACGGCCACCAACGACGACGGCAACGTCTCGTCGTCGTGGTTCGTCGGCTACACGCCCCAGCTCGCCACGGCGGTGATGTACGTCCGCGGCGACGGCAACGACAACCTCAACTGCGTGCAGCAGACCGGCAGGACGTGCACGCCGGGCTACCTCGTGCCGTACTTCGGCGCCGAGTACCCCACCCGCACCTGGACGGCCGTGATGGACCGGGCGCTCGAGGGCAAGCCCAGCGAGGAGTTCCCGGACGCCGCGTTCGTGGACGCCAGGAACGACGACCACCCGCCGCTGCCGACCTTCACCCCGACCCCCACGCGCACGCCGACGCCGACGCGGACCCCGTCGAGCACACCGAGCCGGACGCCCAGCCAGACGCCCAGCCAGACGCCGAGCCAGACGCCGTCGCAGACCCCGAGCCAGACCCCGTCGCAGACGCCCAGCCAGACGCCGGGCGGGCCGACGCCCACACCCGGCACCGGCGGCGGTGGCGGCGGGACCGGCGGTGGCACGGGCGGCGGCACGGGCGGTGGCACCGGCGGCGGTCCCTAGGTGAGGGACGACGGCGTCGTCGCGCCCACCCGCGAGGACCCGCTGGTGGCCGCGGCCAGCGAGGGCGTCGGCGGGCCGGTCGGCCGGCACGCCGACCCGCACCCCTGGTGGACGCCGGTGCGCGTGGTGCTGGCCCTGGCCGCGCTCACCTTCGTGGTCGGGATGGTGCAGAAGACGCCGTGCGTGAAGGCGGACTGGAACGGCGACGCCCGCTACGCCGCCCTCTGCTACTCCGACGTCCCCTACCTCTACACCGGCCGCGGCTTCGCGGCGGGCTACGGGCCGTACGAGGACACCGGCGGGCGCTACAGCCCGATGGAGTACCCCGTGCTCATCGGCTACTTCGCCTCCGGCGCGGCCAAGGTCACCCAGGTGCTCAGCGGCTCGCCGGACCTGACCACCCGGCGCGCGCTCGCCGCCGACGAGGTCGGGGCCCAGCCCGGGGTGCAGGCCGAGTCCTCGCGCTACTACGTCGTCACGGCCGTGCTGCTCGCGCCGTTCGCCCTGCTGGCCGCGTGGTTCCTCGCCGGTGTGCACCGCCGGCGGCCGTGGGACGCGGCGCTGTTCGCGGTCTCGCCGGCCCTGGCACTGGCCGGCCTGGTCAACTGGGACCTGCTCGCCGTCACGGCGGTCGCCGGCGCGCTGTGGGCGTGGTCGCGCGGCAAGCCGGTGACCGCCGGGGTGATGGTCGGCCTCGGCACCGCCGCCAAGCTCTACCCGCTGTTCCTGCTCGGCGCGTTCCTGGTGGTCTGCCTGCGTCGCCGCCGGCTGCCCGACGTCGTGGTCACCGCGTCCGCCGCGCTGGTCACCTGGCTCGCGGTGAACCTGCCCGCGATGCTCGGCGGCTTCGAGCAGTGGAAGGTGTTCTGGACCTTCAACAGCGACCGGGGACCGGACTGGGGCTCGGTCTGGCTGGTCTGGCAGCAGGCCGGGCACACCGTGACCGCCGACACCGTCAACCTCGGGTCCTGGCTGTTCTTCGGCGCGGTCTGCGTCGGGGTGCTGGTGCTCGGCCTCACCGCACGGCGCCCGCCCCGGGTCGCCCAGCTGGCCTTCCTGATCGTGGCCGGCTTCCTGCTGGTCAACAAGGTCTACTCCCCGCAGTACGTCCTGTGGCTGCTCCCGCTCGCCGTCCTCGCCCGGCCGCGCTGGCGCGACATCCTGGTGTGGACCGCCGGCGAGGTCTTCTACTTCGTCGCGATCTGGCTGCACCTCGGTGGCTGGACCGACCCCGCGACGGCCGGCCAGCAGGACCGGTTCTACTGGCTCGCGATCGGCGTGCGCGTGCTCGCCGAGATCTACCTCGTCGTGCTCGTGGTCCGCGACGTGCTGCAGCCCTGGCACGACCCGGTCCGCCGCGACGGGGTCACCGACGACCCGGGCGACCCCGGCGAGCCCGGCGACCCCGGCGACCCCAGGGACCCCCGGGCCGATGAGTTCCGGCCGCGCGCCGGGTCCACCCCCTGACGCCGTACGTCGACCCGGCGCCTGACGCGACCATCGACCACTGACGCCCGACCCCGACCAGGAGGCCCCGATGCCCGACCTCGGACCGGCCAGCGCCCACCTCGCCAGGATCGTCGAGGGGGTGCGCGACGACCAGCTCGGCGACGCCACCCCGTGCCCGGACTGGACCGTGGGCGACCTGCTCGACCACGTGCGCGGCGTGGCCGTCGGGTTCGCGATGTCGGCCCGCCGGCAGGTGCCCGAGGGCGCGAGCGGTCCCACCGCCGACGCGTCCGAGCTGCCCGGCGACTGGCGCACCGCCCTGCCCGCCCTGCTCGCCGACCTCGCCGCCGCCTGGCACGAGGACGGCGCCCTCGACGGGAGCACCTCGATCGCCGGCTTCGAGGCGCCGGCCGCGGTGGTCTGCGGCGTCGCGGCCAACGAGCTGGTCGTGCACGGCTGGGATCTCGCCTCGGCCACCGGGCAGGTGCCCGCGGCCGACGAGACGTCCCTCGCCACCGCCGCGGTGTTCGCCGACCAGCTCGCCGGCCCCGGCGGCGACGCCCTGCGGCAGGGCGGGCCGGGCTTCGGACCGGTGGTGCCGGTGGCCGACGAGGCGGGGCCGCTGGACCGGCTGGTCGCGGTGAACGGGCGCGACCCCGGGTGGGCGGCTACTCGCTGACGACGGTCTCGTCGAACGTCGTCGCCGTGAAGCGCACCCGCACGTCGACCTCGTCGCCGACCTCCGGCAGCTGCACGCCCGCGGAGACGAACAGCATCGAGGCCTGCATGTGCGGCGGCTCGGCGAAGATCCGGTGCTTGCCGGCGACGGTGTACGGCGAGCGCACCCACCCGGCCGCGTCGAGGCCCCCCTTGGCGATCCGCGACGCCCGGTCCTTGAGGGTGGCCCCGCCCGTCGGCGCCTCGAGGCCGATGCCGTGCGCCGTACCCCCCGAGACGACCAGGATCGTCCCGGCTGCCGGCGCGCTGCGCCCGCGGTAGCCGAACACGTCGCCGCGCTCGACCGGGTGCGCGTCCAGGACGGTGGCCCGCACCGAGAGCGCGTCGCGGTCGCCGAGCCACAGCGAGGTGCCGATCCGCGGGCGGAACTCGTAGTCGGGGTAGGAGGTGCCGCAGCGACGCCGAGCTCGTCGTCGGTCAGGTGCGAGACGTAGACGCGCCGGGTGGCCAGGCCCGCGGCCACCACGTCGACCATCAGCCGCTCGACCTCGCCGAGGTGGGAGCCGCGCGACATCGGCAGGTGCAGGGCGACGCCCTCGACGGCCACGCCCGCACCCGGGCCGTCGGGGGCCGGGGCGACCAGGTCGGCGGCCTCGCGCAGGTCGCGCGCGGAGAAGCCGTGGCGTCGCATCGAGGTCATCCGCTCGAGCACCACGCGGGGCGCGGCGTCGCGGGCGGCGAGGGCCCGCAGGTCCTCGAGCCGGCCGACGGTGTGCACGACGTGGGTGTCGAAGACCGCGCGCGTCTCGAAGGGCCGCCACGGGGTCAGCACCATCACCGAGCCGTGGAACTCCTCGACGACCGCGGCCACCTCGGCGTAGGTCCCGACCGCGACCGTGTCGACGCCGAGCCAGGCCGGCGCGAGGCCAGCCGGCCGACCCCGAACCCGTAGCCGTTGCCCTTGATGACGGGCACCAGCCCGGGGTGGGTGTCGCGGACCTGCTGGAGGTGCGAGCGCCAGCGCGGCCCGTCGACGTACATCGTCAGCGGCATGCCGGCTCACCTCCCCGCGCCCGACCGGCGCTGCATGTAGAGCGAGAACGCGCGGTAGACCAGCGGGTTCAGCGGCAGGTCCCACTCGCCGGCGTACTCCACCGCCTCGCCTCCGGTGCCCACCTTGAACTGGATCAGTCCCACGTGCGGGTCCTCCGGGTCGAGGGTGTCGGTGATGCCGCGCAGGTCGTAGACGGTCGGCGCCGGCGGCGAGGGCGTCGCGCATCATCGCCCACTGCACGGCGTTGGAGCCGCGCACGTCGCGCTTCTCGGTGGAGGAGGCGCCGTAGGAGTACCACGCGTGCGCGCCGACCCGGATCCAGATCGTGGCCGCGACCAGGTCGCCCTCGTGGCGGGCGAGGTAGAGCCGGATCCGGTCCGGCTCCTCGGCCGAGCAGCGCGGCGAACATCGTCTCGAAGTAGCCGAGCGGGCGCGGCGTGAAGCGGTCGCGCTCGGCGGTCAGCGCGTAGAGGTCGTGGAAGGCGGTGCAGGTCCGCCGCCGTGCCGTGCGCGACCTCGACGCCGGCCTTGGCGGCCTTCTTGATGTTGCGCCGCCACAGCTGGTTCATCCCCGCGAGCACGTCGTCCTCGGTGCGGCCGCCCGCGAGCGGGATCTGGAAGTTGAAGCTGCGGCTGGCCTGCGGCGAACCCGCCCTCGACCGCCTGCGGCTGCCAGCCGAGCTCCTGCAGCTGGGAGACCACGCGCGCCCCGTCCTGGGACCGCTCGGTCGGTGCGAGGTCGCCCAGCCGGCGTACGTCGGCGTCGGCGATGCCCGCCTTGACGGCGTCGGCCGACCAGCGCCGGGTGACCACCGGCGGGCCCATCCGGACGCCGAAGGCGCCGGCCTTCCTCAGGTGCCGGACCATCGGGCTGAGCCAGGCGCGCAGGTCGGGTGCGGTCCAGTCGACGACCGGGCCCTCGGGGAGGTAGGCGAGGTACCGCTTGACCTTCGGCAGCTGGCGGTAGAGCACCAGGCCGACGCCGACGAGGTCGCCCCCGGCGAACCAGCCGATCGACTCGCGGCGCCACTCGGCCTTGACCTCGCCCCACGCGGGGGTCTGCAGGAAGCTCGCGGAGCCACCCGCCGCGGTGACGGCGCGCAGGTGGGAGAGGTGCTCCTCGGGCGTGATCGTGCGGACGGTCAGCGCGAGGGAGTTCACCCGGGCGAGGCTACCGGAGCGGGGTCGGCCCGCCGCCGGGCACCGCTCAGAGCCGGGAGCGCAGGAACTCGAAGTCGGCGACGTGCTCCTCGGCCCCGCCGGGGGTCTCGCAGACGACCGGCGCGCCCGCGTCGCGCACGATCGAGGCGAGGTCCTCGGGCGCGATCGTGCCGTGACCGAAGTTGGCGTGCCGGTCGGCGCCGGAGTCGAAGGCGTCGCGGCTGTCGTTGCAGTGCACGAGGTCGACCTTGCCGGTGATCTTCACGACGTCCTCGACGACCGTGGCCAGATCGTTGCCGCCCGCATGGGCGTGACAGGTGTCGAGGCAGAAGCCGACCATGTCGAAGCCCTCGGCCGTCGAGATCGCGTCCCAGACGCGCGAGACCCGCTCCAGGTAGCGGGTCATCGCGTTGTCGCCGCCGGCGGTGTTCTCGATCAGCAGCGGCAGCTTGAGGTCGGTCGCCTCGACGGCCTTGCGCCAGTTGTCGAAGCCCTTCTCGGGGTCGTCGTCCTTGTTGACGTGGCCGCCGTGCACGATCAGGCCTCTGGCCCCGATCGCGGCCGCGGCGTCGACGTGCTGCTGGAGCAGCTTGCGGCTCGGGATCCGGATCCGGTTGTTGGTCGTCGCGACGTTGACGATGTAGGGGGCGTGCACGTAGAGGTCCACGCCGGCCGCCTCGGCGTCCGCGCGCAGGCCGTCCGCCCCTCCGGCGTACCGGATCTCGGGGCCCTTGTAGCCCTGCGGGTCGCCGAGGAAGAACTGCACGAGGTCGGCCCCGCGAGCCCTCGCCTCGGCCACGGGGTCGGTCTGGTCGACGTGCGCGCCGATCTTCAAGCCAGCCATGCGGCCACCCTACGACCGGGCGCCGACAGTCCCCGGCGCCCGGTCCCCGACCAGGTCAGGCCAGGTCGACCGTCTCGTTGTCGCCCTCGAAGCGCTTGCCGGTGACCTTGGCCTTGACCAGGTTGACGACCTGGGTGACCTTCGTGCCGGGGGCGTCCCAGTACTCCGCGCTGGACGCGTCCACCCGGATCAGGATGTTCTCCGGGTTGTCCGGGCCACCCTCCATCCAGGCCCCGGTGAAGGTGTCCCAGAACTCCTCGAGCTTGGCGACGTCGTCGACGACCGCCGCGGTGCCGCTCAGCGAGACCCACGAGCTGCTGCCGGCGTAGGCCACGTTGACCCGCGGGTCGTTCGCGATGTCGCGGACCTTCGGCGAGGACCGCTCGGCGACGAACCAGACGTCGCCGTCGAACTCGACGTCCTGGGTGGCCATCGGGCGGCTCACCAGCCGGCCCTCCTGGTCGACGGTGGTCAGCATCGCCAGCCGCACCCCCTCGATCAGCTCGCGGACCTTCTCCTGCCCCTCGCTCATGGCTGTTCCTCCTGCTGCGCTCGTGGTCGACCCGCTCCACGGGTCCGTCCTCCGCAGGTACCGCGCCACGGCTCCGCCATGCCTGTGGACGACGATTTCCCGGCGGTGTGCACGCGCTGATAACCTGACCTCCGTCGATCGGCTCGACCCCACGACCTGGTGGGTGTCGGGCCGTTGACACGCCGGACCTCCTCCCGCACCCCCGGTGCGCGCGGCGGTACGGCGGACGCATGCCCCTCCTGCCACGGAGACGCCGTGGCCGCCTGAGTCCGAAGGAGGCAGTGACCCATCTTGCGTGCCTACGAAGTGATGGTCATCCTCGACCCCGATCTCGAAGAGCGCACGGTTGCGCCCTCGCTCGACACCTACCTCAACGTGGTCCGTGCCGACGGTGGCTCGATCGAGAACGTCGACGTCTGGGGACGTCGTCGTCTCGCCTACGAGATCGACAAGAAGCCCGAGGGCATCTACGCCGTCGTCACTCTCAACGCCGAGCCTGCCACGGTGAAGGAGCTCGACCGTCAGCTCACGCTGAACGAGTCGGTGCTGCGCACCAAGGTGATCCGGCCCGAGCTGCACTGATCGCGACACCCACGGCCGGGGCGCACGCCCCGGTCCCGCCGGCCGATTCCCCCGGTCACCGCTCCACGGCACGGTTCCGGACCGCGCCACGACTGACACGACCGATCCGACTGGAGGCCTGACATGGCAGGCGAAACCCCGATCACCGTCGTCGGCAACCTGACCGCCGACCCCGAGCTCCGCTTCACCCCCTCGGGTGCAGCGGTCGCGAACTTCACCGTCGCCTCGACGCCGCGCACGTTCGACCGGCAGAGCAACGAGTGGAAGGACGGCGAGGCGCTGTTCCTCAACTGCTCGGTGTGGCGCCAGGCGGCCGAGAACGCCGCCGAGTCGCTCACCCGCGGCATGCGGGTCGTCGTCTCGGGCCGGCTCAAGGCGCGCTCCTACGAGACCCGTGAGGGCGAGAAGCGCACGGTCTTCGAGATCGACGTCGACGAGATCGGGCCCAGCCTGAAGTACGCCACCGCCAAGGTGACCAAGACCAGCCGCTCCGGTGGCGGCGGCGGCGGCTTCCAGTCCGGCGGCGGCGACGACCCCTGGGCCAGCAACGCCGCCCCGAGCCAGGCCGGCTCGGGTGGCAACCAGGGCGGCTCCGGTGGCAGCTGGGGCGGCAACCAGGGCGGCTCGTCCTCCGGGGGGAGCCAGGACCCCTGGGCCTCCTCCGGCGGGGGCTCGTCCGACGAGCCGCCGTTCTGACCCGTCGTCAGCCCAGTCGCCGGCCCAGTCGTCCGCCCACGGGCAGCCGGCTCGCAGCACCGCACCACCACCCATCCAGCTGACCATCCACCTGACCATTCCGGCGTGAGCCGGGCTCGAAAGGAGCACCACAATGGCCAAGCCAGTCCTGCGCAAGCCGAAGAAGAAGGTCTGCCAGTTCTGCAAGGAGAAGGTGTCCTACGTCGACTACAAGGACACCACCCTCCTGCGCAAGTTCATCTCCGACCGCGGCAAGATCCGCGCGCGTCGGGTGACCGGCAACTGCGTGCAGCACCAGCGCGACGTCGCCACCGCGGTCAAGAACGCCCGCGAGGTCGCCCTGCTGCCCTACACGTCGACGGCTCGCTGAGGAGGCTGGACCGCATGAAGCTCATCCTGACGCAGGAGGTCGGCGGCCTCGGCGCCCCCGGCGACATCGTGGAGGTCAAGGACGGCTACGGCCGCAACTTCCTGATCCCCCGCGGGTTCGGCATCCGGTGGACCAAGGGCGGTGAGCGCACCGTCGAGTCGATCAAGGCGGCGCGCACCACCCGCGAGGTCCGCGACCTCGACCACGCGAAGCAGATCAAGGCGACGCTCGAGTCGACGACCGTGAGCCTGCCGGTGCGCGCCGGCGAGGGCGGTCGCCTGTTCGGCGCCGTGACCGTCGGCGACATCGCCGCCGCGATCGCCGGCGCCGGCGCCGAGGTGGACAAGCGCAAGATCATCGTCGGCAACCCGATCAAGTCCCTGGGTACCCACCAGGTGGTCGTGAAGGTGCACGACGAGGTCGACGCGACGGTCAGCCTGAACGTCGTCAGCGCCTAGTCGCCCAGGTCGCCCGAGGCAGCACCCGAGGGGGCCGTTCCCACTCTGCGGAACGGCCTCCTCGTGCGTTCCCGGGCGTCTCGCGGGCGTCCGGAGCCGCCTGAGGGACGTCTCCACGAGCCCGTCTCGTGTGACTGGTGTGACGGATGTGACATCAGATCGTGACCCGCCGAGTCTGGGTAAAGACCCCCCGACCGGGCCATTCCTTGCGAGACTCAAGCAGTGGATGTTTCGATACCGTTCTGTTTCGGGGAGTCCCGGACGTCGTTCCGAGGACCATCAGGGGGAGTAGTTCTATGCGTGTGATCCTTCGTCTCGTGCTGGCGCTCGCCCTGGGCGCGGCGGTCCTGGTGGCCCCGATGTCCACCGGCGCGTCCACCGCGGCGCCGGGCTCGAGCCCCGGTCCGAGCCCGAGCGCGAGCCCCGACCCGTCCCCCGGCGCCAGTCCCAGCCCAAGCGCGAGCCCGAGTCCCAGCGCGAGCGCCAGCGCGAACCCGTCGCCGAGCGCCACGTCGCAGCCGGACCCGGCCCAGCCCCAGTCCGGCGCCCAGTCGGGAGCCCAGTCGGGAACCCAGTCCGGTGCGAAGACCGGCCAGGGCACCGCGACGACGAAGGCCCGCGCCAAGGCCGCTCCCAAGGTCGACTACAAGGACCCCACCACGTGGAAGAAGACCGCCCCGGGCAGCTACACGCCCAAGGCCGGCGCCGTCTTCAACAACCCCTACGGCAAGACCTCGGACCGCCGCCGGGTGCTCACCCACGTCATCAAGTCGATCCGCAGCACGCCGGGCTACATCCGGCCGAAGAACCCCAAGACCAAGAAGCAGGTCGGCTGCCCCTCGGCCAGGCACCCGGAGTGGTACCCCGCGACGATCAAGATCTCGCTCTACTCCATCGCCGACCGTGACTTCGCCTCGGCGCTGATCGCCGCCAGCAAGCGCTGCGTCAGCGTCCAGGTGCTGATGAACAACCACCTCGACGAGACCACGTCGCCGTCGTGGGGCCGGATCTTCCGCGCCCTGGGCAACGACCGCTCGCACCGCAGCTGGACGCGCCGCTGCACCTCCGGATGCCGTGGCGGCGCCGTGCTGCACTCGAAGTTCTACCTGTTCAGCCGCGCCGGCTCGGTCAAGAACACCGTGATGGTCGGCTCCTCGAACATGACCAGCAACGCAGTGCGCGTCCAGTGGAACGACCTCTACACGATCCGCCGCGCGCCGCGGATGTTCCAGCAGTACACCAGCATGTTCAAGGCGATGGCCCCCGACGTGCGGGTCAAGAGCCCGCTGCGGATCTTCCGGGCCGGGCCCTACACCTCGACGTTCTACCCGTTCCCGAAGGCGACGGCGAAGACCGACAAGACGATGGCGGCCCTGCGCAGCATCCACTGCACCGGCGCCACGGGTGGCACGGGCATCAACGGCCACACCGTGGTCTACCTCAACATGCACTCGTGGCACGGCACCCGCGGCAAGTACCTCGCGCAGCGGGTGCGCAACATGTACGACGCCGGCTGCTACGTGCGGATCCTCTACAGCTTCATGGGCCACGGGACCTACACGCTGCTGACCAGGAACACCGGCTCGCGGATGGTCGCGCGTCGGGTGCTGTTCCCCGGGCCGTCGGGCCTCATCGCGGCGAAGTACTCCCACATGAAGATGTACGCCGCCTCCGGGAACGTCGGCTCCGACACGTCAGCGAAGGTCGTGTGGACCGGGTCGAACAACTTCGCCGACCGCAGCATCAAGGCCGACGAGGTCACCCTGCGGATCCCGAAGGCCTCGGCCTACAACGCCTACGTGCGGCACTGGAAGTTCATGAAGGCACGCCGCTCGTCGAACATCTGGGCGATCTACGAGGAGCCGGGCGGCGGCGGCCGCCCGCCGGACAAGGGCTGACCAGCAGGACCCGAACGCGGGCGCGGTGCGCCGCCGGTGACCATCCAGGCGGTGCCCCGCGCCCGTCGTACGAGCACGACCGCACGGCCCCCGATGAACGCGAGGCCGAAGACGGCCCACAGCCACACCAGGTCGGGCAGGACGTGGCCGGCCAGCAGGACCAGCGGCGCGAACACCGCCAGCACGAGGGCGCCCGCACGCGCCAGGTAGCGGCCGTCGCCCGCGCCGATCAGCACCCCGTCGAGCACGAACACCACGCCGGCCACCGGCTGGAACAGCGCGGCCACCAGCAGCACCGGCCAGAGCAGGTCGCGCACCGCGGGGTCGCCGGTGAACAGCGGGCCCAGCAGCGGTGCCGTGAGGGCCAGCAGGACGCCGGTGGCGATCCCGGACACGACGCCCCACCGCACCATCCGGCGGGTGAGCGCACGGGTGCCGTCGAGGTCGCCCGCGCCCAGGGCGCGCCCGGTGATCGCCTGCGCCGCGATCGCGACGGCGTCCAGCACGAAGGCCAGGAACGTCCACAGGGTCGTCGCGAGCTGGTGGGTGGCCATCGAGGTCGCGCCCAGGGTGGTCGCGGCGTAGGTCATCACCAGCAGCGAGGCGCGCAGGGTCAGGGTGCGGACCACCAGCGCCGCCCCGGCGTGGGCCGCGCGCCGTACGCCGGCGAGGTCGGGGCGCAACGGGGTGCCCTGGCGGCGGGCACCGCGGACCACGACGGCGACCAGGGCCACAGCGCCGCCGGCCTGGGCGAGGTCGGTGCCGATCGCCGAGCCGGCGATGCCGAGGTCGAGACCGTAGACGAGCAGCACGTTGAGCCCGATGTTGGCGAGGTTGGCCGAGACCGCCACCACGAGCGGCGTCCGCGTGTCCTGAAGCCCGCGCAGCACGCCGGTGGCCGCGAGGGTCACCAGCAGCGGGACGACGCCCAGGAAGGCCCAGCGCAGGTACGTCGTGGCCTGGTCGGCGACCTGGGCGTCGGGTCCGAGGAGGTCGACCAGGCGGCCCGCGAGCGGCACGCCGGCGGCGGTGGTGAGGGTGCCGATCAGGACGGCGAGCCAGATCCCGTCCACGCCCTGGGCCAGCGCCCCTCGGAGGTCGCCGGCGCCGATGCTGCGAGCCACCGACGCGGTGGTGCCGTAGGCCAGGAACACGCACAGCCCGACGGCCGTCTGCAGGATCGCTCCGGCGATCCCGAGCCCGGCCAGCTCGGGGGTGCCGAGGTGGCCGACGACCGCCGCGTCCGCGAGGAGGAAGAGCGGCTCGGCGACCAGCGCGAGGAACGCCGGCCAGGCCAGGCGCAGGATCTCGCGGTCCTGGGCGCGACGGCTCGGGTCGGGGACGCGGGGCACACGGAGAGTCTAGGTGGGTAAGACTCAGAGAGGGCATTTGCCTGTGACGGGGTGTCCCGTCCAGCGGGTCGCGCCGGGCTGTGTGTAACCGATCCTGTCCTGGGGAGGACGGCGGCGTCACGCGGTCCGCGGGCGGCCCCCGGGTGCGGTGCCGGCCGTCCCGCGGCGAACGATATCGGTCCGTGGGATGAACGCCGTGTTTCCTCGATTTTGTCGTCTCCACACCCCCGGGAGGGTGTTTGCGCAGGTCAGAGGCCTGTTGGGAGGTGGTAACGGTTCCTTCTCCACAGCACTTCCCCCAGGCTGTGCACATGTGGGGCGGGGTGGTCCACACGGATCGGCGGGTTGTCCCCAGGCCCCTGTGGACGACCGGCTTCCGCCGGCCCCACCGGGCGCCGTAGCGTCTGCCCTCGCGTGCGCCGGCGGCCGAGGGTCCGGGTCGACCCCGGTCGGCTCCCGGCGGCTCGTCGCCGACGCCTCGGCGGGTCGACGATTCCTGTCGGTCCGGCCTGGGACCCTCGGCGGTGTCGTCTCGGATCCCTCGTTGCCGGCATCGTCAGCGTCGGGCTCGTCGTCTCGGTCTCCGTCCCAGGAAGGGCACCCCAGTCGTGACCATCGCCTCCTCCAGCAGCGGGTTCGCGCACGACGCCGAGCCTCCCGAGGAGCCGTGGGCCGACCTGGAGGACCCCCGCTTCGGCGCGGGCGGTGGCCCGGGTGGGGGTGCCGGCGGGGGCGGCCGGGCGGACCGCACGCCGCCCCAGGACAACGACGCCGAGCAGAGCGTGCTCGGCTCGATGCTGCTGTCCAAGGACGCGATCGCCGACGTCGTGGAGACGGTGCGCGGGCTCGACTTCTACCGGCCCGCCCACGAGACGATCTACGACGCGATCATCGACCTCTACGGGCGCGGCGAGCCGGTCGACCCGGTCACGACGGCGGCCGAGCTGCAGCGCCGCGGCGAGCTGGTCCGGATCGGCGGCGCGCCGTACCTCCACACCCTCTCGGCGAGCGTGCCGATCGCCGCCAACGCGGCCTACTACGCCGAGATCGTCCGGGAGAAGGCCATCCTGAGGCGCCTGGTCGACGCCGGCACCCGGATCGCCCAGATGGGGTACGCCGGCGAGGGCCAGGTCGACGCGGTGGTCGACCGCGCGCAGGCCGAGGTCTACGGCGTGACCGACAAGCGCTCCTCGGAGGACTACGCCCCACTCAGCGCGATCATGGAGAGCGCCCTCGACGAGATCGAGGCGATCAACAACCGCGACGGCGAGATGATCGGCGTCCCCACGGGCTTCGCCGACCTCGACGAGCTGACCAACGGCCTGCACCCCGGCCAGATGGTGATCGTCGCGGCGAGGCCGGCCATGGGCAAGGCGCTCGCCCTCGACACGCCGTTGGCGACACCGTCGGGCTGGACGACCATGGGCCAGGTGCAGGTCGGCGACCGGTTGTACGGCGCCGATGGTCGCCCGACGACGGTGGTGGCCGCGACCGACGTCCTGGTGGACCGGCCCTGCTACGAGGTGCGCTTCTCCGACGGCACCACCATCGTGGCCGACGCGTCGCACCAGTGGCTGACCGAGACCCGGGCGTCCCGGAAGTCGAGGTGGGCGGCCGACCGCCGCTACAACCGCAGCCGTCACCAGCGCATCCTCCCGGCCGTCGTGACCACCGTGGAGATCGCCGCCACCCTCCGCACGGGCGCAGAAGGGCGGATCAACCACGCCGTGGCGAACACCAGCCCCCTCCAGGCGAGCGCGGCGGAGGCGCTGCCGGTGCCGGCCTACGCCCTCGGCGCCTGGCTCGGCGACGGGCACTCGGCCGGCGCCCGGCTGACCTCGGAGACGTCTGAGATCCCGATGCTGATCGAGGCGACGGGGCTGGAGTGCCGGAGCCAGGGCGGGATGCTCTACTCGATCCGGCTGCCCGACGAGGTGACGGTGGCCGACCGTGCCTGCGCGGTGTGCGGGACGACCTTCGTCCCGGCCACCGCCCACGTCCGCACCTGCGGACGGACGTGCGGGGCCCGCAGCAGAGGGCGTCACCCACGGGCCACGTGTCCGGACTGTGGCGCCGACTACGCCGGTGGACGCCGGTGCCAGGCCTGCCACGCTGACCACGGGACGTTCCAGGCGCTGTTGCGCACCCTCGGCGTCCTCGGGGACAAGCACATCCCGGCGTCATACCTCCGCGCGTCCGAGGCGGACCGACGCGAGCTGCTGGCGGGGCTGCTGGACACCGACGGCACGATCGTCCGCCAGGGCGGATCCGTCCAGATCACGCTCACCAACGAGCGGCTCGCGGACGACGTGGCCGAGCTCGTGGTCAGCCTGGGATATCGCTGCGGCCATCGCCGCAAGGTCGTGCGCGGTCGCACCGAGGCGACGTCGACGGCGCACGTGCTCACCTTCTCCACCGTCGACGACGTCTTCCGGCTGCACCGCAAGGCGGTTCTGCACAAGGAGCTCCGACCGACCTCGACCGTGCGGATCGGCCGTCGCTACGTGACCGACGTGCGGGCGGTGCCGAGCGTGCCGGTGCGCTGTGTCGAGGTCGACAACGACGACCACCTCTACCTCGCCGGCCGCTCGATGGTGCCGACGCACAACTCGACCCTGGGTCTGGACTTCTGCCGGGCGGCGTCGATCCACCACAACATGACCAGCGTGATCTTCTCCCTGGAGATGACGCGCAACGAGATCACCATGCGGCTGCTGTCGGCCGAGGCGAAGATCCCGCTCAACCACATGCGCAACGGCAACATGAACGACGACGACTGGACCCGGCTGGCCCGCAAGATGGGCGAGGTGTCGTCCTCGCCACTGTTCATCGACGACTCGCCCAACATGACGATGATGGAGATCCGGGCCAAGGCGCGGCGCCTCAAGCAGCGTCACGACCTGCGGCTGATCGTCATCGACTACCTCCAGCTGATGACGTCGGGCAAGAAGGTCGAGTCCCGCCAGCTCGAGGTCTCGGAGTTCTCCCGGTCGATCAAGCTGCTCGCCAAGGAGCTCGAGATCCCGGTGGTGGCGCTCTCCCAGCTCAACCGTGGTGCCGAGCAGCGCGCCGACAAGCGGCCGATGGTCTCCGACCTGCGCGAGTCGGGCTCGCTGGAGCAGGACGCCGACATGGTGATCCTGCTGCACCGCGAGGACGTCTACGAGCGTGAGTCGACCCGCCCCGGTGAGGCCGACCTGATCGTGGCCAAGCACCGCAACGGCCCGACCCGCGACCTGACCGTGGCCTTCCAGGGCCACTACTCCCGCTTCGTGGACATGGCGCACGGCTGACGCTGCTGCGGGGTCGGATCCGGGGTCGGATCCGGGCGAGGGCATCAGGTCGGGCGTCCGGGTGCCGACAACGTGAGGGACGAGAGGATCCTCGATGACCAGCCGTGCCCGGGCAGCGATCGCTGCCGTCCTGACCGCCGCAGCCGCCACCGCGGGTCTGATGGCGCCCGCGCACGCCGAACCGGCCGGCCACGCCGCAGCCGTCGCGGGAGCCCGGGTGGGGTCGAGCGCCTACGCCGCCTGCCCGTACGCCGCCCACCGCGGCGACCACACGACCTGGACCGAGAACAGCATCCGCGCGTTCCGGGCCGCGGTCGCGCACCACGCGAACTACCTCGAGACCGACGTGCAGGTGACCGAGGACGGCTACTTCGTGCTGATGCACGACCCGACCGTCGACCGGACCACCCGCGGCTCGGCGAGCTGGACGGTGCTCTCGCACACCCTGAAGCAGGTCAAGGCGCTCCGGCTCCTCGACGGGCAGCGGGTGCCGACGCTGGCCGGGCTGTTCTCGATGGTCGAGCCGACCGACGCGAAGGTGCTCGTCGAGCTCAAGTGGATCCCGCACGCGCGCTGGGACAGGCTCGTCTCCCGGATCACCGAGCTCGGGCTGGACCGGGTCGTGGTGAACCAGTTCTCCCGCAAGGACCTGCTGCGCTTCCACCGGGCCTACCCCCAGGTCCGCACCACCCTCGACTCCGACGTCGCGCTGCCGGTCGCCGACGCGGCGCCGTACGGCTCGGTCATGGTCGACTACCACCGCGCCACGGACGCGTGGCTGCAGAGCATGGACGACGCGGGGATCGCGGTCCAGCTGTGGACGCTGAACACGCCGGACGCGTGGCGGCGGTTCGCCGGGCGCGTGGAGCTGGTGGTGACGAACAAGCCGCAGGAGTACGACGCGTGGCGCGCCACCGCGCCGGCCTGCGCAGCGCCCTGACAGCGGGTCAGACCGGCCCCGTCCACGTCCAGTGCGGCAGCCGCAGGTCGTCGGGTACGTCGGACGCGGAGGCGTGGTAGCGGGCCATCGTGGTCGTCGTCGCCCACGCGAAGTAGTCGTGGAGCACGCCGCGCACCGGGTCGGTGAGGCCGACGTCGTCCATCGCCGCGTCGAAGCAGGCGACGGCACGACGGTCCATCTCCGCGTGCGGGCCGTTCCCGCTGTGCATCCGCACGACGGAGGACTCGTCGCCGTACACCCCGGTGAAGCCGGCGGGGCCGCCGAGCGCCTCGGCCCAGTAGGCCGCGAGGCGCTCGGTGTGGTCGGGGTGGAAGCCGTGGCTGAACGCGTGGCCCACCACCTCGTCGGCCAGGACCCGCTCGTGCCAGGCCGCGGCCAGCCGCCGCAGTCCCTCGGTGCCGCCGGCGGCGTCGTGCACGCTCTCCACGCGGACAGCCTGCCAGCCCGGGGCGCTCAGGTGTAGAGGCAGAACGGGTGGCCGGCCGGGTCGAGCAGCACCCGGACGTCGGTCTGCGGCTGGTGGTCGGGGAGCTCGGCGCCGAGGCTCAGCGCGTGCTCGACGGCGGCGTCGAGGTCCTCGACCTGGAAGTCGAGGTGCAGCATCATCTGCTGGCTGCCCGGTGCCGCCGGCCAGACCGGGCGGACGTAGTCGGGGTTGTGCTGGATCGCCAGGTAGGCGACGCCCTCCCCGAGGTCGAGCGCGGCCCCCTCGGCGTCCTGCCTCCAGACCGGCCAGCCGCGCAGCTCGGAGTAGAACCGGGTCAGCACCGCCACGTCGGGCGCGTCGACGTACACGCCCCACCAGTCCGACCGGCTCCAGCGGTCCCGCTCGTCCGCGGCGCTCTTCTCCGTCACGCCCCGGACGTTACCGCGGCCGGACCCCGCGGGGTCGGCTCGCGCAGCCGGCCGGCTCGGGTCGCCCCGGTACGCTCGGCAGCACCATGGAGGAGATGAAGGCACGCCGCGTCGTCGACGCCCTGCGCGACCGGGGGACCGACGCCGACCTGGCGCGGGTCGGGGTCTACCAGTTCGGCATCAGCATCCGGCTGCCCGACGGCCGGGAGGCGACCTGGGACTCCGACGGCACAGCCGAGCTCGAGGCGCAGGTGATGCGCAACGGCGTGCTGGTCGGGTTCGTGCCGGTGATCGAGGGCTCGGACAGCTACACCGAGGACCAGATCATCGAGACCATCCTGCGCACCGACTACGACAAGCCGATCGCCACCCGCCGTACGTCGACCCCGGCGCCGGCCGCCCCGCTGCCCCGCCGGGGCGGACTGTTCCGCCGGTTCATGGACGGCTTCCGCTACCGCTGACCGGGCCGGCCCGTAGACCCGCCCGGACGCCACGGGGCGGAGGGTGCGCCGCCGCACCCTCCGCCCCGCTCCCCGGCTCCCGCCCGGTCTCCCTCCGGGTGTCCCGTGCCGGGGACTCGCGCCCGCGATCCCCAGATCAGGGCGCGATCGAGCGCAGCGGCCCGGAGCGTACGGCGAACTGCCGCGTGCTCAGGGCCTGCACGCCCGCGTCGTGGTCGCCGTTGAACGGCGTGACCGTGTCGAGGCAGCCGGCGTCGGCGGCGTCCTCGGGGGAGTTGAACCAGACGCCGAGGTGGTACTGGTGCACCGGCGCGGTGGCCGGGTTGGCCGACGCGTCGGCGATCGCGCCGCGGTGCACCCGCGGGGCCGGCGCCACGCCGGGCGCGACCGTGAAGGTCTCCCGGTTGAACCGGCCGACGAAGGTGCCTTTGGCCGTGCCGAGGCGGTTGGTCTCCAGGTCGCCCTGGTACCACGACATCCCGAACGGCGCGTCCGGCGTCTGGATCAGGAACAGGTCCATCTCGATGCGGTGCGGCAGGCCCGAGGCGCGCACCACCATCTTCTCGGCGCCCTTCACCTCGGTGATCCGGACCCGCGCCCTGGCGTGCGGCAGGCAGTGCGCGCCGACGGCAGCGGTCGAGCGGACCATCCGGAACACGTGCGCGTCGGCCGCGGCCGCCCGGGCCACCCCGGCGGCACGGCTGTGCACCACGGCGTCGGGCGCCGCCGGGGCGACCACCCCGCCCCGCGCGGGTGGGGCGGCGCCGGCGCTCGCCGTACTCGTCCCGATTGTGCCGAGCGCGACGGCCAGCGACCCGACGGTGGCGGCGGCACCCAGGAGTGTGCGTGAGGTCATCTCGAGGCTCTTCTCTCGTGAGGGTGGGTCGCTCCCGGTGAGCGGCCCGGCGACACCCAGGCTCGTCCGCGGAGGGGTCGCGGGCATCGAGAGCGCACCTCAGAGCGGGCGCGCGCCCACCTCAGATCGCGCACCCCTCGCCTCAGCGGGAGCGGCGTCCCGCCGTGCCAGAATCGCGTCAGCGCGGTGCCGCCGGGGATCGCCCGCCCGAGGGAGGACCGCGTGGACCTGGTGCGACGGGCGCGCGGGCTCGCGGACTGGTGGTCCGACGAGCGGCCCGACGACCCCGTCGTGCTGCGCTGCGCCCGCGGCCTGCTCAGCACCGACGCGCGCGACCGGGTGCTGATGCTGGCCGGTCAGGCGTTCATCGCGCTGGTGCCGCTCGTCATCGTGGCGGCCACCGCGACGTCGACGGCGGATGGGGCGGCGTTCGCGGCGTACGTCGTGCGGCGGTTCGACCTCGAGGGGGACGTCGCGGACGCGGTCCGCAGCCTGTTCGAGCGCCCGCCCGACCCGGAGAGCGGGCTCAGCCTGGTCAGCGTGGTGGTGCTGCTCGTGTCGGTGAACAGCTTCTCCCGGTCGGTGCGCCGGACCATGGAGCGTCCCTGGAGGCTGCCGAAGAGCGGCGTGCGGGGAGCCGTCGAGGGGCTGGCCGGCGTGGTCGCGCTGATCGGCACGGGCGTGCTCGTCGGCTGGGTCGGCTCGCTGCTCGACGGCGGAGCGGTGGTGTGGCTGCTCGGGCTCGCCCTGCAGCTGGCGGTCTCGGTGGTCGGCTGGGCGCTGACCATCCGGCTGTTCCTGACCTGGCGCGCCTCGTGGCGCGCGGTGCTCCCGGGGGCGGTCGTCGGCGCGGTCGCGCAGCTGGTCGCCGGCTGGGGGGTCACGATCTTCCTTCCCGAGCTGATCACCCGCAACACCGAGAGGTACGGCGTCATCGGGGTCGCCATCGCGCTGGTCTCGTGGCTGATCGTGCTGGCGGCGGTCATCGTCACCGTGGGGGTGGTCGGCGGGGAGCTCGCGCGCGACCGGGCCCTCCCGGCGCGACGCTCCTGAGCCGTCAGGCCAGCGCGGAGACCAGCGCGGCGGCAGCGGCGAGCACCGCCGCGACGCACCGCCACCGGTCGACGCTCAGGAGCCGGGCGAGCAGCGCCGGGTCCGGCCCGCCCGCCAGGCGACCGTGCGTCGGGGCGGCCAGGGCCGCGGTGACCGCGAAGGCCACGAGAGTCGCGGCGACCGCGACCAGCCCGGCGGCGTCGGTGCCCGTGGCGACCACCCCGGCGCACGACACCAGCGCTGCGCCGTACACGAGGGCGACGAGGGGCGTGATGGCGCCCGAGTGCCGTGCGTGGGCGGCCGCCCAGGACCCGGGCGGCTGCGCGGCGAGGGCCGGGTACACCAGGGCGGTCACGGTGAGCTGGAACCCGGCGTGCAGCGCCGTGCTCGCGAGCAGCGCGACGGTCCAGCCGCTCACGCCGCGGTCAGTCGTCCGACGTCGGGCTCGACGTGACGGCCGGCCCCCCGGCCTCGCCGGTGCCGCCGGCCTCGCCGACGATCCGGGCCCGCGCCGACACGACCGGGTGGTCGGTGGTGATGCCGACCAGGCGGCTGCGGTCCTCGACGTAGTCGCTGAAGGCGACGTCCTGCGAGCCGAAGATCCAGTCGACGGCGCGCGGGTTCCCGGCCCGGCAGGCGCCGTTGTTCGAGCCGCCGCGCGCCGCCACCATCGGGGCTCCGGCGGTCAGGGCGCAGAAGTACTCGTCGCGCTCGTTCATGTCGCCGGTGATGAACACCGGCAGCCCGGTGCGCACCAGCCGGTTGGCCAGCGCGATCTCGATGGAGGTGGCGCGGGACCGGAACCCCTGCTGCCGGTGGAACTGCCGGGTGTCGGCCGGGTTGTGGAAGTTGGCGAACCACGCCTCGAGGCCGGTCGCGGTGTTGCGCAGCCTGACGTAGGGCATCGGGCGGCGGTTGCCGTTGAAGTACGGGATCGCGACGGTGTGCTTCTCGACCGCCGTCCATTCCGAGCGCTGCCAGCCGAGGGAGTTCTCGCTGTCGCGCCGGCGCAGCGAGGAGCCGGGGTAGAAGTCGAGGTCGGTGTGGCGTCGCAGGGCGGCGAGCTGGTCGCCCTGGAGCTCCTGGAAGCCGATCACGTCGGCCTGGTGGCGGGCGAGCAGGTCGGCGGCACGGGCCGCGCGGGTGCGTCCGGAGGCCATCCCGGGGCGCTTGCCCTTGCCCGAGGTGTGGCTGCTGCCGAGCACGTTGAACGAGCTGATCACGAAGTCCAGCACGGGGGGCGGCTCGGGCGTCGGCGAGGCCGTGGCCGTCGGGGTCGGCGTGGGCGTCCGGGTCGGGGTCGGCCGGGCGGTCAGGGTCACCCCGAGGCCGGGGGCGAGCGAGGGCTTGCCGCGGGCCGGCGTACCCGCCGTGGCGCCGAGCGGGGTGACGCCGGAGCCGGTGGCGTGCGGCACCGACTGGACGAGCGTGGCCTCGTCGGGCCCGCGGTGGACGAGGTATCCGAGGCCGACCGCGACGAGCGCCGCGGCCACGGCAGCCGTCAGCATCGCCAGCACGCCCGGTCTCCACCTCACCGGGTGGAATCTACCGCCTCGGTGGCCCCGCCCGGGCCGGAGTCGGCGAACCCGACGGGCCTCCGGGACCCGCCTCCCGGGCGTCCCCCGGCAGGGCGGCGTCAGCTGCCGTCGGCGGCCGGGAAGGTCCCGGTGTCGACGGTCACCCGGCTGCTGATCACCGGGTGGTCGGTGGTCCGCCCGACGAGCGGGCTGCGGTCCTCGGTGTAGTCGCTGAACCGCACGCCGGTGCTGCCGAAGATCCAGTCCACCGCCCGCGGCCGGCCGGCCTGGCAGCCGCCGGCGCCGTTCGAGCCGCCGTGTGCGGCGACCATCGGCGCGCCCGCGGTGAGCCGGCAGAAGTACTCCGCGCGCTCGTTCATGTCGCCGGTGATGAAGAGGGGTACGCCGGTGGCGTGCTTCTCGTTGGCGAGGGCGACCTCGATGGCCGTCGCCGCGCTGCGCCACCGCTGCTGGTGGTGGTAGCGGCGGGTGTCCGCGGGGTTGTGGAAGTTCGCGAACCAGGACTGCACGCCCGAGGCGCGGTCCTGCAGGAGCACGACCGGCATCGCCCGGCGGTGCCCGTCGAAGTAGGGGATCCGCACGGTGGTCGAGCGCACGAGCGAGAAGACGTCGGTGCGCCAGGCCAGCGAGTTCTCGCTGTCGCGGCGCTGCAGCGCGGTCCCGGGGAAGACCTGGTAGCGCCCGCCGGTGCGCCGCAGGAACGCGTGCAGCTGGTCGCCCTGGAGCTCCTGGAAGCCGACCACGTCGACGTCGTGGCGGGAGAGCAGCTCGGTCACGCCGGCCATCCGAGCCACGCCCGAGGCCTTGTGCCGGGCGCCGCCGCGCGTGTGGCTGCTGCCGAGCACGTTGAACGAGCTGATCACGAAGTCGGCGGTGTGCACCGTGGCGGCGGGTGCCGGGTCGGCGGTGGGGCTGGCCTCGGGGGTGCTGCCGCCCGCCGGTGTCGGGGTCGCCGTCGGTGCCGCGGTCCGGTCGGGGTCGGCAGCGCGGTGGCCCCGAGCCCGTGGCGGCGGATCCACGCGGCCAGCTCGGCGTCGCGGGCGGCGGCGCCGAGGCGGTGCGGGCCGTCCTCGGCGATCCGGGCCGCGCGAGCGGCCCGGGCGGCCGCCCGCAGTGCCGCCGGGCTCGCGTCGATCGTCGGCACCGGCTCCGGCACCCGCAGCGGGAGGGTGCTCCCGGTGGGGGCGCCGGCGACGGTGGCCAGTGTCGGGTCGGCGGGGCGCTCGCCGACCAGCGCGGTGGCCAGCGCGACCACCAGCCCCAGCGAGCAGGCAGCGGTCAGCACGGGCAGCAGCACGCGCTGCCAGGCGAGGGGGCTCTGGGGCATCGGGGTCCGTGATCTCGCGGTGGTGCGGGGACGGGTGCGGGGGCCGGCGGGTGAGGGCCGGCGGGGGTCAGTAGGTGACGCGGGCCACGAACGGCGCCGGCGGGGCCTGCACCGACTTCGGGAAGCGGCTGCTGTCGAGGTGCACCTGCGAGCTGATCATCGGGTGGTCGGTGGTCTTGGCGACCAGCGCGCTGCGGTCCTCGACGTAGTCGGTGTACGTCGCCTTCTTGGGCCCGAAGAGCCAGTCGACGGCGCGGGGCTTCTCCGCGTCGCACACGCCCTTGGTCCAGCTGCCGCCGCGGGCGGCCCGCATCGGGGCGCCACCGGTCATCGCGCAGTAGTACGGTGCACGCTCGTTCATGTCGCCGGTGATGAAGCGCGGGATCCGGGCCTCGTAGAGCTGGTTGGCCAGGGCGATCTCGACGCGGGTGGCCTCGGCACGCCACTTGGCCTGCTTGCGGTACTTCTTGGTGTCCGCGGGGTTGTGGAAGTTCGCGAAGTAGCTCAGCATCCCGCTGGCCTTGTGTCGCAGCAGCACGACCGGCATCGGGCGCGGGTTGCCGGTGAAGTAGGGGATGTTCACCGTCGTGGCGTGCACGAGCTCGAACTGGTTGGTGCGCCAGGCGATGGAGTTCTCGGTGTCGCGCTGCCGCAGCTCGAAGCCGGGGTAGACGTCCCAGGCGCCGGGGTCGATGCCGAGGAACGTGGTGAGCTGGTCCGACTGCATCTCCTGGAAGCCGACGACGTCGACGCTGTGCCGGGTGAGCAGCTTCTCGGCCCACTTGACGCGGGTCGTGCCCACGGCGCGCTTGCCGCCGGCGGGGGTGTGGCTCGAGCCGAGCACGTTGAACGAGCTCACGGTGAAGTCGGCGACCGGCGCGGAGTGCTTGCGCGGGGCGGCCTCGGAGGCGCCGACGCCGAGGGTGGAGAGGCCCAGAGACCCGGTGAGGACCGTCGCAACCAGCGCAGCAGCCACAGAGGACACTCTCTTCAACTTCACTCCCATGAGTCGAGAACCTAAAGGGTCGATCGGCGTGGTGTCACGCTTTATGCGACGAATCTGGTATCGGACCGGACTGGTCCACCACAGGTACACATCGGCCGGTGCGACCCCGAACTGAACCCTCAGCCCGGCCGACCGTGTTCAACCGGATGGTTGACAACGGTGGCGGACCGTCGTACGGTCGTGGTCAACCAGTTGGTTGAGCACAGATGCGCAGGTGGACACCTGTCGACACAGGGACGACGGAGGCACGACGTGGCGGCGGACGCGCTCTCCCTGGTGTTCTCGGCGCTGGCCGACCCCACCCGGCGCGACCTGGTGGCCCGGCTCGCGAGCGGCGACGCCACGGTCAACGAGCTCGCGGCGCCGTACGACGTGAGCCTGCAGGCCGTCTCCAAGCACCTGCGGGTGCTCGAGGACGCCGGCCTGGTCAGCCGCACCCGCGACGCCCAGCGGCGGCCGTGCCACCTGGAGGCCGACGTGTTCGACCTGATGACGAGGTGGATCGAGCGCTACCGCCGCGAGGCGGAGGCGAGGTTCGCACGTCTCGACGACGTGCTGGCACGGATGCAGCACGACGGGCCCGACCAGCACCCCCACCAGGACACCGACCCGACAGGAGCAGGATCATGAGCGCAGCAGCAGACCACGGCACCCGGACCACCTCGATCGAGGCCGACCCGGCGCTGCCGATCATCCGGATGACCCGCGACTTCGACGCGCCCGTCGCGGACCTGTTCCGGGCGCACACCGACGGCGACCTCGCCGCGCAGTGGATCGGCCCGCACAGCCAGCGGATGGTCGTGGAGCGGTGGGACTGCACGTCGGGCGGCGGCTACCGCTACCGCAGCAGCGGCGACGACGGCGTCGAGCACCGCTTCTTCGGGTCCTTCCACGACGTCCGGCCCGACGAGCGGATCGTGCAGACCTTCACCTACGAGGGCTTCCCGGACGGCGTCGCGCTCGAGACCGGGCTGTTCACCGACCTGGGGGACGGCCGCTCGCGGCTGGCCTGGACGTCGCTGTGCGACTCGATGGAGGACCGGGACATGATGCTCGCCTCCGGCATGGAGGTCGGCATCGAGGAGGGCTACGCCAAGCTCGACGCGCTGCTGGCGCGGCCGGCCTCGGACTGAGGACCGGCCCGCCCGGGCCGGCCGGGGCTCGTTGCCGGCGGGCCACGGGGGGTGCCCGGTGCCATGATCGTGCGATGAGCGACCACCGCCACGAGCAGCTGACCGTGCGCGTCCCCGGACTGGTGCTGACCGAGCACGAGTTCGAGGTCCCGCTCGACCACGACCGGCCCGACGGCGAGCAGATCACCGTCTTCGCCCGCGAGGTCGCCGACCCGACCGGTCGCGACCGGCCCTTCCTGGTCTACCTCGAGGGCGGTCCCGGGCAGGAGGCGCCGCGGCCGACCCGCGGGCCGACCGACCCCGCCTGGCTCGACCGGGCGCTCGTGGACTTCCGGGTGCTGATGCTCGACCAGCGCGGCACCGGGCGGTCGAGCCCGGTCGGGGTCCCCGACGGCACCCCGCAGGAGCAGGCCGACCGGCTCGCGCTGTTCCGCGCGGACTCGATCGTGCGCGACGCCGAGGTGGTCCGCGAGCGGCTCGGCGTCGACCGGTGGAGCGTGCTCGGCCAGTCGTTCGGCGGGTTCTGCGCGCTGCACTACCTCTCCGTCGCGCCGGGCTCCCTGCGCGAGGTGCTGTTCACCGGCGGGCTGCCCCCGGTCGCGCGCCCCGTCGACGACGTGTACGCCGCGACGTACGCCACCGCGCGCGAACGCAACGTGCGCTACCACGCCCGGCACCGCGGCGACCTCGACCGGCTGCGCCGGCTGCACGACCTGTGCGAGGCGGGCGACGTCCTGCTGCCGGGCGGGGTGCCGATGACGGGGCGGCGGGTGCGCTCGCTGGGCCACTTCCTCGGGATGAGCGACGGCGCCGAGGCGCTGCACCACCTGCTCGAGCGCGACCCGGCCTCGCCGGCGTTCCGGCACGACCTCGCCGCGGCGATGCCGTTCAACGGCCGCAACCCGCTCTACGCCGCGATCCACGAGGCCTGCTACGCCGACGGGCAGGCGACCCGGTGGTCGGCGGAGCGGGTGATGCCGGACGACTTCCGCGAGGACCCGACGCTGCTGACCGGCGAGCACGTGTTCCGCTGGTCCTTCGACGACGACCCGGAGCTCGCGCCGCTGCGGGCGGCCGCCGACCTGCTCGCCGAGCGCGAGTGGCCGGCGCTCTACGACGCGGACGTGCTGGCCTCCTGCGAGGTGCCGTGCGCCGCGGCGGTCTACGCCGACGACGCCTACGTGGACAGGGTGTTCTCAGAGGAGACCGCCGCCATGGTGCCGACGCTGCGCACCTGGGTCACCAACGAGTACGAGCACAACGGCCTGCGCGTCGGCGCGGTCCCGGTCCTCGACCGGCTCCTCGGGATGGCCCGCGGGACGGTCGCTTGAACCCCGTCGGCGCGTCGCCGACCGCGCAGGAGTACGCCGACTTCGGCGACCGTCAGGCCCGCGGGTCCTCGGCCTGCTTCAGCGCGTGGGCCCTCGCGATCGCCGACGACGCGGAGGTCCTCGCCCTGCTGGACACCCTCCCGCCGGCCAAGCGCCAGCCGAACCTCGTGTTCGCGGCGGCCCGCTGGCACGGCGTCCCGCCCGGTCCGTACGACGGCCTGCGGACCGCCCTGCTCGCCCGGTGGCCGGAGGTCCGCGCGACGGTGCTCCGGCGGGCCACCCAGACCAACGAGGTCGGCCGGTGCGCGACGCTGCTGCCCGTGCTGTCCGCCCTGCCCGGGCCGCTCGCCCTGGTCGAGGTGGGCGCCTCCGCGGGGCTGTGCCTGTTCCCCGACCGGTGGTCCTACCGCTACGCCACGCCCGGCGACCACGCTCCCGGGCACCCCGGCGACCACGCGCTGGACCCGGCAGGCGGACCGAGCCCGGTCGTGCTCGAGTGCACGGCGCACGGGCCGGTGCCGCTGCCCACGGCGCTGCCGGACGTGGTCTGGCGGGCCGGCATCGACCTGCGCCCGCTCGACGTCCACGACGACGACGCCATGCGGTGGCTGCGGACCCTGGTCTGGCCCGAGCACGAGGACCGGCGGCGACGGCTCGCCGCGGCGGTCGAGGTGGTCCGCGAGGACCCGCCGACCCTCGTGCGCGGGTCCCTGCTCGACGTCCTGCCCGACGTCGTCGCCGGGGCGCCGCCGGACGCGACGCTGGTGGTGTTCCACAGCGCCGTCCTGGCCTACCTGTCCCCGGTCGAGCGCTCGGACTTCGTCGACCTGGTCGGCGGACTACCCGGCCACTGGGTGAGCAACGAGGGTCCGGCGGTGGTGCCGGGCGTGTCCGACGACGCCGAGCACCGCCCTGCCGGAGCGCCGTTCGTGCTCGCGCTGGACGGCTCGGCCGTGGCGTGGACGGAGGGCCACGGCCGGGAGCTCTGGTGGATGCCGCCCGGCTGAGGAGGCTCCCGGCGCCGGGAGGTGCTAGGGCCGGGGCGGATCGGCGGCGGCGTCGGCCGGGTGGCCGCGCCGGACCGCGACGTCGGCCGAGCTCGGCAGCGGGATCTCGACCTGCCAGGAGTGCGCGCCCGGGTCGAGCGCCCACAGCCGCGCGGCGACCAGGCGCAGCACCTGCAGCGAGCCCGCCATCAGCACGGCGGCCAGCGGCAGCTCCACGACCAGCGCGGTGACCAGCGACCAGGCCTGGTCGTCGCCGTGGGCGGTCATCACGTCGAACCACGCGTCGCACACCAGCAGCACCCCCGTCGCGAACCCCGTCACGACCAGCAGCAGCCGGTTGTGGAACCCGAGCACCGCGGTGGCGAGCAGCATCCCCAGCAGCAGGATGTCGAAGCCGACCCAGGTCGTGCTCCAGTTGTGGGCGACGTACTCGCGGGGGAGGGAGAGGGCCAGGTAGCCGATCCACGGCACCAGCACCACCACGCTGGCGACCATGAGCAGCACCCGGAGGTCGCGGATCGGGTTGACCCAGCGGCGCGAGGGGACCAGGTCGTCGACGGGCCGGGACAGCCGCCGGATGAGGTCGCGTCGCTCCGCCGCCGTCAGCGCGGCGATCTGGTCGTCGGTCAGCACGCAGCCATCGTCCCTCGTGCCGGGCAGGAGGTCAGCCGGAGACGCGGTCGAGCAGCTGCAGGAGGTCGTGCGCGGCGAGCTCGACCTCCTTGTGCCGCCACTCCGAGGCGCGGTAGACGCACGCGATCAGGGCGGTGCGGTGGACGCGCCGCAGGTCCCCGTGGACGAACGCGTAGCGAGCCTTGGTCCCGTCGCTCGCGCCCTCGGTGAGCCCGAGGTGCCAGCCGGCGTACTCCTCCCACGAGTGCCGCTCGAGGTAGGCGTTCTGCGCGGCGGCGTCCGGCTGCGACCGTCCCCAGTCGCTGTCGAGGACGTACTGCCGGGACTGGATCAGCGCACGGCAGCGCTCGACGCCCTCCGGGTTCACCGCGTACGACGCCATCTCCGCCTCCTCGCTCGGGGCTCAGCCCCCGAAGGACCACCGGGTCTGGGAGTACGGCGCCTTGCCGAAGCCGAACACGACGTCCGCGCGGACCCGGAACACCCACGCCTCGCCGTCCCCGCCGGCATGCCGGAACACGCCGTCGCCGGGCTCGAAGCGCCACTCCTCACCGTACTTGCCCACCCAGGCCTCGACGAGCTCGCCGATGCTGCCCGCGTCGGTCACCCGCTCGGCCCGTCCCTCGAGGACGACGTCGAGCCCCCCGTGCAGCGCGTTCGTGCCCGTGGTGAGCACGACGGCGTCGTTCGCGGCGAGGTTGCGCGCCTTGCGCTCGGCCGGCCCGGTGCAGAAGTGCACCGCGCCGTCGTGCCACACGGTGATGAGCGGCGTGACGTGCGGCCTGCCGTCGGGGCGGACCGTCGAGATCCAGGACAGCTCGGCCGTCGACAGCGTCGCGACGGCGTCCGCCCACGCGACCGGACCGGCCGCAGGGTCGCTGTAGCGGGCGTCGAGCTCGGTCTGGGGAGCGGCCACGAGTCCTCCTGGTGTCGTCTCCTCGTTCCGACCCGCTACCTGGCCCGGACTCATCGGTCGCACGGTCAGCGGCGGGCCCGGAACGCCGCCGCCTTGGTGCGGCTCTGACAGCTCGTGCTGCAGAAGCGCCGGGTGCCGTTGCGCGAGGTGTCGACGAAGACCCGGTCGCAGCGCTCGGCCGCGCAGATCCCGAGTCGGCCGGCGAGGTCGCTGCCGATCGCGAGGGCCAGGCCGGTCGCGCAGCCGGCCGCCCATCCGGTCGCGAGCCCGTCGTCGCTGCCGTGGAAGTGCACCTGCCACCCGCCGTCGCCGCGGGCGTCGAGCTGCGGCCGGGCGCCGGCCGTCGCCATCAGCGCGTTGAGGGCGCGCACCGCGGCCCGCTCGTCGCCGTCATCGACCCGCTCGAACACCTCGCGCAGCCGCGCAGCCGTCTCGACGAGCGCTCGCGCCTCGGAGACGCTGACGCGGGGCGAGCGGCGCCCGTCCCCGCCCAGGGCGGTCGCGACGGCCGCGACGCGCTCCGACTCGAGCAGCGGCGGCATCGCGGCGCCGCCTCGCTCGCCGGGCGTCAGCCCGTTGACCAGACGAGCGGCCACGTCGACCAGTGTCAGCACGTGACTGTCGAATGTCATTTGACCAGTCACGCTCGCTCTCGTAGGGTCCGTCACTGATGAACAGTCTGACACCAGTCACGGGGACGATCGCGTCCTGGCGCGCGCTGCCCCGGGAGGTGTGGGTGCTCGTCGCCGCCCAGGGCGTCAACCGGCTCGGCGCGTTCACGCTGCCGTTCCTGACCTTGACCGTCGTGGAGTCCTTCGGCGCGTCCCTGGTGCAGGCGGGCTACCTGCTCACGGCCTTCGGTCTTGCCACCATCCCCTCGCGGTTGCTCGGCGGCCTGCTCGCCGACCGGCTCGGTGCCCGGAGCACGATCGTGGCGGGCCTGGTCCTCACCGCTCTCGCCCAGCTGCTGCTGGCCGGCGCGCCATCCCTGGCTGTCGCGGCGTCGAGCGTGGTCGTGCTGGGACTGGCCTTCGAGATCCACGAGCCGGCGGGACAGTCCCTCGTGGCCGACGCGACGACCCCGGCCGGCCGCCCGGCTGCCTTCGGGCTGTCCGCGGCCGCGATGGCGGCGGCCGGTATGGCGGCCGGTCTCCTGGCGGCGCTCGTCGCCGGGGTGGACCTGCGCTGGCTCTTCGTGGTCGACGCGGTGACCTGCCTGGCCTGCGCGGGACTCGTCGCCCGGGCCCTGCCGTCGAGGCGGACACCCCGCACCGGCACCACCTCGCCGGGGCGCGCCTGGCGGGACGTCCGCCTGATCGTGATGCTGGCGACCGGCACCGTCTTCGCCGTCGTGTACCTCCAGCTGACGATCGCGCTCCCCCTGACCCTGGCCGCGCGGCACCAGCCGGCGAGCTCCCTGGGCCTGCTGCTGAGCCTCGCCGCGGCCACGACGGTGCTCGGCCAGCCGCTCCTGGCACGGACCAGGACGCGGGACGACTTCACCGTGATGGCGATGGGCTACCTGCTCCTGGCCGTCGGCCTGTTCTGCCTGGGCGCCGTCGACTCCCTGGCCGGGTTCGTCGCGGCCACGGTGGTGTGGAGCCTCGGCGATCTCGTCCTGCTCGGGCGGGCCTACTCGGTCGTGGCCGGACTCGCCCCCGAAGGAGGCCGCGGCGCCCACTTCGCGACGTACGGACTGTCCTGGGGCGTCGCGGGGTGGTCGCACCGCTGCTCGGTACGCAGCTGCTCGAGCGGGGCGGGCCTGCGCTCGCGTGGTCGGTCCTGTCGGCAGTGAGCCTCGTCCTGGCGATCGCCCAACCGGCCGTGCGACGGGTCGTCAGACCCACTGGTACTCGACGCGCCACCGCGGGCCCTCGAGCTCCTCGGCCTGCACGACCTTGAGCCCGCCCACGGCGAGTCCCTCCATGTCGTCGCGCGTCAGCGAGAACGGCGGCCCCTCCGACGGGGGCTCCCCCGGCAGGCGCCGGAACGCGATCGCCAGCATCGTGCCGAGCGGCGCGACCAGTCCGGCGATGGCCGAGACGGCCTCGGTCCGGGGCGGGTCCGGAAGGGCCTGCACGGTGAAGATCTCCACGACGAGGTCGAACGCGTGGGACCACGCGGGCGGCAGGTCGAGGACGTCCGCGATCCGGTAGTCGACCTGCGTGCCGGGGTGCCGGTCCCGGGCGACGCGCACCGCGGTCTCGGAGATGTCGAAGCCCACGGTCTTGAAGCCGAGGCCCGCGACGTACTCGGCGTCGGCGCCCAGCCCGCACCCGACCACCACGGCCTTGCGTCCGTCGCCGTCCAGGCCGACGGAGCTGGCCCACTCGCGCAGGAGCGGCTGGGGCTCGGCACGGTCCCAGGGCATGGACACCTCGCCGGCGAGCCCGGCCGAGTAGAGCCGGTCGAACCACCCGGTGGGGTCCCCGGCGGCGAGGGAGGCCGACGAGAGCTCGTCCGCCTTGGTGTCCCAGTCACGCACCCTGCCGACTGTACGTCCCCTGTCCAGGGGGTGGGAGAAGCGTTCCCGTGGGGCCGACCCGTCGCAACAATCTCGCCTGCCGCACCCCTCAGCCGGTGCCGACGGTCGTCGCGGCCTTGTGGCGGCCCTCCTCGACGCTCGGCGTCCGCGGGTCGCCCGGCCACCAGAACCGCTCGCCCAGCAGGGAGACGAGGGCCGGGACGAGCACGCTGCGCACGAGCAGCGTGTCGAGCAGGACGCCGAAGCCGACGATGACGCCGATCTGGGTCAGGGTGATCAACGGCAGCACGCCCAGCACGGTGAAGACCGCGGCGAGCAGGATGCCGGCGCTGGTGATGACGCCGCCGGTGACGGCGAGGGCGGTCGCGATCGACGTCCGGGCGTCCTGGGTCGCCGCCTCCTCCCGGGCCCGCGTGGCCAGGAAGATGTTGTAGTCGACGCCGAGCGCCACCAGGAACAGGAAGCTCAGCAAGGGGACGCCGAGGTCGAGGGCCGGGAAGCCGAACCAGTTCTCGAAGGCGAACCATCCCGCCCCCAGGCTCGCTCCGAAGGTCGCCACCACCGTGAGCACCAGCACGACCGCGGCGACCACCGAGCGCAGCAGCAGGAGGAGGACGACCAGCACGATCGCGAGGATCAGCGGCAGGATCACCTTCTGGTCGCGGGAGGCTGCGGCACGCTCGTCCAGCGCCTGGGCGTCCGCACCTCCCACGAGTGCGTCGGCGTCCACGCCCTGCACCGCCGCGCGCAGGTCGGTGACGACCGTCGCGCTCGCGGAGGAGGCCGGGCGCGGCGGAGAGGACCGCGTCGAGCTCGACCCGGTCGCCGCCGGAGGCGGCCGTGCGCACCGAGGTCACGCCCTCGACGTCCTCGGCCGCGGCGGTGACCGCGTCGGCGAGGGCCGGTGTGGTGATGATGCTGGTCGGCTCGGACGAGCCGGCCGGGAAGTGCTGGGCGAGCACCTCCTGCCCGGTGACGGACTCCGGCTGCACCCGGAACTGCTCGGTCTGGGACAGGCCCGTCCGCAGGCCGGCGATGCCCGACCCGAGCGCGGCCAGGAGGAGCAGGCTGACGATGGCCACCGGGACCGGGCGGCTGGTCACGACGGCCCCGACCTTGGACCAGAAGCCGCTGCGGGTCGGCTCCTCCTGGCCGGGCCGCGGCACGAACGGCCAGAACAGCCCGCGCCCGAACAGCAGCAGCGCGGCCGGGAGGACGAGCAGGGCGTAGACGACGGCGGTCACGATGCCGATCGCGGCGGCGAACCCGAGCCCGCGGTTGGTCGGCGTCACCGCGAACCCGAGGGACAGCAGCGCCAGCACGACCGTCGACGAGCTCGCCAGGATCGCCGGCGCCGCCTGCGAGAGCGCGACGCGCATCGCGTCGTACCTGTCCTCGAGCAGCCGCAGCTCCTCGCGGTAGCGGGCGATCAGCAGCAGCGCGTAGTTCGTGCCCGCGCCGAAGACCAGGACCGAGGTGATGCCGATGGTCGACTCGTCGATCGTGAAGCCGAAGGCGGACACGGCGAGCGAGACCAGCTTGGCGGCGACCTGGTCGGCGGTGCCGACGACCGCGAGGGGGACGAGCCACAGCCACGGGCTGCGGTAGGTCAGCAGCAGGAGGAACGCGACGACACCGACAGTGGTCAGGAGCAGGGTGACGTTCGCGCCGTCGAACACCGCGGCGAGGTCGGTCTGGAACGCCGGCCCGCCGGTGACGTTGACCGCGAGGCCGTCGGGGAGGTCGCGGCCCGCGGCCGCGCGGATGTCCTCGACCGTCGCACGCTGTGCCTTCTCCGAGTCGCCGGTCGACAGCGGGACGCCGACGAACGCCGCCTTGTCGTCGTCGGCGAAGACCGGGAACGTCTTCTGGCCGGGCGCGGCGAGGTCCGACAGCGAGCCGACGGCGGCGGTGACCGCGTCGCGGTCCGCCGTGTCAAGGTGTCGCCGCCGCGGTCGAAGACCACGATGGCGGGCGTGTACTGCGCGGCCGGGAGGTCCTGCTGGGCCTTCAGCGCCAGCGTCGACTCGGCGCTGTCGGGCAGCCGGGCGGTCTGGTCGGTGCTGGTGCGAGCGGCGGCGACCAGGGCGAGCGCCAGCCCGGACAGCACCACGGCGACCACGAGCACCGCCACCCCGCGCCGCGGTGCGACGAACGAGGTGAGCGGTCGCATGCGAGATACTTTTCGAGAGTCGAATAGTTCCACAATGGAAAGAGTAGACTGCCAGGATGGTGGACAGCAACCCGGGCGCCGTCGCACCGGCGACCCCGGCGCAGGGGCGGGTGATCCGCAGCATGCGGACGTTCGGGAACGAGACGGAGCTGTACGTCGCCGCGGCGGGGCGCGAGAACGAGATGCACCGGACCGACCTCACGGGGCTGGCCATGGTGATGGACGCCGCCGCCGAGGACACCTTCGTGACGCCGGGCCGGCTCAGTGCCGCGCTCCAGCTCAGCGCGCCGGCGACCTCGGCGATGCTCGACCGGCTCGAGCGGCTGGGGCACGTGCACCGCGTGCCGCACGCGACCGACCGTCGCTCGGTCGTCGTCGAGCTGACCGACCACGCCCGTCAGGTGGGGATGAGGATGTTCGGCCGGCTCGGTGGGTTCTTCGCCCCCGTGTTCGCCGGCTACACCGAGGACGAGCTCGAGCTGATCGCCACGTTCCTGGACCGGGCCGCCGAGGCCACCCGGTCCGCGCGCGAGTCGATCCCGCGACACCCGGGCTGAGCCCCGCGGCGGTCGTTCAGATGCCGATGGTGAGCGCGGCGACGTACCCCTTCGCGACGGAGCCGGACATCGAGGCGATCTGGTGGATGCCGCCGTCGTCGCCGAAGACCATGTCCTGCGAGAGGGAGGTCTGGGCGAGGTTCGTGACGCTCTGCTCGTAGCCGCTGGTGGCGAAGACCGTGTCGCAGGTCTCCTTGGGCAGGGCGATCTGCGAGGTCTTCACGATGGGGCCGTCGGAGACCGCGTTGTCGACGTCCTCGTAGACCTCGAAGTGGATGTGCGGCCACCGGCCGGAGTAGCAGGCCGGGAAGACCGTGCCGAAGGTGACGGTGCCGTCCGTGCCGGCGGCCTGCACGCCGCGCAGGTAGTTCACGTCCTCGACCCCCGAGCTGTAGAGCGAGTAGCGACCCTCCCGGTCGCAGTGCCAGAGGTAGACCGCGACGCCCGGGCGGGCGTCGCCCGACGACGCGTCGCGGACGGTGAGCCGCACGGTCAGCGGGACGCCCTCGGCCACGGTGGTGTCGGTGTCGCCGAAGGTGCTCCGGATGTCCGAGCGCACGATGCCCGAGTCGTCGAGGACGTCGACCCCGTTGGACCCGTCGCCCGGGTACGGCCCGGCCGTCTCGTCCGGGACCTCGGTGAGGTCGCCCGACGAGCCCGACGAGCCCGATGACGAGGACGAGGACGAGGACGCCGACGCCGAGCCGGAGGCCGTGGTGGTGCCTCCGCTCGACGTCGACGGGCTCGCGGTGCCCGCGCAGCCGGTGGCGAGCGCGCCGGCGGTGACGCCCACGGCGCCGAACAGCCCCAGGGCACGCCGACGGGTGAACATCGTCTCGACGTCGTACACCAGCCCGCGGTCCTCCTCGTCGAGCGGGCGGCCCGCGGCGTCGACCCAGCGCCGGTCCGTGGCCGAGCGCGCCGGGCTCGTGGTCGGGCTCGTGGTCGGGCTCGTGTCGGGGGTGCGGGGGCGCCTGTGCAGCATGGTGGGCTCCGGGGGAGAGGAGGGGTGCAGGGATACAGGGGTACAGGGTAGGGGTACAGGGAGACGTGGTCGCGGTGCCGCTGCGAGCTACCCGAGCATCGCGCCCGCACCTGCCCGGCGGCCGTCATGCGCCTGTGTGTCTCCTGTGGGTCCGGTGCTCCCGGGTGCTCCCGGGTGCCATCCTGTCCCGGTGAGAGTCCTCGCCGACGTGCTGGTTGCCGTGGTCGCCCTGCTGCACGCCGGCTTCCTCGTCCTGGAGATGTTCCTCTGGACGAGGCCCCAGGGGCGGGCGGTCTTCGGCCTCGACACGGAGTTCGCGGTGGCGACCCGTGCGCTGGCGGCCAACCAGGGGCTCTACAACGGGTTCCTCGTCGCCGGCCTGGTCTGGGGCCTGCTCGCGCCCGACGACCTCCGGGTGCCGGTGCTGACCTTCTTCCTGGCCTGCGTCGTGGTCGCCGGCGTCTTCGGGGCGGCCACGGTCAGCCGCCGGATCCTGGTCGTGCAGGCGGTGCCCGCCCTGCTCGCGCTCGCCGCCGTCCTCCTCGCCGCCTGAGCCGTCGCGGGCAGCGGTCGTGAGCGAGCAGCCACCCCGGCGGGCCCGCCGGCGACCCGGACGGATCCGGGTGCCGGCCGTGCTGCGCGACGAGCCGCAGTACCGCCTGCTCTTCGGCAGCCAGGTGCTCTCGATCCTCGGCGACCGGGTCACCATGGTCGTCCTGCCGTTCGCGGTGCTCTCCGTCGGTGGCGACGTCGGCGACGTGGCGGTGGTCTCCGCGGCGCAGTTCCTGCCCTTCGCGGTGCTCGCGCTGCCCGCCGGCGTGTGGGCCGACCGCCACGACCGCAAGCGCGTCCTGGTCACCTCCGACGTGGTCCGCCTGCTGACCCAGCTCACCTCCGGGCTCCTGCTCCTGAGCGGCCACGCGTCGGTGCCGTCGCTGGCTCTCCTGGCTGCGGCGTACGGCGCCGCTGACGCCTTCTTCGCGCCGGCGTTCACCGGGCTGCTGCCCTCGACGGTCAGCCCGCTCAACCTGCAGCCGGCCAACGCCCTGCGCGGGCTCAGCTACTCCACCGCGTCGATCGCCGGGCCCGTCCTGGCCGGGCTGCTGGTCGCGTTCGGGGGCGGACCGGGCGGGGCCCTGCTCTTCGACGCCGCGACCTTCGTGGTGTCGGTCGCGCTGCTCCTGCCGCTGCGCCCGGCGCTGGTGGACGAGGTGCTGCACGAGGAGGACCCCACCGCGACGACCGACCACTTCTGGGCGAGCCTGCGCGAGGGCTGGGTCGAGGTGCGCAGCCGCAGCTGGGTGCTCGCGTTCCTGGCCGGCATGGCGACGTACCACGCCGTCGTGCTGCCGGCCGTGTTCGTGCTCGGGCCGGTGATCGCGCAGACCGAGATGGACGGCGCGCGCTCGTGGGCGGTGGTCAGCGCCCTGTTCGGGGCCGGCTGCGTGCTCGGCGACGTCGTGTTCTTGACCTGGCGCCCGCGGCACGCGCTGCGGGTGGCGGCGGCGCTGCTGGTCGGGGCGTCCTGCCAGGCCGCGATCATCGGCAGCGGGCTGGGCGCCTGGGGGATCGGCGCCCTGGAGCTGCTCGCCGGGGTCTGCGTCACCGGGACCTTCACGCTGTGGGAGACCTCGCTGCAGGAGCACGTGCCGGAGCGGTCGCTCTCGCGGGTGTCGAGCTACGACTACCTCACCAGCGCGGGCGTGATCCCGCTCGGCAACCTCGCGGTCGGGCTGGTCAGCGCGGCGGTCGGCGTGCACGCGGCCCTGGTCGGCATGAGCGTGGTGGGGCTGGGCGTGGCGGCGGTGGTCGCCTCGGTCCCGTCGGTGCGGTCGCTGCCGCGGGGTGTGGTGGCACAATAGACAAGACTACTTGTACAAGATTGCTTGTCGACGTACGGTGGGTCCATGAGCGAGCCCACCGACCTCGACGTCCTGACCGCTCTGCACCACCCCGTCCGGCGCCGGATCCTCGAGCTGCTCACCCTCGAGGGGCCTGCCACGGTCGGCACGATCGCCGCCGGGCTCGGGCAGCAGGTCGGCAGCGTCAGCCACCACCTCAAGACGCTGGAGCGGGTCGGGTTCGCCGAGCCGGCGCCCGACCTCGCCAGGGACCGGCGGGAGAGCTGGTGGCGCAGCGTGCCGCGGCGGGTGAGCTGGTCGGTGACCGACTTCGCCGGGTCGCCAGGAGACCTCCTCGTCGCCGAGGCCGCCGAGCGCTCGAACCTCGCCCACCACGCTGACAAGGTCACCTCGTGGCTCACCGAGCGCGAGGGCGCCGGACCCGGCCTGGTCCGACGCGGCGTTCGCGACCGAGCAGTGGGCCCGTGCGACCCCCGAGGAGCTGCGCGACCTCTCGACCCGGATGAACGCGCTGCTGGCGGACTGGGCGGACGCGTGCCGCGAGGCGGCCGGCGAGGAGGACGACGACGCCTCACGACGTACGCCGGTGTTCGTGTTCGCCCACGGCAACCCGGCGCGCCCGTGACCCGTGCGAGCGACCCGACCGCCCCGCCGCCGCTGCGGCGCGACTGGCGGGTGCACGCGTGGGTCGCGGCCCGCGGGGTCTCGGAGGTCGGCGACAGCGTCTGGCTGATCGCCCTCGCCTGGACCGCCGTGCACATCGCCGGGCCGGGCCACGCGGGGCTGCTGCTCGGCGTCGGCACGCTGCCACGGGCGGCGCTGCTGCTGGTCGGCGGCGTGCTCGCGGACCGGCTCGACACCCGCCGCACCGTGATGGCGGCGAACGCCGCCCGGGTGGTGGTCCTGGTCGTGGGGGTGGTCCTGCTCGAGGAGGCTCCCGGGCACACCTACGCCGTGCTGATGGGCGTCGCGCTGGCCTTCGGGGTCGCCGAGGCGCTGCACGACCCGGCCGCCGGGACGGTCGGGCGGCAGATGGTGCGGCCCGAGGACCTCCGCCCCCTGGTGGCGACGTTCCAGACCGTGAGCCGCCTGGCGCGGCTCGGCGGTGCACCGCTGGGCGCCGCGCTCGTGGCGGCGTACGGGATCGAGGTGGCGATGCTCGTCGACGCGGTGAGCTTCGCCGTGATCGGCGGGGTCTACGTGCTGCTGCGGCCGCGCTTCCCGCGGGCCCTGTCGACCGGCGAGACCTGGCGCGGCGACCTGGTGGCTGGGCTGTCCTACGTGCGGCGGACCCGCGAGGTGCGGATCCTGCTGGTGGCGTTCGCCGGGCTCAACCTCTTCGTCGGGCCGGCGATCGCCGTCGGGCTCGCGCTCCGCGTCGCGCAGGCGGGGTGGGGCGCGCACACGCTCGGCGTGCTCGAGGCGGCCGTCGGCGCCGGCGCGGCGGCGGGCGCGCTGGCCGCGGCGAGGTACGACGCGGGGCGGCCCGCGCTGGTCGGGTTCCTGGTGCTCGTCGTGCAGGGCGTGGGGATCGCGGCGTTCGGGTTCGGCGGCCAGTGGTTCGTGCTGGGTGCGGCAGCGCTCGTCGGCGCCACGGCGGGCGGCGCGTCGACGTACCTCTCGGCGGTGTTCCTCCTCACCGTGGCCGAGGACTACCTCGGACGGGCCCAGTCGCTGTCGACGCTGACCGACGACGTCCTGATGCCGGCCGCGATGGCCGGCTTCGGGCTGCTGGCCGGGGCGACCTCCGTGACGGCGGCGTGCCTGGTCGCGGGCGCGGCGATGTCGCTGCTGTGCACGTGGTCGGCGACCCGGATGGCCGGGGTGCGGGCACCCGGACGGGCGTCCGTCGAGGTGGCGTAGGCCTGGTCAGCGGTCGACGGCCAGCTCGCCGAGCTCGTTCCAGCCGTCCTGGTCGACGGCGGTGCTGACGATGCGCGGCGTCTCGACGAGGTACGGCGGCAGCGTGCTCTGCGCGGTCTTGAAGTGCTCGGAGCCGACGTGCGCCGCGCCGGCGTCACCGTCGCGGAACGCCTCGACGAGGACGTACTCGTCGGCGTCGTCGAGGCTGCGCGACCAGTCGAACCACAGGCAGCCCTCCTCGGCGCGGGTCGCCTCGGTGAACTCCCTGGAGATCTCGGGCCAGCGCTCGGCGTGCTCGGGAAGGACGCGGAACTTCGCGGTGATGAAGATCAAGACGACTCCTCGGGTCAGGCGGCCGTGGTCGCGGCGAGCCTACGTCCACGCACTTCCCCAGGAGAACTCCTGCTTCCCCGGGCATGCACGCCTGGGGAGGTGCTCGATCACCAGGGGACCCTGGTATCGTGCGGCGGGTACACGGGTGGCGGCCGAGGGCCGCGATCAGGCGGTCGCTGGGCCGCGCATGGAGGGGTACGTCGACCCGCTCGGCGAACCGGCGGGGGCGGTCGGCGTCCGCGACGAGCAGCGGCACGACGTCCAGGAGCTCCAGGGCCAGCGCCGCCGGCACGGGACGGTCCTCGCCGCACGCCTGCGCGACGTCCCAGCCGTGCACGGTGATCTCGAGCGCACCGGCCGCGGCGAGCAGGTCCGAGCGCAGCGCCCGGTCGGCCACCGCGACGTCCGCGGGACCGGGGTCCTCGGCCCACGCGGCCAGCAGCGCGCACGCCCGGAGCCGGAGCCGGTCGACGAGGAGCGCGCCCGCCTCGGGTCCCGAGCGCACGGGCACCAGGTCGACGTACCCCACCTCGACGGCCTCGGTGAACGCGGCCAGCGCGTCGTCCATGTGCTCGAGCAGCGCCGCGCAGGTCCCAGCCGGGGCAGGGGGTCGCGTCGTCGAGCGACGCGGTGGCGACGAGCTGCAGCGCGCCGCGGGTGTAGCCGACCGCCCGCTCGAGCAGCTCCGCACCGGCGAGCAGCGGCCCGGGCCGGGGCAGGGCCGGCTCGGGGGTGGACACGGCGGCCTCAGACCGGGACGGTGTCGGCCGGCAGGCTGGTCGGCAGCCCGAACAGGCCGAACAGCGACGGCTCGAAGAACGCCCCGACGTGCCGGACCCCGTCGGCGCCGATCGTGAGCACCTGCAGGTGGAACGGGTGGAAGGTGCCCTCCTCACCGCGCATGTAGAGGGCGTACGCCGGCTGGCCGTTCGCCCGCGTCGGCACCATGACCATGTCGTGCACGCCGCCGGGACACTGGGTGCCGATGAGGCGGCCGATGTTCTCGGCGCCCTGGTACCAGCCCGTGAACGGCGGCATCTCCCACACCGCATCCTTGGTCAGCATCGACACGATCGTCTCGATGTCCTTGCGCCAGAAGGCGTCGACGTAGCGGTCGAGCATCACCTTCTGCTCCGGCGTCGGCTCGCTGACGGTGTCCTCGGACAGCTGCGCCTTCTCCAGCGTGGCGTGCGCACGCTGCAGCGCGCTGTTGACCGACGCGGTCGTGGTCTCCATGGCCTCGGCGACCTCGGCGGCGCGCCACCGCAGCACGTCGCGCAGGATCAGCACCGCGCGCTGGCGGGCCGGCAGGTGCTGGAGCGCGGCGACGAACGCGAGCCGGATCGAGTCGCGGTTGGCGACGACGGCGGCCGGGTCGACCTGGTGGTCGGCGTCGACGACGGAGTCGGGGGCCGGCTCCAGCCAGGGGATCTCGCCGTTCTCCTCGAGCGGGGCGCCGGCGTCGCTGCTCGGGGCCCCGAGCCCGGTCGGCAGCGGGCGGCGGCCGCGCCCCTCCAGGGCGGTCAGGCAGACGTTGGTGGCGATCCGGTAGAGCCAGGTGCGCACCGAGGAGCGGCCCTCGAAGCTGTGGTAGGCGCGCCAGGCGCGCAGGTAGGTCTCCTGGACGAGGTCCTCGGCGTCGTGCACCGAGCCGGTCATCCGGTAGCAGTGCGCCAGCAGCTCGCGGCGGAACGGGTCGGTGGCCTGCGGGAAGTCCTCCTGACGGCCGGGGTCCTGCACCGAGTCCCGAGAGCTGTCCTGGGAGGGCGTGCGGGCAGGTCGCGTGATCTGGGTCGTCATCTGGCCTCCTGGGTCCGCCGCCAGCCTAGGTGCGCGACAGCGTCGGGGGTACCGACCAGCGGCGCGTCGAGGACTCATCGGCGTGTCCGGTTTTGACCTGTCCGTGGGGCGCGTGGTGCGATCGGCCGGTGACGGCTCCCGAGCAGGCAGCGCCCCGGACAGGCTCCGCGACCCGGCGCGCCGCGGCCGCCGCGGGCGTGCTCGCGATGGTCGCGACGACCGCCGCCTGCACCGGCGGCACGAAGGGCGAGACCGCGCGCGAGGCGGCCGGCGACCTCGCGAAGGCGCTGGGCTCCGGCACCCTGGCCGGCCTGCAGTTCACCGGCGGTACGTCGCAGCAGGCGCAGGAGCTCTGGACGTCCACGGTCGAGGGGCTCGGCGAGTCCACGCCGCGGGTCAGCGTCGGCGAGGTGACCGAGGGCGAGGACGGTGAGCCGACCACGGCTCGGCTGCGCTACGAGTGGAAGCTGGCCGGGGACGGCGCCCCCTGGTCCTACACGACCACGGCGCGGCTCAGCCAGGACGCCGACGACCGGTGGCGGGTCGCCCTCGCGCCGACGCTGGTCCAGCCCGACCTGAGGAAGGGCGAGCGGCTCGACCTGACCAGCACCGCCGCGCCCCGCGCGAACATCCTCGGCGCCGGCGGGACCGTCCTGGTCAAGGACCGGCCGGTGCTGCGGATCGGCATCGACAAGACCCGGGTGAAGACCGCTGCCCAGGCGCGCTCGGCCCGCGCGCTGGCCCGCGCGCTCGACATCGACCCGGCGGCGTACGTCGCCCGGCTGCGCGCGGCGGGGCCGAAGGCGTTCGTCGAGGCGATCGTGCTGCGCACCGCCGACGCGACGCCGTACCTCCGCGGCCCGCTCGCCGGCATCACCGGCCTCGGCATCGTCAACGACTCGCTGCCGCTGGCGCCCACCCGCGAGTTCGCGCGGCCGATCCTCGGCTCCGTCGGCCCGGTCACCGAGGACATGGTCAAGAAGTCGCCGGACACGTACGCGGTCGGCGACGAGGCCGGGCTGTCGGGCCTGCAGCAGAGGTACGACGAGCAGCTGCGCGGCACGCCGGGGGCGCGGGTCGACGCGGTCGACCCCCGTGGCACGCACCGCGAGCTGTTCACGGTCGACCCCGAGGAGGGCGACCCGCTGGCCACCACGATCGACCGCACGCTCCAGTCCGAGGCCGAGCGCGCGCTGTCCGGCGTCCGCCCGGCGAGCGCGCTCGTCGCGATCCGGCCGTCCACCGGGGACGTGCTGGCGGCCGCGAGCGGCCCGGGGTCGGGCGGGCTGTCGACGGCCACCGTCGGGCGATACGCGCCCGGGTCGACGTTCAAGGTGGTGACGAGCCTGGCGCTGCTGCGGGCCGGCCTGACCCCGGCGAGCACGGTGTCGTGCCCGGCGACGACCGTCGTGGACGGCAAGTCCTTCAAGAACTACGACGACTACCCCGCGAGCGGGATCGGCCGGATCCCGCTGTCCACGGCCGTCGCGAACTCCTGCAACACCGCCTTCATCGGCGAGCGCGACCGGGTGACGCAGGCGCAGGTCGCCGACGCCGCGGCGGCCCTCGGGCTCGGCGTCGACCACGATCTCGGCCTGCCGGCGTACTTCGGCTCCGTCCCGAGCACCGACGCCGAGGCCGGCTCCGAGACCGGCCACGCCGCCTCGCTGATCGGCCAGGGCAAGGACGAGGCGTCCCCGCTGGCGATGGCCGCCGTCGCTGCCTCGGTGGCCAAGGGCGCCGTGGTCGTGCCTCGGCTGCTGTCGGACCAGCAGCTCGACGACGCCGCCCCGGCCACCCCGCTGACGGCACCGGAGGCGCGGGCGCTGCGAGGGCTGATGCGCGGCGTGGTCACCCGGGGGAGCGGCGCGTTCCTGGCGTCGGTCCCCGGCGCGCCCGTGATCGCGAAGACCGGCACCGCCGAGTTCGGCACGAAGCTGCCCCTGCAGACCCACGCGTGGATGATCGCCGCGCAGGGCGACCTGGCCGTGGCCGTGTTCGTGGACGTCGGCGCCTCCGGCTCGCGCACCGCCGGCCCCGTGCTGGACGCGTTCCTCCGCGCCGCCGCCCGCTGAGCGGCGCCGGCCGTTTACCAGGTGATGCAGGTTCTCTTCCCCTCCCCATGGGGAATTCCCCATGGGGAGCGGCAGTTTTCCTGCATCACCTGGTAAACAGCCCGGCGCCCCCACCGTCGAGGCGGGAGCGCCGGAGAGCGCAGGCGGGACGTACGCCGCGCCGGGTCAGCCGATCTTCGTGACCCGCGTGCCGCCGGCGAAGTTGTCGTGCCACCCCTGCTTGGTGGGCGAGCTGTTGATCGTCGTCGCGATCAGGATCACCGCGACCAGCTCGGCCAGGCCGCCGAGGATGCCCAGGAACGGGATCACGCCGAGGATGCCGAGGCCGGCCCACAGGTTGCGTCGCACGGCCTGCTCGAGCGTGGGCGTGCCGCCGTCGGGGCCCTGGGTCTGCAGCTTGAACAGCATCTTGCCGACGGTCTGGCCGTTGCGGGACTCCAGGAGCGCGAAGTACCCGACGTAGAGCACCGCCGAGATGATCGCGCTCACCGCGCTCGCGGCGTACGACGAGCCGGTGCCGAAGCCCACGCCCGACGCGCTGCTGGCGCCGATCAGGCCGCCGACGATGATCAGGCTGACCACGAAGTTGGCGATGCCGACCAGGATCCCGTCGACGAGCCGGGCGATGAAGCGGACGCCGAGCCCACCGGGACCGCCGACCGCGCCGGGCTGCGCGTAGCCGGGCTGCTGGCCGTAGCCCGGAGCGGGCGGGTACTGGCCGTACGACGGAGGGGTGCCGTAGCCGGGCGGGGGCGGCGGGGCCGACCCGTAGCCGGGCGGGGGCGGCGGGGCCGACCCGTAGCCGGGCGGCGGCGGGGGAGCGGAGCCACCGGGCGGGGTCGACCCGGGCTGCTGGTCGGGGTCCGGCGGAGGGTTCTGGGTGGGGTCGCTCATCGTCAGTCCTCTGGTCAGGCTCGCCGGGGGCGGACGCCCCTGGGGTCGACGCTAGTGACCCGGTGCACGGTTTGTCATGGTCGACCCGCCGGACCCTGGGGTCCCGCCCGCGACGGATCGCGGGCGGGACCGGGCCGCACCCCGGGCAGTCGGGAAGCCCGGACAGGTCAGCGCCCGCGCGTGCGCAGGCCCACCAGCAGCGGGTCGTGGTCGCTGGCCCGGAACGGCGTCGGCGCGTAGAGCTGCGTCGCGTTGTAGTTGCGGCGGCTGTACTCGAACGCCACGGACTCCGGCGAGTTGATGTTCCACACGTCCGCACCGGTCACGTCGCCGAGCAGCGCCGGGCTGGCCAGCACGTGGTCCAGCGAGCCGACCAGCCCGTCGAAGAGGTACGTCGACTCGTCGGTGAAGGCCTCCCCGATGTCGGTGTACCCGGCGTCGTACAGCACCTGCAGCGGGTCCTCCTGGGTGTAGGAGTTGAAGTCGCCGGTGAGCAGCACCCGGTCGGTGTGCGCCGCGGCCGCGACGTCGGCGGCGAACGCCTCCAGCGCAGTGGCCTGCGCGACCCGGTCCGGGTTGGAGGCGCCCTGACCGGTGCCGTCGTCGACGCCGGACCCCTTGGACTTGAAGTGGTTCACGACCACGACGAACCGCGCGGCGGGCGAGGCGCCGCGCGGGGCGAACTGCTGCGCGAGCGGCTCGCGGGCGTTGTCGAAGGCCGGGTCGCCGACCAGGATCCGCGAGGACCCGACGGGACGTACGGCGGCGGGCTGGTAGATGAACGCGGTCCGGATCACGTCCTCGTCGGCGACGGCGGGGCGCGCCGACGCCGGCGGGGAGGGCACGAACGCCCAGCGGGGCCGGCCGGCGTCGCGGTTCAACGCCCGCACCAGGGTGGCGAGGGCGTCGTCACGGTGGTCCGGGCCGGCGTACTTCGCGGAGTTCTCGATCTCCTCCAGGGACAGCACGTCGGCGCCGAGGGTGTTGATCGCGGCGACGATCTTGGCCTGCTGGCGGGCGAGGTTCGCGTCGTCGGCGGCACCGCGCGGACCCTCGCCGTCGCAGCCGTCGACGGTCACCGGCGCGTCGTCGCGGTCGACGAAGAAGTCGCAGTCCCCGCCCGCGGCCTCCCAGTCGGCGCCGGTCTCGGTGAAGTAGTTGAGCACGTTGAAGCTGGCGACCTGCACGTCGCCGCCGACCCGGTCGGGGCGCGCCGGGCGGGTGCCGGGGAACGTCGCCGGCTGGACCGTCCGGGCGTTCGCGGCCGTGAGCTGCTCGGTCGGCTGCACCTTCCACAGGTCGTTGCGGTAGTCGACGACGACCGGTCGGGTGAAGACGGCCGGCGAGCCGACGCGGACCGGCGTGCGCGGGGTGAGGTAGGGCAGCGGCACGTCCTGGCTCGCACCCCCGCCGAACGGCAGGAAGTCGGTCGAGGCGCCGTCGTCGAGGGTGAGCAGGCGGGCGGCGTTGTCGGCCGCCACCGCGTCGGCCGCCGGGCCCGGACGGGCGACGTCGGTGGGCGCGGGCAGCGCGCGGCTGCCGCGGGCCAGCCCGATCTCGGCGAACCTGTTCAGCGAGAAGTTGTCGGTGACGGTCCAGCGGCCGCGAGGCGCGTAGAGCATGCCCTCGAGCGACTCGCGCTCGGCCTCGGCGGACGGCCAGGCCACCTGTGCCGGGACGGGCGCGGTGGCGGCCGGCAGCGCGACCACGGCGTCGGCGGTGGCCGGCGTGAGCTCGGTCAGGCCGGCGAACTCGCTGACCCGGCCGGTGACCTGCACGTGGGCGCCGCGCGCCGGGAACGCCGCTGCGTCGGCGCCGGCGAGGTAGACGAAGACCGCATCCGATGCCAGGTGCGTGCCGAGGTCGAGCGCGCCGCCGGTGCCGGGGGTCTGCAGGTAGAAGCCGCGCAGGCCGCCCGTGGGGTACGACGCGGTGACGACCCCGTCCGTGACGACGTCCTGACCGGCCAGCGGGCTGGTCGCGCCCGTGCCCTGGATCTCGGCGATGGGGTGCGGCGTCGGCTCCTGGGGCTCGGTGGGCCCGCCGCCGCCCGACGCCTCGGGGGTCGGCGCCCCCACGGTGAGGTCGGCGTCGTTGTGGTCGGTGTCCGCGCCGGTCGCGGAGCGCGCGGCGGAGGTGGTGTTGGACAGCGCCGGGGTCGCCGCGCCCTCGAAGGCGGTCGCGCTGCCGTAGCCGACCAGGTCGAGCACGGACGCGTCGTCGGTGGGCACGGCCACCGTCGAGGACGCGAGCACGACGATGCCGTTGGTGGCGCTCAGGCTCGCGCTCCCGCTGGCGTCCGGGGTGGGCAGCGGCGCGCCCGTCGTACCCCCGGACTGGGCGACCAGCCAGTGCGCGCCCGCGGGCACGCTGCCGGTGAGCGGGGTGACCGCGCCGAGGTTGCCGGCCGCGCTGCGGTACTGCACCGACATCCCGTCGAGCGGCACCGCCGCGGCGGTCGGGTTGTAGAGCTCGACGAAGTCCGAGGTGTACGGCGCCCCGGCGTTGCCGCCCCCGCCGTACACCTCGCTGATGACCAGCGCGCTGCCGTCCGGGTTCGCGGCGGCGGGGGCCGCCGTGCCGAGCGTGGCGGCGGCGAGGCCGGCGGCAGCGACGGCAGCCAGCAGGGGTGCCGGTCGGGGGGCTGCGATTGCCCGCCCTGCCTGCCTGGCTCGTCGGAGGTGGGGTCGGGTCATGCTGCGCTCCTGGGTCCGGTGGTGGTGGCGGATGCCGTGGCTCGGGAGAGCGGCGGGTCGCGCCACACAGGTGCCCGGACACCGGGCAGCCTCCCGAGAGTGAAGGCTCCGGCACGCTAACCCGTGGCGGTGGCTGCCGGATAGGTCCGGGATGCAACGGTTGGGTGAAGCGTCGGCGTCGGAGTCGTCGTCGGCGTCGGCGTCGTCGTCGGTCGCTAGCGTGGCGGCATGGACCTGCCCCGCATCGGAGCCCTCGCCTCGCTGCCCGCCGCCGAGCACCCCGGGCTGCTCGCGGACCCGGTCGCCTCCGCGGTGGCCGGCTGGCCGCACGCCGGCGAGCTCGCGGTCGTCGAGATCGACCCGGCGCTCGCCGACACCGCGGCGATGAGCGAGGCCTACGCCGTGCCGATGTCGGCCGGCGCCAACTGCGTCGTCGTGCACGGACGCCGGGCCGGCGAGGAGCGGGTCGCGGCCTGCGTGGTCCGCGCCGACACCCGCGCCGACGTCAACACCGTGGTCAAGCGGCTGCTCGACGTCCGCAAGGCGACCTTCCTGCCGATGGAGCGGGCGGTGGGGGAGACCGGGATGGAGTACGGCGGGATCACGCCGGTGGGCCTGCCCGCCGCGTGGCGGGTGCTGGTCGACGCCGCCTGCCTCGACATCGACGTCGCGATCATCGGCAGCGGGGTGCGCCGCTCCAAGCTGCTCGTGCGCGGCGCCCGGCTCGCGGACCTGCCCGGCGTCGAGGTCGTCGACGGCCTGGCGCGCTGAGTCACCCCTCCCGCGGGACCGCGGCCAGCACCCGCTCGGCGGCCGGGAGCGCGCGGGCCCGGTCGGCGGGCACGAGTCCGAGGCGGGTACGCCGGTCGAGCAGGTCGTCCACGTCGAGGGCGCCCTCGTGGGTCACGCCCCACAGCAGCTCGGCCGTGGTGACGGGCAGCCCCTCGGCGACCGGCGCGCACAGCTCGGCGTCGTCGTACCCCAGCGACCGGCCGTGCGCGAGCACCGCCGCCGCCTCGGTGCCGTGCCGCCGCACCAGCCGGGCGGGCGCGTCGAGGACCGCGAGCGTCTCGCGCGGGGCCGCGCCGACGATCGGCAGGCTCCGGGTCCGGCACGGGCGCGCGTCGAGGCGGCCGACCTCCACAGCCCGGTCGACGGCGTCCTGCGCCATCCGGCGGTAGGTCGTGAGCTTGCCGCCGACGACCGTCACCACGAGGTCGGGCGAGGTGAGCACGGCGTGCCGGCGCGACAGGTCGGCGGTCGCGCGGCTGCCGTCGCTGCTGCCGGTGGCGCCGGCGTCGAGCAGCGGCCGCAGCCCGGCGTAGCTGCCCACGACGTCCTCGCGGGCTATCGGCCGCTCGAAGGCGCTGCCGACCACGTCGAGCAGGAAGGTCACCTCGTCCTCGCTCGGCACCGGCACGTCCGGCACCGTGTCGCCGGCGGGCTCGTCGGTCAGCCCGAGGTGGAGGTTGCCGTCGGGCTGCGGGAGCGCGAACACGAAGCGGTTGCGGGCGCCCGGGACCGGCACGGTCACCGCGACGGCGAGCCCGGACAGCGTCTCGTCGCGGACCACGAGGTGGGTGCCGCGGGAGGGCCGCAGCGCGACGCCGGGGACCAGCCCGCCGGCCCAGACCCCGGCGGCGTTGACGACCGCGCGGGCGGCGATGTCGGCGGTGCGTCCGGTGAGCTCGTCGCGGACTCGCGCGCCCCGGCCGGTGAGCTCGAGCACCCGGGTGCGGGTCAGCACCCGGGCGCCGTACGCCGCCGCGGTGCGGGCCAGCCCGACGACGAGCCGCGCGTCGTCCTCGAGCTGGCCGTCCCAGGAGAGCAGGCCGCCGCGCAGGCCGTCGGTGCGCAGGCCGGGGGCGAGCTCGAGGGCCTCCTCGGTCGAGAGCCGTCGCGGCCGGGGCAGCAGCCGTCGTGGCGTGCCGGCGGCCGCGCGGAGCAGGTCGCCCGCGACGAGTCCGGCGTGGGCCAGCCGGGCGCTCGCCGGGGGCAGGCCCGGCTGGAGCGGCATCAGCATCGGCAGGGCGCGGGTCAGGTGCGGGGCGGTGCGGGTCATCAGGATGCCGCGCTCGCGGGCGCTCTCGTGGGCGACGCCGACCTGCCCGCGGGCGAGGTAGCGCAGCCCCCCGTGCACGAGCTTGGAGCTCCACCGCGAGGTCCCGAAGGCCAGGTCGTGCGCGTCGAGGGCCACGACGTCGAGCCCGCGGGCCGCCGCGTCGAGCGCCACCCCGGCCCCGGTGACGCCGAGCCCGACCACGAGCAGGTCCACCACGCGGCCGTCGGTCGCCTCGTCGAGCTCCCGCTGCCGGCGTACGGCGTCGAGCGCGCTCGACCGCTGGCCGGTCACGGTGTGAGGTACCCGTCCACGAGGCGCCGCAGCTCCGCGTCGAGGTCGGCCGCGCCGGGCCCGCCGGGCTGCACCATGGTCGGCGCCGACAGGGCGAACCCGTGCGCCGCGAGGAGCGTCGCCCGCGCCAGCAGGACCGGGTCGCCGGGGCGGACCGAGCCGTCGCGCTGGCCGTCGGCGATGGCGGCCTCGAGCAGCGCGAGGACCTCGTCCTGGGTGCGGCCGCGCCGCTCGAGGAGGTAGGGCAGCAGCAGCTCCGGGTCGACGTCGACGATGGCCCGGAAGAGCGCGTTCTCGCGCAGCCCGGCGACCGTGCCCGCGACCGCGCCCGCGACCCGGGCGCGGCCGGTGCCGTCGGGACTCGCGCCGTCCCCGCCGGCGTGGGCCGCGACGACCGCCGCCCACTCCCGGGTCATCAGGTCGGCCAGCAGCCGGCGCATGTCGGGCCAGCGGCGGTAGAGCGTCATCCGCGACACCTCGGCCCGGCGGGCCACGTCGGTGAGCGTCGTGCGCTTCCAGCCGACCGCGAGGATGCCGGCGCGGGCCGCGTCGAGGAGGGCGTCGTCGTCCCGTCCGGCGTTGTGACGCTGTGACGGCATGTGTCACACTGTAACATGACGTCCGACCGGCCGACCCCGTCCGATCCCGCGCCCGGCCACCTTCCCGGGGAGACGCTTGGCGTCCCCGGAGCGTCCCGGGTGCGGCACCCCACTCCTTTCCGGCCGGCCCCGATGCACTGGGCGCGCTGGGGCGACCCGGCCCGCGAGGCGCCCCTGGGGGAGGCGGCCCGGGGCCTCGTCGAGCTCGCGTTCGGCCCGGCCGACCCGCAGCCGACGGTCCCGCTCGACGACGTCCGGCTGCCCCCGGTCCGGCTCGAGGCCGGCCTGCTCGAGGACCTGCGCGGCCTGCTCGGCTCCGAGCACGTGCTCGACGACCACGAGTCCCGGGTTCGGCACACCCGCGGCCGGTCCACGCCCGACCTGCTCCGGATGCGGCACGGCGACGCCGCCGACGCCCCGGACGCGGTCGTGCTGCCGGCCGACCGGGACGAGGTCGCCGCCGTCGTCGGCTGGTGCGACGAGCACGGCGTCGCGCTGGTGCCCTACGGCGGCGGCACGTCGGTGGTCGGCGGCCTCGCGGTCCGGCGCGAGGGGTTCGCGGGCGTGCTCGCCCTCGACCTGGCCCGGCTCGACCGTCTGGTGTCGGTCGACGCGGTCTCCGGAACGGCGGTCCTCGAGGCCGGGCTGCCGGGCCCGCGCGCGGAGGCGCTCCTCGGCGAGCACGGGCTGACGCTGGGCCACTTCCCGCAGTCGTTCGAGTACGCCACGGTCGGCGGCTTCGCGGCCACCCGCTCCAGCGGCCAGGCGTCCTCCGGCTACGGACGCTTCGACGCGCTGGTGCTCGGCGTGACGGTCGTGACCCCCATCGGCGTCCTCGAGCTCGGCCACGCCCCCGCCTCGGCGGCCGGCCCCGACCTGCGCGAGCTCGTGCTCGGCTCCGAGGGCGCCTTCGGCGTGATCACCGCGGTGACGGTGAAGGTCCGGCCGGCCCCCGCGGCGCGGGTCTACGACGGCTGGCGATTCGACACGTTCGCCGCCGGGACGGCCGCCGTGCGCGACCTCGCGCGGTCCGGCATACCCCCGACCGTGCTGCGCCTCTCCGACGAGACCGAGACCGCTGTCAACCTCGCGTCGCCCGACCAGGTGGGCGCCGGCGGTGGCGGCGGAGCGCTGATGCTGGTCGGCTTCGAGGGCACCGAGGAGGGCGTGGCCGCGCGGCGCGAGGCGGCGACCGCGCTGCTGGTCGCCGCGGGCGGGCGGGCGCTCGGGGAGGAGCCGGGGCGGGCATGGCTGGCGGGGCGCTTCCACGGGCCCTACCTCCGCGACTCCCTGCTCGACCTCGGCGTGCTCGTCGAGACCCTCGAGACCGCGACGTTCTGGTCCGGCGTGTCGGAGCTGTACGCCGCCGTGGCCGCCGCCCTCACCGCGGCGCTCACGGTCGACGGGTCGGCGCCGCTGGTGCTGTGCCACCTCTCGCACGCCTACGAGAACGGCGCCTCGCTCTACTTCACCGTGGCCGCCCGGCAGCGCGGGGACGGCCTCGACCAGTGGGCCCGGGCGAAGGACGCGGCCTCGGCGGCGATCGTGGCGGCGGGCGCGACGATCACCCACCACCACGCGGTGGGACGCGACCACCTGCCGTGGCTGACGGCCGAGATCGGGCCCGTCGGGGTGCGGATGCTGCGCGCGGTCAAGGACGCGGTCGACCCGCACGGGGTGCTCAACCCCGGCGTCCTCATCCCCGACAGTCAGTGACGATCGGGCCCTCCAGCCCGGGCACGGGGGCCCGAGTGACACTGACTATGCGAGCTGCCAGAGGAGCGCCTCGGCCGGTCCGGCGGCGGTGAGCCGCCGGGCGCCAGCTCCGGTCAGCCGCGCGGCGTCGCCCTCGCCGAGGCGGCCGGCCTCCTCGAGGTCGACCGCGCCGCGGGTCACGAAGAGGTGCACGTGCGGCGCGTCCGGGACGAGGACCGACCCGCCGTCGGCGAGGCGCGCCACGTGCAGCGCCGCGCCGGAGGCGTTCAGGCGCACCGCCGCGTCCAGCCCGTGGATCCCGGAGGCGAGCGGCACCAGCCCGGTCAGGCCGCCCAGGTCGCCCTGGTCGTACGTCGGGTCGAGGCCCGGCTCGTCGGGGCGCACCCACATCTGCACGAACCGCGTCGGCACGCTCGCGCCCGGGGCGTCGTTGCGCTCGGAGTGCAGCACGCCCGACCCGGCGCTGAGCCGCTGCGCGAGCCCGGGCCGGACCACGCCGGAGTGCCCGTGGGAGTCCTCGTGGACGAGGCTGCCCGACAGCACCCAGGTGACGATCTCGAGGTCGACGTGCGGGTGCGTCCCGTAGCCCGCACCCGGCGCGACCACGTCGTCGTTGAGCGCGACGAGCTCCGCGAACCCGACGTTGGCCGGGTCGTAGTGCGCCCCGAACGAGAACGAGTGCCGCGTCGTGATGCCGTCGGCCGTCGTGGTGAACCGCTCGCCCGCCCGCCGTACGTCGATCACGCCGACCATCCTGGCGCGCCCCGCGCGACGGGGTCCTCGCGGGGGCGCCGGGCGGGTAGCGTCAGCGCGGGTCGCCGAGGACCGGCTCGAACTCGTCGGAGAGCACCGTCGAGGAGATCCGGCCGTGCTTGGCGACGTACTGCGCGCGGTCCGCGGCCGCGAACAGCTCGTGCGGGGTGGTCGTGCGCTCGTCGGTGAGGACCGTGCTCGCGGCGCCGCAGGAGATGCCGGCGCCGTGGCCGAAGCGCCAGGTGCGGCGGCAGAGCCGGTCGGCGAGCTGCACGACGTGCACGGGGTCGTGGCCGCTGACCAGGATCGTGAACTCGTCGCCGCCGACGCGGGCGACCAGGCTGCCGGGCACGCGGTTGAAGGCGGCCCGCAGGGTGCGGCCGACCGACTGGATGAGGTGGTCGCCGGCGACGTGCCCGAGGGAGTCGTTGACCTCCTTGAGCCGGTTGATGTCGACGGCCACGACGGTGACCTCGCGGGTGGTGCCGGCCGGCACGTCGAAGACGCGGTCGGCGTGCTCGTCGAGCGCGCGACGGTTCGGCAGCCCGGTCAGCGGGTCCTGGTAGGCCAGCTGCTCGAGGGACTCCTCGCGGCGGGCCCGCGAGATCGCGCCGCCGAGGATCGCGATGAGCACCTCGAGGTGGGCGACGTCGTTGCGGTCGAAGGTCGCGGCGCCGACGTGGCGGGTGGCCCAGAACTCGCCCCACAGCTCGCCGTCGACGACGATCGGGGCGCCGATCGAGCAGCCCTTGCCGAGCTCGCGCAGGAGCGCGATCTCCTCCTGGTCGCCCTCCGGGTCCTCGATGCGGGTGACCCAGGTCTGCAGCTCGTCGTGGACGAGCTCGAGGTCGACGAAGTCGCGCATCTCGTAGGTCTCGTGCTCGGGCCAGCGGACCTCGTCCGGGCCGAGGTCGCCGACGTTGACGATCGTCTGCACGACGGCGGTGCCGGGGACCCGGCGACTGATCGAGACGCTGCTCGCCACGATCGCGGTCAGGGCCTGCTCGGCTGCCAGCTCGAGCGTGCCGGTGAGGCTGCCCGACCTGCTCAAAGCACGAGCCATCCCCGCAAGGCTGCGGATGCGCAACTCCTCGCCGGCTGCCAGCACGTCGACCACTTCCTGATCCCGTCGTTCTCGTACCGTGTTCATCGGTCGTCGCGGGCCCCGACTACAGCCCCTTGTCCCAGCAACAACGCGGATCTTCTGACGTCGATGTCCGATTCGGGTAGGTTTCAGCCCTTTCCCCGGACAGTGAGGCCTGCCGGGCCGGCTCGCCTCGGCCGCGAGGTGGGACACAGCACCCCTGCGGGGCCGTGCCGGCGGGGCTCACCGCAGCAGCGTGACCTCGAGCGTGCCGGTGTTGTCGCGGTGGTCGAGGTCGAGGACGGCGAGCCGGAGCCGGCCGTTCTTGGCAGCGGTGTAGCGCGCGGAGTAGGCGTGCTCCGAGGAGCAGCCGTCGGCGCGCCCGAGGGCGCGCCAGGCGACCCGGGTGCCGTCGACCCAGAGGTCGAGCGGGTCCGCGCCGACGAGCACCGAGCGGTCGGTGGCGGCCCAGCCCCGCGGGGGTCAGCAGGCACGACGCGTCGGCCGAGGTGGACCCCGAGCGCACGGTGCCCCGCGCGACGAGGTCGACGACCTGGCCGGTGCGCAGCCGCATGGTGGTGCTCGCGCCGGCCCGGGTGTCGGCGGGCACCTGCACCCAGTCGCGGGCCTGGGTCCACGCCGGGGTGCGCGCGGGCCGCTCCGCGGGGGCGGCCGGCGGCGTCGGCAGGGCGGTCAGCCGCTGCACGGTCACGCTCAGGGCGCCCGTGTCGTCGGCGCGCGCGAGCGGGTCCCACACCGACAGCTCGAGCCGCCCCGAGCGCGAGGCGGTCACCGTCGGCGGCGTGCGTGCGCGAGGCGCAGAGCGCGGACCCCGACGGCGCGCGCCCGGCGAACGGCACCCCGTCGACGTACAGCCGGCCGTGCTCCTGGTCGGGGAAGCGCCGGTCGACCGACGCGCGGGGGTACCAGTCGCCCTCGAGCGCGAGGCACCGGCCGTCGCTGCTGACGCCGCCGCCGAGGCCGGTGCGGCCGCGGACGGTCACGCGGTACGACGCGCCCGCCTGCACCTCGCCGGTCGTCCAGCGGGTGCTGCTCGACGCAGGCACGCTGACCGTCTCCGACAGCAGCCCGTAGCCGGTGCGGGTGGCGGTGGTGCGCGGGGCGGGGGCCAGACGGGGGTACGTCGGCAGCCCCTTGGCGACGCTGCGGTGCGCCGTGGAGACGAGCACCACGAGGTGACCGGTGGCGCCCCGGGGGCGGTTCGCCACCGACAGCCGCAGCGGCCCGGTCCTGCGCGGGGTGACCAGGCGCGAGTAGACGTGCGAGGTCGTGCACGCCCCGCCGAAGCGGTGGCTGCCGACGCGCAGGTCCAGCGAGCCGTGCCTGCGGCTGACGGCGGACGTCGGCGAGCCGGTCCACCGCCCGGCGGTGCGCGACCACGTGCAGGACGCGTCCGCGACGGCCGACGGTCCGCCGTACCCGTAGAGGCCGGCGGCCACCAGCCGGTAGGTCCGCCCGGCCCGGAGGTGGAAGCGGGTGACCCGCGGGGCACCGGTCGCGCTGACGGCGACCTTGGCGTACGCCGTGCGGGTGAGGTCCAGGACGCCGCGCCGGTCGGTGTGCACGACGGTGGAGGTCGGCGGGCCCGGGGGCTCGGGGGTGGGCGGTCCGGCGGAGTCGGGGGCGTCGGCGGCGTGGGGGGCGTCGGCGGGGTGGGCGGCGTCGGGGGCTTGGGCGGCTCGGGGGGCTTCGGGGGTGTGGTCGTCGCGCCGGTGTACCAGCTCGTCCGGCCCTTCCCGCCGGCGCGGCTCAGCGAGATGTGCACGTGGTTGCGGTGCCGCAGCGTGTCCGAGCAGCCCTTGAGCTTCGGGCAGGCCAGGTAGGCCTTCGCCTCGAAGCCGCGGTAGGAGGAGTAGATCCGGTCGTTCCAGATGAGGTACATGATGCCCATCCGGCGGGCCAGCGCGTCCTTGTTGCCGTCGGCGTCGGTCGCGAAGATCTTCGCCATGAACGCCTTGACGTAGCGCCGGTCGCGCGCGGAGTGCACGTCGACCGCCCAGTCGAACGCGCGGCCCTCCTTGTGCTCGGAGACGCCGCCGTCCTTGCAGGAGCGCGAGATCCCGAGCGAGCCGCTGCCGGGGTACTTCTTCTGCAGCCACTTGGAGAGCTTCAGCGTGCCCGGCTTGGCGTTCGGGCTGCAGTTGGTCTGCGGCTGGTACGGCGCGAAGTCCTCGATCGGCACCGCGACCGCCGCCACCGGGACGAGCACGCACAGCGCGGCGAGCAGGGCGAGGACCCGCGCGGCGACGCGCCCCGCCGGGCCTCTGGACGGTTCGTCCTGCGAGACCTCCCCCGGGCGGTGCCGGTGCCGGTGCCAGTGCCGGGGGTGGTCTGCTGGTCGTGCCGCTCAGGTGTCTGCATCGCGCGTTCGTGTCCCCGGAATCGGTCGTCGGTGTCGTCGGTGGCGGGCGTGCGTCATCGCGCACGTCTGTGTCTTCGGTCGCCCTGCCCTCGCCTCTGAGCCTCTGCGCCGACAGCAAAGTAAAATGTCGCCTTCCGTCGGTATGTCGCGCTTGACTTCGCGCCCCGCACGCCAGGCGACGACCGGGTGCCGGGTAGCGTGACCGCCATGCGGAGGACGGTGCTGGTCACGCTCGGGGTGCTCATGGTCGTGGTGGGCGCCGTCTGGGCGTTCCAGGGGCTCGGCTACCTCGAGGGCAGCCCGATGACCGGGGTGGCGACGTGGGCCATCGTCGGTCCGATCGTCGCCGGGCTCGGCGTCGCGCTGGTGGTGGTCGGTCTGCAGGGATCGCGCAGCAGCGGCGGCGGTCGCCGGCGCTGACCCTAGGCTCGGGTCATGGGCGCAGGGCACGGGCACGGCCACGCGGCGGGACGCGCGCAGGACCGCTCGCGCCTGAAGGCCGTCCTGGCGGTGACGCTGCTCGTGGTGGTCGTCGAGGTCGTCGGCGCGGTCGTCAGCGGGTCGCTCGCGCTGCTCGCGGACGCCGGGCACGTGGTGACCGACGCGGCCGGCGTGGGGCTCGCGCTCAGTGCGTCGTACGTCGCCGCGCTGCCCGCGACCTCACGGCACACCTTCGGGCTGCACCGCGCCGAGATCCTGGCCGCCCTGGTCAACGCGGTCGTGCTGCTGGGGGTGTGCGGGTTCCTCGCCGTCGAGGGCGTCCGTCGCCTCGATGCGACCCGACCGATGTCGAGGCCGGACCGATGCTCGCCTTCGCCGCGGTCGGCCTGGTGGCCAACGTGGCCTCGCTCTCCCTGCTGGTGCGCCGCAAGGACTCGTCGCTGAACATGCGCGGCGCCTACCTCGAGGTGCTTGGCGACACCGTCGGCTCGGTGCTCGTCGTGGTCGCGGCGGTGCTGGTGATGACGGCCGGACTGACCCGCGCCGACCCGGTCGCCTCGCTCCTGATCGCCCTGCTGATCCTGCCGCGCTCGATCGGGCTGCTCCGCGACGCGGTGAACGTCCTGCTCGAGCGCACGCCGGCGCACCTCGACCTCGACGACGTGCGCGACCACCTCGCCGAGGTGCCCGGGGTCGTCGACGTGCACGACCTGCACGCGTGGACGATCACGAGCGGGATGCCCGTGCTGTCCGCGCACGTCACGGTCACCGACGAGTGCCTCGAGCGGCGCGGCGTGGGCTCGCTGCTCGACGAGTTCAGCGCCTGCGTGGCCGGCCACTTCGACGTCGAGCACGTGACCTTCCAGATCGAGCCGCAGAGCCACCGCGACCACGAGGACCTCGGCGAGGCCCACGCCTGAGCGGCCGGGTCACCCGAAGACCGTGACCGGCTCCTGGACGCCGCCGTCCATGGCGGCGTAGTTGCGGATCCGGGTCAGCTGGGCGAGGGAGAGCTCGTTGCCCCGCGCGACCAGCTTGGTGCCGCTCCGTGTGGTCACGTCGGCGGCGAGGACCATCCCGACGACCAGCTGACCCACGGTGACCCCGATCGGCTCACGCGTCGCCCGGTCGCGCACCACGAGCGCCAGGGCGTCCAGCAGGGCAGGGTCGTAGGCACCGGTGCGGCACCGCAGCGTTGTCAAGGCGCTGACCGGGCTCGTGCCGGCGGTCTCCAGCAGGTCGTAGTCGCGGGCCAGCCGCAGCAGCCGGCCGCCCAGCGGGATGCTGTCGCCGGAGCGGGTGTCGCGCGGCGTACCCCCGTCGTACCGTGCGATTTGGCTGGCGATGGCGTCCCGGACGTCGTCGATGCGGGGGATCCCGGCGAGCACCTGGAGGGCCACCTCCGGCAGCGCCGAGACCATCTGCTCCTCGTCCGGGGCGAGCTCGACGCCCTGCTCGGCGCGCTGCCACACCTCCGTCGGCAGGGCGATGGCCCCCATGTCGGTCAGCATCGCGGCCAGTTCCACGTGCCAGTCGACGCTGGTCCCGGACGCGTGGCCGAGCGCGGTCACCAGGTCCCTGAGCCGGACCGACCTCGCGAACACGGTGGGGCTCGCCAGTGCCAGCACCTCGGTGAGGGCCCGGACGCTGCCGCGCAGCGTGTGGTCGAGCAGGTCGCGCTCGGCGGTGACGAGACGGTGCTGCTCGACACCGGCCTCGAGGGCCTCCCGCAGCTCGTCCTGCCCGGCGGGCTTGAGGAGCAGCCGCAGGATCGCGCCCCGGTTCACCACCGCGGCGGCGCCCGCCAGGTCGGCCTGCCCGGTCAGCAGCAGCCGCGACGTCTCCGGTGCAGCCGCGCGAGCCGCGGCGAGGAACTCGGCCCCGTTCATGCCGGGCATCTGGAAGTCGGAGAGGATCACCGCGAACGGCTCCGACGCCCGGATCCGCGCCAGCGCCTCCTCGCCGCCGACGGCGACCTGGACGTCGAAGTCGAGCCGCAGCAACCGTCGCAGACCGTCGAGGACGTGCGGCTCGTCGTCGACGAGCAGAACGCGCCTGCTCGGGGACGTCGTCATGCCGGCACCGGCGGGGTGACGCAGGGGTCTCCGGGCAGCCAGGTGTCGGCCTCGCCGAGCAGGTCGACGTGGCAGCGCGGGTCGTCGAGCCACCGCTGGGCGGTGTCGTCGGCCCACGGTGCCGGGCACACACCCGTGACGTGGCGTCCGACGACCAGCCGAGCCACCCGCACCGCGTCGGCGACGCCGAGGTGTGCCTCCGTGTACGCCGCGGGCAGCAGATCGTGCTCGCCGACGGCGGCGACCACCGTGGCGGGAAAGCCCCACAGGCTGAGCAGGTAGGCGCCCGCGGCGGCGTGCCCCACCCCGAACTCGTCGTGCTCGAGCCGGGACAGCTCGCCCTGCTCGCCGTGGGACCGGTTCAGCACCGCGTCCAGGCGGTGCGGGCGGCAGGCCGCGAACGCCAGCTGGCCGCACTCCTCCACGACGGCCGCGCAGAACGCCTCCGTGGCGAGGGCGGGCCCGACGAGCCGCCGGGCGACCTGGCCGGTGAGGCAGGCGTGCTGGTTGAGGCGGTTCAGCCAGGACTGGCTCAGTCCGACGACGTTCCTGGCCGGGATGAACAGCTCGCGCATCAAGGTCACGCCGCGCACGGCCGGCAGTCCGATCGTGGTCAGCGCCTGGTCCACCGAGGCGGTCTCGTGACCGCCGCCGAAGCAGGACGAGTTGGCGAGCTGGAGGACCTTGACCGTCAGCCCGACGTCGGTCTGCACCACGTCCGAGACCTCTCGCAGGGTCGAGCTCGGTCGGTCGAGCGCTCGGGCGAGGCGCTGCAGGGTGCCGTCACCCGACGGCAGTGTCGCGATCCCGCCGATCTCCCCACGCAGGGCGTCGCCGACGAAGGCGTCCCGCAGGAACAGGGCGCCCTCGATGGCGTCCACGAGCAGGGTGCGTTCGCACGGCTTGTCGAGGAATCGGTGCGTCACGGCCATCGCGTCCAGCAGGTCGGCCGCGTCGGTGTGTCCCGACAGCATCAGCCGACTCGTGTCGGGCCACCGTTCCTGGACGATGCGGAGCAGCTGGCCGCCGTCCATGCCCGGCATCCTGAAGTCGGTGACCACCACGTCGAAGCGATCCCGCTCGAGCGCCGCCATCGCGGCCGCCGCGCTGTCGACGAAGGACATCTGCCACCGCTGCCTCTGGCCCTGGAGGTTGCGGCGCAGCCCGTCGAGGATGCGGGTCTCGTCGTCCACGAAGAGCACCCGCCGTGCGGCGTGCTCCCGTCCGCGAAGCGGTGTCATCGGGCCGCCCCCACGGGGAGCCGGACGGTGAACGTCGTCCCGGAGCCGGGCCTGGAGTCGAACTCGATGGTCCCCCCGTGCCGGTCCACGACGAGGCTGTAGCACAGGGCGAGGCCCTGGCCGGTGCCGCGGCCGACCTCCTTGGTGGTGAAGAAGGGCTCGAAGACCCGGTCGGCGATGTCCGGGGAGATGCCGCCGCCGGTGTCGCTCACCTCGATGACCGCGACCTCGCCCTCGAGGCGCGTCCGGACCTCGATGCGGCCCAGCCGCCCCGTCTCCGCGACGGCGTCGGCGACGGCGTGGGAGGCGTTCACGACGAGGTTGACCAGGACCTGGTTGACGTCGCCCGGGTGGCACCAGACCGCCGGGACGTCGCCGAGCGAGGTGCTCACCTCCGCCACGTGCTTGGTCGCGTTCCCGGTGACGACGAGCGTGTTCCTGACTGCCTCGTTGAGGTCGGCGGGTGACTTCTCCTCCGACCCCGGGTGGCCGAAGGCCTTCATCGCCCGCACGATCGTGGCGACCCGGTTGACTCCCTCGAGGGTCTGGGCGAAGGCGAGTGGCACCTCCCGGGCGATGAAGTCCGCGTCCACCTCCTGCTCCAGCTCGCGGATCGCCTCCAGCGACTCGGGTCGCAGCCCCGCCTGGTACGCCTGGACGAGGCGGCTGCGACCGGCGTAGGAGTCCATGATGAACCGCAGGTTGTCGCCGATGAACTGGATCGGCGTGTTGATCTCGTGCGCGATGCCGGCGGCGAGCTGGCCGACCGACTCCAGCTTCTGGGCGTGTCGCAGCTCGGTCTCCAGGCGGTGCCGCTCGGACACGTCCCGGACGTTGAGCACGACGCCGCTCACCGCCACCTCCTGCTGCAGGTCGCTCAGTGTGACCTGCACCCACCGCGCCGACCCGTCGGCGGCGACCATGCGGCACTCGAGCGGTCCGGCGTGCGTGCGGTCGCCGTCCTCGACCTGTCTCCACAGACCGGGCCAGTCGTCCGGCTCGACGAGGCCGCGGAGGTCCTGCCCGACGAGGTCGTCGTCGTGGATCCCCAGCAGGCTCGCGGAGGCCGGGCTGACGTAGGTGAGCGCCCCCGTCCTGTCGCAGACCAGCGTCAGGTCCGACGACTGCTGCACGAGCGCACGGAAGCGCTGCTCGGACTCGGCGAGCCGGGTGGCCGAGCGGACGGCGTCGCTCCGGTACTCCTCGTTCATCCGCCATGCCGCGATGTAGGTCAGGCTCGCGGCGAGCACGAACGCGCCGTGGATCGCCGCCCACGCCCACGGCTCGCTCATGCCGCCGTGGTGGTCGAAGACGTACATCGGCATCAGGGTGCCGAGGATGCCGTGGTGGAGGAAGACGTAGACGATGGCGACCACGAACGGCACACGGTCCTGGTAGAGCGTGAGCAGGCCGATGACCACGAAGAAGGTGAAGTGCGCCTCGGTCGCGCCGTGGACGGCGGCGATGCAGACCCCGCAGCCGACCATCAGGGCCAGCGACGCGACGGCTGACCTGGATGTGCGTCCGGTGAGGACCCGGTCGGCGAGGAAGGTGGGAACAGCGACCCACAGCCCGATGGTGAGCCACCCGACGTCGGCCCGGTCGAAGACCAGCGCCAGCGCCGTGATCACCAGGGACATGGCGTATCCGATCCGCACGATCACCCGGTGCCGGGCGTCCCAGACGTCCTGCGGGAGCGTGCCCCCGCGCGGGAGCCACGCCTGCAGGCGCACGGCCCTCCCGACGAGGGCGTCGCCGCCCTCCTGGCTGTGGGGGCGCGGCGGCGTGCCGGCGTCCACCCTCGTGACCGGTGACGTCGTGGTCATCGCGCGCCTCACTGTGGAGCCGAGGGGTGCCGGACCGCCGGCCCCCGGACGCCCGAGCAGACGTCGTGACCTGACCATCGGCCGCGGCACCGCCCGCGTGCATCAAGTTGCCGTGAAGACCGGGTGCGCCGGCGTGAGGATCCTGTGGGTGGACCCTACAGCGTCGCGGCCAGCCGGGTGGACTGCTCGATGGCCCGCTTGGCGTCGAGCTCGGCGGCCACGTCGGCGCCCCCGACCAGGTGCGCGCGCGCCCCGGCGGCCACCAGGTCGTCGTACAGGCTCCGCTCGGACTCCTGCCCGGCGCACACGACGACGTGGTCGACGGCGATCACCCGGGACTCGCCGGACCCCTCGAGCGTGACGTGCAGGCCGGCGTCGTCGACGCGGTCGTAGCGCACGCCCGGCACCATCACGACGCCGGAGTCCTTGAGTACGGCGCGGTGCGCCCACCCCGACGTCTTGGCGAGTCCCTTGCCGACCGGGCCGGGCTTGCGCTGCAGGAGCGTCACCGTGCGCGCGGGCGTGCGCGGCTTCTTCTCGGTGATCCCGCCGGCGTGCAGGGCGGGGTCGCCGACGCCCCAGTGCGCCATCCAGTCGTCGAGGTCCTCCTCCTCGTGGGTGAGGAAGTGGCTGACGTCCACGCCGATGCCGCCCGCACCGACGACGGCCACCCGCGGCCCGCAGGTCACCGCCCCGGAGAGCACGTCGGCGTAGGAGACCACGCTCGGGTGGTCGGCTCCTTGGAACGTCACCGCCCGCGGGGTCACGCCGGTGGCGACCACCACGTCGTCGTACGACGCGAGGTCGGCGACGCCCGCCCGCGTCCCGAGGCGTACGTCGACCCCGAGCACGTCGAGGCGGCGGGTGTAGTAGCGCAGGGTCTCGGCGAACTCCTCCTTGCCGGGGATCCGCATCGCCAGGCGGAACTGGCCGCCGACCTCGGGGGCGGCCTCGAGCAGCGTGACGTCGTGGCCGCGCTCGGCGCTGGACAGTGCGGCGGCCAGGCCCGCGGGGCCGGCGCCCACGACGGCGACGCGCCGCCGGGTCCGGGTGGGCGCGAGCACCAGCGTCGTCTCGCGGCCGGCGCGAGGGTTGACCAGGCAGGACGCGCGCTTGCGGGCGAAGGTGTGGTCCAGGCAGGCCTGGTTGCAGGCGATGCAGGTGTTGATCTCGTCGGCGCGGCCGGCGGCGGCCTTGGCGACGAAGTCGGGGTCGGCCAGGAACGGCCGTGCCATCGAGACGAGGTCGGCGCCGCCGGAGGCCAGGATCTGCTCGGCCACCTCGGGGGTGTTGATCCGGTTCGACGCGCAGACCGGGATGCCGAGCTCGGGCCGCAGCCGCGCGGTGGTCGCCGCCCAGGCGGCACGGGGGACCTGGGTGATGATCGTCGGGACGCGCGCCTCGTGCCACCCGATGCCGGTGTTGACCACTGACGCGCCGGCGGCCTCGACGGCCCTGCCGAGCGCGACGGTCTCGTCCCAGGTCTGGCCGTCGGGGACGAGGTCGAGCAGCGACATGCGGTAGATCAGCAGGAAGTCGTCGCCGACCGCCTCGCGGATCCGCCGGACCACCTCGACCGGGAAGCGCATCCGGCGCTCGGCCGAGCCGCCCCACCGGTCGGCGCGGTGGTTGGTGTGCGGGGCGAGGAACTGGTTGAGGAGGTACCCCTCCGAGCCCATCACCTCCACGCCGTCGTACCCCGCCCGCCGGGCCAGCCGTGCGGCGTCGACGAAGTCGCCGATGGTCCGCTCGACCGCCCGCGCGCTCAGCGCGGACGCCCGGAACGGCGTGATCGGCGACTTCGTGGCCGACGCGCTCACGTTGAGCGGGGTGTAGCCGTAGCGCCCGGCGTGCAGCAGCTGCAGGGCGATCGCGCCGCCCTCGGCGTGCACGGCGTCGGTGACGAGCCGGTGCCGGTCGGCCTGCCGGCGGCGGGTCAGCATCGAGCCGAGGGGCAGCAGCCAGCCGCGCACGTTCGGCGAGTAGCCGCCCGTCACGGCGAGCCCGACGCCGCCGCGGGCGCGCTCGGCGAAGTACGCCGCGAGCTCGGGCAGGTCGCGCGCGCGGTCCTCCATGCCGGTGTGCATCGAGCCCATCACGACGCGGTTGCGCAGGGTGACGCCACCCGGGCCACCGACGGTGATCGGTGCGAGGAGGTGGGGGTAGGTCGTCATGCGCTCGCTCCCTGGGCGTGGCGGGTGTGGGCGTCGAGGCACTCGGTGAGCCACTCGACCCAGAACCTCTCGAGGTGGATGCCGCCGCGCAGCACGAGGTGCACGTCGAGGTCGCGGCCGGTGAGCACGTCGGGGTCGGGGAAGTCGCGGGCGGCCATCGCCTCGTAGTGCGCGAGCCGGGAGGCGTGGTCGGCCCGGTGCTCGGCGACCTGGGCGAGCACGGCCGCGCGGTCGCCGTACGACGCCCCGCGCAGCCGGACCGCGAGCTCGCTGCGCAGCTGCTCTGTCGGTCCCCGCTCGGCGAGCCAGCGCTCGAGCTCCTGCCGGCCGGCCGCCGCGACGTCGTACACCTTCTTGTCGGGCCGGCCGTGCTGGACGACGTGCTCGCAGCGCACCCAGCCGTCGGACTCCATCCGCCCGAGCGTGCGGTAGATCTGCTGGTGGCTCGCGCGCCAGAAGAACCCGATCGACCGGTCGAAGCGTCGCGCGAGGTCGAGCCCGGACGCCGGCTGCTCGCGCAGGGACACCAGGATCGCGTGCTCGAGGGGCATGGGCCCCAGCGTGCCCGATCCTCCTGCCCTATGCAACTCGTTGCACCGGAGCCCGGCGACGACCGTGCCCACCCCGCACAGTCAGTGACGAAACGGCCCCTCCGGGGTCGCTGGACGGACGGTTTCGTCACGGACTGTCGCGGGAGCCCTACGATTCCGCCATGCGCCGCCTCCGGTCCCTCGCCCTGGTCTCCGTCCCCCTGCTGCTGGCCGTCGTGGCGTGCGCGCCCACCGACGAGGCCGCCGACTCGGGCAGCCCCTCCACCTCCGCCTCGCCGTCCGCTGACGCCTGCACCCCCGAGAACCTGCCGCTGCGCAAGGCCGGCACGCTCACGATCGGCACCGACTCCCCGGCGTACGAGCCGTGGTTCTCCGACGACGACCCGACCAACGGCAAGGGCTTCGAGGACGCCGTCGCCTACGCCGTGGCCGACGAGCTCGGGTTCACCGAGGACCAGGTGACCTGGACGAAGGTGCCGTTCAACAACTCCTTCGCCCCGGGCGCGAAGAGCTTCGACTTCGACATCAACCAGATCTCGATCACCGCCAAGCGCGCCCAGGTGGTCGACTTCTCCGACGGCTACTACTCCGCCGCGCAGGCGGTCGTCGCGCTCAAGGGCTCGAAGGCCGCGTCCATCACCTCGCTCGCCGAGCTGAAGGACCTCAAGCTCGGAGCCCAGACGGGTACGACGTCCCTGTCGGCCATCTCGGACGTGATCGAGCCGTCGCAGCAGCCGCTGGTCTACGACGACACCAACCAGGCCAAGCAGTCGCTGCTCAACGGCCAGACCGACGCGATCCTCGCCGACCTGCCGACGGCGTTCTTCATCACCGCCGTGGAGATCCCGAAGTCCACGATCGTCGGCCAGTTCCAGCCCGAGACCGGCCAGCAGGAGCAGTTCGGCCTGCTGTTCGAGAAGGGCAGCGAGCTCGTGCCCTGCGTGAACGAGGCCCTGGCCTCGCTGAAGGACGACGGGACGCTCGACGCGCTGGAGAAGCAGTGGCTCTCCGACGTGGTCGACGTGCCCGTCCTGAAGTAGCCGGACCCGCGGTGAGCGACGCCGGCTGGACGCCGAGCGAGCGCCAGCTCGAGCGCCTCGCCGTACGCCGGCGTCTGGACCGTCGCGCGCTGGTGGTCGCCTCGCTGACGACCCTCGTGGTGCTGGCCGTGGTGCTGGCCGGCGTGGTCGCCTCGCCGGGCTGGCCACGGGTGCGCGAGACCTTCCTGTCCTGGCCGGACGCGAAGGCGGCCTTCCCCGACATCGCCCGCGCCTTCTGGCTCAACGTGCGGATGTTCCTCGTCGCCGAGCCGCTGATCCTCGTGGTCGGGATGCTGGTCGCGGTGGCCCGCGGCACGACGGCGCCGGCGCTGTTCCCGGTCCGCGCCGTCGCGGTGCTCTACACCGACCTGTTCCGCGGCATACCGACCCTGCTCGTGGTGTTCCTGGTCTGCTTCGGGCTGCCGGCGCTGCGGCTGCAGGGCGTCACGAACAGCCTGTTCTGGCTGGGCGTCCTGTCCCTCGTGCTCTCCTACGGCGCCTACGTCGCCGAGGTCTTCCGCGCCGGCATCGACTCGGTGCACCCCTCGCAGGTCGCCAGCGCCGAGTCGCTCGGGCTCACGCACGGGCAGACGCTGGGGTACGTCGTGCTGCCGCAGGCCGTGCGCCGGGTGGTGCCGCCGCTGCTCAACGACTTCGTGTCGCTGCAGAAGGACACCGCCCTCGTGGCCTCGGTCGGGCTCGCCGAGGCGCTGCGCCAGGCGCAGATCTACTCGAGCTTCAACTTCAACTTCACCTCCTACCTCGTGGCGGCTGCCTTCTTCGTCGTCATCACGATCCCGCTGGCACGGCTGACCGACGCGCTGGGCCGGCGCTACGCGCGCCGCGAGCGGGCGGGGGCCCGGTGATGGTCAGGTGATGGTCAGGTGAGCGCGCTGCTGCGGATCGAGGGGCTGCGCAAGGCGTACGGCGACAAGGTCGTGCTGCGCGACGTGAGCATCGACGTCGAGCCGCACGACGTGGTGTGCCTGATCGGGTCCTCGGGCAGCGGCAAGTCGACGCTGCTGCGGTGCGTGAACCTCCTGGAGCCGGTCGACGACGGCGCGATCTGGTTCGAGGGCAGGGAGATCACCGACCCGCGGGTCGACGCCCGCGCGGCGCGGAGCCGGATGGGCATGGTGTTCCAGGCCTACAACCTGTTCCCGCACATGACCGTGCTCGAGAACGTCGTGCTCGCGCCCCGCAAGGTGCACGGCCTCGACCGGGCGACGGCCGAGCAGCGGGGGATGGAGATGCTCGGCCGGTTCGGCCTGGCGGAGAAGGCCTCCGAGCACCCCGACCGGCTCTCCGGCGGCCAGCAGCAGCGCGCCGCGCTCGCCCGCGCGCTGGCCACGGACCCGTCGCTGGTGCTCCTCGACGAGGTCACCTCGGCGCTCGACCCCGAGCTCGTCGGCGAGGTGCTCGACATCGTCCGGTCCCTGGCCGAGGCCGGCACGACGATGGTGCTGGCCACCCACGAGATGGCCTTCGCCCGCGAGGTGGCCACGACGGTCTGCTTCCTCGACGGCGGACGGGTGCTCGAGCAGGGCGCGCCGGCCGAGATCTTCACGGCGCCCACCCACGAGCGCACCCGGCAGTTCCTGCGGCGCGTGCTCTGACATACCCCCAGGGGGTATATTCGGTGCATGCACGACCACGACGCGACCTGGCGGACAGCGGTGTCCGCGACCCTGCACTGCCTGACCGGCTGTGCGATCGGCGAGGTCCTCGGACTCGCCCTCGCGACCTGGTGGGGCTGGTCCGACGCCCCGAGCATCGCGCTCGCGGTGGTCCTCGCCTTCTTCTTCGGCTACCTGCTCACGATGTCGTCGGTGCTGCGGTCCGGCGCCGGGCTGCGCGCCGCGCTGACCGTCGCGCTCGCGGCCGACACGGTGTCGATCCTGGTGATGGAGGTCGTGGACAACGCGGTCGTGCTCGCCGTCCCGGGCGCGATGGACGCCGGGCTGGCCGACGTCCTGTTCTGGGCCTCGCTGGCCTTCTCGCTCGCGGTCGCCTTCGTCGTCACCGTGCCCGTCAACCGGGCGATGATCGTCCGAGGGAGGGGCCACGCGGTCGCGCACCGGTTCCACTGAGGCTCGTCCCCGCCCCGACCGGGGGTGTGCCGGACCCGCCGGGTGCCAGACTCGCGCGCATGACCTACGCACTGGGACAGGGCACCGGACCGCTGCGCGGGGTCCGCGTGGTCGAGATCGCCGGGATCGGCCCGGGGCCACACGCCGCCACCCTCCTGGCCGACCTCGGGGCTGACGTGATCCGGGTCGAGCGCCCCGGCGGCACGGTCAGCCCCGGCCGGCGCGACACCGACCTGCTGACGCGTGGGCGACCCAGCGTCGCCCTCGACCTCAAGCAGCCGGCCGCCGTCGAGACCGTGCTCGACCTGGTCGAGGGCGCCGACGTGGTCGTCGAGGGGATGCGGCCCGGGGCGATGGAGCGCCTCGGCATCGGGCCCGAGGACTGCCTGGCCCGCAACCCCCGGCTCGTCTACGGGCGGATGACCGGGTGGGGCCAGGACGGCCCGCTCGCCCCCACGGCCGGCCACGACCTCGGCTACATCGCGGTCGCCGGCGCGCTGCACGGGCTCGGGCAGACCCCCGACCGGCCGCAGTTCCCCACGAACCTCCTCGGAGACTTCGGCGGCGGGTCGACGTACCTGGTCATCGGGGTGCTCGCCGCCCTGCTCGAGGCCCGCGACAGCGGTCGGGGGCAGGTCGTGGACGCCGCGATCGTGGACGGTACGGCGCACCTGTCGACCATGTTCGCGGGGATGCTCGCCGGTGGCTTCGCGCGCGAGCGCCGGGCGGCGAACCTGCTCGACGGCGCCGCGCCGTTCTACGACGTCTACGAGACCGCCGACGGCCGGCACCTCGCCGTCGGGCCGCTCGAGCCGCAGTTCTACGCCGCCCTGCTCACCGGCCTCGACCTCCCCGACGACCTCGACCGCGACGACCCCTCGACCTGGCCGGCGCTGCGGGCGCGCTTCGCCGACCGGATCCGCGAGCGCACGCAGGCCGACTGGGTCGCCGTCTTCGACGGCACCGACGCCTGCGTCGCGCCCGTCCTGCCGCTGACCGAGGCCGCCGCGCACCCACACCTGGCCTCCCGCGGGACCTACGTCGAGCGCGACGGCGTGCTCCAGCCCGCGCCCGCGCCGCGCTTCTCGCGCACCCGCGCCACGCTGACGACCGGCCCCTCCGTCCCCGGCGGCGGCACCCGCGACGCCCTCGTCGCCTGGGGCGTCGCGCCCGAGGCCGTCGACGCCCTGCTGGCCTCCGGCGCCGCCGTCCAGGCCTGAGTCCGGCCGGTCCCCGCCCCCGTCGGCATCGTTCTGGCCGATCCCTGCAGGCCGGGTCGCTTGTGGCCCGTCCCTGCGGCGACACGCCCGGCGAGGCTGCGGGCATCGGCCAGAACCGGGCGTACGACGCGGGGTCGATGCCCCCGCCGGCGGCCCCTCGAGCAGCGGCGCCTCGAGCAGCGGCGCGGCGGCCTCAGCGGGTGCGACGCTCGACGGTCTCGCGCTTGGTGTCGTTGACGGCGGACTCGTAGGCCGTCACCAGCGCGGCGACGGTCACGGGCTTGAAGCGCTCGACCAGCTCGCGGAGCTCGTCGGGGGAGGAGTGGCCCTCCTTGTAGGCCGGCCAGACCTTCGTCCGGAACAGCTCGGTCAGCTCCTCGGCGACCTTGCGGCCGTGCTCGGTGAAGATGTCCTGCGCGGCCAGCGCCGCGTCCAGCGGCATCCCGAGCTCCAGCAGGCTGACCCCGACCGCGAGGTGCGCGACGGCCACCTGGTAGCGGCCCTGCTTGGTCGGGAACACGATGCCCAGCGCGTTCAGGGTGTCCAGGTCGTCGTCGCTGAGCGGCCGGCCCGCCCGTCGGACCAGCTCGCGGCGCGAGAACGTCTCCGGCAGCTCGGCCATCCACGGCGCGAGCAGGGTCCGGTGCAGCGCGATCGTCTCGGGGGACGCGTCGGCGGGGATCCGGGCGACGTACCTCTCGATCGCCGACAGCGTGAACCCGTGCGCCTGGAGCTCGCGGACCAGCTCGAGACGCGCCACGTGGTCGGGCGAGTAGTAGCCGGAGCGGCCACGACGGATCGGGGCCGGCACCAGGCCCTTGGTCGTGTAGAAGCGGATGTTGCGCACGCTCACGCCGACCCGACGGGTGAGCTCGTCCAGCGTGATGAGCTCGGTGACGGACTCCGGCGGGGGCACGTCGGACGGTTCGGGCATCGAGGGCCTCGTCTGTGCGGGGGGCGGCCTGGGCCCCGGCGGTGGGTCGACGGTGGGGGCGACGCGTGCTGGTTGACGACGCTAACAGTTCGAGTGTCACAATCGAGGGGCACCCCGACACCCGAGCCTCGGCGAGGCGCGACCAGAGAGTGGACCGGCATGGGCGAGCAGCAGCAGGCCTTCGTGTACGACGCGATCCGTACCCCCCGCGGCCGGGGCAAGAGGAACGGCTCGCTGCACGAGGTGAAGCCGGTCGACCTCGTGGTCGGGCTGCTCGAGGAGCTCCGCGCCCGCAACCCCGGCCTCGACGTGGACCGCGTCGACGACGTCGTGCTCGGCGTGGTCAGCCCCCTCGGCGACCAGGGTGGCGACCTGGCGAAGACCGCTGCGATCGCCGCGGGCTACCCCGAGACGGTCGCGGGCGTACAGCTGAACCGCTTCTGCGCCTCCGGCCTCGAGGCCGTCAACCAGGCGGCCGCGCGGGTCCGCTCGGGCTGGGAGGACCTCGTCCTGGCCGGCGGCGTCGAGTCGATGTCGCGGGTGCCGATGGGCTCCGACGGCGGGCCGTGGGCGATGGACCCGGCCACCGCGCTGAGCACCTCCTTCGTCCCGCAGGGCATCGGCGCCGACCTCATCGCCACCCTGGAGGGCTTCAGCCGTGAGGACGTCGACGGGTTCGCCGCCGAGTCGCAGGCCCGCGCCGCGAAGGCCCAGGCCAACGGGTACTTCGACCGCTCCGTCGTACCGGTCCGCGACCGCAACGGCCTGACCGTCCTCGACCGCGACGAGTTCATCCGGCCCGGTACGACGGTCGAGAGCCTGTCCGGGCTGCGGCCGTCCTTCGCCGAGATCGGCGACCAGGGCGGGTTCGACTCGGTGGCGCTGGAGAAGTACCACTGGGTCGACGAGATCCACCACGTCCACCACGCCGGCAACTCCTCGGGCATCGTCGACGGCGCCGCGCTCGTGGCGGTCGGCACCGAGCAGGTCGGCGCCGACCTCGGGCTCACCCCGCGGGCCCGGATCCTGGCCGCCGCGGTCTCCGGCGCCGACCCCACGATCATGCTCACCGGCCCGGCACCCGCCTCGCGCAAGGCGCTCGCGAAGGCGGCCTCGACGCCTCCGACATCGACCTCTACGAGATCAACGAGGCCTTCGCCGCCGTCGCGATGCGCTTCATGCGCGACCTCGACCTGCCGCACGAGAAGGTCAACGTCAACGGCGGCGCGATCGCGATGGGCCACCCGCTCGGCGCGACCGGCGCGATGATCCTCGGCACGCTGGTCGACGAGCTCGAGCGGCGCGACCTGCGCTACGGCCTGGCGACCCTGTGCGTCGGCGGCGGGATGGGCATCGCCACCGTGGTCGAGCGACTCTGACCTGCCCCCTGCCCCTGCCCCCATCGCCGGCCGTACCCACCCGACCCGAGGACCCATGACCGACACCGACCAGCAGCCCGACCAGCAGGCCGACCGGACCGCCGTCCGCTACGAGCAGGACGCCGACGGGATCGTCGTCCTCACCCTCGACGACCCCACCGCCAGCGCCAACACCATGAACGACCTCTACCGCGCGTCGATGGCGGCCGCCGTCGACCGGCTCGTCGCGGAGAAGGAGTCCGTGACCGGCGTCGTCGTCACCTCGGCCAAGCGGACGTTCTTCGCCGGCGGCAACCTCTCGCTGCTGATGGCGGCCGGGCCGGACGACGCCGCGTCGGTGTTCGCCGGCGCCGAGGGCATCAAGACCCAGCTCCGCCGGCTCGAGACGCTCGGCCGCCCGGTCGTGGCAGCCATCAACGGCGCGGCGCTCGGCGGCGGCCTCGAGATCGCGCTCGCCTGCCACCACCGGATCGCCTACGACGACCCGCGCACCGAGATCGGCCTGCCCGAGGTCACGCTCGGCCTGCTGCCCGGGGGCGGCGGCGTCACCCGCGTCGTACGCATGCTCGGCCTGACCACGGCGCTGATGGACGTGCTGTTGACGGGCACCCGCTTCAAGCCCGCGGCCGCGCTGGAGAAGGGGCTCGTCGACGAGCTGGTGGCCGACCGCGCCGACCTGGTGCCGGCCGCCAGGACATGGGTGCTCGAGCACCGCGACGACCCCGAGGCCGCGACCCAGCCGTGGGACCGTCCGGGCTACCGGATCCCCGGCGGCACGCCGTCGACCCCGAAGCTCGCCGCGTTCCTGCCGGCGTACCCCGCGAACCTCCGCAAGCAGAGCAAGGGCGCGCCGTACCCTGCCCCGCGGGCGATCCTGTCCGCGGCCGTCGAGGGCGCGCAGGTCGACCTCGAGACGGCGACGCGGATCGAGTCGCGCTACCTGACGTCGCTGGTCGTCGGGCAGAACTCGACGAACATGATCCGGGCGTTCTTCTTCGACCTGCAGGCGATCCGGTCCGGGTCGCTGCGGCCCGAGGGGCACGAGCCGTGGACCGCCCACCGGCTCGGCGTCCTCGGCGCGGGGATGATGGGCGCGGGCATCGCGTATGCCGCCGCCCGCGCCGGCATCGACGTCGTGCTCAAGGACGTCAGCGTCGAGGCCGCCGAGCGAGGTCGCGCGTGGTCGCAGGGCGTGCTCGACAAGCAGGTCGGCCGCGGCCGGCTGACGCCCGAGCAGCGCGACGAGGTGCTCGCCCGGATCACGCCGACCGCCGACGCCGCCGACCTCGCCGGCTGCGACGGTGTCATCGAGGCGGTGTTCGAGGACCCGGCCCTCAAGGCGCAGGTGTACGGCGAGGTGCAGCACGTCGTGCTCCCGGACGCCCTGCTCGCGTCGAACACGTCGACGCTGCCGATCACCGAGCTGGCCCGCGGCGTGGACCGTCCCGCGGACTTCATCGGACTGCACTTCTTCTCGCCCGTCGACAAGATGCCGCTCGTCGAGATCATCACCGGCGAGCAGACCGCGCCGGCGACCGTCGCGCGGGCGGTCGACCTCGTCCAGCAGCTGCGCAAGACGCCGATCGTGGTCAACGACAGCCGCGGCTTCTACACATCGCGCGTCTACGGCACCCTGCTCACCGAGGCGGCCGCGGCCCTCGGCGAGGGCGTCGACCCGCAGACCGTCGAGCGGGCCGCGACGATGGCGGGCTTCCCCGCGCCGCCGCTGGCGATGCTCGACGAGGTCTCGCTCACCTTGACCCGGAAGATCCGCGCGGCCACCCTCGAGGCGGCTGCCCGCGACGGCTTCGAGGTGCCCGAGCAGCCCGGCACCGACGTGGTCGACCGGCTGGTCGAGGAGTTCGGACGCGAGGGCAAGGCCGCCGGCGCCGGGTTCTACGACTACCCCGGGCCTGACGACCCCACCGCCCGCAAGCACCTGTGGCCCGGCCTGCGCGAGCACTTCGCCCGTCCCGGGGTCGACGTACCCCTCGTGGACCTGCAGCAGCGCTACCTCTTCCGGATGGCCCTGGAGACGGCCGCGTGCTTCGACGAGGGCGTGATCGAGTCCTCGGCGGCGGCCAACATCGGCTCGATCATGGGCATCGGCTTCCCGCCGCTGTACGGCGGCGCGGTGCAGTACATGCAGGGCTACGAGGGCCCCCCCGGGACCGCCGGCGCCGGCCGGACCGGTCTGCCGGGGTTCGTCGCCCGGGCCCGCGAGCTCGCCGCGACGTACGGTCCCCGCTTCGAGCCCTCGGCGTATGTGGTCGCCCTGGCCGAGAGCGGCGGTCGCTTCCCCGCCTGACCCCGCCCGCCCCGGCTGTCCCACGATTACCAGGGTCCCCTGGTAATCGAGCACTTCCCTGGGCGTGCATGCCTGGGGAGGCGGTGGTTCTCCGTGGGAAGACACGCTCGTCGTACGTCGGACGGGCGCGCCGGACCCCGTCGTACGTCGAGCGGGTCTGCCAGAGCTCGCCGTGCGTCAGCCGGGCCCGCCGGACCCCGTCGTACGTCGAGCGGGTCTGCCAGAGCTCGAAATGCGTCAGCCGGGCCCGCCAACCCATCGACTAGCCCGGCCCACCAACCCCCGGGGCGAGGCCCACTCCCCACGGAGAACTGCCACTCCCCATGGACTGTTCACCATGGGCAGCGGCAGTTCTCCTGCATCACCTGGTAAACGTCCCACCGCTCCACCCACCGCCCCACCCGGCCGAACCCGCCCAAAGCGGCCCACGGGACCCGGCGGCTCGGGAACAATGGCCCGGTGACCCCCGACGCCCCTGCCCCCTCGACGCACGCCGTCTCGGTGACCGGGCTGTGGGTGCGGTTCGGCTCGGTCGACGCCGTGCGAGGGGTCGACCTCGAGGTCCCACGGGGCGCGGCCACGGCGCTGCTCGGGCGCAACGGCGCCGGCAAGTCGACCACCATGCGGGTGCTCGCCGGGGTGGTCCCGCCCACCGAGGGACGGGTGCTGCTCGAGGGGCTCGACCTGCGCACCGAGACGCTCGCGGCCAAGCGGGTCAGCGGGTACTGCCCCGACGTCGGCGGCCTCGTCCCGCGCGCGACGCCGTGGGAGCACCTCCAGCTGTCCGCGCGGCTGCGCCGATTGCCGGCCGGGTGGGAGCCGCGCGCCCGCGACCTGCTCGAGCGGTTCGACCTCGGCGGCGCGGCGCACCGGGTCACGGCCGGGTTCAGCCACGGCATGGGCCGGCGGATGTCGGTCGTACTCGCGGCGTTCCACGAGCCGGCGGTGCTGCTGCTCGACGAGCCGTTCGACGGCGTCGACCCGCTCGGCGTGGAGGCCACGCTCGAGGTGGTCGCCGACGCCCGGGCCCGCGGCGCGGCGGTCCTGGTCTCCACCCACCTGCGCGAGCTCGCGGTCGAGGCCTGCCAGCACGCGATCGTGCTGCGCGGCGGGTCGGCGGTCGCCGAGCTCTCCGCCGACGAGATGGGGGAGAGGCCGGTGCCGGTCGCTACCGCGCCCTCCTCGACTAGCGAGGCGCTGCGCGCCACGGCCGACGTCGGCTCGCTGTTCGGGTTCCGGCTCGCCGGCCTGCGCGGCCGGGCCCGCCGGGCGGCCCCGGTCGCGCTCGCGGTCCTGGTCGCGATCACGCTCGCGGCCGCGGTCGGCCCGGCGTTCCTGCCGGCGTACTCCGTCACCCGCGCCGACATCCTCGACATCCTGCCGACGGCGTACCTCGGCGTCCTGGTCGTCTCCGTCGTCTCCGCCGCCACCGCCGGCGGCGGCCGCGAGCTGCTGCCGCGCGAGCAGGCCGTCGCGTTCCCGGTCAGCCCGACGACCGACCACCTCGGCGCGCTGCTGATGGCGCCGCTCAACATCGCCTGGCTGCTGCAGTGCTGGACGGTGCTCGGCGCGACGGCGTACGGCGTCGGGGCGCGCGCCGCGCTGCCGCTCGCCCTGCTCCCGGTCGTGCTCTGGCTGGCGGCCGCGACCGCCGTGGCCCAGGTCGTCGCCTGGTGCGTCGAGTGGGTGCGCCGGGGCCCGCGCGGCCAGCTCCTCGTCCGGGGTACGACGGGTGTGGTGGCCGTCGTGGCCGGCGCGCTGGTCGTGACCCACACGCTCTCCGACGTGCTCGACCACAGCCCGACGGCCGCCGTGGCCCACGCCGTCCTCGACGGACGCTCCGCGCGGTGGCTGCCCTGGCTCGCGGCGGTCGCGGCACTGCTGGTGCTGCTGGCCGGCTCCGTCGTGCTCGGCGGGGTCGTCGCGGGCCGGGTCGCCCGCCGCCAGGTGCGCGACGAGCTGAGCGGCGAGACGGCGCAGCAGCCGGCCCGCCCGAACCCGGCCTCCGACCTGCTCGCACTCGTCCGCACCGACCGCGCCGGGATCTGGCGGTCGGTGCCGATGCGGCGCGGGCTGGCCGTGCTGTCGGTCTTCCCCGGCACCGTGGCGATCACGGGAGGCTTCGGCTGGGACCTGCTCGGCGTGTTCCCGGGACTGGTCGCGTCCGGCGGCGCGCTGCTGTTCGGCGTCAACGCGTGGTGCCTCGACGGGCGCGGTGCGCTGTGGCGCGACAGCCTCCCGGTCTCGCCGCGGCTGGCCTTCGCGGCGCGCGTGCTGGTGCTCGGCGAGATCCTGCTGGTGGCCTCGGCGGTGACGCTGGTGCTGGCCACCCTGCGTGCCGGCCCGCCCGCGGTGTCCGAGCTCGTGGCGGTGGTGTGCGCGGTCGTCGTGGTGACGCTGCAGGTGGTCGCGACCTCGCTGCGGTGGTCGGTGCGCCGGCCCTACGCCGTCGACCTGCGCAGCGCCCGGGCGACGCCGGCGCCTCCGCTGACGATGGTCGGCTACTCCTCGCGCCTGGCGCTGACCACGACGTTCACCGGCCTGCTGCTCAACCTGTCCGGCACCACCAGCTGGGTGTGGCCGCTGGTGGTCTCGGTGCCGTTCCTGGTCTGGTCGGGCGCCAAGCTGGCGCTGACCGCGCGCACCTGGTCCGACCCGCAGGCACGCGCCCGCGTGGTCGCCACCGTCTCCGGCTGAGCGCGCCCGGCCGGACCGGCCGGGCCGCCCGCCGTACGGACGGGACCGTCAGCCGGCGCTCCCGGTGGCGCACTTGGTCATCGGCGCGACCAGCGCCTGCTGGGCCTCGTCCTGCTTGCCGCTGAAGATCTTCGTGAACATCCCGCGCAGGGTGTCCTCGGTCAGGACCTTGTTGACGCAGTTCTGCATCGCCTTCGGGATGCTGCCGCTCGCCGAGAGCGCCTTCTGCATCATCCCGGGCACGTCCGTGCAGCCGAACAGCACGCCGGTGGCGGCCTTGGCGTCGGAGGCCGACATGGTCACGCTGCCGATGCTGTCCTTGGTCTTGTTGTCCTTGGTGACCAGGCCGTACTTCTTCAGGCTGTCGAGGCCCACCTTGTCGACCAGGCCGGTGCCGATGCAGTCCGCGTCGGACTTGTCCATGTCGAGGAACTGCGACGACGCGTCGCCGGACTTCTGGCCCTTCACGATCGAGTCCGAGATCGCGGCCGCGGCGGTCTTCTCGTCCTTCGACGGGCCGGAGCTCGCGCTGTCCCCGCCTCCGCCTCCGCAGCCGGAGAGGGCAAGGGTGACCACGACCAGGACGGCGGCGGCGAGGTGCTTCTTCATGGGCGGTGTCCCCGTTTCGGAAATCTGGGTCTTCTGGGTGCGTTCCAGCGAGCATAGCCAGCGGGGTGGGACGCCCACCTAGCCCATCCGGACCAGTCCGTCCAGGGCGTCCACGCAGTGCGTGACCAGTGCCTCGAGGTCCCGGGTACGCCGGAGGGGCGGCTGGGCCGACCAGGTCAGCGCGTGATCCTCGACGTACTTCCACCACGCGTGGACCACCGCGACGCTGTCCTCGGGCAGCGCGAGGCAGGTCGTCACGCGCGCGGTGGCCTCGGCCCAGATGCCGTCGTACACCTCGACCACCGCGACGTCGCCCGCGCCGGTGCCGTGCAGCAGCGAGAGGTAGAAGTCGCGACGCCTGTCGATCTGCTCGACGAACGCGCGCACCATGCCGCGCACCTGCTCCTCGGCGGGCAGGTCCGGGTCGGGAGCCGTCGTCCGCAGGATCCGCCGTCCGGCCGCGGCGATGCAGGCGAGGTAGAAGTCCCGCTTGGTCGGGAAGTAGTGGAAGAGCAGCCCGCGCGAGATGCCGGCCTCGGCGGCGACCTCGTCGACGGACAGGCCGGAGATCGGGGTGTCGACGAGCTTGGCCAGCCCGATCGCGACGAGCTGGCGACGACGCTCGTCCGGCGCCAGCCGGGTCCGTCGGGGAGCCTCGCTCACACTATTGAGCATTGCTCAACAAGGTCCTAGGGTCAAGGCATGGACTTCTCACCCTCGCCCCGGGCGGCCGACCTGACCGAGCGGGTCCGCGCCTTCATGGCCGCCGAGATCGACCCGGTCGAGCCGGCCTACCACCGCGAGCTGGCCGCGCTGCGCGAGAGCGGCGACCCGGCCGCCCGCTGGACGCCGCTGCCGGTGATCGCCGAGCTCCAGGCCAGGGCGCGGGCGCAGGGGCTGTGGAACCTCTTCCTGCCGAAGGGGCACGCGGGGGAGTACGCCGCGCGGTTCGGCACCGACGGCGGCGAGGGGCTGTCCAACGTCGACTACGCCCCGATCGCGGAGCTCACCGGCCGCTCGGCGCTCGCGCCGCACGTCTTCAACTGCAACGCCCCGGACACCGGCAACATGGAGGTGCTGCTGAAGTACGGCACCCCCGCCCAGCGCGAGCAGTGGCTCGAGCCGCTGCTGGAGGCCCGGATCCGCAGTGCCTTCACGATGACCGAGCCCGAGGTGGCCTCCTCCGACGCGACGAACATGGCCGCCACCGCCGTCGTCGAGGGCGACGAGGTGGTCGTCAACGGTCGCAAGTGGTGGTCGACCGGCGTGGGCCACCCCGACTGCCGGATCTTCGTGTTCATGGGCCTGTCCGACCCCGAGGCCGACCGGCACTCGCGCCACACGATGCTGCTCGTCCCGCGCGACACCCCCGGCGTCCGCGTCGAGCGGCTGCTGCCGGTGATGGGGATGTACGACGAGCCGCACGGCCACGGCGAGGTGTCCTTCACCGACGTGCGGGTGCCGGCGTCGAACATCCTGCTCGGGGCGGGCCGTGCCTTCGAGATCGCCCAGGGCCGCCTCGGACCGGGCCGGGTGCACCACTGCATGCGCCTGGTCGGGCTCGCCGAGATGGCTCTGGAGCAGGCCTGCCGCCGGGCCACCACCCGCACCGCCTTCGGGCGGCCGCTGGCCAAGCTGGGCGGCAACGCCGAGCGGATCGCCGACGCGCGGATGGCCATCGACCAGGCCCGGCTGCTGGTCCTGCACGCCGCGTGGAAGCTCGACACGGTCGGCTCGCGCGGGTCGCTGGCGGAGGTCAGCCAGATCAAGGTCGCGGTCCCGAACATGGCCCAGAAGGTCGTCGACATGGCGATGCAGCTGCACGGCGGCGGTGGCTTCACCGACGACCAGCCCCTCGCGGCCGCGTGGGTCAGCGCCCGCTCGCTGCGGATGGCCGACGGCCCCGACGAGGTGCACCGCGGCGTGATCGCCCGGCTCGAGCTGAAGAAGTACCATGAGCACCCCACGAAACCGCTCGCTGCGCTCACGCTTCCGCGGGGACCCCGCATGAGCACCCCACGAAACCGCTCGCTGCGCTCACGCTTCCGCGGGGACCCCGCATGAGCACCCCGCCTCGCCGGGTCCTCGTCACCGGTGGCGCGTCCGGGCTCGGCGCCGCCCTGGTCGAGCTGTTCGCGGCCCGCGGCGACCAGGTGCTGTCCTGCGACCTCGCGCCGGTGGCGTCCTCCGGCCCTGGGGGCTCAATCACCGGGCGCCGCCTCGACGTCCGCTCCGAGGACGACTGGGAGGCCGCCCGCGCCTGGGTCGAGGAGACCTGGGGCGGCCTCGACGTGCTGGTGAACAACGCCGGCGTGGCCGGCGGCGGCCGCATCGAGCTGTGCGACCTCGACGAGTGGCGGTGGATCTTCGACGTCAACCTCTTCGGCGTGGTCCGCGGCACCCGCGCGTTCGTGCCGATGCTCAAGGCCCAGGGGTCGGGGTGGATCGTCAACACCGCCTCGCTGGCCGGGCTCGTGCACCCTCCGGGGATGGGCTCCTACACGGCGGTCAAGGCCGCGCGTGGTGGCGTTCAGCGAGACCACGGCCCACGAGCTGTCCCCGTGGGGCGTCCGGTGCGCGGCCGTCTGCCCGTCGTACTTCCGCACGAACCTCATGGACTCCATGCGCGGCGCCGACAGCGACCTCGCGGCCACGATGGCGCACCTGGTCGAGTCGTCCCCGATCAGCGCCGAGGACGTCGCGACCGAGGTGCTCGCGGCGGTCGACCGCGGCGAGGAGCTCGTCCTGCCCGACCCGCCGGCCCGGGCGGCGTACGCCCTCAAGCTCGCGGACCGCAGGGCCTACGACGACCAGATGCGCGCCACGGCCGCACGGGTCAGGGAGCGGGGAGCATGAGCGAGGACGCCGGCGAGGTCCGCGACGAGGACGCCTTCGACGTGCCTGCCGTGGCCGCGTGGCTGCGCGAGCACGCCGGCGACGCCGGGGACCGCGCGACGCTGGAGGGCACCCCCGAGGTGCGGCAGTTCCCGGGCGGCGCCTCCAACCTGACCTACCTGCTGCGCTACCCCGGCCGCGACCTGATCCTGCGCCGCCCGCCGACAGGCGCGAAGGCGCGCAGCGCGCACGACATGGGCCGCGAGTTCCGGATCCAGTCCGCACTCGCGCCGGTCTTCCCGTACGTCGCCGGGATGGTCGCGTTCTGCGAGGACCCCTCGGTGATCGGCTCGGAGTTCTACGTCATGGACCGCCTCGAGGGGACCATCCTGCGGCGCGACCTGCCCGACGGGCTCGTGCTCACCCCGGACGACGCGGGCCGGCTGTGCCGCAGCTTCCTCGACGTGCTGGTCGAGCTGCACGGTGTCGACCCGTCCGCGGCGGGCCTCGACGGCCTCGGTCGCGGAGCCGGCTACGTCGAGCGCCAGGTCTCCGGCTGGTCGGACCGCTTCCGCCGGGCCCGCACCGACAACGTCGGCGACTACGAGCGGGTGATGGCCTGGCTCGACGCGCACCGGCCCGACGACGTCGAGACCTGCGTGATCCACAACGACTTCCGGCTCGACAACGTGGTCCTGGAGCCCGACGACCCGCTGCGCGTCGTGGGCGTCCTCGACTGGGAGATGGCCACCCTCGGCGACCCGCTGATGGACCTCGGCGGAGCGCTGGCCTACTGGATCCAGGCCGACGACGAGCCCGCCTTCCTCGCCCTGCGCCGCCAGCCCTCGCACGTGCCCGGCATGCTCACCCGCGCCGAGATGGTGCAGGAGTACGCCGGCCGGCGCGGCCTCGACGTGACGCCGGAGCAGTGGCGCTTCTACGAGGTGTTCGGGCTGTTCCGGCTCGGCGTGATCGCCCAGCAGATCTACTACCGCTACCACCAGGGGCAGACCACCAACGAGGAGTACGCCCGCTTCCTGCCCGTCACCACCTACCTCGAGCAGCGCTGCCACCGGCTGATCGACGAGGCGACGTCGGGGCCGACCGGGTGAGCGCCGTGCTGCTGGTCCGGCACGGCCAGGCCTCCTGGGGCACCGACGACTACGACCGGCTCTCGCCCCTGGGCGTGGAGCAGTCCCGCGTCCTCGGCGCCGCGCTCGCCGCCCGGGGCGTGACCCCGTCGCTGGTCGTGCGCGGCGCGATGCTGCGGCACCGGCAGACCGGCGACGCCGCGGTGGCGGCGGCCGGCTGGGACGGGGAGGTCGTCGAGGACCGCGGCTGGAACGAGTTCGACCACCAGCAGATGCTCGAGCTCCACCCGGACGCGCCCGGCGAGGGCGAGGACCTCACCCGGGAGCGCTTCCAGCGGTGGTTCGAGGGCGCCACGGCGCGGTGGACCGGCGGGGCGTTCGCCGACGAGTACGACGAGAGCTTCGCCGCCTTCGGGGACCGGGTGGAGTCGGCGCTGCGCCGTACCGTCGGCGCGCTGGGGTCCGGCGAGACCGCCGTCGTGCTGACCTCGGGCGGGCCGGTGTCGTGGGTGGCGGCGTCCCTGCTGGGCGGCGGCGCGACCCTGTGGAGCCGGCTCAACCCGGTGATGGTCAACGCCGCGGTCACCAAGGTCGTCGTGGGCCGCCGCGGCGCGACGGTCGTGTCCGTCAACGACCACGGCCACCTCGAGGCACCCGGTGCCGGCCTGATCACCTACCGCTGAGCCCCGCTGAGCCCCGCTGAGCCTCGGTCGTGCCCGACCGACCCCGCGGCCCTTGACCGGCGGGCGCCCGGCGGGCGACGGTGACACCCCGGGCCGTGGCGGCGGCCCCGTGACGGAGGTGGCCATGAGCGGTCGGGTCGTGCACTTCGAGATCCCCTACGACGACCGGGAGCGGGCCGGCTCGTTCTACGCCGACACGTTCGGGTGGAAGGTCCAGCCGATGCCCGACATCGACTACGTGCTGGTCGCGACCGGGCCGAGCGAGCAGGGGCCGCCCAGCGAGCCCGGCTTCGTCAACGGCGGCATGCTCCAGCGCGGCCGCCCCGCCACCGGGCCGGTCCTGGTGATCGACGTCGAGGACATCGACGCCACCCTCGAGCAGGTCGAGGCCGCGGGCGGCCAGACGGTCGTGGCCCGCGAGGCCATCGGCGAGATGGGCTTCGCGGCGTACTTCACGGACCCGGAGGGCAACCTCCTGGGCCTGTGGCAGAACGCCTGAGCGCAGCGGTCGCGGACGCCCGGCACCCCCGTCCGATGCCCGCTCCCGCGTCTCCTCCGACGTCCGCCCCGATGCGGGCGGAGGTGTGCGTGATCGGCGCCGGGTCCTCGGGGATCGCGACCGCCCAGGTGCTGCACGAGCGGGGGATCGCCTTCGACTGCTTCGAGGTGGGCAGCGAGGTCGGCGGCAACTGGCGCTACCTCAACGACAACGGGATGTCCTCGGCCTACCGGTCGCTGCACATCAACACCTCGCGCCGGATGATGCAGTTCCGCGCCTTCCCGATGCCCGACGACCTCCCGGACTACCCGAGCCACTGGCAGATCGCGGCCTACTTCGACGCCTACGTCGACCACTTCGGCCTCCGCGACCGGATCACCTTCCGCACCGAGGCGGTCAAGGTGCAGCCGCTGGACGGCGGCGGGTTCGACGTCACCCTGCGCGGCCGGGACGAGCACGGCGACGTCGGCGAGCCGGAGGTACGCCGCTACGCGCACGTCGTGGTCGCCAACGGCCACCACTGGGACCCGCGCTGGCCGGAGCCGTCCTACCCCGGGTCGGAGACCTTCCCCGGCACGCAGATCCACGCCCACTACTACCGGACCCCCGACCTCCTCGCCGGTCGCCGGGTGCTCGTCGTCGGCATCGGCAACTCCGCGAGCGACATCGCCGTCGAGTCCTCGCGGGTGGCGGGTGCGACGTACCTCGCGATGCGACGGGGCGCGCACATCGTGCCGAAGTTCCTCTTCGGGGTGCCGACCGACCACCTCACCGCCTCGCCGCTCGCGCGCGGACCGGTGCGCCTGCAGCAGGCCCTCATGACGACGATGCTGCGGCTCGCACAGGGGCGGGTCAGCGACTACGGGCTGCCCGAGCCCGACCACGCGGTGCTGCACGCGCACCCGACCGTCAGCGACGACCTGCTCTCGCGGCTCGGCCACGGCGACATCACCGTCAAGCCCAACCTGGAGCGCTTCGAGGGCCGCACGGCGGTGTTCACCGACGGGTCGGCCGCCGAGGTCGACGTCGTCGTCTACTGCACGGGCTACAAGGTGACCTTCCCGTTCCTCGACGACCGGGTGATCGAGCCGCGGGAGAACCACGTCGACCTCTTCCGCCGGGTCGTCGACCCGCGGCACCCGGGGCTGTACTTCGTCGGTCTGGTCCAGCCGCTCGGCTCGGTGATGCCGCTCGCCGAGGCGCAGGCGCACTGGGTCGCCGACCTCGTCGAGCGCACGGCCACGCTGCCGTCGTACGACGCGATGCTGCGCCAGATCAGGGCGTACGACGACCGGGTGCGCCGGCGCTACGTGGCCTCCAAGCGGCACACGATCCAGGTGGACTTCCACGCCTACCTCGTCGAGGTCGAGCGGGAGCGCCGTGCGGGGCGGGCGCGTGCGGGCAACGCGCCCGCGGGTCGCCGGGGCCTGCCCGACCGGCTCCAGCACCGGCTCGGGCGGCTGCTGGCCCGCGCCTGAGACCGGCGCGGTGGCGCGGGCGCGCTCAGGCGGGCGGCGGCGCGGTGCTGTCGCGCACGACCAGCGTCGTGGGCAGGTCGATGTGGCGGGGCGTCGTGGTGGCGCCCTCGCGGCGGGCCGCCATCACCCGGTTGAGCTCGGCCGCCGAGACCCGGCCCTTCTCGGCGAGGTCCTGGCGCACGGTGGTCAGCTGGGGGCGCAGCCGCCGGGCGAGCGGGCTGTCGTCGAAGCCGACGACCGAGACGTCGCCGGGCACGTCGAGGCCGAGCTCCTCGGCGGCCCTGACGACGCCGCTGGCGATCACGTCGGAGAAGCAGAGCACGCCGGTGGGCCGGTCCGGCCCGGCCAGCAGGTCCAGCGCGGCGACGTACGCCGCCCGGTCGTCGCTGTGCTGCTGGCGGTGCACGACCGGCTCGATGCCGGCCGGGCCGAGGACGTCGAGGTAGCCGAGCAGGCGCTCGCGGGAGACGTACTTCGAGAGCACGGCGTCGGCGGCCGGGTCCTCGACGACGCCGACGACCCCGCCGAGCGCGGCGGTCATCACCAGCAGGCGGGTGTGCCCGAGGTCGACGAGGTGCTCGGCGGCTGCGCGCGCGCCGCCCCGGTCGTCGACGTTGACCGAGCTGATGTCGTCGGCGGGCTGCTGGTCGACGAAGACGATCGGCAGGTTGCGCCGGGTCAGCCAGTCGACGGCCGACATGTCCGGGTCGCAGGAGTAGACCAGGGCGCCGTCGATGGCGACGTCGCGCGCCGGGATCACCGCCCCGACGGTGCTCGAGGAGAGCAGGGTCAGGGCCAGGTCGGTCGGTGCGAGCTCGCCGGCCACGGCACCGAGGAAGCCGGTCGCGACGTCGTCGTCGAAGGCGTAGCGCAGCGACGAGGTGAGCAGCACGCCGATGGCGCCGGTCGTGCCGCGGGCCAGCGCGCGGGCGGCCGGGTCGGGTCCGACGTACCCGAGCGCGGAGGCGGCGTCGAGGATCTTCTGGCGCAGGGTGACCGAGAGCTGGTCGGGGCGGCTGAACGCGTTGGACACCGTCATCCGGCTCACGCCGACCTGGTCGGCGATCGTCTGGAGCGTCACTCGGGCCACGCGGTCAGGGTAGCCACGACCGGGAAGCCGGTCGGGCGACCCCGCCCTCGATGGCGGTGCCGGTGGCGGCCACGGGTCGGGCGCGGTCCCAGGCGTGCCGCCCCCGGCGGCGCTCAGTGCGCGGGACTGCAGGAGGCCGGCGCGACCGCGTCGGCCGTGCGGTGCAGGATCGAGGCGATGCGGGACCGGGTGCGGGTGGCGCCGGCCCGGTGACCGGCCCGACGACCAGCCCGACGACCAGCCGAGTGACCGGCGCTGCGGCCGACCGTGGTCTCCTCGAGCCCGCCGTCGGCTCCGTCGGCGCCCTGCGAGCCGGTGAACTGCGAGGCGACCGCCTCGCGGGCCACGTCGAGCGTGAGCATGCTGTACATGAGTGCCTCCTTCGAGGGCTGTGGTGTGTCTGTACCGCTACAGTACGCCGGATCTCTGTATCGGTCAAGTCCGTTTTGTGATGAGCCCTGTGAGCCGCCGCACACCGGGCTCAGGGCCGGCGGCGGAGCCCGACCAGGGCGACCAGCCCGCCGGCCGCCAGCAGCACGGCGCACACGAGCAGCGCCCGGGTGTAGCCGGCGGCGAACACCTCGGGGCGCTGGTAGTCCTCACCGCCGAGGCCGACCGCGGCGGGCAGGGCGGCCACCGCGAGCAGCGACCCGGTGCGCGCGATCGCGTTGTTGATCCCGCTGGCGATCCCGGCGAACCGGTCCGGTGCCGCGGCCAGCACGCTCGAGGTCAGCGGCGCCACCAGCAGGACCAGCCCGCAGGAGAAGACCAGCATCCCGGGCAGCACGCCGGTGAGGTAGCCGGTCCCGGCGTCGACGCCGCGCAGCACGAGCACGCCGGCGCAGCACAGGAGCGGTCCGCCGGTGAGCGGCCAGTGCGGCCCGATCCGTGCGGCGAGAGCCCCGGAGCGCGAGGACAGCAGCAGCATCACGACCGTGAGCGGCAGCGTGGACAGGCCCGCGGCCAGCGGGCTCCAGCCGGTGACGACCTGCAGCTGGAGGACCAGGAAGAACAGCAGCGCGCCCAGGGCGCCGTAGACCAGCAGCGTCAGCAGGTTCGCCACGGAGAACACGCGTGAGGCGAACAGGTGCATCGGCACCAGGGCGTCGTGTCGGCGTCGCTCGACCACCACGAAGGAGACCAGGGCGAGCCCGCCGAGGGTCGCGGCGGCGACCACCGCCGCACGCGGTGCCGCCGAGGACTCGATCAGCGCGTACGTCGTACCGCCGAGGCCGACGATGCCGAGGGAGGCGCCGACGACGTCGAAGCCGCGGGCCGCCTGGGGGTCGCGCGACTCCGGCACGTGGCGGGCCGCGACCAGCAGGACGGCCACCGCGACCGGGACGTTGACGAGGAAGATCCAGCGCCAGCTGGCGTTCTGCACGATCCAGCCGCCCAGCAGCGGCCCGACCGCCGCGGCGATGCCGCCGAGCCCCGCCCACTGCCCGATCACCCGGCCGCGGTCGGCGGGCCGGAACGAGCCCTGGATCATCGCCAGGCTGCCCGGCGTGAGCAGCGCCGCGCCGACGCCCTGGAGCAGGCGGGCCGCGATCAGCTGCGCCGGCGACTGCGCGAGGCCGCACAGCGCGGACGCCACGGCGAACCATGCGACGCCGACCATGAACACCCGCCGCCGGCCGAGGTGGTCGCCGAGCGAGCCGCCGACCAGGATCAGCGAGGCGAGCGCGAGGAGGTAGGCGTTCACCACCCACTGCAGCTGCGCGACGGTCGCCCCGAGGTCGGCGCCGACGCTGCGCAGCGCGATGTTGACGACCGTGCCGTCCAGCATCGCCATCCCCGAGCCGAGCACGGCCGCGGCGAGCACCCACCGGCCCGCGGGCGTGCCCGCGGCGATCTGGCTCTCGGGCACCCGCGGCTACCGGTCGGACGCGGCGAGCAGGCGGGTGTAGCGCATCTCGGTCGGGTACGGCGGCCACGGCGCCTGCTGCCGGTCGGGCGTCGGGCGCCAGCCGAGCGACTCGTAGAGCCGTCGCGCCCGGCCGTTCTCCTCCAGGCACCACAGCTCGGCGATCGACGCGCCGCGCTCGTCCATCGCCTCCATCACCATCTCGACCGCCCTCGACCCCAGGCCGTTGCCCCAGTGGTCGGGGTGCACGGCGAGGTGCCGCAGCGTCGTCCGGTCGAACGCGACGAGCAGGTCGATCCGGCCGGCGCGGCCCGACCCGCGGTGTGCGTCCCGGGTCCGCGTCGCGCACCAGGACCGTCACGTCGTCCTCGTCGAGCACCAGCGCCCAGCGGGCCAGCACGTCGTCGTCGGGGAAGGGGTAGCGCTCGGGCGGGAACACGTGTCCCAGCGCGGCCAGGTTGGCCTCCCGTTCGAGGTCCCGCAGGGCGGTCAGGTCGTTGGCCGTCGCCTCGCGGAGCATCCGCCCATGCTGTCACCCGCCCCGGCGCACGTCGATCCCCCCGGGCTCGCCCGGTTGTGGCCCTTCCCTGCACGGGATCCGCGGCCCGCGTTGCGGGGAGGGGCCACGAGTCCGGCGGGCTGCGGGGATCGGCCACTTCCGGGCCGGCGGAGGCAGAAAGAGTCAGGCTTGACTGTTTGTTTGTCGGGCGGCCAGGATGGCGGGGTGTCGTCCAGCGTCCGCGTGCCCCAGGAGGAGCGGACCCGGGCGATGCGGCAGCGGCTGCTCGACGCGACCGTCGAGTGCCTGGTCGAGTCCGGCTGGAGCGGTACGTCGACCACGCTCGTGTCGCAGCGCGCGGGGGTGAGCCGGGGCGCCCAGCTGCACCACTTCCCGACCAAGGGCGACCTGGTGCTGGCCGCGGTCGAGCACCTCAGCGCGGTCCGGGGCGCCGAGCTGCGCGACGCCGCGTCCCGGCTGCCCGAGGGACCCCGTCGCACCCGGGCCGTCCTCGACGTGCTGGCCGCGCACTTCACCGGGCCGGTGTTCGCGGCGGCCCTCGAGCTCTGGGTCGCGGCCCGCACCGACGACGCCCTGCGCGCGGCCGTCGCGCCCCTGGAGCAGCGGATCGGCCGCGAGACCCACCGCTGGACCGTCGAGCTGCTGGGCGTCGACGAGACCCAGCTCGGCGTGCGCGAGCTCGTGCAGGCCACCCTGGACCTGATGCGCGGCCTGGGCCTGGCCGGCACGCTGACCGACGACGCAGGGCGCCGGGAGCGGATCCTCGACGAGTGGGCCCGCACCCTCGACGAGCGGGTGCCGCGGTGAGCGCCCTGCTCGACGGCCTCCTCGCCGACCTCGCGACCGAGAGCGGGCACCTCGACGCGCTCGTGACCCCGCTCGACGAGGCCGGCTGGCGCACCCCCACCCCGGCGCCGGGCTGGACGGTGGCCCACCAGGTCGCCCACCTCGCGTGGACCGACGAGGCCGCGGTCGCCGCGGCCACCGACGAGGCCGCCTGGGGCGCGCTGGTCCGCGACGCGCTCGCGGACCCCGAGGGCTTCGCCGACGCGGAGGCCGTGCACGGCGCCCGGGCGCCCGGCGCGGAGATCCTCGAGCGCTGGCGGGGCGCGCGGGAGGCGCTGGCGTCGACGCTGCGCGCGCTGCCCGAGGGCACCCGGATCCCGTGGTACGGCCCGCCCATGAGCGCCGCCTCCATGGCCACCGCCCGCTTCATGGAGACCTGGGCGCACGCCCGCGACGTCGCCGCGGCGCTCGGCGTCGAGCCCGCCCGCGAGGACAGCGTGCGGCACGTCGCCCACCTCGGCGTGCGCACCCGCGACTTCGCCTTCCGGGTGCGCGGCCTCGACCCGCCCGCGGAGCCGTTCCGGGTGAGCCTGGTCCTGCCCGGCGGCGACGTGCTCGAGCAGGGGCCGGTGCACGCCGCGCAGACGGTCAGCGGTCCGGCGTACGACTTCGCGCTGCTGGTCACCCAGCGGGTGCACCGCGCCGACACCGGCCTGGTCGCGCACGGTCCCGACGCCGACCGGTGGCTCGACCTCGCCCAGGCGTTCGCCGGTCCGAGCGGCCCGGGCAGGGCCCCGCGGTGAGCGGCCCCGGTCCCGGCGTGCTGCGCGTCGGCAACTGCTCGGGCTTCTACGGCGACCGCCTCTCGGCCATGCGCGAGATGCTGGAGGGCGGGCCGCTCGACGTCCTCACCGGCGACTACCTCGCCGAGCTGACGATGCTGATCCTCGGCCGGGACCGCCTCCGCGACCCGGCGCTCGGCTACGCGCGCACGGTCGTCCGGCAGGCCGAGGACTGCCTCGGGCTCGCCCTGGAGCAGGGCGTCCGGATCGTCGTCAACGCCGGCGGCCTGAACCCCTCGGGCCTCGTCGACCGGCTCCGCGAGGTCGCAGGCGGGCTCGGCCTCACGCCCGCCCTGGCGTACGTCGACGGGGACGACGTGCTCGACCGCGCCGGCGAGCTGGGCCTGCCCGGGACGCCGGCGTCGATGGTGACGGCGAACGCCTACCTCGGGGGCTTCGGCATCGCGGCCGCCCTCGGGGAAGGCGCCGACGTCGTCGTGACCGGCCGGGTCACCGACGCCTCGCTCGTCGTCGGCGCGGGGGTGTGGCACTTCGGCTGGGCGCGTGACGACTGGGACCGGCTCGCCGGGGCCGTCGTCGCGGGCCACGTCCTCGAGTGCGGCGCCCAGGCCACCGGCGGCAACTTCAGCGGGTTCGCCCGGCGACCGTCCGACCCGCGCCCGCCCGGGTTCCCGCTCGCCGAGCTGCACGCGGACGGCAGCAGCGTGGTGACCAAGCACCCCGGCACCCCGGGCCTCGTCTCGGTCGACACGGTCACCGCCCAGCTGCTCTACGAGGTGGCCGGCCCGGTCTACCCCGGCCCCGACGTGACCACCGACCTGTCCTCGGTCCGCCTCGACGCCGCCGGGGACGATCGGGTGGCGGTGAGCGCCGTCCGGGGCGGGCCGCCGCCGCGCCGGCTCAAGGTCTGCGTCAACGAGCTCGGCGGCTTCCGCAACCAGGTCGAGCTCGTCCTCACCGGCCTCGACGTCGAGGCCAAGGCCGAGCTCGCCACCGCCCAGCTCGGCCTCGCCCTCGACGCGCTCGCGATCACCGACCGCACGCTGGTCGGCGAGCCCCGAGCGGCCCCTCGACGCGTCCACCCAGGAGGGCGCGTCCAGCCTGCTGCGGCTCGTCGTGCGCGACCCGTCGGCGGACCGGGTCGGACGGTCGTTCAGCTCCGCGGCCGTGGAGCTCGCGCTCTCCTCCTACCCCGGCTTCACGATGACCGCGCCGCCCGGACCGGCGACGGCGTACGGCGTCTTCCGCCCGGCGTACATCGACCGCTCGGCCGCCCGCGAGACCGTGCACCTGCCCGACGGGACGGTGCGCGTCGTCGACGACCCGCCGGTGTCCGCCGAGCCGGCCGCCGCCGACGCCGCCGTCACCCCCGTGCCTCGGCCCGCCAGGCGAGCGTTCGACGGGCCGACCCGGCGGACCCCGCTCGGCGCCGTCGCCGAGGCCCGCTCCGGCGACAAGGGCGGCGACGCCATCATCGGCCTGTGGGTCTCGTCCACGACCGCGCACGCCGCGGAGTGCGAGGCCTGGCTCGCGTCGTACCTCACGCCCGAGCGCGTCCGCGACCTCCTCCCCGAGGCCGAGCACCTGGCCGTCGACGTGCACCCGATGCCCAACCTGCACGGCCTCGTCGTCGTCGTGCACGGCCTGCTCGGCGAGGGCGTCGCCGCGAGCACCCGCTTCGACCCGCAGGCGAAGGCGCTCGGCGAGTGGCTGCGCTCCCGCCTCGTCGACCTCCCCGAGGAGCTGCTGTGACCGACGTGACCGAGGGCCGGGTGGCCGGCACGACGACCCGGCGCGCGGCGATGCTGGCGCGGATCACCGCGCTCGACGCCGAGCACGCGAAGGCGGTGGCCGGCGGCGGCGAGAGGTACGTCGACCGGCACCACGCCCGCGGCCGGCTGCTGGCCCGCGAGCGGATCGAGCTGATCGTCGACGAGGGGTCGGCGTTCCTCGAGCTGATGCCGCTGGCCGGCTGGGGCAGCGACTTCCCGGTCGGCGCGTCCGTGGTGACCGGCATCGGCGTGGTCTCGGGCGTCGAGTGCGTCGTCGTCGCCAACGACCCGACCGTGCGGGGCGGCGCGAGCAACCCCTGGACGGTGCGCAAGGTGCTGCGGGCCGCGCAGGTGGCCCGGGAGAACCACCTGCCGACGGTCAACCTCGTCGAGTCCGGCGGCGCCGACCTCCAGACGCAGAAGGAGATCTTCATCCCCGGCGGCGCGCTGTTCCGCGGCCTGACCCGGGCCAGCGCGGCCCGCACCCCGACCGTCGCGCTGGTCTTCGGCTCCTCCACCGCCGGCGGCGCCTACGTCCCCGGGATGAGCGACTACGTCGTGATGGTCAAGGAGCAGGCGAAGGTGTTCCTCGGCGGACCGCCCCTGGTCAGGATGGCCACCGGCGAGGACGCCGACGAGGAGTCGCTCGGCGGCGCGGAGATGCACGCCCGGACCTCCGGGCTGGCCGACTACCTCGCCGAGGACGAGCGCGACGCGATCCGGATCGGGCGGCGGATCGTGGCGCGGCTCCACCACCGCAGGGCGACCACCCCGGCCATCTCGGCCACCTCGGCCACCTCGGCCACCTCGGCCACCACCGGGTACGCGGAGCCGGACGCGGACCCGGAGGGCCTGCTCGACCTCGTGCCGGTCGACCTCGAGGAGCCCTTCGACCCGCGGGAGGTCATCGCCCGGGTGTGCGACGGCGCGGGGCCCGGCAACGAGGTCGCCTTCGACGAGTTCAAGCCGCTCTACGGGTCGTCGCTGGTGACCGGCTGGGCGCGGCTGCACGGCCGCCAGATCGGCATCCTCGCCAACGCGCGGGGCGTGCTGTTCAGCGAGGAGAGCCAGAAGGCGGCGCAGTTCGTCCAGCTCGCCAACCAGGTCGACGTACCCCTGCTCTTCCTGCACAACACCACCGGCTACATGGTCGGCACGGAGTACGAGCAGGGCGGCATCGTCAAGCACGGCGCGATGATGATCAACGCGGTCAGCAACAGCACCGTGCCGCACCTGTCGGTGATGATGGGGGCGTCCTACGGCGCCGGCAACTACGGCATGTGCGGGCGCGCGTTCGAGCCGCGCTTCCTGTTCACCTGGCCGTCGGCGAAGTCGGCGGTGATGGGCCCGGCGCAGCTCGCCGGCGTCCTCTCGATCGTCGCCCGTGCGGCCGCCGAGGCGAAGGGGACGGCGTACGACGAGGAGGCCGACGCCGGGATGCGGGCCCTCGTCGAGCAGCAGGTCGAGGAGCAGAGCCTGGCGTTCGCGCTGTCCGGGATGGTGTACGACGACGGGGTGATCGACCCGCGCGACACCCGCACCGTCCTGGGCATCTGCCTCTCGGTCGTCGAGAACGCACCGATCCGGGGGACGTCGGCCTTCGGGGTGTTCCGGCCGTGACGGCACGCCTCGAGGACCCCGACCCGCGTGCGGCGATCCGCCTGGTGGCGGTGGCCAACCGCGGCGAGGTCGCCCGGCGGGTGTTCGCGACGTGCCGGCGGCTCGGCATCGAGACGATGGCGGTCTTCTCCGACGCCGACGAGCACCAGGCGTTCGTCGGCGAGGCCGACTACGCGGCGCGGCTGCCCGGGTCGACCCCTGCCGAGACCTACCTGCGTGGCGACGATATCGTCCGGCTCGTGCGCGCCTCCGGCGGCCAGGCGGTGCACCCCGGCTACGGGTTCCTGTCCGAGAGCGCGGAGTTCGCCCGCGCCGTCGTCGCCGGGCAGCTGGTCTGGATCGGCCCGCCGGCCGAGGCGATCGAGACGATGGGGTCCAAGGTCCGCGCCAAGGAGGTCGTGGCGGCGGCCGGCGTCCCGGTGCTCGCCGAGCCTCGCTCCACGGGGCCGTCACCGGGGCCGACCTGCCGGTCCTGGTCAAGGCGTCCGCCGGCGGCGGGGGCCGGGGGATGCGGGTGGTGCGCGACCTCGCCGACCTGCCGTCGGCGCTCGAGGCGGCACGGGCCGAGGCACGCTCCGCGTTCGGCGACGGCACCGTCTTCCTCGAGCCGTACGTCGAACGGGCCCGCCACGTCGAGGTGCAGGTGCTCTTCGACGAGCACGGCGCCGGGGTCGTGCTGGGGGACCGCGACTGCTCCCTGCAGCGGCGTCACCAGAAGGTGCTCGAGGAGGCGCCCGCGCCCGCCCTGCCCGCCGACGTCCGGGCGGCACTGCACGACGCGGCCCTGACCGCGGCGCGGGCGGTCGGCTACACCAACGCCGGCACCGTCGAGTTCCTCTGCGACCCCGCCACCGGGCGGATCCACTTCCTGGAGATGAACACCCGCCTGCAGGTCGAGCACCCGGTCACCGAGTGCGTCACCGGCCTCGACCTGGTCGCGGCCCAGATCGCCGTCGCCGAGGGACGCACCCTCGCGGAGATCCTCCCCGACGGGGTGCCCGCCCCCCGGGGCCACGCCGTGGAGGCCCGGCTCTACGCCGAGGACCCGGCCGCCGGGTGGCGCCCCGCCGCGGGCCGGCTGGCCCGGTTCGACGTACCCTCCGACGTCGCGTTCGAGGTCCCCGCCCGCCACGGCCTCCGGGTGGACGCGGGCTACGTGAGCGGCGACGAGGTCGGGACGCACTATGACGCGCTGCTCGCCAAGCTGGTCGCGTGGGGGCCGGACCGCCCCAGTGCGCTGCGCACCCTCGGAGGGGCGCTGCGCCGGGCCCGCATCCACGGCGTGGACACCAACCGCGACCTGCTCGTCGCGCTCGTCGAGGACCGCGACGTGGCCGCCGCGACGATGACGACCGGCACGCTCGAGGAGCGCCTGGCCCACGAGCTCTCCGACCTCGCGCCGAGCGGCGACCCGGAGATGGCGCCGTTCGTCGCCGCCCTCGCCCTCGCCGAGCGCGACGCCCGGGCCCGGACCGTGCAGCGCGGCGTCCCGGTCGGCTGGCGCAACGTCGCCTCGGCCCCGCAGCGCACCGAGCTCGAGGTCGCGGGGCTCGACGAGCCGGTCACGGCGGAGTGGCTCGGTGGCCGCGACGGGTACCGCCACCCGACCCGCGACGACATCCGGGTCCTCGAGGTCACCCCGACGCGCGTCGTCCTCGAGACCGGGCGCTTCCGGCAGTCGATCGACGTGCACCTCGACGGGGACGACGTCTACCTCGACGACGACAGCACCGTCCGTCAGCACCTGCGACGGGTGCCCCGCTTCGCCGACCCCGGTGCCCGGCTCGCCGGCGGCTCCCTCGTGGCACCGATGCCCGGGTCCGTCGTACGCCTGCTCGTCGCGGCCGGGGCCACGGTCGCCGCCGGCGACCCGGTCCTCGTCCTCGAGGCCATGAAGATGCAGCACACGGTCGTCGCGCCGCACGACGGGACGGTCACCGACCTGCCCGTGGCCGTCGGCGCCCAGGTCGCCGCGGGCCAGGTGCTCGCCGTCGTCGCGACCGAGCGCCAGCCCGATGCCCGGCCCGAAGCCCAGCCCGAAGCCCAGCCCGACGCCGAGCCAGGAGACAGCAGATGACCCAGACCGCGTTCACCGAGTCCGAGGAGCGGCGCGACCTGCGCCGCGAGGTCGCCAAGCTCGCGGGCGGCTACGGCCGCGACTACTTCGTGCGCCAGGCCCGCAGCGGCGGCAAGACCACCGACCTCTGGCTGGAGATCGGGCGGCACGGCTACCTCGGGGTCAACCTGCCCGAGGAGTACGGCGGCGGGGGCGGCGGCATCGGCGACGTGGCGGCCGTCTGCGAGGAGCTCGCCGCGCAGGGCTGCCCGCTGCTGATGATGGTGGTGTCCCCGGCGATCTGCGGGACCGTGATCGCGCGGTTCGGCACCGACGAGCAGAAGCGGCGCTGGCTGCCCGGGATCGCCGACGGCACCGCGACGATGGCCTTCGCGATCACCGAGCCCGACGCCGGCACGAACTCCCACCGGATCACCACCACCGCCCGGCGTACCCCCGACGGCTGGGCGCTGTCGGGACGCAAGGTCTACATCTCCGGGGTCGACGAGTCCGCGCACGTGCTGGTCGTCGCCCGGACCGAGGACTCCCGCAGCGGCCGGCTCAAGCCCTGCCTGTTCGTGGTCCCGACCGACGCCCCTGGTCTGGAGGCGCACCCCATCCAGATGGAGATCGTCAGCCCGGAGAAGCAGTTCACGGTGTTCCTCGACGACGTCGCGCTGCCGGCCGACGCGCTCGTCGGCGACGAGGACGCCGGCATCTCCCAGCTGTTCGCCGGCCTCAACCCCGAGCGGGTGATGGCCGCGTCGTTCTCGACGGGGCTGGCCCGCTTCGCCCTCGACCGCGCGACCGCCTACGTCAAGGACCGCGCGGTGTGGGGCGTCCCGATCGGCAGCCACCAGGGCCTCGCGCACCCGCTCGCGCAGTCCAAGATCGAGATCGAGCTGGCCCGGCTGATGACCCAGAAGGCGGCGGCCCTCTACGACGCGGGGCTGGACGCGGAGGCGGGCGAGGCCGCGAACATGGCGAAGTACGCCGCCGCCGAGGCCGCCTGCGACGCCGCCGACCGCGCCGTGCAGGCCCACGGCGGCAACGGCATCACCGTGGAGTACGGCGTGGCCGGGCTGCTCGTGGCCGCCCGCGCCGGCCGGATCGCACCGGTCAGCCGGGAGATGGTCCTCAACTTCGTGGGCTCCCATAGCCTGGGCCTGCCCAAGTCGTACTGACCCCGACCCCGACGCACAGACCTCGAGGACCGATGACCGAGACGCCCCCCGCCGACACCGGAGAGCTCGTCCACTACCGCGTCGACGACCACGTGGCCGCCCTCGTGCTCGACAGCCAGCACAACCGCAACGCGCTGTCCCGCCGGCTCGTCGGCGAGCTGTACGACGCCCTGGAGCGCGCCGAGGCCGACGACGACGTGAGGGTCGTGGTGATCCGAGCCGAGGGGCGGACGTTCTGCTCGGGAGCGGACATGTCCGAGGCGGCCGCGGACGGCATGGAGCGGGCCGCGCAGGTGCTCGTGGACCTGCAGCGGCGCATCGCCACCCTGCCCAAGCCGGTCGTCGCCCGGGTGCACGGCAACGTCCGCGCCGGCGGCATCGGCATCGTGGCGGCCTCCGACATCGCGGTCAGCGCCCACGACGCGACGTACGCCTTCACCGAGGTCCGCCTCGGCCTGACCCCGGCCGCGATCTCGCTCTCGGTGCTGCCGCGGATGTCGGACCGCGCCGCCGCGCTGACGTTCCTGACCGGCGAGGTGTTCTCCGGTCGCGACGCCGAGCGCACCGGCCTGGTCACCAAGGCGGTCAGCGAGGAGGAGCTGAACCTCGAGGTCGACGAGATCTGCGCGCTGCTCGCGAAGGGGACGCCCCAGGGGCTGCGCGAGACCAAGCTGCTGCTCGGCCGGCCGCTCGTCGACCGCATCGACGCCCACGGCGCCGACCTCGCCCGGCTGTCCGCGCGGCTGTTCGGCTCCGACGAGGCCCGGGCCGCGATGCAGGCCTTCCTCGACCGGCGGAGGTAGCGCCGGCCCGATCCGGGCCGCCGGGCAACCTCCGGGGTTGCCCGGGTGGTAGATGCTGGTGTGAGCAGCGACACTCTCTCCATCACGCACCTCCACCACCCATCGGGCATCGGGGCCCTCGTCATCGAGCGGAGCACGCCGGTGAGCACGCGCTCGTCCGCCAGGCCGGACTTCGAGGAGTTCGTCGCCGTGTGCTCGGGGCGGCTCCTGCGCACGGCGTACCTCCTCACCCGCGACCGCGACCTCGCCGAGGACCTGCTCCAGACCGCGCTCGCGAAGGCGTGGTTCGCGTGGGGCCGGCTGGACTCGCAGCCGGAGCCCTACGTCCGGCGCATCCTGGTCACGACGTACGCGACGTGGTGGCGCCGTCGCTGGCGTGGGGAGCAGCCGACCGCCGACCTGCCCGAGCGCGCCGCGGAGGGAACCCCGGACGGCGCGGGTGTCCAGGACGCTCCGGGCGCCCCGGGCGTCCCAGGGGGCGCCGTCGAGCACGACCTGTGGGTGGCCCTCGGGCGGCTCCCGCGGCGCCAGCGGGCCGTGGTGGTGCTGCGCTTCCTCGACGACCTCTCGGTGTCCGACACCGCGGAGCTGCTCGGCTGCTCGGAGGGCACCGTGAAGAGCCAGACCGCCAAGGCGCTCGCGCGGCTCCGCGTCGACCCGGCCCTCGACGACGACGAGCCGGTGGCGCCGCACCTCGCGCTCGGGCCGCGGGGGCCGCTCGGTCCGCACGGGCCGCACGGGCTGACCGAGCGGTTCGGCGGGCCCGTGGGCGACGGGCGGGAGCGGACATGAGGACCGACGAGCTCCGCGCGCTGCTGGCCGACCGTGCCGCGACGGTCGACGACGACGGGCAGCCGACCACGCGCGACCGGCTGGCCGGCATCGACGAGCTCGTCGAGGCCACCCGGCGGCGCCGGCGGGCGACCTCGGCCGCCGGTCTGGCCCTCGCCGTGGTCGCGGCCATCGGCGCCGTCGCGATCGCGCCCAGCGTGCTGCCCGACCCCACCGCGCGGACCGCCCGTCCGGAGCCCGACCGGGTCAACCCGTCCGACGACCCGATGGTGCAGCCGCCGCCGGAGATGTCGGGCTTCCAGCTGCCGGGGACGATGACCGTCAACGACGTGCCCTACCAGTACCTCCGCAGCGAGGAGACCCCCCTCGGCCGGGACCGGCTGCTGGTCGCCGTCGCCCCCTCGCGCCAGCCGCTCGCCCTGGCCTGGGTGACCCCGGCCGGCACCCGGGGCGAGGTCCGCGTCAGCGTGGACGGCGAGGTGGTCAGCCGTAGCCGCGCCGGAGGCATGGAGACGGGGCTGCTGCTGTCGGCCCGCCGCTCCCACCTGGTCTCGCTGCGGGTGACCGAGCCGGGGCCGAGCACCCGGATCGGGCTGGCGATCTACCGGTGGCCCCAGCCCTAGGGCGATCGGCGACGGCCCCGCGGCGGAACGGGTAGTGTTGTCCACTTGCCCGCACCAGGTTCTGATCGCACCCAGGAGCCGTAGCCTTGTCCGTCGAGCACGCAGCGCCGGCCCACGACACCGTGGTACAGCAGGAGATCGAGCACGAGCAGGTGTTCGTCGACCGCGTCTACGAGCAGCTCGCCCGCACCACCAAGAACGCCGAGGCGCTGGCCCGCGAGGGCCACGACCGGGCCCGGCTCGGGCACGAGGGCGGCCTCGTCGAGCGCGACGCGATGGTGTTCCAGTCCGCCAAGCGGATCGCCATGCTCAACGCCGCCCACGAGGGCCTGGTCTTCGGCCGGCTCGACCTCGCCGCCGCCACCGAGGCGCCGCGCTACATCGGCCGCATCGGCCTGCGCGACGAGCAGCGCGACTCCCTGCTCGTGGACTGGCGGGCACCGGCCGCGGCGGTGTTCTACCAGGCCACGGCTGCCGACCCCCAGGGCGTCGTGCGCCGCCGGGTGCTGCGCTGCTCGGGCGCGCGCGTGGTCGCCGTCGAGGACGACCTGCTCGACTCCGAGAGCGACACCGACCTCGTCGTCGTCGGCGAGGGCGCGCTGATGGCGCAGCTCTCCCGTGCCCGCGACCGCACCATGCACTCCATCGTCGCGACCATCCAGGCCGAGCAGGACAAGGCGATCCGCGCGCCGGGCAAGGGCGTCGTGCTCATCTCCGGCGGTCCCGGCACGGGCAAGACCGTGGTGGCGCTGCACCGCGCGGCCTACCTCCTCTACACCGACCGCGCCCGCTACGAGCGCGGCGGCGTCCTGGTCGTCGGCCCGTCGGGCGTGTTCATGCGCTACATCGAGCGGGTGCTGCCCTCCCTCGGCGAGACGGCCGTCGCGCTGCGCTCGCTCGGCGAGGTCGTCGACGGGCTCAAGGCGTTCCGCCACGACGAGCCCTCGGTCGCCGACGTGAAGGGCGCGGCCCGGATGGCCGAGCTCATGCGACGTACGGCGCGACAGGCGGTGCCCGACGCGCCGCGCGAGCTGCGGGTGTTCTACCGCGACGACAACCTGGTGCTCGGCGCGGGCGAGCTCGGCCGGCTCCGCCGCCAGCTGCTGTCCCAGGGCAAGCGCAACCGGCAGGTGCCGCGGGTGGCCTCCACGCTGCTCGACGCGATGTGGCGCCAGGTCCGCGGCGAGCGCGGCCGCGAGCGCGGGCGGGTCGAGTTCAACGAGACCCTGCTCGGGACGGCTGCCTTCGTCGACTTCGTGCTGGGCTGGTGGCCGCCGCTGGACGCCACCGAGGTGCTCGGCTGGCTGCGCGACCCCGACCTGCTCGCGCGGGTCTCCGAGGGCCTGCTCGGCACCGACGAGCAGGCGCTGCTCTCGAAGTCGTGGGGCCCCGTGCGGCCGCCCTCGGGCGTGCGCGACGGCGGTGACGACTGGTCGGTCGAGGACATCGCGCTGCTCGACGAGCTGCGCTACCAGCTCGGCGACGTCCCGGAGCGGCCGCAGCAGGACCGCGACGCCGACCTCGACCCGCTCGCGCACCTGTTCGACGAGAACGTGCCCGAGCTGACCACCGTGACCGAGCGCGAGTTCGGCACCGGTCCGCGCACCTCGACCCGCACCGAGGACGACGGCTACTCCCACGTCCTGGTCGACGAGGCGCAGGACCTCACCCCGATGCAGTGGCGGATGGTCGGCCGGCGCGGCCGCCTGGCGACGTGGACGGTCGTCGGCGACCCGGCGCAGTCGTCGTGGCCGGTGCCGGAGGAGGCGACGGCCGCCCGCGAGGAGGCCCTCGGCGAGAAGGCCCGGCACCCCTTCCACCTGTCGACGAACTACCGCAACAGCAAGGAGATCTACGACTTCGCCGCGCGCTACGCCGAGCGCGTCGGCCTGCGCGCCGACCTGCCCGACGCCGTGCGCGCGACCGGGATCGACCCGCAGGAGCGTCGGGTCCTCGACCTGTCCGAGGGGGTCCGCGACGCTGTCCACGAGCTCGCCGACGCCGTCGAGGGCACCGTCGGGATCGTCGTGCCGTCCGCCCGCCGCGCCCAGGTGCAGGGCTGGCTGGACGGCTGGACCGACCTCGCCCGCGACGCCGCCGGCGGCAGCCTGGCCCGCGTCGCGGTGCTGACCGGCATCGAGACCAAGGGCCTGGAGTTCGACGGCATCGTGGTCGTCGCCCCCGACGAGATCGAGGCCGAGTCGAGCACCGGCCGCGCCACCTTGTACGTCGTCCTGACCCGCGCCACCCAGCGCATGGTCACCGTCACCACCGGCTCCGCCGTCGGCTGACCCGGTCGGGCGCCTGCCGAGCCGGAGCCTGGCGAGGGGGTGGGTAGAGTCCGCAGGCATGGAGAACGCCGCCTCTCGTGATGTCCGCGCCGTGCTCGACGCGTTGGTCGGTCACGAGGCCTGGGCGGCGATCCGGCTGCGCGACTCGGCGACGGTCACCCTCGTCGGGGGGACGCGCAGCGAGCTGGCGTCGCTGTCCGACGTACCCCTCGAGGACGGGCCTCCCGAGGACGGGCGACGCTTCGACCGGCTGCTCGCGATCCCGTTCCGCCAGGTGCGCGAGCGCGGCTTCGAGGCCCACGACGACGGCACCCCGCTGGTGGCCGTCGACATCGCGTCCGAGACGGAGGTGCCGCTCGGCGACCTGCTCGCGGCGCTGCCCGACGGTGAGGTCACCTTCTCCGACCGCGGCGGCTTCGACAGCAGCGACGAGGAGTACGCCGTCGTCGTCGAGTCGATCATCGAGGAGGAGATCGGCAACGGCGAGGGCGCGAACCTCGTGGTCGGCCGGCACTACCGCGCGCAGGTCGACGACTGGGACGCCACCCGGGCGCTGACCGTGTTCGGCCGGCTGCTCGAGCGCGAGCGCGGGGCGTACTGGACCTACGTCTTCTTCACCGGCGACCGCTACCTCGTCGGCGCCAGCCCCGAGCGGCACGTCTCCGTGCACGGCGGCGACGTCCGGATGAACCCGATCAGCGGCACGTTCCGGCTGCGCGGTCTCACCGACCCGGTCGAGCGCAAGGAGCGGCTGCTGGAGTTCCTGGCCGACGAGAAGGAGATCTACGAGCTCTTCATGGTCGTCGACGAGGAGCTGAAGATGATGTGCGACATCTGCCACGAGGGCGGCCAGGTGCTCGGGCCGTTCCTCAAGCCGATGACGCACCTCGTGCACACCGAGTACCTCCTCGCCGGCCGCACCGACCGCGACGTCCGCGAGGTGCTGCGGGACACGATGTACGCCGCCACGGTGACCGGCTCGCCGGTCGAGAACGCCTGCCGGCTGATCAAGAAGTACGAGACCGAGGGCCGTGGCTACTACGGTGCCGCGCTGGCGCTGCTCGGGCGCGACCGCGCGGGGCGTCCCACCGCGGACTCGCCGATCGTGATCCGGACCGCCGACGTCAGCCTCGACGGCGCGCTCACCGTCACCGCCGGGGCGACCCTGGTCCGTGACTCGGTGCCCGCCCACGAGGTCGCCGAGACCCACGCCAAGGCCGGCGGCATCCTGTCCGCCTTCGGGCTGGTCGAGGCCGCGTCGGGGGCGCCCGAGGGGATCGCCGAGCTGACCCGCGACGACGACGTGCTGGTCGCGCTCGGCACCCGCAACCAGCGGCTCAGCACGTTCTGGCTGACCGACCAGGGCGAGTCGCCGCCGGCGCCGGAGCTCAAGGGCCGCTCGGCGGTGATCCTCGACGGCGAGGACGACTTCGTGAACATGCTGCGCCACGTCCTCGCGGTGATGGGCATGACCAGCTCCGTCGTACGCCACGAGGACTGGACGCCCGAGGCGCTCGTCGGCCACGACCTCGTGATCGTCGGGCCCGGGCCGGGCGACCCGCGCGACGGCGACCACCCCAAGATCGCGACGTTCCGCGCGGCCACCGACGCGCTGCTCGAGCGCGAGCAGCCGTTCCTCGCGGTGTGCCTGGGCCACCAGGTCCTGTGCAGCCGGCTCGGGATCGACCTGGCCTACAAGGACATCGTGTTCCAGGGCACGCAGTCGCGCGTGGACCTCGAGGGTCGCGAGGAGAACGTCGGGTTCTACAACACGTTCGTCGGCCGGGTCACCGGCGAGGCCCCCGAGGGGATCGCGGTCTCGACCGACCCGGCGACCGGCGACGTGCACCTCGTGCGAGGTCCGCACTACCGCGGCATCCAGTTCCACGCCGAGTCGATCCTGACCCAGCACGGCTACCAGCTGATCCACGACCTGGTCCTCGAGCTGCTCTCATGACCCGGCCGCGGGTCGTGGTGGTCGACCACCACGACTCGTACACGTGGAACCTCGTCCACCTCGTCGCCGCCGTGACCGGAGCCCTGCCGGCTGTCGTGCAGCATGACGAGGTGGAGGCGGAGACCTTGCTGGACAGGGGGTTCACGCACGTCGTGCTCTCGCCGGGACCGGGCAGCCCGGACGACGTACGCGACTTCTCCGTCGGCCGCGAGGTGCTGCTGCGCTCGGAGGTGCCGGTGCTCGGCGTCTGCCTCGGCATGCAGGGCCTGGTGTCCGTGTACGGCGGCGAGGTCGGCCGGGTCGACCCGGCGCACGGCGACGTGGCCGTCGTGGAGCACGACGGGTCGGGCGTGCTCGCCGGGATCCCGTCGCCGTTCGGGGCGGTCCGCTACCACTCGCTGGCGGCCCTGCGGCTGCCCGAGGTGCTGGCGACGACGGCGTGGTGCGACGCCGACGGGACCCGTCTCGTGATGGGGGTCGCGCACCGCGAGAAGCCCTTGTGGGGCGTGCAGTTCCACCCCGAGTCGATCCTGACCGAGCACGGCGAGCGGCTGGTCGAGAACTTCCTGGGCAGCCGGTGAGCATCGACCCGGCTGCGACGTTCGCCGAGCTCGGCTCCTCGTACGACCGGATGTTCTGGCTCGACGGCGGCGGGGCGCGGCCCTGGTCGGGACGCCGCTCGATCCTGGGCTTCCTGCGCGACGAGGACGTGTCGCTGACCTACGACGCGAGGGCGCGCGAGGTGCGGCGCCACCGGGGCGGCCGGGACGACGTGGTCGGGGACGACGTGTTCACGGTGCTCGCCGACGAGCTCGCGCGCGACGCCGGCGACCCGCGGGTGTCGTGGGTGGGCTACCTCGGCTACGCCTGCCGCCCGGACCTCCCGGCCCTCACGTCGCCGGCGCCCGGCGGGGTCCCGGACGCGGTGTGGATGCGCGTGCGGACCCGATGGTGGTCGAGCACGCGAGCCTCCCCGAGGGACGGCCCGTCCAGCTCGGCCGCCCGGACGCGGCCACCCCGGCGGCGTACGCCCGCGCCTTCGCGGTCGTCCAGGAGCAGCTGCGCAGTGGCAACTCCTACGAGGTCAACCTGACCTACCGCGAGGCGTTCGGCTCCGCGCGTCGACCCGGTGACGGCCTACCTCCGGCTGCGCGACGCGAACCCCGCGCCGTACGCCGGCTTCCTGCGGCACCACGGCGTCGCGCTGCTGAGCTCGAGCCCGGAGCGGTTCGCCACCGTCGACCGGCAGCGGCTGGCTGGAGACCAAGCCGATCAAGGGCACCACGCCGCGCGGGCGCGACGCCGACGAGGACGAGGCGCACCGCCGGGCGGCTGGCCACCGACCCGAAGTACCGCGCCGAGAACCTGATGATCGTCGACCTGCTCCGCAACGACCTGTCGATGGTGTGCGAGGTCGGCACGGTGACGGTGCCGGCGCTGATGGACGTCGAGTCCTACGCGAGCGTGCACCAGCTCGTCTCGACGGTCCGCGGCCGGCTCCGGCCCGGCATCGGGACTGTCGACGGCGCTGCGCGCGCTGTTCCCGGCCGGCTCGATGACCGGTGCGCCGAAGCTGCGGACGATGCAGGTCATCGCCGACGTGGAGACCTCCCCCCGCGGGGTCTACGCCGGCGCCTTCGGCTGGATTGCGGCCGACGGTCGCGCCGACCTCGGGGTGGTGATCCGCATCGCTGGTCGCGTCCCGGCCGTCCGCCGGGACGTCGGGCTGGCGCTACGAGCTCGGCACCGGCGGCGGCATCACCGTGCGCTCCGACGTGCGCGAGGAGTACGCCGAGACCCGGTGGAAGGCCGAGCGCCTGCGCGCCGCGGTGGGGCGCTGACGGTCCGCGTACGGCGTCGGGCGGCTGGGGCCGTGGGCCGTTTTCCTGCATCACCTGGTAAACGGCCCCTCCCCATGGACTGTTCACCATGGGGAGCGGCCGTTCTCCTGCATCACCTGGTAAACGTCAGCTCGTCGAGGAGCCCTCGTCGCTGTCCAGGGTGACCTCACGGTGCGGGTCTTGTCGCCGTCGCGGACCACGGTCAGCGTCACCTTGTCACCGGGACGGTGGCCGCGGATCGTGGCGACCAGGCTCTCCGAGCCGGTGATCAGCTCGTCGTCGACCTTCGTGACCACGTCGCCCTGCTCGAGGCCGGCCTCCTCGGCCGGCGGAGCCCGGGTTGACCTCTCGATCCCGGCGCCGCTGAGCAGGCCGTCGTTGCTCGGACGCTCGTGACCGTGACGCCGAGCCGGGCGTGGGTGGGGGTCTCGCCGTTGCGGAGCTGCTGCGACGACCGGCCACACGTTGTCGATCGGGATCGCGAACCCGAGTCCGATCGAGCCGCCCGTGCGCGACATCCAGGCCGGACGACGCGGTGCGGATCGAGGAGTTGATGCCGATCACTTCGCCGCTCATGTTCACCAGCGGGCCGCCGGAGTTGCCGGGGTTGATCGCGGCGTCGGTCTGGATCGCCGGGTACGTCGTGTCTGCTGCCCTGGGCGCTGTCACCGACCGACACCGGGCGGTTGAGCGCGCTGACGATGCCGCTCGTCACGGTGGCCTCGAGGCCGAACGGGGAGCCGATCGCGACGACGTTCTCGCCGACGTCGATCTGGGCCGACTTGCCGATGGTGGCGGGGGTCAGCCCGGAGACGCCCTCGGCCTTGATGACCGCGAGGTCGGTGATCGGGTCGGTGCCGACGACGGTGGCCTTCTCCGCCGAGCCGTCGTTGAAGCTCACCGAGATCGGTGCCGCCCTGGCCGGCGACGGCTCGACGACGTGGTTGTTGGTCAGGATCTCGCCGTCGGAGCTGATGACGATGCCCGAGCCGGAGCCCGCCTCCTGGCTGCCCCGGACGTTGATCTTCACGACCGAGGGCAGCACCGAGGCGGCGACCTGCTCGACCGAGCCGGCCGGGGCGCTGGAGTCCTTGCGGTTGACCACCGGCGACGTCGCGGTCGACGAGGAGGTGGAGGAGTCGTTGCCGACCAGGTCGTCGACGGCGCGGAAGCCGGCCGCGCCGGCGAGCCCGCTCAGCCCGCCCACGACCAGGGCGGCGGCGAGGATGCCGACCACGATGCCGCTGCTGGGACGCACGCTGGTCCGCTTCGGCTCGCTCACCGGGGTGCTGCCGAAGCCGAGCACCTCGGTGCGCTCGTACGACGGGTCCGTCGACGGTGCGTACGGCGGCGGGTCGGCGGGACCGCCGCCGGCGCCGTAGGACGCGCCGGTGGGCGAGCCGTAGGACGGACCGGCGGGGGAGCCGGCCGGCGAGCCCGCGGACGGCTCCGGCGAGGGGTAGCGGTGCGAGGTGCCGCCGGCGTCCGGGCCGCCCGAGGTCGGGAACCGCTGGGTGTCGTCCTCGCGGGGCGTCTCGCCGTGGTGCTGCCCGAGGTCGGACCCGGTGCCGGACCCGTCGTCGTGCTCGGGGTGCTGGTCGGGGCGCTGCTCGGGGCTCTGGTCGGGGTTCTGCTCAGCCATGCATCGAGCCTGACGGCACGACCTGAAGCCGCACTGAGAGACCCCTGGGACGTCCGTGTGACTTGGGTGTGACGCCAGGAGACGTCGGGCGACGTCAGGAGAGCTGGTCGGCGTGGGCGGCCGGGAGCTCCACCGACCCGGGCACCAGCAGCCAGAACGCGGCGCCGCCGTCGGGGGAGGCGCCGACGCGCACGGACCCGCCGTGCCGCTCGGCGACCTGGCGCACGATCGAGAGGCCGAGGCCCGAGCCGGGCAGGGTGCGCGACTCCGAGGACCGGTAGAACCGGTCGAACACGTGCGGCAGGTCCTCCTCGGCGATGCCGTGGCCCTGGTCGGCGACGTAGAGCTGGCCGTTGCCGAGGCGCACCGTCACCACGCCGAGCGGCGGGCTCCACTTCGCGGCGTTGTCGAGCAGGTTGGTCACCGCGCGCTCGAGGGCCGGCGACTCGCCGGTCACCCACCAGGCCGTCGTCGCGACGTCGAACTCGCAGGCCGCGGCGCGCGCCGGCGGACCCGCTGCACCGCGCGGTCGACGATCTCGGCGAGGTCGACCCGCTCCAGGGTGAGCGGGACCGGCTCCTCGCGGGCGAGCTCGGTCAGGTCCCCGATGAGGGTGGTGAGCTCCTCGATCTGGAACTGCACGTCGTCGAGGAGCTCTGCGCGCGAGGCGTCGGAGAGCCCGCCCTGCCGGTCCGCCTGGGTGAGCAGGTCGAGGTTGGTGCGCAGCGACGTCAGCGGGGTGCGCAGCTCGTGGCCGGCGTCGGCGACGAGCTGGCGCTGCCGGTCACGGGAGGCGGACAGCGCGGCCAGCATCGCGTTGAACGCGCGGGCCAGCCGGGCGATCTCGTCGTTGCCCTCGACCTCGATCGGGTCGAGCTTCTCGGTGCGGGCGATGTCCTCGGCGGCGTCGGTCAGCTGGCGCACGGGTCGCAGCCCGTTGCGGGCCACGGCCCAGCCGGCGAGGGCCGCGGCGATCACGCCGGCGATGCCGAAGACCGCCCCGACCACGCCGAGCTTGTCCAGGATGCGCTCGTTGGTGTCCAGCGACTGGGCGACCACGAACGCGATGCCGGGCTGGTCGGTGGGTGCCGCCGCCACCCGGAAGTCGCCGTCGGCGGTCCTGAGGGTGCGGCAGGAGTACTCCTTCTCGCCGCGCGCGACCGCGACCTCGGGCGCGCCGAGGACGGTGCCGGTCCTGGGTCGTCGCCGACCGGCCGTTGGCGAGGACGTAGCCGACCCGCGAGTCCAGCGCGCCCTGCACGAACGCGGGGATGTCGCTGATCTGGTAGCGCGTCGGGTCGTACTTCGCGCCCTCGTAGACCCGCCGGTGCAGCGGACTCGTCCATCGTGGTCTGGAGCTGGTGGCGCACCGTCATGTACGCCGCCACCGCGACGATCGCGACGGAGAGGCCGACCGCGAAGGTGGTCAGCAGGATCACCCGGCTGGCCAGCGACCGCCGGTAGCGGAACCGCCGCACGACCCTCAGGACTCCTTGAGGACGTAGCCCACGCCCCGCACGGTGTGCAGCAGCCGGGGCTCCCCCTCGGACTCGGTCTTGCGGCGCAGGTAGCCGACGTAGACCTCGAGGGAGTTCGCGGTGGTCGGGAAGTCGTAGCCCCAGACCTCCTCGAGGATGAACGACCGGTCGAGCACCCGGCGGGGCCGCGTGCAGGAACATCTCCAGCAGCGTGAACTCGGTGCGGGTCAGCTCGATGGCCCGCCCGGCCCGGTGTACCTCGCGGGTGGCGAGGTTCATCGTGAGGTCGGAGAAGGCGAGCACCTCGTCGTCGACGCCGTCCGCGCTCGGGGCGTGCACCCGCCGCAGCAGCGCACGCAGCCGGGCGAGCAGCTCCTCGAGGGCGAACGGCTTGGTGAGGTAGTCGTCGGCGCCGGCGTCGAGGCCCTCGACGCGGTCGCCGACGGAGTCGCGGGCGGTGAGCACCAGGATCGGCAGGTCGTTGCCGGCGGTGCGCAGCGCACGGGTGGTCTCGATGCCGTCGAGGCGCGGCATCATCACGTCGATCACCAGCGCGTCGGGCAGGTTGCCGGCGATCGAGGCGAGCGCCTCGGCGCCGTCGGAGGCCAGCGTGACGGCGTACCCGTTGAACTCCAGGGACCGTCGCAGCGACTCCCGCACGGCCCGGTCGTCGTCGACGACGAGGACGCGCGAGGCCTGCTGCGGGGTGGCGGGAGTCACGCGCCCCACTGTGCCATCCGAGCCTGAGCCGCCGCTGAGAAGCGGGCGAGGTGTTGCCCGCACGACCGCCCCGCACGACGTCGGTCAGCGCGCCGCCTCGGTGTGCGCGGCGAGGTAGGTCAGCACCCGCTCCATCCGGACCACGCCGGCCAGCCGGCCGGCATCGTCGACGCACAGCAGCGGCCGGAACCGCTGGTCAGCCGGGCGGGTCACCGCGCGGGCGGCGGCCTCCTCGACGGTGGTGTCGACGCCCACCCGGGTGCTGGCGTCGAGCGCCGAGTGCACGAGTCCGCCGAGGTCGACGGTGGCGACGGGGCGGTCCTGCTCGTCGACGACGACCACCATGTCGAGGCCGGGGTCGTGTCCGGGCAGCGCGAAGAGGTCGGCCGCCTCGCGCTCGTCGGCGACGGTGGTGGCCCGCTCGAGCACCTGACGAAGCGTCCGGTCCCACGGCGCCGGCTGCTGGAAGCGCAGCAGCGCCCGGCCGCGCCGGTCGAGGTCGGGCCAGGGCGGCCCGGGGCGGGCGAGCAGGTAGCCCTGGGCGAGCGGGACGCCGAGCCCGACGACGGTGTCGAGCTCGCCGAGGTGCTCGATCCCCTCGGCCAGCACCCACGCGTCGATGCGGCTGGCGAACGTGCCGATCATCTCCACGAGCGCCCGCTTGGTCTCGTCGCGGTCGATCCCGGAGACCAGCGCCCGGTCCAGCTTGATGATCTGCGGGCGCACGCCGAGCAGGTGCTGCAGCCCGGCGTAGCCCGCGCCGGCGTCGTCGATGGCGATCAGCGCGCCGGCTGCCCGGAGCCGGTCGAGCGCCGGGCGCAGCGAGTCGTAGGACTCGATCGGCGCGTCCTCGGTGAGCTCCACGACCACGCCGGACAGGTCGGGCTGCTCGTTCCAGGCGCGGACGACGTCGCGCTGGTCGATGACGTCGGGCCCGACGTTGACCGCGAGGAACGTCGAGGGCGGGAGGTGCTCGCGGGCCCCCAGGGCGCCGACCAGCGACTGCGCCTGGAGCGCCGCGGACAGGCCGTGCCGGCGGGCGGCGTCGAACCACTCCTCGGGGTTGGTGACCGGGCCGTCGAAGCGGGTCAGCGCCTCGTAGCCCACCACGATGCCGCGGGCCAGGTCGACGACCGGCTGGAACACCGTGCGCACGCCCTCGCCGCGCAGCGCGCGGTCGAGCAGGGCCGGCCAGTCCACCTCGGCGGTGGCCGTGCGTGCGGACCTGTCCGTCATCGGTCTCCCTGGAGAGCGGGGACCTGCCGACCGGTGCGGGGTGGCCCGAGAGGATCCCAGGGCGTCCTTCGAGTCCTCGCAGTGTTCCACAGCGCGCGACGGCGTCGCGCGGCGCCTCCCGGTCTGTCCGCTCGGGCCCCTGCGGCACCGGCGCGCCGGACCGGTGGGCCTCAGAGCAGGCGGCGGGCCGCCTCGCCGGCGCGGGCGCCGTACCCCGCGCCGCCGCTGCCGCGGCCGAAGTGGCAGGCGTGCACGAGCAGCGGGAACAGCTGGTGCAGCGGGACCCGGTCCTGCCAGCCGTCGGCGAGCGGCGCCGCCTCGTCGTAGGCCTCGAGGACGCGCGGCAGGTGCGGGCAGCCGAACAGCGCGAGCATCGCGAGGTCACTCTCGCGGTGACCGCCGTGGGCGGCGGGGTCGATCAGCCAGACGGCGCCGCGCTGGTCCCAGATCAGGTTGCCCGACCAGAGGTCGCCGTGCAGCCGGGCGGGCTCCTCGGCGGGGCCGGCGAGGTCGGTGAGGCGGCGCACCACCTGCTCGACGGCGTCGGCGTCCTCGGTGGAGATGCCGCCGCGGTCGGAGGCGAGCTTGAGGTAGGGCAGCACCCGCCGGGTCGCGAAGAACTCCGGCCACGTCGGGCTGGGCCGGTTGGGCAGCGGCAGCGTGCCGATGTAGCCGTCCCCCGCCTCGCCGGAGGGCGCGGCTCCGAAGGCCTCGGCCCCGAGCGCATGCGTGCGTGCGAGCGAGCGGCCGAGCTCCTCGGCGGCCTCGACGCCCGGCCGCCCGGACTCGACCCACGCCAGGATCAGGCAGTCCTCCTCGGCGGCCAGCACCTCCGGCACCGGCGCGGCGCCCTCCGAGCGGAGCCAGTCGAGCCCGCTCGCCTCGCTGCGGAAGAAGTCGGCCGGCGCGTGCGGGCGGGTCTTGACGAGCGCGGAGGCCCCGCTGGACAGGCGCAGCCGCACGGCGGTGCAGATGTCGCCGCCCGCGACCGGGGTGGTGGCGACGACGGCGGTGCCGAGGAGGTCCTCGGCCCGCTGGGCGACGGTGCCCATCCGGGCCATGTCAGCCGCCGCCCCCGGAGGAGGCGGGCGTGCGCACCACGTCAGCCCGGGTGTCGGCGAGGGTGTCGGCCAGGGCGGCGACCAGCGCGTCGCAGGTCCGCTCGACCATCGCGAGCACGTCCTCGAAGCCCTCGTCACCACCGAAGTAGGGGTCCGGCACCTCGCGGTCGCCGGGCCCGGCGAGCGGGTCGAGGTCGCGGAAGCGGCGCACCCGGTCGGCGGACCCGAGGGCGCTCACGTCGGCGAGGTTGCGCTCGTCCATGGTCAGCACGAGGTCGTGGTCCTCGAGCCAGCCCGCGGTGAACGCCCGCACCCGGTGCCCGCTGGGGTCGTAGCCCGCCGCCGTCAGCGTCGCCGCCGCGCGCGGGTCCATCGGCTCGCCGACGTGCCAGCCGCCGGTGCCCGCGCTCGTCACCGCGACGGCGTCGCCGAGCCCGGCGGCCGCGACCCGGTCGCGCAGCACCACCGCGGCCATCGGCGAGCGGCAGATGTTGCCCAGGCACACCACCGCGACGGCGTACGGCGTCCCGCCACCGCCCGCGCGGGGCGGCGGGAGCACCGGCCGGCCGGCCTCGCTCACCGCTCCTCCGGGAGGACCATCCCGAGGATCCACGAGACCACGCTGATCACGATGGAGCCGAGCAGCGCGGGCCAGAACCCGTCGACCTGGAAGCCGAGGTCGAGCTGCTCGGAGAGCCAGCCGGTGAGCAGCAGCATCAAGGCGTTGATCACGAACAGCAGCAGGCCGAGCGTCAGGATGATGAACGGCAGCGCGAGCAGCTTCACCACCGGCCGGACGACCGCGTTGACGACGCCGAAGATCACCGCGACCAGCACCAGGGTGATGGCCTTGTCGCGGCGGGTGGGCCCGTCGAGGGTGATGTCGTCCAGCAGCCAGGTGGCGGCGGCCAGGGCGAGGGCGTTGATGACGACGCGCACCAGGAAGGTCACGGGTCCGATCTTGCCAGGTCCGGCTGTGCCGGCGCTGTGCCGGCGCTCGGGCCGCCGGCCGGGGACGGGGTGCGGGTCCCGGCTACGGGGTGTGCGCGGCGCGGCCCAGGGCGGCCAGCATCGAGGTCTCGGCGTCGGCGAGGTGGTGCGAGAGCTCGGCGGCGGCCGCCTCGACGTCGCCCTGCTCGAGCAGGTCGACCAGCGACGCGTGCGCGTGCACCTGGTCGCGCGCGTTGCCGCGCAGGTGGTCGACGCGGGCCAGGGCGAGCCGGATCTCGGCGGTCAGCGACTCGGCCAGGGCGATGAGCCGGCTGGACCCGGTCAGCCCGACGAGGGCGCGGTGGATGCCGAGGTGCGCAGCGGTCAGCTCCGAGGGCCGCGCCCCCGACGCGGCGGCGTCGGCGTAGTCCCGCAGCGCCGCCCGGCACGCCTCGCGGTCGGCCTCGTCGGCGACCGGCCAGCGTCGCAGGCCGGCCTCCTCGAGCACCGCGCGGGCGGCGCTGACGTCGCGCACGGCGTCGGGGTCGAGCTCGGTGACGTGCACCCCGCGGTTCGGCTCCCGGGTGGCCAGGCCCTCGGCGACCAGCACCCCGAGGGCCTCGCGGATCGTGGACCGGGACACCCCCATGGCCTCGGCGAGGGCGACCTCGCGCAGCGGCGTACCCGCCTGCACCTCGCCGTCGAACAGCGCCCGCCGCAGCTCGTCGACCACGCGGTCGACGGTGGAGGAGTGCTCCAGGCTGAGCGTCTCGAACGGGTTCACGGTGCGGCTTCCCTCGTCGCGTCGTCACACGATCCCGATGCCGCCGTGACGTCCTGGTCACATTGTCGGACAAAACTTGACGCGGAGGCCACCCCGTCCCGCATACTCGGACGTGGTCCGATTGTCCGACAATCCGATCATCCGACGAAACACCCGCACGAGTCGAGCCCGAGGAGGCGAACGATGGGTCAGCCACTGCCGTGGGGCCGCCACTACCTGATGGTGGAGCCGAACCACTTCCGCGTGGACTACGCGATCAACCCCTACATGGACGTGCACGTCCAGCCCGACCCGGCGCTCGCCCGCGAGCAGTGGCTGGGCCTGGTCGACGCGCTGCGCACGGCCGGCGCCACCGTGGAGGTGCTGCCGCAGCGGCCCGACGCCCCGGACATGGTCTACGCGATGAACCTCGGTCTCGTCGTGGGCCGCGAGGGCCGGGTGGACCGAGCGGACACCGGGCGGCACGCCGTGCTCTCGCACATGCGCTACCCCGAGCGCCGGATGGAGACCGGGTCCGCCCAGGCGTGGTTCGCCGAGCACGGCCACTCCACGTCGTACGTCGGACGCGACGGCGTCGGCGCGCACTTCGAGGCCGGCGACGCCTTCGCGTTCGGCGAGGAGCTCGTCGTGGGCTACGGGCCGCGCACCGAGGAGCTCGGGCTCAAGCACCTCGCGGCCGACCTGGACGTGATCGTGCGCGGGGTCCGGATCACCCACCCGGGGATGTACCACCTCGACCTCGCGTTCTGCCCCCTCGACGAGACCCGGGCGATGGTGTGCCCGGACGCGCTCGACGCCGACTCGGCAGCCGCGCTGCTCGACCTCGTGCCCGAGCCGCTGGTGCTCACCGAGGAGGAGGCGCTGACCTTCTGCGCGAACAGCGTGGTCGTCGGGCGCACCGTGGTGATGCCCGCCGCCCCGGCGCGGGTACGCGACCAGCTCGAGGCGTGGGGCTTCGAGGTCGTCGTGGTCGACGTCTCGGAGTTCCACAAGGGCGGCGGGTCGATCCGCTGCCTGACCAACCCGCTCGACGTGGTCCGCGGCCGCGACCTGCTCGCGGTCGAGCGCGGAGAGGTGATCCTCCCGCCGCCCGCGTCCGCGGTGGCCTGAGGCCGCCCACCCGGGGAGCCTGCAGGCCCGCGCGCCGAGCGGTGCGCGGGCCTGCCCATGGGTGCCCCCCACCCTGGCCCCCGGAGCCGCTCCTCAGCCCCCCAAGAAGCGCCAACCCCTCATCATGGCGCGCCGGTGGGGTGCTCCGCGTCGACCGAACGGGCCGGGCCCAGGGCGTTGCGCATGGCCCGACCGGGCTATGCCGGTCACCGTCCTGTAAGGGCCGGGTCCGGGTCCAGCCCCTGTCGGTCCCGCGTGCTGCGGCTAGGGTTCCGGGCATGGGCACCCCCGAGACCCCGCAGGTGCGGGCCGCGATCCGAGACCTCCCGGCCTACGTCCCGGGCCGGCCCCCCGCGGTCCGGCCGGGCGTGACGACGTACAAGCTCTCCTCGAACGAGAACCCCTACCCGCCGCTGCCCGGCGTCCTGGAGGCGGCGGCCGACGCCTCCGCGGCGATGAACCGCTACCCCGACATGGGCTGCACCGCCCTCTACGCAGCCCTCGGCGAGCGGCTCGGGGTGACCGTCGACCGGCTGGCCGCGGGCACCGGCTCGGTCGCCGTGCTCTACCACCTGCTGCAGGCGTTCTGCGAGGCCGGCGACGAGGTCGTCTACGCCTGGCGCTCCTTCGAGGCCTACCCGATCGCGGTCTCGGTCACCGGCGCGACCTCCGTGCGCGTCCCGCTGACCGACGACGGCCGCCACGACCTCGACGCGATGCTCGCCGCGGTCACCGACCGCACCAAGGTCGTGGTGGTGTGCAGCCCCAACAACCCCACCGGCCCGTCCGTACGCCGGACCGAGCTGGTGTCCTTCCTGGACCGCGTCCCGCCGCACGTGCTGGTGGTGCTCGACGAGGCGTACCGCGAGTTCGTCCGCGACGAGGACGCCTTCGACGGGGTCGAGCTGGCCCACGGGCGCGCCAACGTGGTTGCGATGCGCACCTTCGCCAAGGCCTACGGGCTGGCCGGCTTCCGGGTCGGCTACGCGGTGGCCGCACCCGAGGTCGCCGCGGCGGTGCGCGCCTGCGCGCTGCCGTTCGGGGTGTCCTCGGTGGCCCAGGCGGCCGCCGTGGCGTCCCTGGAGCGCGAGGCCGAGCTGCTCGAGCGGGTGGAGGCCCTGGTGGGGGAGCGGGCGCGGGTGCTCGCGGCGCTGCGGGAGCAGGGCTGGACGGTCCCCGACGCCCAGGGCAACTTCGTGTGGCTGGGCCTCGGCGATCGCTCCGCGGCGTTCGCGGCCGCGGCCGAGGAGGCCGGCACGATGGTGCGGCCGTTCGCCGGCGACGGCGTGCGGATCAGCATCGGCGACCCGGCCGGCAACGACGTCCTCCTGGGCGTGGCCGCGGCGTTCCCGCGGAGCTGACCCGAGGCGGGGTCAGGCCCCGCGCGGCGGGCCCGGACGCGGGCCGGGCCGCGGCGCTGCCGACCCGGAGCCCGACGGGCCCTGGTCGGACTGGCCGGACTGCCCGGCCGGCGACCGGACCGCCGGCGGGTGGGGTCGCCGGCTGGGCGCCCGGCTGGGGCACCAGCCGGGACAGCGCGGCCAGCGCGTCGGTGCGCGGCGAGGTCGCCGCCTCGCGGTTGGTGTCGGCCAGCTGCGCGAGCAGCTCCTCGCGGCGGACCTGCACGTGGCGCGGCGCGTCGACGCCGATCCGGACCACGTCGCCACGCAGCTCGAGGACGCTGATCACCACGTCGTCGCCGATGACGATCTTCTCGCCCACGCGGCGGCTCAGCACCAGCATGCGCTCACTCCTGACGGGTCGACGACGGTCCGGGCCACCGGCGCGGGCGCCGGGGTGGGCACCACCCTATGCGGGTGCGGCCGCCGAGAGGGGCGCACGCAGCGGAAGGTCGAGGTCGTCGAGCAGGAACTGGCCCGCGCGGCGGTTGCGCTGGTTGATGAGCACGGGCGCGAGCAGGTTGGCGGTCGCCGCCTCGGGGGTGTCCCCGAGGGTGACCACGAGCAGGGCCACGAGGTCGTCGGCGCTCTCGATCCCGAGGTCGGCGATCATCTCCTCGTCGATCTCCGGGGACCAGTCGGCGAAGAACACCGACGGCGGGATCACCACGAAGCGCAGCTCCGGGTCCTCCAGCGACACCAGGTCGCACACGGTGCCGGCCTCGTCGAGGAGGCTGAGTGCGAACAGCCGCATGTCGGGGAAGCCCGCCATCGGCCGGACCATCTCCAGCACCGGGACGTCGACGGGGTCCTGCCCGCCGGCGGCCGAAGGAGGCTGGGCCTCGTCGTGGCGCGACAGCAGTCTGCTCGGTCGGTTCATGGAGGCAGTCAACCAGTCACTTGAGGAAGTCGACCAGCGACGGCTGGATGACACGCGCGGTGGCGGCCAGGGAGGCCTGGTAGGCCACCTCCTGCATCTGCAGGTCCATCGTGGCCGCGGCGATGTCGACGTTCTCCACGTCGGACAGGGAGCTCTTGGTGTCCAGGGCGGTGCTGACCAGCCCCTCGCGGGCCGACTCGATGCGGTTGGTGCGGGCGCCGACGTCGGTGCGGGCCGTGCTCATCACGGTGCTGACCGAGTCGAGCCGGGCGAGGGTGGCGCTGGTGGCGTCGGGGTCGGTGCGCAGCGCGGTGATCGCGTCGGACAGCACCGTGAACAGGTCGTCGCTGCCGGTCGAGAACGCCGCCGGGCCGGTGACGTTGACCGGCACCGAGACGCCCGCTCCGACGGTGCGGCTGACCTCGCCGGAGTCGCCGACGAACGTGCCGCTCGCGTCGTACGCCGCCGCGCCGGCCGTGTTCCCGCCGAAGATCGGGCGGCCGAGGTGGCTGGTGTTCGCGTCGTCGACGAGGCTCTGCCGGATCTGGGTGAGCTCCTGGGCGAGTGCCTCGCGGGCGGCCGGGCCGGCCGAGCCGGTCGAGGACCCCTGCACGATCAGGTCGCGGGCGCGGCGGGTGCTGTCGAGCATCGAGCCGAGCACGGAGTCGGTGCGGTTGAGCCAGCTCACGCCGTCGTCGGCGTTGCGGGTGTACTGCGCGTTCGCGGCGATCGACGCGCGCAGCCGCATCGCGTCGTTGGTGCCGGTCGGCGAGTCGGACGGGCGGTTGATCACGCGTCCGGTGGAGATCTGCTCCTGGCTCTGCGCGAGCCGGTTGAAGCCGCCGTTGAGCGAGGACAGCGAGCGCTGCACCATCAGCCGCTGGGTGATGCGGGGTGTGCTCATCAGTGCGCCGCCGTCCGGTTGATCAGGGTGTCGAGCATCGAGTCCATCGCGGTGAGCACGCGGGCCGCGCCCTCGTAACCGCGCTGGGCCGCGAGCAGGTTGACCATCTCCTCGTCGATGTTGACGCCGGAGACCGCCTCCCGCGACGCGTCGACCTGCGCGGTCAGGGCGTCCTGGGTGGTGGAGACCTGCTGCGCGGAGTTGACGGTGACGCCGAAGGTCGTGATCAGGCTGCGGTACGTCGCGGCGCCGAGGTCGAGGTTGCCCAGGGCGTCGGCGTTGGTGTTGTCCAGGCCGCCCTTGGCCGGGTCGGCCGCCGCCACGAGGTTCGGGTCGGTGATCGCCACGGACAGCGTCGCGGCCGTCGTACCCGACCAGAAGTCGCCGCCCGCCACGCCGTTGAGGTCCATGCCGGCCGCGTGCTGGGCGTTGACGGCGCTGGCCATCTCCGCCACGAAGGCGTCCAGCTTGGCCGCGTAGTCGGGCAGGTCGCCGGTCAGCAGCTTCTGGGTGCCGCCGATCTCACCGGCCACCAGCGTCACGGGGGCGCCGTCGACGGTGAAGGTCAGCGGGTCGGACCCGGCACCGGCGAGGTCGGCCGAGCCGCTCACCGACACCGCGTGGGCGGTGTTGCCGGTGACGAGGTCCTGGCCGCCGACCTTGACGTCGACGGTGGTGTCGGCGTTGATCGTCACGGCGGCGCCGGTCAGCTCCGAAAGGCGCAGGGTGAGCACGTCGCGCTGGTCGAGCAGGGTGCCCGCGTCGGTCTCGGAGACGCTCGCGGCGCGCAGGCCCTTGTTGAGCTCGGCGAGCTGCCCGGCGACCTGGTTGACCTCGGTCGTGAGCGCGTCGATGCGGCTGCGCTGGTCGCTCCACTCGGTGGCGACGGCACCGGCCTGCGCGGAGATCGTGGTCCGCAGCGTCTCGGCGCGCGAGAGCAGCTGCGCCCGCGAGGCCGGGTTGCCCGGAGCGTTGGCGACGTCGTGCCAGGCCGCCTTGAACTTGTCGAGCGCAGCGGCGATGCCGTTGGTGCCCGGCTCGGCCAGCGAGGTCTCGAGGCGCGCGAGCGAGTTCGAGCGGGTGCTCAGGAAGGACGAGGTGCTGTGCTCGGTGCGGGCCCGGGAGTCCAGGAGCGGGTCGACCATCCGGTCCACGCGGCTGGCCTCCACCCCGGCGCCGGCGCCGTCCCACTTCGACCACACGGTCGGCGTGGAGGGAGCGGCGATCGCCTGCCCGACGACCTGGCGCCGGGTGTAGCCCGCGGTGCTCGCGTTCGCGACGTTGCCGCTCGCGACGTCCATCGCGACGCGGTTGTACCTCAGCGCGGACAGCGCCGAGGACAGCGAGGAGAAGGAGCCGGTCATCAGAGGTTCCGGTCGATCAGGCTGACCCGGCGGTCGGTGTCGACGGCGCCGTTCGAGCCGTACGTCGTCGGCTTCTCGGTCATGGAGAGCAGGGTGGCCTGCGCGGCCTGGTAGCCGGCGGTCAGGAGCACGCGGTTGCTCTGCGACATCTCGCTGATCTGGGTGGCGACGGTCGTGAACGCCTCGCGGTGGTCGAGCCAGATCGAGCGCCACGGGTCGTCGCAGGCGCCGGCGATCTCCTGAAGGCTGGGCTCGGGACGCAGCCCGAGCTCGTTGGAGACGGCGTCGACGGCGAGGGCGCGCATCAGCTCGATGGACCGGATGTCCTCGAGGACGGCCTCGATCTCCCGGGCCGCGGCAGGCAGCCACCGGGTGCGTGCGCTGGTGAGCACGAGCTGCTCCATCTCCAGCTTGAAGAGCAGCCGCTCGAGGAGCTCCCGCTCGCGCCAGAGGATGGATGAGAGGTTCTCCATCGACATGTGTTCGCTATCCCTTGCCCTCGTCGTGGCCATGTCATTGTCGGTCGTGGTCCACGTCCGGTCCCGTGCCTGGCTCGTGCTGGGGTGTGCGCCCCGCCAGGGCTGGTGTGTGCTCCTGCTGGTCCCGGTACCTGCTCATCGGCGCCGGGCCGGCCCTCCTGAGGGAAACCGGGCGGGAATCGGGCCGTTTCCGCGCTGAGATCGCGCGTTCCCCGCCGCCGTGCGGGACAGATCAGACATTTCAGGGCGAAGTGACCCAGCACACGGCGGTTGACCGATCGGCGGGCTTGATAGTCGAAACGGACTAATCTCACCGGGGGCAGATCTGAGCACATCGGCTCATCCAGCCGCATCGAACGTCTCGAAGGGTCCGATTCGGCAGCGATTCGCTCGACATGAGGGCTTTCTAGTGGTGTGCGCTCCAACATCTCCTCCCTCGCTGCCCCTGCCACCTCGATGGCTCCCTCCGCGACCCCGCCGGCCGGTTCGCCGCTCGGCTCGCCGCTCTCCTCCGCGCTCCCGGCGCCCTCCTCGCCGTCTGCGGCCACCGGCCACGGCGACGCCGCCGACGTGCCCGTCCTGGTCCGCCGTGAGCGGGTCGAGGAGCTGGTGCGGGCGAACCTGCCGTTGGTGGGTCACATCGTGCGGGACACGTTGTCGCGGGTGCCGGCCCATGTCTCGCGTGATGATCTGACCTCGGCGGGGATGTTGGCGTTGGTGCAGGCTGCGGAGGGGTTCGACCCGGCGCGGGGGGTGGGGTTCGGGACCTATGCCTCGACCCGGATCCGGGGTGCGTTGGTCGATGAGCTGCGGGGTCTGGACTGGGCGAGTCGTTCGGTGCGGCGTCGGGCGCGTCAGGTCGATGACGCGCGGGGTCGGATCTCGACGGCGTTGGGTCGTCCGGCCGAGGACGCGGAGGTGGCGGCGGCGTTGGGGATCGGGACCCAGGAGCTGGCGGCGCATCGTGATGACCTGGCGCGGGCCTCGGTGGTCTCGTTGCAGGGGTTCGAGGACTCCACTGTCGATGACTTGTTGCCGGCCAGTGGGCCGACGCCGTTGGACCTGGTCGAGCAGCGTGAGCAGGTGGCCTATCTCCATGACGCGATCGCGCATCTGCCGGAGCGGTTGCGGGTGGTGGTGGAGGGCTACTTCTTCCACGACCGGCCGATGGCCGAGCTGGCGGCCGAGCTGGGGGTGACCGAGTCGCGGATCTCCCAGCTGCGCGCCGAGGCGGTCGCGTTGTTGCGGGGGGCGTTGGCCAGTGCGTTGGAGCCGGAGCTGGTGGAGGCCTCGGCGCGTCCGGGTGGGTGCGCGAGTCGCCGCAAGGAGGCCTACTACGCCTCGGTCGCCTCGCACCGTACGTTCTCCGCGCGGCTGTCCCACCCCCACCACGGCTCCTACTCCGCCTGACCGCCACCGGGTGAGGTTCGTTGCCGATCCTCGGCATCTCGGGCTCTGCCTTCTCAGACGCGTCAGCGGCGGTCGACACAAACTGGGGCAACTTTCTCCTCAGCATCCCTCAGGTCCCCGCACCGGGCGCCGATAGCACTGTCAACGCGGCCCATGGAAGGGCCGGTTCGACCCCACTTCAGGAGGAAACGATCATGGGTCTTCGCATCAACCAGAACATCGCGGCGATGAACGCGCACCGCAACCTCGGTGTGACCGACACCCAGATGTCCAAGTCGCTGGAGAAGCTGTCCAGCGGTTTCCGCATCAACCGTGCGGCCGACGACGCTGCCGGTCTCTCGATCTCCGAGGGCCTGCGCTCGCAGGTCGGTGGCCTCAAGGTCGCCGTCCGCAACGCCCAGGACGGCGTCAGCGTCGTGCAGACCGCTGAAGGCTCGCTCACCGAGGTCCACTCGATGCTGCAGCGCATGCGCGACCTCGTCGTGCAGGCCGGCAACTCGGGCTCCAACGGCGGCGCGACCGGCGACGCGGTCGCCTCGATCCAGGACGAGATCACCTCGCTCTCGACCGCGATCGACGACATCGCCAACCGCACCCAGTTCAACGGCACCAAGCTGCTCGACGGCTCCAACGCGACGCTGACCTTCCAGGTCGGCGCCAACGGCGGCGAGACCCAGACGGTCAACCTGTCCGACATGACCGCCGGCACGCTCGCGGTGGACACGGTGGACGTGACCGCCAACGGCACCACGGCGGACCTCGCCACCATCGACGCTGCGATCAAGGACGTCTCGACGTTCCGTGGCCAGCTCGGTGCGGCGCAGAACACCTTCGAGCACACCATCAACAACCTCAACGTCGCGGTCGAGAACCTGTCCGCGTCGGAGAGCCGGATCCGCGACACCGACATGGCCGCCGAGATGGTGGACTTCACCAAGTCGCAGATCCTGTCGCAGGCGGGCACGGCCATGCTGGCCCAGGCCAACCAGGGCTCGCAGGGTGTGCTCAAGCTCCTCCAGTGATGGTGAGCTGAACACCGGTCGAACGGTGTGACCCGGTTGCGGTGGGAGACCGTGGCCGGGGTCGCACCCTGACCTCCGGGGGGCGGGGCGCACAACCGGCCCCTCCGGACACGACCCGGCCCGCCGCGGCAGTGCCGCGGCGGGTCTGGTCGTCTCGGGGCCGGCACCCGCCGGCCGGGCTCGACCAGCAGCACCGGCAGGACCCAGCAGCACCGGCAGACCCAGCAGGACCCCGACAGCGAGTGGTGCGACCGGCCCCGGCCGGTCCGAGGAAGGAGACCCCGGTGGCCAGTGCCAGCGTGAGCGGCCTCGTCAGCGGGCTCGACACCTCGACCATCATCAGCCAGCTGATGCAGGTCGAGGCGAACCCCCAGACCCTCCTCAAGACCCGCCTGTCCACCGCGCAGTCCAACATCACCACGCTGCAGTCGCTGAACGCCCAGTTCGCCTCGCTGGTGACCAAGGCCGACGCGCTCGCCAAGACCTCGGCCTGGACGCCGCTGACCGCCAAGAGCTCCTCGGACCAGGTGTCCGTCGTCGCCGGCAGCAACGCGCCCACCGGCGTGGTCAGCTTCACCGTGCAGCAGACCGCCAAGGCGCACTCGCTGACCTTCGCCTCGACCGCCGCCGGCTCCGACGTCGTGACCTCCGGGTCCACCTCGGTCACCCTCACCGTCAACGGCGAGGACCTCACCCTCGAGACGGGCGACGGCAGCCTGGCCGGCCTGGTCGGCGCGATCAACGACGCGCACGCCGGCGTCACCGCGAGCACCGTCAAGCTCGACGACGGCACCCTGCGGCTCCGGGTGTCCTCCGACACCAGCGGCGCCGCCTCCGCCTTCACCCTGACCAACACCGACGGCTCGGACCTGCTCGGCGGCGCCACCGTGGTCGCCGGGCAGGACGCCGCGGTCACCATCGGGTCCGACACGGTGCACTCGAGCAGCAACACCTTCACCGGGCTGGTGACGGGCCTCGACGTCACGATCAACAGCTCGACCCCGACCGGCACCGCCGTCGACGTCACGCTGACCCGCGACGCCACCTCGCCGCAGGCGGCCGTCAAGGACCTCGTCGACTCCGCGAACGCGATCCTCACCCAGATCGACAAGCTGACGGCGTACAACGCGGCGACCAAGACCTCCGGCCCGCTCGGCGGCGACCCGACGATCCGCGACCTGCGCAGCAAGATCCTGGACTCGGTGACCCGCTCCGCGGACGGCACCTCGATGTCCGGCCTGGGCATCGCGACCGACCGCTTCGGCAAGATCACCTTCGACGCGACGGCCTTCGCCTCGGCCTACGCCGCCGACTCCAGCAGCGTCGCGGCCAAGCTCGGCGCGGCCTCGAGCGCCACCACCCCGGGCTTCGCGGCCCGGCTCTCGGCCGCCGCGGGCTTCGCCAGCGACCCGGACACCGGCCTGCTGACCACCAACATCACCAGCCGCCAGACCGCCGCTACGTCGATGCAGACCAGCATCGACGACTGGGACGTGCGGCTGGCCACCAAGCAGGCCGCCTACAACCGGCAGTTCACCGCGCTCGAGGTGTCGCTGTCCAAGCTCAACAACCAGTCCAGCTGGCTCACCGGCCAGGTCAACGCGCTCACGGCGTCCAAGAGCAGCAGCTAGCAGGAGCGAGGAGTCCGATGGCCACCGCACGCAACGCCTACATGAGCAGCATGGTCACGACGGCCAGCCCGGAGAAGCTGCTCGTCATGCTCTACGACCGGCTGGTGCTCGACCTCCAGCGCGCCGCCGCCTTCCAGGACGAGGACCGGCACCCGGAGGCGTCGGCGCAGCTGCTGCACGCCCAGGAGATCGTCCTGGAGCTGGCCTCCTCGCTGCGGCTCGACGCCTGGGAGGGCGCGCCGCGCCTGGCCAGCATCTACAACTTCCTGCACCGCGAGCTGGTGCGCGCCAACGTCGAGCGCAGCGCCGACGTCACCCGGTCCTGCCTCGTGCTCGTCGAGCCGCTCGCCGCCGCCTGGCGGCAGGCCGCGCTCGTCGGCGTGGACCTCTGAGCCGGAGGGGCGATCGTCATGGGCGGCGCATGGGACTCGGCCTGGGAGGCGGCTCTCGACGAGCTGGAGCTCACCCTGGCCGAGACCGAGCGCCTGCTCGCGGGGGAGGACCCGGCCACGGTGCCGGTGGCGCCGTGGACCCCGCCTCAGCTCGACTCCCCGCTCCCGGCCGAGATGGTGGCCCGGGCCACCTCGCTGCTCGGCCGCCAGCAGAACCTCGCCGAGCGCACCGCGCGGGCGATGAGCGACACCCGGCACGCGATGGCGTACGTCGCCCGGGTGGCCGACGCCAGCGGCACCCGGCAGCCCGCGCGCCCGGTCTACCTCGACATCCGCGCCTGACGGGTCGCCGACCCGGACCCGCGACGGGCCCGGCCGGCGCGGCCCCCGACCAGGCTGCCCCTCCCAGCGCTCGGGAGGGACAGCCCGGCCGGGGGCCGCGGTAAAACGTCCGCCCGATCTGGAACAAAGTCGGCAGATCCCCTCAGGCCGTCCCCCGGGGTGCCGACAATCCCCTCAGAGCATGGATTGCTCTTCTTCCGCCGACGGACCGGCGCCCAGCACCGACTGACGGAGACGTCTCCATGCTGATCTCTGGGTCCGACCCTGTCGGGAGTGCGCTCTACAGCGCCCTCGACGGCCTGCAGCAGCGCCAGCAGGTGGCGGCCGACAACATCGCCAACGTCGACACCCCCGACTTCATCGCGCGCTCGGTCGACTTCGAGGACTCCCTCAAGGGCGCGATCTCCGACGGCTCGATCGGTCCCGGCGCGGTCACCTCCACGACGTCGTACTCCGGTGCCCAGCGCGGCGCGAACGGCAACAACGTCGACCTGGCCAAGGAGACCATGGTCGCGATGCAGTCGACGTTCCGCTACCAGCTGCTCACCCGCGCGGTCGGCGACCGCTTCGGCATGGTCACCACCGCGATCGGCGGCATGTGATGGGTGCCTTCGACATGCTCGGCATCGCGGGCAGCGGCCTCGCGATGCACCAGACCTGGCTCGACACGCTGTCGTTCAACATCTCCAACATCAACACCGCCCGCCGGACCAGCGAGTCCGCCTTCCAGGCCCAGTACGTCGTCGCGCAGAGCGTCGAGGGGCCGCAGGGCGGTGCCGGCGTCCGCGTCTCGGGCATCGACCTCGGCGACCCGACCGGCCGGCTCGTCTACCAGCCGGAGCACCCGCTGGCCGACGCGAAGGGCTACGTCCGGATGCCCGACACCGACCTCGGCAGCCAGATGAGCCAGCTGATCATGGCCCAGCGCGGCTTCCAGGCCCAGACCTCCGTCATCAAGAACGCCCAGGACGTGTACGCCAGCGCCCTCTCGATCGGGAAGCAGTCATGAGTATCCCCGCCATCGGCGCCCTGGGCGCCACGGGCTTCACGCCCTTCGTCCCGCAGACCCTCTCCGCGGGGTCCACCTCCGCCCTCGACGCGACCTCCGGCCTCGACGCCACCTCGCTGTCCGGTGCGGCCGGCGCCTCGGGCTCGGGCGGCGCGGACTTCGCGAACCTGCTGACCAAGGGCCTGGAGAACCTCCAGGGACTGCACAGCCAGACCGACTCGCTGGCCGTGCGCGCCGCGACCGGTGACCTCAACGCGATCCACGACTACACGATCACCGCCACCGAGGCCCAGGTCGCCACCCAGCTCACGACCGCCGTGCGCAACAAGGCCCTGGAGTCCTTCCAGGAGATCATGCGGATGTCCGTCTGATGCGCGACCAGATCACCGGCCGCCTGCAGTCGCTGCAGCGCTCGTTCGGCTCCTTCACCGCCGGCCAGAAGACGATCGCCGTCATCGGCGGCCTCGCGCTGGTGCTCGGCGCGGTCATGGTGTTCCGCTGGGTGTCCGCTCCGACGTACGCCCCGCTGTTCACCAACATGGCCGCCTCGGACGCCTCCGCGGTCGTCGACAAGCTGGCCGCCAACGGCACCCCCTACCAGCTGACCGACGGCGGCAGCACCGTGATGGTGCCGCAGAGCGACGTCTACAGCGCCCGCATCTCCCTGAGCGGCCAGGGCCTGCCGAGCCAGAGCTCGGACGGCTACGGCCTGCTCGACAAGCAGAGCCTGTCCACCTCGCAGTTCCAGGAGCAGACCTCCTACAAGCGGGCGATCGAGGGCGAGCTCGACAAGACCATCGAGGCGCTCGACTCGGTCGACACCGCCGTCGTGCACGTCGCGATGCCGCAGAAGGACCTGTTCTCCTCCGAGAAGCAGAAGACCACCGCCTCCGTGCTGGTCCAGGCCCACCCCGGCACCACGCTCTCGCCCGAGCAGGTGCAGGCGATCGTGCACCTCGTCGCGTCCAGCGTCGAGGGCCTCGACCCCACCGAGGTCACCGTCACCGACTCCGCCGGCAACGTGCTCTCCACGGCCGGTGAGGGCGTCGACGTGGGCGCGGACAGCCGCAGCTCGCAGGTCGAGGGCTTCGAGGACGACATGACCAGCTCGGTCTCCGACATCCTCACCCCGATCGTCGGACCCAACAACTCGGCCGTCACCGTCAACGCCGACCTCAACTTCGACAAGACCACCACCCAGAGCGTGCGGTACTTCCGCAACACCAAGGTGAAGCTCCCGCTGACCAGCTCGTCCTCCAGCGAGACCTACAACGGCGGCAGCCGGCACGGGCACCAGCGGCGCCCAGGGCGTCGTCGGCCCGGACGGCCAGCTCGTCACGACCGGCACCGGCACCGCCGGGGGCGGCACCGGGTCGACGTACGTCAAGAAGAACGGCACGTCGGACAACGCGATCGACAAGACCATCGAGCAGAAGGAGGCCGCGCCCGGCAACGTCCGCGCCCTGCACGTCGGCATCGTGCTCGACACCCAGTCCCTCAAGGGCAGCACGCCCCAGCAGGTGCAGGCACTCGTCTCCTCCGCCCTGGGCATCAACGCCAAGCGCGGCGACACCCTGACCGTCACCACCATGCCGTTCGACCGCACCGCTGCGAAGACCGCCGCCGCCGAGCTCGCCGCCGCCAACAAGGCCACCGCGAAGTCCGCGATGATGTCGCAGATCAAGACCGGCAGCCTGGTCGGCATCGTGCTGATGGCGCTGCTCATCGCCTGGCTGCGGGGCCGCAAGCGCCGCAAGGCCCGCGACGAGGCCACCAAGTACGTCGTCGAGCAGCTGCGCCGCTCCGAGGCGCCCGCCCCGGCGATCCAGGCCGGCCCGGCGGCCGGCGAGCTCCCGGGCCCGGACCCGGCCCAGCTGCGGACCGCCGCCCGTGACGAGATCGCCGCGATGGTGGAGCGTCAGCCCGAAGAGGTCGCCCAGCTGCTGCGCGGCTGGCTCGTCGAGGCGGACAGCTGATGACCCTGACCCTCGACGCCGCCGGCGTCCGCAAGGCCGCCGTGCTGCTGGTCCAGCTCGGCCACGACGGTGCCTCCAAGCTGATGGCGCACCTGCCCGAGGCCGAGGTCGAGGCCCTGTCCGCGGAGATCCTGCGCCTCGACTCGCTGGGAGCGGAGGAGACCGAGGAGGTCCTCACCGAGTTCCGCGACATCGCCAACGCCCGCGCCAACGTGCTGCGCGGCGGCCCGGCGTTCGCTCGCGCCCTGCTCGAGGAGTCCCTCGGGTGGGAGCGCGCCGAGTCGATCATGAACCGGCTCGCCGCGTCCGCCCTCAAGCTGCCCTTCCAGTTCCTGCACCGCGCCGACCCGCGCCAGCTGCTCTCGTTCATCTCGGCCGAGCACCCGCAGCTGATCGCGGTCGTGCTCGCGCACCTGCCCTCCGACAAGGCCACGCTGGTGCTGTCCGGCCTCGAGCCGGAGCGCCAGGCCGAGGTCGCGCACCGGATCGCCACGATGGACCGCACCTCCCCCGAGACGCTCAAGCACCTCGAGGAGGCGCTCGAGCGCAAGATGGGCTCGGTCCTGCAGCCGATGGAGGTCTCCCAGGTCGGCGGCCTCGACCCGCTCATCCAGATCATCAACCGCTCCGACCGCGCCACCGAGCGGCTCATCATCGAGGGCCTCCAGGCGCTCGACCCGGTGCTCGCCGAAGAGGTCAAGAGCCGGATGTTCATGTTCGAGGACATCCTCACGCTCGAGGACCGCGACGTGCAGCAGGTGCTGCGTCAGGTCGACGGCAACGACCTCGCGCCCGCCATGAAGGGCGTCTCGGACGAGGTCCGCCTCAAGATCACCAAGAACATGTCCGAGCGCGCCGGTCAGACGCTGCTCGAGGACATCGACCTGCTCGGCCCGGTCAAGCTGTCCGCGGTCGAGGAGGCCCAGCAGAAGATCATCCTCGCCATCCGTCGTCTCGAGGACGCCGGCGAGATCGTGCTGAGGAGGGGCGGCGATGACGAGTACGTCGTCTGAGGCAGCGCGCCCGGTGGTGCTGCGCGACGTCCCCGTGGGGACCGTGTCGGCCGCCGACGCCGGTGTCGACCTGCGCCACGGCGGTGCGTGGACCCGCTTCGGGTCGGCCGCCGTGCGCGGCGACACCGTCACCGAGGCCACCCTGAGCGGGATCGCCGAGCGCTCGCGCGACGCCGCCCGGGCCCAGGGCTTCGCCGCCGGCTGGGCCGAGGGCCGCCGGGTCGCCCGCGACCAGGTCGCCGACGCCGAGCGCCAGCACTCCGAGCGGCTCGAGGCGCACCTGCGCGCGCAGGTCGCCCACCAGCAGTCGGTCACCGCCGCGCTGGAGGCCGCCGTCGCCCGCTGCACCGAGACCGCCCGCGCCACGGCCGAGCAGATCTCCGGCCAGGCCGTCGAGCTCGCCCTGCAGATCGCCGAGGCGGTCCTCGGTCGCGAGCTCGCCGTCGCCGCCGACCCGGGTGCCGACGCGCTGCGCCGGGCCCTGGTCGCCGTCGAGCCCGAGGTGGCCGTGGTGGTGCGCATGCACCCCGCCGACCGGGACGCCCTGGACCCGGCGGTCCTCGCCGGGCGCCCGTCGAGCGTCGTCGCCGATCCCGCCGTACGCCGCGGGGACGCCGTCGTCGAGACCGAGAGCACCGTCGTCGACGCCACCCTCACCGCCGCGCTCGCGCGGGTCCGGGAGGTGCTCGGCGCATGAGCCTCGTGGACACCGCCCTGCTGACCCGCGCGCTGCACGCCGCGGCGCCCGAGCGCCTCGGCCGCCTCGCCGAGCTCCGCGGCCTGCACCTGATGGTCCGCGGCGTCGACGTCGCCGTCGGAGACCTCCTCGAGGTCGCCGGCGCCGAGGGACCCGTCCCCGTCGAGGCCGTCGCGAGCACCGCCGCCGGCACCGTCTGCCTGCCGCTGGGCACCACCCACGGCCTGCGCGTCGGCGCCCGCGTCCGCCCCACGGGCGGCCCGCTGCGCGTGCACGTCGGCGAGGAGCTGACCGGCCGCGTGCTCGACGGCCTCGGCCGCCCGCTCGACGGGCTCGGCCCGATCGACCACCTGCCGCACGTCTCGGTCGAGAACGCCGCGCCGCACCCGCTCGCCCGCGGCCGCGTCGACCGCCAGGTCGGGCTCGGTGTGCGCGCCCTCGACGCGCTCGTGCCCGCCGGGCGCGGCCAGCGCGTCGGCATCTTCGCCGGCTCCGGCGTCGGCAAGTCCACGCTGCTCTCGATGATCGCCCGCGGCACCGAGGCGCAGGTCTCCGTGATCGCCCTGGTCGGCGAGCGCGGCCGCGAGGTGCGCGAGTTCCTCGAGAACGACCTCGGACCCGAGGGTCTGGCCCGCTCGGTCGTCGTCGTCGCCACCTCCGACGCCCCGCCGGTCGAGCGGCTGCGCGCCGCCTTCGTGGCGACCCGGATCGCCGAGTGGTTCCGCGACACCGGCCGCGACGTCGTCCTGATGATGGACAGCCTCACCCGCGTCGCGATGGCCCAGCGCGAGATCGGGCTGTCCGCCGGCGAGCCGCCCGCGACCCGGGGCTACCCGCCGAGCGTGTTCGGCCTGCTCCCGCGGCTGCTCGAGCGCGCCGGGCCCGGCGCCGTCGGCAGCATCACCGGCCTCTACACCGTGCTCGTCGAGGGCGACGACATGCAGGACCCGATCGGCGACACCGCCCGCTCGATCCTGGACGGCCACATCGTGCTGTCGCGCCGGCTCGCGACCAGCGGCCACTACCCCAGCATCGACGTGCTCGAGTCGCTGTCCCGCGTCGTCCCCGCGATCACCACGCCGCAGGAGCGCGCCGACGCGGTGACCCTGCGCCGGCTGATGGCCGCGCACCGCGACGTCCGCGAGCTCGTCGAGATCGGCGCGTACGCCCCGGGCAGCTCGCCCGACGCCGACCGCGCGATCGCGCTGCACGGCGACATCAACGCGTTCCTGCGCCAGTCCGTCGACGCGCCCACCCCGGCCGCCCAGACCTGGCGGATGCTCCACGACCTGGTGCGTGAGCCGTGAGCGCCGACGAGCAGGACCGCGGCCTGAAGGCCGTGCGCCGGGTCCGCGACGTGCGCGAGCAGGACAGCCGCATCGGCCTGCGCGCCGCGATCGAGGCCGTACGCCGGCGCGACGCCGACCTGGTCGCCGCCCGCGCCCGCGTCGAGTCGGCCGGGACGTTCGGCACCGGGTCGGCCGCGGACTTCCGTGGCCACGTGGACCGGCTCGCCGGCCTGGTCCGGCTGCAGGACGTCGTCAGCGCCCGCGCGACCGCGTCCCGCGAGGTCGCCGAGGAGGCCACCCGCCGCTGGCAGCACGACCACCAGCGGGTCCGCGTCGTCGACCTGCTGCTCGAGCGTCGCGCCGCCGAGCGGGCCGCCGAGCGCGCCCGCGTCGAGGCCCACCAGATGGACGACCTGGCGACCCAGGCCTGGCAGCGCAACCAGTCAGCGCGGTCGACCGACCAGATGCACGGGAAGGAGCAGTCATGAGCGTCTCCGACGTCGCCAGCCGGATCGCCCAGATCCAGAGCCAGATCGCGCTGCTCACCCCCTCGACGATCGCGTCGTCGAGCACCGGCAGCGCGGCGTTCGCGAGCGCGCTCGCCAGCGCCAACACCGACGCCGCCCCGACGACCGCCGGCACCTCGACGACGGCCGGCCAGGCCGTGGTCGCCGAGGCGAGGAAGTACCTCGGCGTCCCCTACGTCTGGGGCGGCACCGACCCGAAGAAGGGTCTGGACTGCTCCGGCCTGGTCCAGCACGTCTACAAGCAGTTCGGCATCGACCTGCCCCGCGTGTCCTACCAGCAGGCCCGCGCCGGCACGGCCGTCCCGAGCCTCGACGCCGCGAAGCCCGGCGACATCCTCGCCTTCGGCAGCCCGGTCCACCACGTCGGCGATCTACATCGGCGACCACAAGATGATCGAGGCGCCGCGGCCCGGCAAGGACGTGCGGGTCTCCGACGTCTACGAGACCCCCACGGCGATCCGCCGGGTGCTCCCCGACCCGTCGGCCGCGACGGCGGTCTCCGCGACCGCCCGCACCGGAGCGGTCGGCTCGACGCCGTACTCCTCGCTGTTCACCGGCGCCGCCGCGAAGTACGACGTCCCGGCCAGCCTGCTCGCCGCGGTCGCGCACCAGGAGTCCGGCTTCAACGCCTCGGCGGTCAGCCCCGCCGGCGCGCGCGGGCTGATGCAGCTGATGCCGGCGACCGCCCGCGGCCTCGGCGTCGACCCGATGAACCCGACCCAGGCCGTCGACGGCGCCGCCCGGATGCTGCACAACCTGATCAGCGAGTTCGGCCGCGTCGACTACGCGCTGGCCGCCTACAACGCCGGTCCGGGCGCCGTGCACCGCTACGACGGCATCCCGCCGTACGCCGAGACCCAGCGCTACGTCCCCGCCGTGCTGGCCTACCAGAAGAAGCTGGAGAACGCGTGAGCACGACTGCCGTCTCGACCCCCACGCCGGGGGCGCGTCCGGCCGCGACGACCCCGGGCACCCGGGCCGCGTCCGGGCGCACCGCCGCGGGGGAGTTCGGCGAGGTCCTGGACCGCCACCTCGACGCCGCCCGGGCGAGCGTGCCCCCGCGCACGCGACCCGCCGACCGGTCCGGCCGAGACGCCGACGAGCGCACCCGCGCCGCGGACCCCCGTCGTGACACCACGGCCGGGACCGTGGGCCGCGGCGCGGCCCGGGACCGCGTCCGCGTCGACCGCCGCGCCGACGACCGCACCGACGGGACCCGCGGCGACGCCTCGACGGGCTCGGTCGGCGCGGGCGGCGCGGACGCGACCGCTGTCTCCACCGGTGCGACCGGCGCCGCCTCCGCGGGGACGGGTCCGGTCCCGACCGGCGTCGACGCCGCGGCGTCGGCCCAGCAGGACGCCGCGGCCTCGGGCGCCGACGTCGACGGCTCCGGCGGCCCCGTCGCGGCCGGCACCTCCGGCCCCGCCACCCCGGCCGGGCTCGCGGTGCGCCAGCGCGCCGGGCTCGGCGCCACCACGCCGTCGGGCCCCGCCGACGGCGCCGGCCGGTCCGCTGCGCCGGCCACCACCCCCACCGTCTCGGGTACGCCCGGTCGTGACGACCGGTCCGGCGGGCGGCTCGGCCTCCCTGCCGAGCTGCTCACCGGCCTCGTCGCGACCGACCCGGCCGACACCTCCGCCGCAGCGACGAGCGCCGGCACTCTCGGTCCCCTCGGCCGGACCGGCGCGACCTCGCCGGGCCTGGTCGGCGGCCCTGTGACCGGCACTGTGACCGGCCCTGACCGGCCCCCTGACCGGCCCGCTGACCGGCCCGCTGACCGGCCCCGTGGACGGCGACCTCGCCACTGCCGCGACCGATCCGGCCGCGGAGGCGACCACCACGGGCACCCCGACGGATGCCGCGACCCCGACGGCCGTCACCGCTCCGGACGGGCCGACCGGCGGCCTGAGCCACGGGTCCACCGGCGAGGGCGCGACCGACGGCCAGACCGACGGCTCGACCCGCCCCGGTGCGGAGACCGGGCTGCCCGGCACGACCGGCTCCACGACCGGACCGACCTCCGGCGCGAACGGCGGCCCGGTCGCCGGCGCGACGGCCGGGTCGACCGACGACCCGACCCGGACCACCCCCGACCCGGCGGCGCCGGTCGTCACCGCGGCCGGTGCGCCGAGCGCGGCGACGACGGCCACCCCGGCCGCCGGCACCACCGCCCCCGCTCCCTCGGCAGGCTCGCTCGTCCTCGACCAGGTGCTGCCCACCGTCTCCCGGGTGGTCCTGCGCGGCGACGGCACCTCCAAGCTCAGCCTCGTGCTGCACCCCGCCGACCTCGGCGAGGTGCACGTGACGGTGACCGTGCGGGACAAGGTCGTCGACGTCACGCTGTCGGCCGGCGCGGCCGCCCGCGAGGCGCTCGGCGAGGGCTCGGCGCGGCTGCGCTCCCTGCTCGAGGGCATCGGGCACACCAGCGGCCAGCTGGTGATCCGGGACCTCCCCACCGGCGCGGTCGCCGGGGCCGGCGGGTCGGGCACCTCGGGGTCGCCCGACCGCCAGGGCGGTCAGTCCGGGCAGCCGGGCCAGCCGGGCCAGCCGGGCCTGCTCGGCGGCGGGCAGCACCACGACCAGCGGCCGGCCGGCCGGCACGGCGCCGACGCGAGCCCCTCCGCCGGGCCCGACCGCGCCTCCGGCGTACGCACCGGCCGCGCCGGTAGCACCCAGCAGGACGCCCGCACCGGGCCCCTGCGCCTCGACCTGACCACGGGCCGCACCGGCCTCGACGTCACGATCTAGAAGGAGCACCAACCACCATGAGCGTCCCCTCCACCACCGCGGTCGGTGCGTCCTACCTCGGCAGCACCACGGGTACGGCGGCCACGGCCTCGGCGAGCACGCAGATCGACAAGGACATGTTCCTCAAGCTGATGGTCGACCAGCTGAAGAACCAGGACCCGATGAACCCCACCGACTCCACGGAGTTCCTCGCGCAGACCGCCCAGTTCACCTCGCTGGAGAAGCTCGAGGCGGTCGCCAGCGCCAGCGAGGCCTCGCTCACCGCGCAGATGGCGTTCGGCGCCAGCAGCCTCGCCGGCAGGTCCGTCACCTACCTGGACGCGAACGGCGTGCAGCGAGTCCGGCACCGTCGACTCGGTCCGCTTCCTGGCCACCGGGCCGGTGCTGACGCGTCGGCACGGCGGACGTGCCGCTCGCCAACGTCGTCAGCGTCGACGGCTGACCGCACACCCGCGGCGCACCGCCGCTCCCCGCAGGACCCGCACCACCGCACCTGAACCAGCACCCCTGAACCAGCACCCACCTGAACACGCAGCACCTCGAACCCGAGAGGATCCACCCCCATGCTTCGCTCGCTCTTCTCCGCCATCAGCGGCCTCCGCGCCAACCAGCTCATGCTCGACGTGACCGGCAACAACATCGCCAACGCCAACACCGTCGGGCTTCAAGGCCAGCAACGTCGTCTTCCAGGACACCCTGTCGCCAGATGCTCACCGCCGGCGCGGCTCCCGACCGCGACGCAGCGGCGGCACCAACCCGATCCAGGTCGGCCTCGGCGTCCAGGTCGGCGGGGTCACCACCAACTTCAGCCAGGGCTCGGCGCAGGTCACCAACAAGCCGACCAACCTGATGATCTCAGGGCGACGGCTTCTTCGTGGTCAACCGCGGCGGCGAGGACATCTACACCCGCGCCGGCGCCTTCACCTTCGACAGCTCGGGCAACCTGGTGACCCCGACGGCGACCTCGTCCAGGGCTACCCCGTCCGACGGCGCCGGCGGCACCACGACGCCACCACGCGCACGACCACGACATCAACATCCCCGACATGGTCGACGAGACGCCTCGTCCCGGCGCTGCGCTCCTACAACATCGGCAACGACGGCGTCATCACCGGCATCTACGCCGACGGCACCAAGAAGCCGCTCTTCCAGATCGCGATGGCCAACTTCGTGAACCCCGAGGGCCTGGAGAAGATCGGCGACACGTCGTTCCGCGCCAGCCCAACTCCGGCGCCGGCCAGCTCGGCGCCCCCGGCACCGGCCGGCACGGCGAGCTCATCGGCGGCTCGCTGGAGATGTCCAACGTCGACCTCGCCCAGGAGTTCACCAACCTGATCATCGCCCAGCGCGGCTTCCAGGCCACCTCGCGCGTGATCACCACCTCGGACCAGGTGCTCGAGGAGCTCGTCAACATCAAGCGCTGATCTCTCCCACCGCGCCGCGTCCGGTCCTCACGGGGCCGGCCGCGGCGCGTTCGCGTTCGCCGCTCGCCCGCCGGACCCCGCGGGCAATTACCACGTTCCCGTGGTGATGGTCCGGTTCCCGCAGGAAGCTTCCTCGGCGAAGAGGGCAATTCCCACGTTCCCGTGGTAATTGCCCAACGCGCGACCCGCCCCAAGAATCGGACAAATCTTCCACCCGGGGGGCTCAGATGTCCCCGGGAACAGCCGATGACACAGGTGCGGCCACGGATGGCCCGCACGTTCAACCCACCAAGGATGGTGCACACCGATGGTTACGCTCACCCGCATGACCGGGGCGCAGTTCGCGCTCAACCCGGATCTCGATCGAGCGCGTCGACTGCACCCCTGACACGGTCATCACCCTGGTCGACGGCACCAAGTACATCGTCCTGGAGTCGCTCGACGAGGTCGTCGACGCCGTCCGCGACTACCGGGCGCAGGTCATCGGCGCGGCGAGTGCCTTCGAGCGCTACCTCGGTGAGCCGGCCCAGCGTGGCCGCCTGAGCGCTGTTCCCGACGTCCCTGTGGACGTGGCGGCCCGCCTCGGACGACACCGACGGCCCGGCGCGGCCGCTCGAGCCCGAGGAGCTGTGATGGACCGCGCGACACCGATCGGCATCGGCCTGGCCCTGGTCGCCATCATCGGCGCCAACGTCATGGAGGGCGGCAACCCGATGTCGCTCATCCTGATCCCGCCGATGATCCTGGTCATCTTCGGCACGCTCGGTGCCGCGATCGCCGGCTGCACGATCGCTGACCTCAAGACCTCCCTGGCCGCGCTCAAGTCAGGCGTTGACCTACAAGGCGACGCCGCCTGCCGACCTGGTCCCTGTGGTGGTGGACCTGGCCGACAAGGCGCGCCGCGGTGGCCTGCTCACCCTCGAGGACGCCGTCGCCAGACGGACGACGAGTTCCTCAAGAAGGGCGTCAGCCTGGCGGTCGACGGCACCGACCCCGAGGAGCTCCGCGAGATCCTGGAGGCCGAGGCAGCGGTCAAGAAGAAGAAGGCCAAGCAGGACGCGAAGTTCTACAACGACATGGGCGGCTACGCGCCGACCATCGGCATCATCGGCACCGTCATGGGCCTGGTGCACGTGCTGGAGAACCTCTCCGAGCCCGACAAGCTCGGCCACCTGATCGCCGGCGCGTTCGTGGCGACCCTCTGGGGCGTGCATGACCTCCAACGTGATCTGGCTGCCGATCGGCAGCCGGCTCACCCGGATCGGCGACCTCGAGGCCGCCCGCATGGAGATCGTGATCGAGGGCGTGCTGGCCGTGCAGGCCGGCTCCAACCCGCGCGTCGTGGCCCAGCGCCTCCAGCTCGCTGCTCGCCGACGCGCGAGCGCGTCGCGGCGAGGCCAAGGCCGCCTGACATGGCCAAGGCGCAAGAAGCACGAGGAGCACGAGGAGCACGTCAACCACGAGCGGTGGCTGTGTCAGCTACGCCGACATGATGACGCTGCTGATGGTGCTGTTCATCGTGCTGTTCGCGATCAGCCAGGTCGACCAGAAGAAGTTCGACCAGCTGCAGGAGGGGATGGCGGCCGGCTTCGGCCAGCAGCCCTCGCCGTTCACAGGGCGACCGGTCGGTGCTCTCGAGGCAGGGCATCGCGCCGATGGCGCCGATCGCCCCGGCAGCGTCACGACCGAGGCCGAGCAGACCGGCCTCGAGGGGCCGCAGGCGAGGCTCGGAGGACGCCCAGGCGGCTGCCGAGGAGAAGGCGCCGCGACCTACGCGGAGGCCGAGAAGGAGGTCGACCGGTTCGAGCGCTTCGCGGCAAGGTCGACGCAAGGCTGCTGGCAAGGAGGGCCTGCAGGACGACGTCTCGATGCAGATCGACGAGCGCGGCCTCCCGATCAGCCTGGTCTCGCGGCACATCGTCTTCGAGGCCAACCTGGCCGACCTCAGCGGCCGCGGCAAGCGGGTGCTCGAGGTCCTGGCTCCGGTGATCGACGGCCTGCCGAACCAGACTCGAGGTCGCCGGCCACACCAACCAGGTGAAGGTGAAGCCGAAGTACTACCCGACCGACTGGGAGCTCTCGGCGGCCCGCGCGGTCACCGTGCTGCGCTACCTCAACGAGCAGGGCGGGGTGCCGGCGAGCCGATGGTGGCCGCCGCCTACGGCCACGAGCAGCCGCTGCGTCGACCCGTCCATGCCCGGATCGCAGGCGCTGAACAAGCGGGTCGACCTCGTCGTGCTGCTCGGACGCCCCCGAGGAGACGCGCAAGCTCTTCGCCACCGCGCTGACCGACGCAGCGGCACCTGACCGGGGCCGGCCCGCCAGCCCCCGGATCCGAGCACCACCCGACAGCAGCACCCGACACCGACGAAGGAAGCGACATGAGCGTCGACCGAGATGGCGAAGCCCGCCGAGGCAGCGGCGGAGGCGCCCAAGAAGAGCAAGAAGATGCTGATCATCGTCCTGGTGGTCGCGCTGCTCGGCGGCGGCGCGGCCTGGTGGTTCCTGCTCAAGCCCGCCCCGGCCGAGGGAAGCCGAAGCCGGTGCCGGGCGAGGTCGTCACGCTCGAGGCGATCCAGATCAACCTCCGGACAGCCACTACCTGCGGCTCGGCCTCGCCCTGCAGGCCGTCGAGGGCGCCGGCGAGGAGGTCGACGGCAGCAAGGCCCTCGACGCGACGATCGAGATCTTCACCGGCGAGACAAGGAGAAGCTGGCCGAGACCGAGTACCGCACAAGCTGAAGGAGAAGCTCGAGCACGAGCTCGAGGAGCTCTACCACCACGAGGTCATGGGCGTCTACTTCACCGACTTCGTCACCCAGTAGCGTCCCGGCGAGCTCCGCCGGGAGTCCGCCGGGAACGTCGCCGGGGGCATCGGCACCAGCGGCCCCGCCCGCCGTCGCCGGTCGATCGGCGACGGATTCCCTCATGTAGCGCGGCCCGACGCCGATACGTCCTGCCGTGACCGCCTCCCCGCGCGACCGCGGCGCAGCCGTGCTGCCTCTCGCGCCGTCGCGCGCCGGCACGCCGCCGGACCGGTGTCGTGACGCCTACGACTTCCGTCGCCCGTTCAACCTCTCCCGCGAGCACCCGCGCACGCTGCAGGTCGCCTTCGAGACCTTCGGGCGCCAGACCGGCGACCGCGATGACCTCCGCGCTGCGCTCGGTCTGCTCATCGAGCTGGTCGTCGGTCGAGCAGCACACCTACGCGGAGTACGTCGACATCGCTGCGACGAGCTGACCTACATGACGGTCTTCAGCCGCCGAGCCGCTCCAGCAGCCCGGCGCCCTCGAGATGCCGCTCGCCGTCGTGATGACGCTGCCTCGACCAGCTCCTCGGCGGCCCCGGCACCGGCGCCGCAGCCCGCAGCGCCCGCTCACCGACCTCGAGACCGCGGTCGTCTCCGGACTCTACGAGCGCCTCGTCGCCGAGGTCCGCTACGCCTTCGCCTCCATCGTGCCGCTCGAGCCGCGCGTCAAGGCCGTCGAGTACAACCCCCAGCTCGCCCAGCCGCGCCGGCTCCTCCGACGCCATGGTCGTGGCCCGCTTCGCGCTGCGGATGGGCGAGGTCGAGCACCCGGTCTCGCTGTGCCTGTCCTTCGCCGGGCTGCTGCCGTTCCTCTCGCGCCGCCGACGGACGGCGACGTGGTCAGCGAGCGCGAGCGCCGCCAGCGCGAGCAGAGCTCGCACCGCCTCGCCGCCGGCCTCCAGGACGTCCCCGTCGACGTCGCGGTCCGCTTCCGCAACACCACCGCCGACCCGCTCGAGCTCTCCGGCCTCCAGGTCGGCGACGTCGTCAAGCTCGCGCACCCCTCCGCAGGCCCCCCTCGACGTCGTCGGCTGCCGACGTCGTCTTCGCCCACGCCACCCCAGGCACCCAGGGCCCCCGTCTCGCCGCACTCGTCGTCGGCTCCACCCACCAGGAGAACTCGATGACCACCCGACCTCACCGCCGACGCCGCCGCCGAGTCCTGGCTGCACGGTCTCGACGACGGCGTCGTGCCCGCCGCCGAGGCGGTCGCCCGCCTGCTGCCCGCGGCCGCGAGCCTGCGTGCCCGGCGCGCCCCGTGACGGCCGCCGAGGTCGACCCGTCCCCGTGGCCTGCCGGGCGCCGTCGCCGACCTTAACGCGGCGGCCCGGGCGCGCAGGTCGGCGTCCTGGTCGGCGCCGACCTGGTGGACGCGCTCGCCGCCGCCCCCGACGGCGGCCTCGACCTCGGCGCGGCCCTCCAGCCCGCCCTCGACGCCGCCGCGGCAGCCCTCGGCGGCGCGGCCGGTGCCGCGCGCACCGTGTCCGGCGCGGACCTCGCCTCGGTGCTGGCCGGCGCCGCGACGTCGCCGTCCCGCTGCTCGCCGGCGCCGCGACCGTCGCCGTCCTCTTCGTGACCGTCGCGGGCGACGCACCTCGCCGGTGCGCGCCGCGGCGGCTCGCCCCGTCTGCCTCGATGGCCGCCCGCGGCGTCGAGCTGCTGCACGGCGTGGCCATGGAGGTCACCGTCGAGCTCGGCCGCACCCGCCTGTCGGTGCGCGACCTGCTCGCGCTGTCCCCCGGCGACGTGCTCGAGCTCGACCGCGCCGCCGGCAGCCCGGCCGACCTGCTGGTCAACGGCCGGCTGATCGCCCGCGGCGAGGTCGTCGTGCGTCGACGAGAACTTCGCCCTTCGCGTGACCGAGATCGTCGCCCAGCCCACCGCCGGCTGATCCGTGCTCGAACTCGTCCGCGTCGTGGTCTCCCTCGGCGTCGTCCTCGGCCTGTTCTGGGCCGTGGCGCGCCTGGGCGCCCGCAGGCTCGGCGGCCGCGACCGCTCGCTGGTGAGGGTGCGCAGCCGCCAGTCCCTGAGCCGCGGTCGTCCCTCGCGGTCGTCGAGGTCGGCTCGCGGGTCCTGGTCGTCGGCGTGTCAGCGACGGCGGCGTCCGGCTGCTCACCGAGCTCGACCCGTTCGAGCTGGCCGGCACCGACGGCCCCGACGGCACCGACGGCACCGACGTGACCGACCTGACCGAGGGCACCGACACGGTCGAGGCGACCGACCGGGTCGCCCTCACCGCCGTCCCCGCCCCCGGGACCCTCGGGACCGCGATGTCCCAGGCGTCCGCTGCTGAGCCGAGTCGTTCGCCGACGTGCTGCCGCCGAGCGCGCCGCGCAGCCGGTCGCCGCGCAGCCTGCCGGCGTGCACCGCGGCAGCCACCGCGCCGCCCCGCGCAGCGCCCGCGGCGCTCGGACCGCCTCGCGCGGCGCCGGCCGCGGCCGGGCCACCCGCACCGCGCCTCGCGGCGCCACGGCAGCCCCCGGGTCGGCGCTGGCCGGCTCGGTCCTCTCGATCGGCACCTGGCGCCAGGCGTGGTCGGCCGCGACCACGCGCAGCCACCAGGGGGACGTCGCGTGACCTCCCTCCTGCAGGCGCTCCCGCGGCTGCGGCCCTCGCTCTGGCTGGTCGCCGGGCTGCTCGGCGTGCTGATCGCGCTGGCCGTCCCGGGCCACGCCGTCGCCGCGCCTGCGACGGCCGTGCCCGCCGCCACCACGACGACCAGCGTCGGCACGGTGGGCGCCGTCGTGCTGCCTGCGGCACCTGACCCGACGGACCCGACCGGCCAGACGAGCACGGCGACCCCGAAGGGCCCCAAGGGCCCGACCGGCCCGCGGGGCACGGGTACGTCGACCGACGGCGACGTCACGGTGCAGATCAACGACCTCACCAAGAAGCCCAGCACGCCGATCCTGGCGCTGCTCGGGCTGACCCTGCTCTCGCTGGTCCCGGCGATCCTGCTGACCTGCACCAGCTTCACCAAGATCCTGGTGGTGCTCGGCCTGACCCGCAACGCGCTCGGCCTGCAGCAGATCCCGCCCAACCAGGTGCTCGCCGGGCTCGCGCTGTTCCTGAGCCTGTTCATCATGAGCCCGGTGCTCGGGCAGATGAACGACGACGGCGTGCAGCCCTACCTCGACGGCAACAAGACCCAGACCCAGGCCTTCGAGGACGGCGTAGCAGCCGCTCGAGGACTTCATGATCAAGCAGACCGGCGACAAGGAGATCTCGCTGCTCAACGAGGTCGCCAAGCGCGAGCTGCCGGCCAAGCGGGCCGACGTACCCCTCACCACGCTCATCCCGGCCTTCATCCTCAGCGAGCTGCGCCAGGCCTTCATCATCGGCTTCATGATCTTCATCCCGTTCCTGGTGATCGACATCGTGGTCAGCGCCGCGCTGATGTCGCTGGGCATGATGATGATGCCGCCGGTGATGGTGTCGCTGCCCTTCAAGCTGCTGCTGTTCGTGCTCGTCGACGGCTGGGGCCTGATCATCACCGCGCTCGTCAAGAGCTACGGAGGGGGCTGACCGTGACCGACTCCGACGTCATCGAGATCGCCCTCCAGACCATGCTCGTCGCGCTCAAGCTGTGCGCGCCGGTGCTGATCCCCGCCCTGGTGGTCGGCTTCGTCATCTCGCTGTTCCAGTCGATGACCCAGATCCAGGAGTTCACCCTCGCCTTCGTGCCCAAGCTCATCGGCGTCGGCGTCTCCCTGCTGGTCTCGGGCAACTGGATGCTGCACACGCTGATCGACTACACGCACGACCTGTTCGCAGCGCATCCCCGGCCTGCTGGGCTGAGCGCGCCGTGCTGATCACCGTCGCGGGCGCCCCGCTGATCGCCTACGTGCTCGCGTCGGTGCGGCATCGTCGCGTGGCTGCTGATCGCGCCGCCGTTCTCCTCCAAGGCGCGTGCCGATGCTGGCCAAGACCCTGCTGGCGCTCGGTCTCGCGCTCGCCGTCGCGCCCCAGATGGCGGGCGGCGCGCCCCCGGCCGACGACCGTGACCCTGATCGTCGACGGCCCTGCAGGAGGCGCTGATCGGCGCGTCGATGGGCTTCGTCACCTTCCTGATGTTCGCCGCCGTCCAGGCCGCCGGCGACCTCGATCGACGTGTTCGGCGGCTTCAGCCTGGCCGCGGCGTTCGACCCGCTGTCGCAGAACATGAACTCCGATCCACGGCAAGCTCTTCTCGATGCTCGGCGACGATGCTGCTGTTCGCCACCAACGCGCACCTGCTGGTCATCGGCGGCGCTGCTGCGCTCCTTCGAGCACGCTGCCGGTCGGCACCGTGTGGCAGCCCGCGAACGCCGCTGAGGTCGTCACGACCGCCTTCGGCCTCTTCTTCACCGCCGCCGTGCAGATCGCGCTGCCGCTGATCGGGGTGCTCTTCCTCGCCGACCTCGGGCCTGGCCCTGCTCACCAAGGTCGCCCCGCAGCTGAACGCGATCGGCATCATGTTCCCGGCCAAGATCGGCCTGACCCTGCTCGTGGTCGGGATGTCCTTCGCCGTCCTGCCCGAGGCGATGGCCCGCCTGGTCGAGCACGCTCTCCGACGCCATCGCGGCGCTGGGCCGGGGTGAGGGTGGGCTGAGGTGGCGCGAGGAGAAGACCGAGAAGGCGACTCCCAAGAAGCTCAAGGACAGTCGCAAGGAGGGGACAGGTCGCCCGCACCCCCGAGCTCGGCGCCTGGGCCGCGCGTGCTGGTGGTCGCGATGACCCTGCACTGGCTGGTCGGCATCGGCCATGGACAAGATCCAGGCGCTGATGGTCGGCGACCCTCGCGATGACCTCGAGCAGGCCGACGCCGCACGAGCGCGCTGCGGCTGCTCCGCGAGGGCGGCCGGATCACGCTGATCCTCTCGCTGGCGTTCGGCGCCGGCATCCTGGTGATCGGCGTGGCGGCGGCGGTCGCCCAGGGCGGCCTGTTCTTCGCCACCAAGTCGCTCAAGCCGAAGTGGTCGCGGCTCAACCCGCTCCAGGGCGCCAAGCGGCTGTTCGGCCCGCACGCCCTCTGGGAGGGCGCCAAGATGCTGCTCAAGAGCGCGGTCGTCGGGCTGTTCGTCTGGCGCGCGGCGATCCAGGCCTGCTGCCGATGGTCGGCGGGCTGGTGCCGCTCGCGGTCGCGCTGCGGATCGCCGCCGACGCCGCCACCGGGCTGATGCGCGACGTCGCGGTCGCCGGCCTCGTCGCGGCCGCCGCCGACTACGCGATGGCGCGGCGCCGCACCGGCAAGCAGGTGCGGATGACCAAGAAGGAGGTCAAGCGACGAGCACAAGCAGTCCGAGGGCGACCCGATGCTCAAGGGCGCGATCCGGTCCCGGCAGCTCGCCGCCGCGCGCAACCGGATGATGGCCGACGTACCCGAGGCCGACGTGGTGCTGGTCAACCCGACCCACGTCGCGGTCGCGCTGCGCTACGACCCGGCCAAGGGCACGCCGCGGGTGGTCGCCAAGGGCGCCGGCGTGGTCGCCACCCGGATCCGCGAGCTCGCCGAGGAGAGCCGGGTCTCGATGGTCGAGGACATCCCGCTGGCCCGGGCGCTGCACGCCAGCTGCGAGGTCGGCCAGGAGATCCCGCCCGAGCTCTACCAGGCGGTCGCGCAGGTGCTCGCCTTCGTGCTCAGCCTGCAGGCCGCCGGCGCGCCGGCCGGGCGGCACCGGACCCCGCGCGACCGCCGCGCCGCTGCCCGACGTGCCGCGAGCGGGCCGGTCGACGGTGTCGCCGGCAGGGGCCGGCGCGGAACCCTCAGGTCCGGGCGGCCCCGTGCCGATAAGCTCGGATGCCAGGACGGCGGCTGCAGCTCGACCCACCACGGATGGTGCCTCGCACCTCAGGTACTCCCTGCTGCACCGAAGAGGTGGCCCCCGTGGCCAACACCGTCAGGCCCGACAACGCGCTGTCCGACGCGGCCGCCCAAGCGGCGCGATGGCGCAGATCGGCGTCCCCGTCGCCGTCGTCGGCGATCGTGGTCATGCTCGTCGTGCCGCTGCCGCCGGTCCTGCTCGACCTGCTGATCGCCGCCAACATCACCGCCGCGCTGCTGATCCTGCTGACCGCGATGTTCGTGCACCGGCCGCTGGACTTCTCCTCGTTCCCGGCGCTGATCCTGGTCGCCACGCTGTTCCGGCTGGCGCTCAACGTGAGCGCCACCCGGCTGGTGCTGCTCGACGGCTACGCCGGCAAGGTGATCGACACCTTCGGCCACTTCGTCATCGGCGGCTCGCTCGTCGTCGGCATCATCGTGTTCTCGATCCTCGTGGTCATCCAGTTCGTCGTCGTCACCAACGGTGCCGGCCGCGTCGCCGAGGTCGGCGCCCGGTTCACCCTCGACGCGATGCCCGGCAAGCAGATGGCGATCGACGCCGACCTGAACTCCGGCCTGATCGACGAGGACGAGGCCCGCCGCCGCCGCAACGAGGTCGCCGGCGAGGCCGACTTCTACGGCGCGATGGACGGCGCCTCGAAGTTCGTCAAGGGCGACGCGATCGCGGCGATCATCATCACGATCGTCAACCTCGTCGGCGGCTTCACCGTCGGCGTCGTGCAGAAGGGCATGTCCCTCGGCGACGCGGTCACACCTACTCGCTGCTGACCATCGGCGACGGCCTGGTCTCGCAGATCCCGGCCCTGCTGCTCTCGGTCGCCACCGGCCTCATCGTCACCCGCGCCGACGGGCGACGCCGACATGGGCACCGACCTGGTCGGCGCAGCTCACCCGGCACCAGCAGCCCGATGCGGATCGCCGGCTTCGGCGCGCTCGGCGCTCTGCCTGATCCCCGGCATCCCCAAGCTCCCGTTCCTGCTCGCCGGCGGCACGATGCTGATGCTCTCGACGCGGATGACCCCCGAGCCCGAGGCCCAGGCCGCCGCGGTCGCCGCCGCCGAGCTCAGCCGGCGCTGCCCGCACCCCGACTCGGTGGAGGCGATCGTCGAGGACATCCGCGTCGACCCGCTCGAGATCGAGCTGTCCGCCGACCTCATCGACCTCGTCGACACCAGCGCCGGCGGCGACCTGCTCGACCGGGTCAAGTCGCTGCGCCGCAAGGTCGCCGCCGACCTCGGCGTCGTCGTGCCCGCCGGTGCGCACCCGCGACAACCTCGACCTGCCGCTGCGCACCTACGCGATCCGCCTCTTCGGGGTCGAGGTCGCCCGCGGCGAGGCCCCTCCGGGCACCGTGCTCGCGATCGGCGACCGCCTCGACGGCCTGCCCGGCCGGCGCACCCAGGAGCCGGTCTTCGGCCTCGCCGCGGTCTGGGTGCCCTCCGAGCTGCGCAGCCAGGCCGAGCTGATGGGCGCCACCGTCGTGGACCGCTCCTCGGTGCTGACCACCCACCTCGCCGAGGTGGTGCGCAGCTACGCCTCCCGCCTGCTCGGCCGCGAGGAGGTCAAGATGCTCACCGACGCCGTACGTCGCACGCACCCGGCCGTCATCGACGAGCTCACCCCCGCCCAGCTCAGCCTCGGCGAGATCCAGCAGGTGCTGCAGGCGCTGCTCGAGGAGAGCGTCTCCATCCGCGACCTCGCCCGGATCTTCGAGGCGCTCTCGCTGCGCGCCCGGATGTCGAAGGACCTCGACGGCCTGGTCGACGGCGGCCCGCGACACCCTCGGCCCGGCCGTGCGTCGCGCCGTACCTCCAGGACGGCACCATCCCGGTGCTCAGCTTCGAGCCGGGCCTCGAGCAGCGGCTGCTCGAGGGCCTGCGGGTCAGCGAGGGCGGCGGCTTCCTCGCCCTCGACATCGACCCCTCCCAGGCGCTGCTCAACGACCTGACCTCGCTCAACGAGCAGGCCGAGCAGCACAACCTCACCCCGGTCCTGGTGTGCGCGCCGCAGATCCGCGCCGCCGTACGCCGCCTGACGGCGACCACGATCCCGCGGCTGCCGGTGCTGTCCTACGGCGAGCTCAGCGGCCCGATCCAGATCCGGTCCGTCGGCGTCGTCACCGCTCACGCGCCCGCCCTGGCCCGTCCGTGAGCCCCTTCTCGGGCCCCGTGCTCGGCGGGGCCGCGATCATCAGCTCGCCGGCGCTGTGGGGCGCGCTGGTCGACGGCACCACCTCCCCGCAGGAGGCGCTGACCCGCTACCTGGTCGTCGCCGTGATCGTGCTGGATGGGCCTGGGCGCCGTGGCCATGCTGGTCGGGCCGCCCCCGCGCCCGCAGTCCGACCCCGAGGGCGAGGGTCCCGGCGGGCCCGAGGGGCCAGCGGGGCCAGCGAGGTCCGGGGCGCCCGGCTCCTGAGGCGCCCCGCGGCCCGTCCGGGCTCGGTCCCGGCCGTCGTACCGGGCTCGGTCCCGGCCCTCGTCGCGGCAGGTCCTGTCGGTGGTCCGTGCTGTGCTGGGACAGCCGGAAAAGGAGTTGGGGGCGTCACACCCACCGGGTAATCTGTGCCTTACAACTTCTCGTCGTCTCGGATCGGGTCATCCCCCGCCTCGCTGGCGACGCACCACGCCCAGCCGCCGAGGGGACTGCCACCAGCAGATGACGCACGCTCCGACCGAGACCGCCGGCCCCACCGACCACCCGCCCGCCAGGCGTCGGCTCGCTGTGGCGCCTGCGCGGCTACCTCCGCCCGCACCCGGGCTCGCTGACGATCATGGCCAGCACCGCCCTGGTCGGGCGTGGGCTCTGACGATCGCGATCCCGCTGGTGACCAAGGCGATCATCGACGGGCCCGATCGCCGCCGTGACATCGGCCCGGTGCTGCCGCTCGGCCTGCTCGCGCTGGCGCTCGGCATCCTCGAGGCGGCTGCTGATCTTCTGGCGCCGCTGGGTGCAGTCCAACGCCGTCCTCGGCATGGAGACCGAGATGCGCCACGACCTCTACGCGCGCCTCCAGCAGCTGCCGATGGCCTTCCACGGCCAGTGGCAGTCCGGTCAGCTGCTCTCCCGCGTCACCACCGACCTGCTCGAGCATCCGCCGGTTCTTCGGCTTCGGGCTGCTCTTCCTGGTCATGAACGTCCTGCAGCTCGTCGTGGTGACGATCGTGCTGCTCAACATGTACTGGCCGCTCGGCCTGGTCGTCGCCGTCGCCGCCGGTCCCGATCGTGGTGCTCTCCAACCGCTTCGAGCGCCGCTACGTCGTGATCTCGCGCCGGGTCCAGGACGAGCAGGGCGACCTCGCCACGCTCGCCGAGGAGGGCGCGGTCGGCATCCGCGTCATCAAGTCCTTCGGCCGCGGCCGCCACGTGACCGCGCAGTACGAACGCGCCGCGCGCACGCTCTACGACTCCTCGATGGACAAGGTCCGGCTCTCCGCGCAGTTCTGGACCTTCCTCGAGGTGATCCCCAACTTCGCCGTCGTGGTGGTGCTGCTGCTCGGCGCGCTCGGCGTCGGCCACGGCGCGCTCACCCTCGGCACGCTGGTCGCCTTCATCACCCTGATGCTCTCGCTGGTCTGGCCGATCGCCTCCCTCGGCTACATCCTCGCGATGGCGCAGGAGGCGATGACCGCCGCGGCCCGGATCCTGGAGATCTTCGACACCGAGCCGTCGATCGTCTCCGGCTCGACGGTCCTCGACGCGCCGCGCGGCCACCTGCGCCTCGAGGGCGTCGGCTTCGCCTTCCCCGACCAGCCCGGCGAGCCCGTGCTGCACGACGTCGACCTCGACGTCGCGCCCGGCGAGACCGTCGCCGATCGTCGGCGCGACCGGCTCCGGCAAGACCGCGCTGACCTCCCTGGTGCCGCGGCTGTACGACGTCACCGGCGGGCCGGGTCACCGTCGACGGGGTCGACGTACGCGACCTCGAGCTGACCGAACCTGCGCCGGATCGTCGCGACCGCCTTCGAGGAGCCCACGCTGTTCTCGATGAGCGCGCGGGAGAACCTCCTGCTCGGCCGGCACCGACGCCTCGACCCGGCCAGGACGAGGTGCTCGACGAGGCCCTCGAGGTCGCCCAGGCGCAGTTCGTGCACGACCTGCCGTGGGGGCTCGACACCCGCATCGGCGAGCAGGGGATGTCGCTGTCCGGCGGCCAGCGCCAGCGGCTCGCCCTGGCCCGCGCGGTGCTGGCCCGCCCGCGGATCCTGGTCCTCGACGACACCCTGTCCGCGCTCGACGTGCACACCGAGAAGCTCGTCGAGGAGGCGCTGCGCCGGGTGCTGCGCCGACGCCACCGGCATCGTGGTCGCCCACCGCGCCTCGACGGTGCTGCTCGCCGACAAGGTCGCGCTGCTCCAGGGCGGCACCATCACCCACGTCGGCCGGCACAGCGACCTGCTCGCCGAGGTGCCGGCCTACCGCGAGCTGCTCGCGCGCCGACGCCGAGCTCGAGGAGGTGGCGGCATGAGCGACCCCGGCCGGACCGACCAGGCCGACCGCGCGGACGTCGCACCCGACGGCGTGCCGCGCCCGGACCAGGAGTGGCGCGGCGTCGCCGCCGAGCACCACGACGACGAGCTGACCGACCGGGTCTCGGGCCTGCTGCAGGCCCGCTCCCGCCGGCTGCTCGGTCGACCTGCTGCGCCCGCACCGGCGGCTGCTCTGGGTCGCTGCTCGCGCATCGTGCTGGTGGAGAACGCCGTCCCGGCTCTCGATCCCCTACCTGGTCAAGGAGGGCATCGACCGCGGCATCCCGCCGATCCGCGACGACCGGCGACACCAGCGTGCTGTTCACGATCGTCGGGCATCGTGCTCGGCGCCACCATCCTGCAGGCCGCTGACCCGGCGTGGCCTTCCTGGACCTGTCCGGCCGGATCGGCCAGGACATGCTCTTCGAGGTCCGCCGCCGGGTCTTCCGGCACTTCCAGCGGCTCAGCCCGGCCTTCCACGACGACTACACCTCGGGCCGGGTGATCTCGCGGCAGACCTCCGACATGGACGCGATCTACGAGATGCTCGAGACCGGCTTCGACGGCCTGGTCACCGCCGTCCTCACCCTGGTCGGCGTCGCGATCCTGCTGCTGACGCTCGACGTCAAGCTCGCGCTGGTCGCGCTGCTCTGCTTCCCGTTCCTGCTGTGGCTGACCAACTGGTTCCGCAAGGAGTCGGCGAAGACCTACCGCGTCACCCGCGAGAAGGTCGCGCTGGTCATCGTGCACTTCGTCGAGTCCATGCTCGGCATCCGCGCGGTGCAGGCCTTCCGTCGCGAGCCGCGCAACCAGGAGATCTTCGACGACGTCAACGACCAGTACCGCGCGGCCAACCTGCGCGCCTTCCGCCTGGTCGCGTGGTTCATGCCGGGCATCAAGCTGATCGGCAACGTCACCATCGCGATCGTGCTGCTCTACGGCGCCTACCTCGCCTACCACGGCGAGGTCACCGTCGGCGTGCTCGCGGCGTTCCTGCTCTACCTGCGCCAGTTCTTCGAGCCGATGCAGGAGATCTCGCAGTTCTACAACACCTTCCAGTCGGCGCAGCGCCGCGCTGGAGAAGCTCTCCGGCGTGCTCGAGGAGGAGCCGTCGGTCCCCGAGCCGGACGAGCCGGTCCACCTCGACTGGCGCCGCGCGGCGACGTCGCGCTTCGAGGACGTCGGCTTCTCCTACGTCGACGGGGTCGCCGTGCTGCCCGGCCTCGACCTGCGCGTCCCCGCCGGCCAGACCGTCGCGCTGGTCGGCACCACCGGCGCCGGCAAGACCACGATCGCCAAGCTGCTCTCGCGCTTCTACGACCCGACGAGCGGCCGGGTCACCCTCGACGGCGTCGACCTGCGCGACCTCGACGAGCCGACCCTGCGCAGCCGCCGTGGTGATGGTCACCCAGGAGAACTACATGTTCGGCGGCACCGTCGCCGACAACATCCGCTTCGGCCGGCCCGAGGCGAGCGATGGACGAGGTCGTCGCGGCGGCCCGCGCGATCGGGGCGCACGAGTTCATCACCCGGCTGCCCCAGGGCTACGACACCGACGTCGCCAACAAGGGCGGCCGGCTCTCGGCCGGCCAGCGCCAGCTCGTCGCCTTCGCGCGCGCGTTCCTGGCCGACCCCGACGTGCTGATCCTCGACGAGGCGACCTCCTCGCTCGACGTACCCTCCGAGCGGCTCGTGCAGCACGCCCTGCGCACGATCCTGGCCGAGCGCACCGCCGTGATCATCGCCCACCGCCTCTCCACCGTGGAGATCGCCGACCGGGTCCTCGTCCTCGAGCACGGCCGCATCGTCGAGGACGGCTCCCCCGCACGACCTGGTCGCCGGCGGGGACGGCCGCTTCTCCGACCTGCACGACGCCTGGCTCGAGTCCCTGGCGTAACACGATTACCAGGGTCCCCTGGTGATCGTGCACCTCCCCGGGCGTGCACACCTGGGGAGGTGACAGTTCTCCCGGGGAAGGCCGACGGTTCCCCCGACCGTACGGCGGGCCGCGGCCGCCCCGGTCGGGAACCGTCCACAGCAGGACCCGGACCAGGTTCTCCACCGGTCCGCGTCCGCGCGGCGCGACCGTTGCCCGAGCCGACCCAGAGTTCGGGGCATGGACACACTCAGGGTCGCCGCCGAGGCACGAGGGTTCTTCACCCGCGGGGAGGCGCGAGCGGTCGGGCTCGACGACAGGACCATCGCCGCAGCCATCCGCCACGGAGCGTGGGTCCGGGTCCGTCGCGGCTCCTACACGTTCCCGGACCTGTGGCCGGCAGGCGCCGGCGCACGGCACCGGATCACCGGCCGCGCGGTCGCCGCCCGACTGGGCCCGGGAGTCGCCCTCAGCCACACGACGGCCGCCATCGAGCACGGTCTGACCGTGTGGGGCGCGGACCTGTCGACCACGCACCTGACCCGGCTCGACGGCGTGTCAGGCCGGACCGAGGCCGGTGTCCGCCACCACGAGGGTCGGCTCCTGCCCGGCGACGTCGTCGACCTCGACGGCGTCCCGGTCACGCGGCCGACCCGCGCAGCCGTCGAGGCCGCCTCCCTGCTCTCCACCGAGGCGGCCGTCGTGCTGCTCGACTCGGCGCTCCGCCTCGGCAGCAGCGACCGCGCGGACCTCGACGCCACCTACGCGGCGATGAGCGGCTGGCCGGGCATGCTGCGAGCGAGCCTCGCGGTCCGGCTCGCGGACGGTCGGGCGGCATCGGCCGGCGAGTCCCGGGCGCGCTACCTCTGCTACACGCAGCAGCTTCCGGCGCCGGTCCTGCAGTACGACGTACGCGACGCGTCCGGGGAGGTGGTGGGCACGACCGACTTCGCGTGGCCGGAGCTGAGGCTGCTCGGTGAGTTCGACGGCAGGGTGAAGTACGGCAGGCTGCGCCGCCCGGGGGAGACGCCCGGCGATGCGGTGTTCCGGGAGAAGCGCCGCGAGGACCTCCTCGTCGAGATCACCGGATGGCGGATGGTGCGCCTGGTGTGGGCCGACCTCGCCGACCCGCGCAGCGTCGCGGCCCGGATCCGCCGACAGATGGCGGTCGCGGCATGACCTGGGCCGCCTGGTGCCCGGCCGGCCCCGCCGTCGTACCTCCCCAGGAGAACTGTCGCTTCCCCGGGCTTGCAAGCCTGGGGAGGCGATCGATTACCAGGGGACCCTGGTAATCGTGGGGCGGGTAGGACGGGTGCGGCGCGGGGCAGGTGGTGCGGGTCAGCCGGCGCGGGAGCCCCCGGCCACGGCGTCGGCCTCGGCGGCGGCCTCGAGGCGGACCAGGGTGGCGGCGATGCCGGCGCGGTTGCGCTCGGGGAAGCCGGCCAGCCGGAGGCCGGCCGCCGGGAGGCTGCCGTAGCGGGAGTAGTCGAAGGTCTCGGTGACGCGGGTGCCGCCGTCGGCGGTGGGCTCGAGCTCGTAGCGCCAGCGGTGCCCGCCGAAGTGCCGCCACGCGATCAGGCGGCCCTGCTCGAACTCCACGACGCTGTTGCTGATCCTGTAGGGCAGCCCGAACATCCTCATCGAGACCCCGAACGTCGTCGCCCCTGCTCGAGCCGGGCCGGGCCGGTCACCAGGCCCCGCACCGAGCCGGAGCCGTCGATGCGGGCGTGCTGGCGGGGGTCGGCCACGATCGCGAAGACGACCTCCGGCGGCGCGGCGATGGTGGTGCTGTCCGAGACGAGGCGCGGGTCACCCTCGCAATCTAGCTCAGCGGCCCCTGACGCCACCGAGCCGGGCGGCGGCTCGACAGCCGGCTCGACGTCCCGCTCGTCGTCCAGCCCGCAGTCGATGTCGACAGCAGCTCGCCGGCCGCACCCCGGCGCGGCCGCTCGGCGGTGATCACCAGTGCGACGGCGCCACCACGATCCCGCCGCCGACCAGCACCGCGGCGTGACCGCCTCGTCGAGCACCAGCCAGCCGAGGAACACCGCGACCACCGGGTTGACGTAGGCGTAGGTCGCCACGAACGAGATCGGCGCGTTCGCGAGCAGCCAGACGTACGACGTGAACGCGACCACCGAGCCGAACACGACGAGGTAGCCCAGCGCACCCCAGGTCCGGGCGTCGTACGTCGCCGCGCGTGAACGACTCACCCGAGGCGGTGCCGACCGTGACCAGCAGCAGCCCGCCGAACAGCATCTCGTAGACCGCACCACGAAGACGTCCCGCGGCAGCCACAGCCGCGGCTGGAGTGTAGGAGCCGAACGCCCAGCAGGTCGAGGCGAACATGCACCAGCAGCGCCGCGCCGAGCGGGAAGCGCCGGCGCCCCCGCGCCCGCCGAGCACCAGCACCGCGAGCCCGACGAAGCCGGTGCAGCACGCCCAGCCAGGTCAGCGGGCGCGGCCGGTCGCCCTCGACCGTGCGGAACACCACGATCAGCAGCGGGGCGACGGCGATCAGCAGGGCGGTCACCCCGGAGGGGGCGCCGAGGTTCTCCGCCGACGGAGACCATGCCGTTGCCGAGCATCGGCAGCATCAGGCCGAGGAACGCGCAGCCCAGGGCCTGGCGGGCGGTCAGCCGCAGCCGGCGGGGGCCGCCCCGGACCGCGAGCCCGGCCCCGAGCAGGACGGCCGCGGTGAGGTAGCGCAGCCCCATCGAGGTCAGCGGCGGCGCCTGCTCGACGACGATCCGGATGGCGAGGTAGGTCGAGCCCCACACGACGTACACGATGCCGAGGGCGCGCCAGCACCAGCGCGAACGGAGCGGCAGGACGGCCCGCCGCCACGGCCGCCGCCGTGGCCCGCGCCTCGTCCCGCCTCATGGGGCTGTCATGACCGAAGAGTCCCTACGCACCTGACGAGCCTAGGGCCGGGACGCCCCCGCCGTCGCCCGGTTTCCGGCCACCGGGACCGCGAGATCGAGACACCGGCGAATTGGTGCCCGTCGGGGCCGACCGGTACGTTATGGGGCACGTGAACCGGTGTGTCTGCCGGTCACAGCACGACTCAGGCTGAGCAGCCGAGCCGCACGACCGCGAGCACCACCCCAGCGCGTGTGTCGGGTGGCGGTCGTGGCTCCACCCACCAGCCGGCAGCGGAGACCCCGCGATGCCGACGACACGAAGGAGTGCATCGTTGAGCGAGCAGTCCCATCACCCGGGCAGTGACTTCGGGCCGGACCTCGGTGAGGTCTTCGGCCCCCACGCCAAGCCGACGGCGGACCCGACCTGGTCCAGCTGCTGACGCCCGAGGGCGAGCGCGTCGAGCACCCGGAGTTCTCCTTCGACCTCGGCGACGAGGCGATCAAGGGCTTCTACCGCGACATGGTGCTGACCCGCCGCATCGACACCGAGGCGACCGCGCTCCAGCGGCACGGCGAGCTCGGCATCTGGGCCCAGCTGCTCGGCCAGGAGGCCGCCCAGATCGGCTCCGGCCGCGCGCTGCGCACCCAGGACTTCGTCTTCCCGACCTACCGCGAGCACGGCGTCGCCTGGTGCCGCGACATCGACCCGCTGCGGCTGCTCGGCCTGTTCCGCGGCGTCGACCAGGGCGGCTGGGACCCGCAACGACGGCAACTTCGGGCTCTACACGATCGTCATCGGCGCCCAGACCCTGCACGCCACCGGCTACGCGATGGGCATGCAGCGCGACGGCGTGGTCGGCACCGGCGACCCCGACCGCGACGCCGCGGTCGTCGCCTACTTCGGCGACGGCGCCAGCAGCCAGGGCGACGTCAACGAGGCGTTCATCTTCGCCGCCTCCTACAACGCCCCCGTCGTGTTCTTCTGCCAGAACAACCAGTGGGCGATCTCCGAGCCGATCGAGCGGCAGACCCGGATCCCGCTCTACCAGCGCGCGCTCGGCTTCGGCTTCCCCGGCGTGCGGGTCGACGGCAACGACGTGCTCGCGACGTACGCCGTCACCCAGGCCGCCCTGCAGCGGGCCCGCGACGGCCAGGGCCCCACGCTCGTCGAGGCGTACACCTACCGGATGGGCGCGCACACCACGACCGACGACCCGACCCGCTACCGGCTCTCGGAGGACCTCGAGACCTGGAAGCTCAAGGACCCGATCCAGCGCGTGAAGGCCTACCTCACCCGCAACGGCCTGGTCGACCAGGACTTCTTCGAGGAGATCGAGGTCGAGGCCGAGCACCTCGGCGAGCACCTGCGCGAGGGCTGCCGGGCGCTGCCCGAGCCCAAGCCGCTCGACGTCTTCGACCAGGTCTACGCCGAGCAGACCGCGGAGCTCGCGACGCAGAAGGCGGAGTACGCGGCCTACCTCGACTCGCTTCGAGGTGGCGCCCGGCGGCCACGACCTCGAGACCACGGGAGGACACCGATGAGCAAGATCACCCTGGCCAAGGGCCTCAACGCCGGCCTGCGCAAGGCGATGGAGGACGACCCCAAGGTGCTCGTCATGGGCGAGGACGTCGGCAAGCTCGGCGGCGTCTTCCGGATCACCGACGGCCTGCAGAAGGACTTCGGCGAGGACCGGGTCATCGACTCCCCGCTCGCCGAGTCCGGCATCCTCGGCACCGCCGTCGGGCATGGCGATGCGCGGCTACCGGCCGGTGTGCGAGATCCAGTTCGACGGGTTCGTCTACCCCGCCTACGACCAGATCGTCAGCCAGGTCGCGAAGATCCACTTCCGCAGCCAGGGCAAGGTCAAGATGCCGATCGTGGTGCGGATCCCGTTCGGCGGCGGCATCGGCGCGGTCGAGCACCACAGCGAGAGCCCCGAGGCGCAGTTCGCGCACACGCCCGGCCTCAAGGTGGTCGCCTGCTCCAACCCGGTCGACGGCTACTGGATGATCCAGCAGGCCATCGCCTGCGACGACCCGGTGATCTTCCTCGAGCCCAAGCGGCAGTACCACGCCGACAAGGCCGAGCTCGACGAGTCGCTGTCCGCCCCAGCCGCTGTTCACCTCCCGCGTGGTGCGCGAGGGCACCGACCTGACGCTGCTGGCCTACGGCCCGATGGTGAAGACCTGCCTGGCCGAGCGCCGAGGCGGCCGCCGGGGAGGGCAAGAGCATCGAGGTCATCGACCTGCGCACGCTCTCCCCGCTCGACATGGCGCCCGGTCCTCGAGTCGGTCCGCAAGACCGGCCGCGCCGTCGTCGCCCACGAGGCGCACGTCAACCTCGGCCTCGGCTCGGAGATCGCGGCCCGGATCACCGAGCAGTGCTTCTACTCGCTCGAGGCCCCGGTGCTGCGGGTCGGCGGGTTCGACACGCCGTACCCGCCGAGCCGCATCGAGGAGCAGTGGCTGCCCGACCTCGACCGCGTGCTCGACGCCGTCGACCGCTCGCTCGCCTACTGACCGAGGAGACCTCGTGAACGAGTACAAGCTGCCCGACGTCGGCGAGGGCCTCACCGAGGCCGAGATCGTCACCTGGAAGGTGCAAGGTCGGCGACGTCATCAAGGTCAACGACATCGTGGTCGAGATCGAGACCGCCAAGTCGCTGGTCGAGCTGCCGTCGCCGTACGCCGGCACGGTGCAGGCGCTGCTGGTGCCCGAGGGCGAGACCGTCGCGGTCGGCACGCCGATCATCACCGATCGGCGACGGGGCCGCGCCGGCGCCCGCGCCGTCGACCCCCGCCACGCCGTCCACGGAGAGCGACCCCTACCTCGGGCTGGCCGAGAAGGCCGGCGCCGCCGCGAGCGCCCCGGTCGAGATCGACATGTCCAACCCGGCCGCCACCGGTGGCGGGGAGAACCAGACGCTCGTCGGCTACGGCCCCCGCGAGGCCGCCGCCCAGCGCCGCGCGCGGCGTGGCGGTGCGCAGCCCGGCGACCGACGGCGGGAGCCGCCGCCCAGCTGCAGCTGCAGGGCGCGTTCGGCCAGGGCGGCGCCGTGCGCCGCCGAGGTCGTCGAGGCCGACGAGGCCGCCGGTGCCCGCCGACCCCGGCCGCCCGCGCCGACGACTCCGGCGACGTGCGGGTGCTCGCCAAGCCGCCGGTCCGCAAGCTGGCCAAGGACCTCGGCGTCGACCTGCGCACGCTGACCCCGACCGGCCCGGGCGGCACGGTCACCCGCGACGACGTGCAGTCCGCGTCGGCCGCCCGCCGCGCCGCGGTCGAGCGGTCGGCCGCGCCGCCGTCCCGCCGCAGGCCGACCGCGCCGGCCGTCGCGCGAGGCGGCTCGGGCGAGCGCCGCGAGCCGATCAAGGGCGTGCGCAAGATGATGGCGCAGGCGATGGTCGACTCCGCGTTCACCGCGCCCGCACGTCACCGAGTGGATCACCGTCGACGTCACCCGGACGATGAAGCTGGTCGAGCGGCTCAAGGCGCACCGCGACTTCCGCGACGTCAAGGTCTCCCCGCTGCTCGTCGTGGCCAAGGCGGTCTGCCTGGCCATGCGGCGTACGCCGGAGATCAACGCGGCCTGGGACGAGGCCGCCCAGGAGGTCGTGTTCAAGCGCTCGCGGTCAACCTCGGGCATCGCCGCCGCCACCCCGCGCGGACTGGTGGTGCCCAACGTCAAGGGCGCCGACGCGCTGTCGCTGCCGACCTCGGCGCGGCGCATCAACGACGCTGACCCGCACCGCCCGCGACGGCAAGACCCAGCCGGCCGAGATGAGCGGCGGCACCTTCACGATCACCAACGTCGGCGTCTTCGGCGTCGACGCGGGCACCCCGATCATCAACCCCGGCGAGTCCGCGATCCTGTGCTTCGGCGCGGTCCGCAAGCAGCCGTGGGTCACGACCAGGCAGGCGCCAGGATCAAGGTCCGCGACATCACCACGCTGGCGCTGTCCTTCGACCACCGCCTCATCGACGGCGAGAAGGGCTCGCGCTTCCTCGCCGACGTGGCCGCCGTGCTCGAGGACCCCAGCAGCGCGCTGCTTCCTGTAGGCGGCGCGCAGGACGGGAGGCGACCGCTCCTACGATGGAGGCGATGAGCACCCCGTCCTCCGCGCCCGGCCGGCCCGCAGGCGGTCGGGCCGACGGCCCCGCCGGGCAGCGCGCCTACGACTTCGCCAAGTGGGCGATCCTCACGCGGTCTACCCGGCCGGGACCGTGATCACCGAGGCCGGGCTGGCCCACGAGATCGGGCTCAGCCGCACGCCCGGTGCGCGAGGCGCTGCTCCGGCTCGAGGTCGAGGGCCTGGTCGACCCTCCAGCCCGGGCGCGGCGCGGTGGTCAACACCTTCTCGCTCCACGACGTCGAGGACGTCCTCGAGGCCCGGGTGCTGGTCGAGAACCACACCGCGGCCACGTCCTTCGCCGCACCGCGCCACGCTGCTGCCGCGGCTCGAGGCGGCGCACGCGAGGCGATGCGCCGCAACCGGCGCGAGCACGACACCGCCGCGTTCACCGCGTCCGACCGGCGTCTTCCACGAGCTGATCGTCGACGCCGCCGACAACGCCGTGCTCTCCTCGATCTACCGCATGCTGCGCGAGCGGCAGACGCTGTTCACCTCGGTGATGATGCGCGGCCGCACCGACCGGATGCAGGCCGCGATCGACGAGCACGACCGGATCCTCGAGGCCCTGCGCGGCGACGACGCGGCGGCCTTCTGCGCGGCCGTCAACGACCACCTGCAGTGGTCGATCGCGCTGGCCCGGGAGTCACCGTTGAGCCAGCCGGCCCGGTCGCGCGAGCCTCGGCGGCGGCCGGCGCCGTCGGTCGTGTGTGGCGACCGGCGGTCGGCGGTCTACTTCCTGGCGATCTTCCACCGCTCCTCGCTCGGCGTCGCCGGCCTCGCCGCCGCCGAGCGCTTCGACATCACCGCCTCCCAGCTCTCGACCTTCACCGTCCTGCAGCTGCTGGTCTACGCCGCCATGCAGATCCCGGTCGGCGTGCTGCTGGACCGCTTCGGCCCGCAGCGGCTGCTGTTCGCCGGCGCCGTGCTGATGACCGGCGCCCAGCTCGGCTTCGCCTTCACCGGCACGTACGCCGGCGCGCTGGCGGCCCGGGTGCTTCGTCGGCATGGGCGACGCGATGGTGTTCATCAGCGTGCTGCGGCTGATCGCGTCGTGGTTCCCGCCGATGCGCAGCCCGCTGCTCACCGCGTTCACCGCGATGATCGGCCAGTGCGGCGCGCTGGTCGCCGCCGTACCCCGCTGCGCGCGCGCTGTCGTCGTACGGCTGGACCCCGACGTTCGCTGGCCAGCGCCTCGGTCGGCGTGCGTGCTCGGCCTGCTCACGTCCTGCTCGTCCGCGACGTGCCGCCCGGGCGGCGCCGACGGCCCGCGCGCCAAGGACGTCCGCACCGTCGGGCGCGACCTGCAGGCTGGCCTGGCGCGACCCCGGCACCCGGCTCGGGCTGTGGTCGCACTTCACCGCGCAGTTCGCCGCCAACGTGATGGGCCTGCTGTGGGGCTTCCCGTTCTTCGTGCACGCCGAGCACCGCACCGAGGCGGAGGCCGGCGGGCTGCTCTCGCTGCTGGTCGTGGTCTTCATGGTGGGCGGCCCGCTGATCGGCGGCTTCATCGCCCGCCACCCCTGGCAGCGCTCGACGGTCGTGCTCGGCATCGTCGGTCGCGATGGCGCTCACCTGGACCGTGGTGCTGCTGCTGGCCCGGCGACGCGCCGCTCTGGCTGCTCGTGCCTGCTGGTCGTCACCACCGGGCTCGGCGGTCCCGGCTCGATGATCGGCTTCGACCTGGCCCGCACCTTCGCCCCGGCCTCGCGGCTCGGGCAGGCCAGCGGCATCGTCAACGTCGGCGGCTTCGCCGCCTCGCTGCTCGTCGTGCTCGGCATCGGCCTCGTGCTCGACGCGGTCACGCCGGGCGCGTCGACCGACTACAGCGCCGCGCGCCTACACGCTGGGCGATGTGCGTGCAGTACGTCGGCTGGCTGCTCGGCGGGGTGCAGGTGTGGCGCTACCGCTGGCGCGCCCGCGCGCACCTCGCGCGACACCCAGCCGGAGACGTTCCGGACGATGAGCGGGCTCGAGGACGTACCCCGTCAGCCGACCCGCCCGAGGGCGCGGTAGCGGGCGACGCGGTCGGCGGTGACCGTCGCCGAGTCGCGCTGCATCAGGGCGGCCAGCTCGAAGCGCAGCACGTCGGACGAGCCGCGCGCAGAACTCCTCCGGCTCGTCGGCGGCGTCCGGGCGCTCGGCGACGATCCGGTCCACGATGCCGGCCTGCGCGCAGGTCGAGCGAGCGGACGCCCTGGGCGCGGGCCATCGTCCGGGGCGTGGTCGAGGTCGCGGTGCACGATCGCGCTGGCGCCCTCGGGCGGCAGCGGCGAGAGCCAGCCGTGCTGGGCCGCGACCACCCGGTCGGCGGGCAGCAGCGCCAGCGCCCCGCCGCCGTTGCCCTCGCCGAGCAGCAGGCACAGCGTGGGCGCGTCCAGGGTGACCAGGTCGGCCAGGCAGCGGGCGATCTCCCCGGCCAGGCCGCCCTCCTCGGCCTCCACCGACAGCGCCGCGCCCGGGGTGTCGATGACGGTCATCAGCGGCAGGTGCAGCTCGGCCGCGAGCCGCATCCCGCGGCGGGCCTCGCGCAGCGCGCCCGGACCGAGCGGGTGGGCCTCGGTCTGGCCGCGCCGGTCCTGGCCGAGGAAGACGCAGGGCGAGCCGCCGAAGCGTGCCAGCGCGATCAGCAGCCCCGGGTCCGACTCGCCCTGGCCGGTGCCGTTGAGCGGGATCACGTCGGTGGCGGCGTAGCTTCAGCAGCCGTCGTACGCCGGGCCGCTCGGGACGTCGCGACCGGGTGACGGACTCCCAGGTGTCGACGTCGTCGACCTCGTCCACCGCCGGGTCCGGTACGTCGACGAGCGCCTCGCGCCGCGCGGTGAGCACCGCTCAGGGCCCGGTCGAGGATGCGGCGCGACCTGCTCGTGCGGGACCACGCCGTCGATGAGCCCGTGGGCGTAGAGGTTCTCCGAGGTCTGCACGCCCGCGCGGGAAGTCGCGGCCGTAGAGCGCCTCGTAGACCCGCGGACCGAGGAAGCCGACCAGCGCGCCCGGCTCGGCGACCGTGACGTGGCCCAGCGACCCCCACGACGCCATCACGCCGCCGGTGGTGGGGTGGCGCAGGTAGACGAGGTAGGGCAGGCCGGCCTTCTTGTGCGCCGCGATCGCCGCGGAGATCTTCACCATCTGCACGAAGGCGAGGGTGCCCTCCTGCATCCGGGTGCCGCCGGAGACGGGCGCGGCGAGCAGCGGCAGCCGCTCGGCCGTCGCGCGCTCGATGGCCCGGACCAGCCGCTCGGCCGAGTCGACCCCGATCGAGCCGGCCAGGAAGCCGAACTCGCAGGCCACCACGGCGACCCGTCGCCCGCGCATCAGCCCGGCGCCGGTGACGACCGACTCGTCGAGCCCGGTCGCCTCGCTGCGCGGCGCGGAGCTCGGCGGCGTACTCCTCGGAGATCGGGCCGCGCTGCGGCGGGGTGTCCCAGGAGGTGAAGGAGCCGTCGTCGAGGACCAGGTCGATGAGCCCGGTCGCGGAGAGGCGTTCGCTCATCCGTCGATCCTGTCAGCCGGGTCCCAGCCGGTCGGCTTCCGTGCCCGTCCCGGTGCCGTCCGCGACGAGCCCGCCGGCCTCGACGTGCACCGGCACCGGGTCGATGATCTCGAAGGAGAAGATGCCCTCGGGCTCCTGGTTGCGGAAGCCGACCAGCACCCACGAGCCGTCGCGGCGCTGCACGAGCGGGGCGGCGAACAGCGCCGGCTCCGCGGTGAACGGCACCGCCCGGGACAGGTCCCACGGGCCGAGCAGGGACCCGCCCGGCTCGCCGGCCACCGACCACGTGCAGAAGTGCCCGTGCTCGGCCCTGCGGGCCTCGCTCTGCTCCTCGGGGTGGCAGGTGAACACGAGCACCGGGCGGTCCCCGACCACCCGCACCTGCGGCACCTCGACCTGGCCGAAGCCCGCGGGGTCCCCGGAGACGGGCGGCTGCACCTCCCACGTCGGCAGGTCGCTGCTGCGCGCGTGGGCGAGCACCCCGTCGTCGTACCGCTCGGTGCCGCGCAGCCGCGCCGTGACCAGCATGTGCCAGCCGTCGCCGCCGGGGTCGCGGAACACGAACGGGTCGCGCCAGGTCTCGCTGGCGGTGGGGTCCTCGGGGAGGGTCTGGTACCACCGCGGGTCGGGCACCACGAGCGGCGCGTCCCCGACACGGCTCCACCGGTGCAGGTCCTCGGAGACCGCGACGCCGACGCGCTGGTCGCGCAGCCCGTGACCGCGGCCGGTGTTGAGCGCGGTGTAGAACAGCCGCCACGTCCCGTCGTCGCCGCGCACGGTCGACCCGGTCCACAGCGCCAGGTCGTCCCAGCCGCCGGCCGGCGACGGGCCGAGGGTCGGGCCGAGCACCTGCCACTCGGTCAGGTCGCGCGAGGTGGCGTGCCCGATCGTGGCGCGGGTGTGCCGCAGCGTCGGGTCCTCGAGCGCGCGGGGCGCCTGGAGGTAGTACAGGTGGTAGAGCTCGCCGTCGTCGGCGACCCAGCTGTCCCAGACCCAGTCCTCGGGCAACCGCAGCATGCACCCTCCTCGGGAGTCTGGCCCCGTCGCCCGACCCCGGTGAGTCGTCGGTCAGCGGCGCGTCAGGGCAAGGTACCGGACCCGCCGGGCCGGCGCTCACCGGCCGGCGAGGCCCCTCCGGGGCGTTTCCCAAGGTTTCCCCAACCTTGAAAACGGGACAGAACGGACGTTCGGACAGGTCGGACCGGTACTAGGACCATCGGGCACCTGTCTGCCTGTCGGATCCCGAAAATACGTTCCTCGCCAGCGGGCAGATCGGGGGCCTGCACCACTGGAGCAGCGAGGAGACTGCCATGAGAACCACCATCCACCTTCCCCGCCGGCGCAGGTCGGCAACGGTCGGCCTGGCCGTGCTGGCCCTGGCCGCGTCGGGCGTCATGATCTCGTCCGCGGCCACACCGCCGCCGGCACACCGGGGCAACACCGTCGGCCTCAAGCAGGTCGGCCCGATCGACGAGTCCAACGGCTTCCCGCTCTGGTACAAGGACACCAACAACGTCCGCACCGAGCTCTGCCTGGACCCCAACGACGCCAACTGCATCATGGGCGACCTGCCCCACCCGGGGCAGCCGGTGTCCTTCCCGGACAACTTCCCCGACGAGGCGTTCTGGTCGGTGGCCGACTCCGCCCTCGACGCCGGAGGCGGCGAGAAGGCCAACCTGGTCACCGCCGTCGAGGCCGCGTTCGGCAGCGCCGACGGCCTGCCGGCCAAGGGCCAGCAGATCAGCTTCGGCCGGATCCGGGTCCGCGCGTCCGGCCTGATCGACAACGCCGACTACACCATCACCCACCCGTACGGCGTCGACCACGTCACCGCCGAGGCGGGCGCGGTCAAGGGCATCAACACCACCGAGGACGTCGGGTCGCTCGTCCCCGACGGCGTCTTCGACCAGACCCTCGGCAGCCGGCCGGGCCCGTTCCTGAAGTGGCCGACCGGCGCGCCGGCGGGCTACCTCGGCGACCCGACCGTGGAGCACGCGGTCACCGGCAGCCCCTACGACACCAACTTCTTCCGCATCGAGGGCCCGGCCGGCTCCTTCACCGGGTCGACCCAGCTGTGCGCCGACGCGTCCCTGGGGGACTCGCCGACCGCCACCGACGACTGCATCCAGTCGAACCTGTTCACCGTCCAGGGCAAGATCGCGACCCGCGCCGGCGTCCAGGTGACCAAGGCCTACTACGCCGGCTCCGGCAGCGGCCACATGATGGACCTGTTCGCGTTCTCCGAGCCGGGCCAGAACCTCGTCGTCTCCGGCACCGGGGTGCCGCAGACCAAGATGCGTGAGGACTCCGGCAGCGCCGGCCGCTACTACGCCCGCGTGTACGCCGACGGGGCGCCGCCGTCCGACCTGGCGGTGACCAACCGCTCCGACACGCCGCTCAGCGTCGACCACGTCGAGGCCGCACAGTTCGGCGACAAGGTGCACATCACCAGCGCCGTCTACGACAACGACGACCGCACGCTGTGCATCACCGCCCAGTCCGGTGACGAGAACGCCACCCTCAAGCTCGACGGCTACCCGACCGCCGTGCCCACCACGGCCGCCAACAACGTCAAGACCTGGACCATCGCGAACGTGCCGGTCCCGCCGGCGGACGTGATGGTGACCTCCAGCAAGGGCGGGGTCGGGACCGAGGACGTCGTCATCACCGGCGCCGAGGACCCGTCGGCCCAGGTCGTCGCGACCATCGCCGCGGACACCAACGCGGTCCAGACGGGTCAGCAGGTCACGCTCGACGGTCTCGCCTCGGTGGGCACCATCAGCTCCTACGCCTGGTCGGTCAGCCCGACGCGAGCGCCACCCTGAGCGGCACCGGTGCGAGCCGGACGTTCACGGCGACCGCCGCCGGCACCTACACCGTCTCCCTGACGGTCACGGGCAGCGGCGCGGGCAACACCGACTCGGACAGCTTCACGATCACCGTGTCCGACCCGGCAGCCCCGCCGGTCGCCGAGGCCGGGCCGAACCAGACCGGCGTCATCCCGACCTCGACGGTCACCCTGGACGGCACCGCCTCGAAGTTCGCCTCCAGCTTCGCCTGGGTGCAGTCCGGTGGGCCCGCAGTCACGCTGCTCAACGCGGCGACGGCCAACCCCACGTTCGTGGTCCCGGTGGCGACCACCGCGACGACGTACTCCTTCACCCTGACGATCAAGGACGTGAACGGCACCGCCGCCACCGACACCGTGTCCGTCACCACGGACCCGGACGACATCACCGTGGACGGCGCGCAGTACAAGCGCGGCAGCCTCGAGTGGCGGGTCCGCGGCGCGGCGCAGTACTGCTCGGCGAACAACCTGGTCAGCGTCTACTGGAACAAGCCCGGCGCCTCGCCGGTCCTGCTCGGCACCACGACGCCGATCGCCGACCTGGGAGTCTGCACCTACGACTTCCGGCTGAAGAACACTCCCACCGCTCTGCGGGCCACGGCCGCCGGCACGGTCACGGTGCGCTCCGCGCTGGGAGGTGAAGCACTGAACCGCACGTTCACCCTGCTCTAGCAGGACACAGGCAGGGCTCGTGAGACAGCCCTGACGGACCTCCTTCCAGGGGTCCCTGCCCCCCACCGGTGCCCGGCGGTCCGATCAGGACCGCCGGGCACCGCCGCGTCCGCCTGCTGCTCCCGGTCGTGCCGGAGCGCCCGGGTAGGACATCCGTCCTACCGAGGATGCGACACAACGGCCTGCTCGGGCGGACCCCGCACGCACCTAGCGTCGAGGCAGACGGTCGACGAGCGGCCGTACGACGAGAGGGGATCCCCATGAGCGCACAGTCCACCAGGCCCGCGGCCGCCCGGGCCGACGGAACACACCGCCACCACCGCCGCCCGGGCCGGCCGACAGCTGCCGCGCACCCTCGGGGTGACCCTCGCCGCGGCGGCCGCCGCCGTCGCCGTCTGGACCGTCGCGGTGCCGCTGGCCGGCGTCGACCTCGACGTGCACAGCGGAGCCACGGCGACGCGACCGGTCACCCTGGCCAGCGTGGTCGTGGTCAGCGTCCTGGCCGGCCTGCTCGGTGCCGCCTCGCACCGACTCGTCGCCCGCTCGCCGCGCGGGGTGCTCGCCTGGAGGGTGCTCGCGGGCGCCGTCCTCCTGCTCTCCCTCGGCGGCGCCGTCTCGGGGGTCGGCGCCGCCGCGGTGGGCACGCTGGTCTGCCTGCACCTGGTGGTCGGCCTGGTCGTCATCGTGGGCCTGTCCGGACGGCGGGCGTAGCGTGTCCGACATGTCCGTCGACCCGTGCAGCGGTCCCGGCCGGATCGCCCGCCCGACCTGGTGGCTGCTCGGCGCGCTGGTCTGGCTGGTCGCGCTGCTGCTGCCCCCGGCCCTCGACGTCGCCGACCCCGCCGGTGCCGGGAGCGCCGGTGGCGCCGTGCTGCCCCGCCTGGTCGCCCTGGTGCTGGTCGCCGGGTGCGCCGCCGTCGCGGTGGTCGGGCGGGTCTGGCCCGACAGGTTCGGGCCGTGGCTGCCGCTCGCGGCGCTCAACGCGCTCGTCGCGCTGTCGGTGGCCACGACTGTCGCCTTCGGCAGCCCGTGGTGGAACACCTGGCTGCTGCTGGCCGTCGCCGCCGGGGGCGCCGCCCGCGGCCGGGCGGGCCTGCCGGTCGTGCTGGCGGTCCCGGCCGCCGCGGCGCTGACGCTGGCCCTCACGGGTGCAGCGAGCGACGACGTCTGGGTGCTGGCCCTGACGACCTTCCTGGCCGGCGGCGCCAACCAGCTCCTCGTCCGGCTGCTGCTCGCCATCTCGGACCTGCGCGAGGCGCAGGCCGAGCTCGCCGAGCGCGCGGTCGTCGAGGAGCGCGAGCGGTTCTCCCGCGACCTGCACGACCTGCTCGGGCACACGCTGTCCCTGGTCGTGGTCAAGGCCGAGGCCGTGCGCCGGCTCGCCCCGCGCGACCTCGACGCCGCGCTCGCGCACACCCGTGACATCGAGGCCATCGGCCGCGAGGCGCTGGTGGAGGTGCGCGAGGCGGTGGACGGCTACCGGCGGCCCTCGCTCGCCGCCGAGACGGCGCGCTGCCGGGTCGCCCTGGACGCCGCCGGCATCGAGGCCGACCTGGCCGGCCCCCCGGAGCCGCTCCCCGCAGCGGTTGACGAGGCGCTGGCCTGGGTGGTGCGCGAGGGCGTCACGAACGTGCTGCGGCACTCCCGCGCCCGGCGCTGCCGGCTCGAGGTCGAGATGCGCGACGACGCGGTCCGGCTGGTGCTCACCGACGACGGTCGCGCCGCCGGAGGCCGGCCCGGGGCCTCGCCGGGGGCACGTCACGGCGCCGGGCTCGACGGGCTGCGCGCGAGGCTGGCCCCGGTGCACGGCGAGCTCGAGGCCGTGGCGGGCGCCTCCGGCTTCCGGCTGGTCGCCACGGTGCCCGCCGCCGTACCCCCGCCCCAGATGCCGGACGACGCGACGGCCCCGGCCCGGTCGGGCGGCGTCTCCTCCCTCGGCTCGGCCGGGTGAGTCCGGCGTACGACGGCGGGCCGACGTGACCGGCGCGATCCGGGTGCTGCTCGCCGAGGACCAGGGGATGATGCGCGGCGCGCTCGCCGTGCTGCTCGGCCTCGAGGACGACATCGAGGTCGTCGCCCAGGTGGGCGCGGGCGACCTGGTCGTCGCAGCCGCCGTCGACGCGCGTGCCGACGTGGCCCTCCTCGACATCGAGCTGCCCGGCATGAGCGGTCTCGACGCCGCCGAGCTGCTGCGCGACGCCCTGCCCGGCGTGCCAGGTGGTGATGCTGACGACGTTCGGCCGGCCGGGCTACCTGCAGCGGGCGCTGGCTGCCGGTGCCCGCGGCTTCATCGTCAAGGACGGCCCGGTCGAGTCGCTGGCCGACAGCATCCGGGCGATCCGGGCCGGCGAGGTCGTGGTCGACCCGGCCCTGGCCACCGCCGCCGTCGTCGCCGGTCCGAACCCGCTCACCCGCCGCGAGCGCGACGTCCTCGAGGCCGCCACCGACGGCTCCAGCGTCGCCGAGATCGGCCGCCGCCTGCACCTCTCGACGAGCACCGTGCGCAACTACCTCTCCGACGCGATCGGCAAGACCCGGACCCGCAACCACGCCGAGGCCGCCCGGGTCGCCCGCGACAACGGCTGGCTCTGAGCGCCTTCCCGCCGCTGGTCGACGCCCGCCCTCAGCCGGCCGGACGGCGGCGGTCGTCGATCCGCTTGGCCTTGCCCAGCGATCGCTCGAGGGCGTGCGGGTCCACGACCTCGACGGCCACGGTCACCCCGACCCGGGACTTCACGCGGTGCTGCAGCGCGCGGCCGAGAGCCGGCCGGTCGGCGACCGGGACGGCCTCGTGCGCCTCGACCTGCACGGTCAGCTCGTCGAGGTTGCCCGGCCGGGTCAGCACGCACAGGTAGTGCGGCGTCAGGCCCTCGACGCCCGAGGATCTGCTCCTCGAGCTGGGTCGGGAAGACGTTCACCCCGCGCACGATCATCATGTCGTCGGTGCGGCCGGTGACCTTCTGCATGCGCCGGAAGGCGGGGTACGCCGTCCCGGGCAGCAGCCGGGTCAGGTCGCGGGTGCGGTAGCGGACCACCGGCATCGCCTGCTTGGTGAGGCTGGTGAAGACCAGCTCGCCCTCCTCGCCGTCGGGCAGCACCTCGCGCGTCACCGGGTCGACGACCTCGGGGTAGAAGTGGTCCTCCCACACGTGCAGGCCGTCCTGGGTCTCGCCGGCCTCCTGGGACACGCCCGGCCCCATCACCTCGGAGAGGCCGTAGATGTCGACCGCGCGGATCCCGCTGCGCCGCTCGACGTCGCGCCGCATCTCGTCGGTCCACGGCTCCGCGCCGAAGATCCCGACCTCCAGCGACGTCGAGCGCGGGTCCACGCCCTGCGCCTCCATCTCGTCCAGGATCGCCAGGAAGTACGACGGCGTCACCATGATCACGCGCGGCCGGAAGTCGACGATGAGCTGCACCTGCCGGGGCGTCATACCGCCCGACACCGGCACCACCGTGCAGCCGAGCCGCTCGGCGCCGTAGTGCGCGCCGAGCCCGCCGGTGAACAGCCCGTAGCCGTAGGCGACGTGCACGAGGTCGCCCGGACGCCCGCCCGCGGCGTGGATCGACCGCGCCATCACCTCGGCCCAGACGTCGAGGTCGTCGCGGGTGTAGCCGACGACCGTCGGCTTGCCGGTCGTCCCCGACGAGGCGTGCACGCGGCTCACCTCGCTCGCGCGGCACCGCGAACATCCCGAACGGGTAGTTCTGCCGGAGGTCCTCCTTGGCCGTGAACGGGAAGCGCGCGAGGTCCGCCAGCGTGGTGAGGTCGCCGGGTGCGACGCCGGCGTCGTCGAAGGCGCGGCGGTAGTGCGGCACGTGCGCGTGCACGCGCTCGAGGGTCTCGCGCAGCCGGACGAGCTGCAGCTCGCGCAGCTCCTCCCGGTCGAGGTCGGGCATCCGGAGCGCGCGGCGGTCGGTCATGGCTCTCCCTGGGCGTCGTCGGGCGTCGCGTCCGGCTCGAACAGCGTGCCGCGGATCTCCTTGCTGCGCCCGACGAACTCGGCCACCACGGTGTCGCCGGAGCGCACGACGACGTCGTAGACGCCGTCGCGGCCCTCGCGGCTGCGCTCGACGGCCTCGGCGACGAGCACGTCCCCCAGCCGGGTCGGGGCCAGGAACCTGATCTCGCACGCCGCCGCGACCGTGCTCCGGTTGTAGGAGTTGCACGCGAACGCGAACGCCGAGTCGGCCAGCGTGAACGTCAGCCCGCCGTGCCCGATGGCGTGCCCGTTGACCATGTCGGCCCGCACGGTCATCGCCAGCATCGCGCGGCCCGGGCCGACCTCACGCACCTCCATGCCGAGGCCGCGGCTGGCGGCGTCGCCGGCCCACATCGCGGCCGCGGCACGCTCCGCGGTCAGCAGGGCCGGGTCGTCGTCGCTCACCACGCGGCCACCCTAGACGCCGGACCGCGGCTTGCCCGGCCAGGCCAGACTGGAGCCGTGACCTGGGACCTGGACCGGCGGTCCCTGCTGCTCCTCGGCGGCGGGGCGCTGCTCGCGGGCTGCACCTCGGAGCGGTCGACGTCGGGCACGCCGTCGGGGACGGCGTCCTCGTCGCCGTCCGCCGCGCCCTCCGCCTCGGCCTCGGCGCCCCCGTCCCCCTCGGCGACGGCGTCCACGGGGCCCACCCTGCCCGAGCAGGTGGTCTGGCAGCCGGGTCGCGGCGAGCTCGTGCCGGCCGCCAAGCGGGCGGCGGTCCGCGAGGTCGAGCGCCGGGCGACCGCGCCGCGGGCGGTGCTGCAGGTCCTCGACGCGCAGTACGGCGGCCTGCTGGAGCCGCTCGCGAGCGTCCTCGTGGTCACCCGCACGCTGCGCCTGCGCGGCGGGGCCGTCGAGGCGACCGGCCGCACCTACGACGTGCGGGTGTCCGAGCGCGGTGGCCGGTGGGTGGTCACGGCCGTGCACCCCTCACGACCGGGCCGGGCGCGGCGTCGACCCTCCGACGAGGAGCGCCGGGTGCTGCGCTCCGCGACGATCGGGTTGCCCCCGGCGGCGCGCGCCGACGTGCTGGCGGGCCGCATCGAGCCGGTGGTGCTGGCGGCCATGCTGCGCCTGTCGGAGCGGTTCCGGCTCGACATCAGCGTGCTCCGGTCCGGCCATCCGACATACGTCTTCGGGACGACGCGGCTCAGCGACCACCCCCAGGGCCTCGCGTTCGACACCTGGCGCATCGACGGGCAGCCTGTGGTCGACCCGCGCACCAGCCGGGACCTGGTCGCCCGCTACATGCGCGCAGCCGCCGCGGCGGGCTCGGACAACGTCGGCGGGCCGGTCCTCCTCGGCGCGGCCCCGCAGTGGTTCAGCGACCGCACCCACCACGACCACGTGCACGCCGGCTTCCCCGGCTGAGCCTCAGAGCGGCTTCTCCATCAGTGCGACGAGGTGGTCGGGATCGCCGAGCCGGCCCACCTCGAGGAATCCGCGGCCCGCGTGGAACGCCAGCGACGCGTCGTTGCGCGGCACCACGTTGACCTCCAGTGCGAGCCGCCCGTGCGCGGCCGCGACGGCCTCCACCTCGTCGTACACCCGACCGCCGAGGCCCTGCCGCCGGAAGTCCTCGTGCAGCACGATCCGGTCGAGGTAGTAGAAGTCGTCGCGCCGCTCGCCGAACCAGCGGTAGTTCTCCGAGTCGTACGTCGACCCCGGCCCCATCGTGACCACGAAGCCCGCGAACGCGCCGTCCACGTCGAGGACGTCGAAGCGGTCCGCGAGGGCGTGGACGACCCGCAGCCGGGCCTCGTCGAGCGGGGCGAGCGCGACCACGTTGCGCTCGTTGAGGGCGAGGACGGCCGACACGCCGGCGGCGTCGTCGAGGTCGAGGGGTCGGAGACGGAGCACGGCTGCAACTCTAGGCACTCTAGGGTGCCTGCATGGCCATCGCCCGCTACCCCAGCATCGTCCTCGACTGCCCCGACGCCTCGGCCCTCGCGACGTTCTACGGCGCCCTGCTCGACTGGGAGGTGACGACCTCCGACGGCTGGGCGGAGGCGCGCGCCGACTACGGGCAGTGCCTGTGCTTCCAGCAGGTCGAGGACTACCGCGCGCCGGTCTGGCCCGCCCAGGACGTCCCGCAGCAGATGCACGTCGACCTGCAGGTCGACGACCTCGACGCCGCCGAGCCCCAGGTGCTCGCCCTCGGCGCGACCCGGCACGACCACCAGCCGGGCGAGCGGTTCCGGGTCTTCCTCGACCCGGCCGGGCACCCGTTCTGCCTCTGCCTGGACTGAGCCGCCCGGGTCCTACGTCAGCAGCAGGGCCAGCCCGGTCAGGGCCAGCAGGACCGCGCAGCCGACCACCCAGGGCCGCAGCCGCACGGAGAGCTCGACGCGCTCGAGCAGGAACGCCGGCACCTCCTCGACGGGCAGGTGCCGCACAGCGAGCACGTGCGCCCCGAGCATCACGCCGAGGACGCTGCTGGTCAGCAGGAGGAGCGGGGCTGCGGACATCTCCAGCATGGCTTTCACCTCCGGGGGAGGTCCCGACGACCTCTGCCGCGACGCTAGGCGCGCCCGCCCGTCCCCGGCGTCTCAGCGTGAGATCGGACGTCAGAAGGACGCGCCGCCGATGCCGTAGGCGCGGATCCGGCGGTAGATCGTGGCGCGGGACATGCCGAGCGCGAGGGCCGCGGCCTCCTTGTCGCCGTCGGCGTCCTGGAGGGCCTCGACGATGGCGTCCCGCTCGAGGGACTCGATCGTGTTCAGCGAGCGGTGCGAGACCGAGCGGGTCTCGGGAGGCAGGTGGTGCGGCTCGACGACGCCGGAGCGGCGGCGGGCGATGACCCAGCGCACGACGTGGTGCAGCTGCTCGATGTTGCCCGGCCACGCGGAGCGGCTCAGCACCTGCAGGGCCTCCGGGGACCAGGTCAGCGCGCCGCCCTCGCTCGAGCGCCGGGTGAAGTGCGCCACGAGGTCGGGTATGTCGCCCGCGTGCAGGCGCAGGGAGGGGAGGTAGACGGTGCCGGGGAACAGCCGCAGGAGCTCCTGCAGACCGGGTGCGTGCTCGCCGTCGCCCATCGTCAGTGCCACCCACGGGCGGGCGCCGGGGCCGGCGTCGCGGCAGTCACGCAGCGCGCCGACCACGGAGCGCAGCGGCGCCGGGGGCAGCAGGTCGGCGTGCTGGAGCACGACGCTGTCGCCCGCCCGGGTGAGGGCGTCGCGCACGGAGCCCACCCACTCGGGTTGGTCCGCGTCGGCGGCGTCGAACGTGACGAGCCGTGGCACGGGCTGGCGGCGCAACTGGACGGCCTGCAGCAGCGCGGACTTGCCGACGCCGGGCTGGCCCACCACGGCGAGCCACTCGTCGGCCAGGAAGGTCTGCTCGACCTCGCGGCAGGCCTGCGCCCACACCGGCACCGAGCCGACGATCCCGGGCAGCGGTCGCGACGTGCGGGTGCTGCCGCTGCGCTGGCGCGGCAGGGTCTGCTCGTGCCGGACCACGCGCACGACGAGGCCGGACGGGTGCTGCGGGTCGCCGACCGGGTGGGCGTGCATGCGCGCGGTCCCGCCGCCGGGCAGGTCCACGTCGCAGCTGCGGGGGCGGCCGCCGGCCAGCGCCTCGCCGGCGTGGCTGAGCAGGCTGGCCTGCTCGCCCGGGGTCAGCGCGGTCCGGGCGTAGTCGTTGAGCATCCCGACGGTGCCGCTGACCGCGAGCACGATGCCGGTCGAGCGCCGGCAGGTGCGGAGGTACTCGTCGAGCAGCAGCCGCTCCTGCAGCCCGGTGCGGGTCAGGAGCGCCTCCTGCACCTGCCGCGCGGTGGTGGTCGCGAGCGCCATCAGCAGCGAGCCGGCGTCACGACGCCAGCAGGTGAGGTCGACGAGCCCGACGGTGCGGCCGGTCACCGGGTGCCGCACGGGCACGCCGGCGCAGGCGAGGTCCTCGAGCCGCTCCGCGTAGTGCTCGTGCCCGAACACGTGGGTGGGCCCGCCGACCTCGAGCGCCGTACCGATGCCGTTCGTGCCGACCGAGTGCTCGGCGTAGTTGAAGCCCGGGGCGAGCCCGACGTCGTCGAGGCGGTGCTCGAGGTGGGTGTCGCCGGTGAGCCTGGTCAGCACCAGGCCGTGCCGGTCGGTGAGCACGATGCTGACCGTCTGGCCGCCGACGATGGAGAACAGGCTGTTCAGCACCGGGGCCGCGGCGCGGCTGAGCTCGGTGTCGAGCTCCGGGTTGACCGAGAGCACCGGGTTGACGTTGTGCGCGGCGACCCGCATGTCGCGGGAGCGTCGCCAGGATGCCAGGATCGGCATCCGCACCGAGCCGGAGTCCACGGGGGCCGAGGTGAGGAACTGCAGGCGCGTGCGCGCCAGCCTCCGCTGGTCGACCGACTCCCACTCGGAGTCCGCCGAGGTCAGGTCCGGTCGCACCACGGGCCGCTCCTCTCGCGCAGTTGCCACCCCGACCGGCTCTGGTGCGGTCGTCACCAGCCCTCACCATAAGCGGCGTACGTCACACGGCAGCTGTCTCACATTGAGACGACCCCGAGGGCGGGAGGAGGCATAGACCGGTGGGCAGCCGCCGGAGCCCGTCCGGGCCACGACCGCGGCGAGCCGTCGGAGGGTGAGCCATGGACGAGCAGGAGCCCGAGACCTTCAACCCCTGGAGCATCGTGCACCTCGTGTTCGAGCACCTCAGCGAGCACGGCCTGCACCCGACCCTCGGGGACGGCGGCGACCCCGCGGAGCACGCCGCCGGCCTGCTCCGCGCGCTGTCGATCGAGCCGGCCGCCGAGGGCAACCGCGAGGTGATGCGCTCGGTGCGCGCCCACCTCGCCGAGATCCGCCGGGTGATGCTCGACGACCCGGAGACCCACGTCGAGACGGATGCCAGGCCCGTCTCAGGGTGATACGGCCGGTCCCTCGCGCCGGGAGTCTGATTCTCCCGACGAGCAGCCCAGCACAAGGAGAGGCCCATGAGCCGTCAGAGCGTCGCGAAAGCGCACGAGAAGATCCAGGAGCTGGCGTGGGAGCCGCTGTACCACGACCCGGTCTCGCAGTACGGCACCGACTACACGTTCACCAAGGCGCAGAAGAAGGACCCGCTCAAGCAGGTCCTTCGGTCCTACTTCCCGATGCAGGAGGAGAAGGACCACCGCGTCTACGGCGCCGCTGACGGTGCCATCCGCGGCAACATGTTCCGCCAGGTGCAGCCCCGGTGGCTGGAGTGGCAGAAGCTGTTCCTGAGCATCATCCCGCTGCCGGAGATCTCGGCGGCCCGCGCGATGCCGCTGCTGTTCCGCACGGTCCCCAACCCCGAGCTGCACAACGGCCAGGCGATCCAGATGATCGACGAGGTCCGGCACTCGACGATCCAGCAGAACCTCAAGCGCCTCTACATGAACAACTACATCGACCCGGCCGGCTTCAACAGCAGCCTGCGCAACTTCCAGAACGACTACTGCGGCACCATCGGCCGCCAGTTCGCGGAGGGCTTCATCACCGGCGACGCGATCACCGCCGCAAGCATCTACCTCACGATCGTCGCCGAGACGGCGTTCACCAACACCCTCTTCGTCGCGATGCCGGCCGAGGCCGCCGCCAACGGCGACTACCTGCTGCCGACGGTCTTCCACTCGGTGCAGTCCGACGAGTCGCGCCACATCAGCAACGGCTACGCCACGCTGCTGATGGCGCTCGCCGACGAGGGGAACCACGCCCTGCTCGAGCGCGACCTGCGCTACGCCTGGTGGAACAACCACCGCGTCGTCGACGCCGCGATCGGCACGTTCATCGAGTACGGCACCAAGGACCGTCGCAAGGACCGGGAGAGCTACGCCGAGATGTGGCGGCGCTGGATCTACGACGACTACTACCGCAGCTACCTCGTGCCGCTGGAGAAGTACGGCCTGGTCATCCCGCACGACCTCATCGAGGAGTCCTGGAACCAGATCTGGAACAAGGGCTACGTCCACGAGGTCGCGCAGTTCTTCTGCACCGGGTGGGTCGCCAACTACTGGCGGATGGACCCGATGACCGACAAGGACTTCGAGTGGTTCGAGTACAAGTACCCCGGCTGGTACGACAAGTACGGCGCCTGGTGGGAGAACTACAACCGCCTCTCGATGCCGAACGGGCACCACCCGATCGTCGCCGAGGACGTGGACTACCAGTACCCGCACCGCTGCTGGACGTGCATGGTGCCCTGCCTGGTCCGCGAGGACATGGTCATGGCCGAGGTCGACGGCCAGATGCGCACCTACTGCCACGAGGCGTGCCGCTGGACCGACACGGTCGCCTTCCGTCCGACGTACGACGGTCGCGAGACGCCCAACATGGGCCGGCTGATCGGCAAGCGCGAGTGGGAGACGCTCTACCACGGCTGGAACTGGGCCGACGTGGTCTCCGACATGGGCTACGTGCGTGACGACGGCAAGACGCTCGTCGCGCAGCCGCACCTGGACCTGGACCCCAAGAAGATGTGGACCCTGGACCACCTGCGGCGCATGGGCCCCCTGCAGAGCCCGAACGTCCTGCTCAACGAGATGACGCCGGACGAGCAGAAGGCCTTCCACGCCAACTACATCAAGGGCGGGCCCGCAGGACGTCCGGCACCCGCGACCGTCTGAGGTCCCCGGGCCGGTGGCCCGGTGGCCGCCCCTGCGAGCAGCCACCGGGCCGCCACTCGGCCCTGCCCACCCCACCCGTCATCACCGGAGAGGAGCGCCGATGAGCGCCCAGCACGTCGTCCGCTTCGAGCCGGTCGGCATCGAGATCGAGGTCGACGAGGAGCAGACCGTGCTGCGGGCCGCCGCCGAGCAGGGACTGATGCTCATGCACGGCTGCAAGGAGGGCCAGTGCTCGGCCTGCAAGTCCTTCGTGCTCGACGGCGAGGACATCGAGCTCGACAAGTACTCCACGTTCGCCCTGCCCGACTTCGAGAAGGAGGAGGGCTACACCCTGCTGTGCCGGGCGCACGTCTACGAGGACGTCACCATCGAGCTGCTCAACTACGACGAGGACATGATCCGGTCGGGATTCCCGATCCAGGACCTCCAGGCCGAGGTGGTCTCCATCGAGCCGGTCACCGGCGACATGCGGCACCTCGTGCTCCGGACCCTCGGCGAGGCGCCGCTGTCCTTCTTCCCCGGGCAGTACGTCGACCTGGTGGTCCCCGGCACCGAGGAGACGCGGTCGTTCTCGATGGCGAACACGCCCACCGGGGCCGGCGCCGGGGCCGGCGACCTGGAGTTCGTGATCCGGATCTACCCCGGCGGGCTGTTCTCGGGGCACCTCGACACCGAGCTGTCGGTGGGGGACCGCCTCGACCTGACCGGGCCGTTCGGCACCTTCACCCTGCGCGACGGGCGCGAGAGCGACCTGGTCTTCGTCGGCGGCGGCGCCGGGATGGCCCCGATCCTCTCGGTGCTGCGGGCACTGGCCGAGAAGGGCAGCACCCGGCGGATCCGCTTCTACTACGGCGCGCGCCGGCGCCAGGACCTGTGCTTCGAGAAGGAGCTGCTCGCCCTGGAGCAGGACCTGGCCGACTTCCGCTACGTGCCGGCCCTGTCCGAGCCCGACGACGCCCCCTGGGACGGCGAGGTCGGCATGGTCACCGACGTGCTGAAGAGCCACGAGAGCGACCTGGCGGAGGCCGACTCCTACGTCTGCGGACCGCCCCCGATGGTCGAGGCGGCGATGCAGGTCCTCGAGGGGCTCGGCGCCCCGACCAAGCGCATCTACTACGACAAGTTCACCACCACCGAAGGCTCCTGAGAGCAGCTCGACCCACCCGACACACCCCTTTCACAGACACACCAGCGAGAGCGAGGCGGACAGACATGACCACCACCGCGGAGCGCGACCTGCCGAAGCCCGTGTTCACCGACGCCGAGGCCGGCGCCAAGGTGTTCCCCGACTCGACCGCGCGCAACTACAGCTACTTCACCCCGAAGAAGCGCAAGCAGTCCCACTACGAGGACGTCACCGTCGAGGTGCAGCCCGACCCGCGGCACTACCTCGCCCAGGGCTGGCTCTACGGGTTCGCCGACGGCCAGGGCGGCTACCCGCTGACCTGGACCGCGCTCAAGGCGTGGGGCTCGGACCGTCCGGTGCCCGAGCGCTTCCCCGGGTCCGGCGGCGCCGGCTACGCGTGGCCCGCCCACGGCTGGCACGAGTTCCGCGACCCGAACGAGGAGTGGGAGCTGACGTTCTACCGCTACAACTCCAACGTCGTGCGCCAGGTGAACCAGAACATCGACACGGCCCGCGAGAGCAAGGCCTTCGACCAGTGGAACCCCAACTGGGTGCAGTTCGTCGAGCGCCACGTCGGCGCCTGGATGCACGTCGAGCAGGGACTCGGCCTCTACCTGTTCGCCAACGCCAACCGGCGCGGCCCGACCAACATGCACAACAACGCGATCGCGGTGAACAGCATGCACCGGATCCGCTTCGCCCAGGACCTGGCGCTCTACAACCTGACCCTCTCCGAGGTCATCGAGGGCTTCGACGGCAAGGCGCACCTCGACGCGTGGAACAACGACCCCGCCTGGCAGGGCGTACGACGGGTGGCCGAGCAGCTCACCAGCATCGACGACTGGGCCGAGGCGATCTTCGCCGCCAACGTGGTCTTCGAGCCGCTCGTCGGCGAGCTGTTCCGCAGCGGGCTGGTGCAGCAGGCGAGCCCGCGCAACGGCGACTTCGTGACGCCGACCGTCGTGGGCGCCGGCGAGCACGACTACGCCGAGCGGGACCTGCGCTACACCGTCGCGATGTTCGAGCCCCTCGTCACCGACAAGGAGTTCGCCGAGCACAACACCGCGCTGATGGACGGCTGGCTGTCCACCTGGACCGAGCGCTGCCTGACCGCGGCGCGCGAGCTGCAGCCGATCTGGTCGCTGCCCGACGCCAGGCCCCCGCGCTTCGAGGACGCCCTCGACCACGCCAAGAGCCGGTTCAGCGGGATCCTCCGCGACCTCAACCTCCGTGACCCCCAGGAGCTGACCCAGTGAGCACGTTCAAGACGGCCGAGAGCCCGTTCAAGTCCGACAACACGGCGTCCAACATGTGCGGCGTCACCTTGATGAACAACCAGGTCGGCGCCGTGGTCGCCGAGGTGATGGCCACCAAGGAGAACGTCACGGTGACCCCGTTGCCGTCGATGATCCGGGTCGACGCCAAGAACCGGATGGACTTCGTGTTCGACGAGCTGTCCGAGGCGCTCGGCGAGGAGGAGGGCTTCTTCGACGCGGCCGCCTTCGAGGAGAACATGTCCACCCACTACGGCCGGATGATCCACCTCGACGACCGCACGATCATGTTCGCCAACCCGGAGGACGCCGCGGAGTACATCGGCTTCGACCTCACCGCCAACTGAGCCCGTCAGCCGTCCGTCCACCAGGAGCATCCATGTACCAGAAGAACGGCGAGAAGTACTTCATCGTCGACAGCCACATGCACTACTGGGACGCGAGCCCGGAGAACTGGGTCGCCGGCCACGAGAACTACGCCAAGGGCTGGATCGAGTGCTTCCACGCCTACCAGGGACTCGGTCCCGCCGAGACGCACTGGTCGATCGAGCACTTCCAGAAGTACTCCGAGGACGACCTGATGAAGGACGTCTTCGAGGACGGCCACGTCGACGTGGCGGTCTTCCAGCCGACGTACCTCAAGGAGTGGTACACCGAGGGCTTCAACACCACCGAGCGCAACGGGTCCCTGCGCGACCGGCACCCCGGGAGGTTCGTCGTCAACGGCCGCTTCGACCCCCGCGAGGGGGAGGCCGGGCTCGAGCAGCTCGAGGCGGACGTCGAGCAGTGGGGCCTCAAGGGCGTCAAGCTCTACACCGCCGAGTGGCGGGGTGACTCCCGTGGCTACAAGCTGAGCGACCCCGAGGCGTACACCTACCTGGCCAAGGCGCAGGAGCTCGGGATCAAGAACGTCCACGTCCACAAGGGCCCGACCATCTGGCCGCTCGACAAGGACGCCTTCGACGTCTCCGACGTCGACCACGCCGCGACGGACTTCCCGGAGCTCAACTTCATCGTCGAGCACGTCGGCCTGCCGCGCATCGAGGACTTCTGCTTCATGGCGACCCAGGAGCCCAACGTGTATGCCGGTCTCTCGGTCGTCATCGGCGGCCTCATGCACGCCCGGCCGCGCTTCTTCGCCAAGGTCATGGGCGAGCTGTTGTTCTGGGTCGGCGAGGACAAGATGACGTTCGGCAGCGACTACGGCATCTGGGAGCCGAAGTGGCAGGTCGAGGGCTTCGTCGACTGGGACTACCCCACCGACGAGTACTCCGACTACCCCCGCGTCACCACGGCCACCAAGAAGAAGATCCTCGGCCTCAACGCCGCCAAGCTCTACGACATCGAGGTGCCCGCCGAGCTGCGTCTCGACGCGGGCGAGGGCACCCCGGCGGCGCAGGACGCGGCGGTCGGGGTCTCCGAGGTCGGTGCGCCGGCGTGACCGACCGGGCGCAGGTGCTCGAGGCCCTGGGGACCGTCCGGGACCCGGAGCTCGACGAGGCCGTGACGGTGCTGGGGTTCGTGTCCTCCTGCACCGTCACGGACCCCGGTCCCGGCACGCTCGACGGGTTCGTCGACGTCGACGTGCGGCTGCGGCTCCCGACGTACTTCTGCGCCCCGAACTTCGCCTACCTGATGGTCGCCGACGCGTTCGACGCGGTGAGCCGCCTCGACGGCGTGCGGCTGGCCACGATCGTGCTGGAGGACCACTTCGCCTCCGACGCGATCAACGCCGGCGTCGCCGCCCGGGCCGGCTTCGTGGGCTCGTTCACGGGGGAGGCGGTCGAGGAGCTCGAGGGCCTGCGGCGCGACTTCCTGCGCAAGGCGGTGCTCGCCGGCACCGACCTGGTCTGCCGGCCGCTGGTCGCGGCCGGGCGCACCCCCCGCGAGCTCGCCCGGATGCGCCTGGGCGACGTCGAGCCCTCCCGCGAGGTCGAGCGGCTGCGCTCGCGCCGGCGCGACCTCGGCCTGCCCTGCGACGACACCTCGGCCCTGCTCGTCGACCCGGTCACCGGCGAGGCGGTCGAGGTCGAGGCGCTGCCCCTGCACCTGCGCAAGGCCCGCGTGACGGGCGTCGGCGTCGGTGCCAACACCAGCATCTGCCGGGGCCTGCTGCACGAGCGGTACGGCGCCGGACCACGTCTCGCGAGCGTCGGTGGCGGCGCCGAGGAGGAACGATGAGAGCCGTCCGACTGCACGCCTACCACGAGCTCCCCGTCGTCGAGGAGGTCCCGGACCCCGTCGTGAAGGGGCCCCTCGACGTCGTGGTCCGGATCGGCGGGGCGGGCGTGTGCCGCACCGACCTGCACATCATGGAGGGCCAGTGGGACGCCGCCATGGACCCCGGCCTGCCCTACACGATCGGCCACGAGAACGCGGGCTGGGTCGAGGAGGTCGGCTCGGCGGTCACCAACGTCGAGGTCGGCGACACCGTGATCCTGCACCCGACGCCGACCTGCGGCCTGTGCCGGGCCTGCCGCGCCGGCCAGGACATGCACTGCAGCAACAGCTCGTTCCCCGGGCTCGACAGCGACGGCGGGATGGCCGACTACCTGCTCACGTCGGCGCGGGCCTGCGTCCGGCTCGACCCCACGACCCGGCCGCAGGACGTCGCCGCCCTCGCCGACGCCGGCATCACCGCCTACCACGCGGTCCGCAAGGCGGTGCCGCTGCTCTACCCCGGGACCACGTGCGTGCTCATCGGCGCCGGCGGGCTCGGGCACATCGGCATCCAGTGCCTGCTCGCGCTCACCGCGACCCGGGTCGTGGTGGTCGACGCCAACCCCGACGCCCTCGCGCTGGCCGAGCAGCTCGGCGCCCACGAGACCGTGCTCGCCGGCGACTCCGCCGTACCAGCGGTGCAGGACCTGACCGGCGGGGAGGGCGCCGACGTGGTCCTCGACTTCGTTGCCGAGCAGGGCGCCGAGCAGGCCGGCTTCGCGATGACCCGCGCGGGCGGGTCGTACTTCGTGATCGGGTACGGCGGCACGCTGAGCATCCCGACGCTGGACGTGATCTCCACCGAGCGCAACATCGTCGGCAACATCGTCGGCACCTACAACGAGCTCGCCGAGCTGATGGTGCTCGCCCAGACCGGCAAGGTCACGCTGCACACGCGCACCTACCCGCTCGCCGACGCCCAGGCCGCGCTGCGCGACCTCGACGCCGGCCTGGTCCGGGGGCGGGCGATCCTCGTCCCCTGACGCCCACCGCCCATCCGCACATCCACTCGCAGGAGGAAGACATGGCCAAGGACCTTCGATTCGGTGAGGACGCGAGAGCGTCGCTGCTCTCGGGCGTCGACCAGCTGGCCGAGGCGGTCAAGTCGACGCTCGGGCCCAAGGGACGCAACGTCGTGCTCGAGCGGATCACCGGCTCGCCGGTGGTCACCAACGACGGCGTGACGATCGCGCGCGAGGTCCACCTGCGCGACCCCTTCGAGAACATGGGCGCCCAGCTCGTGAAGGAGGCGGCGATCAAGACCAACGACATCGTCGGCGACGGCACCACGACCGCGACCGTCATCGCGCACGCGATCATCCGCGAGGGCACCAGCGCGATCGCGCACGGCGGCAACCCCGTGCTGGTCAAGCGCGGCGTCGACCTCGCGGTGTCCCGGCTCGTCGACCAGCTCGCCAAGGTCGCCCACCCCGTCGTCACCGAGCAGGACTACATGCGCGTCGCCGCGATCTCGGCCAACGACGACGACACGGTCGGCGCGGTGCTCGCACACGCCCTGCACACGGTCGGCGACCGCGGCATCGTCACCGTGACCGAGTCGCCGGTCAACGGCATGAGCGTCGACTTCGTCGAGGGGTTCGAGTACGACAACGGCTACCTCTCGCCGTACCTCGTCACCCACCCGGCCAGCCTCGAGGCGGTCCTGGACGACCCCTACATCCTGCTGTGCAGCGAGAAGATCACCAAGGTGCAGGAGCTGATGCCGATCCTGGACAAGGTGATGCGCGACCCGAAGCCGCTGGTCGTGATCGCCGAGACCGTCGACGGCTCGGCGCTGAGCATGCTCGTGCACAACCACGTCAACGGCGTGTTCCAGTGCGTCGCGACCAAGGCGCCGGGCTTCGGCGACCGGCGGCTGCGCAAGCTCGAGGACATCGCCACCATCACCGGCGGCGAGGTGCACAGCAAGCACTCCGGGTTCAGCCTGGAGAACATGACGCTGGCCCAGCTCGGCCGCGCCCGCCAGGTGCGGGTCACCGCCGAGCGGACCACGATCATCGGCGGGGCCGGCTCGGCCGACGCCGTGGAGTTCCGGCTCGCCCAGCTGCGCTCCGAGCTCGACCGGGCGACCTTCGGGATCGACGAGGACGTGCTCACCGAGCGCATCGGGTCCCTGTCCGGCAAGGTCGCGGTGATCCGCGTCGGTGCGCCCACCAACGCCGAGCTCGCCGAGCTCCAGCACCGCGTCGAGGACGCCCTGTCGGCGACCCGCGCGGCGATGGCCGAGGGCATCGTCGCCGGCGGCGGCTCGGCCCTGGTGCACGCCGCGCCGGTGCTCGACGACCTGGAGGTCAACGACGACTACGCGATCGGCGTGGACATCGTGCGTCGGGCGCTCAGCGAGCCGCTGCACCTGATCGCCACCAACGCCGGCTATGCCGGTGCCGAGGTCGTGGAGCGGGTGCGGTCCATGAGTCAGGACGAGGGCTTCGACGCCCTCGAGGGCCGCTTCGGCGACATGGTCGAGATGGGCATCATCGACCCGCTGCGGGTCTGCCGCTCCGCCCTGGAGAACGGCGCGTCGGTCGCCGGGCTGCTGCTGACCACCAACACGCTCATCGCCGAGGAGACCACCCCCTGGGGCGGCAGCCGCGCGCTGATGACCGAGTTCGGCTCGCTCGACGACGGCCTCTACCAGCCCTCGCCGGACTCCAGCACCCCGCAGTCGCTCGGCCTCGGCCCGTCGGTCGGCTAGGTCGTGCACCAGGTCGCCAGGAAGGCCGGCGCACCCCCGGCCCTGGCCGCCGGCCTGCCGCCGGTGGTGCTGGCCCGCCAGGTCCGCCCGGACCCGACCGCGCCCCGTCGTGGCCGGGTCCGGCACCTGGTCCTGATGCTGGGTCCGGCCTTCGTCGCCGCGGTCGCCTACATCGACCCCGGCAACTTCGCGACGAACTTCTCCGCCGGCGCCCGGTTCGGCTACTCGCTCGTCTGGGTGGTCGTGCTCGCCAACCTGGTCGCGATGCTGGTGCAGTACGAGTCGGCCAAGCTCGGGGTCGCCACGGGGCGCGACCTGCCCGAGATCTGCCGCGAGCGCCTGCCGCGCCCGGTCTCCCGCGGCCTGTGGGTGCAGGCCGAGCTGGTCACGATGGCCACCGACGTCGCCGAGTTCGTCGGCGCCGCCGTGGGCCTGAACCTGCTCTTCGGCATGCCCCTGTTCCCCGCCGGGCTGGTCACGGCCGTGGTCGCCTTCGGGATCCTCGCGCTCTCGCAGCGGGGGCACCGCCCCTTCGAGCTCGCCATCGCCGGGATGCTCGCGATCGTGCTGCTCGGGCTCCTCTACGACCTGCTCGCGGTCGGCGCCGACCCGCAGGGGATCGCCGGCGGGCTGGTGCCGTCGTTCGGCGGCTCCGAGGCGGTCGTGCTCGCCGCCGGCATCGTCGGCGCGACCGTGATGCCGCACGTGATCTACCTGCACTCGGCGCTGACCAAGTCGCGCACCCCCACCAGCACCGACGCCGAGCGCCGCAGCCTGATGCGCTACCACCGCATCGACGTCGTGGTGGCTCTCAGCGTCGCCGGGCTGGTCAACCTCACCATGGTCTTCGTCGCCGCCTCCGTCTTCGCGGGCAGCGGCCTGACCGACGTCGACGGGATCGTCGGCGCGCACCACGAGCTCGGCCGGCTCGTCGGCGGGTCCGCCGCCCTCGCGTTCGCAGTCGCCCTGCTCGCCTCCGGGCTGTCGTCATCCAGCGTCGGCACCTACGCCGGGCAGGTCGTCATGGCGGGCTTCGTCCGCCGCCGGATCCCGCTCTTCCTCCGGCGCGGCCTGACCATGCTGCCGGCCCTGGCGATCCTCGGGCTCGGCCTGCCGGTGACCTCGAGCCTGGTGGTGTCCCAGGTCGTGCTCTCCTTCGGCATCCCCTTCGCGCTGGTGCCGCTGGCGCTGGTCACGAGCCGCCGCGACGTGATGGGCGCCCTGGTCAACCGGCGCCTGACCAGCGTCACGATGTTCGTGGTCGCCGCGGCGATCAGCGCCCTGAACGTCTACCTGATCTGGAAGGTGCTGGTGTCATGACCGACCCCGAGTACGTCGACCTGTGGATGCTGCAGTCCCCGGCCGCCGCGACGCTGGCCGCGGAGGCGGCGCGGTTCGACGACCTGCAGACGGTCCTGCGCTGCTGCGAGCGGGTCCTGCCCGAGCTCGGGCGCGCCGAGGCCGGGTCGGCCGACGCCGACCTGCTCGTCGAGTCGCTGTGGACCGTCGCGCTGACGTCGTACGCCCGGTGCTTCTCCCAGGACGCGCCGGGCGAGTGCCTGACCGAGGCGGACGTCGTGACCGCGCTGCCCGACAACGAGGCCGTGCGCGACTGGCACCGCGCCCTCATGCGGCTGCGCCGGCACTACGCGAGCGTCTCGACCAACCCGCGGGAGGCGTTCTCGGTGAGCGTGGCCCGCGACGACGCCGGTGCGGCCGCCGGCATCGCGATCACCTCGGCGGCCCAGCCCCGCCTCGACGAGGTCACGGTGCGCACCGCCGGCACGATCGCCTACGCCCTGAGCTCGCTCGTGGACAAGCGGGTCGAGAAGCTGCAGGAGGAGCTCTTCGCCGAGGTCGGCGCCCTGGACCCCCGTGGGCTCGACGCCCTGGAGAAGTGGCGGGCCGAGCGCCCGACGGCGGCCGCCTCCCCGGCCTGAGGTTCGTAGACGGACTGGCGCAACCGGCCCACGGCGCCCCCCGCGCCGGGCGGGGAGCGCTTGCGCCAGCGCGTCTACGAGCCGTGGTGGCTCTAGTCCTCGAAGGCGTCGACGACCGCGGTGTCGATCGTGTGCTTCGGTCCGGTGAACCACTTCTTGGCCGAGACGTTCCACCAGATCGCGAGCACGATCAGCACCCCGAAGGTGAGCAGCGGGGCGTAGTTGAAGCTCGCCCAGCTGAAGTCCTTGTTGCCCGGCACGCCCGCGGGGGTGAAGGGGAGGACGAAGTAGACCGAGATGACCGCGATCTCGGCGACCGCGACGAGGTTCATCCACTTGTACTTCGACCCGAGGGTCCACGAGCCGGGCTCGAACGCGTCGCCCATCCGCCACCGCAGGAAGATCGGGATCAGGAAGGCCAGGTAGAGGCCGATCACCGCGACCGAGACGATCGCGAGGAACGCGACGGGGATGCCGCCGATGCTCTTCAGTGCGGGCAGCGTGATGAGGATGCCGATGACGGTGACGAACATGACCGCGTTGGCCGGGATCTTCGTGGTGGGGTTGACCTTCGCCAGCCAGGCCGATCCCGGGATGGCGCCGTCGCGGCTGAACGCGAACGTCATCCGCGACGCGCTGGTCAGGCAGGCGGTGGCGCAGAACAGCTGGCCCGCCGTCGAGATCAGCAGCACGAGGAAGTGCCAGCCCTCGGGGAGCGCCTGGCCGAAGATCACGTCGATGCCGCCGCCTGCCTCCGTGACCGCGTCGGGGTCCTGGACGGCGAAGACGAACGCCAGCAGCAGCACGTAGCCACCGATGGCCGAGTAGAAGATCGAGCGCCAGATGCCCTTGGCGGCACCGTCGGCCGCGTCGTGGGTCTCCTCGGAGAGGTGGGCCGAGGCGTCGAAGCCGGTGATGGTGTACTGCGTGAGCAGGAAGCCCAGCGGCAGCACGAGGAACCAGTAGCTGTTGTTGCCGAAGCCGGAGTTGTTGATCCGCTCGGTGAACACGAAGTTCACGCTCTGGTGGGTGTCCGGCACGACGATCAGCACCAGGATGACGATCGCCGCGCCGGCGACGTGCCACCACACCGAGATGTTGTTGACCACGGCGAGCAGGTGGCTGCGGAAGATGTTCATCACCGCGGCCAGCACCAGGATCACGACGAACAGCAGGAACACCCGGGTCAGCGAGTAGCCGTCGGCCCAGCTGCTGCTGATCGTGCTGATGGTCAGGTCGAGGAACGTCGCGGCGCCGTAGGCCACCGACGCGGTGACGGCCAGCAGCCCGATCAGGTTGAGCCACCCGGTGAAGAAGCCGGCGGCCGGCCCGCCCATCTTGGAGGCCCACCAGTAGATGCCACCGGACGTCGGGTAGGCCGACACGAGCTCGGACATCGTGAAGCCGATGATCAGGATGAAGGCGGAGATCAGCGGCCAGCCCCACGAGATCGCCACCGGGCCGCCGTTGTTCCAGCCCTGGTAGAACGTCGTGAAGCAGCCCGCCAGGATCGAGATGATCGAGAACGAGATGGCGAAGTTGGAGAAGCCCGACCAGGAGCGACTGAGCTCCTGCTTGTAGCCGAGCTTCGCGAGCAGCTGCTCGTCGTTGGAGAGATGGGACTGATCGGTCATGCCGGCTCCGATGACGGGGGACGAAGTGGGCTCAAAGTAGCGTCGGCGTGTTCGGGCCGTCCACCCCTGGTAAAGCAAAAGGTTTGAAGTCGAACCATTGACTAGATCACCGCGGGGTCACGAGACTGGCGCGGTGTCGGCCGACCCCAGCATCGTCCCCGGTATGACGCTGGGGGAGTCGGTGCTGCGCGCCGTGCGGGGCCACCACGCCTTCGAGGGCTGCGTGGAGCAGCTCGCCACGGCGATCCGGCTCGGGGTCTACCCGCGCGGGGTGGGCCTGCCGCCCGAGCGCGAGCTCGCCGAGCGCCTCGGCGTCTCCCGGACGACGCTGCGCGAGGCGATCGCGGCGCTGCGGGCCGCCGACTTCGTCAGCACCACCCGTGGTCGCGGCGGGGGCACGGTGGTGTCCTACCGTCCCCGCAAGCCGTCCGCCCGCGCGGCACGGGGGCTGGCCTCGCGCAGCGAGCACCTGCGCGACACCCTGGTGTTCCGCCGCCTCGTCGAGCCGGGCGCCTGTCACGTCGCCGCGGAGCGCGACCTCAGCCCCGAGCAGCGCGACCTGCTCGTCACCACCCACGACGAGGTCGCCGGCGCCACCGACCCGGCCGAGCACCGGCAGGCCGACTCCCGCTTCCACCTCGCCATCGCGGCGGTCACCGGGTCGCCCCTGACCCTGCGGTCGGTGACCGCGGTGCAGGCCGACCTGCACGACATGCTGCAGGCGATCCCGGTGCTCGACGTCAACATCGACCACTCCTCGGCCCAGCACCGCTCGATCCTCGCCGCCGTGCTCAAGGGCGAGGCCGGCAAGGCCCGCCGGGTGATGGAGAGCCACTGCGACGACACTGCGGCGCTGCTGCGCGGCCTGCTGGCCTGAGAGCGGGTCGTGCGGTCAGGCCAGGCCCGCCTCCGCGTCGTCGATCTGCGCGAACTCCTCCTCCGGGGCCGTCCCGACGAGGTGGTGGCGGCTGAAGAACCAGAAGTAGAGCATCCCGGCGAGCGAAGACGGCGGCCGTGATCCCGGCCGCGCGGACGTCCACCAGGAAGGTCGCCAGCACCGCGACGACGCTCAGCACCAGCGCGACGCTCGTGGTCGCGACGCCGCCCGGGGTGCGGTAGGTGCGCTCGAGGTCCGGCTCGCGCCGCCGCAGCACGATGTGGCTGAGGTTGAGCAGGACGTAGGACACCGTCGCGCCGAACACCGCGATGTTGATGAGCAGGGCGCCGTCGCCGGTCAGCGCGGCCAGCAGGAAGCCGACGGTGCCGGGCACCAGCAGCGCGACCCAGGGCGTGTTGCGCCCGCCGTGAGCGACAGCACCCGCGGGAGGTAGCCCGCGCGGGAGAGCGCGAAGAGCTGCCGGGAGTAGGCGTAGATGATCGAGAAGAAGCTGGCGACCAGGCCGGCCAGCCCCGCGTAGTTGACGACGCTCGCCAGCACGATGTCCGACGCCGTAGACGGCGCGCAGCGCGGCCGGCACCGGGTTGTCGGAGTCGCGCGACCGCGTCGGACCCCGCGGCGCCCGGCACGAGCACGAGCATCAGGGCGGCGAAGACCACCAGCACCAGGATCGGCCACGATGATGCCGCGCGGCATGTCCCGCGCCGGGTCGGCGGCCTCCTCGGCCGCGAGCGGCACGCCCTCGACGGCGAGGAAGAACCAGATGCCGTAGACGAACGCCGAGAGCACGCCCGCGATCCCGAACGGCAGGAAGGTCCCCGACATCAGCGAGCCGTCGGCGTCGATGTCGAGCAGGTTGGCGGCGTAGAACTTCGGGATCATGCCCCACCACGGCGGCCAGAGGGCGGCGACGGCGACGGCGGTGATGACGAACATCACCTTGAGCGCCTCGCCGACGCCGTACAGGTGCACGCCGATGAAGATCGACGTAGCAGACCAGGTAGACCGGCCACCCGCTGGTCAGCCCGAACAGGCCGAGCGCCTCGACGTACCCGCCGATGAACACGGCGATGGCGGCGGGGGCGATGGCGTACTCGATCAGGACCGCGAGCCCGGTCGCGAAGCCGCCGAGCGGTCCCATCGCGCGCCGGGCGAACCCGTAGCCGGCGCCGGCGACCGGGATCGCCGAGGCCATCTCGGCCAGACCGAAGACCATGCAGGTGTACATCATCGCCATCAGCACGGTGGCGATCAGCAGGCCGCCCCAGCCGCCCTGGTCCAGACCGAAGTTCCAGCCGGCGAAGTCGCCGGAGATGACGTAGGCGACGCCGAGGCCGGCGAGCAGCACCCAGCCGGCCGCGCCCTTCTGGAGCTGGCGCTGTCGGGTAGTCGTCGTTGACCGTCTGGTAGTCGACCCGTGGACTCGCGCCATGCTGTTGCCGCTCACCGGCAGCTCCCCGAGTGTTCGCCGATCCGGCGGACGCGTCAACTGGCAATGGGTCGAGCATATGGCTTTGAAGTCGATCCAGTGTGACTCTCGGCGCGGGGCCTGTCGAGACTGCGGCCTGCCCCGATGCGCCATTGACACTCGGAGCGTGTCGAGGCGCATCGACCGACCTGGCAGGCTCCGATGCCACGACCTGCGGACGCGACAACGGACCGGCATGCTCACCGTCGACGCAGCTCCGCGACGCCGATCGCCGACGGCCGCGATCGACACGGTGGTCCTCGCGTTCACCGACATGCAGGGCCGGCTGCAGGGCAAGCGGCTGCTCCGCGTCGTACTTCCTCGAGACTCGCCCTCGAGCAGGGCGCCGAGGGCTGCAACTACCTCCTCGCCGTCGACGTGGACATGAACACCGTCGACGGCTACGCGATGACCTCGTGGGAGAACGGGTACGGCGACTTGGATTCGGCCCGACCTCGACACGCTCCGCCTGCTGCCGCACCTGGCACGCCACCACCGCGCTGGTGCATGTGCCGACCTGGTGTGCGCCGACCACGGCCCGGTCGAGCCGTCGCCGCGCCGATCCTCAAGCGCCAGCTCGACCGGCTCGCCGACGCGGGCTACGTCGCGCTGGTCGGCACCGAGCTCGAGTTCATCCTGTTCGACGACACCTACGAGAGGCGTGGGACGCGGGCTACCGGGGGCTGTCGCCCGAGCAACCAGTACAACGTCGACTACTCCATCCTCGGCACGACCCGGGTCGAGCCGCTGCTGCGCGACGTCCGCAACGCGATGCACGCCGCCGGGCATGTACGTCGAGGGCGCCAAGGGCGAGTGCAACCTCGGCCAGCACGAGATCGGCTTCCTCTACGACGAGGCGCTGGCCACCGCGACAACCACGTGGTCTACAAGACCGCCGCGAAGGAGATCGCCGCCCGCGCACGGCAAGTGCCTGACCTTCATGGCGAAGTTCAACGAGCGCGAGGGCAACTCCTGCCACATCCACCTGTCGCTGCGCGGCACGGACGGCTCGACGGTCTTCTGGGACGAGGACGGCCGGTGAGCGCAGCGCGCTCTGACGACCACTTCGTCGCGGGCGTGCTGGCGACGCTGCGCGGACTTCACGCTGCTCTACGCGCCGAACATCAACTCCTACAAGCGGTTCGCCGACGGCTCCTTCGCCCCGACCGCCGTCGCCTGGGGCCTGGACAACCGCACCTGCGCGGTGCGGCTGGTCGGCCACGGGCCCTCCGCAGCGGATGGAGAACAGGCTGCCCGGCGGCGACGTAACCCCTACCTCGCGCTCGCCGCGATGCTGGCCGGCGGGCTGCACGGCATCGAGAACGAGCTGGAGCTGGAGCCGGAGACGACCGGCAACGCCTACCGCTCCGACAAGCCGCGGGTGCCCTCGACGCTCCAGCGAGGCCCGCGACGCGTTCACCTCCTCCGAGGTCGCCCGGCGCCGTCTCGGGCGACGAGGTCGTCGACCACTACACCAACATGGCCGACGTCGAGCTCGCGGCGTTCGGCGCCGCGGTCACCGACTGGGAGCTGCGCCGCGGCTTCGAGCGGATGTAGGCGCCCACCCACCCCGACAGGTCAGGACAGATCCGTGACTTCGTACACCGTCGTCAACCCGGCCACCGAGGCCGCCGTCACCGACGTCCACCTCGCGTCCGTCGACGAGACCGACGCCCTGGTCGAGCGGGCGCACGCCGCCTTCCCGGCGTGGCGCGACCTCGCGCCGGGCGAGCGCGCCCGGCTGCTGCGACGGTTCGCCACCGTCGTGGACGAGCACGTCGAGGAGCTCGCCGACCTCGAGGTGCGCAACGCCGGCCACACCTGGGGCAACGCCACCTGGGAGGCCGGCAACGTCCGGGACTGCCTGAACTACTACTCGGCGGCCCCCGAGCGGATGTTCGGCCGGCAGATCCCGGTGCCCGGCGGGATCGACGTGACCTTCCACGAGCCGCTCGGCGTGGTCGGCATCATCGTGCCCTGGAACTTCCCGATGCCCATCCTGGCCTGGGGGATGGCTCCCGCGCTGGCCGCCGGCAACACGGTCGTCCTCAAGCCGGCCGAGCTCACCCCGCTCACCGCCATCCGCATCGGCGAGCTGGCGCTGGAGGCCGGCCTGCCCGAGGGCGTCCTGACGGTCATCCCCGGCAAGGGGTCGGTCGTCGGCGAGCGCTTCGTCACGCACCCGCTGGTCCGCAAGGTCGCGTTCACCGGCTCCACCGAGGTCGGCAAGCGGATCATGGCCGGCTGCGCCGAGCAGGTGAAGCGGTGCACGCTCGAGCTCGGCGGCAAGAGCGCCAACGTGATCTTCGCCGACGCCGACCTCGCCGCGGCCGCCGCCACGGCGCCGTACGCCGTCTTCGACAACGCCGGCCAGGACTGCTGCGCGCGCTCCCGGATCCTCGTCGAGCGGTCCGTCCACGACGAGTTCCTCGGCCTGCTCGAGCCCGCCGTGCGCGGGATGGCCGTCCTCGACCCGGCCGACCGCAGCAGCGAGATGGGCCCGCTGATCTCCGCGCACCAGCGCTCCGTCGTGCAGGGGTACGTCGACGAGGTCGACGTCGCCTTCACCGGCCCGGCGCCGGACGGACCCGGCTTCTGGGTGCCGCCGACCGTCGTGCTGGCGGAGTCCACCGAGCAGCGGATCTGGCGCGAGGAGGTGTTCGGCCCGGTCGTGGCGGTGCTGCCGTTCGACGACGAGGCCGACGCGGTCGCGAAGGCCAACGACACGGAGTACGGCCTCTCCGGCTCGATCTTCACCGGCGACGTCGGCCGGGCGCTGCGGGTGGCGCGCGGCATCGAGGCCGGCAACCTGTCGGTGAACTCGCACTCCGCGGTGCGCTACTGGACGCCGTTCGGCGGCTTCAAGCAGTCCGGCCTCGGCCGCGAGCTGGGCCCCGACGCGCCGAACGCCTTCACCGAGGAGAAGAACGTCTTCATCGCGACCGCTGGTTGAGGTGCGAGCCGCCGGTCTCGGAACCACTGTCACAGAAGGAGAACAGCATGCCTGGACGTCTCGACGGCAAGGTCGCCGTCGTCACCGGCGGCTGCTCGGGCATCGGCCTGGCCACCGTGAACCGCTTCGCCGAGGAGGGCGCCCAGATCGTCGTCGGCGACCTCGACGACGCCCGCGGCGAGGAGGTGGCCGCCCGGATCGCGGGCATGTTCGTGCACTGCGACGTCACCGACAAGGAGCAGGTCGACGCGCTGTTCCGCACCGCGAAGGACGTCTACGGCTCGGTCGACATCGCCTTCAACAACGCGGGCATCTCGCCGCCGGAGGACGACTCGATCCTCGACACCGACCTCGACGCGTGGCGCAGGGTGCAGGAGGTCAACCTGACCAGCGTCTACCTCTGCTGCAAGGCGGCGCTGCCCTACATGCTCGAGCAGCAGCGCGGCTCGATCATCAACACCGCGTCGTTCGTCGCGGTGATGGGTGCCGCGACGTCGCAGATCTCCTACTCCGCCTCCAAGGGCGGCGTGCTCTCGATGTCGCGCGAGCTCGGCGTGCAGTTCGCCCGCGAGGGCGTGCGGGTCAACGCGCTGTGCCCCGGCCCGGTGAACACCCCGCTGCTGCAGGAGCTGTTCGCCAAGGACGAGGAGCGGGCCCAGCGCCGGCTCGTGCACGTGCCGATGGGCCGGTTCGCCGAGCCCGAGGAGATCGCGAACGCCGTGCTGTTCCTGGCCTCCGACGAGTCCAGCTTCATCACCGCGAACACGTTCCTGGTCGACGGCGGCATCTCGGGCGCCTACGTCACGCCGCTGTGACGGGGACCCGCCCGGTCATCGGCCTCAGCACCTACCGCGAGCAGGCGCGCTGGGGGGTGTGGGACCAGCCCGCCGACCTGCTGCCGACGACGTACGCCGACGCGGTGGCGCGGGCCGGCGGCGTGCCCGTGCTGCTGGCGCCGCAGGACCCGGCGCTCGCCGCCGACGTGGTCGCCCGCCTGGACGGGCTGGTGATCTCCGGCGGCGCCGACGTCGACCCGGCCCGCTACGGCGAGGAGCCGCACCCGCAGCACGGTCAGCTGGCGCACCGACCGGGACGCGTGGGAGCTGGCCCTGCTCGACGCCGCCGACGTGCTCGACCTGCCCGTGCTCGGCATCTGCCGCGGCATGCAGGTGATGGCCGTGCAGCAGGGCGGGGTGCTCGAGCAGCACCTGCCCGACCGGGTGGGCCACGAGACGCACTCGCCGGGCGGCGACGCGTTCGGCGACGTCGAGGTGCGCACCGAGCCCGGCAGCCGCGCTGCGGGCCCTGGTCGGGGACCGCCACGAGGTCGGCTGCCACCACCACCAGGCCGTGCGCACCCACCCCGGCTTCACCGCCACCGCGCACGCCGTCGACGGCACGCTCGAGGCGATGGAGTCCGACGGCGACCGCTTCCGCGTCGCCGTGCAGTGGCACCCCGAGACCCGCCCGGTGCCCGGCCCGACGCCGGCCTCTTCAGCGGCCTGGTCGCCGCCGCCCGCGCCCGCCGTCCCTGACCGGCTCCCCGCCCCGTACGCCCGGAAGTGGCCGATCCCGGCAGGCCGGCCTGCTTGTGGTCCCTCCCCGCAGCATTCCCGCCGGAATCCTGCGGGGATCGGCCAGTTTCGGGCCGGCGTACGGCGGGACGGGGCCGGCGTACGGCGGTCAGTCGTCGGCCGACCGGCGGCGGGGCAGCCGCACGGCGGTCACGACCAGGACCACGACCGCACCGACGGCGACGTAGAGCAGGTCGCGGCGCAGGCCGTCGGTCAGGGTGTCGAAGAACGCCTCCGCCGCCGGGCGCGAGATGCCCGAGGGCAGCCGCTCGAGGTAGATGCCGCGCCCGACGAGCAGGCCGACCGCGACCACGCCGAGCCCGACCAGCGAGAGCAGGGCGGTCCAGCCCAGCGCGCGGCGCCGGTGCCGCGCGACCACGACGCCGAGCAGCACGACGAGCAGGGCGGCCAGCGGCAGCAGCCGCCCCCACCGGTCGAGCAGCATGTAGGCCCGCTGAGCCTTGGCGAGGTCGTCGGCGTTGCCGATCGGGAAGGTCGCCTGCACCTGCGGGATCGCGGCGGCGAACGGCACGTCGGCGTCGATGAGCTCCTGGCGGATCGCGGTGGCCAGGGTGGCCAGCCGCAGGTCGACGGTCCGGTCGCTCCCCACCGAGACCGCGTCCGAGTCGCCGGTGAGGATGGCGACGAGCTGCTCGTGCGCGACCTCGTTGGAGGTGCGCCACGCCTCGGCGAACGCCGGGTCGGCGACCACGCGGGTCACCGCGAGCCGGACCAGCCGCTCGACCCGGGTGCGCAGCGAGCCTGAGGCGTTGGTGAGGCGGTCGGCCACCTGCGGCGGCAGCGACCCGGTGCCGAGCGCGGTGGTCGCCCGGTCGACGACCCCCGAGCTGTCCACCGACGCCATCACCCGGGCCACGAGGCGGTCCTCGACGGCGGCCACGACCGCGTCGTTCGTGGCGAGCGGCGCCACCGTGTCGACGTACGACGAGGTCGGCACGATCGTGTCGCGGACCCACCAGCCGGCCGTCGCGACGGGGACGAGCAGCGCGCCCAGCAGCAGGACCAGCCCGGCGACGAGGGACCGCGCCACCTCAGCCCCGTGCGGCCCGGACGACGAACTCGGCGAGGTCCTTGCTCTGCTTGCGGCGCGAGGGCTCGTGGACGTACATCATGTGGCCGGCCTCGTAGTACCTGTGCTCGATGTTGGCGCGCAGCTCGTCGGTCAGGTGCAGGTGCGCGACCACGTCCTCGGCCGCGAAGTGCGGCGTCGCGCCGTCGTAGTAGCCGTAGGCGACGTGCACCGAGCAGGTGCGGGTTCTGCCGCATCGCCCGCTCCAGCTTGGGCGTCACGTCGATCGGGCGGCCCTCGAAGTCCTTGAACGACCAGGGGTGCACGCGCCGCGAGATCTGCTCGTAGGGCAGGTCGTTCGCGTAGTCGAGCTCGTCGCGCACGTAGTGGTTGAACGCCGCCGCGTAGGGGCCGGCGATCGCGTCGTGCGAGACGTCGGCCTCCATCTCCTCGGCGATCGCGGACGCGGCCGGTCCCTTGAACCGACCGTCGAGGCGGCCCACGGCGAGCCGCTGGTCGCGCAGCAGCTCGGTGAAGAACCGCCAGTGCTCGATGCGCAGGTCGGCCCGGTCGACGTACTCCTCGGTGAGGCCGGTCAGCGAGGCGATCCTGCGCACGGCGGTCGCGCGCTCCTTCGGCGTGAGCCGGTCGCCCTGGGACAGCACCCAGCGGGTAGTCGCGCGGCGGCGTAGTCCTCGGCGGCCTTCACCGCCGCGCGCAGGGACGTCCGGCCGAGCCGACCGTGGTAGTGCGCGACGGCGGCGTACGTCGGCAGGTAGAGCGCGTGCGCCCGGTCGTTGCGCTGGTTCTCGAAGTCGATGGAGGACAGGTCGAGCACGCTGGAGATCAGGATCAGCCCGTTGACGTACATGCCGTAGCGCGACTGCAGGTGCTCGACCAGCGCCGCGCCGCGCAGGGTGCCGTAGGACTCGCCGGCCACGAACTTCGGGGACATCCAGCGCTTGTGCCGCGAGGTCCAGATCCGGATCAGCTCGGCGACCGAGTCGATGTCGCCCTGGTAGCCGTGGAACGGCTCCGGCTTGGTGCCCTCCACGGCGCGGGAGTAGCCGGTCGAGACCGGGTCGATGAACACCAGGTCGCTGACCGCGAGCAGGGACTCGGGGTTGTCGGCCAGGGCGTACGGCGGTGGCCGCAGGTCGCCCGCGTCCCCCATCAGCACCCGGCGCGGACCGAGCAGCCCGAGGTGCAGCCACACGCTCGAGCTGCCGGGGCCGCCGTTGAACGCGAAGGTCACCGGCCGGCTGGTGTCGTCGCCGTCGAGGACGTAGGAGGTCATCGACATCTCGGCCTTGGCCTTGAAGCCGGTGAACTTCCCGTCCTCGTAGACCTCGTCGCGGAGCACGACGCGGCCGGTCGTCGCGGTGTAGCCCAGCGTGCGCCGGCCGACCCGGAGCTCGTGGTGGGTGCTGACCAGGTCGTCGACCGGCTCGGCCGGCTTCGCCGTCGTCTGGTCGGTGCTGCCCGGAGGGGTGCCGGCCGGGGTCGTCGGCTCGGCGGGGGACGTCGGGGCGGTGCTCTCGTCTGCCACCCGTCCACCCTAGTGAGTCGGCGAGCGCCAGCCTCGCGCCACGTCATCGTTGCGTCACCACTTCGTCACGACCACGTCAGCCTTCGGGGCCCCGGATCCCGCCGTGCGCGGCAGAGCATGGAGCCACCGGTCCAGCCGGGCCGCCCGTCGAAGGAGATCCCCCATGAGCAGCACGCGCAGGTCCCTCACCAGTCTCACCGCCGGCCTCGCCGCCGTCGCCGTGGCGACGCTCGCCTCCGCCCCCGGAGCGCTCGCCGCGTCGACGACGGCCCGCCCGGCCGGCGCGGTCTACGCGCTGACCAACCAGGTCGGCGGCAACGCGGTGGTCGCCTTCGACCGCGCCGCCGACGGCACGCTCGAGGCCGCCGGGACCTTCGCGACCGGCGGCACCGGGACGGGCGCGGGCCTGGGGTCGCAGAGCGCCGTCACGCTCGACGAGCGGGGGCGTCACCTCTACGCCGTCAACGCCGGGTCGGACACGATCACCTCGTTCGCGGTGACCGCGGGCGGGCTGCGCCGGCAGTCGACGGTGTCCTCGGGAGGCGACGTCCCGATCAGCGTCAGCGTGCGGGGCGACGTGCTCTACGCGCTCAACACCGGGAGCGGCGGCAACGTCACGGGCTTCCGGGTCCGCGACGGCCGGCTGACCCCGCTGCCCCGGTCGACGCGCCCGCTGAGCGGCTCCGCCGCCGACGCGGCCGAGGTGGCGATCTCCCCCGACGGCGACTCGCTCGTCGTGACGGAGAAGGCCACCTCGCTGATCGACGTCTACCGCCTCGGCGAGGACGGCGTCGCCAGGTCCCACGTGAGCGTCCCCTCCGCCGGCGCGACGCCGTTCGGCTTCGACTTCACGCCGTCGGGCGCACTCGCCGTCTCGGAGGCGGGGCCGAGCGCCGCCTCGACGTACGCCGTGCGCCGGGGCGGCCTGCGCACCCTGAGCGCCTCGGTCGCCAACACCGAGGCCGCGGCCTGCTGGCTGGTCGTGACCGATGACGGGCGCTTCGCCTACACGGGCAACGGCGGTGGGTCGCAGTCGGTCAGCGGCTACCGCGTCGGCGCGGGCGCCTCGCTGTCGCTGCTCGACGCGGACGGCCGCACCGGCGAGGCCGCGGCGGGGGTCAGCGACATCGCGCTGAGCGACGGCAGCCGCTACCTCTACGCCCGGCTCGGCGACGGCACCGTCGGTGGGTACGTCGTGCACCGCGACGGCTCGCTGTCCGCCCTGCCCGTCGTGGCCGGCCTTCCCGCCGGGGCCGCGGGGATCGCCGCCCGCTGAACCCGGCCGGAGGAGGAGCGGGTGCGGGTCAGGACGGGTCAGGACCGGGAGACCCGCACCAGCTTCTTGTTGACGAACTCGTCCATGCCCCAGGGTCCGAGCTCGCGCCCGAAGCCCGACCGCTTCACCCCGCCGAACGGCAGGCCGGGTGCGGTGGTGCCGTGCTCGTTGACGAAGGCCATCCCCACCTCGAGGCGGTCGGCCACCGCGCGGGCGGCCTCGAGGTCGGGGCTCCACACCGAGCCGCTCAGGCCGAACGAGGAGGAGTTGGTCAGCTCGACCGCCTCGTCGGCGGAGGCGACCTTGTAGACCACCCCGACCGGCCCGAACAGCTCCTCGCTGAACGCCTTCGTGCCGGGGCGTACGTCGGCGAGCAGGGTCGGCTCCACGAAGGCGCCCGGACCGTCGATCCGGTGGCCGCCGGTGAGGACCGTCGCGCCCTCGGCGACGGCGGTGTCGATCTGCGAGGTCAGCGTGTCCGCCGCCGCCAGGGAGGACAGCGGGCCGATCGCGGTCTTCGGGTCGCCCGGGTCGCCCGGGACCATCGCCGCGAACGACGCGGTCAGCTTGGCCACGAACTCGTCGTAGAGCGGCTCGACCACCACGAAGCGCTTGGCCGCGTTGCAGGCCTGGCCGGTGTTCGACATCCGACCGCGCGTCGCGGACTTGACCGTGGCGTCCATGTCGTCGGTGTCGAGCACGATGAACGCGTCGGACCCGCCGAGCTCGAGGACGACCTTCTTCAGGTTGCGGCCGGCGATCTCGGCGACCGCCGCGCCCGCGCGCTCGCTGCCGGTCAGGGACACGCCCTGCACCCGGGGGTCGGCGATGATGTCGGCGACCTGGTCGTTGGTGGCGAAGACGTTGACGTAGGCGTCGGCGGGCAGGCCGGCGTCGACGAAGATCTGCTCCATCAGCAGCGCCGCCTGCGGGCAGCTCGGGGCGTGCTTGAGCAGGATCGTGTTGCCCAGCATGAGGTTGGGGGCTGCGAAGCGCGCGACCTGGTAGTACGGGAAGTTCCACGGCATGATCCCGAGCAGCGGCCCGACCGGCAGCCGGCGGACCACGGTCTCGTCGGCGCCGGGGACGTCGAGCGTCTCGTCCTCGAGCAGCCCCGGCCCGTGGTCGGCGTACCACGCGTAGATCATCGAGGAGAGCTTCACCTCGCCCTGGGCCTGGCGCACCGGCTTGCCCATCTCCAGGGAGATCGTCTCGGCGAGCTCGCCGGCCCGCTCGTCGTACAGCTCGGAGACGCGGGTCAGCACCTTCGCCCGCTCCTCGGCCGAGGTGGCCCGCCAGGACGCGAAGCCCGACGCGACCCGCGACAGCGCCTCCTCGACGCCGTCGGCGTCCAGCGTCGGGAACTCGCGGACGGTCTCGCCGGTGGCAGGGTTGACGGTCTGGTAGTCGCTCATCCTGCAGACGCTACTAGCCCCCGGTGGAACTCCCCAGGGCGCCCGTCGGCGGCGTGCTCACACGAAGGGCGGCAGCTTGGGGAAGGCCACCCCGGTGACGTCCTGGGTCACCTTCCACAGCTTCCTGGCCGCCTCCGGGTCGCGCGCCAGCGGCGAGGAGCGCATCGGCCTCGGTGCGCCGCGCAGGTGGCCCGCGCCGCCCGGTCCGACGTACGACGGGCTCGGGAGGCTCGCCGTCGCGGCCATCAGCAGCGACATCGCGCCCTCCTCCGGGGACTGGCGCAGCACGGTGAGCGCCCCGTCGAGGACGGCGTTGACGTCGCGGCCGTAGCGGCTGCTCGACCGCGCACGCACGGGGTCGATGGTGGCCGAGCCGGGGTGCGCGGCCATCGCCTTGACGGGCACGCCGCACGCCCGCGCGCGCCGGTCGAGCTCGTAGGTGAACAGCAGCGACGCCAGGCCGGTCTCGGCGCGGTTGGCCCACAGCCGGTAGCGGCCCGGCGGCACGCGCGGGTCGTGCAGCGGCGGCTTGCGCGCGAGCCGGTGCGAGGGGGACGCGACGCTGACGACCCGGACGTCGCCGCCATCGGTCGCCGCCGCGGCGAGCGCCGGGAAGAGCAGCCCGGTCAGGGCGAACGGCCCGATGTGGTGGGTCGCGAGCTCGAGCTCGAAGCCGTCGAAGGTGGGGCGGTACGTCGTCGCGCGCACGCCCGCGGTGTGGACCAGCAGGTGCAGGGGCCCGGCGGCGCCGACGAGGGCCGCCGTCCTGCGGATCGAGGCCATGTCGGCGAGGTCGAGCAGCACCGGGGTGAACGTCCCGGCCGGCACGTCGGCACGCAGGCGGTCGGCGGCCTCGGCCAGGCTGGGGCGGCGCGGGGCACCCACCACGACGACCGCTCCGTTCTCGGCGAGCACCGTGGCGACCGTGCGGCCCATGCCGTTCGAGACGTCGGTGACCAGCGCGGTGCAGCCGGTGAGGTCGCGGATGTCGCCGGCGTTCCAGGCGCCGGCGGCCTTCGCGCCCGACCCCGAGCCGAGGCCGGAGCCGGAGCCGGGCAGGCCGGCGGACGCGCGGGTCATGACCGGAGCCTAGGGCGGCCGGACCCCGGGCGTCAGTGGACCTGCCGGTCCTGGCCCTCCCAGAACGGCTGGCGGAGCTTGAACTTCTGGAGCTTGCCGGTCGCGGTGCGCGGCAGCTGGTCCACGAAGTCGACGCGCTTGGGGCACTTGTAGCCGGCCAGCCACTGGCGGCAGTGCGCGACGAGGTCCTCGGAGGTGACGTCGGAGTCGGGGTCCTTCACGACCAGCGCGGTGACCAGCTCGCCCCACTTCTCGTCCGGTATGCCGATCACGGCGACCTCCTTGACGCCCGCGTGCGACATCAGGGCGTCCTCCACCTCGATGGAGGAGACGTTCTCGCCGCCGGAGATGATGACGTCCTTCTTGCGGTCGGAGATCACCAGGTAGCCGTCCTCGTCGAGGTAGCCGCCGTCACCGGTGTGGAACGTGCCGCCCTCCTGCACCCGGGCGGTCTCCTCGGGCAGCTCCCAGTAGCCGTCGAGGTTGTGGTTCGACGACGTCAGCACCTCGCCCTGGTCGTCCACGGAGACCCGCACGCCGAGGGCCGGTGCGCCCTGGCGGCCGAGCCGCTGCGCGAGGCCGTGGGTGTCGAGGTCGTCCCACTCGGCGCGGCGGCGGTTCACCGTGACCAGGGGCGAGGTCTCGGTGAGGCCGTAGATCTGGATGAACTCCCACCCGAGCTCGGTGATGACCCGCTCGATGGTCCGCGTGGGTGGGGGCGCGCCGGCCACGACGATCCGCACCCGGTCCCGCCCGGGGACCTCCCCCTCCCACGTCGCGGCCCCCTCGAGCGCCGCGCTGACGACGGCGGGCGCGGCGCACATCAGCGTGACGCCGTACTCCTGGACGCGGCGGAGGATCTCGGTGCCGTCGACCTGCCGCAGCACGACGTGGGTCCCGCCCGTGCCGGTGATGCCGAACGGCATGCCCCAGCCGTTGGCGTGGAACATCGGCAGCGTGTGCAGGTAGACGTCGCGGTCGCTGATCCCCGTGTGCAGCCCGAACACCGTGGCGTTGAGCCAGAGGTTGCGATGGGTGAGCTGGACGCCCTTGGGCCGCGCGGTCGTGCCGGAGGTGTAGTTGATCGTCGCCGTCGCGCCCTCGTCGGGCTCGGCCCACTCCCGCGGCTCGGTGTCGGGGAGGTAGAGGTCGTCGTCCTCGCCGAGCAGGAACCGGTGGCGTACGTCGAGCGCGGCGAGCGTGTCCTTCAGCGACGGATCGGCGTAGACCACGTCGGCGCCGGAGTGCCCGACGATGTACTCGATCTCGGGCCGGCTGAGCCGGAAGTTGACCGGCACGAGCACCCGGCCCCAGCCGCTGACGCCGTAGAACGAGGTGAGCAGGCGTGCCGAGTTCTGCGAGATCACCGCGACCCGGCCACCCACCGGCACGTCGAGCGCGTCGAGGCGGGCGGCCTGGGCGCGGGCGTTCGCGGCGACCTGCCGGTAGGTCAGGGACCCCAGCGAGGGGGCCGGCTGGTCCGGCTCGTCGACGACGCCGACCCGGTCGGGGTAGACGGTCTCGGCGCGGTCCAGGAAGTCGCGGACGGTGAGCGGGTAGAACACGGTGCCTCCTCGGGCGTCCAGCCTGAGGCGAGCGTAGCGACTGACGAGGGTCAGCGGCCGGACTCGGAGACGATCGCGCCGAGCTCGGTGGTGATCTCGCTGAGGTCGCCCGCGAGCTGGGTGACGACCTGGCGGGTCGACTCGGAGGACTGGACCTGCTGGGCGGAGGCGGCGGCGATCGTCTCCTGGGAGGTGGTGACCTCCTTGAGCACCTCGCCGATGGCCTCGATCGCCGAGCCGGCGGCGGCGGTGGTGTCGCGCACGGTCGAGACCACGTGCTCGATGCGCTCGGTGGCGCGGGCGGCCTCGGAGGCGAGCTCCTTGACCTCGCCGGCGACCACGGCGAAGCCCTTGCCGGCCTCACCGGCGCGAGCAGCCTCGATGGTGGCGTTGAGGGCGAGGAGGTTGGTCTGCTCGGTGACGGCGGCGATGCTGCGGGCGATCTGGCCGATCTCGGCAGCCGCGGAGGCCAGCTGGACGAGCGTGGCGGCGCTGGCGCGGGCCTGCTCGTCGGCGGAGCGGGCGGTGACCAGGGCGCGACCGGCCTCCTCGCCGACCGTGAGTGACGCCTGGAGCAGCGTGGCGACGGCGTCGGTGGCGGTCTCGACCTCGACGGCGACCCGCCGGGCGACCTCGTCGAGCCCGGTCAGGCGGGCGGTGGTGCGCTCGGCGGCGGCGGCCCGGCCGGCGGACTCGGCGGCGGCGCGGTCGGCCGCCTCGGCGCGCTCGGAGGCGAGCGCCGCGCGGGCGGCCTGCTCGGCGGCGGCATCGGCGCGGGCGGCGTCCTGCGCGGCCCGCGCGGCGGCGTCGGACTTCTCGCTGAAGCGCCAGCCGACGACCTGGGCCGCGCACATCGCGACCACGAAGCCGGCGTGCATGAGCACCCAGGGCAGCGGGTGCTGCTGGGCGCGCGTGTCGGAGAAGACCATCATCGGGTCCATCAGGCCCATGCCGAGGTGGTGCGTGGCGACCAGCACGATCGAGAGCAGGAACGGCACGACGTCCTGGTAGAGCGCGACCAGGGCGAGAACCACGAAGAAGTGGAAGTGCACGTCGGTCAGGCCGCCGGACACGTGGATCAGCACGATGGCCGCCAGGATCAGGCCCGAGCTGACCAGGCAGGCGCGGGTGCGCTGCGAGAGCGCCGACGTCGCGCCGAGGCAGGACACCACCATCGTCGCGACGCCGCCCCAGAGCACGAGGCCCTCGTGGTGCGAGGTCATCCCGATCGCGACGAGCACGGGGACGTGCAGCAGCAGGATCGCCTGGAGCGCCCGGTGCCGGGCCGCGAACGAGTCAGCGTCCAGCCGGATCCCTCGGGGGACCCAGGAGAGGGCTGGCGTGGACGTGTCACCGGGTGCGCTCATACGGTCCAGATCGGCGCGGCCCGGACACTCCTGAGCGATAGGGCGGGAATCTCTTTACCTGACAGGCTGTCAGGCTCGACGGTCAGGGGCGGACGAGGATCTTGACGTTCTCCTCCTTGTTGTTCACCAGCTCGTCGAAGCCCTGCGCCACGATGTCGTCGAGGTCGATGCGGCCGGTGATGAACTGGAACGGGTCGACCTTGCCGTCGGCGATCATCGCGATCGTCGCCGGGTGGTCGTCGGCGTAGGCCAGGCTGCCGAGCACGTTGACCTCGCGGAAGACGAGGTCGTTCATCGCGACGCTCGCCTCGTGGCCCCAGATCGCGACGTTCACGCAGGTCCCGCCGGCGCGGGTCGCCTTGATGGCCGAGGACAGGACGGCGTCGATGCCGGCGCACTCGAAGGTGACGTCGGCCCCGCGTCCCGAGGTCAGCTCGGTGATCTCGCCGACCACGTCGCTCGTCGTCGGGTCGAGCACGTGGGCCGCCCCTGCGACGGGCGCCTTGGCCTTGCGGACGTCGGCGGGCTCCACCACGATCACGTCCTCGACGCCGGCCGCCCGCAGCGCCGCGGTCGTCACCAGGCCGATCGGCCCTGCGCCGAAGACGGCCGCCGACTGCCCCGGGCGTACGCCGGAGAGCCGCACGGCGTGGTAGGCGACGGCCAGCGGCTCGACGAGCGCACCGACGTCGGTGGGCAGGTCGCCCAGGGGGTGGATCCAGCGACGCTCCGCCACGACGTACTGGGAGAAGCCGCCGCCCCCGCCGGAGAGCCCGACGAAGCCGAGGGTCGCGCAGACGTTGTAGCGGCCCTGCTCGCACGCGTCGCAGCGGCCGCAGACGATGTAGGGCTCGACCACCACGGGCTGGCCGACGCTGACGTCGTCGACGCCCTCGCCCACCTCGGCCACCACGCCGGCGAACTCGTGGCCGAGCGTGAGCGGCATGGTCTCCCCGGTCAGCGGGTGCGGCGCCCCGGCGGGCGGCGCGAAGATCGGGCCCTCGAGGTACTCGTGCAGGTCGGTGCCGCAGATGCCGCACCACTCGACCTCGACCTTGACGGTGCCCGGCCGGACCACCGGCTCGGGGACGTCGTCGATGCGGATGTCGCCGCGGGCGTGGAACCGCGCCGCCTTCACGACGTCACCTCGGTGGCGAGCAGCTCGCCGAGGTGAGCGTCGACCTCGGCGAGGTAGGACGGCTCGAACCCGAACAGCCCGAAGTGGCCGGCCACAGTGTGCAGGACCCGCAGCTCGGACCCCTTGACCATCGCCTGCTCCGCGGCGCAGTCGCGCACCGGGAAGAACATGTCCTCGTCGATGGGCATCACGAACATCGTGGCGGTGATCCTGCCCAGCGCCGCCTCGAGGTCGCCGCCGGTGTTCCGGGCCACGTCGCCGCGCTGCCACTTCCAGCCCATCGCCAGCAGGTCGTTGGGGTCCATCGCGGTGAAGACCGCCTCCACGAAGTTCGTCTGGAAGTCCTCCGCGGAGGTGAACTGGTAGTCGGGGACCTCGATGCCCCGCCAGACCTCCGTCTTCCAGAACTCCGTCGACAGCCCGATGACCGCCCAGATGCCGGCGTGCCGGCGCAGGCCCGCGTTGACCTCGGTGTGGGAGGAGTACTCCCCGCCGTTCCAGCCCGGGTCGGACGTGATCGCCTCCATCAGGGCCTTGGTGAACAGGAAGTCGTGCGGGGTGTTCTGCGCGGTCCCGGCGATCGGTGCCGCCCGGAGCACCTTGTCGGGGAAGCGCACCGCCCACTCGTACGTCTGCTGCGCGCCCATCGAGCCGCCCACGACCAGCGCGAGGCGCTCGATGCCGAAGACCTCGCGCAGCAGCTGCTCCTGGGCGACGACGTCGTCGCCGATCGTGACGTGCGGGAACCGCGACATCGCCACCTCGCCGTCGGTGTTGTGCGGCGAGGTCGACAGGCCGTTGCCGATCTGGTTGACCACCACGATGAAGTACCTCTCCGGGTCCAGTGCGCGCCCCGGCCCGATGTAGACCAGCTCCCACGTCTGGTGCGTGCCGGAGAACCACGTCGGGATGAGGATCGCGTTGTCCTTGGCCTCGTTCAGGGTGCCGTACGTCGCGACCGCCAGCTGGAGGTCGGGGATCGTGCCGCCCTCCTCGAGGGCGAAGTCGCCGATGCCGTGCAGCTGGTAGGCCCCCTGGACCTCGGGCGTGTAGAACTCGTTGGTGATCATGACCTGATTCCACCGCAGCCGGCCCCTCCCGGCCACTACCCGTCCGGGCAGGCAGCGGGACCGGGCCGCACTAGGCTCGGCGGCATGCTCATCGCGGAGGACCTCCTGCTCCTGCTGACCGACGACGAGAGCGGCAAGGTCGTCGTCACCGGCCAGCAGCTCGACCTGGCGCTCGGCGGCGCCCACCTGCTCGACCTCAGCCTCGACGAGCGGGTGACGCTCGACGACCGCAAGCGGCTGCAGGTGCGTGACGCGTCCCCGACGGGCGACCCGCTGCTCGACCGGGCACTCGAGGTGGTCGCGAGCAAGGAGGGCAAGAAGCCCCAGTCCGCGATCACGCCGCTGTCGAAGAAGGTGCGACCGGCCCTCTACGAGCGCCTCGTCGCGAGCGGGATCCTCCGTGCGGAGCACGGCACCGTGCTCGGCATCTTCCCGACGCACCGGTGGCCGACCAACGCCGCCGACCACGAGGCGGGGGTGCGCCGCGACATCGCCGCGGCGCTGGTCCAGGGCACCACTCCGACGCCGCGCACCGGCGCGCTGGTGGCCCTGCTGGTCGCGCTCCAGGTCACCCACAAGGTGGTCCCGCCGAAGGGGAACGGCCTGACCCGGCGCGAGCTCACCAAGCGGGCCAAGGCGATCGCGCAAGGCGAGTGGGCCTCCGCCGCGGTGCGCAAGGCCATCGACGACATGACGGCCGCGGTCATGGTCGCGGTCACCGCCAGCACGGCCGCGGCGGCGTCCTCCTGAGAGGGATGACGGCGACGCCCCGAGGCGTTGACGGACCGTGACGACCCCTCGCCCCTCCCGCCCCGCCGCCGGCCGGCGACCCCGCGTCCGCGCGCCCGAGCTGCGCGGTCGCGGCTGGCTCAACACCGGCGGGGCCGGGACCTCGCGCTCGCCGACTTCCGCGGGCCGCTTCCTGCTGCTCGACTTCTGGGCCTTCTGCTGCGTCAACTGCCTGCACGTCCTCGACGAGCTGCGCCCGCTCGAGGAGAGGTACGCCGGCGAGCTGGTGGTCGTGGGCGTGCACTCGCCGAAGTTCGTGCACGAGGCCGACGCCGACGCGCTCGCCGCCGCCGTCGAGCGCTACGAGGTCGAGCACCCGGTCCTCGACGACCCGGAGCTGGTCACCTGGCAGGCCTACACCGCCCGCGCCTGGCCGACGCTGGTGCTCGTCGACCCGGAGGGCTACGTCGTCGCGCAGTACGCCGGCGAGGGGCACGCGCACGCCATCGAGGCGCTGGTCGCCGAGCTCGCGCGAGGAGCACGCCGGCGAGGGAACGCTGCAGCCCGGTGACTCGCCGTACGTCGCGCCGCGCCGCGCGTCCAGGGCGACCTGAGCTTCCCGGCGAAGGCGATCGCCCTGCCCGGCGGCGGCTTCCTCGTCGCCGACGCCGGGCACCACTCGCTGGTCGAGCTCGAGCCGGACGCCGAGACTGTCGTGCGGCGGATCGGCACCGGGGAGCGCGGCCTCGTCGGACGGCGGCCCGCGGACGCGCCCGCTTCAGCGAGCCGAACGGCCTGTGCCTGCTGCCGGACGACGTCGCGGCCGAGGTCGGGCGTACGACGTCGTCGTCGCCGACACGGTCAACCACGCGCTGCGCGGCGTCCGCCTCGCCGACGGCGCGCGTCCGGCACCCTCGCCGGCACCGGACGGCAGTGGTTCGGCGGACCGGACCGACGACGGCGTCGCTGTCGCGCCCCTGGGACGTCGCCTGGTGGCAGGACCGGGTCTGGGTCGCGATGGCCGGGATCCACCAGCTCTGGACGCTTCGACCCGCGCACCGGCGCGGTCGAGGTGGCGGCCGGCACCACCAACGAGGGCCTGCTCGACGGGCCGCTGGCCGAGGCGTGGTTCGCGCAGACCTCCGGGCTTCGCCGTCGGGACGGCGACCGGCTCTGGCTCGCCGACAGCGAGACCTCGAGCCTGCGCTACCTGTCGACGCGGCCGGCGTGCACACCGCCGTCGGCACCGGGCTGTTCGACTTCGGCTTCCAGGACGGCGGCCCGGGCGAGGCGCTGCTGCAGCACCCGCTCGGCGTGACCGTGCTGCCCGACGGCTCGGTCGCGGTCGTCGACACCTACAACGGCGCCGTCCGCCGCTTCGACCCGCGACCGACCGCCTCACCACGCTCGCGACGGGGCTCGCCGAGCCGAGCGGCGCGGTGCTCGACGGTGACCACCTCGTCGTCGTCGAGTCCGCCGCGCACCGGCTGACCGCGGGTCCCGCTGGCCGGGGTGGCCGCCGCGGACGGCTCCTCGCACACCACCAGCGGCCCGGTCACCGAGCTGGCCGGCGGGGCCCTGTCGAGCTCGTCGTCGACTTCGAGCCGCCGCCGGGGCAGAAGGTCGACGACCGGTTCGGCCCGCCCTCCCAGCTGCCGTGTCCGCGACCCCGCCGGCGCTGCTCCGGCAGGGCGAGGGCCGCGGCACCGACCTCGCCCGGACCCTGGTCCCATCGACCCCGCGGTCGGCGACGGGGTGCTGCACGTCGCCGCCCGGGCCGCCTCCTGCGACGACCACGGCGGCGAGGGCGCCGCGTGCCACCTGCACCAGCAGGACTGGGGCGTGCCGGTGCGGGTCACCGGTCGACGGCGCCGCCGTCGAGGCTGGTGCTGCCGCTGTCGGGGCGGGGGTAGGGCGCCTGCGGGCCGTCATGTCCCGGCCGGCTCTGGACACGGTCGGTGGGCTGCGCCAGGGTGCTGGCCATGCGCCGACTTCTCGGGTCCCTGTCCCGTGCCCTCGCCGTGCCGCTGGGCGCCCGCTCGCCGTCATCGGCCGCCGCCGACGCCCGACCCCCGCCACCACCGCCGGTCCTGGCAGGCGCGCGACACCCCGTCGACGGAGAGCCTGCGCGGCCTCGACGCGGTCGACCGTCATACGGCCTGGGTCGCGGGCGACGACGGGGCGTGTCGGCGTACGACGGACGGCGGCCGGTCCTGGAGCGACGTCGCGCCGGCCGGGTCGGCCGGGCTCGCTGTTCCGCGACGTCGAGGCGTTCAGCGCCCGCACGAGCCGTCGTGCTGGCGATCGGCGAGGGCCGACGCGTCACGGATCTACCGCACCGCGGACGGCGGCCGCACCTGGACGACGACGTTCGTCAACGACGAGCCCACCGCGTTCTACGACTGCCTGGACTTCTTCCCCGGAGGCCGGCGCGGCCTGGCGATGAGCGACCCGGTCGACGGGCAGGTTCCGGATCCTCGCCACGCGCGACGGCGGCCGCCACTGGAAGGTCGTGCCCAGCGACGGCATGCCCGCGGCCGTCGACGGCGAGTTCGGGTTCGCCGCCAGCGGCACGTGCCTGGAGACCGCCGGGCGTCACGACGTCTACCTCGGGTCGGGCGGCGCGGTGTCGCGGATCTTCCACTCCCGCGACGGCGGCCGGCACTGGACCGTGACCGACGCCCCGATCCCCGCCGCGCCCGGCGGCGGCGTGTCCTCTCTGGCCTTCCGCGGCCCGAGGGTCGGCGTCGCTGCCGGCGGCGACTTCGACAACCCCGACGTCGCCCCGGACTCCGCCGCCTTCACCCGCAACGGCCGCACCTGGACCGGCAGCGACCCCGGCGGCTACCGCTCCGGCGTCGACTGGGTCCCCGGGTCCCGCCGCACCCTCGTGGCGGTCGGCCTGAACGGCAGCGACGTCAGCCGCGACGGCGGCCGCACGTGGTCCACCTTCAGCGGCACGGGCTTCCACGCCGTGGTCTGCGTGCGCGACCGGCATACCTGCTGGGCCTCCGGTCAGCGACGGCCGCGTCGCCCGCCTCTCCGCGCGCTGACCGGCGGGGACGTTTACCAGGTAAACAACAGCCACCCCCGCCCGCACGTGGTGGAGGTCTCCCCTCGTACGTCGGGGAGGACCCGGGCCCGCTGGTAGACTCACCAGTAGCCAAGGCCGGAACGTCGGCCTTTCTTTGTCGCCCGGTGTGGGTGCGCGGACCGACCCGGGAGCCTCCGGGGATCGACGACCATCGCGCAGGACCAGTAGTCGGGCACGAAACTGCACCTCGCAGGCTCGCCGGACCACGCCGTGGACACCGGGTGGGGTGCGTCACGTACCCGTTCTGAGGAACACCTTGTCCCGTCCTGCCCTGCCCACGCACGCCCCCCAGCACGAGAGCGCCGGCGCCCGCCCGGCCACCCCGGCCACCGGCATCACCTTCGCTGACCTCGGCCTGACCGAGTCCGTCGTCATCGCGCTCGCGCAGATGGACATCACCGTCCCGACCCCGTCCAGCTCGCCGTCGTCCCGGACGCCCTCGCCGGCGCCGACGTCCTCGGCCGCGCGCAGACCGGCTCGGGCAAGACGCTCGCGTTCGGCCTGCCGATCCTGGCCCGCCTCGCCGGCGAGCGCAGCCGCCCCAAGCACCCGCGCGCCCTCATCGTCGTGCCGACCCGCGAGCTCGCCACCCAGGTGCGGCGCTCGCTCGAGCCGCTCGCGTACGCCGTGCGCCTCAGGCTCGTCACGGTGTACGGCGGCACGCCGTACGACCGGCAGACCAAGGCCCTGCGGGCCGGCGCCGACATCGTGGTGGCGACGCCCGGCTCGGCTGCAGGACCTGATCGACAAGGGTCACTGCCGCACCGACGACATCGCGATCACGGTGCTCGACGAGGCCGACCACCTGTGCGACCTCGGCTTCTACCCCGCCGTCGACGCGCTGCTCCAGCAGACCCCGGCCAGCGGCCAGCGGATGCTGCTGTCGGCGACCCTCGACGGCGACGTCGACCGCCTCGTCCGCACCCACCTGCGCGAGCCGCGGCTGCACGAGCTCGACCCCAACCGCGGCGCGGTCACCACGATGCACCACCACGTGATGCTCGTCGGCGGCTTCCGCGACAAGGTCGCCGCCGTCACGGCGCTGATCGAGGCCAACCCCCGCTCGATCGTGTTCACCCGCACCCGCGAGGGCGCCACCGAGCTCCGCGAGGCGTTCGAGGGCCAGGGCATCGGCGCTGTCGACCTGCACGGCGCGCTGTCCCAGCGCGTGCGCGAGCGCAACCTGCACGCGTTCTCGAGTGGTCGCGCGCAGGTCGTCGTCGCCACCGACGTCGCCGCCCGCGGCATCCACGTCGACAACGTCGGGCTGGTCGTGCACTTCGACCCGCCGACCGACTCCAAGGCCTACCTGCACCGCTCGGGTCGCACCGCGCGGGCCGGCGAGTCCGGCACGGTCGTCACGATCACGACGCCCCGCCAGGTCGACGAGGTCGTGCGCATGCAGGACCGCGCGGGCGTCGAGTCGCGCCACCACGACGTCCGCACCGCGCCGCGGCCCATGACCGCCGAGGCGCTGGCCGGCTCGGGCGAGAAGGCGCCGGCGGCCCGTCGTGGGCCGCCGGCGGGTCCTCCGGTGGGCGTGGTCGGCCGCAGCGCGGCTACCAGGGCAGCCGCCCCTCGGGAGGTCGCACCGAGCGCGCCGACCGTGGCGGCTCGGGGGGCCGGTCGAGCGGACGCCGTACGTCGCCGGGCGCGGGCACCACGTCGCGCTGGGCGTCCGACGAGCGCGCGCGCCGCACGTCCCGCTGACACCCGCAGGAACGCCTCAGGGGCGCCACGACCGTCGAGGTCGGGGCGCCCCTGTCGCCGTACGGGGTGGCCGGCGGGTCAGCGCGGCGGGTTCTCGTAGCGCCGCTCCTCGACGTGCCGGCTGCGGTTGCGCTGGCCGTTCATCACCAGGGCCAGCACGATCGCGAGCACACCGACGACCAGCAGGATCCAGCCCGAGGCTCGTGTCGTCGACGAGGCTGATGTCGAAGTCGATGACGCCGAGGACGAGGATCAGGCCGATCACGACGAGCACGATGCCGAGTCCGATACCCATGTTCTCTCCTTGAGGTGGCGCGGCCGACGGCGCGTCGGTGGGGGAGGCCCTGCCGAGACAGGGGTACCCCTCAATCGCCGTCCCGCCAACCCATGCTCAGAACGACTGCCTCGGCGAGGTCCATCAGGGAGCCGTCGGTGGCCTCGGCGATCGCCCGCTCCGCGGTGATCTTCGGCAGCATGGTCCGCGCGAAGAACTTCGCCGCCGCCACCTTGCCCTCGTAGAACGCTGTGTCCTTGGCGCCCACGTCGCCGCCGAGCTTGTCGAGCGCGACCTCGGCCTGGCGCAGCAGCAGCCACGCGCAGACGATGTCGCCGAGCACCATCAGCAGCCGCGAGGTGTTCAGGCCCACCTTGTAGATGTTGCGGGCGTCGCCGTTCTCGGCATTCGGGTCGGCCGACATCAGGTCGTTGACCAGGACCGCGACGATCGCCTGGGTGTCCTCCAGGGCCGTCGCCAGCAGCCCGCGCTCGACCTTGAGCCGCCCGTTGCCGGCCTCGCTGGAGGCGAACGCCTCGATCTCGCCGGAGAGGAACCCGAGCGCCCTCGCCTGGTCCTTGACGATCTTGCGGAAGAACAGGTCCTGGCCCTGGATCGCGGTCGTGCCCTCGTAGAGGGTGTCGATCTTGGCGTCGCGGACGTACTGCTCGACCGGGTAGTCCTGGAGGAACCCCGACCCGCCGAACGTCTGCAGCGACTCGGTGCCGAGCAGCACCCACGACCGCTCCGAGCCGTAGCCCTTCACGATCGGCAGCAGCAGGTCGTTGACCCGCTCGGCGAGCTCGTCGCGCTCGCCCGCGTAGGCGGCCATCTGGACGCGGTCCTGCCACGACGCGGTGTAGAGCACCAGCGCCCGCATCCCCTCCGAGAACGCCTTCTGCGTCATCAGCGACCGTCGTACGTCGGGGTGGTGGGTGATCGTCACCCGCGGCGCCGTCTTGTCGGCGGCCCGGGTCAGGTCGGGGCCCTGGACGCGGGTCTTCGCGTAGTCGAGGGCGTTGAGGTAGCCGGTGGTCAGCGTCGCGATGGCCTTGGTGCCGACCATCATGCGGGCGTTCTCGATGACCTGGAACATCTGCGCGATGCCGTCGTGGACCTCGCCGAGCAGCCAGCCCTTCGCGGGGCCGCCGATCGACCGGTCGCCGAAGGTGACCTCGCAGGTGGTGGACACCTTGATGCCCATCTTCTTCTCGACGTTGGTGACGTAGGCGCCGTTGCGCTCGCCGGTCAGCTCGCCGGTCTCGAGGTCGAAGTCGTGCTTGGGCACCACGAACAGCGACAGTCCCTTGGTGCCGGGGCCGCCGACGCCCTCGACGCCGACCGGGCGCGCGAGGACCAGGTGCACGATGTTCTCGGACATGTCGTGCTCGGCCGAGGTGATGAACCGCTTGACGCCCTCGATGTGCCAGCGTGCCGTCGTCCTGACGCGTCGCCCTGGTGCGGCCGGCGCCCACGTCGGAGCCGGCGTCGGGCTCGGTGAGCACCATGGTGGCGCCCCACTCGCGCTCGACCATGTGGCGGGCGATCAGCTTGTCCCGCTCGTTGCCGTTGCGGAACACGATGTTGGCGAAGCTCGGGCCGCAGGAGAACATCCACACCGCGGGGTTCGAGCCGAGCACGAGCTCGCCGACCGACCACGCGAGGGTGCTCGGGACCGGCTGGCCGCCCAGCTCCGGGTCGAGGACGAGGCGGAACCACTCGGCGTCCATCCAGGCGCGGTAGCTCTTCTTGAACGCCTCGGGCATCGTCACCGAGTGCGTGCTCGGGTCGTAGACCGGCGGGTGGCGGTCGGAGTCCTCGAGCGACGGGGCCAGGTCCTCGCGGGCCAGCCGGTCCACCTCGCCCAGGATCGAGCGCGCCGTCTCGCCGTCGACCTCCTCGAAGAGACCCTTCCCGAGGATCTCGTCGCGGCCGAGCACCTCGAAGAGGTTGAACTCGATGTCACGGATGTTGCTCTTGTAGTGGCTCACTGATCCACCTTCGGGGGTGTGGTCGGTGCGGTCCGGACAGGCGGGGCCCCGTCCGCGGCTACTCGTCGGTAACCACATTATGCTACCGGTGAGTACGCCGGACAAGGGAACGCCGGAACTCGGCGTGTGCGTGCCCGCGTCGACCGCCTCGATCGCGTCGTGGAGTGCAGGTGCCGCTACCAGCGGTACGGCGCCAGCCAGGCCATCAGGGGGACGGCCAGCAGGAACGCCCACCCGCCGGTGAGCCGCCGGGTGCCGTCCTTGGGCCGCGGCAGCCCGGGCGTCGGCCCGGACAGCAGCAGGAAGGCGATCGATCCCAGGGGCGGGACGAGCAGCCAGAACCACGCCCACCGGGTGGCCCGCCACGGCTCGGGGCCGCCCAGCAGCAGGCCGAGCCCGCACAGGACGAGGGCCGCCGCGACGAGACCCAGCCACGGCGGGCAGCGCCAGCCGAGCAGCGTCGACGACGACAGGTCGTGGTCGCTGACGGAGACGGTCAGGCCGGGGTCCGCCGCACGCAGAGCCGCGGCCAGCGACCCGTGCACGGCGGTCGCGCCCTGGTCCCGCGCGGACTCCCGGGCCTCGACCCGCTCGGTCGGGGAGCCGCGCCACTCGACCACCGCGGCCTCGTGGCGCCACAGCCCCTCGCGCCAGCCGACCTGCACGAGCACATAGCCCGTGGCGCGCGCCGGAAGGCCGCTGGTCACGGTCACGCCGTCGACGTCTCCGCGGGCGACGGCCTCCCGCAGGTCGCCGAGCGACGTGGTCCGGGCCCCGGCAACCAGCATCGCCGCGATGACGAGGAGCCAGCCCACGACGAGCGCCTGCCGGGCGCGGTCCCACCCGCTCGTCGGACGACGTACCGGATCGGGTGCGATGCTCGGCCTCAGGTCCCCCGTGGTGACGCTCATGCGCGGAGGCTAGCGTCCCGCCGGGCCAGGCGGACAGGTCCGGACGGGTGGTCCTCAGGCGGGCGGCGGGCCGGCGTACACACCGATGGCGAGCTGTCCGCACACCGTGCCCGCCTCGAGCCGGCGCAGCGCGGTCGGCACGTCGGCGAGCGGGTACGTCGTGTCGACCCGCGGGCGCACGGTCCCGGCGTCGACGAGGGCGCCGAGCCGGACCAGGTCGCCGGCGCGCTCCCGGGAGACCAGCATCGTGAGTCGCTGCTTCACGAGCGTGGACGTGGCGAGTGCCCGGAGCTGCCGGCTCATACCGCCGGTGAGGCTGCCGCCGGCCTCGCCGCCGACGATGACGGCGGTGCCCCGCGGTGCGAGCGCCCGGCGCAGCCGCCTGACGGACGGGTTCCCGGCGAGGTCGACGACGACGTCGTAGCGGTGCTCGCCGTCGGCGAAGTCCTCGCGGGTGTGGTCGACGACGTGGTCGGCGCCGAGGCCGCGCACGTAGTCGGCCTTGCCGGGGCTGCACACCGCGGTGACCTCCGCCCCCGCGGCCTTGGCGAGCTGGACGACGTAGCCGCCGACGCCGCCCGACGCCCCGATGACGAGCACCGTCTGCCCGCTCTCCACTCCCGCCACGTCGTACGTCGCCTGGAGGGCCGTGCCGGCCGAGACCGGCGCGACGGCCGCCTGCTCGGCCGTCAGCGACCGCGGCCACGGGGCCAGCTTGTCGACCCGCGCGACGGCGTACTCCGCGAACGAGCCGCGGGCCATCCCGAACACCTCGTCGCCCACCGCGAACCCCGTGACGCCCGGGCCGAGCCCGACGACCGTGCCGGAGACGTCGAACCCGGCCACACGGTTCTTGGGCCGCCGGAAGCCGAACCCGATGACGCGCATGAGGTACGGGCGCCCCGTCGTCATGTGCCAGGTGCCGCGGGACAGGCCGGCCGCGGCGACCCGGACCAGGACCTCGCCCTCCGCAGGCGTCGGGACGTCGATCTCGTCGAGGCGGAGCACGTCGGCCGACCCGTAGCCGTCCTGGACCACGGCTCGCATGGTCGTGGGGACGGTCTCCTGGGTCATCGCGGTCGGGCTGGGCGTCGGTGTCGGCGTCTGGTGTGTCTGGCGGGTGCTGGTCATCGTGTCCTCCGGCTTTCGTACTTAGTACGGAAACGCTAACGTACAAAGTACGAAACTGCTATCGTCCCCGGTGACATGTCTGAACCACCTCCTCCCCCGACCGGCCGCGGACCCTCGCCACGCGTGCCTCTCAGCCGGGAGCGCGTCCTGCTCGGGGCGATGGCCGTCGCCGACGCGGGAGGCCTGGCCGGGCTGACGATCCGGTCGCTGGCGCACGAGCTCGGGGTCAAGCCGATGTCCGTCTACCACTACGTCGCGAACAAGGACGACATCCTCGACGGGCTGGTCGACCTGGTCTTCGGCGAGATCGACCTGCCCGAGATCGGGGCCGACTGGCGGTCCGAGCTGCGACGGCGCGCGTTCTCGGCGCGGGCGGCGCTGCGCCGGCACCCCTGGTCGATCGGGCTGCTGGAGTCGCGCACCCGTCCGGGCGACGCCAACCTCCGCCACCACGACGCCGTCCTCGGCGTGCTGCTCGCCAACGGGTTCGGGCCCGCGCTGACGGCGCACGCCTACGCCCTGCTGGACAGCTACACCTACGGCTTCGCCCTCGAGGAGTCCGGCCTGCCCTTCGACGGGCCGGACTCGGTCGGTGACGTCGCCGCATCGATGGTGGAGCGCTTCGATGCCGGCGCCTATCCGCACCTCGTCCAGATGGCGCGCGACTACTACGTCCAGCCCGGCTACGACTTCGGCGACGAGTTCGCCTTCGGCCTCGACCTCCTGCTCGACGGGCTAGCCGCCCGGCTGGCTGCACAGCCGGTTGACCAGCGCGGGCGCTCTCGGGCCTGAGGTCGGCGGTTTGATCGAACACACGTTCTGAAATGGTCTAGTCGACCGGGTCGAACTGTCGGTGCTCGTTGGGAGCGTAGTCCTCATGATCGACACCGACCCCAGCCCTCCCCAGGTCGTGGAGCCCCCTCCCGACCGCGGCTCCGCCGGCCCTCCTTCGGTCCCGGTGCAGTCGGTGGCGACGGTGCCGCAGTCGCCGGTCGCCGCCCTGACCGACCTCACCGCGCAGGTGCGCGGGCTGGGTGAGACCGCCTGGTCCTGCCGGACGCCGCAGGAGCTGGTCGCCGGTGCCGTCGAGCTCGAGCGGCTCCGCTCGGCCCTGGACGCCCTCCAGCGCCAGGTCGTGGCCGCGGTCTCCGCGCGTGACGCCGCGAAGACCGAGGGGTGGGCCTCGACCAAGGACTTCCTGACGGCGATCACGGGCGGACGCAAGGGCGCCGGACGTCGTCTGCTGGCACTCGCGACGGCGCTGAGCGGCCCCCACCGGCGCACGGCGGCAGCGCTGGCGGACGGAGCGATCTCGCGGGAGCAGGCCGAGGCGGTGGTCGCTGCGGTGGGCAGCCTCCCGGCGACCCCGACCTGCGCCGCGCGGTCGAGGAGCTCCTCCTCGAGGAGGCCCGGGTCAGCGACGCGAGCGACCTCGCCCGCGTCACCCGCCACGTGCTGACCCGGCTCGATCCCGACGGCAGCGAGCGTCGCGACGAGGCGGCCCTACGGCGCGAGGAGCGTGCTGCCCACGCCTCCCGCTTCCTGGCGATCACCGCCGACAGCGCGGGCGGGGTCCGGCTGAGCGGGCGCGGCACCATGGAGGACGCGGCCTGGCTGCGCACCGCGCTGACGCCGCTGTCCGCCCCCGACCCGAGTGCCCCACCGGGCAGCTGTGGCGGGACGCCGGGCAGCGCGCGGACCTGCGGCGTCTCCGACTGCGCCCACGACGGGCGCGACCCCCGGGACCACGGCGCCCGCCTGTGGGACGCCCTGGTCGAGGCCGCCCGCCGGCCGGTCGGTCGGCAGCGTCCTGCCGACCGCTCACGGAGCACTGCCGCGCGTGGTCGTCACCATCGCCGAGGCCGACCTCGGCGACCGGCTCGCCGGCCGCGGGAGCGCTGCCGAGGTGCCGACCGCAGTCGACGGGCTGGGCGACCTGCCCCTCGGCACGCTGCGCCGGCTCGCCTGCGACGCGGAGATCCTCCCGGTCGTCCTCGGCAGCCGCTCACAACCGCTCGACGTGGGCCGCAGCAGCCGACTCGTCACCCCGGCCCAGTGGACCGCCCTGGTGCTGCGTGACCAGCACTGCGCCTTCCCGGGATGCCGCCGGCCGCCCATCGCCTGCGACGCCCACCACGTGCGGCACTGGTCCGACGGCGGCCGCACGGACCTCGACAACCTGGTGCTGCTCTGTCGCACCCACCACACCGTCCTGCACACCGCCCCGTGGGAGGTGCGCCTCGATCCCGCCGACGGGCGACCCGAGTTCGTGCCACCCACCGCCCTCGACCCCGAACGCAGACCGATGCGCAGACGGGTGCTGCGCACGTGACCACCGCGTTCGGACGTCCGAGCCGGCGGGGCGGGGCGGCGGTCAGGCCACCGGGCGGGCCATCAGGCGGGTCATCGGGCGACGAGCCCGTGCTCGTGCGCGAAGACCACCACCTGCACGCGGTCGCGGAGGTCGAGCTTGCGCAGGATCGCGCCCACGTGCGTCTTCACCGTCGACTCGCTGACGAACACCTGCGCCGCGATCTCGGCGTTGCTCAGGCCGCGAGCCACCGCCGTCAGGATCTCCCGCTCCTTGTCGGTGAGGCCCGCGTACGCCGGCGGCACGGGGCGCCGCGACCGGAACTCGCCCTCGAGCAGCGTCCCGAGATCGGTCGGCGCCAGCACGGCGTTGCCCGCGTGCACGGTGCGGATCGCGTCACGCAGCATCGCCGGGGTGCTGTCCTTCAGCAGGAAGCCGCTGGCGCCGTGCCGGATCGCCGTGGCGGCCCGGTCGTCGAGGTTGAACGTCGTCAGCACGATGACCCGCACGGGGCTCGCGCGCCGCGTGACCCGGGCCGTGGAGAAGATCTCGCGGGTCGCCTCCACGCCGTCGAGCTCCGGCATCCGGACGTCCATCAGTACGACGTCGGGGGCCAGCTCGTCGACGAGGTGCACGGCCTCGCGCCCGTTGCCGGCCTGCCCGACGACGCGGAGTCCCGGCTGGGCGTCGAGGATCACCGCGACGCCGGCGCGGAACAGCTCCTGGTCGTCCACGAGGACGACCCGGATGTCGGCCGGAGCGCCGGAGTCGGCACCGGGCCCCGTCACGGCCGCCCCTGCTGCGCCCGCACGGGCAGCCAGGCGGTCGTGGTGAACGTCGGGCCGGTGTCCGGCTCGTCCCTCCGTCGTACGTCGCACCGGCCGCCGACCGACTCGAGGCGGCGCCGCATGCCGTCGAGGCCCTGGCCGTGGTGACCCGCGTCCCCGGTGGACTCGTCCACGCGGTTGCGGACCTCGAGCCGGAGCTCGCCCTCCCAGTGCTGCTCGACCAGCACGGGACTGTCGCGCCGACCGTGCCTGAGCGCGTTGGTGAGCATCTCCTGGAGCACCCGGTAGGCCACCACGTCGAGCTCGGGCGGCAGTGGCTGTGGGGTGCCGACGACGGTCGAACGGACGTCGTGCCCGGTCGCGCGGACACCGGCGACGAGGCTGTCGAGGGTGCGGGGCTGCGCCGCGATCGGGGCGGTGTCCTCGGTGCCGGCGAGCACCTGCCGCACGTCACGCAGCGACTGCCGCGCGGACGTCGCGATGGTCGCCATCGTCTGCTGGAGGCGCTCGGGGTCGTCCGCGGGGAGGTACTTCGCCGACTCCGCCTGGGCGAGGATCACCGCCAAGGAGTGGCCGACGACGTCGTGGACGTCTCGGGCGAGGCGGCTCTGCTGCTCGCGCAGCCGGGCGACCTCCTCGGCCTGCGCACGAGCCTCCTCCGCCTGGGCGCGCGCCGCCTCCGCGCTGGCGCGGTCGGCCTCCGCGACGACCTGGTCGCCGCGCGAGCGGGCGGCCGACTCGCGGCTGCGCAGGAGCAGGCCGAGCAGCCACGGCACGGTGAGCAGGGTGAGACCGAGCAGCCCGACGGCGACCGCGCTCCCGGTGCGGTCGACGAGGATCCTCGCCGGCACGGCGGTCGGGCCGACGCCGAGCGCCGAGTAGCCCGAGTAGCCGTGCACCAGCTCGTAGGCCAGGACCACCAGCGAGCCGGCCGGGATCGAGAGTCCGCTGACCCAGAGCAGCGAGGTCGACCCGTACCTCGCCGTCCCGAACGCCACCAGCATCGCGGCGAGCTGGACGGTCAGGACGTCGATGCCGGAGGCCACCTGGAGGCCGCACGAGAGCCAGACGAGCAGGAGGGCGATGCCCGGGGCCCGCCGGAAGCACCCCGCGGCAGCGCCCATCCCCAGCGCGACGACCAGCCTGACGAGCAGGACGGCGGGCTCGAAGAACCCCATCTGCAGCGCGTCGAAGACGCCCACCAGGCCGACCGCGACGCCGACCAGCAGGTCGGGCAGCCACGGCGCGCCCGTCGCGGTCGTCTCGCTGCGGCCGGACGGGCTCTGCCAGAGCTGAGCCGGGGTCGGGGCGGACCTGGCGTGCCAGATCGGCGGCTCCGTCTCCGGGGTGCCGGCGCCTGCCGGGCCGTCAGCACCTCCCGGGGTGTCGCGGCCCCGGGGGAGGTCGTGGCTCACGAGGCCTCCCCGGCCTGGTCGGGACGTGCGGGCGACGAAGGGCGTACGACGGTGGGCGTGCACGCGACCACGCGCAGCGGCGGATCCGTCAGCCCGGCGATGGCGGCTCTCCTGAGCAGGTGGGTGAGCAGAGGACCTCGACATCGAACCATGCCGCGCACGCCTGCACGGACGATTGCCGCAGCCGCCCCGTGACCGCTCACGCGCCGCGCGGGCGCCGTCGAGGGCTCGGGTCCGACCCTGGCGACGACGAGCGCGCTCACCGGCGCGGCCTGACGAGGGCGGAGTCGACCAGCTCGGCGAGCAGGTCCGCGTACGCGAGACCGGCGCGGGCGAACATCTTCGGGACCTGTGACTGCTCGGTCATCCCCGGCATCGTGTTCACCTCGTTGAGGACCCACCCGTCGGCGGTCAGGAAGAAGTCGAAGCGCGCCACCCCGGCGCAGCCGAGCGCGTCGAAGAGGGTCAGCGCTGCCGCCTCCAGGTCGTCCTGCTCGCTGCGGGAGAGCGGCGCGGGCAGCAGGAAATCCGCGCTGCCGTCGTACTTGCGCGCGGTGTCGAACAGCCCACCCGCGCCCACGACGATCTCGAGTGCGGGGCTGACGAGACGGCTGCCGTCGGTGCGCTCCAGCACCGCGACGTCGACCTCGCGGCCGACGAGCACCTCCTCGACCAGCACCCGGTCGTCGAGGGCGCGGGCGACGAGAAGGGCCGCGTCGAGCTCGGCCGGCGTGCGGGCGAGGGTGACGCCGTGGCTGGAGCCGGCCGCGACCGGCTTCACCACGACGGGACCGGTCCAGGTCGTGCCGGCGTCGGCGAGGTGACCGGCCGCGGTGCGCAGGCCGACCGCCTCGGCGACGAGCTTGGTCGCCCACTTGTCCATGGCGAGGGCGCCCCCGCGGACGCCGGCGCCGACGTAGGCCACCCCGGCCAGGTCGCACAACCCGGCGAGGGTGCCGTCCTCCCCGTGCGGGCCGTGCACGACGGGGACGACCACGTCGCAGCCGGCCAGCACGGCGACGGCCGCGGCGAGGCTGGTCGCGGCTGTCGCCCCGAGCGCGGTGCCGTCGGCGTCGAGCCAACGGCCGTCCTCGGCGATCGTCAGCGCGACGACGTCGTGCCGGCCGGGTGAGAGCGCGGTGCGCACGGACGCGGCAGACGCGAGCGAGACCGAGTGCTCGCAGCTCCGGCCGCCGCCGACGACGGCGACGCGGGTGCGCACGGCGCTCATCGCGCGGACCGTACGACGCGGGGGACGCGCGTCCCGGTGCCGGTGACGATCTCGTGCTCGATCGTGCCCGCCCACGCGGCCCACTCCGCGACGGTGGGCTCGCCGAGGTCGCCGGGGCCGAACACCGTGACCACCTCCCCGGGGCTCACGGGCAGGTCGCCGACGTCGACGACCACCTGGTCCATCGAGACGAGCCCCACGACGGGCCGCCGGACGCCGCGGACGAGGACCTCCGCACGCCCGGACGTGGCCCGCGGCAGGCCGTCGGCGTACCCCACCGGCAGCAGCGCGAGCCGGGTCGCCGTCGCGGTCAGGTGGTGGTGCCCGTAGCCGACCGGCGTGCCGGCCGGCACGTCCCGCACACTGACCACGGGCGCCGTGAGCGTCATCGCCGGACGCAGGGTGACCGTTCCGGTCGGGTCGATCCCGACGAGCCCGGCACCGACCCGGCAGGCCTCGAAGTGGGTGCGTGGTTCGAGCAGCGTCGCCGACGTCGCGGCGAGGTGCCGGCGGCGCGGGCGGAGGCCGACGCGGCGGGCGAGCAGGGCGGCGTACGCGAACGAGCGCCAGGCCTGGGTGGTGCACGGGTCGCCCGCACGGTCGGCGCAGCCGAGGTGCCCCATCACGCCGACCACGCGGAGGATGCCGGCCCGCTCGTGGCGACGGGCCTGCCGGCACAGCTCGGGCCACGCGGCCGCGGCGATGCCGTCACGTGCCATCCCGCAGTCGAGGTGCAGGTGCACCAGCGCGGTCGTGCCCGTCGCCCGCGCCGCCAGGGCGACCTCGGCGAGGTGCTCCAGGCTGGGGATCGCGAGCTCGACGTCGGCGCGCAGCGCCGAGCCGACGTCGCTTCCGACCGGGTTCAGCCAGCTGAGGACCGGGGCGGTGACGCCCGCGTCGCGCAGGGAGAGTGCCTCGGCGACGGAGGTCACGCCCAGCGACGAGGCGCCGTGGGCGAGCGCCGTGGTCGCCACGTCCACGGCGCCGTGGCCGAAGCCGTCCGCCTTGACCACGGCGATCAGGTCGCCGGTGGCGCGGGTCGCGAAGAAGCGGGTGTTCGCAGCGATCGCCCCGAGGTCGACGGTGAGCACGGGGGTGGCGGCGGTCGGCAGCACCGTCACGGTCGCGCGGCGGGACCGCCCGGCGACCGGGAACGACGACGGTCCCCACACCGGACCGTACGGGCGCGAGACGGGTGCCGGGACCGGCTCCGGGACCGCGACGAGCGCCCTCATGCCGCGGCCTCCTGCCCGACGGGGCCGAACAGGGCGGCAGGGGCGCGGGTTGCGAGCGCCCAGTAGCGGTCGCCGAAGCTCCAGTGCCACCACTCGGTCGGGTAGTTCACCAGCCCGGCCCCGCCGAGCGCGCTCGCGAGCAGGGCCCGGTGCGCCCGCGCCTCCGGGTCGACCGGCGCGTCGGTGTAGCAGGCGCCGCCGCTCTCCTCGGGCGTCGCGTCGAGCGCCGAGCCGAGCCACAGCTCGTGGCCGGAGTCGTCGACGAGGGTCAGGTCGACGGCCGCCCCGGCGACGTGCGGCGCGACGTCCAGCGGGGCGACGTACCTGCTGCCCAGCCGTCGCAGCCCGGCCTCGTCCAGGTCGGGGTGGTCCCGGCGCAGCGAGGCGGCGTACGAGTCGATGATCGCTGCCTGGTCGGCGGCGGTGCGGTACCCCTCGATGACGCGCAGGTGCACCCCGTGCGGCAGCAGCGACCGCGCGTGCTCGAGGCGGCGGGCCACCGAGACGCGGACCAGGGCCGCCCTGCCGGTGACGCGGCCGGTGACCAGGCCGGTGACCAGGAAGGAGGGGTCGAGGTGGGTGAGGGGCTCGCCGTCGTCGCGGACGGCGATGCCCGCGACGGCGGGGTCCGAGAGCAGGATCGTCATGACCACGACGCTAGGGACGCGACCACCCTGCTGCCTCCGCCTGCGGTGCCGTTCGGCTGTCCCCCAGGAGGAGACGTCCGGCACCTCCGGCCCGGCCGACCCGCCGAAGACCACTGAGTCAGTTGACTTAGTCGTGCCAGGACTCTTAGTCTATTGAACTAGTCGAGATTCAGTCGTGCGTCCGGTGCGCGGGGTGTGCCGCGGTCCGCCGTACGGCGTCGAAGGGTGCGGAACCACCATGCGGAACCTCATCGTCCTGGCCGTCGTGGGCGCGATCGCGCAGCTCATCGACGGGTCCCTCGGGATGGCGTACGGCGTGACCTCGTCGACCCTGCTGCTCGCCGGACCGGCATCAGCCCCGGCCTCGGCGTCGGCCGCCGTCCACCTCTCGGAGATCGGCACCACGCTCGTCTCCGGCTTCTCCCACCACAAGCTCGGCAACGTCGACTGGCGGACCGTCAGCATCATCGCCGTGCCCGGCGGGATCGGCGCCTTCGCAGGCGCCACGTTCCTCTCCAGCATCCCCGGCGACACCGCGAAGCCCTGGGTGGCGGCGCTGCTGCTCGGGCTCGGCGTCTACGTCATCTGGCGGTTCCTGGCCCTCGGCGGCCGACGGCCGACGTTCTCGGGCCGGCTCAAGGCGGCCTTCCTGGCCCCGCTCGGCGTGGTCGCCGGCCTGATGGACGCCATCGGCGGCGGCGGCTGGGGCCCCGTCGGCACCACCTCGCTGCTGTCCTCGGGGCGGCTCGAGCCCCGCAAGGTCGTCGGGTCCATCGACACCTCGGAGTTCGTCGTCGCGATCGGCGGCTCGCTCGGCTTCCTGTTCGCCCTCGGCAGCCAGGGACTGCAGGTCGGGTTCGCCCTGGCGCTGCTGGTCGGCGGCGTGATCGCGGCGCCGTTCGCGGCCTGGCTGGTCCGGCACCTGCCCGGACGGGTCCTCGGCGTCGCCGCCGGCGGACTGATCATCTTGACCAACACCAAGACCATCCTCGACGCGTTCTCGGTCGACGGCTCCGTCGTCGCGACGGTCGCCGCCGTCGTCGCGGTGGTCTGGATCGCCCTGGTCGCCTGGGCGGTCAAGCAGGAGCGGCTCTCCCGTGAGCTCGAGCGCGAGCTCGACGGCGAGGCGGTCGCAGCCTGACCCACGATCGCGGGGTCCGGCGGTGTGCACCCGCCGCCGGCCCCGCACCTCCACCCCCACGGAGGTCTGCCCACCTCCGCTCCCCACGGCGGAGTCGTCACGGGTGCCCCGTCGTCCACCGCGCAGATGTCGCCTTGCCCCCAGGCCTGCGCGGTGGACGACGTTTTGTGTAGTGGTCTGACAGACTTACCACCATGCGAGTGTCCGCGAAGTCCGACTACGCCCTCCGGGCGCTGATCGAGCTGGCCAGCCGTGAGGACGGCTCGCCGGTCAGTGCGGAGGAGCTGGGCCGGCTCCAGGAGATCCCGCACGGGTTCCTCCAGGCGATCCTCGCCGACCTGCGACGTGCCGGGGTGGTGATGAGCCAGCGCGGCCAGTCCGGTGGCTGGCGGATGGCGCGCGGACCCGAGACGGTCAGCGTCGCCGACGTGATCCGGGCCGTGGACGGCCCGCTGGTCAGCGTCTACGGCCTGCGCCCCGAGGCGGTCTCCTACAACGAGTCCGCGGAGGTCCTGCAGCACGTCTGGATCGCCGCGCGCAGCAGCCTGCGCGACGTCTTCGAGCAGGTCAGCATCCGCGCACTCGCCGACCACAAGCTGCCCAAGGCGGTCACGTCGCGGACCCAGTCCGAGGACGCCTGGCAGCCGCACTGACCCGGTCCGGCTCCCCGGGAGTCGCGGCCCCGCGACGCCGTACGACGGTCCGCTACTCGACCGCGTGCGCGCCGACCCACTCGACGAAGGACCGGGCCGCGCGCCAGTCCGAGCGCACCAGGTCGAGCAGCTCCGCGGTGTGGATCACCGGCTCGAAGCCGTACGAGCGGCCGAGCGTCATCGACCGGTGACGCAGCAGGTCGATGCGGGGGTGGTCGGCGTCGTACCCCCGCGGCGTGGTCTTGAGGGTGTCGCCGCCGAGCTCCCAGCCCTTGCGCTGCAGCCCCCGCACCAGCCGCTGCAGCCGGCGGCCGCTCGTGTCGTCGTCGATGGCCTCGCGGATCGCGGCGAGCCGGGGTGAGCTGGCCTCGTAGAAGCCGACGCCGACCCGGACGCCCTCGGCGCCGACCTGGACGTACCACCCGGTCGAGGGGCCCGACGGCACGAACGCGCCCTGGTGCGTCTTGTAGGGCGTCTTGTCCTTGGCGAAGCGGACGTCGCGGTAGGGACGGAACACCTTCGCGGTCCCGAACTCGGGCTCGAGCGCGGCGACGAGGGCGGCCATCGGCTGCTTCACCGCCGTTTCGTAGACCTCCTTGTGGGCTGTCCAGAACGACTTCGTGTTGTCCATCTCGAGGTCGTCGTAGAAGTCCAGGGCGGCCACCGGGAACCCGGTGAACGCAGCGTGCTCGGCCATGGCGCCGAGGATAGTTCGCGGGTCAGGAGGCGAAGCGGGTGCGGGGGTCGCCGGCCAGCACGCAGTCCACCCGCTCCGCGAGCGAGGGGTGCAGCGGCGGCAGGTCGGCGACGTCGAACCAGCCCACCGCGACGCTCTCGTCGTCGCCGACGTGCGCCTCGCCGGAGACGTAGGTGCAGGCGAAGGTGTGGTCGAGGTACGTCGCCCGGTCGCCGTTCACATGGGTCATCGGCGGGAGGGCCTGCACCCAGGCGAGCCGGTCGACGCTGACCGTGACCCCGGCCTCCTCCAGCACCTCGCGCCGTGCCGTCACGCCGGGGTCCTCACCGGGGTCGACGATGCCGGTCACCGGCGCCCACTCGCCGGTGTCGGAGCGCCGCACGAGCAGCAGCTCCGACCCGCGCAGCACGACCGCCGTCACGCCGGGCAGCCACAGGTTCGTGGTGCCGACGTGGCGACGGAGCTCTCGGACGAAGTCGGGGATCGGCATCGTGACGACCCTAGCCACGGCCGCCGACCTGGGGGTGCGGGCCCGCATACTGGCGCGGTGTCCTCACGCCGGAGTGCGCCCACCGGGCTGCTGGTCCACCTGCGCCGCGCGCACGACCTGATGGACCGCGACTACGCCGAGCCGCTAGACCTCGACCGTGTCGCGGCCGCCGCTGGCGTGTCGAAGTACCACTTCCTGCGCAGCTTCGCCGCGGACGTACGGCGTGACGCCCGCGCAGTACCTCTCCCGGCGTCGCGTCGAGCGCGCCCAGGACCTGCTCCGCGCGACGAACCTCACCGTCACCGAGATCTGCCACCTGGTCGGCTTCACCAGCCTCGGCTCGTTCAGCTCGCGGTTCAGCACGCTGGTGGGCGAGTCGCCGACGGCATACCAGCGCAGGTATGCCGACGGGCCGCCGAAGGTGCCGGGCTGCTACGTGTTCATGCACGGGCTGCGCGACGTCGTGACGGCCGACCAGCCACCGCCCAGCACCGCAATCGTGGAGAAGCCTCACGGCGGACCGCCGGGCTAGCGTCCTGGCCATGATCACCAACATCTCCCTCGTCACCCTCTACGTCACCGACCAGGACGAGGCCAAGAAGTTCTACACCGACGTCCTCGGCTTCGTGGAGACCGCCGACCAGGTGCTCGGAGAGTTCCGCTGGGTCACCGTCGCGCACCCTGACCACCCGGAGGTCGAGATCACCCTGATGAAGCCAGGGCCGCCGCTCGACGAGGACATCGCCGGTGCCATCGGTCGCGCGCTCGCGAAGGGCCAGATGGGCGGCTTCGGCCTGCGCGTCGACGACTGCCGGGCGACGTACGAGGAGCTGACCGCGAAGGGCGTGGAGTTCCCGCAGCCTCCGCAGGACCGCCCGTACGGCGTCGAGGCCGTCCTGCGCGACAGCTCCGGCAACTGGCTGGTGCTCGTGGAGCCCGCCGGAGCCTAGTCTCGAGTGCGAGCCCGACGGCCGCGCATCAGGCGGGAGCGACGACGTGAGACCACTTCGATACTCGATCAACGTGACGCTCGACGGCTGCTGCCACCACGAGGCAGGGCTGCCTCCCGACGAGGAGTCGATGCGCTACTGGACCGCCGAGATGGAGCGCGCCGACGCCCTGCTGTTCGGACGGGTGACCTACCAGATGATGGAGTCCGCGTGGCGCCGGCCGGCCACAGGCGTGTGGCCCGAGTGGATGGAACCCTGGCAGGTCCCCTTCGCCGAGGCCATCGACCGGACGAGGAAGTACGTCGTGTCGAGCACGCTGAGCGAGCCCGACTGGAGCGCCGAGCCGGTGCGCGGCGACCTGGGGGACACGGTCCGGCGGCTCAAGCAGGAGCCCGGCGAGGGCCTGTTCGTGGGTGGCGTGACACTGCCGCTGGCGCTGGCCGACCTGGGACTCATCGACGAGTACGTGTTCGTCGTGCAGCCGCTCCTCGCCGGCCACGGCCCCACCCTGCTCGCCGGTCTGAGTCAGCGCATCCCCCTGGAGCTCGTGGACCGCCAGGAATTCACGTCGGGAGTGGTCGCCGTCAGGTACCGGCCGACCTGAGCGCGACCGCATCGGCCCGCCCTCCCGCGTCCCGCGGCGGACGATCAGAAACCGACGTGGGCGACGGATCGTTGTGCTGCACTATCCGTGGTGAGCCTTCCCGTCGCCTCGCAGTCTGCTCGTCGCGAGCCCGCTCAGCCGCCATGGCGTCCGAGCTCGGTGCTGGCCGCCTGCCTCGTGACGTGGTTCTTCTCCACGTGCACAGCGGTCGGCGCCGTGGTCGTGGTGGTGCCGATGCTGTGGCTCGGCGACGGGCTGTTCGACGCCTTCCAGCTCGATGGCGGGACAGACCCGCGGTGGTGGGTCGTCGCAGCCGTCGCCACCGTCGTCGGGCTCGCGGGCATCGCCGACCTGGTGGCCGTCTTCGTGTTCGTCGGCCACCGTTGGGCGCGATGGGCGCTGGTGCTGCTGTCGATCATCGCGGCACTGGCGGGCTGTTCGGGGCGTACCTCCTCCTTCCCTTGCTGATCACCGCCGCCGCCCTCATCGTCATCGTCCTGCTCCTGCTGCCGGATGCGCGACGTTGGTCCCGCCCGTCCCACATGGGCTAAGCCGGAGTGAATGCTTGGAGCGGGTGACGAGACACGAGCTCACGCCATCGGCCGCGGGAGGGGCCTGACCGGCCGTCCTACTCGGACGGGTCGTCGCGTGACGGGTGCGGGGACCAGTGTCCGCCCGGGATGCCGTTCGGATACTGCGCCGCCAGCTCCTGCATCCGCGCGAGGTCCGGGTCCGCGGGCAGTTCCGCGGTCTGGCAAGGAACCAGCTGGTACTGGTCGTGGACAAGGTAGCGATGGTCGGCGGGCTGGCGCAGCACGAGCTGTCGCACGTGCTCTGCTGCCGGCTCGAACGCACCAGCACCCCACATGGTCGAGACCATGGCGCCCCACTCGGTGGGCGTGCACACGAGCTCGACCGCCGGCGATGCGTCTGCCCCTGTGATGGTGAGGCCGTGCGGTTCACGGTCCTCCACCGTGCCGATCGCCTGGAGCGCGTTCACCAGCACGGTCCACGACGCGTCGTCCTCGTGTCGCATGCTCCCAGGGTGGCATGGGGAGGACGCATGCCCCGCGGGGGTTTGCTGACCGGCGGTGATGCGTGGAGCGGATGACGAGATTCGAACTCGCGACATCGACCTTGGGAAGGTCGCGCTCTACCAACTGAGCTACATCCGCAGGTCGCGACGGTGCTGCTGCCGCGACGTCGAGCATAGTACTAAAGGCCGACCGGGATCACGAAGGTGGTGTGCTCACGGCGCCTGGGACGCCCAGACGGCCGGGTCGACCGTGCGGCCGCGCTGGTGCACGCCGGGTCCGCCGTACGGGTAGTCCGCGGCGCTGGGGTCGCTGGCGGCGTCCAGGGCGTCGGTCTCGGCGGGCTCGAGGTGCAGGTCGGCAGCGGCCAGGTTGTCGGCGAGCTGCTCGGTCGTGCGGGCGCCGAGGATGACCGACGTGACCGCGGGCCGGTCCTTGAGCCAGGCGAGCGCGACCGGCGGCCATGGTGACGCCGCGGCCTTCTGCGACGGAGCGTACGGCGTCGACGACGTCCCAGGTGCGCTGCTGGGTGGAGCGGCGGTCGTAGGCCTCGACGCCGCGAGCCGGGTTCTCGCCGAGCCGCGTCGCGCCGGTGGGCCGCTCGTCCTGGGTGTACTTCCCGGTCAGCCAGCCGCCGCCGAGCGGGGACCAGGGCAGCAGCCCGAGTCCGGCGTCGAGGCAGGACGGCACGATCTCCCACTCGAGCTCGCGGACCAGCAGGTTGTACTGCGGCTGCAGGGTGACCGGGCTCGCCCAGCCGTGCTCGCGGGCCAGAGCGACGGTCTTCTGCACCTGCCAGCCGGTGTAGTTCGACAGCCCGACGTAGCGGACCTTGCCGGCGCGGACGAACTAGTCGAGGGTCCCGAGCGTCTCCTCGAGCGGCGTGACCGGGTCCCAGGAGTGCACCTGGTAGAGGTCGACGCAGTCCACGCCGAGCCGGCGCAGCGACGCGTCGAGCGCGCGCTGCAGGTGGCGGCGCGACAGTCCGAGGTCGTTGACGTCGTCGCCCATCGGGAAGCGGCCCTTGGTGGCGATCACCGCGCGGTCGCGTACGTCGGCGGGGCGGTCGGCCAGCCAGCGGCCGATGATCTCCTCCGACGTACCGGCGGTGTAGACGTCGGCGGTGTCGACGAGGTTGCCGCCGGCCTCGAGGAACGCGTCGAGCTGCGCGTGCGAGCCGGCCTCGTCGGTCTCCTTGCCGAAGGTCATCGTGCCGAGGGTCAGGGCCGAGACGGCGCATCCGCTGCGGCCGAGGGTTCGGTACTCCATCTGCGCATCGTGTCCCAGCGACCCGGGTCGAAACCCCCAACGCGAATCGGTCCGCACCGGGACGGACGGACCGACCCGGGGGCTTGCCAACCACGACGTGCCGGGTATGCACTGTGTGCCAGCCGTCACTCGGGAGAAGCCCCATGCGCTCGTCACGCCGTACGCCGCTCGTCGCTCGCCACCCTCTCCGCCCTGGCTGCTGTCGCCCCTGCGCGGCGGCCACTTGCCGGCCATCGGTGCCGAACCGGTACGACGGGAGGCGCCGTCGCCCGCAGCCCCGGAGCTGTCGACGACGACGCGGCTGGCCGAGCGGCGCAGCCTCGTCGTGGGGGACCGGTTCTACGAGATGGGCACCGAGGACGGCGCCTACCCGGCGACCGGGTTCCACACCCGCGGGGAGATGGGCGGCTTCTGGACGCCGCCGATCAAGCTGCTCGACGGGCTCTGGTTCAAGGCGCGGCGACGTGGCTGACGGCGTCGCGCTACACCAGCGGCTGGGGCTACCAGCGGATGGACCTCGGCACCCACGACGGCGTCCGGATCACCCGCACCGACGTCGCCCCCGACGGCGTCCGCGCCGGCCTGGTCGGGCTGCGGCTGGACTCGCCGACGGCGACCACGCTCGACCTGTCGGTCGACGCGCACTCCGAGCTGATGAAGGTCTACCCCTGGGGCGAGACCACACCGAGCCAGACGACGTACAACCTCGCGGGACACGGGCGCGCGTGCCGGCAAGAACCTGCTGTTCCGCGAGACCGGGCACGCCGCCGGGTGCCAACGCCGAGGCGCACGACTACGCGGCGCTGGTCGGCTCGAGGCTGCGCCCGGTCGAGCGACCGACGCTCGGCCCGGACCACCGCGGCCCCCAGGACCCGGCCGTGATCTGCCCGGCCGTCCGGCCCGGACGCCCCGACGAGCCGGACCGCTGCGACGACACCGCCTACGGCAAGGGCGCCGGCGGCGGCCTGACCTACGCACGTCGACGTCCCCGCAGGCGGCCGCACCGTCTGGTTCGCCGTCGCCGGCTCGGACAAGGGCGTCGGCGAGGCCCGAAGGCCGCAGCAGGCCAAGGCGCTGCGCGACCCCGCGGCGCTGCTGCGCACGACGCGTCGCAGTCGCCGGCCGCGAGGTCGCATCCCGGACCCGCGTCGACGCTGCCGGGCGACCGGCTCCTGCAGCGCAGCGTGGCGTGGAGCAAGCAGAACCTCGCCGAGTCGGTGCAGGAGGCACGCGACCTCGCGATCCGCGTCACCAACGCCGGTACGACGTACCCCGCACCCCTGGGCACCGTGGCGAAGGCGCGCTGGATCGGTGCCGGCTGGCCGGACTACCCGTGGCTGTTCGCGACGGACGGGGAGTACACCGGCTTCGCGGCCGTCGCCGCCGGCCAGTTCCAGGCCATCGAGGACCACCTCCGCGCCCTGCGCGACGTGAGCCTGGTCGCCAACGGCACCAGCGGCAAGGTCGTCCACGAGGTCACCCCGGACGGGCAGGTCTACTTCGGCGCCACCTGCGACGCCGGCAACACCGACGAGACCGCGAAGTTCCCGAGCCTGGTCGCGCTGGTGTGGCGCTGGACCGGCGACGACGCGTTCCGCGACGAGATGTACGACTTCGCGGTCAGCAACCTGCGCTACGTCTACCGCGAGCTCGACGCGGACGGCGACGGCTGGCCCGAGGGGCTCGGCAACGTCGAGCGCGCGGGCATGGGCGAGGAGAAGCTCGACAACACCGTCTACACGATCCGTGGGCTGCGCGACCTCGCCGACCTCGCCGAGAGCAAGGGCGACGACGCCACGCAGCAGTGGGCCACCGAGCGCGCGGCCGACCTCGAGAGCCGCTTCGACAGCACCTGGTGGGCCGGCCCGACGGCCAAGCAGTACGCCGACTCGCTGGACGACCCGGGCGACGCGAAGGTCTTCCAGCGGCACTGGATCGGGGTCACGCCGGCCGAGGCCGAGATCCGGGGACCGGGCCGTCCCGCGGGACCGCTGGCCCCGCGGGCGCACGCGAACACGCTGGTCGCCCAGCGCGAGACCCCTTGCTACACAGGGGAGTTCGGGCTGTTCCACACTGGCACAGGCGCCACGACGGCGGACACCGGGAACCCCGGCGACACCTGCGACGACGCGACCTCCTCGGTCGTCTCCGAGCGGTCGGTGTTCACCCTGAACACCTCGATCATGGCCGTCGCGGAGGCCGCCCTCGGCCGGATGGGCGAGGACCAGCTCTCGCGCTACACCACCGCCAACGCCCGGGTGCAGCTCGACCCGACCGTGTGGGAGCTCCCCGGTGGGATGCCCGAGATCGCGCCGTCGCCCGACTTCGGGGCCAACATCGACAAGAAGCTGACCGAGCGCTCGATGGCCCTGCAGGCGTGGGGCACCTACGGCATCCTCTGGCCGGTCGTGCACTTCCAGCTCGGCGTCTCGCCCGACCTCGGCCGCGGCCGCGTCGCGGTCGTCCCGCAGGTCCCCGAGGGACAGTCCCGGGTCGGCGGGCGCGACATCCGGCTTGGCAGCGGCTCGGTGGACGTCGTGGCACGCCAGTTCCCGGGACGGCTGGCCACAACCGTGGTGCGGTCGGCATCGTGGGGCCTGACGATCGGGGCGGTGCTGCCGACGGGCGCGACCGTCGCGTCCGTGCAGCTCGACGGGCACGGGACGGACTACCGCGTCGTGTCGACCGCACGCGGCGATGAGGTGCGCGTGGACGCGGGCAGCGGCGACGGCGTGTCCTCGCTGAGGATCCGCTACACCCAGTGAGCCGTCACCCGAAGCGCCCCGGGTCGCCCGCGCCGACGCGGACGACCTCGGGGTAGCCCTGGGACCAGTCGACGACCGTCGTCGGCTCGGGGCCGCAGTCGCCGGCGTCGACCACGGCGTCGACGCTGTGGTCGAGCTCCTCCTTGATCATCCAGCCGTCGGTCATCGCCTCCTCGTGGTCGGGCAGCAGCAGGGTGCTCGACACGAGGGGCTCGCCGAGCTCGCGCAGCAGCGCGCGGACGACGGTGTGGTCGGGGATGCGCACGCCCACGGTCCGCTTCTTGGGGTGCGCGAGCCGGCGCGGCACCTCGCGGGTGGCCGGGAGGATGAAGGTGTATGGCCCCGGGGTGGCCGCCTTCACGGCCCGGAAGGCGGCGTTGCTCAGCATCGCGAGCTGGCCGAGCTGGGCGAAGTCGGAGACGACCAGGGTGAAGTGGTGGCGGTCGTCGAGCCCGCGGATGCGGCGGATCCGCTCGCCGCCGTGCAGGTTGTCGAGGGCGACCCCGAGCGCGTAGCCGGAGTCGGTGGGGTAGGCGATCAGGGCGTCGTCGCGCAGCATCGCGGCCACCTGCGCGATGCTGCGCGGCTGCGGGTTCACCGGGTGGACGTCGAAGTACCTCGCCATGACCCGCAGCCTAGACACGCGCGCCGGTGCGGACCGGCCCGAGCGTCGGCCACCGCGGGCTGAGCGCGTCGCCGGAGGACACCCCGCGCAGCCGGCGCTGCACCCAGGGGGCCGCGTGCGTGCGCGCCCACGCGAGGTCGGCGGCCCGCCGCTGGCGACGGTCCATCTCAGGCAGTGCCGCGAGGTCGCCGGGCACGAGGTCGTGGTCGACGCCGAGGGTGTCGAGGACGGCGATCGCCATCCGCTGGTGGCCCGCGGCCGACATGTGCAGGCGGTCGACGTCCCACAGCCGCTGGTCCCGGTAGTCCCGCAGCCGCCAGAAGTCGACGATCGTCGCGCCGTGCTCGTCGGCGATCTCGCGCACCCACTCGTTGTAGGTCGCCACCCGGCCGCGCAGGTGCCGGAAGTACGGCGCGAAGCCGAGGTCGAAGCCGGTGAACAGCAGCACCCGCGCGCCGGTCCCGCGCAGCCGGCCGACCGCCTCGCCGTACGACGCGGCCAGCGCGTCGATGTCGACCGACGGCCGCAGGATGTCGTTGCCGCCGGCGTAGACCGTGACCAGGTCCGGGCGCATCGCGATCGCCGGCTCGACCTGCTCGGCCAGGATCGCGGCGAGCTTGCGGCCCCGGATCGCGAGGTTGGCGTATCCGAAGCCGTCCGCCCGCCCGGCGAGCACCTCCGCGACGCGGTCGGCCCACCCGCGCACGCCGTTGGGCAGGCCGGGGTCGTGGTCGCCGACGCCCTCGGTGAACGAGTCACCGAGGGCGACGTACCTGTGGAACGTCATGCGACCAGTCTCGCGGATGGTCGCGACGGCGTCAGAGCGACCTCTGGTAGGCACCGAACGTGCGGGTCGCGGCCCACGCCATCGCGACGGCCAGGCCGAGCAGGGCGAGCAGCCGCGGCCAGACCAGCGACCAGTCCGGGTCGCCGAGCAGGGTCTCGCGGCTGGCCACGACGGCCCAGTCGAGCGGGTTGAACCGCGCCGCGGCCCGGATCCAGCCCGGCGCGAGCTGCGGGTCCATGATCGCCGACGACAGGAACGTCATCGGCAGGCTCAGGAACTGGCTGATCCCGATCAGCGCCTCCTGCTGGCGGGCCAGCAGCGCGATCGCGTTCGACAGCGCGGCGCAGGTCACCGTCAGCAGGCACGTCGCGACCACGGTCACGAGCACGCCGGCGGCGCCGCCGTCGAAGCGCGCGCCGGCCAGCACGGCCACCACGAGCACGATCGCCGTCTGCACGACGCTGGTCAGCGACTGGTAGGCCAGCGTGCCGTTGATCATCGCGCCGCGCCGCACCGGCGAGGCCAGCAGGCGGTCCATCACACCGCGCTCCATGTCGTCGATGTAGACCGTGCCGGCCCACATCGCCGAGAACAGCGCGGTCATCGCGATGACGCCCGGGCGTGAGGAACTCCAGGAACGTGGCGCCGCCGGACTCGAAGCCGGGGATCGGCCACGACCGACTCGAAGAGCTGGCCGAACAGCAGCAGCCAGATCATCGGCTGGACCAGCGTGATCACGAGGAACACCGGCTGGCGGACGCAGGGCGCGGACCGACCGCATCGAGAGGTACGCCGAGTGGCTGACCAGCGCGCTCATGCCGACACCCCCTCGAGGACGTCGCGAGCGGTCCTCGAACGAGCGCCCGGCGTGGCGGAGGTAGACGTCGTCCAGCGACGGCCGGGACACGGTCGCGGAGACGACGACGATCCCGGCCTCGGACAGCGCGGCGAACACGGCGGGTACGACGCGGGCGCCGGCCTCCGAGCGGGCGCGCAGCGTGCTCCCGTCGCGGAGCACGGCCGACAGCCCGGCCAGCCGGCCGAGCGACGCCATCGCCCTCGCCGCGGAGGCCTCGTCCTCGAGCTCGACCGCGAGCACGTCGCCGCGCAGGCTCGTCTTGAGCTCGTCGGGCGAGCCCTCCACCACGACCGGCCGTGGTCGACGATCGCGAGCCGGTCGGCGAGCCGGTCGGCCTCGTCGAGGTAGTGGGTGGTCAGCAGCACCGTCATCTGCTCCTCGCCCGCCATCCGCGCGATCTCGGCCCACATCTCGGCGCGCGCCTCGGGGTCGAGCCCGGTCGTCGGCTCGTCGAGGAACAGCACTGCGGGCCGGTGCACGAGGCCGATCGCGACGTCGAGCTTGCGGGCCATCCCGCCCGACCAGGTCGCACCAGCCGGTCCGCGGGCGTCGCCGAGGCCGAAGCGGTCCAGCAGCTACGTCGCGCGGGCGTCGGCCTCGGCCCGGCCGAGACCCTGGATCCGCGCGGCGAGCACGAGGTTCTCGCGCCCGGTGGCCATCGGGTCCGACGACGGCTTCTGGCCGACGAGCCCGATCCGGCGCCGCACGCCCTGGGGGTCCGCGGCGACGTCGAGACCGGCCACCTGCGCCGCCCCCGAGTCGGCCCTCGACAGCGTGGTGAGGATCTTGACGGTGGTCGACTTGCCGGCGCCGTTGGGCCCGAGCAGCCCGAAGACGGTGCCGGGCTCGACGGCGAAGGTGAGGCTGTCGAGGGCCAGGACCGGGTCGGTGCCGCGGCCGGTCGGGTAGGTCTTGCGCAGGTCGTGGGCCAGCACGGCGTACGGGTGACTCATGCGGGGTCTCCTTCGAGGGTGCCGCCCGCGTGCTCGCGGGCGGGGAAGGAGCCGGCCGTACGTCGCTATCGTGGTCCCTGCATCGGGGTCGGTCGCGACGGCGACGTCGAGGTCGGCTCGAGGATGTGCCCCCGGGCCAGGTGTTGCCGCACCTGGCCGGGGGTCTCTGGGTCTGCGCCGGCTAGGTCGGCGGCTGCAGCAGCGGGGCCAGGTGCGCCGCCTCCTCCCCGAGGTGCGCGACCGGGTCGCGGAAGATCTCCTCCATGCTCACGCCGGTGGCGCGGAGCTCGTGGATCCGTCGCCACCACCGGGTGCCGTCGAGCTCGTCGGTGCGGATCCGCGCGGCGAGCCGGCTCACGAACGCGCGCTCGGCCTCCATCCGGGCCTGGCGGTACTCCTCCTCGACGACGAACAGCTCGGGCAGGCCGCGTCTCGCGGGTCCAGGCGAGCGTCGCCTCGACGGCGGCGATCTCGAGGCCGCAGCCGGTCGGCGCGCTCGGACAGCAGCCGGGCCACCTCGTCGGGCGGCGACGCCGGCGACCAGCGAGAGCGCGGCCTCCAGGGAGGTGTACTCCCGGGTCGGCGTCGAGAGCAGCTCGGCGAGCCAGTCCTCGAACTCGTCCTGGCCGGCCGGCGTGATCGCGTAGACGGTGCGCTCGGGGCGCCGGCCCTCGCGGACCGTGCCCTGCGGCTCGATCGAGCCCGTGCTTGGCGAGCGCCTCGACCACGGAGTAGAGCGAGCCGTAGTTGAGCTTGATGCTCTGCTCCTTGCCGCGGGTGCGCAGCGTGGTCGAGATCTCGTAGGGGTGCATCGGCCGCTCGGCGAGGCAGGCCAGCACGGCCAGCGCGAGGAGGTTCGACACCCGCCGCTTCGCCATACCGCCTCCCCGTGCTCGGATACTCGGTTTCGAGTATCCGGACAGGAGTGCCGGGCTGTCAAGATAGGTTACGGCCTGTGCTGCTCTCCGACCGCGACATCCTGGCCGAGATCGACGCCCGCCGGGTCGCCCTCGAGCCCTTCGACGCCGCCATGGTCCAGCCGTCGAGCATCGACGTGCGGCTCGACCGGTTCTTCCGGGTCTTCGAGAACCACCGCTACCCGCACATCGACCCGGCGGCCGACCAGCCCGACCTCACCCGGCAGGTCGAGCCCGACGGCGACGAGCCGTTCATCCTGCACCCGGGCGAGTTCGTGCTCGGGTCGACGTACGAGGTGGTCACGCTGCCCGACGACGTCGCCGCACGGCTGGAGGGCAAGTCCTCGCTGGGCCGGCTCGGCCTGCTGACGCACTCCACCGCCGGCTTCATCGACCCCGGCTTCTCCGGGCACGTCACGCTCGAGCTCTCGAACGTCGCGACCTTGCCGATCAAGCTGTGGCCGGGCATGAAGATCGGGCAGCTGTGCTTCTTCCGGCTCTCCTCGCCCTCGGAGCACCCCTACGGCTCGGAGAAGTACGGCTCGCGCTACCAGGGCCAGCGCGGTCCGACGCCGTCGCGGTCCTTCCTCAACTTCCACCGCACCGACGTCTGAGGCGTACGCCGGCCGGCCACCGCCGCTGCTGCTGCGACCGTCGCGCTAGTGCCGCGCGCCGAGCCGGTGCGCGACGCGGGCGGCCTCCTGGCGGCCGTCGACGTCGAGCTTGCGCAGGATGTTCGACACGTGCACGCTCGCGGTCTTCACGCTGATGAACAGCGTCGTCGGCGATCTCCTGGTTGGTCCGCCCGGCGGCCAGACCGGCCAGGACCTCCTGCTCGCGGGCGGTCAGCCCGAGCGCCTCGAGCTCGTGCGGGGCCGGCTCGGCGTCGGGCTCGACGAGGTCGACGCGGTACCACCGCGCGAGGGCCTCGGTCTCCTGCGCGAGCCGCGGCAGGCCGATCCGGACCGCCTCCGCGTGGGCCGCCCGCACCGAGGCCACCGCGGGCGCCCCGGCGCCGGCCGACAGCCGGGCCTCGGCGAGCCGCCAGGTCGCGTACGCGGCGTCGACGGCGCGCCCGAGGGTCGACCACCGGTCGAGGGCGGTGGTCCACGCGGCCACGCCGTCGCCGTCCTCGCCGGCGGACCCGATCCCGGCGAGGAAGCGCGCCTGCTCGGCGCGGCAGGTGGCTGCGACGGCCGCGGCGTCGGCCGCCTCGGGTCGCTCGGCGTCGGCGCCCGCACGCTGGCGCGGGAGGGCCGGCTCGGCCAGCGGGTCGGGGGTCATCCGGTGGGCGCGGGTCACCAGGTCGTCGTACCTCCCGCGCAGGTCCGCCCGGGCCGCCGCGTCCCGGCGCAGCACGGCCTCGTCGGCGAGCGCGCGCAGCCCGAGGCAGACCAGCAGGGCGGCGAAGCGGTCCTCGTCGGTGCCGTCGGTCATCGCGAGCCCGTCGAGGACGAGGTCGTGGGCGGCGGAGGGCCGGCCCAGCCAGAGCTCGACCTCGGCGGCCGCCTCGAGCACGACCCGCTGCCAGCCGTCGGGAGCGGACCCGGCCTGCACGGTGGTGCGGGCCTGCTCGCAGCGCTCCCAGGCCACGGTCAGGTCGCCGCGCATCATCGCCAGCCGCCCGGCCTGGAGCAGCACCGGCGCCGCGGTGACCCCGCGCGGGTGCCGGGCCAGGGCGTCGGTCAGCACCTCGTCGGCCTCGTCGAGCCGCCCGGTCGCCAGCAGCGCCTCGGCGACGTTCGCGATCACCAGGCTGCCGTCCTGGCGGGCCATCCCGACCCGGGTCAGCTCGGCGATGCCGGCCCGGCCGACCCGCACCGCGTCGTCGAGCCGGTCGGCCAGGGTCAGGACGTGGGTGAGGTTGACGTAGGCCGCAGCGAGGTCGTCGGGGTGGTCGAGCTCCTCGGCGATCGCGAGCGCCGCCTCGAGGTCGGCGACCCCGCCGGCGTGGTCGCCCTGCGAGGCGCGCACGACGCCGCGGGCGTTGAGGGTGATGCCCTCCTCGCGGCGCGCGCCGGCCTGGCGGGCCACCTCCAGCGCCGCGCTCGCAGGTCGCGGTCGCCTCGTCGAAGCGCGACCACGCCGCGGACAGCTGGCCGAGCACGGCGTACACCCGCGCCGCCAGCGTGCTGCCGCGGTCCTCCCCGAGCAGCGCGAGCGCGTCGCGCAGCGACTCCTCGGCGCGGGTGTCGTGGCCCGCGAGCAGGTGGAACGAGCCGGCCCGCTCGTGCAGGTGCGCGCGCCGCGCCGGGTCGGTGGTGGCGGCGAGCGCCTGGTCGAGCAGGCGTACGGCGTCGTCGCGCCGGCCCATCACGTTGGCCGCCTCGGCGGCGTGCTCGAGCAGGTCGAGCCGGTCCACCCCGAGGCTCTCGACGTCCTCGGCGGGCACCTGGTCGAGCAGGTCGAGGGCGCGCCCGAAGCTGGTGTGCGCGTCCGCGAAGGCATACATCCGCTCCGCGGCGTACCCCGCCCGCACCGACGCGGCGAAGGCCCGCGGCAGGTCGCCCGCCTGGTGCCAGTGCCGCGCGGTCTCCCCGGTGGTGTCCGCGGCGGTCAGCGCCTCGGCCGCCGCACGGTGCAGCCGCGCCCGCTCGGAGGGCAGCAGGCCGGCGTAGACGACCTCGCGCAGCGCCGGGTGCCGGAAGCCGACGGTGTCGTCGGGCAGCAGCTCGAGGACGTGCTGGTCGAGCGCAGGGCGGAGCAGCTCCTCGACGGCCTCCTCGTCCTGGCGCAGGGTCGCCGCCAGCAGCGGCACCGACGCCGAGCGGCCGATGACCGCTGCTCCCCGCAGCATCCGGTGGCACTCCGGCGGCAGTCCGGCCGCGCGCGCCTTGAGCAGCCCGGCGAGCGTGGTGGGCAGGCCCTCGCCGCCGCCCTGGAGGACGAGGTGCTCGACGAACAGCGGGTTCCCGGCCGAGCGCTCGGTGACCGACTCGAGCATCCCCGGCGGGGCCGGGCCGCCGAGCAGGTCGGCGACCAGCCGCGCGGTGTCCTCCGGGCCGAGGCGGTCGAGGTGGACCGGCCGCGCCAGCGGCAGCCGGGTCAGCTCGGCGAGCCAGCGGGTCAGCTCGGAGCGCTCGGCCACCTCGTCGTCGCGGTAGGTCAGCACGACCAGCACCCGCTCGCGGGTGAGGTTGGTCGCGAGGTAGCGCAGCAGGTCGAGCGTCGACCCGTCCGCCCACTGCAGGTCCTCCACCACGTGCACCACGGCGCGGTCGCCGGCCAGCCGGTCGAGCAGGGCGAGCACGCCCTGGAACAGCCGCAGCGGTGACGGCGACGCGGCCGGCGTACGCGCTCCCGGGTCGGGGTCGTCCGGGTCGCCTCCAGCCTCGGGGCGGGCGGCGCCGGCTGCCGGGGTCGGGTCCGGCAGCAGCCGGGCCAGGTCGGGCGTGCGCTCGCACTCGCGGGCGACCAGGGCCGGCTCGGCGGCCGAGCGCAGCGCCTGGGTCAGCGGCGCGAAGGGCAGCGACTCGCCCGCGACCGGGACGCAGGTGCCGGCCAGCACGGTGGCCCGCGAGCGCTCGAGCAGCTCGCCGACCAGCCGGGTCTTGCCCACGCCTGTCTCGCCGGAGAGCACCACCACGCCCGGTCGGCCGGCGGCGGCGTCCTCGAGGGCGTCCGTCAGCGCGGCCAGCGGTGCGGTGCGTCCGACGAGCCCGCGTGGGGGACGGTCGACCACGCCCCCATGATGGTCGCCGGGTCCGCCGCTGTCACCGGGGTATCCGGGGCGCTACCGCGGCTCGCGCGAATCGCGCCGTATGTCGGATGTGTGGGACCGCCGTCGCCGCTCTGAGGTGCACGTGAGCACGATCTGAGGTGCCTTCCCGACGCGGCCGGGGGTGCGACGTCCCTAGGTTCGGGTGCACCACCACCGGAAGGAACCACCACCATGACCGTCTCCCCCGCCCGCCGCTGGATCGCCTCCGCCGCCGTGCTCGCCGCCGTCGGCGGCCTGGGCGTCACCGCCGGACCGTCGGCGTTCGGCGTCGTCCGCCCCGGCACCCCCGGCCCGGACGTGCACCTCGGCCTCGACAACGACAACGTGGACAACCCGTTCATCCAGCCGCCCGGTGTCGCGGTCCGCCAGGACATGGACGACACCGACGTGCTCTTCGGGCGCGACAGCGCCGACCTCCTGGTCGGCAACCGCGGCGGCGACACCCTGCTGGGCGGCAGCGGCCCCGACATCCTCGTCGGCGGACCGGACCGCGGCGGAGCCTCGAGCGCCGACGTGGAGGTCGGCGACACCGGCCGCGACATCGCGATCTGGGCGCCGGGCGACGGCAACGACGCGTTCGTCGGCAACGAGGGCTACGACACGATGATCTTCGGACCGGTCCTGACCACGCCCTCGGGCGACCTGCGCATCGTGCGCCGCGACGGTCGCAAGGTCCCTCGCGTCGACCTCGGGTCCGCGCCGCGGTTCGGCTGCACGATCGTGACCGTGCCGGCTCTCGGAGGACCTCGGCTTCCAGCACCTGGTCCGCTTCGAGGTCGACGGCGAGCCCGTCGCGACCGTGCGCCAGAAGGAGGTGGAGCGGGTGCTCTGCCCCGGCGCCACCGCCGGCGTGGCCCGGGTCGCCGACCTGCGGAAGGCGCACCCGCGCTTCCACGACGTCGCGCTCTCGGACATCCCCGGCGTGACGGGGAACATCGTCGCGCCCGTCGGCTGAGGGCCGTTCCGGTCGAGGGAGGCGATCACGGTGACCACGGCGACCGGCGCGACGGCGTCCGCGGACAGCGGGCCCGGAGGGGGAGCGCGCGGGTCGGGTGCCGGCCGCGCTCACGCGGTCGTCGTCGGGGCCGGCCTGGCCGGGCTGATGGCGGCCCGGGTGCTGGCCGACCCCTTCGACCGGGTCACCGTGGTCGACCGCGACGACCTGCCCGAGGGGCCCGAGCCCCGCAGCGGCCATCCCGACGTGTCGCACGCCCACTCGCTGCTGCCCCGCGGGCACGAGGTGCTCGACGGGCTCTTCCCCGGTCTGTCGCGGGAGCTGGTCGGCGCGGGGGCGCTGACCGGCGCCGTGCGGGTCCTCGGTCCGGACCGCCGCACCGCGTGGCTGGCCGACCCGGGCACGCTCGGGCTGGGCGCGCTCACCGTGGGGCGACCCGTGCTCGAGGGGGCCGTCCGGTCGCGGGTGCGTGCACTCGGCGCCGTACGCCTGCTCGACCGGACGGCCGTGCTGGACCTGGTCGTGGTCGGCGGACGCGTCACGGGGGTGCGCGTCGCCGACCGCGACGAGCCGGGATCGGGCCGGACGGTCCCGGCCGACCTCGTGGTCGACGCCTCGGGGCAGGGCTCGCGCCTGCCGGCGTGGCTGATGCGCTTCGGGTTCGCGCCGCCGGTCGAGCACCGGGTGCGGCACGACACCTGCTCGGTCGGCCTCCGCCTGCCGCGGTCACCGCAGGCCGGGTCCGACGTGGTCGTGGTCGGCGTGCCGTCGCCGGAGCGTGCCCGCGGGACCGTCCTGCTGGCGCGCGGCGACGGCCTCTGGGCGGCGTGGGTGAGCGGCCGCCACGGCGACCGGCCGCCGGCCGACGCCGACGCGCTGGCGGCGGACCTGCGGGCGGACGTGGACCCGGGGGTCTCGGACCTGGTGGGTGACGGTGCGGTTCCCGGCGGCACGGGGTGCCACCGGTCGCCGGCCGTGGTGCGGCGCCGCTACGAGCGGCTCGCCCGGCTGCCCCGGGGCCTGCTGGTCGTCGGCGACGCGCTGTGCAGCACCGACCCGGTGAGCGGCCAGGGGACGACGGTGGCGGCGCTGCAGGTGGCCGAGCTGGCGGCGGCGCTGGCCGACGGGCCGGACGCCGACGTCGGGCGCCGGTTCCTTCGTGCGGCGGCCCGGCAGGTCGACGCCCCGTGGCGGCTCGCGGTGGGGACGCCCGCCGGGACCGGCGTACCCGCCTGAGGGCCGCGAGAGCCCGGACGTCGCGCACGGACAGAGGACCCGCTGCCGTGTGGTGGTCGGCAGCGGGTCCTCGTCGGTCTCGCGGGAGTCCGGGGGCGTTCTGCCCGCGGCGATCTCCGGTCAAACGCGGGCAACCCGGTCGGGCAGGGCTCAGGAGTCGAGCCGGTTCGCCAGTCCGTGCAGGCGCGCGGCGAGCGCGTGCCGGCCGTGCGGGCGGCCCGGGACGTGGCTGCGGCGGGCGGTCTCGACGCGCTCGCGGATCTGCTGGGCGGCGATGCGGTCGGCGAGGTAGCTGAACTCAGACATGGCGGGTCCTTCCGGTGGGGGTGTCGCGTCGGGAACGGGGGGTGGGGCTGGCGGTGTCGTGGAGCGGGGCGCCGCGGTCGGGTCGGGCGCCGGGTCGGGCGTGCTGGGCGGGGCCTGGGTCGGGGTCGTCGTCGGGCGTCGCGGCCCAGACCCACGTGACCCTCACAGCTGCTCCAGGACGATGTCGCCGCTGACCGTCTTGGCCCGCAGCTCGACGTGCGGCTGGCCCTCGGCCGGCTCGCCGGCGCCCTCGAGGTCGGAGCGGACCGCGCCGGTCATCGTGACGACGTCGGTCCAGACCGGGACGCCGGCCGGGATGCCGACATGGATGTCGCCGGAGACGTTCTTGGCGGCCAGCCGGCCGCTCGGCATCCGGTCGACCACCAGCTCGCCGGAGGCGGTGCTGAGCGCGACGTCGTGGGCGGCCTCGCGGACCCGGGCGTCGCCGGAGCCGGACTTGACGTGCAGGGCGGCGGCAGCGTGGTCGACGCGTACGTCGCCGGAGCCGGTGGACACGCTGGTGGCGCCGTCGGCGCGACCGATCGCGACGTCCCCGGAGCCGGACTTCACTCGGAGGTTGGCCGCCGCGCCCTCGACCGAGACGTCGCCGGAGCCGGTCTCCACCGAGGTGTCGCCGGCGAGCTGCTCGACCCGGACGTCGCCGGAGCCGGTCTTGAGGACGGCCTCGCCGATGCGGCCGGTGACGTGCAGGTCGGCGGAGCCGAGCTTGGTCGCGAGGTCGCTGTCGGTGGGCAGGGTGACGGTCACCTCGAGGGAGCGGTCCGAGCCGAGGAACCCGCTGCGGCGCTGGCGGGCCACCACGGCGATCTCGTCGCCGCGCTGCTCGACCGTGACGTCGTCCTCGTCCTTGCCGCGGACGGTCACGACGGTCTCGGTGACGTGGTCCGCCTGGACGGTGACGGTGCCGGAGCCGATCTCGACGAACAGGGAGACGGGCTCGGGGGTGTCGAAGGTCTTCTGCATGGGGGCTCCTGGGTCCGAGGTGGGTGTGGGCCTGTGTGGATCTGGGACGGGCTCGTGCGGGCGTGCTCGGCCGCCGAGCCGGCGGTGCCGGTCGGTCGTGCCGTGCCGTGGGGTGGTTGGGGGTGCTGCGCGGAGGACTGCTGGGGGTGCTGAGGGCCGGGGTCAGACCCAGCCGGACATCCGCCGGCCGCGACCGCGGCCGGGCGGGCTGCCCGCCCCGTCGAGGAACGGGAGGCTCGAGAGGTCGATGTCGACGTTGACGGCCCCGCGTTCGCGGGTGGCGGCACGGACCGCGTTGACGATCCAGCTGTTGAGTGAGTGGCCGCCCTTGGCGGCGAGCTCCTCGGCCTTGTACTTCACGGTCTCCGGCAGCCGAAGGGTGATCCGGGTGACGGCCCCGTCCTCGGCGTCGGCGTCGTCCTCGACACCGGGCGGGCTCGGCGGGGTCGGCGGCTGCGGCGCGGCGTGCGGCGCGACAGCGGGGACGTCGACCACGAGCTGGGGCTCCCGGCCCCGGAGCCGGACGTCGACCGACCCGGCCGGCAGCTCGGCGGTGATCTCGGCGGCGGCCTGGGACAGCGCGTCCATGAGCGCGAGCCGGACGGCCGGGTCGAGCGCGAGCGCCAGGCGGGCCGCGGCGGCCTGTGCCTCCGGCCCACCCGCCTCGGCGGCGGCGACGAGGTCCTGGCGGAGGCCCTCGACGTACGGTGTGATGTCCATGTGCACCACCCTGACACCACTCTGACGTCATGTCAACACCTGTCTGACACCGAATGACGCCATCAAGATGTCAGTCAGCGTCAGACCAGCGTCAGATCGGTGTCAGACCGGTGTCAGGACGGCGTCAGACCGGTGTCACCCCGCGCCACCCGCGCCCCATCGCCTCACGACCGGCGCGCCCCGCGCGCCGGCTCTGGGCACGGAGGTCGAGGTGTCCGGCGACCGTGACGACCAGGGTGACCGCCCCGGCGGCGAGGAGCCCCGCACCGAGGTGCCAGCGCAGCAGCAGTGCCCCGGCCCCGGCGCCGGCGAGGATCAGCACCACGGCGGTGCCCCGGCGCAGCGGCTGGGCGCCCTTGCCGCTGCCCGCGAAGGAGTCGGCGGCGAAGCCGGTCAGCGTCGAGGTCACCACCACCGTCGTCACGTCCTTGACGGCGACGTGCCGGGCGGTGCCGGCCTGCAGGCCCATCGCGCCGCCGAGGACGCCGGTGACGGCGAGGGCGACAGCGTGCGGAGGCTCCGGGTCGAGGAGCAGCAGCGCCGCGAGTGCCAGCATCAGCACGGCGACCAGGCCGAGCAGCAGGCTGGTGCGGCGTGCCCAGCCCGCCTCCAGGGGGCGCAGGGCCCGGCCGGCGAGGGCCGCGCCGACGAGGAAGCCGGCCAGCGCGACCACAGGCCCGAGCACGGGCAGGCCGGCCGCGCCCACGAGCGCCATGCCCAAGATGACGACGTTGCCGGTCATGTTGCCGGTGAAGACCCGGTCCAGGCCCAGGTAGCCGACCGCGTCGACGATCCCGGTGGAGAAGGTCAGCGCGAGCATGAGCGGGAGGTGGCGCGGGCTCTGCAGCGCGGTCACCGTGGGCGCGGCCGTCATCGCGGGCCGTCGGGGCCGGGGCCCGGCTGGCACGACGGGCACCACCAGGTCCGCCGCCGGTCGGGGTCGTTGGGCACCTCGTCGACCATCCGCACCTCGGTCCCGCAGCGCAGGCAGGGCCGGCGCTGCCGCCCGGCGACCCAGTGCTGCTCGCCGCGCCGGGTGTTCCCGGTGGTCACCTGGTAGGCGTCGCGCACGTGCGCGGAGTGCCGCAGGGCCCGGGCCGCGAGGCGCAGGGCGGCGCGGACGTCGACCTCGCCGACCGGCGTCCACGGCGAGCGTCCGACCAGGAAGCAGAGCTCGTTGGCCCACAGGTTGCCGAGCCCGGCCACCAGCCGCTGGTCGAGCAGGGCCGCCGCCAGGGGTCGCGCGGGGTCGGCAGCGAGCCGGCGTACGGCCTCGTCGAGGTCCCAGTCCTCGCGCAGCGGGTCCGGGCCGAGGTGCCCGACGACCTCCGCCTCGCGCGAGGTCGCGACGAGGTCGACGACCGGCAGGTCGATGCCGTACGCCGTGTGGCCGGCCTCGGTCTCCAGCAGCACCCGGACGTCGGGCATCAGCCGCGACGGGAGGCGCTTGCCCGGACGGGTCACGGTCCACGACCCCTGCATCCGCAGGTGGGTGTGCAGGGTGAGGTCGCCGTCGAGCCGGGTCAGCAGGTGCTTGCCGTGCGTGGCGTTCTCGAGCACGGTGCGTCCGGCGAGGTCGGCGGTCGCCAGCTTCGGGACCCGCAGGTCGCTGCGGGCCAGCCGCTGCCCGCGCAGCGGCCCGTCGAGCCGGCGCGCGACGAGGTAGACGCTGTCTCCTTCGGGCACGGGGCCGCCGTCAGCGCTCCTGCTCCGGGTCGGGCTCCTTGCTGGCGGCGGCGTCGGCGCCGACGTCCTGCGGGTCGGTCACCGTGTTCTCGGTGATCGTGACGTCGCCGGGCTCCGGCTCGGCCCGGGTGGCCACGTCGGCGGCGTCGCTGGCGGCGTCGGGCCGGGTGACGGACGCGAGCAGGAGCTGGGCCACGTCGAGCACCTCGACCTCCTCGCGAGCGGTGCCGGCGGCCTGGAGCGACGTCAGGCCGTCGGAGAGCATGACCCGGCAGAACGGGCAGCCCACGGCGATCTGGTCGGCGCCGGTGGCGACCGCCTCGGTGGAGCGGTTCATGTTGATCCGCTCGCCGACCTTCTCCTCCATCCACATCCGGGCGCCGCCGGCACCGCAGCAGAAGGACCGCTCGCTGTTGCGGGGCATCTCGGTCAGCGCGGCGTCGGGGATCACGGCCAGCAGCTCGCGCGGCGGGGCGTAGACCTGGTTGTGGCGGCCGAGGTAGCAGGGGTCGTGGTAGGTCAGCGAGCGCTTCGGGCCGCCGTTCGAGGCGACCGGGGTCAGCCGCCCCTCGCGGACCAGCCGGTTGAGCAGCTGGGTGTGGTGCACGACCTCGAGCTCGACGCCGAACTGGGAGTACTCGTTCTTCAGCGTGTTGAAGCAGTGCGCACAGGTGGAGACGACCTTTGTGACCTTGGCCTCCTTGAAGACCTCGGCGTTCTGCATCGCGAGCTGCTGGAAGACGAACTCGTTGCCGGAGCGGCGGGCCGGGTCGCCGGTGCAGGTCTCGCCGTCGCCGAGCACGGCGAAGGAGACGCCGGCCAGGTCGAGCAGCTCCGCGACGGCCCGGGTGGTCTTCTTCGCGCGGTCCTCGTAGGCACCCGCGCAGCCGACCCAGAACAGCCACTCCACCTCGTCGAGGTCCTCGACCTCGACGCCGACCTGCTTGACCTCGAAGTCGAGCCCCTTGGCCCAGTCCATCCGGGCGCTCGGTGCCATGTTCCAGGGGTTGCCCTTGTTCTCCAGGCCCTTGAACAGCTGGTTGAGCTCGGCGGGGAAGTTCGACTCGATCAGCACCTGGTAGCGGCGCATGTCCATGATGTGGTCGACGTGCTCGATGTCGACCGGGCACTGCTGCACGCAGGCGCCGCACGAGGTGCACGACCAGAGCACGTCGGGGTCGATCACGGCGGCGCCCGAGTCGGGCATGTAGAACCAGTCGTCGCCCGTGTCGCCGACCAGGGGTCGCTCGGTCTCCCGGGTGAGCACGTCGCTGCCCTCGAGCAGACCGGCGCGGTCCTCCTCGGCGGCGAGGAGGTACGGCGCCTTGGCGTAGGCGTGGTCGCGCAGCGCCGTGATCAGGAGCTTGGGCGACAGCGGCTTCTCGGTGTTCCACGCCGGGCACTGGCTCTGGCAGCGACCGCACTCGGTGCAGGAGGTGAAGTCGAGGATGCCCTTCCAGGCGAAGTCCTCGACCTTGCCGACCCCCAGGGGGGCGTCCTCGTCGAGGTCCTCGATGTTCTCGAAGTCGATCGGCGCCCCGTTGGCCATCATCGGCGCGAGCCCGCCCAGCGACGTGCGACCGCTGCTGTGCCGCTTGAACCAGATGTTGAACCAGACAGTGAAGCGGTGCCAGGCCACGCCCATCGTGGTGTTGAGCGAGATCACGATCATCCACGTGAACGAGATGACGATCTTGACCATGGCGACGAGGTAGATGAGGTTCGCCAGCGACGACTCCGACATACCGGAGAAGGCCTCGCCGAGCCACGCCGTGAACGGGAAGTGGAAGGCCGAGGCGCGGTCCGGGTCGGAGCCGTACTGCGCGATGGCGTACTCCGCACCGCGCAGCAGCACGATGCAGACGCCGACGCCGAGGATGACCGCCTCGACGAAGTAGCCCTGCCACATCGTGGAGCCGAAGAACCGGCCGCGGGTGCCGCGGACCCGGTCGCTCGGACGGGTCAGCCGGTAGCCGATGAAGGCCACGATCGCGACGATCATGAAGACCGTGAAGAACTCGCTGGCCCACTCGTAGAGGAACAGGTGGCCGATCAGCGGGAGCGCGAAGTGCGCGTCGAAGAGCTGCCCGAACGCCGTGAGCAGGGTGAAGAACAGCAGCCCGAACCCGACGAAGACGAACCAGTGACCGATGCCGACGGCGGTCCACTGCAGCATGCGCGTGTGGCCCAGGGTCTCCTTGACCATGTTGGTCCAGCGTGCGGCCTTGTGGTCGGAGCGGCCGACGGTCGGCTGGCCGATCCGCACCGTCGCGATGATCTCGCGGATCGCCTTGACGAACAGGGCGATGCCGACGGCGGTGATCGCGAGGGACACCACGATGGCGAGGATCTGCATCAATGCTCCCGATGACGGTCCGGTGCTGGGGCAGGCGTGCGGTCGAGCGTGGTGCGAGCGTAGGGCGAGCGGGGGTACGGCGACACCCGCGGGTCCTGTGTGATGGATCCTACTAGGCGGTAACTTCGGCCGGGTCCAGGTGGCTGCTCGATGCGCGGAGCCTCCAGGCCATCGCGCCGAGGTAGAGCAGCGTCGCGGGCAGCATGACGGCGGCGTGGTCGACGAACGCGTCCGACTGCTGCCACTCGTAGGTGCTGTACAGGAACACGATCGTCATCGTGCTGGCTGCGGCCGTCCAGAACGCGCGGTCCCTGAGGTCCGACGCGGTCAGGGCGGCGACCACCAGACCCAGGGTGACCAGGTGTCCGAGCAGGACGACGGGACCGAAGACGTCGACTGCCGAGGAGCCGCCGTCGGGCAACCCGATGAGCTCGTTCCACACCGACAGCCCGGCGGCCAGGGCGCACATCACCCACAGGGCCGGGCCGGGGCGTGACGCCGGCACGAGTCGAGGGCGGACGGCGGACGCCACGGCCACGAGGGCGGCCACGGCCAGGAGCGTGGTGGCCGTCCACCGGCCGCGCTGGTCGCCGACGAAGCCGAGCACGAGGTAGGTGAACCCGTCGTCGGCCAGGAAGACGGCCGCGCCGGCCACGACGCCCAGGGCCACCCGTCGGGGGAGTGCGGTCCCCACGACGGCCCGCCGTGCCAGGGCGACGACGACCGCGACGACCGCTGCTGCCAGGAGGAGGGCGCACGAGAGCACGTAGGCGTCGTGCCAGGAGCGGTAGGCGTACCAGCCGCTGTCGCCGTCGGAGAAGATCTTGAACTGTCCCGGGTTGCCGGGTCGGTTGGCGACGCAGAGCGGGATCGCCGCCAGCACCAGCAGTGCCTCGAGGAACGGGAGGTGCACCCGGGTGCCCGGGACGCGCCGGTCCCCTCGGTCCCGGGCGACCCGGACCGGCGCGGAGTCCACCTGCGCCGCCGGCTCGACGGCGCGAGGGCTCCGGTCGACCCGGCCCGGCTCGGGGTCCCGTCGGGCCCGGCGGGTCGGAGCGGGGAGCGGTGCCGGCTCGCCCCGGCGCTGGACCGGCACCACGACCGTCTCGACGGGCGTGCGGACGGTCACGACGGCGGTGTCCGGGTCGCCCTCGGGCGGGGTCCCGGTCACCCGGACCACCGGGTCGTCGTACTCGACGTGGAGCCAGGCGGGGGCGGCGGAGACCGATGCGGCGTGGGCGACCGGCGGGCCGGCCAGGGTGAAGGCGGCCCGGCCCTCGCCGTCGAGCTCGACCGAGTCCGCCGAGACGCGCAGGCGGGCCTCGTCCAGGGCGGCCGCGGCGGCCTCGGCGACCCGGCGGCTGTCGTCCTCGACGAGCTGCTCGAGCGCCGTCCAGGCGGTGGCCGCCTGGCCCAGGTCCTCGCCGAGCACCCGCTGGTGGAACAGGTCGGCGACGCCGAAGCGGGCGGCCGCGAGCGGGCTGCCGAGGGCCTCGGCGACCTCGGGCTCGAGGGCGGTCGGGACGACGCGGTGCACCCGGCTGCGGGCGATGAGCAGCTCGCCCTGGGTGCCGAAGGACCACAGGTGCGGGGTCTGGTGCGGGGTGGCCCGGTGCACCCGGTGCGCGACGTAGTCGTAGAGCTCGTGCAGGCCGACCCAGCCGTCGTGGTCCGCGTCGGCCTCGCCGGTCCGGATCGCCTCGACCACGGCCTCGGTGAACACCGACGGGGAGCCGCTCGCACCAGGGGTCAGCTCGCCGCCCTCGAAGGCGTACTCGATCGCGCTGGACGCCGTGACCACGACCCGGCCGCGCCCACCGAGGACGCGCTCCTGGCCGGCGAACGCGTCGCGCACCTGGGCCTCGGGGCCGGCCCGCACGACCATGCCGCGCGGGAACGCGCCGCCGTAGCAGCAGTCGAGGAACAGGGCGACGCCCGCGGCGCGGCTCTCGGCCATCAGCCGGTTGAGGAAGTCGGCGGCGACGGCCGTCGAGGCCAGCCGCTGCGGCTGGGTGTCGGCGACCGCGAGGAACAGCTCGCCGGCGGCGTTCTTGAGGCCGTGGCCGGAGAAGTGCAGCAGCAGCAGGTCCTCGCGCGACCGGTCGGCGAAGAAGTCCTCGACGGTCAGCCGCGTCTCCTGCGCGGTCGCGTTGGACAGCACCTGCACGTCGAAGCCGCCGAGGGCCGGGTCGCCGAGCACCTCCGCGAGGGCGTCCGCGTCGTGGTGCGGCGCGGTCAGCCGCCGCAGCCCTTCGTCGGCATACGTGTCGTTGGCGACCACCAGCGCGGACCGTGACCCGGCCATGACCCCTCCCCGTGAGCCCCCCCGTAGTAAAGAATCCTCGCGATGGGGGCGGTTCGGCAAGCGGTTTCAGAACAGGCCGGGCACGAAGGTCTGCTCGTTCATCGGCGGCCGGACGTAGGGCACCTTCTCCATGGTGGGCAGGTCGACCACCTCCGGCGCGACGTCCTCGTAGTCGAACTGCGAGAGCAGGTGGCTGATGCAGTTGAGCCGGGCGGCCTTCTTGTCGTCTGACGGTACGACGAACCAGGGCGCCTGCTTGATGTCGGTGAACTGGAAGGTGGTGTCCTTGGCCATGGAGTACTTCACGTAGAGGCGGTGCTCCGCGAGGTCCATGTCGGACAGCTTCCACCGCTTCAGCGGCTCGGCGTTGCGGGCCTCGAAGCGCCGGCGCTGCTCGTCGTAGGACACCGAGAACCAGTACTTCAGCACGACCGTCCCGGAGCGCACGAGCATCCGCTCGAACTCGGGGCAGCTGCGCAGGAACTCCTGGTGCTCGGTCTCGGTGCAGAAGCCCATCACCCACTCGACGTTCGAGCGGTTGTACCAGCTCCTGTCGAACAGCACCATCTCCCCGGCGGCGGGCAGGTGCTCGACGTACCGCTGGAAGTACCACTGCGAGCGCTCGCGCTCGGTGGGCCGGGGCAGCGCGGCGACGCGGACCGTGCGCGGGCTGGTGCGCTCGGTGATCCGCTTGATCACGCCGCCCTTGCCGGCGGTGCCGCGGCCCTCGAAGATCACCAGCACCTTGAGGCCCTGGGTCTGGATCCAGTACTGCAGCAGCACGAGCTGCTCCTGGAGGCGGGCGATCTCGCGGTCGTAGACCGACGAGCGCAGCCGCCCGCTCCGGGTGTAGTCCTCGGGGCGTCCGGTCGCGAGCTGCCGCTGGTCGTCGGCGCCTTCGGGCATCGGCGCCGGCGGTGCCTCCGGTCGGTGGTGGGACGGGGTGTCGGGGCCGCTCATGGCATCCCTCTCGGTGCGGGGGCCGCCGCTCGGGCGCGCGGCGGCTCGGGGGGTGCGCCCACCGGTGATCCTGGGGGGTGCCGGGTCCCGGCGGCAAGGGTCGCAAGGGCACCAAGGGTCACTGCGCCCCCGCGACGGGCTGGCCGCCGAGACGTGAGGTCAGCGCCGCCGCCGTACGGCGGGTGGCCGCGACGGTCCTCGGGAGGTCGACCCCCGCGGCCGGCCCGGCCGGGAAGGTGACCGCCACCCCCGCGACGGGGTGCCCGTTGTGGTCGAGCACCGCCGCCGCGACGGAGGCGAACCCCGGGGTGACCTCGCCCTCCTCCACGGCGTACCCCCGCTGCCGGGTCTCGGTGAGCAGCACCCGCAGGGCGCTCAGCGACGTCGGGCCGAGGCCGTGCCGGTCCACGAACGCCGAGCGGTCGGGGTAGAGCGCGCGCACCTGCGCGGCGGGCAGCGCGGCGAGGACTGCACGACCGCTCGCGGTCAGGTGCGCCGGCAGCCGGACGCCGACGTCGGTGACCAGGGGCGGCCGCCCGGGTGCGCGCTCCTCGAGGACGTAGAGCACGTCGCGGCCGTGCAGCACGGCGAGGTGCGCGCTCTGCCCGGCGGCGTCGACGAGGGCCGCGAGCGGCCGCCGGGCGATCCGCTGCAGCGGCGCCTGGCGGGCGTAGCCGCTGCCCACCTCGAAGGCCGCGACCCCGAGGCCGTAGCGGTGCTCGTCGGGGAGGTGGGTGACGAAGCCCTCCTCGATCATCGTCGCGACGAGGTGGTACGCCGTCGAGCGCGGCAGCCCCACAGCCGAGGCGAGCCGGTCCAGGGTGACCGGGTCGGGCTGCGCCGCGAGGAACCGCAGCACCCGCAGGGCGCGGGTGGCCGCCGGCACCTGGCTCATGGACGGAACCTAGCCCGTCCGTGGTGGACTGGTGCGGTGGGCGCCCGCCCCTCTCCGCCCGAAGCGTCCCCCGACGGAAGGACCAGCGTGCCCCGACGCATCTCCCGCCTGAGCGCCACCCCTCTCCTCGTCCTGGTCGCCGCGCTCGCGCTCTCGCTGGTCGACGGCGTGCCCGCCTCGGCCGTCGAGACCGCCCGTGACGCCGACGTGGCGGCGACGTCGCCATCGGTCGGCGGGTCGCTCCGGGCGACGCCCTCGCCCCGCGCCGCGGCCCGGGTGCCGGGCAAGGCCCGGTGGCTGCGCGACACCCGCGCGGCGATGGTCGGCTCCCGGGCGTACGTCGGACGACGGGCCGAGCGGGGAGCGCCCACGGGCCGGCGCCTCGCGGTGAACCTCGACATCGACAACTCCTCGCTGGCCACCTACTACGACGAGGGGACCGCGATCCCGGTCGTGCTGCGGTTCGCGCGCTACGCGCACCGCCACGGCGTGCGGCTGCTGTGGAACACCGGCCGGCGGGCGAACGCGCTGCGTGCCGTGACCCGCGACCTGCGGCGCGAGGGCTTCGCGGTGACGGAGGTCTGCGGTCGCCGCGCCGGCGAGGCGCTGGTGCACGGCAAGCGCCGCTGCCGCCGTCACTTCGTGCGCTCGGGCTACACGCTGGTCGCCAACGTGGGCAACCGGGCCACCGACTTCCGGGGCACCCCGCGCTTCGGGCGGGCGTTCCGGCTGCCGAACTACGGCAACGAGCTCGGCTGACCGCGACGACCCGCTGGAGGTCATCGAGTCTCGGATCCGAGACGAGTCCATGGGTCACGGCCTTCTCGACCGGTCCCGGCGCGCACCAGACTGGTCGCCATGACCTCGCTGTCCGCACCTCCGCTCGACCCGCCCGGTGACGTCCCCGACGTCGTGACGGTCGGGGTCGGCCCCCTCTCGTTCGAGGACGTCGTCGCGGTCGCCCGCCACCGCGCCGGCGTCCGGCTCGGCGACGACGCGGTGGCCGCGATCACCCGCGCCCGCTCGGCGGTGGAGGCGCTCGCGGCGTCCGCCACACCGACGTACGGCATCTCGACGGGGTTCGGCGCGCTGGCCACCCGGCACATCCCGACCGAGCTGCGCGCCCAGCTGCAGAAGTCGCTGGTGCGCTCGCACGCCGCCGGCAGCGGCCCCGAGGTCGAGCGCGAGGTGGTGCGCGCGCTGATGCTGCTGCGGCTCTCGACGCTGGCGACCGGGCACACCGGCATCCGGCTCGAGACCGCGCGGACGATGGCCGGGATGCTGAGCGCGGGGATCACGCCCGTCGTGCACGAGTACGGCTCGCTCGGCTGCTCCGGCGACCTGGCCCCGCTCTCGCACTGCGCGCTCGCGCTGATGGGGGAGGGCGAGGTCGTCGACGCCCACGGCGTACGCCGTCCCGCCGCCGTCGCCCTCAGCGAGGCCGGCCTCGCCCCTGTCGAGCTGCAGGCCAAGGAGGGGCTGGCGCTGATCAACGGCACCGACGGCATGCTCGGCATGCTGGTGCTGGCGATCACCGACCTGCGGATGCTGCTCAAGGCCGCCGACATCACCGCCGCGATGAGCGTCGAGGGCCAGCTCGCCACCGACCGCGTCTTCGCCGCCGACCTGCAGGCGCTGCGCCCGCACCCGGGCCAGGCCGCCTCCGCGGCGAACATCACCCGGATCCTGGCCGACTCCGCGATCGTCGCGAGCCACCGCGGGCCGGACTGCAACCGGGTCCAGGACGCCTACTCGCTGCGCTGCTCGCCGCAGGTGCACGGCGCCGCCCGCGACACCGTCGACCACGCCGCCCTCGTCGCCGGCCGCGAGCTCGCCTCGGCCGTGGACAACCCGGTCGTGCTCGTCGACCCGGAGACCGGGGAGAGCCGGGTGGAGTCCAACGGCAACTTCCACGGCGCGCCGGTCGCCTACGTGCTCGACTTCCTCGCCATCGTCGCGGCCGACGTCGCCTCGATCTCCGAGCGCCGCACCGACCGCTTCCTGGACAAGACCCGCAGCCACGGGCTGCCGCCGTTCCTGGCCCACGACCCCGGCGTCGACTCGGGCCACATGATCGCGCAGTACACCCAGGCCGCCGTGGTCTCCGAGCTCAAGCGGCTCGCGGCCCCGGCGAGCGTCGACTCGATCCCCAGCAGCGCGATGCAGGAGGACCACGTGTCGATGGGCTGGTCGGCGGCCCGCAAGCTGCGGCGCTCGGTCGACGGGCTGGCGCGGGTCGTCGCGATCGAGTACCTCACGGCCGCCCGCGCGCTCGACCTCCGGGCGCCGTACGCGCCGTCCCCGGCGACCGCGGCGGCTGTGGCCCTGCTGCGCCGCAACGTCGAGGGCCCCGGTCCCGACCGGCACCTCGCCCCCGAGATCGAGCACGCGCTCGACGACGTACGCACCGGCGCCCTCGTGCGCACGGTCGAGAACACGATGGGAGAACTGTCATGACCGGTCCCCGTACCGTCCGCGCAGCGCGCGGCCCCGAGCTGACGGCGAAGAGCTGGCAGACCGAGGCGCCGCTGCGGATGCTGATGAACAACCTCGACCCGGAGAACGCCGAGAACCCCGACGCGCTCGTGGTCTACGGCGGCACCGGGAAGGCCGCGCGCAGCTGGGAGGCGTACGACGCCATCGTGCGCGCCCTCACCACGCTCGAGTCCGACGAGACGCTGCTCGTGCAGTCGGGCAAGCCCGTCGGGGTGATGCGCACCCACGAGTGGGCTCCGCGCGTGCTCATCGCGAACTCCAACCTCGTCGGCGACTGGGCCAACTGGGAGGAGTTCCGGCGGCTCGAGCACCTCGGGCTGACGATGTACGGCCAGATGACGGCCGGGTCGTGGATCTACATCGGGACGCAGGGCATCCTGCAGGGCACGTTCGAGACCTTCGCCGCGGTCGCCGACAAGTCCTTCGGCGGGACCCTCGCCGGGACGATCACGCTGACCGCCGGGCTCGGCGGCATGGGCGGTGCGCAGCCGCTCGCGGTCACCATGAACGACGGCGTCGCGATCTGCATCGAGTGCGACCCGGCCCGGATCACCCGGCGCATCGAGCACCGCTACCTCGACGTCCAGGCCGACTCGCTCGCGCACGCGGTCGAGCTCGCCGTGGCGGCCCGCGACGAGCGGCGCCCGCTGTCGATCGGCGTGCTCGGCAACGCCGCCGAGATGGTGCCAGCCCTGCTCGAGCAGGACGCCCCGATCGACATCGTCACCGACCAGACCTCCGCGCACGACCCGCTGTTCTACCTCCCCGTCGGCGTGCCGTTCGAGGAGTGGGAGGCCCGCGCGCGAGGCCGACCCGGAGGGCTTCACCAAGGAGGCGCAGGCCGCGATGGCAGCGCACGTGCGCGCGATGGTGGAGTTCCAGGACCGCGGCGCCGAGGTGTTCGACTACGGCAACTCGATCCGCGACGAGGCCCGCAAGGGCGGCTACGACCGCGCGTTCGACTTCCCGGGCTTCGTGCCGGCGTACATCCGGCCGTTGTTCTGCGAGGGCAAGGGCCCGTTCCGCTGGGCGGCGCTCTCGGGCGACCCGGCCGACATCGCCGCCACCGACAAGGCGATCCTCGAGCTGTTCCCCGAGAACGAGCGGCTGCGGAAGTGGATCACCATGGCGGGCGAGCGGGTGCACTTCCAGGGCCTGCCGGCGCGGATCTGCTGGCTGGGCTACGGCGAGCGGCACCTGGCCGGGCTGAAGTTCAACGAGATGGTCGCCTCGGGGGAGCTTTCGGGCCCGATCGCCATCGGGCGCGACCACCTCGACAGCGGGTCGGTCGCCTCGCCCTACCGCGAGACCGAGTCGATGCTCGACGGCTCCGACGCGATCGCCGACTGGCCCCTGCTCAACGCGCTGGTCAACACCGCCTCCGGCGCCACCTGGGTCTCGATCCACCACGGCGGCGGCGTCGGCATGGGCCGCTCGATCCACGCCGGCCAGGTGACGGTGGCCGACGGCACCGACCTCGCCGCCCAGAAGATCGAGCGGGTGCTGACGAACGACCCGGGCATGGGTGTGATCCGGCACGTGGACGCCGGCTACGACATCGCCGAGCGGACGGCCGCCGAGCGTGGCGTGCGGGTCCCGATGCGCGAGTCCTGAGCGCGTCGGCGCCTGAGCCGTTTACCAGGTGATGCAGGAGAACTGCCGCTTCCCATGGTGAACAGTCCATGGGGAGTGGCAGTTCTCCATGGGGAGTACGCCGGCGGTGCGCCGCTGCCCGCGCTGTTGCCTGATTACCAGGGTCCCCTGGTATTCGGGCACTTCCCCAGGCATGCACGCCTGGGAAAGTGCCAGCTTCCCCGGGGAAGCGCTCCCGCCACCGCCGTACGACGACCGCGCAACGCACCACGAGGCGCTCGTGTCGCAGGGGTGGCACCGGCCCCATCCTGCACGCGATTACCTGGGTCCCCTGGTAATCGGGCCACCGCCGCCGCCACCGCCACCGCCACCGGCACCGGCGACGCGGCGTGACCAGATTCTGCCGGACCACCCCTGACGCTCCTTATCGTTTCTCGATATATTGTTTATCGATAAGGAGGCAGGCCATGGTGGCACGCAGGAGATCAGGTCTGGTCGTGGTGCAGGGGGTGCTGCTCGCCCTGTGCGCAGGCAGCGCGGCGGTGTTCGCCGCGTGGCTGCTCGGGTTCAACGGGCTCGGTCTCGTCGGGGGCGACCTACCCGAGCGGGTCGCCGGCGCGAACGCCGTGATGAGCGAGCAGGTGCTCGTGCAGGGGCAAGCCGGCGTGGCCACCGTCGCCGCCGCCAACGCGCAGATCCCGTCGCTCGACGGGGCGCACGAGGCGGGGGACGGGGCGTCGGAGTTCTACGGCAACCAGGCCCGCCTCGCGTTCTGGTCGCCCTCCTGGTCCGAGCACGCCGCCTGGGTGGCGGCTCGAGCGCTCCCCGCCCTCGGCCTGGCCGCGCTGTGGTGGCTGCTGTTCCGGGTGGTGCACGACGTGCAGGCCGGCGCAGGCTCCGACAGGCGTACGACGGTCCGCCTGCGCCTCGTCGCCGGGCTCGTCGTGGTAGGCGTCCCGGGGGTGGAGCTGCTGCGGTGGCTGGTCGCACGCTGGCTCGTGGAGTCGTCCACGGCGGCGCGCGTGGCCGACGTACCCGCCCTGCACCTGGACCTCTGGCCCTTCGCCGTCGGGCTCGTCATCTGGGTGATCGCCTCGCTGTGGGAGGAGGCCGCCCGGATGCGCGAGGACCTGGCGGGGCTGGTGTGAGCCCGGCGCGACCCGACGACGCGCACCGCATCGTGTGCACGATCGACGACGTGCTGGCGGCGCGCGGGATGACGCTGACCGAGCTCGCCGAGCGCGTCGGCGTCACACTGGCCAACCTCTCGGTGCTCAAGAACAACCATGCCAAGGCGGTGCGGTTCTCCACCCTGACCGCGATCTGCGAGGTCCTCGACTGCGACGTCGCCGACGTGCTCCGGATGGGTTGAGGCGGGACCCGGGCGCCGGTGTCAGGACCGGCGCTGCCACCAGTGCCGCCGGGCGGTCGGGCGCTCCTCGGCACCCGCGTCGCGTCGCCGGGCCGCCTCGCGGCGAGCGGTACGACGGGCTGCCCACGCCTCGACCTCGGCCGCGACGTCGCGGGTCGGCGTCACCACCGGAGGCCCACCGGTCAGCTGGCGCCGGGCGGCGACGACGCGGGCGTTGAAGTCCTCGACGACGCGCCGGACCCCCTCGGGGGTCGCCTCCCGGTCGAGTACGGCGTCGAGCCCGGCGTCCTCGGATCGCAGGCTGATCGCCGCCGGGGCGATCCCGGTGATCTGCTCGCGCTCGATCAGCCGCTTCACCCACCAGTCGGGATCGTGCCGGTCGGGCAGGTCGAGGGGCTTGCCGGTGCCGGGCAGGTCGTCGAACTCGCCGCGCTCGATGGCCTGCTGCACCTGCAGGTCCACCCAGCGGGTCTGGTTGCGGATCCGCTCGGACGCGGCGGTCCGCCCGGTGCGCGCGTCGCGCTGCGGGTCGCGGCCGTCGTACCTCTCGCCACGCTGCGCCCCGTCGGACTCACCGCCGCCGGCCGGCTCCGCGCCGCGCGGTGCATCGGTCCCGGACATCGCACTCACCCCCGGAAGGTCGTGTCGTCCCACCGTACCCAGCAACACCGACTCCGCGCCCACCGCGCTCTTACAGTATTGACTGTAAGTAATGTCACCCACTACTCTGGACGGCATGGACCTCACCGCCCGACCCCTGCTCGCCACCGGGGGCGACATGGGGCTGTTCGTGGGACGCGACCGCGAGGTCGCCGAGGTCGAGCGCGCCCTCGGCCGCGGCTTCAACGTGCTCCTCGAGGGTGCCCGCGGGGCAGGTCGCACCAGTCTGCTCCGCTCCCTGGCCTACCACCACCGCGCCGACGAGGCGCCCGCCCCGCAGGTCGCGCTCGTGCGGGCGGCGGGTGCGACCGACCCCGCGAGCCTTCTTGCGCGTGTCGTCGGCACTCTCGAGGCCGCCCCCGAGGCCGTCCCCAACGACGGCCCGCCGCGCGTCGACACGGTCGACGCCCTCATTGCCCGCCTCGCCGCGCTGGTGCGCGAGCGCCCGCGGGTCGTGCTCCTCGACGACGTCGCCCCGGCCGTCGGGGCCGGCGTGTTCGGGGTGCTGCGCGACGAGCTGTGGGAGGCCGGCGCCTCGTGGGTGGTCGCGGCCACGCCCGAGACCGCGACCGCGCTGCTCGCGCCGCCCGCGGACGCGTTCTTCGAGGTGGTCGTCCGCCTCGGCGACCTCACCCCCGACGAGGCCGTCGAGCTGCTGGCCCGACGACTGCCCGAGGTGCCCGTCGCCCGCCTGCGGCAGGTCGCCGACGGGACGACCGTGCCGCGCGAGCTCCTCGAGCGCGCTCGGCGGGTCGACTGGAAGGACGACGCGGACCTCGACGGGGTGCACGCCTCCCAGCTCGCCTGGGAGCGCGCGCTCGCCGGGCTCGGCCGCTCCGCTTCGATGCTGGCCGTCGAGCTGCGCGACCTCGGGCCGGTCAGCGCCTCCGACGAGCGGCTGCTGGAGCGGATGGGCTGGACCCGGCCGCGGGCGATCCAGGTGCTCGGCCGGCTCCAGGAGGCCGGCCTGGTGACGTCCGTGCAGGTCCCGCAGGACGGCCCCGGCCGCCCCCGCAAGGTCTTCCGCCTGGTCGGTCCCGACGAGCTCGCCCGGCGCGCGGGCTCGGACACGCGGCGGTCCGGCGCGTGAGCCTCGAGGACCTCCGCCGGCTGCACGCCGCCAACGCGTTCGAGGCGGCCCCGCTCAAGTCGACCATGCACGAGCTGCACGTCCCGTTCGACGACCTGACCGGGCGTCGGACCTGCGAGGCGCGGCTGCTCTCGGCCGTCACCGGCGGGCACCGCGTCGCGCTGGTCGGCGTCAGCGGCTCGGGCAAGACCAGCGTCACCGAGTCGGTGCTGGGCCCGCTGGTCGAGGGGCTGGCGCCGATCTCGGTGCCGGTGTCGGTGGAGACGCCGGAGGTCGCGACCGACCCGGTGGCGTTCGCCCGCCACGTCGTCGCGCTGGTACGTCGCTGGGTGGTCGACGCGCTGCCGGCGCAGTCCGGGCGGCTCGACCACACCGGCGACCACACCGGCGAGCGCACGTCGCAGCGCTTCAGCGTCACCCCGCAGTGGCTCGGCGCCAAGGTCGAGCTCGGCTACGAGCTGCGCCAGGCCACCGAGGACGACCCGGCCACCAGCAACGAGGTGCTCGAGCAGGCCCGCCGCCTGCTCGACGTGATCTCCTCGGCCGACCTCCAGCCGGTGCTGGTCCTCGACGACACCGACCGGTGGCTCAACACCAGCTGGCAGCCCGACAGCCCGGCTCGGCGGTCGGCGTTCTTCGGCCGGGTGGTCCGGGTGCTCGCCGAGGACCTCTCCGCGCCCGCGGTCGTGGCCGTCCATCCGACGTACCTGCGCGACCCCGACTACCGCGCCGCCTCCGGCTTCCTCGACACCACGATCGACCTGCCGCAGCTGCCCGACGCCGACGCGGTCGGCCGCGTGCTGGCCCGTCGTGCGTCGCTCGTGCTCGAGGTGCCCGAGGACGAGGCGCTCGACGGCGCCGTCGACGGGTCGGCGCTGGCGACGCTGTTCGAGGGGTACGCCGGGTCGCACGACCTGCGCCGCGGGGTCCTCCAGGTCGCGCACGTCTCGCTGACGCTCGCGGTCGACAACGGGGACGACGTGATCTCGGCCCGCCACGTCCGCGGCGCCCTCACCGAGACCCTCTAGCAGTCTCGGATCCGAGACGTCCGCCGGGGTGGCCCGATTGACCGGCCCCCGCGCCTCGGCTGGACTGGAGCCATGCCCCTCGCCCCCTCACCAGCCGCCGCGGTGCACCACCTCCTCGGCCGGCTTGCGGGCGCGGCGCGACGGGGAACCCTGCGCCGAGCGCCCGCGTCCTCGGGCCGGTGCCCGACGGTGATCGCGCCGATCGGCTTGAACTCCTCCGGCACGCCGAACTCCGCGCGGAACCGGCGCGATGCGCTCGCTCGGGATGCCGAAGAAGCACGCCCCGAGGCCCTCGTCGACGGCGGTCTGCAGGATCAGCAGGGACGCCATCCCGGTGTCGATGTGCCAGTAGGGCACCGGCCAGCGGTGCTCCTCCCGGTCCTCCAGCCCTTGTCCGGCTCGGCGTAGCGGTCGAGGTAGGCCGCCTTGCTCGACATCGGCACGATCACCACCGGCGCGGTCCGCATGCCGCGCAGCCACTCGTCGGGCTCGCCGCCGCCCTCGGGACCCGCGGCCGCCCAGAAGCGGTCGACGTCCGTCGGGCGCGTCGAGCACCAGGAACGCCCAGCCCTGGCTGAAGCCCGCGCTCGGTGCGCGCACCGCGTTCGCGAGCATCCGGTCCACGCGCCGCCGGGTCGACCGGCCCGTGCGGCATACCGACGGACCATCCTGCGCCGGCGTACGACTCCTGGAACTCCATGGAGACGATCATGTCCCCTCTGCCTGACTTCGAGCAGATGTGGCGCGACCTCGCGCCGGTCGGCGCGGTCCGCGACCAGCGGCGGCTACTTCCGGCAGCCCTTCACGCCGGCGGAGCGCGAGTGCCAGGCCTGGTTCCTCGAGGAGGCCGCGACCGCGCGCGACCTCGACCGTCGAGCAGCGACGCGTCGGCAACGTGGTCGCCTGGTGGCGGCCCGACCCGGTCCGCTCGCGGCGCGGCGTGCTGACCGGCTCGCACCTCGACTCGGTCCTCGACGGCGGCGCGTACGACGGCCCGCTCGGCGTGGTCTCGCGCGCTCGCGGCGATCGACGTGCTGCGCGAGCGCGGCGTCGTGCCGGCCGAGCCGATCGGCGTCGGGGTGTTCGTCGAGGAGGAGGGGTCCCGCTTCGGGATCGCCTGCCTGGGCTCGCGGCTGGCCACCGGAGCGACGACCTGGGAGCAGGCCGCGGCGCTGCGCGACCGCGACGGGGTCTCGCTCGACGCGTGGCCGCGGCCGGCGCCGACCCCGACCCGGACGCCGACCTGCTCCGGCCGGCGCGAGACGCCGACGTCTTCGTCGAGCTGCACGTCGAGCAGGGCCGCGACCTCGTCGACCGGGACGCCGCGGTCGGCGTGGCCAGCGCGATCTGGCCGCACGGCCGCTTCCGCTTCGACTTCACCGGCGAGGCCAACCACGCCGGGCACGACGCGCATGGAGGACCGCCACGACCCGATGCTGACCTACGCGATGACGGTGCTGGCCGCCAACAAGCAGGCCCGCCTCGCCGGGCAGCGCGCGACCTTCGGCCGGGTCGACGTGCGCCCCAACGGGACCAACGCCGTGCCCTCGCACGGTCACCGCCTGGCTCGACGCGCGCGCCGAGACCCCCGAGCACCTCGACGCGCTGCTCGCCGACGTCGAGCGGCCAGGCGCAGGACCGCGCCGGCCGCGACGGCACCTCGCCTCACGGTCACCGCGGAGTCGGTCTCGGGCGCGGTGCACTTCGACGCCGACCTCGCCGCCCGGATCGCCGGCCCGCGGGGCTGGCCGGTGATCCCGACGATGGCCGGCCACGACGCGGGAGTGCTCTCGGCGGCCGGCATCCCCACCGCGATGCTGTTCGTGCGCAACCCGACCGGCGTCTCGCACTGCCCCGACGAGCACGCCGCGACGGCCGACTGCCTCGCCGGCGTCGAGGCGCTGGCCGACACCCTCGAGCGGCTCTCCGCATGACGGCGTACTGGCTCGAGCGCGCCTGGACCGGCCACGGCCCGGTCCGCGACGGTCTGCGCGTCGAGGTCGAGGACGGCGTGTTCGCCTCGGTCGCCCCGGGCGGCCCCGAGGGCGCCGAACGCCTTGCCGGCTTGACGATCCCCGGCCTCGCGAACTGCCACAGCCACGCCTTCCACCGGGCCCTGCGCGGTCGCACGCAGCGCGAGCGCGGCACCTTCTGGACCTGGCGCGAGCAGATGTACGACGTCGCGGCGCGGCTCACGCCGGACGCCTACCTCGAGCTCGCCCGCGCCACCTACCGCGAGATGGTCGCGGTCGGCATCACCACCGTCGGGGAGTTCCACTACCTCCACCACGGCCCCGACGGGACGCCGTACGACGACCCGAACGCGATGGGCCACGCCCTGGTCGAGGCCGCGCGCGACGCCGGCCTGCGGATCGCCCTGCTGGACACCTGCTACCTCGCCGCCGGGATCGGCCGCGCCCCCGAGGGCGTGCAGGTCCGCTTCTCCGACGGCGACGCCGACGCCTGGGCCGCCCGCGCCTGCGCCGCGTCGACCCTGGCGCGGACCTCACCGGGTTCCGGCTCGGCGCGGCCATCCACTCCGTGCGCGCCGTCCCGCGCGACCAGCTCGACCACGTCGCCGCCTGGGCCGACGACCGGCGCGCGCCCCTGCACGTGCACCTGTCCGAGCAGGTCGCCGAGAACGACGAGTGCCTCGCCGCGCACGGCCTGACGCCGACGGCCCTGCTCGCCGAGGCCGGCGCGCTCGGCGAGCGCACCAGCGCCGTGCACGCCACCCACCTCACCGACGACGACGTCGCGCTGCTCGGCGGGAGCCGGACGTCGCGCGTGCTTCTGCCCCACGACCGAGCGCGACCTCGGCGACGGCATCGGCCCGTCGCGCCGGCTGCACGCGGCGGGCGCGCCGCTGACCCTCGGCTCCGACAGCCACGCCGTCGTCGACCTCTTCGAGGAGATGCGGGCCGTCGAGCTCGACGAGCGGCTCGCCACCCGCGAGCGCGGCCACTGGTCCGCACCGCGAGCTGCTCGCGCGCGGCGACGTACGACGGCCACCGCTCGCTCGGCTTCCCCGACGCCGGCCGCATCGAGGTCGGCGCCCGCGCCGACCTGGTCACGCTCGACACGTCGTCGGTGCGCACGGCGGGCACGGGGGCCGACGAGGGCACGGCCGTCTTCGCTGCGTCCGGCGCCGACGTGGTGCGGGTGGTCCGCGACGGCGTCGACGTGACGGTCGACCCGCGCGAGGTGGGCGCCGAGCTCGACGCGGTCGTCCGTAGGTTGCTCCCATGACCACCCTCGCCCTGACCGGCATCGGCGAGCTCACCACCCACGACCCCGAGCTCGGCCTGCTGCACGACGCTGCGCTGGTCGTCGAGGCGGGCCGGGTCGCCTGGGTCGGACCGTCCCGGCAGGCACCCGCGGCGGACGCGTCGTACGACGTCGGCGGCCGCGCGGTCGTCCCCGGCTTCGTCGACTCGCACGCGCACCTGATGTTCGCCGGCGACCGGGCGGAGGAGTTCGCCGCCCGGATGACCGGCACGGCGTACTCCGCCGGCGGCATCCGCACGACCGTCGCCGCCACCCGGGCCGCGACCGACGAGCAGCTCGCCGCGAACCTCGCCCGGCTCGTCGCGGAGATGCAGCGCCAGGGCACGACGACGATCGAGGTCAAGAGCGGCTACGGGCTGACCGTCGAGGACGAGGCGCGGTGCCTCGCGATCGCCCGGCAGGCGACCGAGGAGACGACCTTCCTCGGCGCCCACGTCGTGCCGCCCGAGCACGCCGACGACCCCGCTGCGTACGTCGACCTGGTGACCGGACCGATGCTCGACGCCTGCGCGCCGCACGCGCGCTGGGTGGACGTGTTCTGCGAGACCGGTGCCTTCGACGCCGACCAGGCCCGGGCCGTGCTCCTCGCCGGGGCCGCGAAGGGCCTGCGCGGGCGGCTGCACGCCAACCAGCTCGGACCCGGTCCGGGGGTGCGGCTCGCGTGCGAGCTCGGCCTCGTCGCCGTGGACCACTGCACCCACCTCACCGAGGCCGACGTCGACGCGCTCGCCTCCTCGGGGACCGTCGCGACCCTGCTGCCGGGCGTGGAGTTCTCGACCCGCTCGCCGTACCCGGACGCCCGCGCGCTCATCGACGCCGGGGTCTCGGTGGCGATCGCGAGCGACTGCAACCCGGGCTCCTGCTACACCTCGTCGATGCCGCTGTGCATCGCGCTCGCGGTGCGCGAGATGGGGATGTCGCCCGCCGAGGCGCTGGCCGCCGCGACCACCGGTGGCGCCGCGGCGCTCGGGCGCGACGACGTCGGCCACCTCCGCGTCGGGGCCTCCGCCGACCTCGCGGTGCTCGACGCGCCGTCGTACCTCCACCTCGCCTACCGCCCGGGCGTCCCCCTGGTCCGCGAGACGTTCCTCCGGGGTCGCCCCCTCCGCTGAGCCCGCCCGCCGCGCGCCCGCCCGCCCGCTTGTGGCCGATCCCCGCACCCCCGCCTGCTTGTGGCCCCGGGCCGCGGCGACACGCCGAGGTGGGCTGCGGGCATGGGCCAGAACCGGGCCGACCCGACCGACCGACAAGAACCAGACCGAACCGCTAGACAATCCCGCGGGGCCGGCGCCAGGATGGCGGCACCTCACCCCGACCGGAGGACCCATGGCGCGCACGAGCTGGAAGCCCGACCCGACCTTCTACCCCTCGCCCGGGCTGGCGGCGGCGGGGCCCGCGGAGAGGCTGGCCTACGTCGCGACGTTCTGGCGGGGCGAGGGCGAGCCGCAGCCGGACGCGCTGGCGGTCGTCGACGTCGACCCGGGCTCCGACGACTACGGCCAGGTCGTCGGCTGGACGGACATGCCGAACATCGGCGACGAGCTGCACCACTTCGGCTGGAACGCGTGCAGCTCGGCGCTCTGCCCGAGCACCCCGCACCCGCACGTCGAGCGCCGCTACCTGCTCGTGCTGGGGCTGCGCTCGTGCCGCATCCACTTCGTCGACGTCAAGGACGACCCGCGCAACCCCAAGATCGTCAAGGTCATCGAGCCCGACGAGCTACCAGCAAGGCACCGGCTACAGCCGCCCGCACACGGTCCACTGCGGCCCCGACGGCATCTACGTCACCGACCTCGGCGCCGCGCACAGCGACGACGGCCCCGGCGGCATCGCCCTGCTCGACCACGACACCTTCGAGGTCAAGGGCGCAGTGGGAGGTCGACCGCGGCGACGCAGTACCTGGCCTACGACTTCTGGTGGCACCTCAACCACGACGTCGCTGGTCACCAGCGAGTGGGGCACGCCGGAGATGATCGAGGACGGGATCGTCGCCGGAGCTGCTGCTGGGCCAGCAAGTACGGCCACCGCCTCCACTTCTGGGACCTGCGCACCCGCAAGCATCCGGCAGACGCTCGACCTCGGCGCGCAGCACCAGATGGCGCTCGAGCTGCGCCCCGCGCACGACCCCACCAAGCAGTACGGCTTCGTCGGCGTGGTCGTCAGCACCGAGGACCTCTCCGCGTCGGTCTGGCTGTGGCACCGCGACGGCGACGAGTTCAAGGTCGAGAAGGTCATCACCATCCCCGCCGAGCCGGCGACGACCCCGCCGTCTGCCGCACGCTGCTGCAGGCCGTTCGGCGCCGTCCCGCCGCTGGTCACCGACATCGACCTGTCGGTCGACGACCGGTTCCTCTACGTCTCCTGCTGGGGCACCGGCGAGGCCAAGCAGTACGACGTGTCGCGACCCGTTCCACCCGAAGGAGACCGGCTCGGTCCGGCTCGGCGGCATCGTCGGCGCGCGCCGCCGCACCCGTCACAGCCCGGGCGCCCCGCTGGCGGGCGGCCCGCAGATGGTCGAGGTCAGCCGCGACGGCAAGCGCGTCTACTTGACGAACTCGCTGTACGGCGCCTGGGACGACCAGTTCTACCCGGACGGGGTCGGCGCCTGGATGGTCAAGGTCGACGTCGACACCGAGAACGGCGGGATGACCCTCGACGAGCGGTTCTTCCCGCACGGCGACGAGTTCCGCGGCAACCGCGTGCACCAGACCCGCCTGGAGGGCGGGGACGCCTCCAGCGACTCGTACTGCTTCCCGTGACGGTCGCGGCCCTCGCCGCGACCGGTGCCGGGGTCGTCACCGCGCACGGGGGCGACGTCCTGCGGCTCGACCCGCGGGTCGTGGCGACAGTGGTCGGGCTCGGCGTCTTCCACGGGCTCAACCCCGGCATGGGCTGGCTGTTCGCCGTCTCCTACGGCCTGCAGGAGCGCAGCCGGACCGCGCTGCTGAGAGCACTCGTGCCGATCGGCATCGGCCACGAGGCGTCCGTGGCGATCATGGCGGTCGCGATCGTGCTGTTCTCGACAAGCGTCTCGCAGGCCGTCGCGGTGGCCGTCTTCGGTCTCACCCTGATGGCCTTCGGGACCTGGCTGTTCTTCAAGCGACGGCACTTCACCTGGGTGGGCATGCGCCTGCGGCCGCACCAGCTCGCCTGGTGGTCGTTCCTGATGTCGACGGTCACCGGCGCGGGCCTGATGCTCGCGCCGGTGCTGATCGGCGGCGACGTCCGTCCGGCCGACGCCCTGGTGCGGCACGCGCTCGGCGGGCAGATCCTCGCCGCCCTGGCCGCCGCCGTCCTCCACGCCGCCGCGATGGTCGCGACCAGCGCCGTCGTCGCCGTCCTCGTCTACGAGGTCGTCGGCCTCAAGGTGCTGACCCGGATGTGGGTCAACCTCGACAAGGTGTGGGCGGTCGCGTTCGTCTGCGCCGGCGCGCTCGTCTGGCTGCAGTAGCCGACACCGGACCCACCTCAGATCCGCGCGACTGCGTGCGGATAGGGAGTTCCTCCGATGTCCGGTGCTACCTCAGGCGAGCAGTCTCGGTGCTGTCCCGATCACGCGGGACCACCACCGAGGAGCTGATCCACATGTACGAGCTGTCCATCGCCACCGACATCGCCCGCGGCGCCGTCTCCCGCCAGTTCGACCGCAGCCGGCTCGCCGAGCCGCACCGGACCACCTGGGCGGAGTGGGCTGCCGGCGACGAGCGCGTCGAGCTCCGCCGGCACGGGGCCGAGGCCCGGGTGCGGGGTACGGCGGCCCGCGTCGCCGCCCTGCTCCGCCGAGCCTCGAGCGTGTCGGTCGGGCGCGCGCCGTGGCCCGTCCAGCAGTGACCCGGCAGCCACGGAGCGTCTGAGGCCGTCCCGGACCCGGATAGGGAGTTCTCCCGATGTGCCGGCCCACCTCAGACGAGCAGTCTGGAACCACGACGAAGCAGCAGCACCACCGGCCCAGACCGGGGCCGGACCACCACCGAGGAGGAGTCATGATGAGCATCGCCACCCAGCCGTTCGCCACCGCCGAGCTCGAGTACCGCCGCCAGCGGGTCACCGAGCAGCTCGCCCACGCGAGCCACACCGGTCAGGGTCCCCGAGGTCGCCGGCACTGGGTGCCCCGCCGACCGTCGCTGACCCTGCCGACCGGTCGCCGGCGCCCCGTCGCGGTCGCGTGAGCCGGGCCAGGGACCCGGTCCCGGCCCGGCGGCCGGCACCACGAGCGGCCGGCTCGACCACCGGGAGCACGTCCTCGACAGGAGGCGTGCTGCCGGTGGTCGTGCGTGCCGTCTCGGGGATGATGGACCCTGTGGCGCCCCCGACCGACCCTCCCGCACCGATCCTCGGGCGGGAGTCCGTGCTGTCGGGGCTCGGCGACCTCCTCGGTCTCGCCGGCGAGCCCCGCTCCCAGTGCGTGCTGGTCGGAGGCGACGCCGGCGTCGGCAAGACCCGGCTGCTGCGCGAGCTCGTCGCCCGCGCCACCGCGGCCGGCTGGCGCCCCCTGGTCGGGCACTGCCTCGACTTCGGCGACAGCGCCCTGCCGTACCTCCCGTTCTCCGAGATCTTCGGCCGGCTCACCACCGCCGCGCCCGACCTCGTCGACGAGCTCACCGCCGACCACGCGGCGCTCTCCCACCTCCAGCCCGGCCGCCGGATGCTGTCGCGCGGCGCGGACGCCGAGGAGCACCTCGAGCGCTCCGACCTCTTCGACGCCATGCACGGCGCGCTCGACGACCTCGCCGCCCACGGCCCGGTGCTCGTCGTCATCGAGGACCTGCACTGGGCCGACCGGTCCACCCGCGACCTGCTGTCCTTCCTGTTCACCCGCACCTTCCGCCGGGCCGGTCTCGATCGTCGCGTCCTACCGCTCCGACGACCTGCACCGCCGCCACCCGCTCCGCGCGACCGCCGCCCAGTGGACCCGGGTCCCCGGCGTCCACCGGGTCCAGCTCGAGCCGCTCACCGATCGCGACGTACGCCGGCTCGTGCGGTCGCTGCTGCCCGGGCCGCTCTCCGAGACCGAGGTGCACGCGATCGTGAGCCGCGCCGAGGGCAACGCGTTCTTCGCCGAGGAGCTGGTCAGCGCCGCCAGCGCCGCCCTGCCGCCCAGGCCGCCGCGGGACCAGCGGCGCCGGCCTGCCCGACGACCTCGCCGACCTGCTGCTCGTGCGGCTCGACCGGCTCGACGACGGGGCCCGCGAGGTGGTCAGGGCCGCGCCTGCTCGGGACGGCGGGTCAGCCACGACCTGCTCGCCGCCGTCGTGGGCCAGCCCGACGACGTGCTCGACCGGTCCCTGCGCGACGCCGTGGAGCAGAACGTCCTGGTCCGGGTCGGCGACGACAGCTACGCCTTCCGGCACGCCCTGCTCGCCGAGGCCGTCCACGACGACCTGCTGCCGGGCGAGCGGGTCCGCCTGCACGCCGCCTACGCCGAGGCGCTCGGCAGCGGTCGGGTCGACGGCACCGCTGCCGAGCTGGCCCGCCACGCGCGCCTCGCCCACGACCCCGCGACCGCTGTGCGGGCCAGCATCGAGGCGGGCGACGAGGCGATGTCGGTCGGCGGCCCCGAGGAGGCGGCGCGGCACTTCGAGACCGCCCTCGAGCTGGCCGCGGACCCGCAGAGCGACCGGACCGGCTGCAGCCGGCGAGCCCCCGACGTCGTCGGCCTCGCCACCCGCGCCGCCGAGGCGCTGGTCGCCTCCGGCCGGCCCGAGCGGGCCAGAAGGTCGTCGAGGCCCAGCTCGCCCTGCTGCCAGCCGACGCGCCCGACCGTGACCGGGCCCGGCTGCTGATGTCGCTGGCGCTCGGCCGGATGACTGCTCGACAACTGGCCGGCGACCCGCTCGAGCTGACCACCGAGGCGCTGGCCCTGGTGCCCGACGAGCCGACCGCCGAGCGGGCCCGGCTGCTCAGCCTGCACGCGCGGGCGCACCTGTTCCACGGCCACGACGACGAGGCCGGCCCAGCAGGCGATGGAGGCGCTCGGCATGGCCCAGAAGCTCGACCTGCCCTCGCTCGTCGCCGACGTCACCACCACGCTGGCCGGCATCGACGAGCGCGCCGGCGACCCCGAGACCGCCCAGCGCGTGCTGACCGAGGTCATCGAGCAGGCCCGCCGCGACGGCGACACCCACGCCGAGCTGCGCAGCCGCTACCTCCTCGCCGGGCTGCACCACGAGCGCGGCGACCTCGAGGAGGCGAAGCGGCTCTACCACCGCGGCTACGTGGTCGCCCGCGACGTCGGCCGGCCCTGGGCGCCGTACGGCTTCGAGGCCCGGCTGATGGAGGCCCTGGTCGCCTACGAGACCGGCGACTGGGACGACGTGCTGGACCTCACCATGGTCGGCGGGCAGTCGCCGCCGCCCCTCGCCGAGGCGATGCTGCTCGCGATCCGCTCCCTCGTGGTGGTGGCCCGCGACGACCCGGGCGCGGAGACCCTGCTCGCGCAGCTGCGGCCGCTGTGGCCCCTCGACGGGCTCGTCGGCATCAGCGCCAGCGCCGCCGAGATCGACTGGTACGGCGCGCCGCGGCGACGTCCCCGCGGTGCTGGCGACGTTCGAGCGCGCGGTCGAGGTGGTCTGCCGCTCCTGGTCGGAGGCGTTCCAGGCGCGGATCCGGCTCACCGCCCTGGTGCTCGGCCACCTCGCCGACGCCGCCGCCGTCGCGGTGCACGCCGACCGCGCGGACCTCGTCGAGCACGCCCCGCCCCTGCTGGCCGGCGTCGACCGCGTGATGGCCCGCGTCCGCAAGCGCAAGCGCCCCTTCGGCCCCGAGGGGGTCGCCTGGCTCGAGCGCGTGCACGCCGAGCACCTCCGGCTGCGCTGGCTCGCCGACGTCGACCCGCCCGAGGAGGAGGAGCTCGTCGCCGCGTGGGAGCGGACGCTGACCGGCTTCGAGCAGATGCGGCACCCCTTCGAGGTCGCCCGCTCGCAGGCCACGCCTCGCCGCGGTGCTGCGCGCCGCGGGCCGCCCGGCCGAGGGCCGCGAGCTCGCCGACGCCGCGCGGGCGAGCGCCGAGGCGCTCGGCGCGACGGTCCTGCTCGCCCAGCTGCGGCGCGCCGGCGAGACCCGCGGCCGCTCGGCGCAGGCGACCGGCGTACGCCCGGGCCGCCCCGACACCGCGCTGACCGTCCGCGAGACCGAGATCCTCGGCCTGGTCGCGCAGGGCCGCAGCAACGGCGAGATCGCGCGCCAGCTGTTCATCAGCGCCAAGACCGTGAGCGTGCACGTCTCCAACATCCTGGCCAAGCTCGGCGCCAGCGGCCGCACCGAGGCCGCCGCCATCGCCCGCCGCGACGGCCTGCTGCCCGACTGACCACCTGCGCCCCACCCTGTCGCACGATTACCAGGGTCCCCTGGTGATCGTGCACCTCCCCAGGCGTGTACACCCGGGGAAGCGCCAGTTCTCCTGGCAGAGCGGTCCTCGCGGCGGGCGCCCGACGAGAACCAGCCCTCCGCGCCACCGGTCGACCCGCCACCGACAAACCGGTCGCCTGCACGCCCACCCGGCTGCGACCATGTCGACCCGTGGGGTGGACCGACCGGCTGCGGGCGCTGCGCGTCGACGTGACGCCGCTGCGCGAGTCGCGCGACTTCCGCCTGCTGTTCCTCGCCGGCACGGTGTTCTACCTCGGCGGGATGGTCTCCTACGTCGCGGTGCCCTACCAGCTCTACCAGCTGACCGGCTCCAACTTCGCGGTCGGCGCCCTCGGCATCGTCGAGCTGGTCCCGCTCCTGCTCTTCGGGCTGTACGGCGGAGCGCTGGCCGACCACGTCGACCGTCGCCGCCTGCTCGTCGTCACCGGCGTCGCGCAGGCCCTGCTGACGGCCGTCCTGATGGTCAACGCGTTCCTCGACGTGCCGCGGCTGTGGGTGATCTACGTGGCGTGCGCCGCCCTCGCCGCGGCCCAGTCGCTGCAGCGGCCGTCCAAGGAGGCGCTCGAGCCGCGCACCGTCGCGCACGACCAGATCACCGCCGCCAGCGCGCTGTCCACGCTCGGCTCGCAGCTCGGCCTGCTCTCCGGGCCGGCGATCGGCGGGATCCTGGTCGCCACGGTCGGCGCGGCCTGGTGCTTCGCCGTCGACGTCACCGGGCTGCTGGTCGCGACGCTGCTGTTCGCCCTGATGCGGCCCTACCCGCACGAGCAGGAGACCACCCCGCCGAGCCTGCGCGGCATCGGCGAGGGCCTGGCCTACGCCGTGCGCCGCCGCGACCTGCTCGGCACCTACCTCGTCGACATCGCCGCGATGCTGATGGCCATGCCGGTCGTGCTCTTCCCGGCGCTGGCCCAGGACGTCTTCGAGCGGCCCGGCCTGCTCGGCCTGCTCTACACCGCCGAGACGATCGGGTCGATGGTCGCGACCGCCACCTCCGGGTGGACCCGGCACGTGCACCACCACGGCCGCGCGATCGTGATCGCCGCCACGGCGTACGGCGTCGCGATCGGCCTGGCCGGCCTCGCCCCGTCGATCGGGCTGGCGATCGTGCTGTTCGCGGTGGCCGGCGCCGCGGACATGGTCAGCGGGCTGTTCCGGGCGACGATCTGGAACCAGACCATCCCCGACACGATGCGCGGGCGGCTCGCGGGCATCGAGATGCTGTCCTACTCCGCTCGGACCGCTGGGCGGCCAGGTGCGCGCCGGGCTGGTCGCCGACGCCTGGTCGGTGCGCGGCTCGATCGCCAGCGGCGGTGCCCTGTGCGTGGTCGCGGTCGCGGGCACGGCGGCTGTGGCTGCGCGACTTCTGGTCCTACGACACCCGCACCGACGAGCACGCCGTGCGCGAGCGGGCGCTGCGCGCGGAGCGGGGCAGGACGGGCTGACCCACCCCGGGCACGAGCGGCACGGTACGGCGGATACTGGCCGCATGCGACCCGGGTGGCGACGATGACCGCGACCGACGACCGGCTCGCCCGGACCCGGCCGCGCCGTGGCGTGCGCCGTCCACCGCGCGACGCGCTGCCGCCCGGCCCGCAGTGGCCCTCGCTGCTGCAGAGCATCGCGCTGGTCCGATTCCGGCACCGCTTCGTGCCGGCCATGCACCGCCGGCTACGGCGACGTCTTCACGGTGCGGGTCATGCCGCCGGGGTCCGTCGCTGGTGCTGTTCACCCGTGCCCGAGCACGCGCGGGAGATCTTCGCCGGCGACCCCGCGGTCTTCCACGCGGGCAAGGGCAACGCGATCCTCGGGCCGGTGATGGGCGAGCACTCGCTGCTGCTGCACGACGGCAGCGAGCACCAGCGCGCCCGCCGGCTGCTGATGCCCGCCTTCAACGGCGCGGCGCTGCGCGGCTACGAGGCGCTGGTCGCCGACCTCGCCCGCGACGAGGTCGACGGCTGGCCGCCGGGTACGTCGTTCCGCTCGCTGGACCGGATGAACGCGCTCACGCTCGAGGTGATCCTCCGGGTCGTCTTCGGGGTGACCGACGAGGACCGCCTTGCCCGGCTGCGGCCGCTGGTGCGACCGGACCGTCGACGTCAACCCGGCCGTGCTGCTCGGCTGGGGCTACCCGTTCCTGCAGCGCTTCGGCCCGTGGAAGGCGCTCGTGGACAACCAGCGCGCCCTCGACGAGGTGATGTACGCCGAGATCGCCGAGCGCCGGCACCGCCCCCGACCTCGCCGGGCGCACCGACGTGCTCTCCCGGCTGCTGCGTCGCGCCGACGGCGGGCTGAGCGACGCCGAGCTGCGCGACCAGCTCGTCACGCTGCTGCTCGCCGGGCCACGAGACCACCGCGACGGCCCTGGCCTGGGCGCTCTACGAGCTCGGCCGCGACCCGGCCAGCGATGCGGCGGGCCCAGCGGGCGGCCGACGCGGGGCCCGGCGAGGACGCGTACCTCGAGGCGGTGATCAAGGAGTCGATGCGGCTGCACCCGGTGATCCCGATGGTGGTCCGCCACCTGATGCGCGCCGGCGACCATCGGCGGCGTCGACCTGCCGCGCGGCGCCAACGTCGGCCCCTCGATCCTGCTCGGCCACGCCCGCGCCGACCAGCTACCGCGACCCCGACCTGTTCCGGCCCGGAGCGCTTCCTCGAGGGCGAGGTGGCCGCCGCACACCTGGATCCCGTTCGGCGGCGGCGTGCGCCGCTGCATCGGTGCCGGCTTCTCGCTGATGGAGGGCGTCGCGGTGCTGCGCGAGGTGCTGGGCCGCCTCGACGTCGACGCTGCCCCCCGGCGCCTCGGACGAGCCCCGGGTCCGCAACATCACCAGCGTCCCGCGGCACGGCGCCCGCGTCGTGGTCACGCCCCGACCCGACGACGACTCTGAGAAACCTCACAGATACCGCCCCCACCCTGGTGCGACACGCACCCACCAGGAAGGCCCCCCTGTGCTCGACACCATCTTCGGCATCCCCGTGCACCCGCTCATCGTGCACGCCACCGTCGTGCTCGTCCCGACCGCCGCGCTCGCCGTCGCGCTCGCCGCGCTCTGGCCGCGCTTCCGGGCCTGGGCCGGCTGGGGACCGCTCGCGGTGGCCGTCGCCGCGCTCGTGCTCACCCCGCTCAGCACCTCCTCGGGGGAGTCCCTCGAGCACCGCGTCGGCGAGAGCGCCCTGGTGCAGAAGCACGCCGAGCTGGGGGACATGCTGATCTGGTGGGTCCTTCCGCTGGCGGTCCTCGCCGCCGTGCTGTTCTGGTGGCACCGCCGCGACCGCGACGCGCGCTCGGGCCGGGCGATCTCGGTCGCGCTGGCCGTGCTGCCGGTGCTCGTCGCCGTGGGCACGCTGGTCCAGGTCGTCCTGATCGGGCACAGCGGCGCGAAGTCGGCGTGGTCCGACGCCGGGGCCGCGCTGCCTGCGGTCAGCGTCCCCGCCGGCACCCGCTGACCCGCCCGTGGGCGCGTCGACCGAGGTCGTGGAGGTGGGAGGCGTGAGCGGCCCCCGGCTGCTCCTGGTCGAGGACGACCGCGAGCTGCGCCGCGATGCTCATCGAGCTCCTGGTCTCGGAGGGGTACGACGTCGACAGCGCGCCCGACGGCCAGCGCGGCCTGCACCTCGGGCTGACCCGCGACTACGACGTGATGGTGCTGGACCGCGGGCTGCCGGCCATCGAGGGGCTCGACCTGCTCACCCGGCTGCGCAGCCGCGGCCGGTCCACCCCGACGCTCGTGCTCTCGGCCCTCGGCAACCCCCGCGACCGCGTCGAGGGCCTCGACGCGGGCGCCGAGGACTACCTGGGCAAGCCGTTCGACATCGACGAGCTGCTGGCCCGGCTGCGCGCGCTGCTGCGGCGGCACGAGCAGACCGCCGACCGGGTGGTCGTCCCCGGAGGCACCTTCGAGCAGGAGGGCCGGTCGGTCCAGCTCGCCAGCGGCGCCCACGTCGGGCTGTCCGAGCGCGAGGCCGACCTGCTCGGCGTGCTCGCCCGGCACCCGCGCCGCGTGTTCACCCGGCTCGAGCTGATGGACTCCGTCTTCGACGGCGCCGAGGAGGAGGGCGTGGTGGACACCTACGTGCACTACCTGCGCCGCAAGCTCGGCCGCGGCGTGGTGGAGACCGTGCGCGGGGTCGGCTACCGGCTCGGCCGGCGATGACCCGGAGATGAGCCGGAGATGAGCCGGAGATGACATGGGCATGACGCGCGGCTCCTCCGCCGACCACGAGCTGCGGCGTACGTCGTACCGCCTCGGCCTGCAGACCGGGCTGCTCGTCGTCGGCGTGCTCGCCGTGGTCGGCCTGGTGCTGTTCGTGGTCTACGACCGCTCGTCGGCGCACGCCACCGACGAGCTGCTCCGCAACGCCACCGCCGTCGACGCCATCGCCGACGCACCGCGCGGGGTCGACCTGGTGATCGTGACCCCGCGCGGGCGGGTCTCGACCCGCGCCCTGCCGGACGGGCTGCCCGACGAGCAGGCGCTCGCGGCCGTGGCCCGCGACGGCCTGACCCGGCAGACAGAGGTCGACCGGGGCGAGCGCCGCTTCACCGTGCGGACCGCGCAGCACGAGGGCAGGGTCGTCCAGGCGGCCGTGGACCGGCGAGGAGGGCGCCGAGGCGCGGCGGCGGATCCTCACCTCGCTCCTGTTCGCGGGCCTGGTCGGGGTCGCCCTCTCCGCGCTGGTCGCCACCTGGATGGCCCGCCGGGCGGTGTCCCCGCTCGCTCAGAGCCTCACCATGCAGCGCCGCTTCGTCGCCGACGCCAGCCACGAGCTGCGCACCCCGCTGACCCTGCTGAGCACCCGCGTGCAGATGGTGGCGCGCCGCGCCCGCACCAGCGGGACGGGCCTGACGGGGCACGACCTCGACGGGGTCCTCGCCGACACCGACCGGCTGACCGGCATCCTCGACGACCTGCTGATCGCCGCCGACACCCGCACGAGCTCCGACCAGCGGCCCCTCGACGTCGCCGGGCTGGTCCGCGATTGCGTGGCCTCGGCCGCCGGCGCCGCCGAGGCGGCCGGCGTGCGGCTGGTCGTGCACGCCGACTCGACGGTGGTCGTCGACGCGGTCGAGGCGTCCCTGCGTCGGGCGGTGACCGCGCTGGTCGACAACGCGCTCGACCACGCGGAGGCGGTCGTCGACGTCCGGGTCGGCGACGGGCGCCGGCACGTCCGCGTCACGGTCGCCGACGACGGGCCCGGCATCCCCGACGAGGTCGCGCCGCACGTCTTCGAGCGGTTCACCAGCTCGCGCAGCGGCCCCGAGCCCCTCGGGTCGCGCCGCCACTACGGCATCGGGCTGGCCCTGGTCGCCGACGTCGCCGTCGCCCACGGCGGCACGGTCACCGCGGGCGCCCGCGAGGACGGCGGCCGCGGCGCGGTGCTCACCTTGACCCTGCCGCACCGCCGCCCGCGAGGTCGCCGTGTGACGTGAGGGCCCCCGCGCGTCACGATTGCGCAACACGGCCGCCGCGCTCCTTGACTCCGGAGCCAACTAGGACGACGTTGGCTGATCGGCGGCGCAGTGCGCGCCGTACCCGATCGCGTCGCCGCTCCGGCAGCCCGCTCGGTGTCCCGTCGGCCGTCCGAGGAGTCCTAGCGCGTGAGCACGCCGTTGGAGGTCGAGCCGGGTGGCGCAGGCGCCGCGAGCGAGGCGGCCCTGGTCGGCTCCGGCTCGGTCATCGAGGGCCGCTCGCTCGGCCAGATCGCCTGGCGACGGCTCAAGCGGGACAAGGTCGCCCTGGCCGGCGCGGTCTTCCTGGTCTTCCTGGTGCTGGTCGCGGTCTTCGCGCCGCTGATCGTCAAGGTGCTCGGCGACCCGCCCAACCAGTTCCACCAGGACCTCATCGACACCGCGGGCGGCACGATGGCGCCGCTGGGCCGCTTCGGCGGGATGAGCTGGGACCACCTGATGGGGATCGAGCCGCTCAACGGCCGCGACATCTTCAGCCGGGTCGTGTACGGCGCCCGCATCTCGCTGCTCATCGCGATCTTCGCCACCTTGGTCTCGGTCCTCATCGGGACCGTCCTGGGGGTCGTGGCCGGCTTCTTCGGCGGCTGGGTCGACGCGGTCGTCAGCCGGCTGATGGACATCTTCCTGGCCTTCCCGCTGCTGGTCTTCGCGATCGCCCTGGCCGGGGTCTTCCCGGACTCGGCGTTCGGCCTGAAGGGCAACACCCTGCGGATCGTCCTGCTGGTGTTCATCATCGGGTTCTTCAACTGGCCCTACCTCGGCCGGATCATCCGCGGTCAGACGCTGTCCCTGCGCGAGCGCGAGTTCGTCGACGCAGCCCGCAGCCTGGGCGCGCGTCGCCCGTACATCCTGTTCACCGAGCTGCTGCCCAACCTGGTCGCGCCGATCCTGGTGTACTCCACCCTGCTGATCCCGACCAACATCCTCTTCGAGGCGGCGCTGTCGTTCCTCGGCGTCGGCGTCCGCGCCCCCACGGCCTCCTGGGGCGGCATGATCTCGGACGCGGTGAACTACTACACGATCCCGCACTTCATGCTCTGGCCCGGGCTGGCGATCTTCGCCACCGTCCTGGCCTTCAATCTGTTCGGGGACGGGCTGCGCGACGCACTCGATCCCCGGGCTCGGTAGTACCCGTCCACACTGCCGCACGCAGCACCGATGCCTTCGAGAAGGGGCGTAACCGCAGGATGAGAACGACGCGATGGAGGGCGTTCGCCGCCCTGGCAGCCGTCGCCGCACTGGGCCTCTCGGCCTGTGGCGGCGGCGGGTCGGACAACAGCAACGGCGGGAACGGCTCGGGCAGCACCGGCACCGCGTCGTTCAACGCCGCCCTGGACAAGGTGTTCAACCCGTCCGACGCCAAGGGCGGGACGATCAAGGTCGCCAACAACGACGACTGGGACACCCTCGACCCCGGCGAGACCTACTACGGCTACTCGTGGGACTTCGCCCGCCTCTACGGCCGCTCCCTGGTCGCGTTCAAGTCCGCGCCCGGTGACGCGAGCAAGGAGCTCGTCCCCGACCTGGCCACCGACCTCGGCAAGGCCAGCGACAACGGGAAGACCTGGACCTACACGCTGCGCAAGGGCGTGAAGTTCGACGACGGCACCGACGTCACCTCGAAGGACGTCGCGTACGCCGTCGCACGGTCCATCGACAAGGAGACCTTCCCCAACGGCCCGGCGTACTTCGACGCCATGCTCGACTGGCCGGCCGGCTACAAGGGTCCCTACAAGTCCAAGGGCGTCGACTTCTCCTCGGCGATCGAGACGCCGGACGAGTCGACGATCGTCTTCCACCTCAAGTCGCCGTTCGCGGGCTTCGACTACCTCGCCCAGCTGCCGCAGACGATGCCCGTCCCGGAGGCCAAGGACACCGGCGCGAAGTACCGCAACGAGGTCGTCTCCTCCGGTCCCTACAAGTTCGCCGAGATGAACCCCGGCAAGAGCTTCAAGCTGGTCCGCAACGACCAGTGGGACCAGAGCACCGACCCCTACCGCAAGGCGCTGCCGGACGAGTTCGACGTCACGTTGAAGGTCGACCCGGTCGACATCGACAACCAGATCATCAACGGCTCGCTCGACATCTCCGTGCAGGGCACCGGCGTGCAGCCGGCCACCCTCTCGCGGGTGCTCGGCGACCCGGCGCTCAAGGCCCAGGCGGACAACGCCTCGCTGGCGCGGCTCTGGTACACCTCGATCAACCCGACGGTGAAGCCGTTCGACAACATCCACTGCCGCAACGCGATCGAGTTCGGCATGGACCACACGGCGTACCAGAACGCCTACGGCGGCCCCTTCGCCGGTGGCGAGGTGGCCACGACCATCCTGCCGCCGTTCATCCCGGGCTACGAGAAGTTCGACCTCTACCCGAGCGAGGGCGGCAAGGGCGACCTGGACAAGGCCAAGGACGAGCTGGCGCAGTGCGGCCAGCCCGACGGCTTCTCGACGGTCATGTCCTACCGCTCCGACCGGCCGGCCGAGAAGGCGACCGCGGAGGCGTTCCAGCAGCAGCTCGACAAGATCGGGATCAAGCTCAGCCTCAAGGGCTACCCGTCGGGCGACTACTTCAGCTCCTACGCCGGCAACCCGCCGTACGTCGTGAAGAACGGCATCGGCCTGGCCACCAACGGCTGGGGCGCCGACTGGAACGACGGCTTCGGCTTCCTGTCGCAGATCGTGGACAGCCGGGTCATCCGGGAGACCGGTGGCTCGTCCAACACGAGCGTCCGGATCCCCGAGGTCGACCAGATGCTCGACGAGGCGTCCACCGAGCTCGACCAGGCCAAGCGCGAGGCCGACTGGGGTGCCATCGACAAGCGGGTCATGCAGGAGGCCGTCATCTACCCGGGTGTCTACGCCAAGACGGTGCTGTTCAGGTCGAAGAACCTGACCAACGTGTTCGTCAACCCGGCGTTCGGCATGTACGACTACCTCGCGATGGGCGTCAAGCAGTAGTCCCCTCGCTCGGCACCGTCATCGACACCAGAGGCAGGTGAAGGCACGCGGTGTCCGGCCGGGGCGCAAGCCCCGGCCGGACGCCGCCGCCACGCACAGTGGTCACATACATCGTCCGGCGGCTCGTCGCCGCCGCCGCGCTGCTCGTGCTCGTCAGCATGATCACCTTCTCGATCTTCTACCTCGTCCCGCGCTGGGCCGGGGCCAGCCCGGAGACGCTGGCGACCCGGTACGTCGGCCGGGCGGCCACCGCCGACACGGTCCACCTGACCGCCGAGCGGCTCGGGTTCTACGACCCGATCTGGCAGCAGTACGGCAGCTGGGCCAAGGGCGTCGTGGCCGGCGCCGACTTCGACATGGGCGCCGAGACCGTCCACTGCCCGGCCCCGTGCCTGGGCTACTCCTTCATCACCCGCCAGCCGGTCTGGCCCGAGCTGCTCGACCGGATGCCGGTGACGCTGTCCCTGGCCGCCGGCGCGGCCGTGCTGTGGGCCAGTCTCGGCGTCTCGATCGGGGTGCTCTCCGCGCTGCGCCGCGGGTCCGTGTTCGACAGGGCCGCGATGACCGTGGCGCTGGGCGGAGTCTCGCTGCCGATCTTCTTCACCGGGCCTGGTCTCCCTGGCCTTCCTCAGCTACCACTGGCACGTCTTCGCGGCCGGTGGCTCCTACACCCCCCTGTTCGACAACCCCGTGCGGTGGGCCTATGACCTGCTGCTCCCGTGGGCGACCCTGGCGCTGCTGTTCTCGGCGCAGTACGCCCGCCTCACCCGCGCCGGCATGCTCGAGACCATGAACGAGGACTACATCCGCACCGCGCGCGCCAAGGGCCTCCCGGAGCGGACCGTCGTCGTCAAGCACGGCCTGCGCGGCGCGCTCACGCCGCTGCTGACGATCTTCGGCCTCGACCTCGGCCTGCTGCTCGGCGGCGCCGTGCTGACCGAGAAGACGTTCTCCCTCAACGGTCTGGGCAAGTACGCCTACGACGGCATCATCGCCAACGACCTGCCCAAGGTCCTCGGGGTGACCCTCCTGGCCGGCCTGTTCGTGGTGATCGCCAACCTCGTCGTGGACCTCCTCTACGCCGTCGTCGACCCGAGAGTGCGGGCCCAGTGACCCTGACCACCGACCGCGAGGGCCGGGCGCCGTCCGACGCACCGACCCCCTTCCTCGACGTCCGGGACCTCCGCGTGCACTTCCCGACCGACGACGGCCTGGTCAAGTCCGTCGACGGGCTGTCCTTCCACGTCGAGCGCGGCAAGACGCTCGGCATCGTGGGCGAGTCCGGCTCCGGCAAGAGCGTCACCAGCATGTCGGTGATGGGCCTGCACAAGGCGGGCTCCGCGCAGATCAGCGGGGAGGTGCTGCTCGACGGCCGCGACCTGGTCTCGTCCTCGCGCGAGGACGTCCGCCGGCTGCGCGGCAAGCGGATGGCGATGATCTTCCAGGACCCGCTCTCGGCGATGCACCCTTACTACACGGTCGGCAGCCAGATCGTGGAGGCCTACAAGGTCCACAACGCCGTCTCGACCAAGCAGGCCCGCGCGCACGCGATCGAGATGCTCGACCGGGTCGGCATCCCCGAGCCGTCGCGCCGCGTCGACGCCTACCCGCACCAGTACTCCGGCGGCATGCGCCAGCGCGCGATGATCGCGATGGCGCTCTCGTGCGACCCCGACCTGCTGATCGCCGACGAGCCGACGACCGCACTCGACGTGACCGTGCAGGCGCAGATCCTCGACCTGATCCGCGACCTGCAGAAGGAGTTCGACTCCGCGGTCATCATCATCACCCACGACCTCGGCGTGGTCGCCGAGCTCGCCGACGACATCCTCGTGATGTACGCCGGACGGGCGGTCGAGTACGGCACCGCCGACGCGATCTTCAACGACCCCGAGCACCCCTACACCTGGGGCCTGCTCGGCTCGATGCCGCGCTTCGACCGGGAGCGCAGCGAGCGGCTGATCCCGATCAAGGGCACCCCGCCGAGCCTGATCAACGTGCCGACCGGCTGCGCGTTCAACCCGCGCTGCCGCTTCGAGGAGCTCACCGGCGGGCTCGCCCAGACCGAGCGCCCCGAGCTGGTCGACAACGGCCAGGGCCACCACGTGGCCTGCCACCTGCCCGAGTCCCGCCGCCGCGAGCTGTGGCGCGACGAGATCAAGCCGCTGCTGTGAACCGCCCACCCACCGGCTCGACGACGAGGATGCTCGCACGATGACTGGCCCGATGACAGCCACCGACTCGACCGGGTCGACGGCGCCGCGCGACCCCGGCCGAGCGGCGGACCTGCTCACCGTCACCGGCCTGGTCCGGCACTTCCCGATCCGGCGCGGCCTGCTCCAGCGCCAGGTCGCCGCGGTGCAGGCCGTGGACGGCATCGACTTCACCGTCCGCCAGGGCGAGACGCTCTCGCTGGTGGGGGAGTCCGGCTGCGGCAAGAGCACGACCGGGCGGCTGATCACCCGGCTCGACGAGCCCACCGCCGGGTCGATCGTCTTCGACGGCCGCGACATCAGCCATCTCGGCGACGGCGCGATGCGACCGCTGCGGCGCGACATCCAGATCATCTTCCAGGACCCCTACTCCTCCCTGAACCCGCGCCACACCGTCGGCAAGATCGTGGGTGCGCCGTACCGCCTGCAGAAGGTCTCGCCCCCCGGCGGGGTGCGCAAGGCGGTCCAGGAGGTGCTCGAGCTGGTCGGGCTCAACCCCGAGCACTACAACCGCTACCCGCACGAGTTCTCCGGCGGCCAGCGCCAGCGCATCGGCATCGCCCGGACGCTGACCCTCAAGCCGCGGCTGATCGTGCTCGACGAGCCGGTCTCCGCGCTCGACGTGTCGATCCAGGCGCAGGTCGTCAACCTCCTCGAGGACCTCCAGGAGGAGCTCGACCTCACCTACGTGTTCATCGCGCACGACCTCTCGGTGGTCCGGCACGTCTCGGACCGGGTCGCGGTGATGTACCTCGGCAAGATCGTGGAGATCGCGGACCGCGAGGGCCTCTACGCCCGCCCGATGCACCCCTACACGACCGCGCTGATGTCGGCCGTCCCCGTGCCGGACACCGCCCGGCGCACCCAGCGCGAGCGGATCCGGCTGCAGGGCGACGTGCCCAGCCCGATCAACCCGCCGCCGGCCTGCCGCTTCCACACCCGCTGCTGGAAGGCCCAGGACGTCTGCCGGACCGACGAGCCGCCGCTGCTCGAGCTGGCGCCGGGCCACCGGGTCGCCTGCCACTTCCCGGAGAACGCCGACCCGGAGCCGCCCGCCACGGTGTGACGGGCGTCCCGCCCGCGGGATTACCGCTTCGCGCCCCGGTCCAGCATCCTGGGGGTGTGGCACGCGACGAGGACGACGACGCCCCCTGGACCCGGCAGCTGGCCGTCGGTCTCGGGGCGCTGGTGGTCGTCGCGCTCGTGATCGGCGGGCTCGTGGGGGCCATCGCCGTCGGCGCCGCCCGGCTGACCGGGATCGACACCTCGACGCCCGCCGCGAGCGCCCCGCCAAGCCTCTACATCCCCAGCGGCCGGCCGACGGCGAGTCCCGAGGCGGTCCAGGGCCCGCAGGGCGGCAGCGCCAGTGCCACCCCGCCAGGCTCCGGGACCACGAAGACGCCCGCGAAGGCCGAGAAGCCCGCCATGCGCAGGCCGATCACCCTGCGGGCCTTCCCGAAGCAGGTGGCCTCGGGCCAGCGGATCAACCTCGCCGGCACCTACCGCGGCCGCGGCGGCGACACCCTGCAGGTCCAGCGCCTCGACGGCGGCTGGCAGGACTTCGACGCGACGGCATCCGTGCGCGGCGGGGCCTTCCGGACCTACATCTACTCCGGCCGCACCGGCCTGAACCTGTTCCGGGTGCTCGACACCTCCACCGGTCGCGCGTCCGCCCCGGTCCGGGTGCGGATCGGCTGAGGCCTCCGGCCCTGTCCGGGGCCCGCGTGCCGGCACCGGGGGCTCCTCGGCCCGGCATTCTCGGGACCTTCGGCGGGAACACCGCGCGGATCGGGTGCGTTGAGATGACTGACAAGAGTTGAGTTGATCGGACTCAACTTGTCTGACACACTCGGATCAGCAGCCCGGCGCTCCCAGGTCCACCCAGGCCACTCAGGGCGCTCGGACGCTGCTCCACCAGACCTGCTCAACGTCGCAGACCACAGCCGGCCCGCGGGGCCGGCAGCAACCGGAGGTACACACCATGGCTCGTGCGGTCGGTATCGACCTCGGTACGACGAACTCCGTCGTCGCCGTCCTGGAGGGTGGAGAGCCCACCGTCATCGCGAACGCCGAAGGCGCTCGCACCACCCCGTCCGTCGTCGCCTTCGCCAAGAACGGCGAGGTGCTCGTCGGCGAGGTCGCCAAGCGGCAGGCCGTCACCAACGTCGACCGGACCATCCGCTCGGTCAAGCGCCACATCGGCACCGACTGGAAGACCCAGGTCGACGACAAGTCGTTCAACTCCCAGCAGATCTCCGCGTTCGTGCTCCAGAAGCTCAAGCGCGACGCCGAGGCCTACCTCGGCGAGACCGTCACCGACGCGGTCATCACCGTGCCGGCGTACTTCTCCGACGCGCAGCGCCAGGCCACCAAGGAGGCCGGCGAGATCGCCGGCCTGACCGTGAGCCGGATCGTCAACGAGCCCACCGCCGCGGCGCTGGCCTACGGCCTCGACAAGGAGTCCGACCAGACCATCCTGGTCTTCGACCTCGGCGGCGGCACGTTCGACGTGTCCCTGCTCGAGATCGGCGACGGCGTGGTCGAGGTGAAGGCCACCTCCGGTGACAACCACCTCGGTGGCGACGACTGGGACACCAAGCTCGTCGACTGGATGGTCAAGAAGTTCAAGGACAACAACGGCGTCGACCTCGGCGCCGACAAGATCGCGCGCCAGCGCCTCCAGGAGGCCGCGGAAAAGGCCAAGATCGAGCTGTCCTCGTCCAGCGAGACCACGATCCACCTGCCCTACATCACGCACTCGGAGTCCGGCCCGCTGCACTTCGAGGAGAAGATCAGCCGCGCCGAGTTCCAGCGGATGACCGCCGACCTGCTCGAGCGCACCAAGTCGCCGTTCAAGCAGGTCATCAAGGACGCCGGCGTCGACGTCTCCAAGATCGACCACGTCATCCTGGTCGGCGGCTCCACCCGGATGCCCGCCGTCGCCGAGGTCGTCAAGGAGCTGACCGGCGGCAAGGAGCCCAACAAGGGCGTCAACCCCGACGAGGTCGTGGCCGTCGGCGCCGCGCTCCAGGCCGGCGTCCTCAAGGGCGAGGTCAAGGACGTGCTGCTCCTCGACGTCACCCCGCTCAGCCTCGGCATCGAGACCAAGGGCGGCGTGATGACGCGCCTCATCGAGCGCAACACCACGATCCCGACCAAGCGCTCGGAGGTCTTCACGACCGCTGACGACAACCAGCCCTCGGTGATGATCCAGGTCTACCAGGGCGAGCGCCAGATGGCCGCGCAGAACCAGCCGCTCGGCAACTTCGAGCTGACCGGCCTGCCGCCGTCGCCGCGCGGGATCCCGCAGATCGAGGTCACCTTCGACATCGACGCCAACGGCATCGTGCACGTGTCCGCCAAGGACCGCGGCACCGGCCGCGAGCAGTCGATGACGATCACCGGCGGCTCGGCGCTGTCCAAGGACGAGATCGACAAGATGGTCCGCGACGCCGAGCAGTACGCCGAGGAGGACCGGCAGCGCAAGGAGGCCGTGGAGACCCGCAACCAGGCCGAGGGCGTCGCCTACTCCACCGAGAAGTTCCTCACCGAGAACGGCGAGAAGATCCCGGCCGAGGTGAAGACCGAGGTCGAGACCGACCTCGACGCGCTCAAGAAGGCCCTCGAGAGCACAGAAGAGGGCTCGGCCGGCGAGATCTCGGCGGCGCTCGCCAAGCTCAACGAGTCCAGCCAGAAGATGGGCGCCGCGATGTACGCCGCGGGCGAGGCCGACGCCTCCGCCGCCGGCGGCACGACCGGCACCGGTGACGCCGACGAGGACGTCGTGGACGCGGAGATCGTCGACGAGGACAGCCGCGACGGTGACGACAGCACCGACGGCGACGCCCGCGAGGACGGCACCAAGTGACCGCTGGACCCGAGGACCCGGGCACCACGCCGGGGCCGGCGGACGGCCCCGACGCGGGAGGGCCGACCGGCCCGGCCGGCGCAGGCGACGCAGGGCGGCCCGGGGGACGACACGTCCCCCGAGGCCGCCCTGAGCGCCGACCTCGTGCTCGCCCAGGCGGCGGTGGCGGGGCTGACCAACGACCTCCAGCGGCTGCAGGCCGAGTACGTCAACTACAAGCGCCGCGTCGACCGCGACCGCGAGCTGGTCAAGGAGAACGCCACGTTCTCCGTGCTCTCCTCGATGCTGCCGGTCCTCGACGACCTCGACCGGGCCCGCGAGCACGGCGAGCTCGAGGGCGGCTTCAAGGCCGTCGCCGACTCGCTCGAGCGGATCGTCGCGGCCCACGGGCTGGTGAAGTTCGGCGCACCGGGGGACGAGTTCGACCCGCGCTTCCACGAGGCGCTGATGCACTCGCACTCCGCCGAGGTCACCACGACCACCTGTCAGAACATCATCTCTGCGGGCTACCAGATGGGCGAGCGCGTCGTACGCCCCGCTCGGGTGACCGTCGTCGACCCGGAGCCCGGCGCCGCCGCGGCCCCGGCCGCCGGCGACCCGCAGGACGGCTGAGCGCAACGACCCACGGGAAGGGGGTGCACGCATGACCAGCTCGGACTGGGCGACCAAGGACTTCTACAAGGTCCTCGGCGTGTCCAAGGACGCCTCGGCGGCCGACCTGAAGAAGGCGTACCGCAAGCTGGCGCGTGAGAACCACCCCGACTCCAAGCCCGGGGACAAGGTCGCCGAGGAGCGCTTCAAGAGCATCGCCGAGGCCTACGACGTCGTCGGCGACCCCGAGAAGCGCAAGCAGTACGACGAGCTGCGCAGCGGCTTCGGGGGAGGGGGCTTCGGGCCCTTCTCCCCCGGGGGCGCGACGGGTCCGGGCGGCCAGCCCTTCGACCTCAACGACCTCTTCGGCGGCAACGCCGGCGGGGGCGGTGCGCAGCGCTCCGGCGGCGGAGGCTTCGGCGACTTCTTCGGCGGCATGTTCGGCGGGGGAGGCGGCGCGGGCCGCACCCGCACGACCTCCCAGCCGCGCCGGGGCGCCGACATCGAGACCGAGGCGACCATCGGCTTCGCCGAGTCGATCGAGGGCGTCACCGTCTCGCTGCGGCTGACCTCCGACGCGCCGTGCCCGGACTGCTCCGGCACCGGCGCGAAGGCGGGCACGCTGCCGCGGGTCTGCCCCGACTGCGAGGGCGTCGGCATGCGGGCCGCCTCGATGGGCGGCGCGTTCACCCTCAACGAGACCTGTCCGACCTGCCGCGGCCGCGGGCTCGTCGTCGACGAGCCCTGCCCGACCTGCAACGGCTCCGGCCGCGGGCTGTCGAACCGCACCATCGCCGCGCGGATCCCCGCCGGCGTCAAGGACGGCCAGCAGATCCGGCTGCGCGGCAAGGGCGCGGCCGGCGAGCGCGGCGGCCCGGCGGGCGACCTCTACGTCACCGTCAAGGTGTCCGCGCACCCGCTGTTCGGCCGCCGCGGCGACAATTTGACCCTCACCGTTCCGGTCAGCTTCGACGAGGCCGCGCTCGGCGCCGAGATCAAGGTCCCGACGCTCAGCGGCGCCCCGGTGACCCTCAAGGTGCCGCCCGGCACGCCCAACGGCCGCAGCTTCCGGGTCCGCGGCCGCGGGGTGGCTCGCAAGGACGGCCACACCGGCGACCTCCTGGTCACCGTCGAGGTGCAGGTCCCGGCCGTGCTCGACGAGCGGGCCCGCGCCGCGGTGCAGGCCTTCCGCGACGCGACGTCGGCCTCCGACCTGCGCGCCAACCTGTTCGACGCCCGGTCCCGTCCGGGGGCCTCGTCATGAGCCGCCGCCGGCGCGGCGGCGGGGTCGCCGGCAGCGGCGTGAGTGGCGTGAGCGGGGTGGGCGCCGGGGTCCCCGGACCCGACGTGCCCGTCTACGTCATCAGCGTCGCCGCCGAGCTGACCGGCCTGCACCCGCAGACGCTGCGCACCTACGACCGGATGGGCCTGGTCAGCCCGGGCCGCACCGGTGGCGGCGGTCGCCGCTACTCCTGGCGCGACATCGAGCTCCTGCGCGAGGTCGTCGAGCTGACCTCGACCGGCATCGGCCTCGAGGGGGTCCGGCGGATCCTCGAGCTCGAGCACCACGTCGACGCCCTCCAGCGGCGCGTCGCCGAGCTGGAGGCGGACCTCACCCTCACGCACCACGCGCTCCGCGAGGCCTCGACGGGCGTCGCGGAGGGCACCGCGCCACCGAGCCGCAACCTCCCGGCCGTGCGCACGGTCAGCGCCACCGGGCACTCCGTCACGGTCTGGCGCCGCGGACGATTCTGACGAACGGACAGCACCATGGACGCATCGAAGTTCACCACCCGCAGCCAGGAAGCCATCAACGCTGCGATCTCCGCCGCCGCGACCGCCGGGCACGCCCAGGTCGAGGCTGCGCACCTCCTCGCCGCGCTGCTCGCGCAGCCCGAGGGCATCATCCACCCGCTCCTGCAGGCCGTCGGCGTGCAGCCCTCGACGGTCGTCGCGGGCGTGCAGGCCGAGCTGGCCAAGCTCCCCGCCGCCTCCGGCACGACCGTCGGCGCGCCGTCGTACTCCCGCGCCGCGCTGCAGATCCTGACGTCCGCCGCCGACGTGGCCGCCGAGCTCAAGGACGACTTCGTCTCGACCGAGCACCTCCTGATCGCCGCCGCCACTGTCGACTCCCCAGCCCGCTCGGTGCTCACCGGCGCCGGGGCGAGCGCCGAGGCGCTGCGCGGCGCGATGACCAGCGTGCGCGGCACCGCGCGGGTCACCAGCAAGGACCCCGAGGCGACCTACCAGTCGCTCGAGAAGTACGCCGTCGACCTGACCGCCGCGGCCGCCGAGGGCAAGCTGGACCCGGTGATCGGGCGCGACAGCGAGATCCGCCGGGTCGTGCAGGTGCTCTCCCGCCGCACGAAGAACAACCCCGTGCTCATCGGCGAGCCCGGCGTCGGCAAGACCGCGGTCGTCGAGGGGCTCGCCCAGCGCGTCGTCGACGGCGACGTGCCGGACTCGCTGAAGAACCGCCGCGTGCTCTCGCTCGACCTGGCCGCGATGGTGGCCGGCGCCAAGTACCGCGGCGAGTTCGAGGAGCGCCTCAAGGCCGTGCTGGCCGAGATCAAGGCCTCCGAGGGCCAGGTCATCACCTTCATCGACGAGCTGCACACGGTCGTCGGCGCGGGCGCCGGCGGCGACTCCGCGATGGACGCCGGCAACATGCTCAAGCCGATGCTGGCCCGCGGCGAGCTGCGGATGATCGGCGCGACCACCCTGGACGAGTACCGAGAGCGCATCGAGAAGGACCCGGCCCTCGAGCGCCGCTTCCAGCAGGTCTTCGTCGGCGAGCCGTCGGTCGAGGACACCGTCGCGATCCTGCGCGGCCTGAAGGAGAAGTACGAGGCCCACCACGGCGTCACGATCGAGGACTCCGCGCTGGTGGCCGCCGCGATGCTCTCCGACCGCTACATCACCGGGCGCCAGCTGCCCGACAAGGCGATCGACCTCGTCGACGAGGCGGCGTCGCGGCTGCGCATGGAGATCGAGTCCAGCCCGGTCGAGATCGACCAGCTGCGCCGCTCGGTCGACCGGATGCGGATGGAGGAGCTCGCGCTCGCGCGCGAGGACGACGCCGCCTCCAAGGACCGCCTCGAGCGGCTGCGCGCCGACCTCGCCGACCGCGAGGAGGAGCTGCGCGGCCTCGAGACCCGCTGGGCCCGCGAGAAGGCGGCCCTCGAGGGCGTCGGCGAGCTGCGCAAGCAGATCGACGAGCTCCGGATGCAGGCCGAGCGGCTCCAGCGGGAAGGCGACCTGGGCGGGGCCAGCGAGATCCTCTACGGCCGGATCCCGTCCCTCGAGCAGCAGCTCGACGAGGCGGCACAGGCCGAGGAGTCGGTGACCGACCCGATGGTGCGCGAGCAGGTCGGCCCCGGCGAGATCGCCGACGTGGTCGAGGCCTGGACCGGCATCCCGACCGGCCGGCTCCTCGAGGGCGAGACCGCCAAGCTGCTGCGCATGGAGGACGTGATCGGCGAGCGCCTGATCGGGCAGCGCTCCGCCGTCACCGCGGTCTCCGACGCCGTACGCCGCTCGCGCGCGGGGATCGCGGACCCCGACCGCCCCACCGGGTCGTTCCTGTTCCTCGGCCCGACCGGCGTCGGCAAGACCGAGCTCGCCAAGTCGCTCGCGGACTTCCTGTTCGACGACGAGCGCGCGATCGTGCGCGTCGACATGAGCGAGTACTCCGAGAAGCACTCGGTCTCGCGGCTGGTCGGTGCACCTCCCGGCTACGTCGGCTACGACGAGGGCGGCCAGCTCACCGAGGCGGTCCGCCGGCGCCCGTACTCCGTGGTCCTGCTCGACGAGGTCGAGAAGGCGCACCCGGAGGTCTTCGACATCCTCCTGCAGGTGCTCGACGACGGCCGGCTGACCGACGGCCAGGGCCGCACCGTCGACTTCCGCAACGTGGTGCTGATCTTGACCTCCAACCTCGGCTCGATGTTCCTGGTCGACCCGACGATGGACGACAACACCAAGCGCGAGTCCGTGATGGCCGTGGTGCGGCAGTCGTTCAAGCCGGAGTTCCTCAACCGGCTCGACGAGGTCGTCATGTTCGACGCCCTCGGTCGCGACGAGCTCTCGCACATCGTCGACCTGCAGGTCGCCGAGCTCGGGCGACGCCTCGCCGTCCGCCGGATCAGCCTCGAGGTCACCCAGGCCGCGCACGAGTGGCTCTCGCGCACCGGCTACGACCCGGCGTACGGCGCCCGGCCGCTGCGCCGCCTGGTGCAGACCGCCATCGGGGACCCGCTGGCGCGGCTGCTGCTCGCCGGCGAGGTGCTCGACGGCAGCAAGGTCCTGGTCGACGTGGACGGCACCGGCGACGGCCTCGTCCTCACCACCGCCTCCGCCTGACCGGGTATGGCGGCTGGGTCAGCCGGCGCGGACCTCGAACGTCGCGGTCAGGTCGGCCGCCGAGCTCGCGCCGACCCAGACGTCGAACGTGCTCTCGTCGAGGACCCAGTCGCGGTGGGCGGCGCTCCAGAAGCGACGCTCGGCCGGGCCCACCGGGAACGTCACGGTGCGGGTCTCGCCTGCCGCGAGGGTGACCCGCTCGAAGCCCTTGAGCTCGCGCACGGGGCGGGACGCCGAGCCGTGCCGCTGGTGGAGGTAGAGCTGCACGACCTCGTCGGCCTCGCGGTCGCCCGTGTTCGTGACGTCCACCGACACGGTCAGGCCGTCCTCGGGGCCGACGGTGTCGTGGTCGAGCACCAGGCCGTCGTACGAGAAGGAGGAGTAGGACAGGCCGTGGCCGAAGACGTAGAGCGGCGTGCTCTCCTCGTCCCAGTAGCGCGCGCCCTGGTTGGCGGGCTCGTGCGAGATGGTGTGGGAGTAGACGATCGGGACCTGCCCGACCGTGCGCGGCCAGGTCAGCGGCAGCCGCCCGGCCGGTGACACGTCGCCGAACAGCAGGCGGGCGGTGGCCTCGCCGCCGCGGGTGCCCGGGTACCACACGTCGAGGATCGCCGGGACGTGCCGGTCGGCCCAGCGCAGGTCGAGCGGGCGGCCGTTGAGCACGACGAGCACCACGGGCGTGCCGGTCGCCGCGACGCCCTGGAGCAGCTCGAGCTGGCGCCCGGGGAGCTCGAGGGACGAGCGGGACGCCTGCTCGCCCACCATGTTCTGCCACTCGCCGAGCACCACGACGGCGACGTCGGCGGCGGCCGCGACCTCGACCGCGCGGGCCAGCTCGGCGTCGTCGTCGAAGCCCTCGGGGTCCTCGGGCCGGTTGTTGCCGTGCACGTCGAAGATCGACGGCGTGGGCCGCTGGGTGGGGCGCAGCCCGGGCGCGTGGGTCACCGTGGCCGCGTCGCCGACCCGGCGCCGCACGCCCTGCAGGACGGTGACCGTCTCGTCGAGGTCGTAGTCGAAGCACCAGGGGCCGAGGATGTCGCGGCGGGAGTCGGCGAGCGGCCCGATGACCGCGACCGACCCGAGCGCGGAGGCGTCGAGCGGCAGCAGCCCGCCCTCGTTGCGCAGCAGCACCGCCGAGCGCTCGGCGGCCTCCCGCGCGACCTCGCGGTGCGCCGGGTCGGCCAGCACCGTGCGGGCGCGGTCCTCGTCGACGTACGCCTCCTCGAGCAGGCCGAGGCGCAGCTTGGCCTCCAGCACCCGGCGGACGCCGTCGTCAAGGGTCGCCTCGTCGACGGCCCCGGAGCGTACGGCGTCGGGCAGGCGGGTGTAGGCGGGGTCGGCGATGGCCATCTCGAGGTCCACGCCGGTGTCGACCGCGCGGACGGCGGCGTCGGCGAGGTCGGCCGCGAAGCCGTGGGTGACCAGGTTGCGCACGGCGTTGGCGTCGCTGACCACGAAGCCCTCGAAGCCGAGCACGCCGCGCAGCACGTCGCGGAACAGCCAGCGGTTGCCGGTCGCGGGGACGCCGTTGAGGTCCATGTAGCCGGTCATCACGTTGCCCGCACCGGCCTCCAGGGCGGCGACGAAGGGCGGGAAGTAGGTGTTCCACAGCTCGTAGTCGGACAGCGTGACCTCGTCGTAGTCGCGGCCGCCGACCGCGGCGCCGTACCCCGCGAAGTGCTTGGGTCCGGCGATCACGCGCTCGGCGGTGCCGAGCGCGGGACCCTGGAAGCCACGCACCTGGGCTGCGGCGACGGCGCACCCGAGGTAGGGGTCCTCGCCGGCGCCCTCGATGATCCGCCCCCACCGCGGGTCGCGGGCGATGTCGACCATCGGCGCGAAGGTCCAGTGGATGCCGACGGCGCGGGCCTCGCGCGCCGCCACCGCCTGCCCGCGCTCGATGGTGGCGGGGTCCCACGAGGCGGCCATCGCGATCGGGACGGGCAGGATCGTGCGGAGCCCGTGGATGACGTCGTAGCCGAACAGCACCGGCAGCCCGTGCCGGTTGCCCTCGACCGCCAGCCGCTGCAGGCGGTTGGTCTCGGCCGGGTCGGTCACGAACAGCAGCGAGCCGGCCTCGCCGCGGGCCAGCGCCGCCTCGACGGCTGCGCCCTGCTGCGAGGGCAGCATCGGGTCGTCGGGCCCGGCGTCCTCGTCGGAGAGGCCGCCGAAGTAGAAGTACTGCGTGAGCTGGCCGGCCTTCTCCTCCAGGGTCAGGTCGGCGAGGATCTCCTCGACCCGGGCGCGGACCGCGTCGCCCGTCATCGGGCTGCCTGCGGGCGGGGGCTCATGGCCATGACGGGACCTCCTGGGGGCGGGGAAGCCCGAGCCTACTCACGCCCGCCGGGAAGTGGCCCCTGCCTGCGCGCATGCCGGCTTGTGGCCCCTGCGCGCACCCGAACCGGCCCCACCCGTGCGGGCATCGGCCAGGACGCGGCACCCGTGCGGTGATCGGCCAGTCCATGGCCGACCGGGAGCCGGATGGCACCTCACCCCGCGGTGCGAGCGGCTGGCGGCAGCCCGTCGCGCGACACCGCCGGCGCGGTGGCCGGGTCCTCGGGCAGGGCGCCGACCTGCTGGACGCACCAGGGGCTGACGTCGCGGGTGCCGGCCAGGACCGAGGACCGGAACTCGTCCCACGGCACCCACACCGCGTCGACCACCTCCTCGGGGTCGGGCGCGACCGGGCCGTCGGTGCTCGCCGCGAACACCGGGCACATCTCGTTCTCCACCACGCCGTTGGCCATCGCCACGCGGTAGCGGAACCCCGGCAGCAGCAGGCGTACGTCGGACAGCCGCAGGCCCAGCTCCTGCTCGGCACGCCGTCGCAGGCCCGCCTCGAAGGGCTCGCCGGGTGCCGGGTGTCCGCAGAAGCTGTTGGTCCACACGCCCGGCCAGGTCGGCTTGTGCAGCGCCCGCCGGGTGACGAGCAGCCGGCCGTCGGCGTCGAAGACGTAGCAGGAGAAGGCCAGGTGCAGCGGCGTCGCGGCGTGGTGCACGGCCGCCTTGTCGGTGGTGCCGACCGCGTGGCCGGCCTCGTCGAGCAGCACGACCTGCTCGGGCGCCCTCACGCCGGCCTCGCGAGCTGGTCGACGGCCGCCTCGAAGACCCGGGGCAGCCGCACGGCCGCCGGCACCAGCCGGGCGCGCAGCGCGGGGTGCCGGGTCGCGGTGAGCAGGCCCGCCGTGAGCAGCGAGGACCGCCACGTGATCCGCCGCCAGTCCCGCTCGTAGCCGGCGGGCCGCCCCGCGACCACCGCCGCCACCGCGGCCCGCGCCTGGGCGAGTCCCATCACGATCCCCTCTCCGGTCAGTGCGTCGACGTAGCCCGCCGCGTCGCCGACGAGCAGCACCCGACCCTGCACCCGCGCCCGCGAGCGCTGGCGCAGGGGTCCGGCCCCGCGCACCCGCGACAGCGGCCGCCCCCCGAGGCGGTCGGCCAGTGCCGGGAAGTCTGCCAGCAGCACGTCGAGCGGCTCGCGCCGGTCGGTGAGCACGGCGACCCCGACCAGGTCGTCGGCGACCGGGGTGACGTAGGCCTCCGCGGTCGGCGCCCAGTGCACCTCGACGTACGACGTCCAGGGCGTCGTGCTGACGTGGGTCCGCAGCCCGTGCCGGCGGACCCGCGCAGGCTCGGCGGCGAGCCCGAGGCGACGCCGCAGCGGGGAGTGCAGGCCGTCCGCGGCGACGAGGTACGCCGCCGGGTCGCCGTCGACGAGCACCCGGTCGGCGCGCTGCTCGACCGAGGTCACCGGCCGCTGCTCGACCTGCACACCGGCGGCTCGTACCGCGTCGCGCAGCGCCTCGTGCAGGACGGTCCGGCGCACCCCGCGGCCCGGCCCGCGCCGGAACGTCGCGTCCACCCGGCGGGCTCCGTCGACGTAGCGGATGCCCGCGAGCTCGCGCCCCGCGGGCCGCACGCCGAGCGCCTCGAGGGCGGCGACCGCGCCCGGCATCAGCCCCTCGCCGCACGCCTTGTCGATCACCCCGTCGCGCGGCTCCCGGACGACGACGTCGAGCCCGGCTCGCGCGGCGTGCAGCGCGACGGCCAGCCCGACCGGCCCGCCGCCGGCCACCACCAGGTCCCGCATCAGGCCGCCTCGGGCTCGAGGGTGCGCAGCGCCGCGTTCTCCACGCGCAGCCGCACCGAGAGCAGCACCGCGTTGGCCAGCGTGAACACCAGCGCCGTCACCCACGCGGCGTGCACGAGCGGCAGCGCGACGCCCTCCACCACGACGGCGACGTAGTTCGGGTGCGGCAGCAGGCGGTAGGGGCCCGAGCGCACCAGCGGCAGGCTGGGTACGACGATCACGCGGGTGTTCCACCGGCGCCCGAGCGTGCTGATGCACCACCAGCGCAGCGCCTGCGAGGCAACCACCAGGGCGAGCATCGACCACGCGAGCGCCGGTGCGACGTCCGGGCGGGCGACGTACGCCTCGACGAGCGCACCGACCAGCAGGCCCGTGTGCAGCACCACCATGACGACGTAGTGGGCCTGCCCGGTCTCGCGCCCGCCCTGCCGCAGGCTCCACGCGGCGTTGCGCTTGGAGACGACGAGCTCGGCGAGGCGCTCGAGGCCGACCAGCACGAGGAGGACCGTGAACGCGGCCAGGCTCGTCACGCCGCCGCCTCCGGGGCGCGCAGCAGCACGAGCTCGGAACAGAAGCCTGGCCCCATCGCGACGAGCAGGCCGAGCGAGCCCGGCTCCGGCGGCCGGTCGCGCAGGGTGTCCTCGAAGACGTGCAGCACCGAGGACGAGGAGAGGTTGCCGATCCGCGAGAGCGAGTCCCAGGTCAGCTCGACGGCCGAGCGCGGCAGGTCCAGCGTCTCCTGCAGGGCCTCGAGCACCTTCGGCCCGCCCGGGTGGGCGACCCACCAGCCGACGTCCGCGAGCGAGACGCCCTGCTCCTCCAGGAACCCGTCGACGTCCTCGCGCAGGTAGCGGCCGACCAGCTCGGGCACGTTGGCGTCGAGCACGATCCGCAGCCCGCTCGCCCCCACGTCCCAGCCCATCGTGCGCTCGGAGTCGGGGTAGAGGCGGCTGCGCGAGGCCAGCACCTGCACGCCCTCGGCCTCCCCGGACCCGACGGTCGCCCGGGCCACCACGGCCGCGGCGCCGTCGCCGAACAGCCCGCTGGCGACCAGGTTGGGGACCGAGACGTCGTCGCGCTGCACGGTCAGCGAGCACATCTCGGCCGACACCAGCACCGCCACCTCGCCCGGGTGCCCGAGCAGGTAGTCGTGCAGCCGCGCCACGCCGGCCGCCCCGGCGACGCAGCCGAGCCCGACCAGCGGCACCCGCTTGACGTCGGGCCGCATCCCGACCGCGAGTGCGATCCGGGCGTCGAGGGAGGGTACGGCGAGGCCGGTGACCGTCGTGGACACCAGCAGGTCGACGTCGGCAGGGGTGAGGTCGGCCGCCTTGAGGGCGTCGACGACAGCCTGGCCGCCGAGCCGCACCGACGCCTCGATGAACAGGTCGTTGGACTCCCCGAAGTCGCGGAGCCGGGCGTACTCCTCGAGGGGCAGCGCGAGGTGGCGCGTGCGCACCCCCGCGTGCGCGTGGAAGCGGCCGAGCAGCCGCGCGTCCATCTCGCCGTGCCGCGAGACCACCTCGGCGAACGCCGCGGTGATCTCCTCCTGCTCGTAGCGGTGCTCGGGCAGGGCCCCGCGGACCGCGAGGATCTCCGTCTGGACCTGGCTCACTGCCGTTCCTCACTCGTCACGTCGTGCGGGCGGCGCCGTGCCGTCCCGCGTCGGAAGGTCATCGCGGCGGCCAGGCCGGCCCCGAGCCGGGGCGTGATCCGCCCGTCGCCGAGGCCGATCTCGACCAGCCCGTCGAAGACCCGCTGGTCGCGGGCGGCCGCCCGGATCCCCGCGCCCACGACGGCCGGCGAGGTCGAGAGCCGCGAGGCCACGAAGGTGTGCCGCAGGTGCCCGGCGAGCTCGTCGCGCACCGCACGCCGGTGCAGTCCGCCCGCCGAGGCGGGGTCGCCCGCCCGCAGGGCCCGCGCCGCCGCACGCCCTGCCGCGATGCCGGTCGCGACCGCGTAGTAGATGCCCTCGCCGGTCATCGGGTTCACCAGCCCGGCGGCGTCGCCGGCCAGCAGCACCCGCCCGTCGGGCTGCGACCACCGCCAGCCCGACAGCGGCAGGTGGTGGCCGCGCCACCCGTGCCCGCCGGCGGAGGCACCCGGCAGCAGCGCCTCGAGCTGGTCGAGCAGCAGCGCCCGCGACGGCGGCGCCGGGTCGTCCAGCAGCTCGCCGTACCCGACGTTGGAGAGGCCGTCGCCGCGGTCGAAGGACCAGGCGTACGACGGCTGGCGCCGCTCGCCGTAGACGATGACCTGGCGGCCGGACCGCCCCGCCGGGGTGGGGGCGTAGCCGCGCAGCGCCAGCGCGCGCCGCGGCTGCGAGACCGCCGGGCGCAGGTGCTCGCGGACCGCGGAGTGCGCGCCGTCGGCGCCGACGAGCACCGAGGCACGCAGCCCGCCGTCGACCACGACGTCCCCGCCGGGACGGTCCAGCGAGCGCACGCGGTGCCGGCGCAGGACCGCGCCGGCCGCGACCGCGCGCTCGACCAACCGGGCGTCCAGGATCTCGCGCGGGATCACGAACACCGGGCGGTCCAGGGGTCGCTCGACGCGGTCGTGACGGCGCGACAGCTCGAGCCGGCGCAGCGGCGTCCAGCCGTCGGTCACGCCGGTGACGCCCACCCCGGCGAGCGCGTCGAGGACGTGCGGCGCGATGCCGTCCCCGCAGGACTTTTCGCGCGGGAAGTCGGCCCGGTCGAGCAGCAGCACCCGCAGGCCCGGGTCCTCCGCGAGCGCACCGAGGGCGGCGGTCGACCCGGCCGGGCCGGCGCCGACGACCACGAGGTCCCACTGCCCGGTGACGGGCTCGTCCACGGGGTCGCTCATCGGGTCACCGCCAGCAGCAGCACGTCGACCAGGGCGATGCCCATCGCCGCGCGGAACGGCGTGCGGCCGCGGGAGGTCAGGGCCAGCGCCGCGAGCGCGAGCACCACGACCAGCCCGGCGACGGTGCCGGCCCGGGCCGAGTCCGGCGCGTCGGACGCGGCCGCCAGCGAGGCGAGCACGAGCAGGAGCACCGCCGCGCGCGGCGTCCAGCGGGCGCCGATCCGGTGCGGCAGGCCGCGGACCCCGGTGGCCTCGTCGTCGGCCAGGTCGGGCAGTGCGTTGACCAGGTGCGCGCCGACGCCGAGCAGGGCGCCGGCCAGCGGCAGCGCCGGCCCCGGCAGGGTGCCCGGGTCGCCGGCCAGCGCCACGAACAGCGGCAGGCCCCCGAATGCGAGCGCGTAGGGCAGCCACGACCACCAGGTCGCCTTCAGCCCCAGGTTGTAGGCCCAGCCCGCGGCGACGGTGCCGAGCTGGACGACACCCGCGACCAGCCCGCACGCCAGCGACAGCGGCACGGTCGCCGCCAGTGCGAGCCCGCACAGCACCCGCACCAGCCGCGAGGACACCTCCCCGGTGGCGAGCGGCTTGTCGTCGCGCCCGGACAGCCGGTCCCGGCGTACGTCGACCAGGTCGTTGCTCCAGCCGATGGACAGCTGGCCGGTCAGCACGGCCAGCACGGCCGTCGTACCCCGCCCGGCGTCGAGCCCGAGCGCGACGGCGAGCAGGCCGATCATCGTGGTGACCGCGACCGTCGGGCCGATGTGCGCGGCCCGCAGCACGGCCCAGCCGAGGGCCGGGTGCGCCGCGGACGGCGAGCCCGTCGCGCCGGCCTCGCCGGCACCCGGGGTCACGCGGGTCATGCGCCCTCCTGGCTGGGTCCCGGCGTCGCCCGCCACCCGTCCCGCACGGTCCGTGCGGGCCGTCGGGTGGGGTCGCGGGTCTCGCGAGTGGTCTGCGTCCCAGGTTGACAGGTGCCTCCACACGGTCGCGGTCGCCTGCGCGCTGCGTGGTGGAATGGGGACATGAGCGAGACGAGCACCGCGCCCCGCCCCCGTCAGGTGACGGTGGGTGCCTCGGTCGCCGGTGCCTCGTGCGCCTTCCTCGTGATCAACCTGTTCGAAGCGATGTCGGCGGTCCGCTCGACGGCCACGCGGGAGAGCGTCGAGGGCACCCTGACGAAGCCGCCGTGGGACGGTCTCGGCGTCGGCGTCGAGGACGTGCTCGACTTCCTGCACGTGGTCGTGCTGGTCAGCGGCGCCCTCGCCGCGGCAGGGCTGGTGCTCGCGGTCTACGCGTTCCAGCGGCACCGCGGTGCCCGGATCGGGCTGACCGTGACCGCCGCGCTGCTGATGGTCACCGCGACCTTCGTCAGCGAGATCCTGCCGCTGGTCGTGGTCGGCGGGGTGGTGCTGCTGTGGAGCCGCGACGCCCGGGACTGGTTCGCCGGGCGGCCGCTGCGTCCGGCCGCCGAGCGGACGCCCGGCCCGCCCTCGCGGCGCGGCGGACCGGGGGGACGCGGGGGACCCGACGCCCCCTCCGGACCGGGCGGCCCGACCACCGTCGTCTTCCCCACCGCCGAGCAGCTGAGGTCCTGGGCGCCCCCGACGCCTCCCGCGGCTCCCGAGGCCTCCCCGCCCAGCCAGGACGGGACCGCCGACGAGCCGGGCTCGGACGAGGCGCCCCACCAGGCAGGCGAAGGCGAGGACCCCGCTCGCTCCGCGTCCCGCTCGGCCACCCCCGAGGAGCCGTGGTTCTTCGGCGCGGGCTCGTTCACCGCCGCTCCGCCCGCCACCCCGCCGTACGCCGGGCCCGGCCCCTCGCCGTACGGCGGGATCTCTGCGCCGTGGTCACCGGAGCCGGCCGGGCAGCCCATGCAGCCGGGGCAGCCGGGGCAGCCGGGGCAGCCGGCGGCGCCGACCGAGCGACCGGGCGTGGTGACCGCGGCGGTCGTGCTCACCTGGGCCGTCGTGGCGCTGACCGCCGTCGCCCTGGCCGGCGCCCTCGTCGCGGCGATGTCGGACAAGGCCGAGCTGTTCGCCACCGTGCAGGGGGCCGACCCCGAGGGCCGGCTCGGCTCCACACCCGACGAGGTGCTCGCCTCCGTGGCGGTGAGCCTGTCGCTCGCGCTGCTGGCGCTGCTCGCCCTGTGCGGCCTCGCCGCGGCCGCGTTCCACCGCCGCGACTGGGCCCGGATCACCCTCGTGGTCGCAGCGGTGGTCTGGGCGCTCGCGGCGCTGGTCGGCTCGGTGGCCCTCACCCCCGTCCTGCTGGTGCACGTCGCGGCCGCCGTCGTGGTGGCCGTCCTGCTGCTGCTGCCGGTGAGCAACGCGTGGTACGCCACCCTCGCGCGGCCCTCCGACGACCGCCACGACGACCCGGACGGTGGCACGGGTGGCGGCATGGGTGGCGGCATGGGCGGTGGTACGGCCCGCGGCACCCAGGGGCCGGCGCTGCCGCCGCGGGAGCCGGTCCCGCCCGGGGGCACCCCGAAGCCGCCGGTGTGGTGAGCCCGCGGCTCAGGCGTGCAGGTCTGCCGCGCGCAGCCGGCGTACGCCCTCCTCGATGACCGCCGTCTCCTTGCAGAAGGCCCACCGCACCAGGTGCCGACCGGCGTCCTGGTCGTCGTGGAAGCCCTGACAGGGGATCGCTACGACGCCCGCGCGCTCGGGCAGGGCGAGGCAGAACGACAGGCCGTCCTCGAACCCGTAGGCGCGCACGTCGGTCATCGCGAAGTACGTCGCCTCGGGGGTGAACACGTCGAGGTCGAGGCCGCGCAGGCCGTCGACGAGCAGATCCCGCTTGGCCTCGAGCTCCTTGGCGAGGCCGTGGTAGAACGCCTCCTCCTGGTCGAGGGCGACCGCCACCGCCGGCTGGAGCGGCGCCGCGTTGGTGAACGTCAGCCACTGCTTGGCGGCCATCACGGTCGCGACCAGGTCCGCGGGCCCGGTGACCCAGCCGACCTTCCAGCCGGTGAAGGAGAAGGTCTTGCCGGCGCTCGAGATCGAGACCGTGCGGTCCCACATGCCCGGCAGGGTGCAGATCGGGACGTGCTCGCGGCCGTCGAAGAGCAGGTGCTCGTAGACCTCGTCGGTGACCACGACGAGGTCGTGCTCGACGGCCACCGCGGCCACCGCCTCGAGCTCGGCGCGGGTGAGCACGGCGCCCGTCGGGTTGTGGGGCGAGTTGAGCAGCAGCACCTTCGTGCGGTCGGTGACGGCCGCCCGCAGCGCGTCGACGTCGAGGCGGAAGTCCGGAGCGCGCAGGGTCACCGGACGCCGTACGCCGCCCGCCATCGCGATGCACGCGACGTAGGAGTCGTAGAACGGCTCGAGCACCGCGACCTCGTCGCCCGGGTCGACCAGCGCGAGGATCGCCGCGGCGATCGCCTCGGTCGCGCCTGCCGTCACCACGACCTGCGAGGCCGGGTCGAGCTCGATGCCGTAGTGGCGCTGCTGGTGCGCGGCCACGGCCGCGCGGAGCTCGGGGACGCCAGGTCCGGGGGCATACTGGTTGCGTCCGGCGCGCAGCGCCTCGACCGCCGCCTCCACGACCGCGGGCGGCCCGTCCTGGTCGGGAAAGCCCTGACCGAGGTTGAGGCTGCCGGTGCGGACCGCGAGCGCGGACATCTCCGAGAAGATCGTGGGCGGCACGGAGTGCAGGCGCCGGGCCAGGCGCGGGAGCGGGCCGGCGGGCGACGCGGCGGGCGACGCGGCTGGGGACCCGGTGGGTGACGCGGACATGCCCGCGACTGTACGACCTGCCGCCGCCCGGACCCCGCGTTCCCACCCGGCGCACCGGCGCCGTGGGGGATGATCGGGGCATGGCGCAGCAGGTCCTGGACCGTCCTCCGGCACCCCCGCGACGGCGCGGCCCGGTGTTCTGGGCCGGCATCGCCCTCGTGGTCGCCGGTCTCGGGATGCTCGCCTACGTCGCCTGGCAGCTCTACGGCACCAACGTGGTCGCCCACCAGCGCCAGCGCGCCATCGTCGAGGACACCCGCACGGCGTGGCGCGCCGACGCCGGCGCCGCCGGCGAGGCCTCCGGCGTGCAGGCCCGCGCCGCGGGCGCCCTGCTGCGGATCCCCCGCTTCGGCAAGGACTACGTGATGCCCGTGCAGGCCGGCGTCGGGGACGACGTGCTCGCCGAGGGCTTCGGCCACTTCGACGGCACGGCCGCCGCCGGGCAGGTCGGCAACTACGCCCTCGCCGCCCACCGGGTCACCCACGGCGAGCCGCTGCGGGACATGCCACGGCTGCGCCCCGGCGACGAGGTGGTCGTGGAGACCCGCCGGGCGACGTACACCTACCGCCTCGACACCGACCCCAACGCCCTCGTCGTGACCTTCCGCGACGTGTGGGTCATCGACCCGCTCCCGACCAACCCGGACGGCGGCGGGGTCCAGCCCGCGCAGCGCGCCGGCCAGCGGCTGATCACCCTGACCACCTGCTCGGAGCTGTTCCACACCGACAACCGGATGATCGCCTTCGGGCACCTCGTGCGGACCACCCGTCCCTGACCCCCGTAGGGTCGGCGCCATGGTGGACACCGACCTCGCCCGTGACATCGACGCCTGCTGCCGGCTGACCGGGGAGTTCACCCTCCGCTCCGGTCAGGTGGCCGGGGAGTACTTCGACAAGTACCTCTTCGAGGCCCAGCCGGCCCTCCTGCGCCGGGTCGTGGACCGGATGGTCGACCTCGTCCCGGAGGGCACCGAGCTGCTCGGCGGGCTCGAGCTCGGCGGCGTGCCGATCGTCACGGTGCTCAGCGCCCGCACCGACCTGCCCGCGCTCTTCGTGCGCAAGAAGGCCAAGGAGTACGGCACCTGCAAGCTCGCCGAGGGGCCGGACGTCTCCGGGCGCCGGGTCACCCTCGTCGAGGACGTGATCACCACCGGCGGCGCGGTCCGCGACGCCACCCGCGCGCTGCGCGACCTCGGCGCCACGGTCGAGGTCGTGGTCTGCGCGATCGACAGGAGCCCCGAGGGCACGAACCCGCTCGAGGACGTCGCCCTCGAGGTGCGGGCCGTGCTCACCAAGGCCGAGCTGGACGCCGTCGACGGCTGACGCCGCGGCGGCTCTAGTGGTCGTGCAGGTGCGCGACCTTCTGGGCTGCCCGCGCACGCAGGAACTCGAACGCGATCGGGACCACCGAGATCAGCACGATCGCGAGCAGCATCGCCTCGATGTTGTTGCGGACGAAGGAGATGCGGCCGAGGTAGTAGCCGAGCACGGTCACCCCGCTGGCCCACAGGAGGCCGCCGATCGAGCTGTAGAGCATGAACCGGCGGAAGCCCATCTCGCCGACGCCGGCCATCACGGTGATGAAGGTGCGCACGATCGGCACGAAGCGGGCCAGCACGATCGCGCGGTTGCCGTAGGTGTCGAAGAAGTCGTGGGTCTTGTCGACGTACTTCTTCTTGAAGATCCGCGAGTCCTCCTTGGAGAAGATCCGCGGGCCCGTCTTGGCGCCGATGAGGTAGCCGCAGGCGTTGCCGGCCACGGCCGCGACGAACAGCACGACGCAGCACAGCCACAGCGGGTAGGAGATCTTGTCCTGGGAGACCAGGAGCCCGACCGTGAACAGCAGCGAGTCGCCGGGCAGGAAGAACCCCACCAGCAGGCCGCACTCGGCGAACACCACGGCGGCCGCGCCCCAGAGGGCGTAGTCGCCGAAGCGGTCGAGGAGGTACTGCGGGTCGAGCCAGTCCAGCCCGAGCAGCTGCGGCACGGCAGCCATCGAGGCGGCCATCGGGGCGAAGTCCATCACGCACCGAAGGATAGAGGTCCGACCTGAACACCGCCTGGACGGCGTCCGTCCCGGCCCGCTGCCCGAGGCGCACTAGCCTCGCTGCTGTGCAGAGCGACCAGGGCGACCAGGGCGACCAGGGCGACCAGGGCGACCAGGGCGACCAGGGCGACCGGGACGACCGGGACGACCGGCGGGCGCCGTACGACCCGATGCCGCACGGTCCGGCCGAGGTCGGCGTCGGGCCGTGGCCGGGTCGCTGGCCCGAGGACGAGAGGTACGACGTCCGGCTGCTCGCCGACGGCGACCGGCGCAACGTCGTGGACCGCTACCGCTACTGGACGATGGAGGCGATCGTCGCCGACCTCGACACCCGGCGGCACGCGTTCCACGTCGCGATCGAGAACTGGCAGCACGACTTCAACATCGGCACGATCGTGCGGACCGCCAACGCGTTCCTGGCCGCGGAGGTGCACGTCGTCGGCAACCGCCGGTGGAACCGTCGCGGGGCGATGGTGACCGACCGCTACCAGCACGTGCGGCACCACCCGACCGTCGCCGACCTCGCCGCCCACCTGCGCGGGCTCGGCGTCGTCCTGCTCGGCATCGATAACCTGCCGGGGTCCGAGCCGCTCGAGAGCCTCGCGCTGCCGCGCCGGGTGTGCCTGCTCTTCGGCCAGGAGGGCCCCGGCCTGACCGAGGAGGCGCGCGCGGTCTGCGACGGCACGTTCTCGATCGCGCAGTTCGGGTCCACCCGGTCGATCAACGCCTCGGCGGCCGCCGCGATCGCCATGCACACCTGGGTGCGCCAGCACGCCGACCTCGACGACTCGTGGCGGGGCGAGGCGGGGTCGGGCGACGGCTAGGACCGTCGTACGACCGGGCCTCGCGGCTGCCGCGGGTCAGCCGACCAGCCCACCCAGCAGGGTGACCACGGCGAAGAAGACCCCGACCGCGGCGACCAGGACCGCCGCCCGGGCGAGGTGCTGCGCCCAGGCGCCCACACCCGGGGAGGCGATGGTGCGGGCGGCGAGGGCCACCGACAGCGCCGCGACCAGGAGCGGCCCGAGGGCCGCCGACGCGACGACCGTCGAGTATCGGCTCGGCGCGAACGTGTCGAAGAACGCCGCTACCACGTTGGCCCACGTGCCCGACCCGAGCAGGGTTGCGACCGCGAGCGCGAACGCCGCGAGCGCGCAGGCCTCCGCGGTGAGCAGCTCCGCCGGACGCCACCAGGCGCGCCGGCCGGAGCGGGCGCCGCGGTCCTCAGGCACCGGCGTCGCTGTCTCTGGCGGGCCCAGTGCCAGCGCCAGTGCCAGTGCCGGGATCGAGGAGGTCGCCGATGTGGCTCGCGACCGGGTCGGCGTCCGGCCCGACCACGACCTGCAGCACGGCTCCGGTCCGCATCACGCCGTGCGCGCCGGCCGCCCGCAGCGCCGACTCGTCCACGAGGGCGACGTCGCGCACCTCGGTGCGCAGCCGGGTGATGCAGGCCTCGAGCTCGACGATGTTGTCGCGCCCGCCCAGGCCCGCGACGATCTGCGCGGCTTGACGTTCGGCACGATCCATGGCGTGCAGTTAACCACCCGGCCGGACGGCCCGGCCGACGAGGTACGGCGGCTCGGACGCCGTTCCGCGCAGGACGATCGTCACTCGCCGCCCGGCCCGCTCACCCCTAGAGTGGCAGCGGGCCTGCGGAGCCCCGTCCAGCGCCGAGGAGACCAGCCCCCGCGGCTCGCCGGACGACCCACCGACCAGACAAACAGGAGAACGCCGATGCCCATCGCGACGCCCGAGGTGTACGCAGAGATGCTCGACAAGGCGAAGCGCGACGCGTTCGCCTACCCGGCGATCAACGTCAGCTCGTCCCAGACCCTCAACGCCGCCCTCAAGGGCTTCGCCGACGCCGGCAGCGACGGCATCATCCAGGTCTCGACCGGAGGCGCGGAGTACTTCTCCGGCCCGAGTGTGAAGAACATGGTCACCGGGTCGGTGGCGTTCGCGGCGTTCGCGGCCGAGGTCGCCAGGTCCTACCCGGTCAACGTCGCCCTGCACACCGACCACTGCCCCAAGGACAAGCTCGACGGCTTCGTCCGGCCGCTGCTCGACATCTCCGTCGAGCGGGTCAAGAACGGCCAGCTCCCGCTGTTCCAGAGCCACATGTGGGACGGCTCCGCCGTACCCCTGGAGGAGAACCTCCAGATCGCCCAGGAGCTGCTCGCCAAGGCTGCTGCCGCGCACATCATCCTCGAGATCGAGGTGGGCGTCGTCGGTGGCGAGGAGGACGGCGTCGAGGGCGGCTCGGGCGACAAGCTCTACAGCACCCCGGAGGACGCGCTGGCGACCGTGGCGGCGCTCGGCACCGGCGAGAACGGCCGCTACATGACGGCTCTCACCTTCGGCAACGTGCACGGCGTCTACAAGCCCGGAAACGTCAAGCTGCGGCCCGAGATCCTCCGGCACGCCCAGGACGCCGTCGTCGAGAAGCTCGGCCTCGACGCCGGCGCGCGCCCCTTCGACCTGGTCTTCCACGGCGGCTCCGGCTCGCTGGCCCAGGAGATCGCCGACGCGGTCGACTTCGGCGTGGTGAAGATGAACGTCGACACCGACACGCAGTACGCCTTCACCCGCCCGGTCGCGGGCCACATGTTCGCCCACTACGACGGCGTGCTGAAGGTCGACGGCGAGGTCGGCAACAAGAAGGCCTACGACCCGCGTGCGTGGGGCAAGGCCGCCGAGGCCGGGATGGCCGCCCGGGTCGTGGAGGCCTGCGAGAACCTCCGCTCCACGGGCACCAGCGTCTCCGCCTGAGTCGCTCGCTCGTACGGCGTCCGCGGCCGGCGTCCGGCCGGCCCGTCCGCCGTACGAGCGCGAGCCCGTGCCCGTCGTACGCCCGCCGTCCCACGGGTCGCCCGCCGCGCGGTGCTTCCCCAGGAGAACTGTCACCTCCCCGGGTGTGCATGCCCGGGGAGGTGAACGATTACCAGGGGACCCTGGTAATCGTGTGACGGGTGGGTGAGCCTGGGTCAGTCCGTGGCCGCGGCCGGCTCGGCCAGGTGCGCGGGGGACTGCGACCGGGTGGGAGCGGCGCCGCGCTGGGACTGCTCGTAGAACAGCACGCCGGCCAGGCCGACCAGCAGCACCAGCGGCGGGAGCAGCATGGTCTGCGACATGGCTGTGCTGAAGGAGTCGAGCACGGAGTCGGGGATCGCGCCCGGCGCCGGCCTCGGACGGCTGGAACTGCAGGCCCTGGGCGGCGATCCGGGAGTCCATCAGCACGGCCACGGCGGCCGACCCGAGGACCGCGCCGACCTGGCGGGTCGCGTTGTAGACGCCCGCTCCCGCGCCGGCGAGCTGCATCGGCAGGTTGCGGGTGGCAGTGGCGCTCAGCGGCGCCCACGACCGCGGCGCTGCCGATGCCGAGCAGGGTGATCGGCAGCAGCAGCTGCCACGTCGCCGAGTCGGGCGTCATCTCCCGCGACAGCCACACCAGCGAGACGACCACGCCGGTGAGGCCCGCGCCGGTCAGGACGCGGGGGTGCGCCCGGTCGGTCAGGCGTCCGACGTACGGCGCGAGGACGATCGACATCACCGCCATCGGGACCAGGAGCAGCGCCGAGCGGGTGGGGCTGAGGCCGCGGACGATCTGGGCGTAGAGCATGAGCGGGAACGCCATCGCCGTGATCGCGAAGCCCATCGAGGAGATGCCGAGGTTGGACAGCGAGAAGTTGCGGTCGCGGAACAGCCGCAGCGGGACGAGCGGCTCCGCGCGGTTGCGGGCCTGCCAGACCACGAAGAGGGCGAGCACGACCAGCCCGGTGACGATCAGCGCGGGCACCGACACCACGCCCGTGATCGTGCCCCAGTCGTACTGGTGGCCCTCCTGGATCCCGAACACCAGCAGGAACATCCCGGCGCCGCTGAGCACCACGCCGAGCCAGTCGAAGCGGTGGCGTTGCGTCTCGAGCCGTGGCACGAGACGCCAGGCGAGGAACGCGCCCACCACGCCGACGGGCAGGTTGATGAAGAAGATCCACTCCCAGCCCAGCGAGTCGACAAGGACGCCGCCCAGGATCGGGCCGACGAGGGTGGCGACGCCGGCCGTGGCGCCCCACAGCGCCATCGCCTGGCCGCGGCGCTGGCGCGGGAAGATCCGGGTGATGATCGCCATCGTCTGCGGCGTGATCATGGAGGCGCCGAGGCCCTGGAAGACCCGCGCGACGATGAGCCCGTCGACGGTCGTCGGTCAGACCGCACCACAGCGACGACAGCGTGAAGACGGCCAGCCCGGCGAGGTAGAGGTTCTTCGGGCCGTAGCGGTCGCCGAGCCGGCCGGTGATGAGCACCGGCACGGCGTAGGCGAGGAGGTAGGCGCTGGTCACCCACACCACGCTGTTCACCTCGGCGCCGAGGTCCTCGATGATCGCCGGAGTGGCCACCGAGACGATCGTGGTGTCGACCAGGATCATGAAGAAGCCGATGCACAGCGCGAACAGCGCCGGCCAGGGGTCCTTCTCGGTCGCGTGCGCCCCCGGCGCAGCGGAGGTTGGGTTCGCCATGCATCCATGGTGGCAGGTGCCGCCGACAGCCACCCGCGGCCGCGGCCCGAGCCGCGCTGCGGCCGGCCCGCGAGGCACCCGGCACAATGGCGAGCATGAGCTTCCAGGACCTGATGGCCGGACCGCCGCCCACCCACCTGCCCGAGGACCCGGCCGCCGCGGAGCTCGACTCCGGAACGCCCGCCGCCGACGTGGTCCGCCGCCACCCCGAGTCGCCGGTCGCCTGGGCGACCCTGGCCGAGCAGGCGCTGGACGCCGTCACCCAGGGGTCGCCGGAGAGGTCGCCGAGGGGCCGGCAGCGACGTCACCGCCTACGCCTTCGCCCGCGTCGGCTACCACCGCAGCCTCGACCAGCTCCGCCGCAACGGCTGGAAGGGCCACGGCCCGGTGCCGTGGGAGCACGAGCCGAACCGCGGCTTCCTGCGGGCGCTGGCCGCGCTGGCCCGCGCCGCCGAGCTGATCGGTGAGGCCCCGGAGGCGGCGCGCTGCGCGGAGTTCCTCCGCGACAGCAGCCCGGCCGCGGCGGACGCGCTGCTACCAGGCTGACCGGGCCCTGTCGGCGCTGGCGGCCCTGAACGGCCCTGACGCGCCCTGACGAGCGCCGCGCAGCGTCAGCGGGCGGAGGGCGGCGTACGACCCCGGACATGCTCGGAGCGTCGGAATCGTCCCCTGCTGCGATTCCGACGCTCCGAGTCGAGAGGGGCCGGCCCGGTTCCTCACGTCCCCCGACATCGGAACCGGGGGCCGGCCACGGGACGACTCTTCCAGAAACGTCGCGCGACTCGTGTCCTGTTCCGGTCAGTGGCACTAAGATGCCAGGATGTCCACTCCGTCACCCTCGGGCGAGATGTCCGCCTCTCGGCGTCCTGGGCTTCACCGCCGGCCAGGAGGACCTCTACCGGATGCTGCTGCGCAACTCCGGTCGCAGCCTCTCGGTGCTCGCCGGCCTGGTCGGCCTGCCGGTCTCCGAGCTGCGCGAGCAGGTGGTCCGCTTCGTCGGCGTCGGCGTCGTCGAGCTGCACGGGGACACCGTGGTGGTCCGGTCCCCGCAGGAGGCGCTCTCGCGGCTCATCAACGAGGAGTTCCGCAAGCTCCAGCGGCGCGGCGGACAGCTCGACGCCGTCCGCACCCTGCTGCCGTCGCTGTCGGCCGAGCACCTCAGCGCGACCGCGCCGCAGGGCACCCCGGTCACCATCGAGGTCGTCGAGGGCGGCGACGTCGCGCAGCTGATCCGCACCCTCTCGGCGAGCTCCACCGGCGACCTGATGTGGGTGCGTCCCGACCAGTGGCGCTTCACCGCAGGCGTGGAGATCGACGCGTGGGTGCGCGACCTGCTCGCCTCCGGCCGGCGCTCCCGCGCGCTCTACCCCGCGCGCGTGCTCGAGGAGGCCCCCGACGTGATCGCCGACCGCGCGGAGGCCGGCGAGCACGTCCGGGTGCTGGCCGAGGTGCCGTGCCGGCTGTCGATCCTGGGCACCTCGGCGGTCCTCATCAGCGAGGACCTGCACCAGCCCGGACCGCGCCGCCTGGTGATCCGGCAGAAGGCGCTCGTCGAGCTCGCGACGATGCTGTTCGAGGGCATGTGGGACCGCGCGATGCCGGTGCCCGGCCTCGACGGCCATCGGCACGACGGCGGGACGCGGGGCCGAGCCCTGCTGATCGACCAGCTCTCGCGCGGGGCCAAGGACGAGCAGATCGCCCGGGCGCTCGGGATCAGCCTGCGCACGGTCCGTCGCCGGGTGGCGGACCTGCTCGACGAGCTCGGCGCCGAGTCGCGCTTCCAGGCCGGCGTCGAGGCGGTCCGGCGCGGCTGGGTCTGAGCGGTCCGGGTCCGGGCGGTCCTCAGTCGGGCAGGGGCATCGAGAACGCCCCCGGCTCGAGGTGCCAGGACCGGTTGCGCTCGGGTCCGTAGAGCTCGCCGTCCGCGCTGCACCAGAAGTCCTGCCCGGTCAGGCTCACCTCGGTGGCGCGGAGGTAGAGCACGTCGTCGCGCTCGTGGTGCGTCCCCCGCCACAGCCGTACGGCGTACCCGATCCGGGCCAGCGGACCGGTCGAGAAGGACACCATCACGTCCATCCGGCCGTCCTCGGGGCTGGCCTCGGGAGTGATCTCGGCGCCGCCGCCGACCCGGGCCCCGTTGCCGATCGCCACCATCAGGATCGGGTGCGCGAAGTCGGCGACCTCGTGGCCGTCGACGACGATCCGCAGCCGCACGAAGGGCGGCTTCACCGCTGCCTTGGCGGCGCCGAGGACGTAGCCGAAGCGGCCGAACACCTTCTTCAGCGGCTTGGCGTTGTGGCTGGCCTGCGCGCCGGCGCCGACGTGCACGTTGTTGACGACCACCTCGCCGAGGCAGTCGACGATCAGGTCGACCGGACGGACCCGGCCGCTGACCACGACGCGGGCCGCCTCGGCCGGGTCGAGGGGGATCCGGGCGCCGCGGGCGAAGTCGTTGCCGGTGCCGAGCGGCACCAGTCCGATGACCGTGTCGGTGAGCTCGTGGCGCCGGTGCAGCGCCGAGACCACGGCGTGCAGGCTGCCGTCGCCGCCTGCGACCACGACCTGGCGGCCGCCGCGGCGGTGCAGCACCCCGTCGAGCTCGCCCGGGTTGGAGGTCGTCGTCACCTCGACGTCGGTGGCCGCCCGCAGCACGGCGAGCGCGGCGTCGAGTCGCTCCTGGTCGGCCGAGCCCGCGCCGGCGTTGGTGATCAGCAGCAGCGGTTCCACGGGCGGAGGGTACCCCGCGTCCAGCCCCTCAGTCGCGGCCGGTCCGGGCCCGAGGGCTCTGCTACCGTTGGGTCGCAAGAGCCCGGTGCTGTTGCACGCACGGGGCTCTTCGTCGTTCCGGGCGGCCCGACGGCTCCGGGACGTGAGACGGGTCCCGAGGGCCCGCTCGTCGACAGGCAGCAACGAGGCCAGACACCGGCCGTGAGAGAGGTGCCAGATGCCCGCGATCGTGGTTCTGGGAGCCCAGTGGGGTGACGAGGGCAAGGGCAAGGCGACGGACCTCCTCGGGTCGTCGATCGATTATTGCGTGCGAACCTCGGGCGGTAACAACGCCGGTCACACCATCGTCGTCGACGGCGAGAAGTTCGACACCCACCTGCTCCCCTCGGGCGTCCTGACACCCGGCTGCACGCCGGTGATCGCCAACGGCGTGGTGATCGACCCGTCCGCGCTGTTCGGAGAGATCGACACCTTCGCCCGGCGGGGAGTGGAGATCCCCGGGCTCAAGGTGTCGGCCAACGCGCACCTGATCACGAGCTACCACACCACGCTCGACAAGGTCACCGAGCGCTTCCTCGGCAAGAACCTCATCGGCACCACCGGGCGCGGCATCGGTCCGACGTACGCCGACAAGATCAGCCGCACCGGCATCCGGGTGGCGGACCTGTTCGACGAGAGCATCCTGCGGCAGAAGGTCGAGGCCAGCCTGGACCTGAAGAACCAGATCCTCGCCAAGGTCTACAACCGTCGCGCGATCGAGCCCGACCAGGTCGTCGAGGAGCTGCTGTCGTACGTCGACCGGCTGCGCCCGATGGTCGCCGACACCAGCCTGCTGCTCAACCAGGCCCTCGACCGCGGCGAGACCGTGCTGTTCGAGGGCGCCCAGGCCACCATGCTCGACGTCGACCACGGGACCTACCCCTACGTCACGTCGTCCTCGCCGGTCTCCGGCGGCGTCTGCACCGGCGCCGGCGTCGGGCCGACCCGCATCGACCGGGTGATCGGCGTGATCAAGGCCTACACGACCCGCGTCGGGTCCGGGCCCTTCCCGACCGAGCTCGAGGACGAGGACGGCGAGCGCCTGCGCACCATCGGGGCGGAGTTCGGCGTCACGACCGGCCGCCCCCGGCGCTGCGGCTGGTACGACGCCGTGATCGCGCGCTACGCCGCCCGGGTCAACGGGCTGACCGAGTTCTTCTTGACCAAGCTCGACATCCTCGGCGACTGGGAGCAGATCCCGGTGTGCGTGGCCTACGACGTCGACGGCGTGCGCCACGACGAGATGCCGATGACGCAGTCGGAGTTCCACCACGCCACCCCGGTCTACGAGTTCTTCGACGGCTGGAACGAGGACATCTCCGGCTGCCGCGCCTTCGAGGACCTGCCGAAGAACGCCCAGCGCTACGTCCGCGCCCTCGAGGAGATCTCCGGCGCGCCGTTCTGGGGCGTCGGCGTCGGGCCCGGCCGGGAGCAGTCGATCGTCGTGCACGACCAGCCCCGATGACCCACGCCGTCGGGCGGACGCCCACCCGACCCGGCACCGTCGCAACGAGGAGGCCCCGGCCGTGAAGGTACTCGTCATCGGCACCGGCGGGCGCGAGCACGCGCTGACCCTGGCTGTGGCCCGCGACCCCAACGTCACCGAGGTGCACGCCGCCCCGGGCAACCCCGGGATGGCGGCGGTGGCCACCCTGCACCCGGTCGATCCGCTGGACGGCGACGCCGTCGCCGCGCTCGCCGTCGAGGTCGGCGCCGACCTGGTCGTCGTCGGCCCGGAGGCGCCGCTCGTCGCGGGCGTGGCCGACGCCGTGCGCGCCCGCGGGATCGCCTGCTTCGGCCCGTCCGCCGAGGCGGCCCGGATCGAGGGCTCGAAGGCGTTCGCCAAGGACGTGATGGCCGGCGCGGGCGTACCGACGGCGATGGCCCACGTCTGCACGACCCCCGAGGAGGCGGCGGCGGCGCTCGACGCGTTCGGTCCGCCGTACGTCGTCAAGGACGACGGCCTGGCCGCCGGCAAGGGCGTGGTCGTGACCGACGACCGCGCCGAGGCGCTCGCGCACGCGCTGTCGTGCGAGCGGGTCGTGATCGAGGAGTTCCTCGACGGCCCCGAGGTGTCGCTGTTCGCGATCACCGACGGCTCGATGGTGCTGCCGCTGCTGCCCGCCCAGGACTTCAAGCGCGCCGGCGACGGCGACGAGGGGCCCAACACCGGCGGCATGGGCGCCTACACCCCGCTCCCGTGGGCGCCTCCCGGCCTGGTCGCCGAGGTGACCGAGCGCGTGCTCGAGCCGACGGTCCTCGAGATGGCCCGTCGCGGGGCCCCCTTCAGCGGCCTGCTGTACGCCGGACTCGCACTGACCAAGCGGGGCGTGCGGGTGATCGAGTTCAACGCGCGCTTCGGGGACCCCGAGACCCAGCCGCTGCTGGCCCTGCTCGAGTCGCCGCTCGCCGTCGTGCTGAAGGCCGCCGCCGAGGGCCGCCTCGACGAGGTGGGCCCGCTGTCCTGGAAGGACGGCGCCGCGGTCGCCGTCGTCGTCGCCGCCCGCGACTACCCCGCCTCCCCGCGCACCGGCGACCTGGTGCACGGCCTCGCCGACGCCGAGCGCGAGGAGGGCGTCAGCGTCGTGCACGCCGGCACCCGCACCGACGACGCCGGCGAGGTCCGCACGTCGGGCGGCCGGGTGCTCGCGGTCACCGCCGTCGGCGCCGACGTCGCCGAGGCACGCAAGCGGGCCTACGCCGGGGTCGACGCGATCCGCATCGACGGCAGCCACCACCGCACCGACATCGCCGCAGGAGCCTGACCCCGTGAGCCAGCCCACGCCCACCGCCGTGCCGAACGTGCTCGCCACGAGGTACGCCGCCGACGACCTCGTCCGGATCTGGTCCCCCGAGCACAAGGTCGTCCTCGAGCGCCGGCTCTGGATCGCGGTCCTGCGCGCCCAGCGCGACCTCGGGGTGGCCGTCCCCGACGGCGTCGTCGAGGACTACGAGGCCGTCGTCGACCAGGTCGACCTCGCCTCGATCGCGGCCCGCGAGCGGGTCACCCGCCACGACGTGAAGGCCCGCATCGAGGAGTTCTGCGCGCTCGCGGGCCACGAGCACGTCCACAAGGGCATGACCTCGCGGGACCTCACCGAGAACGTCGAGCAGCTGCAGGTGCGGGCCTCCCTGGCCCTCGTCCGCGACCGCGTCGTGGCCACCCTCGCCCGGCTCGCCCGGCTGGCCGCCGAGCACGAGACGCTCGTGATGGCCGGCCGCTCGCACAACGTCGCCGCGCAGGCGACCACGCTGGGCAAGCGGTTCGCGACGGTCGCCGACGAGATGCTCACCGGGCTGGCCCGGCTCGAGGACCTCCTGGAGCGCTACCCGCTGCGCGGCGTGAAGGGACCGGTCGGCACCGCCCAGGACATGCTCGACCTCCTCGACGGCTCCACCGCGCGCCTCGACGAGCTCGAGCAGCGCGTCGCGGCCCACCTCGGCTTCGAGCACGTGCTCACCAGCGTCGGGCAGGTCTACCCCCGGTCCCTCGACTTCGACGTGGTCTCCGCGCTGGTCCAGGTCGTGGCCGGCCCCTCGAACCTCGCCACCACGATCCGCCTGATGGCCGGCCTCGAGCTGGTCACCGAGGGGTTCAAGGAGGGGCAGGTCGGCTCGTCGGCGATGCCGCACAAGATGAACACCCGCTCCTGCGAGCGCGTCAACGGCCTCGCGGTCGTGCTGCGAGGGCACCTCTCCATGGTCAGCGAGCTCGCCGGGGACCAGTGGAACGAGGGCGACGTCTCCTGCTCCGTCGTACGCCGGATCGCGCTGCCGGACGCGTTCTTCGCCACCGACGGGCTGTTCCAGACCTTCCTCACCGTGCTCGACGAGTTCGGGGCGTTCCCGGCCGTCGTGCAGCGCGAGCTCGACAGGTACCTGCCGTTCCTCGCCACCACCAAGGTGCTGATGGCGGCGGTCCGCAACGGCGTCGGCCGGGAGGCCGCGCACGAGGCGATCAAGGAGGCGGCCGTCGGCGTCGCCCTCGCGATGCGTCAGGGGCAGGCCGAGAACGACGTGTTCGAGCGGCTCGCGGCCGACGAGCGTCTCGGGCTGACCCCCGACCAGCTCGCCACCCTGGTCGCCGACCCGCTGACCTTCACCGGCGCGGCGGTCGAGCAGGTCGAGGCCGTGGTCCGCCGCGTCTACGAGGTCGTCAAGGCGCACCCCGACGCCGCGGCGTACGTCCCCGGCGACATCCTCTGAGCGACGCCCGCCGGACCGCGCGGCCTAGGCTCGGCCCATGAGCGACACCCTCCGCCTCGAGCAGTCCCGCGCCTACCCCGTCGCGGTCGAGGACGCCTACCGCACCGTGCTCGCGGCCCCGCTCGAGACCGTCTTCGCCCGCAGGTACGGCGTCCTGCCACCGGTCCGCGCGGTCACCGAGCAGGACGGCGCACCGGACCGGCCGTGGGGAGCGGTCGGCCAGTCCCGGCTGATCCGGCTGGCCGACGGCGGGACGATGCGCGAGCGGCTGACCACGGTGGAGCCGGGCCGCGAGTTCGGCTACGTCATCTCCGACGTCACCGGGGCGATGCGGGCGCTGGTGGCGTCGGTCGACGGGTCGTGGGCGTTCGCGCCGGCCGGCACGGGCGTGCGGGTCACCTGGTCCTGGACGCTGCACCCGGCGTCGACGGCCGCGGGCTACGCCCTGCCGGCGTTCGGGCTGATGTGGCGCGGCTACGCCCGGCAGGCGCTCGAGGGCCTGGAGGGGCTGCTCCTCCCCGGGTGACGGCCCAGGTGATTGCCCAGGGACCGGTCCCCGTTCTCGCGCGTTCGTGCACTGCACGATCCTGCGGCGCCGACCGGTAGCCACGGCGCCGCAGGGGTGCCTAGGTTGAAACGATGATGAACTCGGACATCTGCCCCGCTCCCGCACGCCCCCGGCGCCGCCGCGTGGCCGCCGTGCTCGCCAGCACGGCGCTGGCCGGCACCGCGCTCGTCGCGACCGCGGCGCCCGCGTCGGCTGTCACCCAGGCCTCCGCGGAGAGCGCGTTCCGCGCCGCCGGGATCACCTGGTCGTCCTCGGGCGGCTGCTCCGACCCGGGGACCTCCACCTGCACGTCGTTCGAGGGCCTGCGCCAGGACACCGTCGACGGCGCGGTCACGCTCAGGGGCGCGAGCGGGTGCGCGCTCAACATCACCGGCGGCACCGAGGTGGGCCACGCGGCCGGCACCTACAGCCACGCCAACGGCTACAAGCTCGACTTCACCCGGACGACCTGCCTGACCGGCTACGTCCAGGGCACGTTCACCTACGTCGGTCTGCGCGGGGACGGCGCCCCGCAGTACCAGTCGGCCGCGGGCAACGTGTACGCCGACGAGGGCAACCACTGGGACGTGACCTTCCACAGCTGCGGAGGCTGCTGAGCCCCGCCCGCGTCCTGCCCCCACCGGGACGCGGGCGGCTCAGCGGGGCTCGTCGCGGGGTGCCGCCGACGGGCCGGTCCGGTAGGCGACATGGGGCCTGAGGGGATGCCCCACGTCGACGCGCGGGTGGTCGAACCGGCCGTGCCGGACGAGGCCCAGGCGGCGCATCACGGCCTGCGACGGGGTGTTCAGCACGGCCGTGACCGACCACACCCGCGGCAGCCCGACCCGGTGCAGCCCGACCTCGAGCGCGGCCCGGCCGGCCTCGGTGGCGTACCCCTGGTGCCACGCCGTGCGGGCCAGCCGCCAGCCGACCTCCTGCTCGCCGCTGCCGGGCAGGTCGCCGCACAGCGGCGCGAAGCCCGTGAACCCGATGAACTCCCCGGTGGCCAGGACCTCCAGGGCCCACAGGCCGAACCCGTGCTCCTCGAAGTGCGCCTCGGTGCGGTCGACCAGCGCGTCGCTCTGCTCCCGCGACGGCGGCGTGGGGAAGAAGCGCATCGTCTGCGGGTCGGCGTTCAGGGCCGCGAACGGGTCGCGGTCCTCCTCGCGCCACCGGCGCATCAGCAGCCGCTCGGTGCGGATCTCGTCGTGCTCACCCACGGTGGGTCCCCCTCTCTGCGAGGCGGGCCGCGAGCGGACCCGCCGTCCGGCTGACGGCCGAGGCGGCCACCTCGGCCGGCGTCCCGGCCGCGACCACGGTGCCACCGGCGTCGCCGCCGCCCGGACCGAGGTCGACCACGTGGTCCGCGCCGGCCACCACGTCGAGGTCGTGCTCCACGACGACCACCGTGCTGCCCGCCTCGACGAGGCCGTGCAGCAGCCCGGTCAGCAGCACCACGTCGGCCGGGTGGAGTCCGGCCGTCGGCTCGTCGAGGAGGTAGAGCGTGTGCCCCCGCGAGGCTCGCTGCAGCTCGGAGGCGAGCTTGATCCGCTGCGCCTCGCCACCGGACAGCTCGGTCGCCGGCTGCCCGAGGGTGAGGTAGCCCAGGCCCACCGAGCGCAGCGTCTCCAGGCTCCGCGCCACGGCTGGTACGTCGGAGAGCAGGCGCGCTGCGTCGTCGACGCTGAGCGCGAGCACGTCGGCGACGGAGTGGTCGCGGTAGCGCACCTCGAGCGTCTCGGGGGCGTAGCGGGCCCCGCGGCAGACCGGGCACGGGGCGTAGGCGCCGGGCAGGAACAGCAGCTCCACCGCGACGAACCCCTCGCCCTGGCAGTTCTCGCAGCGCCCGCCGGCCACGTTGAACGAGAATCGCCCCGCGCCGTACCCCCGCTCCCTGGCCTCCGGCGTGGCCGCGAACAGCCGGCGGATGCCGTCGAAGAGGCCGGTGTAGGTCGCGAGGTTGGAGCGCGGCGTCCGGCCGATGGGCCGCTGGTCGACGACGACCAGCCGGGTCAGCACGTCGAGGCCCTCTGCGGCGGCCACCCGGAGCACGTCGGAGGTGTCGCGCCCGTCCTCGTCGCCGTCCCCGGCGTCGGGCTCGTCGCCGTCCCCGGCGGCGCGGGCAGGGGCGGGGTCGGCGCCGAGGTGCGCGCGGACCGTGTCGGCGAGCGCCCGGGTGACGAGCGTCGACTTGCCCGATCCGGAGACGCCCGTGACGGCCGACAGCACGCCGAGCGGGAGGTCGACGTCGAGGTCGCGCAGGTTGTGCAGGGTGACCCCGCGCAGGGACAGCGTGCCGCTCGGGCGCCGCGGCTCGGCCGGTCGGGGCGTCGCGGTGCCGAACAGGTGCAGCCGGGTCACCGACTCCTCGACGTGCGCCAGGTCGGCGACGGGACCGCTGTGCAGCACCCGCCCGCCGCCGGTCCCGGCGCCCGGACCGACGTCGACGATCCAGTCCGCGTGCCGCATCACCTCGACGTCGTGCTCGACCACGACCATCGAGCTGCCAGCCGCCCGGAGCCGGTCGAGCACGGCGAGCAGCGGCTCGGTGTCGGCGGGGTGCAGGCCCGCCGAGGGCTCGTCGAGGACGTAGACCACGCCGAACAGCTGCGAGCGCAGCGCGGTGGCGAGACGGATCCGCTGGAGCTCGCCCGAGGACAGGGTCGGGGTCGCGCGCGACGTGCTGAGGTAGCCCAGGCCGAGCTCGGTGAGGACCGCGACCCGGTCCAGGAGGTCGGGGACGATGCTCGCCGCGACGTCGTCCGGGTCCCGGCCCGCGGCCTCCTCGGCGAGCACCTCGGCCAGCCGGGTCAGCGGCAGCGCGGTCAGCCCGGCGATGCTGTGGCCGGCGAAGCGCACGGCGAGCGCCTCGGTGCGCAGGCCCGACCCCTCGCACTGGGGACAGGCGCGCACCTCGACGTACTGCAGGACCCGTCGACGCAGCGTCGCGCTGCCGGTGCGGGCCAGCGTGGAGAGGACGTAGCGGCGCGCGCTCTGGTAGGTGCCCTGGTAGGGCCGCTGGATCCGGTGCGCCTCGCGCTCGGCGTTGACCGTGACGACGGGCTGCTCGTCGGTGAACAGGATCCAGTCGCGCTCCTCCTGTGGGAGGTCGCGCCACGGTCGGTCGACGTCGTGGCCGAGGGTGGCCAGGATCTCGCGGTAGTTCTTGCCCTGCCAGGCGCCGGGCCACGCCGCGATGGCCCGCTCGCGGATGCTCAGCGAGGGGTCCGGCACGAGCGAGGCCTCGGTCGCGAGGTGCACCCGGCCGAGGCCGTGGCACTCCGGGCACGCGCCCGCCGGGGTGTTCGGCGAGAACGCGTCGGAGTCGAGCCGGTCCGCCTCCTCGGGGTAGGTCCCGGCGCGGGACACCAGCATGCGCAGGGAGTTCGACAGCGTGGTGACGGTGCCGACGGTCGAGCGGGTGGTCGGCGCGCCGCGCGCCTGCCGCAGGGCGACGGCCGGTGGCAGGCCGGTGATCTCGTCGACGTGCGGGGCGCCGACCTGCTGCAGCAGCCGGCGGGCGTACGGCGCCACCGACTCGAGGTAGCGCAGCTGCGCCTCGGCGTAGATCGTGCCGAACGCGAGGGACGACTTGCCGGAGCCGGAGACGCCCGTCACCACGACGAAGGCGTCGCGGGGCAGGTCGACGTCGACGTCGCGCAGGTTGTGCTCGCGGGCGCCGCGGACCCGGATGAACCCGTCGCTCACCGCCGGTCGCTCCCGCGTGGGTGCGTGTGCCGCTGGGGCCTCAGGTCGATGCGCATGCGGTCATGATCGTCCCTGCGGGGCACCTGGCCCCTCGCCAGGGCCACGCGCGGCGTCCAGGCGGGTGCGCAGCAGGCCCTGCTCGGCCGGGTTCGCGGTCAGCGCGAGGGCCCGCCGGTCGGCCTCGTCGGCGGCGTCCGGCTGCCCGAGGGCGCGCAGCAGCGAGGCCCGGGTCGCGTGGAAGAGGTGGTAGCCGTCGAGGGCCTCGCCGAGCGGGGCGACGTACGCGAGCGCCTCGGCGGGCCCCCACACCCTGCCGAGGGCGACGCCGCGGTTGAGGCGGGTGACCGGCGACGCGTCGTGGGCGAGCAGGAGGTCGTAGAGGACCAGGATCTGGAACCAGTCGGTGTCCTCCCACGTCGGCGCGGACGCGTGGCAGGCGGCGATCGCGGCCTGGAGCTGGAAGCGGCCGGGCCGGCGCAGGGCGGCCGCGCGCTCGAGCAGGGCGTCGCCGGTCGCGATCGCCGCCGCGTCCCAGCGCAACCGGTCCTGGTGCTCGAGCAGGACGAGGCCGCCGTCGGCGTCGAAGCGCGCCCGCTGGCGGGCGTGCTGGAGGGTGAGCAGGGCCAGCAGGCCGAGCGCCTCGGGCTCCTGCGGCAGCGCCGTCGCGACCAGGCTCGCCAGCCACAGCGCGTCATCGGCGAGGTCACGGTCGTCGCCTCTGGCCCCCGAGGTGGACACGAAGCCCTCGTTGAACATCAGGTACGCCACGGTGAGCACGTCGTCGAGGCGGTCGGCCCGCTGCTCGGGAGGCGGCACGACCAGCGGGATCCGGGCCACCACGATCTTGCGCTTGGCCCGCACGATCCGCTGGGCCATCGTCGCCTCCGACACCAGGAACGCCCGGGCCACCTGGGCTGTGGTCAGGCCGACGACCGCGCGCAGCGTCAGCGCCAGCCGGGCCTCGACCGCCAGCGCCGGGTGGCAGCAGCCGAACAGCAGCGGCAGCCGCTCGTCGGCGTCGGCCCGGCCCCGGTGCGGGGGCTGGTCCGGGACGGGCCCCGGGACCCGCTCGCGGAGCCGGGCCACGGCCTGGTCGTGGCGCTGCCGGCGACGCAGCCGGTCCAGCGCGTTGCGCCGGGCCGCGACGTGCAGCCAGGCGCCGGGCCGCTCCGGGATGCCGTCGGTGCGCCAGTGCCGCAGCGCCTCCACGACGGCGTCCTGGACCGCCTCCTCGGCCACGTCGAAGTCGCCGACGAAGCGGGTCAGGGAGGCGACCAGGACGCCCGCCTCCCCGCGGATGGCCGCCGCGAGGGCGGCGTCCGCGGGGCCGCGAGGGTCGGGGCTCACATGTCGCCGCTGTGGTCGACGATCGGGCGCACCTCCACCGAGACGCCGGGGAAGCGCAGCATGGGCCAGGTCCGGGCCATCGCGAGCGCGCCGTCTAGGTCGTCCACCTCGACGACCGTGAACCCGCCGACGACCTCCTTGGCTTCGGAGAACGGACCGTCCACGACGACCGGGCCGCCGTCGCCGCTCCGCACGGTGGTCGCCGTGGTCACCGGCTGCAGCTCCGCGCCGCCGTCGGCGATCCGGCCGGCGGCGTGGTGCTCCCCGAACCAGGCGTAGACCTCCTCGTAGGCGGCCTTCGACTCGACGGGGTCGGTCTGGTCGTAGAGCTCGGGGGTGTCGCAGAACATCAGGACGTACTTCATGGGAGTTCCTCCTCCTGGTGGGTCGATGTCACTGGTACGACGCGCGGGTCGGTCGGTTCTCGACAGCTCACCGAAAAGTAGCGCCATTAGGCTTCATCCATGAGCGCTCTCACGCACGGGATCCCGCAGGCGCCGACCATCGAGGGGGCCGAGCACCTCCACTCCGGCAAGGTCCGCGACCTCTACCGGCTGCCCGACGGGTCGCTGCTGATGGTCGCCAGCGACCGCATCTCGGCCTTCGACTTCGTGCTCGACACGACGATCCCGGACAAGGGTGCCGTGCTCACGCAGATGTCGCTGTGGTGGTTCGAGCAGCTCGCCGGCGTCGTTCCGAACCACGTGCTCTCGACCGACGTACCCTCCGAGGTCGCGGGGCGGGCCGTCGTCTGCGAGAGCCTGTCGATGTTCCCGGTCGAGTGCGTGGCGCGGGGCTACCTCACCGGGTCCGGGCTGCTCGACTACCGCGCGAGCGGCGAGGTGTGCGGCATCGCGCTGCCGGACGGCCTCGTCGACGGCGACCGGCTGCCCGAGCCGATCTTCACCCCGGCGACGAAGGCCGCGATCGGCGAGCACGACGAGAACGTCGCGTACGACGCGGTGGTCGGCCAGGTCGGGGCGGACGTCGCGGCCCGGCTGCGCGACCTGACGCTGCAGGTCTACGGGTTCGCCGAGGGGGTCGCCCGCGAGAGGGGCATCCTGCTGGCCGACACCAAGCTCGAGTTCGGTGCCCGCCCCGACGGCACGGTCGTGCTCGGCGACGAGGTGCTGACCCCCGACTCGTCGCGGTTCTGGCCGGCCGACGACTGGGAGCCGGGGCGCGCGCAGGCGTCGTACGACAAGCAGATCGTCCGCAACTGGCTGCTCTCCCCGGCGAGCGGCTGGGACCGCGCCTCGGGCGAGGCGCCGCCGCCGCTGCCCGACGAGGTCGTGGAGCGGACCCGGTCGAGGTACGTCGAGGCCTACGAGCGCCTCACCGGACGGACGTTCTGAGCCGGCGGCGCGACCCCTAGACTGGGGCCTGCCCGCCCCCACCATCGCTAGGAGTCATCGGTGGCCCGTGTCGTCGTCGACGTCATGCTCAAGCCCGAGATCCTCGACCCGCAGGGCAAGGCCGTGCACGGCGCCCTGCCCCGCCTCGGCTTCGAGGGCGTGAGCGAGGTCCGGCAGGGCAAGCGCTTCGAGATCGAGGTCGAGGGCGAGCTCACCGAGGCCCGGCTGGCCGAGGTCCACGAGATCGCCGAGCGGCTGCTGTCCAACCCGGTCATCGAGGACTTCGAGGTGCACGTCCCGTGAGGGTGGGCGTCGTCACCTTCCCCGGCTCGCTCGACGACGTGGACGCCCAGCGCGCGGTCCGGCTGGCCGGCCACGAGGCGGTCGCGCTGTGGCACCGCGACCACTCGCTCGGCGGCGTCGACGCGGTGGTGCTCCCCGGCGGGTTCTCCTACGGCGACTACCTCCGCTGCGGTGCGATCTCCCGCTTCTCGCCCCTGATGACCGAGATCGTCGCGGGCGCCGCGGCCGGGCTCCCGGTCCTCGGCATCTGCAACGGCTTCCAGATCCTGTGCGAGTCGCACCTGCTACCCGGCGCGCTTGTCCGCAACGACCACCAGCGCTTCGTGTGCCGAGACCAGCGCCTGCGCATCGAGAGCGCGGACACCCCGTGGACGGCCGCCTACTCCCACGGCCAGGAGATCGTCGTACCCCTCAAGAACGGAGAGGGCTGCTTCGTCGCGTCGGAGCAGACGCTGGACGAGCTGGAGGCCTCGGGGCGGGTGGTCGCGCGCTACGTGGGCCACAACCCCAACGGCTCGATGCGCGACATCGCGGGCGTCCGCAACGAGGCCGGCAACGTCGTCGGCCTGATGCCCCACCCCGAGCACGCCGTCGAGGACGGCTACGGCCCCGGCACCGACGGTCTCGGCTTCTTCGCCCTGGTCGAGGCCCTGGTCGGCTGACTCCTGCCGGGCCTGCGTCCCCGGGGGCAGTGTCCCGGTGGTCGGGTGCCTCGGTCGGCCTGGGTGCCCCGGTGGGCCCGGTTGTGGCCGATGCCTGCAGGGGTGCGTCCGAGTGGCCGATGCCTGCAGTCGGAGGGCCCTCGGGCGTGCAGGGAGGGGCCAGAATCCGGCCCGGCGGCGCTCGGTGAACGCGGGAGTACCGCGCGCGCCCGGCCGGCGTACCCAGGCCGCGCGCCGGGTGTGCCTCGCCCCGCAGGCTGCTTCCCCAGGCGAGCTGGCGCCTCCCCGGGCGTGCATGCATGGGGAGGTGATCGATTACCAGGGGACCCTGGTAATCGTGGGACGGGTGAGACGGGTGAGACGGGAGGGGCGTCAGGCGGCGTACGCCTTGGCGATCAGCTCGTAGGACAGGGTGCGCTCCGCGACGTCGTTCACCTGCGTGGTGATCACGAGCTCGTCGGCGCCGGCGTAGGTGCGACGGCGCTCGAGGTCCTCGCGCACCTGGTCGGGCGTGCCCACCGACACGAACCGGCGGCGCTGGGCGGCCAGGGCGAGCTCCTGGTCGGTCCAGTCGTGGGCGGCGGCCTCCTCGGGGGTCGGCACCGGGCCGGGGCGGTTCTGCATCAGCCGGACCATCGCGAGGTCGTTGGCGCGGGCCAGCGCCTCGGCGCGCTCCTCGCTGTCGGAGGCGATGGCGGCCACGCCGAGGATCGCCCGCGGCTCGGCCAGACGCTCGGACGGCTCGAAGCGGTCGCGGTAGCCGGCGACCGCCTCGGCCGGGTCGGCCGACCCGAAGTGGCCGGCGAAGGCGAACCCGGTCCCGAAGGCGGCGGCCGCGTGGCCGCCGTACAGCGAGGAGCCGAGGATCCACAGCGGCGGCAGGGGTACGTCGTCCGGGATCGCGCGCAACGGCGGCTTGAAGGGGTGGTCGTCGGGGAAGCCGTCGACGTAGGCGAGCAGCTCGGACAGCTGCTGGGGGAACTCGTCACCGTCGACGCGTCCCCGGCGCAGGGCGTACGCCGTCAGCTGGTCGGTCCCGGGGGCGCGGCCCAGGCCGAGGTCGATGCGACCGGGGTGCAGGCCCTCGAGCACCCGGAAGCTCTCGGCGACGGCCAGCGGCGCGTGGTTCGGCAGCATGATGCCGCCGCTGCCGACGCGGATCGTCGAGGTGGCCGCCGCGACGGTCGCGATCATCACCATCGGGGCGCTGCTCGCGACGCTGCCGATGTTGTGGTGCTCGGCCAGCCAGTAGCGGTGGTAGCCGAACGCCTCGGCGGACCGGGCCAGGGCGACCGTCTCGTGCAGAGCCGCCGAGGCGGGGCGGCCGGCCGCGATCGGCGAGAGGTCGAGCACCGAGAGCGGGACGGACGTGGGCGGCGCGCCGACGGGCAGGTCGTGGGAGGAGGTCACGTCTGGTCCCAACGCCCCGCCCCGGCACGGGATTCCCCCGCGCGGCCCCTCAGCCGAGTCGGACCCGCAGGATCCGGTCGTCCGTGGCGCCCGGCGACCCGCGACCGTCGCGGTTCGACGTACCGATCCAGAGGCTGCCGTCCGGGGCCGCGGCCACCGCCCGGATCCGGCCGAAGCGGCCCTCGAAGTGCCGGGTCCGCCTGCCCCGGTCGGGGCCGTGCAGCACGACCGACCACAGCGACTCGCCGCGCAGCGCCCCGAGCCAGGCCCGTCCGCGCGCGACCGCGATCCCGCTGGGGGAGCAGTTGTCGGGGTGCCACTGGGTGAGCGGGTCGCGGAACCCGCCGCCGCCGTCCTTGCCCTCCTGGCGCGGCCATCCGTAGTTGCGCCCCTTGACGATGCGGTTCAGCTCGTCCCAGGTGTTCTGCCCGAACTCGCTCGCCCACAGCTCCCCGCGCCGGTCGAACGCGAGGCCCTCGGGGTTGCGGTGGCCGTAGGTCCACACCCGGTTGCCGAAGGGGTTGGTGGCGACCGCGCGCCCCGACGGGGTGACCCGGAGGATCTTGCCGCCGCGCCGGCCGCGGTTCTGCGGGGCCGAGCGGTCCTCGGCGTCGCCGACGGAGATGTAGAGGTTCTGCGGGCCGAAGACCAGCCCGCCGCCGTTGTGGTGCAGCGACCTCGGCAGCCCGGTCACGACCGGGTCGGGGCGGCTGAACGCGCCGTCGCGGAACCGCATCCGCACCACCCGGTTGTCGCGCGCGGTGGTGAGGTAGACGTAGACCCACCTGTTGCTCGCGAAGTCCGGGTGCAGCGCGATGCCGAGCAGCCCGCTCTCGCCGCCCTGCGCCTGGGCGGACACGACGCCGGGCACGCGCGCGATCCGGTGCCGTCCTCCGGTACGTCGGACCCGCGTGATCCAGCCGCTGTCGCGCTCGGTGACCAGGGCGTCGCCGCCCGGCAGGAAGGCGATGCCCCACGGGGTGTCGAGCCGGCGGGCGAGCGTGGTGACGCTCAGGGCCGCGGACGCGGGGGCGGCGGGAGTGGCGAGCAGGGCCGCGGGCGCCAGGGCACCCGCCTTGAGTAGGGTGCGGCGTTCCATCACTACCTCGTCAGGTCGTCGGTGCGGACCTCTCCAACCTCACACGCGACCGGTGAGGAGTAAAGGACGGCCGCCCGACCGGCGGCCGTCCCACCCCCGATCCGGCCCGTCGGGAGGCGGCCCCGCTCCTGTAGGTTGACCGCGTCCGAACCCGTCGCAGCACTCGTCCGGAAGCCGCCCGGTGACAGCCCTATGTCTGGCCCAGTGACAGCCCAGCCCGCGCCTCTCTCGCACCTCGACACGGTCTCGACCGCCACGTCGACCCCCGACCACCAGCAGCCGTGGTCGGACCTCGGCCTCAAGCCGGACGAGTACGCCGAGATCCGCGAGATCCTCGGCCGCCGCCCGACGAGCAGCGAGCTGGCGATGTACTCGGTGATGTGGAGCGAGCACTGCTCCTACAAGTCGTCGAAGGTGCACCTGCGCCAGTTCGGCGAGAAGGTCACCGACGAGATGCGCGAGCACCTCATGGTCGGCATCGGCGAGAACGCCGGCGTCGTCGACATCGGCGACGGCTACGCGGTGACGTTCAAGATCGAGTCGCACAACCACCCGTCCTACGTCGAGCCCTACCAGGGCGCGGCGACCGGGCGTCGGCGGCATCGTGCGCGACATCCTCGCGATGGGCGCGCGCCCGGTCGCGGTGATGGACCCCCTGCGCTTCGGCCCCCTCGACGCCGACGGACACCCACCGCGTGCTGCCCGGGATCGTGGCGGGCGTCGGTGGCTACGGCAACTGCCTCGGCCTGCCCGAACATCGGCGGCGAGGCGGTCTTCGACGCGTCGTACGCCGGCAACCCGCTCGTCAACGCGCTGTGCGTCGGCGTCATGCGGCACGAGCAGATCCACCTCGCGAAGGCGTCCGGCGCCGGCAACCAGGTGATCCTCTACGGCGCCCGCACCGGCGGCGACGGCATCGGCGGCGTCGCGCGTCCTGGCCAGCGAGACCTTCGAGAGCACCGGCCCGGCGAAGCGGCCGAGCGTCCAGGTCGGCGACCCGTTCCAGGAGAAGCTGCTCATCGAGTGCACCCTCGAGCTGTTCGCCGAGGACCTCGTCGTGGGCATCCAGGACCTCGGCGGCGCCGGCCTGTCGTGCGCCACCTCGGAGCTCGCCTCGGCCGGCGACGGCGGCATGCACGTCTGGCTCGACCGGGTGCCGCTGCGCGACTCCTCGCTCGCGCCCGAGGAGATCCTGATGTCGCGAGTCGCAGGAGCGCATGATGGCGGTCGTCGAGCCGGCCAGCGTCGAGCGCTTCCTCGAGATCTGCGAGAAGTGGGACGTCGAGGCGACGGTCGTCGGCGAGGTCGACGAGTCCGGCCGGCTCACCATCGAGTGGCACGGCGAGACGGTCGTCGACGTCCCGCCCCGCTCGGTCGCGCACGACGGCCCGACCTACCAGCGCCCCTTCGCCCGCCCGGACTGGCAGGACGTGCTGCAGGCCGACACCGGCGAGGCGCTGGAGCGCCCGACCACCGGCGACGAGCTGCGCGCGACGCTGCTGCGGCTGGTCGCCTCGCCGAACCTCTGCGACAAGTCCTGGATCACCGACCAGTACGACCGCTACGTCCAGGGCAACACCGTGCTCGCGCAGCCCGAGGACTCCGGCATGGTCCGCGTCGACCCCGACTCCGGCCTCGGCGTCGCGGTCGCCACCGACTGCAACGGCCGCTTCGCCAAGCTCGACCCGTACGCCGGCGCGCAGCTCGCGCTCGCGGAGTCCTACCGCAACGTCGCCACCGGCGGAGCCCGGCCGCTCGCGGTCAGCGACTGCCTCAACTTCGGCTCGCCGGAGGACCCGGCGGTGATGTGGCAGTTCGCGGAGGCGACCCGGGGGCTGGCCGACGGCTGCCAGGCGCTCGGCATCCCCGTCACCGGCGGCAACGTCAGCCTCTACAACCAGACCGGCGAGACGGCGATCCTGCCGACCCCGGTGGTCGCGGTGCTCGGCGTGATCGACGACGTCGACCGCCGCACCCCGACCGGGTTCCGCGCGAGGGCCAGCAGATCTACCTGCTCGGCACCACCCGCGACGAGCTGGCCGGCTCGGAGTGGGCGCACGTCGTGCACGGCCACCTCGGCGGCCTGCCGCCGCAGGTCGACCTGGCGGCCGAGCGCGAGCTCGCCGACATCCTCGTCAACGCCTCGCGCGACGGGCTCGTCGACGCCGCCCACGACCTCTCCGACGGCGGCCTCGCCCAGGCGCTGGTGGAGTCGCTGCCTGCGCCACGGCGTCGGCGCGCGGGTGTGGCTGCCCGACGACCTCGACCCGTTCGTCGCGCTGTTCTGCGAGTCCGCGGCCCGGGTCGTCGTGGCGGTGCCGCGCAGCGAGGAGGTCCGCTTCACCGACATGTGCTCGGCGCGCGGGTTCCCGCACGCCCGCATCGGCGTCACCGACGGCGAGGGCGACGACGCCGCGCTCGACGTGCAGGGCCAGTTCACGGTCCCGCTCGCGGAGGTGCGCGCCGCGTGGTCCGCGACGCTGCCGGATGCCCTCGGCTGACCGTCAGCGGGTGCCGGCGACCAGCCGCGCCCAGACCCCGGACCCGGCGACCCCGTGCGGGGTCAGCCCGTGGTCGCGCTGGTAGGTCTTCACCGCGGCCGTGGTGGTGCCCTCGAAGACGCCGGTCACGGCCAGCCCCGCGCCGTCGGCGGCGTTGAGCGCGCGCTGGAGCCGGCGTACGGCGGCGGAGGCGGCGCCGTACTTCAGGAGCGGGGTGCTGCCCTGCGCCAGCAGCGCCGTCCACGCGCGCGCCGTCATGGCCGTGCCGGCGGGCAGGCCCCGGTCGACCCGCCAGCGGCTGACAGCGGCGCCGAGCCCGGCGTCGTACACGCCGTCGACCGCGCCGGAGTAGAGCCCGCGCCCGCTCAGCAGGCACTGGACCGCCTTGATCCGCACGCCGCTGTCGCCGACGTCGCGGGTGGGGTAGACGGCGTAGTTGTAGGACGCCGCTCCGTCGCAGTGCGCCGGCTCCCTGCGGGCCACCGAGCCCCGTCCGACGTCGAGCCAGTTGCTGTCGATGTTGATGGTGACGCCGCCGTGGGTCTCGTCGTGCCCGCCGGCGTACTGGTGGACCCGCGCGTGCGGCGACCAGCCGGTGTCGGGGATGTACGACGTCGAGGTGTCGCGCGCGACCGTTCCAGTCGGCGATCCAGAGCTGGTCGGGGAGCCGGTAGACGCCGGGCTGGTCCTGCCGGGCGTCGTCGAGCATCCGGATCCCGGAGGCCGCGCTGGAGTAGACGCCGGACTGGTAGCCGACCCTGTGCAGCCGGCGGGTCCACGCGGAGAGGAACCGCAGCGCGGACTTGCGGCAGGTCGTCTGGCCGGTGTCGAACGCCTCGAGGTCGTACCACAGCGTGCTGCCCCGCGAGAGGCCGAGACGCCTGGCGGCGGCGACGGTCTTGTCGGCCTCGCGCGAGCCCCTGCCGGCGGGCGCGGTCGTAGCTGCTGGCCGTGGCCGCGCTGATCCGCACCTGCTGGATGTAGCGCGGGCGGGTGGTGCAGGAGGCCTGCGGGCCGAGCGTGATCGGCAGCAGCCGCCACCTGTTCGCCAGCTGCGTGCGCACCCAGGCGGGCGTCAGGTTGGGCTGCGAGGTGCAGCCGCGCGAGTCGCCGGAGATGTAGATGCCGACGGCCCAGAACTTCGAGGACCGCAGCCAGGCGTTCATCGCGGCCTGCGACGGAGCCGTGCACTGGTCGAACCCGTAGCCGGTGAAGCTCCCGGGAGTGGCCACGTTGGCGGCCCCGGCCGGGGCGGCGGTCGCGACGGCGAGGGCGCCCGAGGCGAGGGTCGCGAGGGCGGTCAGGGCCGCGGCGGCGCGGGCGACCCGGGCTGTGGGGGTACGTCGGGAGACGGTGCGCATGGGAGCTCCTGCTCATCAGGGGAAGCAGGAGGCACTCTAGTCACAAAATCACCAAAGGTAACAGCAGTTGCACGAATCTCCCGGGAATGACACGCCGGTGATTCTGGTCGGGGATTGCCCCTGGGATGATCGGTCCGTGCCGATCCGACTGCGTCCCGCGGACCCCGCGCTGGTGGGTCCGGCGCTCGAGCGCTTCCGCGCCGGCGACGCCTCGCGCGAAGACCTCCGGCTGCTCACCAAGCACCTGCTCGCGGTGCTGGTGGCCCGCGCACCCGGCGGCGCCGTCGAGGTGCGGGTGCCGCCCTTCGCGGTGGCCCAGTGCCTCGAGGGCACCCGCCACACCCGCGGCACGCCGCCGGCGGTCGTCGAGCTCGACGCCCCGACCTGGATCGCCCTGGCGGTCGGCGACCTCGACTGGGCCGAGGCCGACCGCGACGCCCGGCTGACCGCGTCGGGCGAGCGCTCCGACCTGCGCCACCTGCTGCCGCTGGTGCCCTGAGCACCCGCGCCGGGGTGGCCCTGGGGTGGCGCTGGGGTGGCGCAGGGGCCGGTCCGCACGCTGTCTACGCTGCTGGCATGACCTCGCAGACCTGGACCCCCGAGTCGATCCGAGCCGCCGTGCGGGACGTGCTCCCGTCGGTGCGATCCGACCTCGAGGCGCTGGTGCGGATCCCCTCGGTGAGCGCCGACCCGGCCCGCGCGGACGACGTACGACGGTCGGCGGAGGCCACCGCCGCACTGTTCGCGGCCGAGGGGTTCGACGACGTGCGCATCCTCACCGCGGCCGGTGGCGCGCCCGCCGTCGTGGCCCGCCGCCCCGCCCCCGAGGGCGCGCCGACGGTGCTGCTCTACGCCCACCACGACGTCCAGCCCGTCGGCGACCCGGCCGACTGGGACAGCGAGCCGTTCGAGCCGACGGAGCGGGGCGAGCGGCTCTACGGCCGCGGCGCCGCCGACGACAAGGCCGGCATCGCGGCGCACCTCGCGGCCGTCCGGACCTACGGCGCCGACCTGCCCGTCGGGATCACGGTGCTGGTCGAGGGCGAGGAGGAGGTCGGCTCGCCGACGCTGGAGGCGTTCCTCGGCGAGCACCGCGACCTGCTCGCCGCCGACGTCATCGTGATCGCCGACTCCGGCAACTGGGACATCGGCGAGCCCGCCCTGACCACCAGCCTGCGCGGGCTCGTGGACTGCAAGGTCGAGGTGCGCACGCTGACCCACGCCGTGCACTCGGGGATGTGGGGCGGGGTCGTCCCGGACGCGATGACCGCCATGGTGCGGTTGCTCGCGAGCCTGCACGACGACCAGGGCAACGTCGCGATCGAGGGCCTGCACTCGGGTCCGGCCGCTGACGTGGACTACCCGCTGGACCGGATCCGGGCCGAGTCCGGCATCGCCGACGGCGTGCGGCTCATCGGCACCGGCTCGGCCGTCGAGCGACTGTGGACCCGCCCGGCCGTCGCCACGATCGGCCTCGACGTCACCCGCACGGCCGACGCCAGCAACACCCTGATCCCCGCCGTCACCGCGATGGTGTCGGTGCGGCTGGCCCCCGGCGACGACGCGACGCAGGCGATGGACCGGGTCCGCGAGCACTTCGAGAAGCACGTCCCCTGGGGGGCGCAGCTCACCTTCACCCCCGGCGAGACCGGCCAGCCCACCCGCATCGACGCCACCGGTCCGGCGTACGACGCGGCGCGGGCCGCCTTCCGCGAGGCCTGGGACGGCGTCGAGCCTGTCGACATGGGGGTGGGCGGCTCGATCCCGTTCATCGCCGCCTTCGCGGAGGCCTACCCCGAGGCGTCGGTCCTGGTCACGGGCGTCGAGGACCCCGACACCCGCGCACACGGCGCCAACGAGGGCCTGCACCTCGCCGAGTTCGAGAAGGTCTGCCTGGCCGAGGCCCTCCTGCTCCACCACCTCGCCGCCGCCCTCGCCCCCGCCGGGTCCGCCGGGTCCGCCGGGTGAGGAGCCCGCGCTGTTTTCCTGCATCACCTGGTAATCGGCCGCTCCCCATGGACTGTTCACCATGGGGAGCGGCCGTTTACCTGCATCACCTGGTAAACGTCCGCACCGGCGAGACGGATTCGGCGGCACGGCGGGGGCGCCCGTAGACTGCGGGCGTGCCCGCCCAGGACCCCGTCCAGCCCAGCAGGCCACGCAGTGGCAGGCGCGGCGACGGCAAGCTGACCGCCGCCGTCGACCCCCACGACCAGGGACCGCAGGATGCCTGCGGCGTCTTCGGAGTGTGGGCGCCCGGCGAGGACGTCGCCAAGCTGACCTACTACGGCCTCTACGCGCTGCAGCACCGCGGCCAGGAGTCGGCCGGCATCGCGGTCAGCAACGGTCGCCAGATCCTCGTCTACAAGGACATGGGCCTGGTCTCGCAGGTGTTCGACGAGGCCACGCTGGCCTCGCTCCAGGGTCACCTCGCGGTCGGGCACGCGCGCTACTCGACCACCGGCGCGAGCACCTGGCACAACGCCCAGCCGACGTTCCGGCCCACCGAGACCGGCTCGATCGCGCTGGCGCACAACGGCAACCTGACCAACACCCGCGAGCTCGCCGCCAAGGTCGCAGCGCTGGCCGGGGCCTTCGGCGAGCTCGACATCCCGGTCAAGGCCGGCCCCACGGCCACCAACGACACCAGCCTGGTCACGGCGCTCCTCGCGCACCACCCCGACATGAGCCTGGAGGAGAACGCCGTCCAGGTCCTCCCCGGGCTCCGCGGCGCCTTCTCGTTCGTCTGGATGGACGAGAACACCCTGTACGCCGCCCGCGACGCGCAGGGCGTCCGGCCGCTGGTCCTCGGCCGGCTCGAGCGCGGCTGGGTGGTCGCCTCCGAGACCGCCGCCCTCGACATCGTCGGCGCGTCCTTCATCCGCGAGGTCGAGCCCGGCGAGATGGTCGCCATCGACGAGGACGGCCTGCGCAGCCGGCGCTTCGCCGAGCCCGCGCCCAAGCACTGCCTCTTCGAGTTCGTCTACCTCGCCCGTCCCGACACCCTGATGAACGAGCGCCGCGTGCACAGCGTCCGCGTCGAGATCGGCCGCCGGCTGGCGCGGGAGTTCCCCGACCGACGCCGACCTGGTGATGCCCGTCCCCGAGTCGGGTACGCCGGCCGCGATCGGCTACGCCGAGGAGAGCGGGATCCCCTACGGCACGGGCCTGGTGAAGAACTCCTACGTCGGGCGGACGTTCATCCAGCCGTCCCAGACCATCCGTCAGCTCGGCATCCGGCTCAAGCTCAACCCGCTGCGCGACGTCATCGAGGGCAAGCGCCTCGTGGTCGTGGACGACTCGATCGTGCGTGGCAACACCCAGCGCGCGCTGGTCCGGATGCTCCGCGAGGCCGGCGCCCGCGAGGTGCACGTGCGGATCTCCTCGCCGCCGGTGAAGTGGCCGTGCTTCTACGGCATCGACTTCGCCACCCGCGCCGAGCTGATCGCCAACGGCCTCACCAGCGACGAGATCTGCCGCTCGATCGACGCCGACTCGCTCGCCTACATCTCCCTCGAGCAGCTCGTCGAGGCCACCGAGGTGCCGATGGACAGCCTGTGCCGGGCCTGCTTCGACGGGGTCTACCCGATCGCGCTGCCCGACCCCGAGCACCTCGGCAAGCACCTGCTCGAGTTCGACCCCACGCTCCCCACCGACGCCGACGGCCTCAGCGCCTCGCTCGCCGGTGGTGGCGCGGGCGACGCGCTCGAGCGCCCCTGACCCGCGAGGAGCCCGGATGAGCCAGCAGCAGGACGCCGAGCCGACGGGCGGGGCGACGTACGAGGCCGCCGGCGTCTCCATCGACGCCGGCGACAAGGCCGTCGAGCTGATGAAGGTCTGGATCGAGAAGGCCCGCCGTCCCGAGATGATGGGCGGCATCGGCGGCTTCGCGGGGCTGTTCGACGCGACCGCCCTCAAGTCGTTCGACCACCCGCTGCTCGCCACCTCTGCTGACGGCGTGGGCACCAAGGTCGCGATCGCGCAGGCGATGGACGTCCACCACACCATCGGCTTCGACCTCGTCGGCATGCTCGTCGACGACCTGGTCGTCTGCGGGGCCGAGCCGCTGTTCCTCACCGACTACATCGCCACCGGCCGGGTCGTCCCGGAGCGGGTCGCGGCCATCGTGCAGGGCATCGCCGAGGCGTGCGTGCAGGCCGGCTGTGCGCTGGTCGGCGGCGAGACCGCCGAGCACCCCGGCCTCCTCGGCCCCGACGAGTACGACGTCGCCGGCTCGACCACCGGCGTGGTGGAGGCCTCGCGGCTGCTCGGTCCCGGCCGGGTCGAGGTCGGCGACGTGGTCGTGGCGATCGGGTCGAGCGGGCTGCACTCCAACGGCTACTCCCTGGTGCGGCACGTCCTGCTCGGCGACCCGGCCGACGGTGGCGCCGGCTGGTCGCTCGACCGGCACGTCGACGAGCTCGGCCGCACCCTCGGCGAGGAGCTGCTCGAGCCGACCACGATCTACGCGAAGGCGTGCCTCGACCTGGCCCGGACCACCGCCACCCACGTCATGTCGCACGTCACCGGTGGCGGCCTGGCGGCGAACCTCGGGCGGGTGCTGCCCGACACCGTGGTGGCCACCCTCGACCGCGGCACGTGGACCCCGCAGCCGGTCTTCGACCTGGTCCGGCAGGTGGGCTCGGTCGCCCAGCCCGACCTCGAGCGCACCCTGAACTGCGGCGTCGGGATGGTCGCGGTCACCTCGGCCGCGGATGCCGAGCGGGCGGTCACGCTGCTCGCCGGGCACGGCCTGAGCGCATGGGTCTGCGGCGAGGTCACGGCCGCCTCGGGCGCGCTCGGCGCGCCCGCCGGCGGCACGGCCGTGCTGCGCGGCCAGCACCCCGGCTGGTGACCGCGCCGCCCGGCTCCGGCCGGGCCCCGGCACGTCCGCCGAGAGAGAACTTCGGGGCAATTCGTCGCCCGGAAGTGCGGGAACAGCCACTCGCCGGGTACCGTTGGGGCACGAGAAACCAACGGAGAGACCGGACGCGCGACCTGCACCCGTCCCCGGCGTCGAGCCACTGAACGCCGAGGCAGGTGTTGTCGTGACTCCGGCCAAGTGTGCGAGGGGGTCGACCCAATGGGGCGCGGCCGTGCGAAGGCCAAGCAGACGAAGGTCGCCCGTGACCTGAAGTACCAGTCCCACCAGACTGACTTCGGCGCGCTGGCGCGAGAGCTGCATGGCGACGATCACCAGAAGCGTGACACCGAGACGTCGGGCAGCCACAGTGCTGGCAACGACGACGACGACGAGTGGGCGGGCTACTCCGAGTCCCGCTCCCGCGACTGACCTGTCCTGACCAGGGCGTCGCCCGGCTGTCGGTCGGGAGACGCCTGGTCAGGGGACGAGGGCCGGGAGGTCAGCCCAGCCAGAGGCTGCGCAGCCGGCCGACCTCGGCCATCCGCCGCTCCGCGAGCCGGTCGGCCGCCACGGCCGGGGGCACGCCCTCGGCGTCGGCAAGCGCGAACACCCGGCGGGTGGTCTCGAAGATCTCCTTCGCACGCGCCCGGGCGCGCTCGAACGAGAAGCCCTCGAGCTCGTCGGCGACCTGGATCAGGCCGCCCGCGTTGACCATGTAGTCGGGCGCGTAGAGCACCCCGCGGTCCTGCAGCTGCTTCTCGATGCCCTCGTGGGCGAGCTGGTTGTTGGCCGCCCCGCACACGATCCGGGCCCGCAGCGTGTCCACCACGTCGTCGCTGAGGGCGCCCCCGAGCGCGCACGGGGCGTAGACGTCGAGGTCGCCCGCGACCAGCACGTCCGCGTCGGCGACGGAGCGTACGCCGGGGTGCTCGGCGCGCACTGTGGCGACGGCTGCCTCGTCGACGTCGGTGACCACGACCTCCGCGCCGTCCTCGACGAGGTGCCGCACGAGGTGCCGGCCGACCTTGCCGACCCCGGCGACGCCGACCGTCCGGCCGGCCAGTGTCGGCGCGCCCCAGGTGGCCTCCGCGGCGGCCCGCATGCCCTGGAAGACGCCGTACGCCGTGAGCACCGAGGAGTCGCCGGCGCCACCGTGGGCGACCGTGCGTCCGGTGACGTAGGAGCACTCGCGGGCGATGTGGTCCATGTCGGGGCTGCTCGTGCCCACGTCGCAGGCGGTGTAGTAGCGACCGTGCAGCGACTGCACGAAGCGGCCGTAGGCGCGCAGCAGCGCCTCGGTCTTGAGGGTGCGCGGGTCGCCGATGATGACGGCCTTGCCGCCGCCGAGGTCCAGCCCGGCCAGCGCTGCCTTGTAGGCCATCCCGCGGGACAGGTTCACCACGTCGACGAGGGCGTCGTGCTCGCTGGCGTAGGGATAGAAGCGGGTGCCGCCGAGGGCCGGGCCGAGGGCGGTGGAGTAGATCGCGACGATGGCTCGGAGGCCGGTCGCCTCGTCGTGGCAGTAGACGACCTGCTCGTGCCGCGAGGCGAGGTCGAAGACGCCGGGACGGTCGTCGTGGGGGGGTGCGGGGACAGCAGTGCCGGTCACGGTGGTGACCCTTCCGTCTGGCCCGCGCGGGTGGGCGGGCGGTCCGTCGAGGGCGGCGTCCGCGCCGGGCTTCGTGGGCCGAGGGTGGGTGCGGTGCGGGCGCCCGATCGTTCTGGTGTCCAGACTACGAAGAATTCGCCCGCGATGCGAAGGGACGCACGGCCCCACAAAGGGGCATACTCGATGGTGTGGCGGGAGACGGGGGAGGGGGCGGATCGACCGTTCGGTCAAACCTGGCGCTCTGTCCGGAACCGTGATGGCCCGAAATGACTAGTGCGGGCAACTTGGTGACTCATATGAGCCATTGTCATAGTTTCGAATCCGGCTTTACTCTTGACCCTGTCACACGAGAAATATCACGGTGCCCGCATTCACGGTCACCGGTCACGCGACAACTGTGAGGGAGGCTCGCCATGAACACGCGGCCACCTGAGTCCGAACCGCTGCTCACGCCTGCTGAGGTCGCGGCCATGTTCAGGGTTGACCCGAAGACGGTCACGCGCTGGGCGAAGGCCGGCAAGCTGAGCTCGATCCGGACTCTCGGCGGACACCGCCGTTATCGTGAGTCCGAAGTACGCGACCTGCTGACCGGGATGGTTCCGGAGCAGCGGCGCGGCGACGAGGACTGACTCTCCCAGTCAGCTCGACTCGCAACCCCACGCTTTTGGTCGGGTCCGTCGGCGAGAGCCGGGACGGGGAACGGGCAAAGGCCTACAGGACGCCCCCTTGCGCCAGCCCGGTGCGGGGGGCGTTCGCCGTTCCTCACCGCAGCCGCCGCACGTAGCCCGCGACGTGCCGCATGTCGGCCAGCCGGTGCTCCCAGGTCGCGCCGACCGCGAGGAGCAGCGCCCCCGCGAGACCGATCAGCACCCAGCGCGGCACCGCGTCGCCGACGTACGGCGCCGCGAGCCGCAGGACCAGCAGGCCACCGACCGTCGCGCCGAGCACCAGCGGGGCGGTCCACCGGCGGGCGACGCCGAACAGGACCAGGCCGGCGCAGGCGAGCCCGAGCAGCAGCGGCCGCAGCCCGGTCGGGTCCTCCAGCGACCACAGCAGGCTCGGCACCAGGGCCAGGCCGAGCGCGGGCGAGAGCGCCGCGACCGTGCCGGCCGTACCGTCGCGCCGCAGGTGCAGCAGGCCGACGCCGAGCAGCACGGCCGCCGTCGGCAGCGTGTAGGCCTCCGGCGTGGAGACACCGAGGTCCCACAGCCGCACCCAGCTCGCCAGCGCCAACAGCGCGCCGCCGGCCCACGAGAGGCTCCGCCGGTCCTCGCGCAGCAGCGACATCGTGGTGACCGCGGCGCCGGCCAGGGTGAGGTAGACCGCCACCCAGGTCGCGGCCTGGTCGACCGGAGCGAGCTCCGCACCGGCGACGCCGAGCAGAAGGGCCGCGGCGGCCGCCGCCGTCTCCGCGCCCGTGCGGACCACCTGGGGCGGCCCGGCCGCCCACCAGCGACCTGGGGCGTACGGCGCTGCGAGCACGGTCACGGCGAGCACGACGATCGCGACCAGCGCGGTCCACGGCGCGCGGGCGTCGAGCACGGCACCGGCGGACCAGACCTCGCCGGCCAGCGCAGCCACGAGCAGCACCCCGGCGAGCGAGGCCACGACGACGTCGCGGGAGCGCAGGTGCACCACGACGAGCAGCACGACGGCGACGGCGAGCGTCGCGGCGGTGAGGGCCTCCGCGTGCAGCGAGAGCACCACCGCGACGGCGAGGAACCCGCCGCCCGCCGCCAGCGGCGCCGGCGACCTCAGCGCGGCCCAGGCGGCGACGGCCACGCCGGCGGCGACCAGGGGCACCGCCACCAGCAGCCACACCGGCGCCGGCTGCAGCGCGATCGCGCCGAGACCGCCCAGCACGCCGAGCGAGAGCACGCCGGTCAGGAGGGTCGCGACCAGGTCCGTGACCGCGCCCGTGCGACGGGCCCGCTCGTCGAGGAGGACCCCGAGAGCGACGGCCGCCGTGCCGGCCAGGGCGAGCGCGGCCAGAGGGAGCAGCCAGGAGGCGGCCCGGTCCGCGTCCAGCGCCGCGACGGGCAGCCGGTCGGCGCCGCGGCCCGCCCACGGCGCGACCACGACGTCCTCGACGCGACGGGCGGCGACCAGCGCGAGGTCGAGTGCCACGAACGCGACGCCGGCGCCGGCGACGAGCTGCGTGCCGAGGCCGGACAGGGACCAGCGGCGCGGCAGCAGCCAGGTCGCGACACCGGCGACCGCCAGCACGGCGACGCCGACGAGGCCGGCCGGCGTGACGTCGAGGCGGAGGGCGGGGGCCAGCAGCGCGACCACGAGCAGCAGCTCGCCGACGGCCGCAGCGGCCACCCGGGCCGCGATCGGGGTCCGGGGCCGGGCCGCGGGGACGAGCACCAGGGCGGCGGCCGCGAGGAGCGGCCAGACCTCGGCGCCGAGCCAGAGCTCGCGCCAGCCCGGCTGGTCCACCGCCCGCTCGACGGCCTGCCCGGCCAGTGGCAGCCAGCACAGAGCGGTGACGACGGCCGACCCGACGGCCGTCTCGCGCAGCCGCAGCCGGTGCGCGGCGAGGGTGGCGGCCAGCGCGACCAGGGTGGCCGCGAGGTTCGAGGCCGAGAGCGGGAGCCACTGCGCGGCCTGGGTGCCGAACGCCGCGAACGCCACTCCGACGGCGGCCACCACCGACGGGACGGTCAGGGCGGGGGCGGGAGTACGCCGGGCCGCCAGCGCCACTCCGGCGCCTGTCGCCGCGAGGACGCCGCCGACCACGACGGAGAGCTCGGCCGCCCGGAGGTCGCCGAGCCACCCGGCGTGCTCCGCGCCGACGACGTCGAGGGCGAGCAGCCCGTAGGCCACCAGGGCCAGTGCCTCGGCCGCCCCGCGCAGGCGATGCCGGGCCAGCCGGTCTGCCAGCACGCCCGCCACTGCGGTCAGGGCGACCAGGGTCGCCGTACGCCCGCCGACGCCGAGCACCGACCAGGTCACCGCGAGGAAGACCAGCGCCGCCACGAGCAGGCAGAGCGCGCCGAGCGAGAGCAGGATCCGCGGCACCGACGCCGCGCTGAGGCCGCGGTGCGGGCGCCCGGGCAGGGTGCCCGGCGTGGGCGGAGCCTGCGGCAGGCCCGCGACCAGGCCACCCACCGGGACGCCCGAGGGGGCCGCCGGCGCGAGGGTCTCGGCGCGCAGCCGCGCGAGCAGCTGGTCGGCCGAGGCGAGGGTCCCGAACAGCAGCTGAGCGGTGCCCCCGCGCAGCGAGAGTCCGCAGGCGGGGCAGGCGGGTGTGCCCGGGGTGATCGGGCCGCGGCAGTCGGGGCAGCTCGCAGGGTCGGCGTAGCGCGTCATGGCTCCATGAAGCCAGCCACGACGTCCTCACCGACAGGGCGGAGCGACTCAACCCCCTGAGTACGCCTACTCAGCCCTGCCCATCGACACCGGCCGGCGCAGATCGCGACGGTGCGCAGCGGTCAGCGCAGGGTCATCCGCGGCTCGCCGCCGACCAGGCCGGTGCCGGCTATCGCGCAGGTGCCGCTGCGCGGCGCCCCGCCGTTGAATGCCTGCCGCACGCACGACCGGGTCGCCAGCTGCGCCCAGTAGTTCGGGTGCAGCGACTCCTGGACGTAGTACGGACTGCTGCCGATCGTGCTCACCGTGCGGATCTGGTTGACCCACTCGGTGCGGTCGACGGCGCCGGCCTGCGTCCAGCTGCTCAGGCCCTGCTCCTCGTAGAGCCCGACACCGCGCTCGCACAGCCGGTGCCCGTTGAAGGCGGCCGACAGGTCGAGCGTGCGGGTGTTGGTGAGGCCCGATGCCGCGACCGCCCCGAGCACCGTGCGGTTGATCGTCGGGAGCGCAGTGGCGTTGGCCCACGTCGCGTCCGCGTCCCAGAAGCCGCAGCCTCCGGTCGTCTGGCGGCTGAAGCCGGACTGGGAGTAGCGCAGCCCGCTGCCGTCGGGCAGCGGCGACGGGTAGTTCTGCACCAGCAGCGTCCAGGCGCCGTCCGCGTAGCCTGCGTTGCGCATCGCCGTCCGCACGTTGCCGAACGCCGTCGCGATCCGGGCCTGCACGGCGGCGACATTGGCCGGGGTGAAGTTCGCGGTGACCTTCGCGTCGTCGTTGCAGAGGTTCTTCGCCCAGGTCGGCGAGGTCAGGAAGTCGGTGACGCACTGCTGGACGACGGAGGCGAACTCGAAGTCGTTGCCGCCGATCGACACCACCACCATCGAGACGTGGTGGGTCGCCGCGAACGACTGGAGCATCGCTGCCTGGCCCCGGTGGCCCGCGCCGTCGTCGGCGAAGTCGAGGCCGGGCTTGAAGCGCCCGCTGCCGTCGGTGTACGTCGAGGTCCTGGCCCCTGAGCAGGCCAGGTTCATCCCGTTCACCCCGCCGCCGACGTACGCCTCGGCGGACCGGCTGCGGTGGCAGCGCGCGATCTGCTCGCCGGTGCCTGCGGCGTCGTCGGCGTACGCCGTCGGGCCGAGCGCGTCGGCCGCGGAGGTGGAGGCGTTCGAGCTGCCCGCCCACCGGCCGGCCTCGCCGGAGATGTAGGAGTCGCCGAGGGTGACCACCCAGGGGGCGCCGGACGCGGGTCCGTCGGCCGAGGCGGGCGGTGCCACGACGGCGAGCCCGGCGACGGTGGTGAGCAGGGCGGCCACCAGGGCGGCGAGGAGGGCGGAGGGGCGAGAGGATCGGGCTGGCACGCGGTGTGCTCCTTCGAGGCTCTGCCCCCCGGCAGTCGCGACCCCGCACGCTAGCCCGTGCGGGCGCGGAGCGGAACCCCCCCGGCCCGGGACCGCCCGCGGCCGCGGCTCAGTCGCGACCTGCGGCCTGCTCCTCCTGGGCGAGCAGCGCGGCGCCCACGATCCCGGCCTGGTTGCCCAGCGCGGCAGGCACGATCGGGGTGGCGATGTCGAGCAGCGGCAGGAACTTCTGCGCCTTCTTGCTCACCCCGCCGCCGACCACGAACAGGTCGGGGGTGAACAGCCTCTCGACGACGCGGTAGTACGTCGTGAGCCGCTCGGCCCACTGCTCCCACGACAGGTCGTGCTTCTCGCGCGCGCTGTTGGCCGCGCGGGACTCGGCGTCGTGCCCGTCGATCTCGAGGTGGCCGAGCTCGGTGTTGGGGACGAGGCGCCCGTCGATGACCAGCGCCGACCCGATGCCGGTGCCGAGCGTCGTCACGATCACCACGCCGGCGCGGTCCTTCGCGGCGCCGTAGCGGGTCTCCGCGTAGCCCGCCGCGTCCGCGTCGTTGACCACGTGCACCGGCCGCTCGAGCGCCTCGGTGAACAGCGCGTCGGCGTCGGTGCCGATCCACGCCTCGTCGATGTTGGCCGCGGACAGCACCGTGCCGCGCCGTACGACGGCGGGGACCGTGACCCCGACGGGCGCGTCGTCGGCCAGCCCGGCCCCCGTCACCAGCTTGCGCATCACCGCGGCGACCGCGTCGGGTGTCGCCGGCTGGGGTGTCTCGATGCGGTTGCGGTCGGCGGCGAAGCTGCCGGACCCGAGGTCCACGGGGGCGCCCTTGATGCCGCTGCCACCGAAGTCGATGCCGTACGCGTGTGAGTGACCCATGCACGGGAACCTACCCCCGCCGCGACGGTCCGACTCGCCCTAGACTCCCCCTCGGGTCTCGTGGTCGACGCGCGGACCCGGTCGGCCGAGGCGAAGGTGGCGACGTGTGAGGCAGATGCTCTCGCGCAGTGGTGAGGTCGGACGCGACCTCCTGCTCGTCGACTGGGACGCGACCTCCGTCGGGCAGCCCGAGACCTGGCCGCGCAGCCTCGAGTCGGTGGTCCGGCTGGTGCTCACGTCGCGCTTCTCGATGTGGATGGCGTGGGGCCCGGACCTGACCTTCTTCTGCAACGAGGCCTACCGCCGCGACACCCTCGGGAAGAAGTATCCCTGGGCGCTCGGCCGACCGGCTTCCGAGGTGTGGTCGGAGATCTGGCCCGACGTGGGGCCGCGCATCAAGGCGGTGATGACCACCGGCGTCTCCACCTGGGACGAGTCGCTGTTGCTGTTCCTCGAGCGCAGCGGCTACACCGAGGAGACCTACCACACGTTCTCCTACAGCCCGCTGTTCGACGACAGCGGGCTGATCAGCGGGATGCTCTGCGTCGTCAAGGAGGACACCGAGCAGGTGGTCTCGCACCGCCGCATGCAGACCCTGCGCGACCTCGGCTCGCGGCGCGGCTCGAACCTCACCGAGGCCGAGACCATCGAGACCGCCTGCCGCGAGCTCGGCGCGAGCCCGCAGGACCTGCCCTTCTCGCTGGTCTACCTCCTCGACGACCAGGGCACCACGGCCCACCTCGCCGGCTCGTCGGGCTTCGACGGACCGCACCCGGCGGCACCCGAGCGGCTCGACGCGAGCGGGGACACGACGCCGTGGCCCCTCGCCGAGGCAGCGGCCGGGCGCGCGACGCTCGTGGACCTCGCAGAGCGCTTCGAGAGGCTCCCGACCGGGGCCTGGGACGCGCCGCCGCTCCAGGCGCTCGTCGTCCCGCTGACGGCCGGCACCCAGGCGAGGCCCTACGGCTTCCTGGTCTGCGGGCTCAACCGCTTCCGTCCCCTCGACGACGGCTACCGCGACTTCTGCGACCTGGTCGCCGGACAGCTCGCGGCCAGCCTGACCGACGCCCGCGCCTACGAGTTCGAGCGGCGTCGCGCGGAGACGCTGGCCGAGCTCGACCAGGCCAAGACCGACTTCTTCACCAACGTCAGCCACGAGTTCCGCACCCCGCTGACGCTGCTGCTCGGGCCCGCTGAGGACGCTCTCGCCGACGAGCGCGAGCCGTTGCCACCGCGTCAGCAGAACCGCGTCGAGGTGGTGCTGCGCAACGCCCAGCGGCTGCTCAAGCTCGTCAACACGCTGCTGGACTTCTCTCGGCTCGAGTCCGGCCGGGTCGAGGCGCGCTTCGAGCCGGTCGACCTCGCGCAGTACACCCGCGAGCTCTCCGCGATGTTCGAGACCGCCGCAGAGCGGCTCGGCCTGGAGCTGGTGCTCGACCTCCCGCCGCTGCCGGAGCCGGTGTACGTCGACCGGGACCTGTGGGCGAAGGTCGTGCTCAACCTGCTGTCGAACGCCGTGAAGTTCACGTTCGAGGGGCCCGTCACCGTCGCCCTCTCCACCACCGCCGACGGAGCCCGGCTGCTGGTCAGCGACACCGGCACCGGCATCCCGCACCACGAGCTCCCGCACCTGTTCGAGCGCTTCCACCGGGTCACCGGCGCGCGCTCGCGCACCCACGAGGGCTCCGGCATCGGCCTTGCCCTGGTCGCCGAGCTCGTCGAGCTGCACGGCGGCACGGTCACCGCCACCAGCGAGCCCGACGAGGGCAGCACCTTCGTGGTCACCCTGCCGCTCGGCAGCGGGCACCTGCCCGCCGAGCAGGTGGCCGCCTCGGCGGGCGGGGTCTCGGCGACGGTGGCCGCGGTGGCCGAGGGCTTCCTTGCCGAGGCCGAGCACTGGGCCGACGACCGGCCCGGCCGGGGCGCGGACGACCGGGCCGGGGCGGAGGCGGATCCGGCCCGCTCGAGCGGACCGCCGCCTTCACCGCGTCCTCGGCGTCCGCGGGCCCGCTCGCCCCGCGGATCCTGGTCGTCGACGACAACGCCGACATCCGCGAGTACGTCGCCGGCCTGCTCGGCGGCGACTACGTCGTGCACACCGCCGTCGACGGGGTCGACGGGCTGGAGCGGGCACGCGAGCTGTCCCCCGGACCTCGTGCTGACCGACGTGATGATGCCGCGGATGGACGGCTTCCAGCTGCTCGCCGCCCTCCAGGCCGACCCGGTCACGGTCGGCATCCCGGTCGTCATGCTTTCGGCGCGGGCCGGCGAGGAGGGCACGGTCTCGGGTCTCGACGCGGGGGCCGACGACTATCTCGTCAAGCCGTTCACCGCTCGCGAGCTGCGCGCGCGCGTGCGCTCCAACGTCGAGCTCGACCGCGCCCGCAGGACCCGCCGCCAGCTCGAGCGCAGCCGGTCCCTGATGGACCAGGCCCAGCGGCTGGCCAGCGTGGGCAGCTGGGAGGTCGACCTGTCGACGGGACGGATCGAGGCGTCCGACGAGTTCCTCCGGATCGTCGGGCGCACCGCCGAGCAGGTCGCCGCGATGGTCTACCCCGACGCCGTCACCGAGCTCGTGCACCCCGACGACGCCGAGCGCGTCCTGGAGGCGCTGGCCGCCTCCGAGGGCGTCCTGCACGTCGAGGCCCGGCTGGTGCGGCCCGACGGCCAGGCCGTCCTGGTCGCGGTGCACGGCGAGGTGGTGCGGGACGACGACGGCCGCGAGGTGCTCGGCGGCTCGGTGCAGGACATCACCGAACGGCGCGCCGCAGAGGAGGCCCTCGCCCTCGCCGCCGCCAACGCGGAGGCGGCCGCACGCGAGCACACCGATAGCCGACCAGCTCCAGCGCAGCCTGCTCCCGCAGCAGGCGTTCGACCCCGACCACCTCGAGGTGGCGACCTACTACCGGGCCGGCGTCGAGGGCACCCAGGTCGGCGGTGACTGGTACGACGTCATCGAGCTCGGCGGCGGCCGCACCGCCCTCGTGGTCGGCGACGTGATGGGCCGCGGCGTGCAGGCCGCCGCCGTGATGGGCCAGCTGCGCGCGGCGGTGCGCGCCTACGCCCGCCTCGACCTGCCACCCGCCGACCTGCTCGAGTCCCTCGACGGGCTGGTCCGCGACATCGGCCAGGACCAGATCGTCACCTGCATCTACGCGGTCTTCGACCCGGCCGACCGGGTGCTGCGGTTCGCCAACGCCGGGCACCTGCCGCCGATCGTGCTGCTGCCCGGCGAGGACGCCCGTGTCGTCGGCGGCGACGAGAACCCGCCCCTGGGTGTCGGCCCGTTCAACCTCACCCAGCACGACGTGCCGCTCGTCCCGAACGCCCGGGTGGTGCTCTACACCGACGGCCTGGTCGAGAGGCGCGGCGAGGACCTCGAGCGTGGCATCGAGGCCCTCGCGGTGCGCGTCGCCGCGCTGGTCGGCCCCGTGGCCGGCGTACCCGAGCAGCTGGTGGCGGCGATGCTGCCGCAGGGCCCCGACGACGACGTGGCCGTGCTGGTCGCGCGCGTCGACCCGCCCTCGCCCGACGACGGCCTGCAGCAGAACCTCGAGCACGTGGACACCGCTGTCGCCCAGTCGCGTCACCTGGTGGCGCGCTACCTCCGGGAGCGCGGGATGCCGCCGGGCATGGTCGCGGACGCGGCGCTGGTGACCAGCGAGCTGGTCACCAACGCGGTGCGCTACGGCCGGCCGCCGCTGGACCTGCGGGCCCGCCTCGAGGGACACGAGATGCTGCTCGAGGTGCGCGACCAGGCGACGTTCCAGCCGCGCAAGCTGCGCCCGGACGAGGACGACGAGCACGGACGCGGGCTGCAGATCGTCTCCGCGCTGGCCGACCGCTGGGGGACGCGGCCCACCGAGCACGGCAAGGCCGTGTGGTGCGTCCTCTCGGCCCGGCGGTCCACCCCCTGAGGGGCAGCCCGTCCGAGCACGTGGATCCCCCCGATCGAGGGGATGACAAAACGGATGGAATGGACCATCGCCATGTCGGTGGGTCGCCGGCGCTGTACGACCTATGCGCGCGTCCGCCGGTCCCGGACCAGCCGGTGTGATCTGGCCGGGCTATGGCCAGGGCGCCGGGCCCTCTCCACGATGTGACACAGCGACGGTCGTGGGGGCAGTCGCACCGAGTCGCCGGGGGGCGCCGTCATGTCTGTGTCATCACGTCCGGAGCAGTCCCGCCTGCGCCTGCCTGCCGCGGCCCTCGCCGTCGTGGCAGCGGCGGCCCACGTGCCGGTCACCGGCACACACCTCCACGAGGCGCCGTACGTCGGCTGGCTCTTCGTCGCGCTCGAGGTGACGCTCGTGGTGCTGGCCGTGCTGCTGCTGGTCGCGGACCGGCGCCTCGTGTGGACGGCGGCCGCCGTCGTCCCGGCGCTCGCGGTGCTGGCCTACGCCGCCAGCCGCACGGTCGGCCTGCCCCAGATCGGCGACGACGTCGGCAACTGGACCGAGCCCCTCGGGGTCGTCTCGGTGGTCGCGGAGACCCTGCTCGTCATCGTGGCGCTCGCCCGGCGCGCGGACCGTTCGGCGGTCGGCGGGCGACGGGTGCTGCCGACGGCCGTCGCCGCGCTGGTTCTCGCCGGCGGCTCGGTGGCCACGGGTCACGCGGCGTCGGCCACGAGCGTCGGGCACGACACGGCGATGGCCCACGGGTCCACCGGCGCCGGGTACTGGGACGAGGTCGCCGGCGGGGCCGGTGGCGGAGGCGCGGTCCGTCGCTACTACGTCTCGGCCGACGAGGTCGTGTGGAACTACGCGCCGCAGGGTGCGGACGTCGTCGCCGGGCACCCCTTCGACGAGGACGAGTCGGTCTTCACGGGGTCCGGTCCGGGTCGCATCGGGTCGCGCTACGTCAAGTGCCTCTACCGCGCCTACACCGACGACACCTTCACCCACCGGGTCGCCCGGGCGCCCGGTGACGCCTACCTCGGGGTGCTCGGGCCGGTCATCCGCGCGGAGGTCGGCGACACGATCGAGGTGCACTACCGCAACACGTGCTCGTTCCCCACGAGCATGCACCCGCACGGCGTCTTCTACGACAAGAGCAGCGAGGGCGCGCCGTACGTCGACGGCACGCACGGCGCGCGCAAGGCCGACGACGCGGTGCCGACCGGCGGCCGGCACACCTACGTGTGGGAGGTGCCCGGCCGGGCCGGCCCGGGCCCGCACGACGGCAGCTCGGTGATGTGGATGTACCACTCGCACACCGACGAGATCGGGGACACCTACGCCGGCCTCGTCGGGCCGATGGTGGTCACCGCACGCGGCCAGGCGAAGGCCGACGGGTCACCGGCCGACGTCGACAAGGAGGTCTTCGCCTCCTTCTTCGTCGACAACGAGGCGCAGAGCCCGTTGCTCGCCGAGAACATGCGCCGCTTCGGGACGCCCCCGCTGCCCGAGGACCCGGACTCCGACGAGGAGTTCGTGGAGTCCAACCTCAAGCACTCGATCAACGGCTACCTCTACGGCTCGATGCCGATGATCGACCTGCACCGCGGCGAGCACGTCCGCTGGTACGTCATGAGCATGGGCACCGAGGTCGACCTGCACACCCCGCACTGGCACGGGAACGACGTGGTCATCGGTGGCATGCGGATGGACGTGGCGAGCCTGCTGCCGGCGGGGATGCTGGTCGCCGACATGGTGCCCGATGACCCCGGCACGTGGCTGTTCCACTGCCACGTCAACGACCACATCGCGGCCGGCATGGTGACCCGCTACCGGGTGACCTGAGGGCGGGGCCGCGTCGGTCCCGGCCGGACGGCACGATGGGTGCATGGACGAGACGGCTCACTGGCTGGCGCTGCGCTTCCGCGACGTGGACGCGTTCGGGCACGTCTACCACGCGGAGTACCTCACCCTGCTCGACGAGGCGCGCACCCGGTGGTTCCGCGACGTGCTGCACCTCGCCGACCCCGGCGACTACGTCCTGGCCCGGGTGGAGATCGACTACCTGAGCAGCCTGGTGTTGGCCGACGGCGCGGTGGCGGCCACCTTCGCCCTCGAGCGGGTGGGCACGTCGAGCCTGACCCTGGTCGAGACGCTGCGTGCGCGCGACGGCCGGGTCGTGTCGCGCAGCCGGGCGGTCGCGGTGCTGAGGGACGCGGCCGCCGGACGCTCCCGACCGCTCAGCGACGCCGAGCGGTCGACCGCGGAGCGGGTGCTCGAGGCGGGAGCCGGCGGGGCCTGAGCCCGGAGCGCCGGGGACGACATCGAGCGCCCTGGACGACGTCGAGCGCCCCCGGCCGTCGGCCGGGAGCGCTCGTCACCCGGAGGCCTGCGTGAGACCCCCGAGGGGGACGCCGTACCCGCGAGACCCGTGTCCATGCCCGACCGGGTAAAGACGGCCGGATGCGTCGTCTCGGCGTTCGAGGACTACTCAGGTTCGCCCTCCCGCGGCCGATAGAGCCACTGAAACAGTCACGAACGCAGCCACTCGGGCAGTCGTCGCCAGCCGCTGAGGAGCACCACGACCCATGAGCACCCCTGCCCGCCGCTCCGCCCTGTCCTGGTTCACCGACCGCGGGGTCCGCACCAAGATCCTGGTCGCGGTCGGCCTGGTGGCGTTCGTCGCCGTGACCGTCGGCCTCGTGGGGCTGCGCGCGCTGGGCCAGTCGGCCGCGACGTCGCAGGAGATCTACGACGCCAACGTCAGGGGTGCCGCGAACGTCGCGCTGATGGCGAACAACGTGGACGACGTGCGCATCGCGCTGCGGGACGCTGCCCTCGCGCTGACCACCGCCGAGTCGAAGAAGCACCTCGACGACCTCGCCGACATCCGGGCGACGTACGACCTCAACGAGAAGGCCTACCTCTCCACCGGCTCGACGCCGACCATCCGCGCGCTGGTCGCCGAGGCCGCCAAGGACATGGACGACGGCTTCGCCTACAACGACAAGGTCACCGCGCCGCTGGCGCTGGGCAACGACAACGCCGCCTGGACCAAGGCGAACGACAAGAACCCGCACTTCCTCGCCGCGACCGCCGTGCTGGAGAAGCTCACTGCCATCGAGGCCGGCGAGGCCAAGGTCGCCGCCGCCCACGCGCAGTCGTCCTACGCCAACGCGCGGCTGCTCTCGCTGCTGCTGCTGGTCGGCGGCGTCATCGCCGGTGTCGGCCTGGCCTTCGCGGTGGCGACCCGCATCGGCCGTGACGTCGGCAAGGTCCGCCACGTGGCGCAGGGCCTCGCGGAGGGCGACCTGACCCGGTCCAGCGGCCTGTCCAGCACCGACGAGGTCGGCCTCATGGGCGCCGCCCTCGACGACGCGCTGGAGAACCTCCGCGGGATGATGGCCACTGTCGTGACCTCCTCCGACGCGGTGGCCGCCTCCTCCGAGGAGCTCTCCGCCTCCGCCCAGCAGATCGCCGTGGGCGCCGAGGAGACCGCCGCGCAGGCGAACGTCGTCTCCGCCGCCGCCGACGAGGTCTCCCGCAACGTGCAGACGGTGGCCGCCGGGTCGGAGCAGATGGGTGCCTCGATCCGCGAGATCGCGCACTCGGCCAACGAGGCCGCCCGGGTGGCCGCCGAGGCCGTCTCGATCGTTGAGACCACCAACGAGACCGTCTCCAAGCTCGGCACCTCCAGCCAGGAGATCGGCAACGTGGTCAAGGTGATCACCTCGATCGCCGAGCAGACCAACCTGCTCGCGCTCAACGCGACCATCGAGGCCGCCCGGGCCGGGGAGGCCGGCAAGGGCTTCGCGGTCGTGGCCAACGAGGTCAAGGAGCTCGCCCAGGAGACCGCGCGGGCCACCGAGGACATCGCGCGCCGGGTCGAGGCGATCCAGGCCGACACCGGTGGTGCGGTCGCCGCGATCGGGGAGATCTCCACGATCATCACCTCGATCAACGACTACCAGCTCACCATCGCCTCCGCGGTGGAGGAGCAGACCGCCACCACGAACGAGATGAGCCGCAACGTCACCGACGCGGCCAGCGGCTCCACCGAGATCGCGTCCAACATCTCGTCGGTCTCCAGTGCTGCCGAGTCCACCACCGAGGCGCTGACCCACACCCAGCGTGCGGTGACCGAGCTCTCCGAGATGGCCGCCCAGCTCCGCTCCGCGGTGTCCCGCTTCTCGCACTGACCACCCGCCCTCTCGGGCACCCGGGCTCGCCCGGGACCACCGACCAGCCGGCCCCCTCCGTCACGCGCTCGACGGTCGGGGCCGGCTGTTCGTGGTCCGTCCCGTTGTGGCCGATCCCCGCACCTGGGCCTGCTTGTGGCCCATCCCCGCGGCGCCACGCCGGGCGGCTCTGCGGCCATCGGCCAGAACCGGGCCGACGCGGGCACCGGTCCGGCGCCGGGCAAGGGACCACTGCCGGGGCCTCGCGGGACGTAGGACCCCTCCGTCGCACCCGCGCAGCGGCCGATCATGGAGGTGGTCGGGAGAACCCCGTCCCCCTCCCAGGGCCGCTCGCCATGATGGGTGCCACCGTGTCCGTTGCCAGTCCCTCCAGTCCCACCAGCGCGTCCCGGGCCACGACACCGCGGGTCGACCCCTGGCACGGCTTCGCCGGGTCCACCTGGCGCGACACGATCGACGTGCGCGACTTCATCCAGGCCAACTACACGCCGTACGACGGCGACGCGTCGTTCCTCGCCGGGCCCACCGAGCGCACCACCCGGCTGTGGGGCCGGCTGACCGCGATGTTCCCCGCCGAGCGCGAGCGCGGCGTCTACGACGTCGACGTGCACACGCCCTCGTCGATCACCTCGCACGGGCCGGGCTACATCGACCGGGACGACGAGATCGATCGTCGGCCTGCAGACCGACGCGCCGCTCAAGCGCGCGATCATGCCCAACGGCGGCTGGCGGATGGTGGAGGCCGCCCTCGACGCCTACGGCTACGAGCCCGACCCCGACGTCGAGCGGATCTTCACCACGTACCGCAAGACCCACAACGACGGCGTGTTCGACGCCTACACGCCGGCGATCCTGGCCGCCCGGCGCAGCGGGCATCATCACCGGGCTGCCCGACGCCTACGGCCGCGGCCGGATCATCGGCGACTACCGCCGGGTCGCGCTGTACGGCGTGCGACCGGCTGATCGCAGGGCAAGCGCGCCGACCACGCACGCCCTCGACGGCCTGCCCTCGACCGAGGACGTGATCCGGGACCGCGAGGAGACTCGCCGAGCAGATCCGGGCGCTCGCCGAGCTCGAGGCCGATGGCCGCCTCGTACGGCTTCGACATCTCCGGCCCGGCCGCGCACCGCCCGCGAGGCCGTGCAGTGGCTCTACTTCGCCTACCTCGCCGCGACCAAGGAGCAGAACGGCGCGGCGATGTCGCTCGGGCCGCACCTCCACCTTCCTCGACGTCTACCTCGCAGCGCGACCTCGCCGACGGCGTGCTCACCGAGGAGCAGGCGCAGGAGCTCATCGACGACTTCGTCATCAAGCTGCGGATCGTCCGGTTCCTGCGCACGCCGGAGTACGACGCGCTGTTCTCCGGCGACCCGACCTGGGTCACCGAGTCGCATCGGCGGCATGGGCGCCGACGGCCGCACCCTGGTCACCCGCACGTCGTTCCGCTACCTGCAGACCCTCTACAACCTCGGCGCCGGCCCCGGAGCCGAACCTGACGGTGCTGTGGTCGCCCCGGCTCCCCGAGGGCTTCAAGCGCGTTCTGCGCCCAGGTCTCGATCGACACCAGCGCGATCCAGTACGAGTCCGACGAGCTGATGCGCCCGCTGTACGGCGACGACACCGCGATCGCCTGCTGCGTCTCGCCGATGGCGCGTCGGCAAGGACGATGCAGTTCTTCGGCGCCCGGGTCAACCTCGCCAAGGCGCTGCTCTACGCGATCAACGGCGGCCGCGACGAGGTCACCGGCGAGCAGGTCGCGCCGTCGCTGCCCGCCGCTGACCGGCGAGTACGCTGGACTACGACGAGGTGCGTGCCCGCCTCGACCGCGATGATGGACTGGCTCGCCGGGACCTACGTCGACGCGCTCAACGTCATCCACTACATGCACGACAAGTACGCCTACGAGCGCCTCGAGATGGCGCTGCACGACCAGCCACGTGCACCGCACCATGGCCTGCGGCATCGCCGGCCTGTCGGTCGCCGCCGACTGCCTCTCCGCGATCAAGTACGCACGCGTGAAGGCCGGTCCGCGACGAGACGCGGCCTCGTCGTCGACTACGCGACCGAGGGCGACTTCCCGGCCTACGGCAACAACGACGACCGCGCCGACGACCATCGCCGTCGACCTGGTGCGACACCTTCATGGCCAAGATCCGCCGGCACCCGACCTACCGCGACGCCGAGCACACCCAGTCGGTGCTGACGATCACCTGCAACGTCGTCTACGGCAAGGCCACCGGCAACACCCCCGACGGCCGCCGCGCCGGCGAGCCGTTCGCCCCCGGCGCCAACCCGATGAACGGCCGCGACCGGCACGGCATGGCTCGCCTCCGCGCTGTCAGGTCGCCAAGCTGCCCTACGACGAGGCCCGCGACGGCATCTCGCTGACCACCACCGTGACGCCCGCGGGCCTCGGGCGCACCCGCGAGGAGCAGGTCGCGAACCTGGCCGGCGTGCTGGACGGCTACATCGAGCAGCCGGCGGCTTCCACATGAACGTCAACGTGCTCGACCGGGCCACGCTGCTGGACGCCATGGAGCACCCGGAGGACTATCCCCAGCTGACCATCCGGGTCTCCGGCTACGCGGTGAACTTCGTCCGGCTCACCCGCGAGCAGCAGCTGCGACGTCATCAACCGCACCTTCCACGGAGCCCTGTGAGGACCGTGACGACCGTGACGACCGTGACGACCGTGAGCATGACCGGGACCGTGACCGCGAGCGCCCGCACGCCCGCGCCGACCGGCGTCCGCGGGTCGGTGCACTCCTGGGACCTCTCCACCGGTGTCGACGGTCCGGGCACGCGCTTCGTGGTGTTCCTCGCCGGCTGCCCGCTGCGCTGCCCGTACTGCCACAACCCGGACACGTGGCGGATGCGCGACGGCGAGTGGGTCACCTCCGGCGAGCTGCTCGAGCGCATGGACCACTACCGCCAGGTCCTCGAGGTCACCCACGGCGGCGTCACCGTCTCCGGCGGCGAGCCCCTGCTCCAGCCGAGCTTCACCAAGGCGCTCCTCGTCGGTGCCGCCGGGCTCGGCCTGCACACCGCCCTCGACACCTCCGGCCTGCTGGGCGCCCGCGCCGACGACGAGCTGCTCGACGCGACCAGCCTGGTGCTGCTCGACATCAAGTCCTTCGACCCGGCGGTCTACCGCGACCTGACCCGCGGACCGCTCCGGCCCACGCTCGACTTCGCCGAGCGCCTGGCCGCCCGCGGCACGCCGACCTGGGTGCGGTTCGTCCTCGTCCCCGGCTGGACCGACGCGCCCGACCACGTCCGCCGACTGGCCGAGTACGTCGCCGGGCTCGGCAACGTCGAGCGCGTCGACGTGCTCGGCTACCACCGGCTCGGCCGCGAGAAGTACGCGCGCCTGGGCATCCCCGACCGCCTGAGCGACGTCCCCGCCGCGAGCCCGGACCTCCTCGCCGACGTACGTGCCGTCCTCGAGGCCACCGGCCTCACCGTCACCTGACCCGACCACACAGGCCCACTAGCAGCACACCAGAGAGGCAGAACCACCATGCACGCCATGCAGACCGAGCCGAACCGGCTGCGGACCGCCGTCCACCGCGTCGTCGCCGAGGGCGCCTGGGCGCCCGCCGACATCGTCGCGTCGGTCGCGTCCGACTCGATCGAGGACCGCCGCGCCATCATCGCCACCCTGTGGGACCTCGTGTCCGAGGGCGTGCTGACCTACGACGCGACGCACCAGTTCCCGGGCTTCCGCCCCGCCGTCTGAGCCTGGGCTCTCCTCAGCGCGCGAAGTCGGCCGGCCGGAAGCGCCCGTCCTGCAGGTGCTCCTCGATGTCCTCGAGGCTGTGCCCGGTGAGCTCGGGCATGCGCTGCCACACGAAGAGGAACGCCGCGACGTTGAACGCCGCGTAGATCCAGAAGACCTGCCCGACCCCGAAGGTCTCGATCATCGTCAGCAGCGTCAGCGTGATCAGCAGGTTGGTGCCCCACAGGAACGCCGACTGGGTCGCCGTCCCGGCACCGCGGACGGCGAGGGGGTAGATCTCCGACCCGGTCAGCCAGCCCATCAGCTGCAGCCCGCCGGCGTTGAAGAACATGAAGACCATCAGGCAGGCGATGATGAACGGCACGTCGTCGGCCCCGGAGTGGCCGGTGACGAAGAGCGCACCGAGGACGACCAGGCTCAGCGCCGCACCCGGCACCATGATCATCGTCAGCCGCCGCCGGCCGACCCGGTCCACGATCGCCAGCCCCACGATCATCATCACGAGGTAGGTCACGCCCAGCCCGACGCTGACCCGCAGCGCGGCCGTCGTCGAGAAGCCGTTGTCGGTCAGGATCGTCGGCGAGTAGTAGATGATCATCTCGATCCCGCTCAGCTGGGTGAACACCGCGATGCCGCAGCCGACGAGCAGCGCCGGGCGCACCCACGGCTGGCGCAGGCCCGCCCAGCCGCGGTTGCCCTTGCCCGCCTCGCGCTTGCGCTCCTCGAGCTCGACGATGTCGTCGAGCTCGGGACCGACGTCGTAGTCGTCGGGCCGGACCTTCTCCAGCACCGCGCGCGCGGCGTCGGTGTCGTGGTGCTTCACCAGCCACCGGGGGCTCTCCGGGAGCCGCGTCATCAGCGCCAGCATGACCAGGGCGGGTACGGCGGCCGAGCCGATCGACACCCGCCACGACACCGCCTCGCTCGCACCGACCAGCGTCGAGATGACGATGCCCACGCCGATGGCGAGCTGGAAGCACAGCACGAGGCGCCCGCGGCTGTTGGCGGGGGCGAGCTCGGCGACGTACATCGGGACGGTCTGGGTGCCGCCCCCGACCGCGAGCCCGAGGACGAGCCGGCCGAGGACCAGGAACAGCGGGCTCGGCGCGAGCGAGCACGCGACCGCGCCGACCGCGAAGACGACGGCGATCATCACGATGGTGCGCCGGCGGCCGACGCGCTCGGACAGCACGCTGCCGCCGAGGGCGCCGATGACCGCGCCCAGCAGGATGCTCGCGGCGATCACCTGCTCGGTGCCGTTGCCGGTGCCGAACTCGTCGGAGATCTGCAGCAGCGCCCCGGAGATGATGCCGGTGTCGTAGCCGTAGAGCAGCCCCGCGACCGCCGAGACGACGGCCGCGGCGAGCATCAGCCCGGTCAGGTGGTCCGGTCCCGCGCGCTCGGCGTCCGCCCCTGCACCGGTGCCGTCATCGACCTTCGTGTCGTCGCTCACCCGAGACCTCCGTCATCCGACATACCCCCTCCTACCCAGGCGCGGGCGGAGCACGCCCGGCGGTCGGTGGGCGCGGGTAGGGTGCGCGCGGGAGGTCGACGCGCGTGGACACAGCGGAGGACAGGCACGGCTACCGCTGGGTCGTGCTCGCCGCCTTCATGGCCGTCAACCTCACCATCCAGACGCTCTGGATCAGCTACGCCCCCGTGTCCGGTCGCGCGCAGGACTACTACGGCGTCTCGGAGTTCGCGATCGGCGCGCTGGCGATGGTGTTCATGCTCGCCTACCTGCCGCTGTCGGTGCCCGCCTCGATGCTGATCGACCGCCGCGGCCTGCGGGTCGCGGCAGGGGCCGGCGCGCTGCTCGCGGGCGTGAGCGGCGTCGCGCGCGGGCTGGCCGGGCCGCACTTCACGGTCGTCCTGCTCGCCACGGTCGGAGCCGCCGTCGCGCAGCCGTTCCTGCTCAACGCCTGGACCACGCTGTCGTCGCGGTGGTTCCCGCACTCCCAGCGCGCGACGGCGGTCAGCCTGGTCACCCTCGCCAACCTCGTCGGCACCGGCGTCGGCCTGGCGCTCACCCCAGTGCTGGTGCGGTCCCTCTCGATCGCCACCGTGCAGCTGGCGTACGGCGGCTGCGCGCTCGTCGCGGGTGTGGTGTTCGTGGTGGTCGCCCGGGACCGCCCGGCGGGCTCGTCCGACGGGGAGGCCGTGCACGCGCTCGTCGTCGAGGGGGTCGGCCGCGCCCTGCGCGTGCGCCCCTTCGTCGTACTCCTCGCCCTCGTCTTCGTGGCGATGGGCGTCTTCAACGGACTGTCGACCTGGGTCGAGGACGTGGTCGCGCCCCGCGGCTTCTCCTCCGGCGACGCCGGCACCCTCGGCGCCCTGCTGCTCCTCGGCGGCGTCGTCGGGGCCGTCGTGCTCTCCGCGCTCTCGGACCGCACCGGCCGCCGGGTGCCGTTCCTCGCGCTCGCCCTCCTGGTCTCGGGACCCGCCCTGCTCTGGGTGGCGCTGGCCGGCCAGGCGTGGGCGCTGTTCACCGCGGCGTTCGTGCTCGGCTTCTTCATGACCAGCGCGCTGCCGATCGGGATGCAGTACGCCGCCGAGGTCACCGCGCCGGTGCCCGAGGGCACGTCCAACGGCCTGATCCAGCTCGCCGGGCAGGCCTCCGTCGTCTTCGTGGCCCTGATGTCGGTGGCGCGCACCCCCGCCGGGTCGTTCGTGCCGTCCCTGGCCGTGCTCGCGGGCCTCCTGCTCCTCGGCGGCCTGGCCGCTGCCCGGCTGCCCGAGCCCGCCCGCCACCTCGCCCTGCGCGACGTCCTCGCCGACGCCGGCACCGGCACGCCCACCTGACCCCTGACCCGGCTGGCCCGGTCGTGGCCGATCCCTGCAGGGCCGCCCGGTTGTGGCCCCCCGCCACAGTGCCGCGCGCGGTCTGGCTGCGGGCAGGGGCCACAAGCGGGCCGGGCGCGGGTCCTAGGACCATCGGCCGTCTGTCGACCGGGACCCCGACGCGCGCACTCTCGGAGCAGGCCGGCGATGAGTCGCAGGAGCCCGACAGGTCGACACAGCAGGACCGGAGCACGCCGAGAGGTGGCGAGGACGATGACCACGGAGCAGCACGCGTTCACCTCCGCGCACTTGGTGAGCCTCGCCCCGCGCCGCGGCACCCTCCCGGTGTGCGGCTGCGGCCAGGACCTCGACGTGGTCAGCGGGACGCACTGCCCCCGGTGCGGTACGTCGGTCCTCCCGCACGCTGCCCGGGCCGCGTGACGGCCCCGCCGAGGCCCAGCGCCTCGACCGCGTCGACCACCGCGTCGAGCGGCTGCGTCGCGTCGACCTCCCCCGTCGCCGTACGCCGGAGCAGCGGCTCGACCTCCGCGAGGTGCCGGAGCACCAGCGCCCGCTCCTCGTCGCTGCGGCCGTAGGAGTTCGTCTCGCGCGTCGCCAGGCGCGCCAGCAGCACGTCCGCGGGGGCACTGAGCAGGACGACCTCGTCGAAGCGGTCGTAGAACCTGCCCTGGTTGGTCTTGCAGCCCGACACGAACAGGGGTCCCTCGCTCGGACCGGCCAGCAGCGCCGCCATCGCGTCCTCGCGCCAGACCCAGTCCGGGTCGCCCGACGCGTCGGTGACCCAGTGGCTCCACTCGTCGGTGTCGGTGTCCACGACCCGGTGGCCGCGCGCCGCGAGGGCCACCAGCACCGTCGACTTGCCGGTGCCGGACATCCCGGTGACGAGGACCGCGCGCACGCGCCGATCCTACGAGTGCCCGACCGGTCCAGACGCCTCGCAAACCCGGTGACGGCGGGGGCGCTCGTGGCTAGGGTCGCAAGCGTGCCCCCACCACCGGTGCAGCCCTTCCCGCCCGACGCCTTCGCCCGCGTCCTGTGCGTGGTCGCCCACCCCGACGACGTCGAGTACGGCGCGTCCGCCGCCGTCGCGGCGTGGACCGCCGCCGGGGTGGAGGTGGCCTACCTCCTGCTGACCCGCGGGGAGGCCGGCATGGACTCGCGCCCGCCCGAGGAGACGGCCGAGCTGCGGGTGCGCGAGCAGGTCGCCGGGTCCGAGGCGGTCGGCGTCTCGCAGGTCGACTTCCTGCACTACCCGGACGGCGTGCTGGAGTACTCCCTCGCCATGCGGCGCGACATCGTCCGCCGGATCCGGGCGCTTCCGTCCCGACGCGATCCTGGTCGGCTCGTGGGACGTGGAGTTCGTGGCCGGGCTCAACCAGGCCGACCACCGCGTCGCGGGGCTCGCGGCGCTCGACGCCCTGCGGGACGCCGGCAACCGCTGGGTCTTCCCCGAGCTGCTCGACGAGGGCCTCGAGCCGTGCCGGGTGCGGTGGCTCCTCGTCTCCGGGGACCCGCGCGCGACCCACGGGGTCGACGTGTCCGGCGAGCCGCTGCAGCGGGGGATCGCCTCGCTGGAGGCGCACCGCGAGTACCTCGCCGGCATCCCCGGCCACCCGCCGCCGCGCGCGATGATCACCGGCATCACCGCGATGCAGGGCGCCGCGCTCGGCGTCGACAACGCCGTGCTGTTCCGGGCGTTCGACTTCGACTCGCCGCCGCCGATCGCCCTCGAGGCGATGCGGGCGGCCGGCCTGGACGGTCCCCCGGGACAGGGCGGGGGAGACCCAGCGGGCCACCCCCCGGGCGGCCCGCCGGGAGACTCACCGACCGGGTGAGCGCCGCGCCTCCGCGGTCGACGTCGGCGCGCGCCGCGGGCGGGCCGAGGCGGCGGCCAGCGCCTCCACGGTGAGCAGGAACCAGTGCCGGCGTACGCACAGGACCTTCGCGTGCTCGACCGGACCGTCGGTGCTGTCGAGGACGGCGCGCCACTGCACCTCGGCCACCTCCCCGCACTCGGGGCACGTCGTGAGCTGCACGGGAACCACCTCCTCACCTCTGCTGGTCGCCGGTCCGTCCTGCCGACGGGCCGGCCCGGAACGCTCCGGGAATGACAAGGAGGTCCGCGGGCACCGACGTGATACAGGTTCCGGTCGCGTCGGGAGTGGGACAGACTGGCCCGCACGGGCGGGGCGTACGACGGGACCGGGGGACGACATGGAGTGGTTGGCGTCGGCGGCGCTGGTGGTGCTGGCAGCCGGTGGCGGGCTCGCGGGACTGCGGCTCGTCGGTCGGCGGCGGCGCGACCGGCAGGAGGTCGAGGCCGAGCTGGCGGCCGTGCGCGCGCTGGCCGACGAGGACACCACGCTGCTCGGCGAGCAGCTGGCCCGCCTGGGGCAGGAGCACCCCGTCGAGGCGATGGACGCGCCCACCCGCGCCGACTTCTCGACAGCGCTCAACGCCTACGAGTCGGCCAAGGAGGCGGTCGAGCGGCTGCGCGCGCCGGACGAGGTGAGCACCGTCGTCGACACGCTGTCGAGTGGCCGCTACGCCCTCGCCTGCGTGGAGGCGCGGCTCGAGGACCGGCCGATCCCCGAGTTGCGGGTGCCGTGCTTCTTCAACCCCCAGCACGGTCCGTCCGTCCGCGACATCGTGTGGACCGCCCCCGGCCGCGGCACCCGCACGGTGCCGGCCTGCGCCCAGGACGCGGCGCGCGTCGCGGCCGGCGAGCAGCCCGCCGTACGCCGGATCAGGGTCGGCACCACGCTGCTGCCGTACTGGGAGGCCGGGGCGGCGCACCTGCCCTACGGCGAGAGCTACTTCGCGGCGGCCGTCCTCGAGAGCGGCTACCGCGCGCCCGGGCAGGCCGGCGGCGCGGGCGGAGGCCTCGGCATCGGGATGTAAAGAACGCTTCGGGGTGTCGTGGTGTGGCAAGGGGGGTGGGTGATCCGGTCCAGACCATCGGGTGTCTACGTTGGACGTCATGTCTTCACGTCCCCCACGTCACGTCCTGCTGCTCGGCGCGGTCGTCTCGGCCGCCCTCGTGGTGTCCTCACCGGCCTCCGCGGAGCCCTTGTCGGCGCCCTCGCCGGTCACAGCCAGGTCGGCCGCAGCCGCCGCTGCGGCTGCTGCCGGCTCCCCGACGCGCTTCACGGTGAGCTCGTTCAACGTCCTGGGCTCGAGCCACACCCGCGGCCGGGGCGGCTTCGCCTCGGGCGTCGCGCGCTCGAAGGGCGTCGCCCGGGTGGTGCGCAAGCACAGCGCGGACGTCGTCGGCTTCCAGGAGATGCAGCGCGACCAGATGCGCGGGTTCATCCGGCGCACCCACAAGAACTTCGGTCTGTTCCCCGGGCTGCGCCGTCGAGAGATCGACGGCGAGAACTCCCTGGCCTGGCGCAAGTCGCAGTTCCGCCTGGTCTCCGCGCGGACCGTGAACATCCCCTACTTCAAGGGCCGCAAGCGCCAGATGCCGGTGATCAAGCTGCAGAGCCGCGCCACCGGCACGACCGCGTGGTTCGCGAACTTCCACAACCCCGCGCACAAGCGCTACGCGAAGGCCCGCAAACGGGCGATCCGCATCGAGGTGCGGCTGGCCCGCAAGCTGCACCGCACCGGGCTGCCGGTCTTCATCACCGGTGACATGAACGAGCGCGAGCGGGTGTTCTGCCCAATGACGGGCAACGCACCGATGAAGGCGGCCCGCGGCGGCAGCCACGGCGCGGCCGGGTGCCGGGCCAACAACCCGTGGTACGTCGACTGGGTGTTCGGCAGCCGCAAGCGGGTGGCGTTCGGGCACTACAAGGAGGACACCAGCAGGCTGGTGAAGCGGACCACCGACCACCCGGTGATCGTCACCGACGTCCGGCTGCCGGCTCGCTGAGTCAGCTCGCGTATGCCGTGGAGTCGTGGACGACGAAGCGGTCGCGGCCGGCCCGCTTCGCGTCGTACATCGTGAGATCGGCGGCGCTGAGCAGCTGCTCGGCCCCGAGCTCGGCGTCGTGCAGGAGCACCACGCCGACGCTCGCGGTGACCCGGCGGCGCTGCCCGCCGTCCATGACCGCGACGTTGTCGGCGATGGTCGAGACCACGTCGGCGGCGACGATCTCGGCGGCGCGACGGTCCGCCTCGGGCAGCAGGATCGCGAACTCGTCGCCCCCGAGCCGGGCGACGAGGTCGCTGTCGCGCAGCCGGTGGGTGAGGAAGGCGGCCGTGGCCACGATCAGCTGGTCGCCCGCGGCATGCCCGAGCGCGTCGTTGACCTGCTTGAAGTCGTCGAGGTCGAGCATCAGCAGGGCACCCGTCCAGCCGTAGCGGCGGCAGCGCTCGAGGTGCGCGGTCAGCGCCGCGTCGAACCGGCGCCTGTTGGCCAGTCCGGTCAGCGGGTCGTGGTCGGCGAGGTGAGCGAGCTGCTGCTCGTGGCGGCGCGTCTCGGACTCGTCGACGACGGTCAGCAGCACCTGGTCCACGGCTCCCTCGGGGCCCAGCGCGACGGCGGTGACGCGCGTGTTGAGCTCGTCGGGGGTGCCCACGCGCAGGTCGACCGCGAGCTCGACGCGGCGCAGCCGGCCCTCGAGCAGGGCGCGCAGCGGCGCGGGGTCGCGGCCGTGCACGACCGCCATCGAGAGCACCGACCGTCCGACGACGTCCTCGGGCTCGGCCCGCAGCATCGCGCACAGGGCCGGGTTGGCGTTGACGACCACGCCGCGGTCGTCGAGCAGCACGGTCCCGTGCGGCGCCTCGGTGAAGAGGCGCTCGAACAGGTCGCGGGTGCGGGCGAGCTCTCTCTCGCGGGCTCGCGCCCCCGAGACGTCGCGGGCCACGACCAGCGCGCGCGGCACGCCGTGGTGCGGCGGCAGCGGTGCGGCGACGACCTCGTTGACCCGCTCGGCGTTGGTGGACACGATCTCGGTCATCGCCTCGCGGCCGGCCAGCGCCTCGCGGTAGGTCCGCTCCAGCGGCGGCACGTTCCGGGTGCCCGAGGTCTCGTAGAGCGTCTTGCCCTGGATGTCGGCGAGCCCCTGGTTGGCCAGGCCCGGCCCGACGGCGACCTGGTAGCGCATGTCGGGGTCGACGACGAGGACCGCCGTGTCGGGGAGGTGGTCGAGCAGCAGGCGCCAGCGCTCCTCCGCGTCCTTGACCTGGCGCGCCGCGGACTCCTCCGCCGTCACGTCGCGGGCCACGAACACCCATCCCTGCGACATACCCTCCGCGACGTCGCCGCTGAGGGCGGACACGGTGAGCATCACCCGGAAGGTGCTGCCGTCGGCGCGCACGAACGTCCAGGGCGTCGAAGCCGACGGGGAGACCGTCGCGAGGTCCAGGACCAGGCTCAGCGCCTCGGTGGGGTCGAGCACGGTCCGGCCGGCGAGCGCGTCGATCTCGGTCGGGTCGTGGAAGGCGACGGCGCTCATCGCCCCGACCACCTCGGCCGGGGTGTAGCCGAGCATCCGCTGGGCGCCGCGGCTGAAGAGCGTGATGACGCCGTCGCCGTCGCAGGCGATGACGGCGTACTCCTTGGTCGCGTCGAGGACCGCGCCGAGCTCGCCGCTGATCCGCCGGAAGCCGGCGCGCTCCGAGCGGAGCGCCTGCACCGAGGACTGCACCGCCGGGCAGACGAGCAGCACCGAGAGCGACCACAGCAGGCCGCGGCGCCAGTCGCTGACGTCGTACTTCGGGTCGCCGAACACCAGCAGCGGCACCCACAGCACGCCGCCGGTCGCCAAGGCGGCGACCCGCAGCTGGGAGCGGCTGCCGTGCAGCACGATCCAGAGCACGGGCAGCAGGAGGAGCGGGGTCAGTCCCGACGAGCCGCCACCCGACGCGTCGCGCGCGACGGCGATGACGACGAAGAACAGCAGGGGAGCGGCCCAGGTGAGTGCCCGCGAGCGGACCCGTGCCATCAGCACGCCGATCGTCGCGAAGGCGGCGAGGCAGCCGCCGGCGACGACCCAGGGCTCGATGCTGCTGCGCTCGGGCGGTGCGACGAGGGTCAGGATCCCGACCACGGCGACGACAACGAACGGCAGCACGTCACGGACGGCTCGAGGCACGGACCCGGACCTCGCCGTGAGCTCCGAGATGCGAAGTTGGTGCACCGAGAAGCCTCACGATCGTCGAGCGTCCTGCCCGAGCACGCCTCTCCTTGCGGCTCGAGTGTGAGTCAATGACAGCGCTCCGGCCCCGATCCCGGAGGCGTCCTCACACAATCTTCACGCCCCGGCGTGTCGGGCCCGTGGCCCGGTGTCCCCGTGGCCCCGGGTCCCGGTCAGCCGACCTCGAGCTCCGCGACGAGACGCTCGACCCGCGCCCTGATCTCGTCGCGGATCGGGCGTACGGCGTCGAGGCCCCGCCCCGCGGGGTCGTCGAGGACCCAGTCCTCGTAGCGCGTGCCCGGGTAGAACGGGCAGGCGTCCCCGCACCCCATCGTCACCACCACGTCCGCGGTCTTCACAGCGGAGTCGGACAGCAGCGTGGGCCGCTCGGCCGCGATGTCGATGCCCTCCTCGGCCATCGCCGCGACGGCCGCCGGGTTGACCTGGTCGGCCGGCTGCGAGCCGGCCGAGAGGACCTGGACGCGGTCGCCCGCGAGGTGCCGGAGGTAGGCCGCGGCCATCTGCGAGCGGCCGGCGTTGTGGACGCAGACGAAGAGCACGGCGGGACGGTCGTTCATGCGGAGCCCTCTCGGGTCGGGTGCAGCAACAGGACGAGGCCGAGTCCCGCCGCGCCGCCGACCGCCTGCGCGAGCAGGAAGGGGGGCACGGACGCGGGCGCGATGCCGGCGAAGGTGTCGCTCAGCGTGCGGGCCAGGGTCACGGCGGGGTTGGCGAAGCTGGTCGAGCTGGTGAACCAGTACGCCGCGGTGATGTAGCCGCCCACGGCGAAGGCGATCGTCTCGCTGCGACCCCCGCGGGCGCTGCCGAAGACGATCACGACGAGCCCGGCGGTGGCGACCACCTCGGCGAGCAGCGTGCCGCCGCCGGCGCGGTCGTGCCCCGACACCGAGACGGCGTCGAGCTCGAACATCAGGTTGGCCAGCACCACCCCGACGAGGCCGCCGACGACCTGGGCGGCCACCGAAAGGGCCGCCTCGCCCGTCGTGACGAGCCCGAGCAGCCGCTCGAGGACCGACACCACCGGGTTGAAGCTGGCCGAGACCGGCTGCAGCGCGAGGATCAGCGCGACCAGGGCGGCTCCGGTGACCAGGCTGTTCTCGAGCAGCTGCAGGCCGACGTCGTCGGGGGAGAGCCGCTGCGCGGCGATGCCGGAGCCGACGACGGCCATCACCAGGAAGGCGGTGCCGACCAGCTCGGCAACGGTCCGGCGGGTGACGCTCACCCGGCGACTCCGCCGATCAGGGTGCCGAGGTCGGCCAGCGCGGCCGGGTGCAGCCGGTAGTAGACCCACACGCCGCGCTTGCTGCGATCGAGCAGCCCTGACTCGTGCAGCACCTTCAGGTGATGGCTGATCGTCGGTTGCGAGAGGTCGAAGGCGTCGTTGAGGTCGCACACGCAGGCCTCGCCGTCGGCGTGCGACGCGACCAGGGACAGCAGCCGCAGGCGCACGGGGTCGGCGAGCGCCTTGAGCAGCGGGGCGATCCTCTCGGCCGTCTCCGCCGAGAGCGGCTCCGAGGTCAGCGGCGCGCAGCAGGCCACGGTCTCGACCGGGGTGAGCTCGACCAGGGACTTCGACATACGTCGATATTGACAGATGTCAATGCCTTAGGGCAACCTGGGTCACACATCGACATCCGTCTATCTCTCAAGGAGTCCACCGTGTCCCGTCTGCAGCTCGCCCTCAACGTCGACGACCTCGAGGCGTCGATCGACTTCTACCGGCGCCTGTTCGGCACCGAGCCGGCCAAGGTCCGCGCCGGGTACGCCAACTTCGCGGTGGCCGAGCCGCCGCTCAAGCTGGTGCTCATCGAGAACCCCGGCCGCGGCGGGTCGGTCAACCACCTCGGCGTCGAGGTCGAGGACGTGGACGCGGTCGACGCCCTCCAGACCCGGCTCGCCGAGCACGGCCTCGCCTCGGTGGACGAGCGCGACACCACCTGCTGCTACGCCAAGCAGGACAAGTTCTGGGTCACCGGCACCCCGAACGGCGAGGCGTGGGAGGTCTACACCGTGCTGGCCGACAGCCTCACCCCCAATGGCGAGCCGGAGGGTCGGGAGCCGGACGCGCGGCTGCTCGTCGACCCGTCCCCGGGGCAGTCGAGGGCGATCTGCTGCGGATGACAGGGGGCCCGGTCAGCGCAGGGTCTGGTCGCCCTCCTCGAGCGTCTTGGCGCCGGTCATGATCGCGACCGCGTCCTCCATGCTGTGCGTCTTGGGGCTGATCACGCCGGCGCAGCCGCCGAGCCGCTGGATGTGGATCCGGTCGGCCGTCTCGAAGACGTTGGGCATGTTGTGGCTGATCAGGATGACGGCGAGCCCCTTGTCGCGGAGGTCCCGCACGAGGCGGAGGACCTGCTCGGTCTCGCGTACGCCGAGGGCGGCGGTCGGCTCGTCGAGGATGACCACCTTGCTGCTGAACGCCCCCGCGCGGGCGACCGCCACCACCTGTCGCTGACCGCCCGACAGGGTCTCGACGGCCTGGTCGATGTTCTGCAGGGTGGTGATGCCGAGGTCGTCGAGGTGGGACTTGGCGTGCTGGCGCATCGCCTTCTTGTCGAGCATCCGCAGGACGCTGCCGGCGAACCCCTCGCGCCGGATCTCCCGGCCGAGGTAGAGGTTGCTGGCGATGTCGAGCGCCGGCGCGACCGCGAGGGTCTGGTAGACCGTCTCGATCCCCGCCGCGCGCGCCTCCTGGGTGCTGCGGAAGGTGACCTCCCGGCCGTCCACCTTGAGGGTGCCCTGGTCGGGCGGCATCGCCCCGGACAGGCACTTGATCAGCGTCGACTTGCCCGCGCCGTTGTCCCCGATCACCGCGAGGACCTCGCCGGGGAACAGCCGCAGGTCGACCCCGCGCAGCCCGACGACGCGCCCGAAGAGCTTGACCAGCCCCTCGGCCTCCAGGACCGGCGACTCGGTCGACGCCCCGTCGCGGGGCGGCCTCTCCTGTGTCTCGGTCATGACTTGACCCTCCGGATCCACTGGTCCACGGAGACCGCGAGTATGACCAGGACGCCGGTGGCCAGCACCTGGTAGTTCGGGTCCACACCGGCCAGCGCGAGGCCGCTGTTGAACACCTGCACGATCAGGGCGCCGATCAACGACCCGATGACCACGCCCCGGCCTCCGAAGAGGCTGGTGCCGCCGATCACGACAGCGGTGATGCTGAGCAGGTTGTAGTTGAGGCCGGCGTTCGGGTCCGCGCCGCCGACCCGTCCGCACACGATCCACGCGGCGACGCCCACGCTGACCCCGGCGACGACGTACGCGCTCAGCAGCACCCGCCGCGTCGCGATGCCGGCCAGGTCCGAGGCGTCGCGGTCGTCACCGGTGGCGTAGAGGTGGCGCCCCCACGAGGTCGACCGCAGGGCGAACCCCACGACGACGTACAGCACCAGCATGAGGATGACGCCCCACGTCACGCTGACCGAGCCGAGCGAGAGCGAGTCGCCGGTGGTGAGCAGGAAGGCGTCGGGCGGCAGGCTGATCGTCTGGCCCTGCGCGTAGAGCAGCGACACGGCCGTGAAGATCGAGAACGTGCCGAGGGTGACGATGAACGGCGGCAGGTTGATGCGGGTCACCAGCACGCCGTTCAGCAGCCCGGTCAGCACCGCCACGACGAGGCCGATGAGCAGCGCGAGGAGCCCGGGCACGCCCTGGGAGTTGAGCTTGACCATCACCAGCGAGCTCAGCACCATCGCCATGCCGATGGAGAGGTCCACCCCGGCGGTCAGGACGATGAGCGTCTGGCCGACCGCGAGTGCGCCGACGACGGCCATCTGCTGCACGAGCAGCGAGAGCGCCTCCGGTCGCAGGAACGTCGGGGTGATGATGCCGAACACGACGATGGCCAGCACGAGCACGATCAGGGGGCTCAGCGCGGGGTTGCCGTGCAGCACGTGCTGGACGCGCTCGGCGGGGCTCCGGCCCCGGCTGAGCAGGTCCTCGACGGCGGCCGGCTCGCCCGACGTGGCCCCGCTCTCGGTCTGGGTCACGGGTGACCCCCTCTCCTGTCGTGCTGCTGGTCGGATGCGTACGTCGACGGGCGGAGGGTCATCAACCGCCCCAGCACCGCTTCGCGGCGTCGTCCGGGGACTGGCTCGGGATCCCGCGCACCGGGTCGGCGGTCGTCATCTTGGTGCCGGTGTCGAAGAACGCCTTGCCCGAGGTGTTGGCGGGCGGCTCGCCGCCGGCGGCGACCTTGGCCACCGAGCTGACCCCGAGCTGCGCCATCTTGCCGGGGTACTGCACCGAGTCGGCGGCGAAGACCCCGCTCTTGACCAGGTCGATGCCGTGGCAGCTGCCGTCGATGGTGACGATGAACGCCTGCTTCTCCTTGCCCGCGGCCCGCAGCGCCGCGTAGGCACCCTCGCCGGCGGGCTCGTTGATGCTGTAGACGACGTTGACGTCGGGGTTCGCCGAGAGGCACTGCTCCATCGCCGTACGCCCGCCGTCGATCGCGCCCTGGGTGGGCCGGTGGCAGACCACCTGGTAGTCGCCGCCCTTGCCGCCGCTGTAGTTGCCGGTGCGCGGCTCGAGGCCGTTCTGGCTCTTGTCGCCGAGCTTGATGCCCATGCCCTCGAGGAAGCCCTGGTCGCGGTTGGTGTCGACCGAGACGACCTGGTCGTTGTAGAGGTCGAGCATGGCGATGACGGCCTTCTTGCCGTCCAGCCTGGCGGCGGCGTACTTCCCGATCAGGCGTCCGGCCTGGCGGTTGTCCGTCGCGAACGTGATGTCCGCGGTGCTCGCCGGCGCGAGCGGGGTGTCCAGCGCGGAGACGTAGAGCCCCGCCTCCTTCGCCTGCCGGAGCGCCGCGTTGACGGCGTCCCCGTTGCTGGTGATGAGGATGCCCTTGTCGCCGCGGGCGATCGCCGTGTAGATCTCGTTGATCTGGTTCTGCGTGTCCCCGTCCGCCGTACCCGCCGCCACCGAGAGGTGGACCCCGCTCTTGGCCGCCTCCTGCACCGCGGCCTTCTTCATGGACACGAAGTAGGGGTTGGTCTGCGTCTTGAGGATCAGCGACACCCCGGTGCGGTCGTCGCTCGACGCGCACGCCGACGCCACGGCTCCGACGAGCAGCACACACGCGGCACTCCGCAGGGCCCGGCCGATCCGGCCGACCGTCCCGCGGGACACATCCCGAGTCGCAGGCTCTGTCATGGTCCTTCTGCACGCCTCCCCGAGTGGCTGAGACCTCGCGCTGTGATGCTAACCACATCCGGGCGCCCCAAACACGCCGGTCGGGTGCGAGCACCGGTGTGTCCTTGGTCCCGCCCCGCTCCGTGGAAGCGGGTCACGCGGCCGACGTACGCCGGTCCAAGTCCCCTTCCGAGCCCACTCAGGGGGCGGTTGCCTTGCCGCATCAGGGCGTTCGAGGCGCGAGTGCCCCAGAGCCGGAGGGGGCTGCTGCCGTGTTCGCAGAGGACTACCCACGCTTCATCGAGGTCAGCGAGCTCACGCCGGGGGCGCAGCCGGACGACGGGGCGCAACGCCGTCCGGGCCGCACGTTCGACGAGCAGGCGAACCGGATGAACCACCGCTACGAGGCGCTGTTCGCCGCCAACCGCGACATCTTCGAGGGGGCTCGCGTCCTGGACCTCGCGAGCCACGACGGGCGCTACTCGTTCGCAGCGCTCGAGACCGGCGCCGCGCACGTGACCGGCGTCGAGGTCAGGCAGAGCCTCGTCGACAAGGCGCGCGACACCTTCGCGTACTACGGCCGGGACCCGGGCACCTACGACTTCATCTGCGGCGACGTCTTCGAGGTGCTCGAGCGCGAGACGTTCGACGTCGACGTGGTGCTGTGCCTCGGGTACCTCTACCACACCTACCGGCACACCGAGCTGATGTACCGCCTGCACCACCTCGCCCCCGAGCACCTCATCGTCGACACCATGGTCATGCGCGGCACCGAGCCGCTCATGAAGGTGTACGCCGAGCGCGACGCCGACGACATCCGCAGCGCCGCGCAGGACGCCTTCTCCGTCGGACGCGTGCTCGTCGGCTGGCCGACGGTGGCCGCCCTGCAGGTGCTCCTGCGTGCCTACGACTTCGAGATCGAGTCCGTCTACGACTGGAAGAGCCGCCTGGCCGACGAGCCGTCCACGGTCGGCCTCCGCGGCTACGCCAACGGCAGGCGCGTCACCGTCCGGTGCCGTTCCCGCGTGGCCGCCCTCGCCGCCGGCGAGAAGCCCCTCGCGCCTCTCACGTTCCCCGCCCCGATCCCGCCGCAGCGGTCCGCCACGCCGCGGCGCACCCCACCTCCGCCGCCACCGGCCCACGGCTGGCGCGGGCAGGTCAACAAGACCCTGGCCCGCGCCACCGGCTACGAGCTGCGTCGGGCGCCCGGCAGGCGCTGAGCTCGGGGCGGCCGTCTCCGGTCGAGACCGCCGCCCGGGTGACGTCTCCCGGAGCTCGCGGACATCCTTGCTCAGGCCTGCTGCCGCGCCCGGGCGGCATCACGGGCCGCGCCGGGGGCTGCGGTCGGTGCGGCGTGCGGCCAGGTCCAGGCGGACCGCAGGATGAGGCCGAGCAGGGCCAGCTCCAGCACGATGCCGAGACCGTAGAAGAACAGCCAGGACTCGCCGACCGCGTTGAACGCCGTGACGGGGACGTAGAGCGTGGCCACGACGAGGTTCGTGGTGCGGTTCACCCGCGGGGACAGCACCATCGACAGCACGACCATGAGAGCCGGGACGGCCACCAGGGCCAGCGCCGTGGTCGAGAAGGTCTGGGAGAGGTCGAACTCGAAGACCTTCCCCTCGATGATGTCCTCGACGACTCCGGGCGTGAAGAAGTTGAGGATGTCGACGTAGGCGTACAGGAACATGAAGCTCGTCCAGGCAGCGGCGAGCGTGGCCTGCACGGGGATCGGCTGGTCCGCCAGGGTGGCGCTCGTGGCGCGGAGTGCTCTCATCGTGGGCTCCGTCGTGGTGTGGGGGATCGGTGGGTCCACGCTGCCCGGTGCCCGACGGCCGGCACATCTGCCTGGAGGCCGGATCCACCCGGCCCGAAGCACGGTCTCCCTCTCGTACTTCTGGTCGATACGCCGGGGCCTGCCGGTCCCTAGGCTGGACCCGTGGTCGAGGTGAGGCGCTCCTTCTGGGACGAGCCGCGGCCTGCCGACGCCCCGCCCGTCGGTCGTCCCGACCGGCTGCTGGCGGTCGTGTTCGCGGCCGCCGCCGTCGTCGAGGGCGCCGTACGACCGGACGTGACCTGGCGCCCCCTCGTGACGGTGCTCGCCCTGGCGCTGGTGCCCGCCCTGCTCTGGCGGCGAAGCCAGCCCCTGGTGGCCGCCCTGGCCGGCTGGGGCGTGGCCGGGCTGCTGTCGGTCCTCCAGCTGGTGACGCGCGCCGGGGACCTCGGACTGTCCTGCACGTCGGCCGTCCTGGTCCTGCTCTACTCCCTCGTGCGCTGGGGTTCGGGGCGGGAGGTGGTCGCAGGGACGGCCTTCGTGACGGCCGTCGTCGCGCTGGGGATGTACGCCACCTCCGCGGGGTGGGCCGACGCCTTCGGCGGCAGCGTCCTCGTGCTGCTGGTCGTGGCCCTCGCGGCGGTGTTCCGCTACCGCGCGGACCTCTGGCAACGCCAGCAGCGCGAGATCCGCAACGAGGAGCGGATGGCGCTGGCACGCGAGCTGCACGACATCGTGGCCCACCACGTGTCGGCCATCGCCGTGCAGGCACAGGCCGGAGGCGTGGTCGCCGGCACCCGGCCCGAGAAGGCGGCCGAGGTCCTGGCCGCGATCGAGTCCGAGGCGTCGCGGACCCTGGCGGAGATGAGGTCGATGGTGCGGGTCCTGCGCGACGACGAGGCCGTCGCCTGGTCACCGCAACCGGGTACGGCGGACCTGCCGGCCCTGGCGCGCCCCGACGCGACGCCCGTCGTCGAGGTCTCCCTGGACGTCTCGCCGACCCGGCTGGCACGTTCCGTCGACGCCGCGCTCTACCGCCTCGCGCAGGAGTCGCTGACCAACGCCGTGCGCCACGCCCACGGCGCGACCCTCGTCCGGATCGACGTACGCCGGGAGGGCGATGCCGTCAGGCTGCGCGTCAGCGACGACGGGCAGACCGGGCCCGGGACGACTCCCGAGCCGGGGTTCGGCCTGCCTGGCATGGCCGAACGCGCCCAGCTCCTCGGCGGGTCGTTCTCCGCGGGACCGGGGCCCGAGGGCGGCTGGGTCGTCGAGGCCGTGCTGCCGACCGCGGCGCCGGCATGAGCCTTCGTGTCGTCGTGGCCGACGACCAGGACCTGGTCCGGACCGGGCTGGTGATGATCCTCGGCTCGTACCCCGACCTCCAGGTCGTCGGGGAGGCCGCAGACGGGTTCGCGGCACTGGACCTGGCGACGCGCCTGCGACCCGACGTCCTCCTCGTCGACATCCGGATGCCCGGGCTCGACGGCGTCGAGGTGACGCGGCGCCTGGCCGGGCCGGACGTGGCGGACCCGATGGCGGTCGTCGTGATCACCACCTTCGACCTCGACGAGTACGTCCTCGGCGCCCTGCGCGCCGGCGCCCGGGGCTTCCTGCTCAAGGACGCCGGGCCGGAGCTCCTCGTGCAGGCCATCCACGCCGCGGCCGACGGTGACGCGCTGATCGCCCCGAACGTCACCCGGAGGCTGCTCGCGACGTTCGCCCAGCAGGCGCCGTCGGCACCGGTCCAGCCCCTCGACCCGCTCACCGACCGCGAGGAGGAGGTGCTGGCGCTGGTGGCACGCGGCCGGACCAACGCCGAGATCGCCACCGAGCTGTACGTCGGCCTGAGCACGGTCAAGACCCACGTCGCATCCCTGATGACCAAGCTCGGTGCCCGCAACCGCGTGGAGGTCGCGATGTGGGCCTACGATACGAGACGCGCGCGATTCGACTGAGGAGTGTGCGATGCCGACTGCCTGGCTTCCCGCGGAGTGGGAGCACCCGACGTCGGTGCCTCTGGGCACCGGGCACCATCTGCGGCCGATCCACCCTGACGACACGGAGCTCGACCTTCCCGTGGTGATGGGGTCGCGTGAACGGCTCTGGTCGATCTACGGAGCGGCCTGGGGATGGCCGCCCGAGCAGATGACGGCAGAGCAGGACCGGGCCGACCTCCAGCACCACTGGGACGAGGCCCTGGCTCACGAGTCCTTCAACTACGCGGTGTTCGACCGCGACGAGACCGAGCTCTTCGGCTGCGTCTACATCGACCCGACCGACAAGGCGGGCGCCGACGCCGACATCAGCTGGTGGGTGCGCGACGACCAGGTCGGCGGTCCCCTGGAGGCGGAGCTCGACCGGTTCGTGCCGGAGTGGATCGCCCGGGTCTGGCCCCTCACCGCGCCGCGCTACGTCGGGCGGGACATCTCGTGGGACGACTGGTCGGCCATCCCGCGGACGGCGCCGTGAGCACCGTGCCGGTGGGCGGCGCGGATCCGCCTGTCCTCGTGACAGATCCGGTCCGAACCCCCCCCGGGTAGGGTCGGGCCATGGCACTCGTCAACAGCTCCGGCTTCGCCCACGTCCGCATCACCGTGACCGACATCGCGCGGTCGAAGGCCTTCTACGACACGGTGTTCGGGTGGCCCGTCGCTCTCGACCAGTCCGGTGCCGTCGCCGATCCCAAGCAGGACGGCGCTCCCGAGAACTTCTACGGCGGCACGGTCTACCAGACGCCTCAGGGGACGCTGTTCGGGCTACGACCCGTCGGCAGCGCCGTCTTCGACTCCGAGCAGACCGGGCTCGACCACCTCAGCTTCCTGGTGGAGGCTCGCGACGACCTCGTGGCCGCAGCATCGGCCCTCAGCGAAGCGGGCATCGAGCACGGCGAGGTGATCGACCTCGCCGACGCCGGCCTGGCGATCCTGTCCTTCCAGGACCCCGACGACATCAACATCGAGCTCACCGCCCCGCTCGCCTGACCCTGTCGCAGAGGTGGCGACGGCGGTCCAGGCTCTGCACGAGCTGATCACGCGCGAGGCGCCGGGGCAGCCCGTGGCGGCATACGTGACCGGCTCGTCCTGTGTCGGCGGCCTCCGCCCCGACAGCGACATCGACGTCCTGCTCATCACCCGTGTGCCGCTGCCGGTCGACGAGCGGCGTCTCCTCGTCGACCACCTCCTGGGCTGCTCGGGGCGGCGCGCCACGCGGCATCCGGGCAGACCTGTCGAGCTCACCTCGCTCGTCCTGGACGACATCAGACCCTGGCGCTACCCGGCCGTGCGCGACTTCCTCTACGGCGAGTGGCTCCGCGACGAGTACGAGGCCGGTCACCTGCCCCACCGCGAGACCAGTCCCGACCTCGCCGTCGTCCTCACCTCGGCTCGCCAGCACTCGTCGGTGCTGCTGGGTCCGCCGCTGACCGAGCTCACCGACGCCGTCCCCCCGGAGCACCTCACGCGGTCGATGTTCGACGCCCTTCCCGGGCTGCTCGACGACCTCGTCGGCGACGAGCGGAACGTCCTGCTGACCCTCGCCCGGATGCTCTTCACGCTGCGCACCGGCCTGATCGCGCCGAAGGACGTGGCCGCGGCGGACGTGTGCCGCACCCTGCCGTCGGCCCACGCACGCACCCTTGACCTCGCGGCGCGGGCCTATCGCGGTGAGGTCGGCGACGACTGGTCCGACCTCCGCGACGCAGCCGTGGCCACCAGCACGGCACTGACCGACCGCATCCACGCCCTCCGGTGACTTGTCGCAGATCACGACCGGGACGAGGATGAGCGCACCGGACTCTCTGGAGGCTGCCAGGTGCTCGCCGTTCTGCTCACCCGCTTCGGTGGACCGGAGGTTCTCGAGCTGCGCGAGGTTCCTGCCCCCGAGCCCGGCCCCGGCGAGGTCGTCGTCGACGTGTCCGCGGCGTCGGTCAACAACACCGACGTGTGGACCAGGTCAGGCGCCTACGGCACGAAGGAGCCCGGCGGATGGCTCGGACCGATCGACTTCCCCCGGATCCAGGGCGCCGACGTGTGCGGCCGCGTGAGCCGCGTCGGCGAGGGAGTGGACGAGGCCGTCGTGGGGCGCAGGGTGCTGGTGGACCCGGTGCTGCGCTACATCGAGGGCCCGGAGCCGCTGGTCGGGGCGGTCCTCGGGAGCGAGGCCGACGGTGGGTACGCCGAACAGGTGCTGGTGCGGGCCGAGCGGGTGCACGACGTGACCGACTCCCCCCTCGACGACGAGCAGCTGGCGTGCCTGCCCATCTCCTACGGCACGGCCACCGGGATGTTGGAGCGGGCGAAGGTGCAGTCCGGGGAGACCGTCCTGGTGACGGGTGCCTCCGGCGGGGTCGGTCTCGCGCTGGTCGAGCTCGCTGCCGCGCGCGGGTTGCGGGTGCTGGCGCTGACCTCGCGGAACAAGGCGGACGCCGTACGTGCGGCCGGGGCCGACGTGACGATCGACCGTCACGAGGGCGATGTCGGCGAGCGGCTGGCCGACCTGCTCCCAGCGGGGCTGGACGTGGTTGCTGACGTCGTGGCCGGCGGACTCGTGGACACGGTGATGCCGCACGTGCGCGCAGGAGGCCGCTGGGTGGTGGCGGGCGCCGTGGCCGGGCCCGTGATCGAGCTCGACCTCCGGAGGCTCTACCTGCGCTCGATCTCGTTGCTCGGGTCCACGATGCACACCCCTCGCCAGTTCGAGGTCCTCGTCGGTGCAGCCAACGCCGCACAGGTCGCGCCCGTGGTGGCGCGCACCTTCCCGCTCGAGGCGGTCCGTACGGCGCACGAGACGTTCGAGCGCCGGGAGCACGTCGGCAAGCTCGTCATCCTGCCGTGAGGAGCTCGCGCCCGGATCAGAACTCCGACATCTTGTCCCAGCCGTCGCGGTCGGCGACGTCGATGTAGAGGATGTCGGGACGCTCGGCGATGTACTGCTTCGCGTCGCCGTCGACTCCTTGCTGGAAGTGGTCCGAGTTGACGTGGGCCTCGCCGGCCGCCGCGTCGTCGAAGGCCTCGATCGTCAGGATCGTGTCGGGGTCGTCCACGCTGCGGTAGTGCTCGTACCACTTGTTGCCGGGCTCGGCGCGGGTCGCGTCGGTGTAGGCCTGGCTCGCGGCGAGGTAGGCGTCCGCGGTGCCGGGCTTGAGCTTCTTCTTCACGGTGATGTAGATCAAGGCATCTCCTCTGTCGGTGTAGCGCCGTGCTGCACCTGCTCCAGGTGGCACTCTCGCATGATCCGCACAGTCCGCAGGAGGCGCGGCACCTGACGCGGGCGGGACGCGCGGTCACCGGCACCGGACCGCGGTGGGACGGCGCAGACGGACCTGCGTCAGGCGGCCCGGGCGAACCAGTCGAGGGCGAGTCGGGCGACCTCCTGCGGGGCGTCGTCGGTGATGAAGTGCGCGGCATCGTCGACGAAGGCGAACTCGAGGCGGTCGGCGTACCTCTCCGGCCTGCGGCAGGTGCGTGCCACGTGCTGCTCGGTCCAGGGTCGGTCGCGCCGCCCGAGCACGACGAGGGTCGGCACGGTCAGCCTCCGGCGACGGTAGGTGCCTGCCGCCATGCGCCGAGCCTCGCGCAGGATCATGCCGCGCACGAGCGGACGCACTGCGGCGTCGATCTCCGGGCGGCTGAAGGGGGCGAGGTGGGTCTCGATGGTGTCCGTGGACAGCGGATGCGCGACGTAGGCCCCGGAGAACGTCGCGGTCAGTGATGCTCCGGGTCGGTGCCAGATGAACGCGGGCAGGTGCCGGAAGCCCGGCATGGACCTCGGGCTGAAGCTCATGAAGAAGGGCGGGACGGAGAGCTGCACGGCTGCACGGACCCGCTCGGAGTGGTCGTAGGTCAGCTGGATGGCGGTGATCGAGCCCATGTCGTGGGAGAGGAGGTGGGCGCGCTCGATCTGGAGGGCGTCGTACAGCGCGAGGAGGTCGTTCAGCCGGGTCTCTCGCCCGACATGCGCGTCCTCGGCCACGGTCCAGCCGGCACCGCGCAGGTCCGGGCAGTAGACGCGGTAGCCGGCCTTCGCGATCACGGGTGCGACGTCGCGCCACTGCCACCAGTGCTGGGGGAACCCATGCAGCATCACCACCGGGTCACCGTCGCCGATCACAGCCACGTGGGTGCGCAGGCCGGGTGTCTCGACTACGACGTGCTCGAAGCCGTCGGCCGCCGGCATGGGCGGCGACGATGCCGTGGTGGCCTCGGATCGGGCGGTGCGTGGCTCGGGCGTGTCCATGGCGACCCCTGGCTGGCGAAGTATGATACTACGTTCATAGTAGCCGTCGATGCAGGAGGTGTCCATGCCCCCGGGAACCAGGGAGCGCGCACTCGAGGCGGCCGTGGAGCTGGTCGGCGTCGAGGGCGTACGCGCCCTGACCCACGTCCGGGTCGACCAACGAGCCGGCCTCCCGACGGGGTCGACCTCGAACTGGTTCCGGACCCGTCGGGCGCTGCACGTCGGCGTGATCGACTGGATCGCCGAGCGCGAGCTCGAGGAGCTCGACCCGTCCTCGGTCCCGGCAGACAAGGGGCTCGACGGGTTCCTCGACGGCCTGTGCGGCATGGTCGACCTGCAGATCGAGCCGTACGGCGTGCGCACCCGCGCGCGCTACGCGTTGTTCCTCGAGCTGGCCGGCGACCTCGAGATGGGGGAGCGGCTGCGGCACGGGCACCGCCGGTTCCAGCAGTGGACCGAACGGATGCTCGCCACCCTCGACATACCCGACCCCGTCGTCACCAGCCGCGCGCTGATGGCCCTCCTGGACGGGCTGCTCCTGCACCGGCTGATCCTCGACCCGGACCTCGACATGCGCCCCGCCGTCGAGCGCGCCGTGCGCGCCCTGGCCCAGGGCTGACAGGTGGCGTCGACGCGGGCCGGCGTGCGCCGGGATCCCGAACCCGACAGGGCCGTGGCGGTCGTCGTACGAGACGGTCGGCTGCTGGTGATCAGCAGGTATCTCGAGCAGCAGGACGCCGTCGACTGCGTGATGTGCCGCCACCAGCTGGACCTCCACGCGGGCAGGTGTCCCGGCCACGCGTACGACGTCCTGCCCGGTGGCGGCGTCGAGGACGGCGAGTCGCCGCGGCAAGCAGCCGAGCGCGAGCTGGCCGAGGAGTCCACCATGACCGCGACCAGTGGCCGCCTGCTCTGGGTCGGCACGCACAACGGCCGACGTGCCCACTACTTCGAGATGGTCGACGTCTCGGGCGATCCGGTGCTGTCGGGGCCCGAGGCCGAGGCACAGTCGCCGCGGAACTCGTTCACCTTCCGATGGCTGACCCCGGCGCAGGCGCAGGGCAGGCCCGTCCACCCGCCCGAGGTGGTCCGGCACCTGGTCGTCGACGGTCGGTGGGTCACACCAGACCGCTCCACCGCACCGTCAGCCGGCACCGAGTGACTCGTCGGCCGCCTGCAGCACCACCGGGTCCTCGCACCCCGCCGAGAACGCCGCGATACGCCGCCTGATCTCCCGACCGAGCAGCCACTGCCCTATCGGTTCGGCGACCGGACGCAACCAGGCCGGGCGGACCGTGTAGGAGTACTTCCACACCGCTCGACACCCGTCCCGCTCGGGCACGAATCGCCACCCGCCTCCGAACCTCTCGAAGAACCAGGGCCCGTCCACCATGGTCATCCCCACCGACGTGGGCGGACGGTAGGAGACGTACTCGCTGATCATCCGGGGGCCCAGGCGAGCCCGCGTCAGCGTGCGCACCCCCCTGTCCGGTCGGGTCGCACCGTCGAGGAAGCGTTGCGAGCGGATGAACGGGTCCCACCGGAGCCGGACCTCTCCCGTGGTCTGGGACACGGCGAAGGCGCGGGCCGCGGAGACCGGCACCCACGCCTCAGCGCTCACCTGGGGCATGCCACCACCGTATGTCGAGGGCCACATCGGGAGGGACGTGTGTGGATGCTGACCGCAACAAGCCTCGCGGGCTACTGGGCCAAGGGTTGCAGCTCGATGAGTGTCGGACAGCCGTGGCCGGGGAACCCGACCGCGTAGTCCACCGCGCCCGCGACGTCGTCGGGGCTCAGCAGGAGCTCAGGGGAGGCACGACCGAGCGGTGAGTCCGAGCCTGCACCGGAGCGGACCAGGCCGGGGGACACGACGCTGACCCGGACGCCCAGCTCCCGGACGTCGAGGAAGGCGGCGGCGGCGAGCGCGGCCAGGCCGTGCTTGCTCGCGACGTATGCCGCGTTGCCGGGGTAGATGCGGTGAGCCGCTCCGGACGCGACGTAGACCAGCGTGCTGGGCGTCGCCAGCCGCAGCCTCGCGAGCACGGATGGTGTGAGGTATGCCGCCGCGGTGAGGTTGACGTCGAGGAGGCTGCTCCACGTCGCGGGGTCCGCCTCGGCGGCCGGAGCCCAGTCGAAGACGCCGGCGGCCCAGACGACGACTCTCAACGCGTCGGGACCGGCGAGCGCATGGTCGAGGCGCACCAGTCCGCGCGTGACTGCGGCGTGGTCGGTCACGTCCACCACGTCACCGGTCAGGTCCGGCCCACATGTCTGAGCGAGAGCGTCCAGTCGGTCCCGGGACCGACCCCACGCCGTGACGGCCAAGCCGCGAGACAGCAGGCGCTGCACGATGGCTGTCCCGATCTCGCTGGTCGCGCCGACCACGAGGGCACGGTCCTGGGTCACGCGGCCATCATGCCCGACCCGTTCACGTGCGGTCTGTCGGTCCGACGCGAGGGCACGAGGCATGCGCTACTGCGGGTCGCCGCACCGTGCTCGGCCGTGTGCGTCGGTCCTCCCTGCCCACACGGCTCCGCCGTCTCGACAGGGCGTCACGTCGAGGACCATCGTGCCGCGCCGGGCGCGGAGGTGGTGCGCGTCGTCGTGGACGATCCGCCAGCCCGCGTCCCGCAGCGCGCCTCGGTAGTGCTGCAGCACGTCGACGTCCTCGGTCAGCACGAACGAGCGGCTGCAGCCTTCGACACCGCTAGCGCCGCCGCCGCCGAAGTACCCGACGTGCTCGACCGAGTCGAGGGCCTGCTGGGAGGCGCGGGCTGCTCGTGATCCCGGGCCGGGTCCCATGCCCTCCCCGGAGACGCATCGCGGCGTCGCGTCGTACTGCACCCGGAGCTTGTGCTGCAGTGCGGCCGGAGTCGCGGCCAGCATCGCGAGGACCATGAGGACCGGGACAGCCGCTGCCGTCAGCCGTAGCCCGAGCCGCGGTGCCACCGACCCGACCAGCAGGCCGGCCAGCGTGACGACGGCGAGCGCGAGGACACCGGTCCCGGAGGTGAACCCGTCCCTCCACCCCTCGAGCGCCGAGGCGGTGACGTCGCCGTACTCGGAGCTCAGGCCGTAGTGGACCACGACGCCCAGCGTGGCGAGACCCGCCTCGAGGGCGAGCAGTCCGGCAGCGATGGTGGTCCGGGTGATCCTCACGACCCCATCGTGGGGGAGCGGACGCGGGCGTGTCGTGAGTCCGCGTACTCGATCGGACCCCAGTCTCGAGCTCGCGGCGGGACCGAGGGTGGCGGCTCGGGCGGCCCAGGAGCACGCCCGTCAGAGACCGTGATCGGCGAGGTGGAAGGCCTTCGGTCGGCCAGGCGGGTCTTCGCCGGTGCGCCCGTCGATGGCTTCGCGGATGAGGTCGGCCTGACCGGTGTGTCGTCCGTACTCCTCGATCATGTCGACGAGCAGCCTTCGCATCGAGGTCTGCCCTCCACCGGCGCCCACGTACGTGGCCGATGCTCCTGCATCCGCCAGAAGACGGTGTACGGCGCGTCGTGAGCGCTCGGTTGCTTCGTCCCAGAGGCCGTAGAGGGTCGACGGGGAGTCGTCGTCTGCCGAACGGAACACCCACTCCGAGCGGGTCGTGGGCTCCTGAGCCGCCCATGGCTCAGGCAGTCGTGCGCCCGTCACGTCGCTGGTGAAGTTGAGATCCTCCATGTACGCGAGGTGTTTGACGAGCCGGCCGAGCGTCAGGGTGGAGGGGCCCAGGCGCCTGGACAGCTGGCGAGCGTCCAGTCCAGCGCACTTCCACGCGAAGGTCGCCCGTTGCCTCTCGAGTGAACCGAGCAGGGTGTCGACCTCGCTGCCGACCGCGGGCGGTTCGAAGTAGCTGTCGAGCGCATTCATCCGTGCACGATAGATCGACGGACGGACGCCGCGACCGACGACGTCCCTCCCGCGAGCGACCGGGCCGCTCCCACGTGGTGGGAACGGCCCGGTCGAGTGTCACAGGAGGGGTCAGCGACCCGGCGCTGCCTCGTCCTTGACGGTCTGAGCGGAGGAGGCGCCCTCGTCCTTCACGGTCTGGACGGAGTCCTGTGCGGTCTCCTTGACCTCGTGGGCCGACTGCTGCGCCGACTCCTTGAGGTCCTGGCCGAGGTCGGCGCCCACCGACTTCGCCTCGTCGATGAGGGGCTGCCCGTGGTCCTTGGCGGCGTCGGTGAGCCGCTGGGCGGCCTCTGACTCCTTGTCGCTGGCCGGGATGACCGCGGAGACGAGCAGGCCGACACCGAAGGCCACCAGGCCGGCGGCGAGCGGATTGCCCTGCGTCTTGGACTCGACGGCACCGAGGCCGTGAGAGGCGGTGTCGCTGACGGAGCCTGCGGCACCGGAGCCCGAGCCGCGGACTGCCCCCGTGGCGCTGTGCGCAGAGCCCATGACGCTGTCGCGGAGGGAGCCGACGCGGGTGCGGGTGGCCTCCTTGCGGCGCTCGATGACACGGGCCGGACTCACCTTGTCGGTGAGCTCGTCGATGTCACGGCTGAGGTTCGAGCGCGTGGCCGCGATGTCGTCCGGCGTGGTTGTCAGCTCTTCTGTGTTCTGGCCCATTGGGCGTCCTCCTTGAGGGTCTGCTGCGTGGTGGGCAGCTGGGGGTTGGCCTGCTTGATCTGCTGGCGGCCACGCAGTGCGAGCACGGCGCCGACGACGGCCCATACGAGACCGACGACGAGGGCCGCCAGCTCCACAGGTATCCAGTTGTCGAGCAGGTAGGTGAGCGCGAAGGAGAGGAAGAACAGTGCGAACCAGCCGGCCAAGCCGGCCCCGCCGAACATGCCCACGCCCTTGCCGAGCTTGGAGACCTCCTGCTTCATCTCGCTCTTGGCGAGGTCGAGCTCCTGCTTGACCAGCGTGGTCATGTCCTGGCTGATGTCCCCGACGATCTGTCCGACCGAGCGGGTCTCACCCGCGTGCGCCGGCGGGTGGGCCGACTCGGTGGTACTCGGGTCGAGCGCACTCACGAGCGGCCCACGGGGGCGGCAGCGTCGGTCCACGTGGTGTCGGCGGCGAAGGAGTCGGCCGGGTGGGGCACGACCTCCTCGTCGGTCACGACCACGCCGTCGGCCGGGGCGTCGTCGGAGGAGTGCGCATCGCGCGCGCCGCGGGTCAGACGACCCGCGACGACACCGGCGGCCAGGGCCCCGAGCAGGAAGGTGCCGGGCTTGCGGCGAGCGAAGCCGCGCACGTCGTCGAGCAGCTCGCGCGGCTCCCGGCCGTCCATCCGCGAGGAGAGCTCACGGACCCGGCCGGCCACCTCGCCCACGAGGTCGGACGCGGTGCCCTTGCTGCTGTCCGCCATCTCCTCGAGGTCGTCCCCGACCGAGCGCAGCGTCTCGACGAGGCGGTCGCGCTGGGTGCGGCTCTGCTCCTCGACCTGCGAGGTCGCCTGGTCGAGGAGGCCCCGGACCTGCGCCTTGGCCTCGGACGCCACCTTCTGGGCCTCGCCCTGTGCCACGTCGGCGACACGGCGGCCTTCGTCCTTGGCCGTGCCGGTCGTCTGCTGGGCGCGCTCACGCGCTCCCGGTGCCGAATCGTCGTACGTCGGGTCCGTGATGGGCGTGGTGGTGCTGCCGGCCAGGGGGGCGGTCGGGTCGTACGGGTGGTCGGTCGTCGTCATGCTTCCTCCGTGGTGTGGTGCTCGGGCATCGGTGAGAGCACGCGGACGCGCGCCCCACGGACACGTGGGGTGGAGCTGGTCGGTGCTACGCGGTAACGGGCCGGCCGGTCAGCGGCCGGACTCGTCCTCGGTCGAGGTCGTGCGCCCGGCGCTCTCGCGCAGGCGGCGGCCCTTCGCGACGTCCTGCTCGTGCTTGGCGTCCGCCTTCTCGATGTTGCGCGTGTCGCGAGGCGGCAGCTGCACCGTCTCCTCGGCGCGCACGCCCGCCTGGAGCTGGCGGCCACGCTCGAGCTCGGCATCGAGCTCCGCGCCGAACAGGAGGGCCAGGTTGGTGATCCACAGCCACAGCAGGAAGACGATGACCCCCGCCAGGGAGCCGTAGGTCTTGCTGTAGCTGGAGAACTGGGTGACGTAGAAGCCGAAGGCGACGGACGCCAGCACCCACACGACGATGGCGAAGACGGCGCCGACGCTGAGCCAGCGGAACTTCGGCTGCTTGACGTTCGGGGTGGCGTAGTAGAGCAGCGCCACGATGAAGACGACCACTGCCAGGATCACGGGCCACTTGGCGATGTTCCACACCAGCAGCGCGGTCGAGCCGAGGCCGATCTGGTCGCCGATCGCGGTGGCGACCGGTCCGCTGGCCACGATCGCCAGTGCCACGAGCGCTGCGAGGACCACGGACACGAGGGTCACGAGGAGCGTGACCGGACGCAGCTTCCAGACCGGCCGGCCCTCACCGATCTCGTACACCCGGTTCAGGGCCCGACCGAACGAGCCGACGTAGCCCGAGGCGGACCACAGTGCGGTGAGCAGCCCGATGACGAGGGCGATGCCTGCACCCGGAGCGCTGGCGAGCTGGGTGATGGTCTTCTCGATGGTGGGCGAGGAGAGCCCTGCCTGGGACATGACCTTGACGATCGTCTGTGCCGTCTTCGGTCCCTGGCCGACCAGCCCGACCAGCGACAGCATCGCGATCAGGGCCGGGAACAGTGCGAGAACCGCGTAGTAGGTCAGCGCCGCGGCAAGGTCCGTGCACTGGTCCTTGGAGAACTCGCGCAGCGTCTTCTTCGCGACGTAGAACCAGGATGCCTTCGAGATGTCACTGGGGGAGTCCGGCTTGGTGTCGCTCTCGGGTGCCGGCGCGTCTGCCCTGGCTGTGTCTGGCATGAAGATCCGTCCTGTGGGGCCCGAGGGCACGTGCGTCATCTGGGTGGGATCTGGCTGGGTCACGGCCACGTGCCCGAAGGCTTACGTCGTAAACAGCCTCGGTGAGCAGTTCTTTCCGCCGTCGTTCAGTCGTGGACGCTCTAGGCCCCGCGGTGACGGGCCAGCCGGTCGGCAACGACCTCCCAGACGTCCGGGTCGACGCCCATCCCGAGGTGCGTCGAGCCGACCTCGACGTGCTCGACGCGCGGCGAGGACCGGTCGATGCAGGCCTGCCAGGCGACGACGCCGTCACGACGCGAGAAGACGACCGTCAGCGGGACCCGGATGGGCGACACGGCGTCGAGGCGCTCGAGCATGTCGTCCACGCTGTCGTCGTCCGCGTAGGCGCGCGCGACCGCGGTGAAGCGCGCGCCACCGACCACCGGCGTCCCGTAGGTGACGACCCGGCGTACGGCGTCCGGCTCCCGGCGGGCGACCTCCCGGGCGATGACGCCGCCGAGGCTCCAGCCCACCAGCGACACCGGCGCGCCCGAGGTCTCGGCGAGGTCCCGCACACGACGGGTGAGCCGGTCCGCGTCGCGGCCGGGGTCGCCGGTGTTCGTCCCGAAACCCCAGGCGCGGGCGTCGTAGCCGAGGCGGCGCAGGTACGCGCGCAGGGGAGCCCCGGTCAGCTCAGGCGCCTTCCAGCCGGGAACGTCCACCACGACGTGGCCGTCGCCGCGCGGCGCGCCGTACAGCCTCGGCGCCGCGCCGACGAGCCGCGCGGCCACCAGGACCGACCCGAGCTCGGCCAGGGCGGTCGCGGTGGCCGGCGGCCCGGAGGGACGCTCGACCGGGGTCACGTCGGCGTGGTCCCGCACGCGCGAGGTCACGCCGGTGGCTGCCAGGGCGATCCGGCCGAGACGTGGGAGCCGGCCCATCAGCCCTGCGTGCGCTCGTTCTTCTTGGCCTCGGTGAGCTTGCTGAGACGCTCGGCGTCAGCGACCGCCTCGGCGGCGGCCCGCTTGGTCTTCCTGGCGCTGTCGAGCTCGTCCTTGGTCTTGCGCCGGACGGTGTCGCGTCGCGCGTCGGTCGCGGACTCGGTGCGCTTGCGACGCTGCGTGGCCGCAGCCTTCCGGCCGGCGGCGCGCTTGTCGGCGGCGGCCTTGTCGGCGGCGGACGTGCGCGCGGCCTTCTTCGTTGCCTCGGCCTTGCCACGGGCCTCGGCGGCGTCGGCCTCGTCGAGACCGGAGACGGCGTGGTCCTGCGCCTGTGCGCGCTTGCGGGCCGCGACGCGCTGACCGGATGCGGCGGTGCGTGCGGCCTGCTCGCGTCGGGTTGCGGCCTCCTGCTCGAGCCGCTCCGCGGTGAGCAGCTTCTCGGAGCGCTCCAGGCGTACGACGCCGCGCTCGGCGATGCCGGGGTTGCCCAGCAGGGTGCCGGCCAGCCGGTCGGCCGAGCCGATGACCCGGTCCAGGGCCACACGGGACGCCGCGGTCTCCTCGAGGCGGGACGACACCCCCGAGTCGAGGGCCACGAGGGGCAGACGGGCGAGCTCGTAGGGGACGGCGATCAGGGTGCTGATGATGGTCATGGTGGGCCTCTACTCGGTGGTCTCGGCGCGCAGCTGCGCGGCCTGTCGGTCGGCGGCGGCGGCCTCACGCTGGAGGCGCAGCCGTTGGTCGTTCGCCTTCTTCTCGGCGGTGTCCGCCTCGGTGGTGAGATCCTCGGCTTCGCGGAGCCTGGACTCGGCCAGCGCCTCGGCCTTCCTCTCGGCGGACTCGCGGTCCGCCGCCTCCTGCTTCGCGGCGTCCTGGGCGACGCGCTGGTGCTCCGCCTGCTTCTCCCGCTCGACCTCGGACTGCTCGCGATCCGCCCGGGCGCGCACGGCGGCCTTCTCCTCGGCGGCCTCGCGCTCGGCCTCGCTCAGCTCGCTGGCGGCCTCCTGGCGCTTGGCCTCGGCGACCGCGTCGTCGGCGACGGCCGCCTTGCGGTGTGCGGCCTCGGCCTGCTGGAGCTGGCCCTCCTCCACGAGGTCCGCCTTGCCCCGCACGGCGCCGACCACTTCCTTGGCCTTGCCGGCGATGCTGTCCTTGAGTCCCTCGCGGGCCTGTCCTGCTCTGTCGTCGGTCATGGACTCCGGTGCCCCTTCGCCACGAGAAGTCTCGGGTGACCCGCTGTGATCTGCGACTCCACGGCTCTGGGCAACGGGTCGACGACGGTGATGCACGTCGGATGACGGATGGAGGGTGCCGTTCGTCCAGCCAGCCGACTCAAGCGCGGCCGAGGTGCGCGCCCACACGGTGGAGACGTCACATCCCCGCACACAGGAGCACCTCATGACCACCATCGACCTCACCCGCCCGTCCGTCACGCCGCCCGGCCATCGACGTCAGGCCGGGCGCACCGGCCTGGTCCTGCTCTCCCTCGCCCTCGGCACCTTCGCGATCGGCACCGGCGAGTTCGGCAGCAACGGCCTCATCCAGCTGTTCGCCCAGGACTTCGGCGTCGGCGTCCCCGACGCGACGCACGCCGTGACGGCGTACGCGCTGGGCGTCGTCGTCGGCTCGCCCATCCTCACCGTCGTCGCCGCCCGCCTCAACCGCCGAACGCTGCTGCTCGCCCTGGTGGCGCTCTTCGTGGTCGGCAACCTCGCGTCGGCAGCGGCCGCCGACCTCGGGGCGCTCACGGCGGCGAGGTTCGTCACCGGCACCGTCCAGGGCGCGTACTTCGGCGCCGGGGCGGTGGTGGCTGCGCACGCCTACGGTCCCGGACGTGCCGGCAAGGCGTTCGCCACGGTGATGGCCGGCCTGACGGTCGCGACCATCATCGGCTCGCCGCTCGGGACCTTCATCGGGCAGCATGCCGGTTGGCAGGCGACGTACGTGGTCGTGGCGGTGATCGGCACGGGCGCCGGCGCCGCGATCCTCGCGTGGGTGCCACGCACCTCGGCGCTCGACGGCGGCTCGATCCGACGCGAGCTCGGCGCGCTCCGACGCCCGATGGTCTGGGCGACGATGGCCGTGGCGGCGCTCGGCATCTCGAGCATCTTCGCCGTGTACACGTTCATCGGCCCCTACGTCACCGACGCTGCCCGTGCCGACGCGTCGCTGATCCCTGTCGCCCTGGCCGTCTTCGGCACCGGCATGGCCGTCGGCAACTGGGTTGGCGGCCGGCTGGCCGACACCTACCCCCACCGGGGCCTGGTGGTCGGCTACGTGGCCGTGCTCGGCGTCCTGGTCGTCATCGGCGTCGCCGGTGAGCACCTGGTCGTGCTGCTGCCCGCCCTGTTCGGGGTCGGCGCGACGATGATGATGGCGATCCCGACGATCCAGGTGGTGCTCACCCGCTACGCGCCGGAGTCGCCGACGCTCATGGGTGCGCTCAACCTGGCCTCGCTCAACCTGGCGAACGCGCTGGGCGCCGTCGGTGGCGCGATGCTCATCGACGCGGGCTGGGGCGCGCTCTCGACGGCGTACGCCGGTGTGGTGCTGACCGGATCAGGGCTGCTGCTCTTCGCGCTGACCGTCCGACGGCACCCCGCCGACTGACCCGCGCCGCCCCTGGCCCGCCCCAGCTGCTCGGGCGGGCCAGTGGCACGTCCCGGACCCTCCGCGGCGCCACGGCACCTACGTCGGATGACGGATGACCTGCGTCCTGGAGCCAGTCGCACGGCTCAAGCGACGAGGTGCCCGCGAGGGCGAACCTCGTGGTGTCAGCAGATCGACACCCCACCACCCAACGAAGGAGTCACCCATGAACAGCCACACCACCCCGACCGTCGTCCTCGTCCACGGCGCGTTCGTCGACGGGTCCGGCTGGAAGCCGGTCCACGACCTCCTGGCCCAGGAGGGTCTCGACGTCGTCGTCACGCAGCACTCGACCCGGTCGCTCACCGACGACGTGGCGGAGGTCCAGCAGGTCGTCGAGGCCCAGGAGGGCCCGGTCGTCCTGGTCGGCCACTCGTACGGCGGCGTGGTCATCACCGAGGCTGGGACGCACCCGCAGGTGCGCGGCCTGGTGTACGTCGCGGCGTTCGCGCCGGACGGCGGCGAGTCCGTTGCCTCGATGATCGCCGAGCCCGACCCCGACGCGCCGGTCCCGCCGATCGTGCCCCGCAAGGACGGGTCGCTCGTCCTCGACGTCGAGAGGTTCCACGCGGCCTTCGCGGCCGATCTCCCGGCCGAGGACGCCGCCTTCATGGCCCACTCGCAGGCCGCGTGGGGCGCCGCCGCCGTCGGCACCCCGGTCAGCGAGCCGGCCTGGCGCACGACGCGCAGCTGGTACGTCGCAGCGAGCGAGGACCGGATGATCCCGCCTGCCGCCCAGCAGGGCATGGCCGCCCGCGCCGGCGCCGCCGTCACCACGGTCGCCGCCAGCCACTCGGTCTACGTCTCGCAGCCCGAGGCCGTCGCCGGCGTCATCCGGCAGGCCGTCGAGGCAACCCGCAGCACCGGCGCCTGAGCGCCGACCCCACCACCAACCGACGCACCACCGCCCAGAGAGAAGGAACCACCATGAAGACCGCCATCCGTCGCACCGCCGCCCTCGTCGTCGCGACCACCGCCCTGCTCGTCGCTCCGCTGCAGCTGTCGGGCTCGGCATCCACCGCCGCTCCTGCCTCGGGCCGTCCCACGGTCGCGGCGCCCGCCGCCACCAAGCCCACCATCGTCCTGGTGCACGGCGCCTGGGCCGACGCCTCCGGCTGGAACGCCGAGGTCGGGACGCTCACCCGTCAGGGCTACCCCGTCATCGCGCCGGCGACCCCGCTCCGTGGCCTGGCCAGCGACGCGGCGTACCTCCGCTCCTTCCTCGAGACCATCCCGGGTCCGGTGGTCCTGGTCGGCCACTCCTACGGCGGCGCGGTGATCACGAACGCCGCCACGGGCCTGGCGAACGTCAAGGCGCTCGTCTACGTCGCGGCGTTCGCGCCGGACGCCGGCGAGCCCGTGGCGCAGCTCGTCGGGCAGTTCCCGGGCAGCCTCGCGACCGAGGCCAACCTGGACGCCCGCCCGTACCCGCTCGGGAACGGCGACCACGGCGTGGACCTCTACCTGAAGAAGGAGGTCTTCCGCGAGGCGTTCGCCGGCGACCTCAGCCCGCGCCGGGCGAGCCTCATGCAGGCAACGCAGCGCCCGTTCTCGCTGGCCTCCTTCACCGAGCCCTCGGCCGAGCCGGCGTGGCGGACGATCCCGTCGTGGTACCTGATCGCCACCGAGGACAAGACCATCCCGCCGGCCGCGCAGGCGTTCATGTCCCGACGCGCGGGCTCCGTGGTGACCACGGTCGCGTCGTCCCACGTGGCGATGCAGTCCCACCCGGCCGAGACGCTCGCCCTCATCGAGCAGGCGGTCCGCTCGGTGCGATGACCCAGTACCCCAGACCCCCGGCTCGCCCGAGCCGGGGGTCTCGGCGTACGTGCGTCGACTACGTCACGTGACGTATGGCGGCCCAGCCACGTCGAGTCGTCTGGCTCAAGTCACCACGTGCTCTCCGGAACGAGGGTGGAACCACCACCCCGAACAGCCCCGAACCGAGGAGCCCGACCATGACGATCAACCGGACCATCAACCGCACCCTCACCGCCCGGCACACCTGGCTGACGCCTGTCCTGCTCATCATCGGCCTCGCCGTCGCGCTGCCCGCGATCTACCTCGCGAGCACCTCCGACCCGCAGGGTCACCTGTCCGGCCTCCCGGTGGCCCTGGTGGTCGAGGACCCGACCACGGGCGCGGTCGTCGCCGACGCCGTCGCGGCCGCCGCCGACGACGAGCTGGCATTCCACCGGATGACCGACGCCGAGCTCGACGACGCGATGCACGACGACGAGGTCGCCGGCGCCGTGGTCGTGCCCGCCGACCTCTCCGAGCCGGTCTCGGTCCTCGCGAACGCCGGCCGCGGCGGCATCAACACGGCGCTGCTGTACGGGAACGTGACCCCGCTCCTGCACGCCGTGGCCGCCCGAGCGGGCGGCTTCGAGATCACCACCGGTCCCTACGTCTCCCTCCCCGAGGACTCGGGCCTGGGCACGAGCGCCTTCTACTACGCACTGATCCTGGTGCTGCTCGGATTCATCGGAGCCTCGCTCGTCGGCCCGCTCGTCGACTCCGCCCTCGGGTTCCTGCCGAGCGAGCTCGGCCCGCTGGTCGCCCGCGCGAAGTACACCGCCGTGTCCCGGCGCGCGACGTACCTCGCCAAGGTCGCCGTCCTCGTCGCCGCGGCGCCGCTCGCCGCCCTCGTGGTCCAGCTCGTCGCAGGGCTGGTCGGGGTCTCGTCCTCCTCACCGGTCGCTCTCTGGGCCTTCTCGACCGCCGCGATCGCCGCGATCGGCACCAGCGCACTCGCGGTCCTCGCGGTGTTCGGCGCCGGGATCGGCTCCCTCGTCAACACCCTGTTCTTCGTGGCGCTGTCGATGGTCTCCTCGGGCGGCACCGTGCCGCTCGAGGCGGCCCCGCTGTTCTTCGAGCGCTTCTCGGCGATCGCGCCGTTCCACCACGTCGTCGCCGGCACCCGCTCGATCCTCTACTACGACGCGAACCCCGGCGCCGGGCTCGGCAGCGCCTGGATCGCCGTGGTCCTGGGCGGCGTCCTGGGCATGCTGCTCGGGCTCGTCGTCACGTCCCTCTACGGCCGGGTCGCACGGTTCAGCCGCCACCCGCAGTGATCGGACGCCCCCTCGTACGGAGGCCCCCGGCTCGTCGAGCCGGGGGCCTCGTCGGCGCTATCGTCTGTCGTCATGGCGACCGACACCTCACGGCTCGTCGGCCGGGACCGCGAGCTCGCGCGGCTGCGGACGTTCCTCGCCGATGCCGCGACCGACGGCGGCGCGCTCCTGGTGACCGGAGACGCCGGGGTGGGCAAGACCTCCCTGCTCGACGCGGCCGTGGCCATGGCTACGAGCAGCGGCACGACCGTGGTGCGCGGCGCCGGTGTCGAGTTCGAGGCCGATGTCGGCTTCGCCGGCCTCCACCAGGTCGTCCAGCCGCTCCTGGACGGCTTCGGCGATCTGCCGGTCCCGCAAGCCACGGCGCTCGGCGTCGCGCTCGGCCTCGAGGAGGGTGACGTCCCCGACCGGCTGGCGCTCGCGAGCGCGGTCACCTCGCTGCTGCGGCGTGCGTCCGCGGCCTCGCCGGTCCTTCTGGTCGTCGACGACCTGCAGTGGCTCGACCCCGCGAGCGCCGCACTGCTCGGCGTGGTCGGCCGACGTCTCGGTGGGTCGCGCGTCGGGCTTCTCGGGGGAGTGCGCACCGGCGAGCAGAGTCCGGTCGAGGCGAGCGGCTTCGACGAGCTCACCGTCGAGGGACTGGCTGACCCGACCGCAGCGGACCTGCTCGCCACGCGCTTCCCTGATCTGGCCGAGCGCGACCGGGTCCGGCTGCTGCGCGAGGCCGAGGGCAACCCGCTCGCCCTCGTCGAGCTGCCGCGCGGGCTCACGGACCCCGGTGCCGCGCTGTCGACGCCGGTCGGGCGGCGGTTGAAGGGCCACTTCGCTCGGCGCATCGGCACGCTGCCCGACGCCACCCGCGAGCAGCTGCTCCTGGCCGCCCTCTCGGGTGAGACCGTCGCCGGGCTGACGGGCCTGGACGCCGCGGAGAGCGCCGGCATCGTCCGCGTCACCTCCGGAGGCGTCGTGTTCCGGCACCCTCTGGCGCGGGCGGCCGTCGTCGACGCCTCGGTGCACGCGCAACGCCGGGAGGCCCACCGGACGCTGGCAGCGCGAAGCCCGGAGCACTCCGAGCGGCGTGCCTGGCACCTCGCCGAGGCCGCGGGGGGACCGGACGACGAGGTCGCAGCGCTGCTCGAGGGCGCGGCGCAACGGTCCCGCGACCGGGGCGACCCGGTCGGCGCCGTACGCCTGCTGCTGCGCGCGGCCTCGCTCAGCGAGTCGGTCGACGACCAGGAGCGACGCACGCGCAGCGCCGCCTTCCTCGGCATCGACGTCACCGGCGACCTCTCCGCGGCACCGGCCGGACCCGGCCGCACGCTGGAGGCGGTGGTCCCGCGCGCGGCGTACCTCCTGCAGACCGGCGGCGACCTCGACTCCGTCCACCGGCTCCTCGTGGAGGCGCTGTCGCTCGCCCCGAAGCCGACCGACGCGAGCGACCCCGCGCTCACCGAGGCCCTCTTCGTGCTCGGGTCCGCCGCCTTCTTCGGCGCGCGCCGGGGGCTGTCCGCGCCGTTCTTCGCCGCGGTCGACCGCCTCCGGCCGGCTCCGCCGGAGACCCTCGCCCTGCTCGCCGGCGCGTTCGTCGAGCCCGTCGCGGGCGCCCGGCCCGTGCTGGAGCGGCTCGACGCAGCGGTGGCACGCATCGGTGAGGACTCCGACCCCGCTCGGATCGCCCGCCTCGGCATGGCGGCGACGTACGTCGACCGGACGGCCGGCTGCCGCGCGGCCCTGTGGCGCCTGGTCGAGGACGGGCGCGCCGGCGGCGCCGTGACCTCGGCGCTCGAGGCGATCACGTTCCTCGCCTGCGACGCCTACCACGCCGGCGACTGGAACGGCGCCGTCAGCGTCGCGACCGAAGGTCGTGCGCTGGCCGACCGCCACGGCTACCGACTCCTCGGCGGCATCGTCGACTACGCCGAGGCTCTCGTCGCTGCCGGCCGCGGTGACCGCGCCCGGACCAGGGAGCTCACCGACGCGATGATCGAGTGGGCGGCGCCGAGCCGGATCGGGTACGTCGTCCAGCTCGCCGCCCACGCCGAGGCCCTCGCCGACCTCGGCGCCGGCGACCACGACGCGGCCTACCTCCGTGCCCTCGACGTGTGCACAACCGAGACCGTGCCGCCGCACGCACCCCAGGCTCTCTGGGTGGCTCTCGACCTCGTCGAGGCCGCCGTCCGCGCGGGCCGTCTCGACGAGGCCGCCGCCCATGCAGCACACCTCCGGGCCTCAGGCGTGGCCGACCTGTCCCCCCGCCTCGCCCTCGTCGTCGCCGGCGCCGCCGCCCTGGTCGCCACCGAGGACGAGGTGCGTGCCGCGTTCGACACGGCGTTGGGTCAGGAGGGCGTGGACCGCTGGCCCTTCCACCAGGCCCGCCTCCAGCTCGCGTACGGCGAGCGCCTCCGCCGCGGCAAGGCCATCGCCGACGCCCGCCACCAGCTCCGCTCCGCCGCAGCCACCTTCGAGCGCCTCGGCGCTCGCCCCTGGGCCGAGCACACCGCCCTCGAGCTCCGCGCCAGCGGCGACAGGGCCGCCACCCCGACCGCCGCCACCCTCGACGGCCTCACCCCGCAGCAGCTCGAGATCGCCCGGCTCGCGGCCGAGGGCCTGACCAACAAGCAGATCGGCGAACGTCTCTACCTGTCACCACGCACGGTCGGCACCCATCTCTACCAGCTGTTCCCGAAGCTCGGCGTCACCTCGCGTGCCGCTCTGCGCGATGCCCTGTCGAGCCGCTCGGTCGATCGCTGACCTCGAGGATCCGGGCGAGTCCGAACGACTCGAAGACGTCGTCATCCTGGAAGACCGAGTTGTGGCTGATCCCGTCTGCGGTGACGGCGAAGACCTGCACGGTGTGCAGCCGGTACTCCTCGCCGACGCGGTTGTAGGCAGCGAACCCGGGTTGCCCGTTCGCGTCGACGGGCACGAGACGCCAGTCGGTGCCGTTCGCCTCGAACACCCACTCCATGAAGAGCCGCGTAGTTGTCGGTTCCGACGAACCAGTTCAGCACCGGCGGCATCTCCATCACCACGTCCGCAGCGAGCAGGCGCTTGAGCGCTTCGACGTCGGCACGCTCGAAGGCGATCATGTATCGGTCGACCCATGCGCGCCGCTCCCGTTCCGCCGGCTCGTCGAGTCGCTCCGGTCGGCGGCCGACGTCCCTCATCCGGACGCGCGCCCGCTGCAGAGAGCTGTTCACCGCGGCCACGCTGACGCCCAGGATCTCGGCCGACTCGGCCGCCGAGAAGCCGAGCACCTCACGCAGGACCAGCGCGCCACGCTGACGTGCGGAGAGATGCTGCAGCGCCGCGACGAACGCCAGCCGCAGACTGCTGCGCTCGATCGCGGTGGCGGCCGGGTCGTCGCTCGCGATCATCGCGTCGGGGAGGGGCTGGAGCCAGGTGAGCTCGGCATCGAGAGCGAACGGTGCACGCGGTTCCCTCGGTCCGACGATGCCGGAGGGCAGTGGACGGCGACCCCGGTCGGCGAGTGCGGTCAGACACGCGTTGGTCGCGATCCGGTAGAGCCAGGTCCGCAGGGACGCGCGTGTGGCGTCGTACTGCCGGCGCGCCCGCCACGCCCGCAGGTAGGTGTCCTGCACCAGGTCCTCGGCATCGTGCGCCGTGCCCATCATGCGGTAGCAGTAGGCCAGCAGCTCGGACCGGTACGGCGCAAGCCGGACGTCGAAATCCGCGGTCGTCTCCGTCACGCCTGGACCGGGCTGTTGTGGTAGGCCGCGATCAACCAGCTGCCACCCCGCTTCTCCAGCACCCACGTCGCGTTCACCCTGTCCGCCTCGGGAACCTCGGACTGCCCTGGGAAGAGGATCCCGGACTCACTCAGCACGATCGCGACATCGGTGCCGAGGAAGCGGACGCTCAGCTGCTTGTCGACCGTCGTCGTGCCCTTGAGCGGTCCGGCGAACGCCGCGGCCATGCTGCCTCGGATCGTCTCGCGGCCGTCGCGCAGCGACCCAGGCATGATCGCGGACGCGTCGTCGGTGTACGCGGTGACCATACCGTCGGCGTCACCGGCGGCCCACGCCCGGTAGGAGTCGTCCAGCACCGCACGGATGGCGGCCTCGTCCGTAGTGCGGATGTCCGACATGCGTCTCCTTCGTCCTGGTCACCGTCGTCCGGCGAGCTCACGGGTACATACCGGCGGCGCGGCCGGAACTCATCGCGAGAACTCCCGTGACATTCCCGGTCCAGGGCTACCAGGGCAGCGGTTCGCCGTCGCGGAAGAAGCCGCCGCTGGGGCCGTCGTCGGGGAGCAGCACCGCCCACACGACACTGTCGGCGCCGGCCCCGACCGGGCGGGCGCCCATCTGCTCGGCGCCGTCGAAGGTGGCGGTCAGCCCGGGACACACCGCATTGACCAGGATCGAGGTGGCGTCGAGCTCGGCCGCCAGCGTGCTGGTGAGGGCGAGCAGTGCCGCCTTGCTGATGCCGTAGCTCGCGGCCGCGCCGCCGCGTCGGGCCAGTCCGAAGGCGTCGTCGCCGTGGGAGCCGCCCCCACTGGCGACGTTGACCAGCCGTGGCCGGGGGCTGGCCCGCAGGAGCGGCACCGCGGCCTGGGCAACGAGCCAGGGCCCGTAGAGGTTGGTCTCCATCACCGACCGGGCCGCGTCGAGGTCGGCCGACAGGCCGCGCTCGTCCCAGTCGACGTAGGCAGCAGCGTTGTTGACCAGCACGTCGAGTCCCTCGCGATCGAGGTCGGCGAAGGCGGTGCGCACCGACTCCGGCGAGGTCACGTCGAGAGCCAGCGCGAGGTGCCCGTCGCCGGGGAGACCGTCGACGACGCGCTGGGCGACGTCACGCGCGCGGGCGGTCACCACGACCCGGTAGTCCCGCTCGGCCAGGCGGCGCGCGACCTCCGCTCCGATGCCACGAGATGCGCCGGTCACCAGAGCCCGGGAACGATCCATCACACCCTCCCGATCTTCGAGACGGATCCGTCTCAACTCACGGGTACGCTAACCCCCATGAGCTCGACCAGGCAAGGCCCATCACGCGCCACGCGCCTCTCGGCCGAGGAGCGTCGGCGCATCGTCCTGGACACCGCGACCCGCCTCTTCACCACTCACGGTGTCCATGCCGTGGGGATGGACCGGCTGATCGCCGAGTCGGGACTGTCGAAGATGAGCGTCTACAGGGTGTTCGCCACCAAGGACGAGCTGGTCGGGGCCTACCTCGAGCGTCTGGCGCGGGAGATCTTGGGGCACATGGACCGCGACACCGAACGCGCTGCGGACCCGCGCGCGTCGCTGCACTCGATCATCGACGCGATCGAGCGCGACCTGAGGCGTCCGGGATTCCGCGGCTGTCCTTTCGGCAACGCCGCAGCCGAGTACGACGATCGCGATCACCCCGCACGTCAGGTGGCACGTCGGTACCGGCAGTCGTTGCTGGCGCGCCTGGAGAACCTGGCGAGGGGGGCCAACCCGGACGATCCCGACCACGCCACGCGGGTCGCGCGCCGGCTCGCGGTTCTCATCGACGGCGCCTACCTCAGCTCGGCACACCTGGGACCCGACGGCCCCGGAGCTGACGCGCTCGCCCTGGCTCGAGAGCTCATCGACGCTCCCTCCGCACGCTGACGGGCACCGCACCCCGTCGAGGCCCGACTACGGCACCGTCACCAGCGGCCGGTCGATCGCGTCCTGGGCTCGCAGCCACTGGGTGAACGCCGTCGCGCTGCCGGTCAGCGGCTGTGCGGTGTCGGGCCGGAGCAGGTAGTGGCCCTGGCGCATGGCGACCCCGTGGGGCAGGGCGACCGCGAGGTTCCCGTCCCGCACGGCGGCACGGGCGAACCGTTCGGGAACGATCGTCCAGCTCTGGTTCTGCTCGACGATGGACATGGCGGTCACCGAGGTGTCGACGGTGACGTCGCCTCGCTCCCTCCCGTCCGTGCTGTCGCCTGCGAGTTCTCCGCCGGATCCCCCCAGCCGCTGCCAGAGGTCGTCGAACCCGAGAACCTGCACGCGCGGCCAGCCGAGCAGGTCGGAGATGTCCGCGAAGGGTCCGTGACGCTCCCTGAACCCGGTGCCGCACAGCACGACCGCGACGTCGTCGTGCAGCTTCGTGGACCGGTATCCCGGCCAGGTGCCGTTCCCCTGCCGGATGTCGAGGTCCACCTCGTCGGGCGGCAACGCGTCCGCCCACACGGTGCTGACCAGCCGGAGGTCGACCCAGGGGTGGGTGCGCGAGAAGTCCGGCAGTCGCGGCGCCAACCACGTCGCGGCGTACGAGACCTGCACCCGCACGGTCAGCTGCCCACGTCCGGGCCCGCCGAACAGCCCGCTGGTCGCGGCGGACAGGTCCTCGAAGACGTCACGGACCGCGGGAAGGTAGGCGCGGCCCATCTCCGTCAGCCGCACGCTCTTGGGGAGTCGCTCGAAGAGCCGGACACCGAGGTGTGCCTCGAGCGTGCGCACCCGCTGGCTGATGGTCGCGGGTGACAGGTGCAGCTCCGTGGCAGCCGCCATGAAGCTCCCGTGCCTGGCGGCGGCCTCGTAGGCGTGGAGACCGAGCAACGGTGGTATCGACGGCGCCACAGACCCCTCCTGGTCATCGAGCCACACAATACCGATGCCTCGCCCGCTCGAAACATTGTTTGTCAGCGCCTCGGTGGCCCCACCACACTGGTGACGTCCTGACGCCGTCGTACGCCACCCATCGAGGACCAGCGCATGCCTTCCTCCCCTCCCGCCGCCGCGCAGGACATCCTGCACCGGGCCGACGACCACCTGCAGCTGACCCTGACCGGAGCCTGCCTGCGCTTCCACTACGTCTGGCTGCGGGACAACTGCGGGTGCTCCCAGTGCCGCGTGACGCAGTCCGGCGAGCGTCGCCTCGTCACCGCCGACATCCCCCGCGACCTCCGGCCGGCCGAGGCCGGGTTCGACACGGAGAGCCGGTCCCTGGACATCACCTGGCCCGGCGGTCACCGGTCCCGCTACCGGGAGGACTGGCTGCTCCGGCACGACTACTCACGTCCGGGACCCGCCCGGTCGGAGGGCTCACGCCGACTGTGGACGGCACGCAGCGAGCCGATCCCGGTCCTCGACCACGAGCAGGTCGTCGGGTCCGGCAGCGGACAGCTGGCCTATCTCGACGCGATCCACGACGTGGGCGCCGTCGTCGTACGCGGCACTCCCTGCGTGTCGCACGAGGTCGAGCGGTTCAGCACGGCGATCGGCGCTCACGTGCGGGAGACGGCCTTCGAGCGGGTCCACAACGTCCGGCACGACGCCAGCGGCTACAACGTCGCGCACACGGCACTCGAGCTGGGACCGCACACGGACCTGCCCAGCTACCACTGGCCGCCGAGCATCCAGCTCCTCCACTTCCTGGTCAACGACGCATCGGGAGGCGAGAGCACCGTCACGGACGGGTGGTCGATCCTGGCGGACCTGCGCAGCAACGACCCCAGGGCGTTCGAGGTGCTCTGCCGGGTGCCGGTCGGCTTCCAGCTCTTCAGCGCTGACGAGGACACCCGGGCCACCGCCCCGCTGGTCCAGCTCGACCCGACCGGTGAGGTCGCCACATTCCGGTACTCGAACCAGCTCGCGTTGCCCGTCGCCGCGCCCTACGACGACGTCGCCGCCTTCTACGACGCCTACCGGACCCTCGGTGCGATGGTCGCCGGTGGCGAGTACACCCAGGAGTTCAGGGCCGAGAGCGGTGACCTGCTCACGGTCCACGGGCACCGCGTCCTGCACGGACGACGCGCCTTCGAGCCAGCCAGCGGGAACCGTCATCTGCAGGACGTCTATCTGGAGTACGACGACCTCATGGCCCGTCGGCGGGTGCTGCGGGGCACGCACATCCCGCCCGGTCCCGAGGACGCATCGTGACGGCCGCTTCGCCTCACGTCGGGTTCACGCAGATGGCAGACGGAACCGCCGAGGACTACCAGCTCCTCGGCGAGCTCGAACGCGTGCAGCTGCGCGGCTTCCCCGACCGCGTGCTCGGGTGGCTGACGACCATGGACGACGAGCACAGCGGCTACCAGGTGACCCGCCTCGAGCACTCGCTCCAGGCCGCCACCCGGGCCCACCGCGCGGGCGAGGACGAGGAGACGGTGGTGTGTGCGCTGCTGCACGACATCGGCGACTACCTCGCCCCGGCCAACCACTCGGACGTCGCGGCCGCGATGCTGCGGCCCTACGTCAGCGAGCGCAACTACTGGGTCATCAAGCACCACGGGGCCTTCCAGGGCGTCTACTACTTCCAGCACATCGGCGAGGATCCCGACGTACGCGAACGCTGGCGCGACCACCCGTACTTCCAGGACACCGTCACCTTCTGCGCGGACTACGACCAGGTCTCCTTCGACCCCGACTACCAGTGGGAGCCCCTGAGCTTCTTCGAGCCGATGGTGCGCCGGGTGCTCGCCGAACCGAGACGTCACGAGGGCGGAACAGTGCGCACATGACCTCCACCATCGGATTCGTCGGGCTGGGACACCTGGGCCGGCACCTCGCCGAGAGCCTTCATCGGGCGGAGCTCCCGCTGACGGTCCACGACCTCGACCAGGATCGAGCGGCGGGTCTGGTGGCCGCCGGCTGCACCTGGGCCGCGTCCCCGGCGCTGGTCGCCCGACAGGTCGATGTGCTCATCACCTGCCTTCCCTCGCCCGCCGCCGTCGAGGCCGTGATGACCGGGCCGGCAGGGGCCTTGGCCGCCCTCGAGCCGGGGAGCACGTGGATCGACATGAGCACGAACGACGCCGAGTCGCTCACCAGGCTCGCCCGGCTCGCCGCGTCCTCGGGTGTGAGCTGCCTCGAGGCCCCTGTCACCGGCGGGGTGCACAAGGCGGCCACGGGTGAGATCACCGTGCTGGTCGGCGGCGAGCACGAGACCTTCGAGGCCCATCGCGCCCTGTTCGACGCGGTCGGCGACGAGACCATCTACGTCGGACCGCTCGGCAAGGCCGCCGTCATCAAGGTCATCACCAACATGCTGGCCTTCACCCACCTCGTCGCGGTCGGTGAGGCGCTGATGCTCGCCAAGCGAGGAGGGGTGGACCTGGGCGTGGCGTTCGACGTCATCAAGGCCAGCTCCGGCAACAGCTTCGTGCACGAGACCGAGAGCCAGGTCATCCTCAACGGCAGCTACGACATCGGCTTCACCATGGACCTGGCCTGCAAGGACCTCGACTTCGCAACCCGGCTGGGGCAGGACCTCGGCGTGCCGCTCGTCCTGGAGCCGGCTGTCGCGGCGCTGTTCGAGCAGGCCCGCACCACCTACGGTGGCTCGGCCTGGTCCCCGATGGTGGTCAAGCTGCTCGAGGACGCGCTCGACGAACGACTCCGGGCCCCCGGCTTCCCGGCCTCGCTCCTGGCACCGGAGAGCCCGTCTGCACAGCAGCGCGACTGACACCGGGCGCACTAGTCCAGTAGTCCTCCGTGGACCTGCGAAAGCGTGGTTGTCCTGAACACCTCGGTGACGGCGTCAGGGGCGTCCAGATGGTCGACCGTCACGGCGAGTTCCGCAGCATCGTCACCGGGCCCGACCGCCCGGCGACCTTCGAGCTGATCGGAGGCACGGCGTTCGTGGTCACCTCACTGGCACGGTGCTCAGGATCTCCGGGCTCGGTCGATAGCCGACGCAGCGGTCACGACGAAGGTCCTTGCGCTCGCCTCAGTCCGCCTCGCAGACGCAGAGCTGGATCGCCGCGTCCTCGGTGAAGGGTCGACCCGACCAGTCGCCGAAGCGCTCGACCAGCCGAAGCCCACCCAGGGAGAGCAGCAGCGGCAGCTCCTGGGGGAAGATGCTCCGGAGCTCGAGCGGGGCGAGGAGGAAGTCGGGGTCCCGCTCGGCCGAGAAGTACCATGTCGCACGCGTCACCTGTGCGGCGGCGTCGTAGGTCTCGGCGACGTCGACCCGCACGTCGCCACGGACGGGATCCACGAACGACAACCCGTCTCGGGTGCGTCGAACACCGTCGGCGGCGGCAAGCAGACGCACGCTCGGGTTGAAGACGTCGAAGACGCACCGCCCGCCCGGTGCCAGGTGCGCTCGCACGGATCGCACGCACCTCAACAGGTCGTCAGCCTCCTGCAGGTGGAGCAACGAGTTGCCTGCGATCAACACGAGGTCGAACGTGCGGCCGAGGTCGACGTCACGCATGTCGCCGTGCACCCACTCCACCGCCAGCTCGCGCTCGTCCGCCTTGCGCCGAGCTTCGGTGAGCATGTCCCACGACAGGTCCAGGCCCGTGCACGGATGCCCGTCCGAGGCGATGGGGACCAGCTTGTGTCCGGTGCCGCACCCGAGCTCCAGGACAGACCCGCCAGACCCGCCCTGCCGATCGGCCGCGGACCTGTAGAACTCGACGCTCGCCTCGCCTGCCGGGAACAACCGGTCGTACAGCTGTGCGTCCGAGTAGAAGCCTTCGTCCATGAAGCGAACCCTCTCTCCGCCGGTGCGAACCACGCGAGCGGTTATCGCGTCCCACCAGGGTCAGCCCCTTGTCGAGATGCCGCGGAGGTCCTCCGCGACCCGTGTGTCCCTTGCGAGAAGGCCGCGCACCGCCAGAGGCTCGGACGGCTGAGGTTCGCCGGCGGCCAAGACGATGCCGCGGCCCGGACCCAGTGTCCGTCCCACAAGCGCATCGTCCGGGTCTCGCAGCTTCCTCGTGCCGGTGGGTCGCGGTGGCGAGGGGCCAATCGTCAAGGGTGCAGTGCGGCCAGGGCGTCGTCGAGGCCGATCACGTCGGCGTACTTGGCGTCGAGGTCCGCGAGGTTGGCGCGGTGGATCTCCGGGGTGCGGTCGGCACATGCCTCGTGGACCACGACCGGCCGCAGCCCGTGCGTGATCGCATCGGTGGCGGTGGCCCGCACGCATCCGGAGGTCGACACGCCGGCGACGACGAGCGTGTCAGCGGCGTACCCCGTCAGGCGGTCGAGGAGGTCGGTGCCGGCGAACCCCGAGGCGTGCTGCTTGACCACGACGTCCTCCCCCGGAGCGGGGGGCAGGGTGAGGTCACCCCAACCGTCGGTGCTCCCCTCCGCGAAGGCCGCGAGCGCAGGCACCTTGCGCACGAACCAGCCGCCGTCGGCGAGGTCGTCGCGGTAGCGCACCGCGGTCCACAGGACGGGTTGGCCCGCCGCGCGGAAGCCGGTCACGAGCCTCTCGACCGAGCGCACGCAGTCGGGTGCGCCGGGAAGGGCGAAGGGACCGTCCGGGTCGGTGTAGGCCCGGCACAGGTCGATGACGACGAGGGCGGGGGAGTCACCCCACCCGACCCGACCCGAGAAGGCGTCTCCGTGGGGGCCGCTCACACCGCGTCACGCCCCCACACCGGCCTCGTGGGCGCCGGCAGCCCGGTCTCGGCCTCGCACCTCTCCAGCAGCTCCTCGATGGAGGGACCCATGTCGAAGACCGGGAGCTCGTCGGGCCGCTCGGCGCGCATCCGCTCGCGCAGCGAGGTCGTGGCGTCGTCGTCGACCTGCGCGTCGGCGTCCACCACGACGCCGTACCTCCTCGCCCCCTCGGCGGTGACCAGACCGCGACGCACCTCGAGCGCCACCAGCCCGGGGTCGCGCTGCAGCGGGTCTCCCCACCCTCCGCCACCCCAGGTCACGAAGTGGAGTACGTCGCCCACGGCGACGGGGACGTCGTGGCACTTGGACGGCAGCACCTCGCGGGTGCCGTCGGCGCGTTCGACCCACTTGGTGCCGCGGGCGCCGGGCGTGCCGCCGTTGACCCCCCAGGGGTAGGTGAGCCACCGGTCGTCGTGGATGGCGATGAAGCCGGGCTCCTCGAAGACGTACGCGACGTCGACGCCGTTCCCGCCGCGATGCAGCCCCGCCCCGCCGGTGTCGGCGACCGTCTCCCACTTCTCGATCCGCAGGGGGTAATAGGACTCGAGGTACTCGCACGGGATGTTGACGAAGCTCGGCCACAGCGAGTGACCGTCCGGACCGTCGCCGAGCGGACGCCCCGGGATGCCTCCGAAGCCGATCGAGTAGAGCTGGAACCACTCGCCCGCACGCTCGCCCTCGGAGTAGTGCCCCGAGTACATGAAGTGCGGGCTGGAGGAGAAGCCGGCCGCGTTGAGCAGCGCGGGGTTGGTCTGCCCGAGCAGCCCGCCGAAGAGGTCGAACACCCGCCCGATGCCGTGGTTGCGCCCCGAGAGCGCCGCCGGGTGCTTGGGCTTCCAGTACGACCCGTCGGGGATGGTCACGTCGACCAGCGGGTAGAAGCCGTCGTTCCAGAGGATCTGCGGGTCGGCGACGGTGATCATGTAGATCCCGAAGAACATCCGGGTCAGGTTCTCGTTGATGTAGTAGTTGATCGGGCCGGCCGCCTGGGGGCTGGACCCGGTGAAGTCGAGGTGCACCTTCTCGCCCGTGCGGGTGAGCGACAGCTTCAGCTCGTACGGGCCGTTGCCGACGCCGTCGTCGCAGATGTAGTCGGTGAACGAGAGTGTCCGACCCTCGTCGAAGACCATGCCGAGGAGGACCTTCATGGCCTCGTAGTTGCGTTGGAGCAGGGCGTCGAGGGCTGACAGGTAGACGCCCGTGCCGAAGCGCTCGCACATCTCGACGACCCGCCGGCTCGCCGTGCGGCACGCGGCGACGAGCCCGTTGAGGTCCGCGCGGTTCCAGTCGGGCACCCGCACCTGGTTGAGCACGATCCGCAGCGCGTCCTCGTTGACGACGCCCTTGGCGTAGAGCTTGAAGGGCGGGATCACGACGCCCTCCTCGTAGATCGTGCGGGCGTCCGTCGGCATCGACGACGGCGTCTTGCCTCCGACGTCGGACATGTGGCCGAACATCGAGGCCCATCCGACGACGCGGCCCTCGTGGAAAATGGGTACGACGACCAGCCAGTCGTTGGCATGGCTGATCGCGGCCCCGCAGGCGTAGGGGTCCGACGTCAGCAGGACGTCGCCCTCCTCGATGGTCCCGTCGAAGCCGTCGAGGAAGTCGGGGATCGACAGCCCGAACTGGCCGACCACCATCTTGCCGCTCGGGTCGGCGATGAGCGGGAACTCGTCGTGCTGCTCGCGGATGCCGGGGGAGAGCGCCGTGCGGAAGAGCACCTCGTCCATCTCGTAGCGGGCGTTGCGCAGGGAGTTCTCGATCAGGTCGAGGGTGACGGGGTCGACGTCCGCCTTCTCGACGGGCGTGGTCGCGGTCTCGACGATCTCGGCCATGTCAGCCCTCCTCGGTCCGGGTGGCGGTCTCGGCGTGGTCGGTGGGGGTGATCAGCAGGCTGCCCGAGGCGTGGACCTCGGCGCGGTGCCCGGGCAGCACCAACGTCGTGGAGTCCATCTCCGTGATCACGGCGGGCCCCTCGACGACCTGACCGGCGAGCAGCGTCCCGCGGTCGTACACCGAGGCCTCGGTCATCGCGCCCGCGACGTAGATCTCGTGCGAGGAGACCGGGGTCGGTGGTCCGTCCCCGGGCTCGAGGTGCACCGCCGCCACCTCCGGTCGCGGTCCGCGGACGGTGGCGCGGGCGTTGACCAGCTCGTGGTCCACCGAGAGCAGGAAGGAGAACAGCCGCTCGTGCTCGGCGTCGAACCCGTCGGACAGCCGGTCCAGGGCGGTCGTCGGGTCCTCGAGCCACGCAGGGTCGACGTCGACCGGGATCTCGAAGCCTTGACCGTGGTAGCGCACGTCGACCTGGTAGCCCACGGTCTGCTCCGTCGTGGGGAGGCCCTGCTCCGCCAACCGGTCGCCGGCGTCGGAGGCCAGCTCTCCGAGGAGGTCGGCGAGCTCTCGGCCGTCCAGGTCGCCGAAGCGCCGGAGGACCGTGCGCGCCGACTCGTCGCGCAGGCTGGTGGTGGCGTCACCCAGCGCGCACAGGACTCCCGGCGAGGGGGGCACGATCACGGGCCAGGCGCCCGTGAGGACGCCGAGGGCGTTCGCGTGCAGCGGCCCGGCGCCGCCGAAGGCCACCAGGGCGAAGTCCCGGGGGTCGAAGCCCTGCTGCACCGAGACCAGCCGGAGCCCACCGAGCATGTTCTCGTTGACGATGTCGACGATGCCCAGCGCCGCGGCCTCGGGTGAGGCGAGCCCCATCGCCTCGGCGACCTTGCCGACCGCGGCACGCGAGGCAGCGACGTCGAGCGTGATCTCCCCGCCCGCGAGGTCGGACGGCAGGTAGCCGAGCACCACGTTGGCGTCGGTCACGGTCGGCTCCTCGCCGCCCTTGCCGTAGGCCGCGGGACCCGGGTCCGCGCCGGCCGACTGCGGGCCGACCCGCAGGGCCCTGGTCAGCTCGGGCACGTGCGCGATCGAGCCGCCGCCGGCGCCGACGGTGCGTACGTCGACGCTCGAGGCCCGGACGGTCAGGTCGCCCACACGCGTCTCGCGACCGATGCGTGGTGTCAGCCCCTGGACGAGGGCCACGTCGGTCGACGTACCTCCCATGTCGAAGGTGATGAGGTCGGTGTAGCCGCACTGCTCCGCGGTCCACACCGCGCCGGTCACGCCGCCGGCCGGTCCCGAGAGAAGCATCGTCACCGGCGAGGTCGTGGCGGCCTCGGCCGCCGACAGCCCGCCGTCGCTGCGCAGGATCGCGAGCTCGCCCTGTACGCCGGCGTCGCGGAGCTGCTCGGTGAGGTTGGAGACGTAGCGCCTCACCTGCGGCTGCACGTAGCCGTTGGCGACCGTCGTGACCGTGCGCTCGTACTCGCGCAGCTCGGGCAGCACGTCGGAGGACAGCGAGACGGGTACATGGGGGAGCACCTCGGCGGCGATCTCGGCGATTCGCCGCTCGTGCGCGGGGTCGGCGAAGGAGTTGATCAACGACACGGCGAGCGCCTCGACGCCGTGGAGCTTCGCGAGCTGGGCACGGACGTCGTCCTCGTCGAGCTCGCGGATGACGGCACCATCGCTCGTGATCCGCTCGTCGACCTCGACGGTGTTCTCGAGCGCGGCCAGCGGCTCCGGCTTGGGCCAGATGATCCAGCCGGCCAGGCCGCCGGGGACGAACGAGCGTGCGATCTGCAGCACCTGACGGAAGCCCTTCGTGGTGACCAGCCCGACCGTCGCGCCCTTGCCCTCGAGGATCGCGTTCGTGGCGACGGTGGTGCCGTGCAGCACCTGCCCGAGCTCGGCCAACGAGATGCCTGCGGAGTCGCAGACCTGGTTCATCCCGTTGAGCACCCCCACCGCCTGGTCCGACGGGGTCGACGCGGTCTTGGCACGCCAGGTCTCGCCGCTGTCCTCCTCGACGAGCAGGACGTCGGTGAACGTGCCTCCCACGTCCACACCGAGTCGGTAGGTCATGTCGTCTCCTTCGGGTCGGGCGGTGGGTGGGTCTCGTCCATCCGGCCTGGCTGTCCCGCGGCCGCGCGCACCATCACGGCGCGGGCGTTGTGGATGTGGGCGGTCATCACCGCGCGCGCCCACGTCGCGTCGCCGGCGCGCAGGGCGTCGACGATCTCGAGGTGGTGGGCCAGGCTGCGGCGCATCGACGCCTCGTCGTAGGTGTGGAAGTTGCGTCGTTGGAGCGGCGTCTGTACGGCGCCGGCCAGCGCGCCCGCGAGCGCGGCGTGCCCGGCCAGCGCGACGAGACGGTCGTGGAAGGCTCGGTTCAGCGGCACCAGCGCGTCGAGGTCCTGCCCGGGACCCGGCAGACCGACGTCGAGCATCCTGCGGGCGAGCTGCTCCAGCTCGTCCACGTCGTCGGGTGCGGCGTTCTCGGCGGCGAGTGCGGTCAGCCGCGGCTCGAGGACCGAGCGCAGCTCGAAGACCGCCTCGAGCTGGGCCATGGTCCAGCTGGCCACGCGGGCGCCGCGGTTGGGCACGTGCTCCACGAGTCCCTCGGCCTCGAGCCGGGCCAGCGCCTCGCGCACCGGCGTACGGCTGACTCCCAGGTGGGTGGCGAGGTCGGCCTCGGCGAGCCGCTCCCCGGCCGCGAGGTGTCCGGCGAGGATCCGCTCGCGCAGCGAGGTGAGCACCCGTTCGCGTGAGGTCGTGCTGCCGTCCACCGGGCACCTCCTCTCGGGCTCGTCACTCGATTGTGTGCAATCTAGGGATCGGAGGACTGACGGCACAAGGTCTCACGCGCTACCTTTCGATTCTCTGCATACAACTCCTCGGAGGTGGTCCATGGGCGAGCTCACCAGCGGTCCGACGGGAGCGCGGGCTCGCCTGCGGGCGGCGCTCGCGGCGCCGGGTCCGCTCGTCGCCCCGGGGGCGCACGACGCCCTGGCTGCGCGGCTCGTCGAGCAGGCCGGGTTCGGGGCCGTCTACATGACGGGCTTCGGGACCAGCGGCTCCCTGATCGGTCGGCCGGACGTCGGCCTGCTGAGCGCCGGCGAGATGGTCGACCAGGCACGTCGCCTCGCGGACGCCGTCGACGTACCGGTGATCGCCGACGCCGACACCGGGTACGGCAACGCGATCAACGTGATCCGCACCGTGCGCGCCTACGAGCAGGCCGGCGTGGCCGCCCTGCAGCTCGAGGACCAGGTGATGCCCAAGAAGTGCGGGCACATGAGCGGCAAGGCGCTGATCACGACCGAGGAGATGTGCGGCAAGATCCGCGCGGCCGTCGAGGCGCGGCGCGACCCGGACCTCGTCGTCATCGCGCGCACCGATGCCGCCGCCGTGCACGGGCTCGACGACGCGATCAGCCGGGCACGAGCCTTCGCGGACGCCGGCGCCGACCTGCTGTTCGTCGAGGCTCCGACCAGCGAGGACGACATCGCGCGGGTCGCCGAGGAGCTGCGAGACACCGCGCCCCTGGTCTTCAACTGGGCAGAGGGTGGACGTACGCCGCCGCTGTCGCTGGAGCAGATCACCGACCTGGGCTTCTCGCTGGTGATCTACCCGATCGCCACCCTGCTGGCAGCCACGGCGGCCGTTCGCTCGGTGCTGGAGACCATCCGGGACGAGGGCACACCGCTCTCGGCGTTGCCCCGGCTCCCGACGTTCGACGAGTTCACCGACCTGATCGGACTGCCGGAGGTGCGAGAGCTCGAGGCGCGGTTCGCCGAGTGAACACTGACTGAGGCACGGTGGCGCGGTCTGATCGGACTGTCCCTCAGGCTCGGGCGCAGACGCTATGCCTGAGATGACGTGCGTCGACGCGGTGGCATGATCTCGAGCCGTGAACACCAGACTGGTCCAGACTTCCTTCGGTGTGGTGGAGGTCGCGCTGACAGGGCCGAAGGACACCGCCGCTGTCTTGTTCCTCCCCGGCGGGCACACGACGGCTGCGACGGAGCTGGGCACGGATCTCTACACCGATATGGGCTATCAGGTGCTGAGCTTCTCGCGACCAGGTTATGGCCGCACCGATGTGGGCCCGTTGACGGCGGCGGAGTTCGTCCCCGCCGTCGCCCAGGTCTGCGAGGAGCTGGGCATCACCGAGACGATCGCGGCCGTCGGTGTCAGCTTCGGCGGGCTACAAGCGGTCGAGGTGGCCACGTCGCTCCCGCATCTGTCACCGCGGCTCGTGCTCCACAGCTGCGCACCCTCGACGTTGCCCTATCCCGACACCGCGGTCGAAGCGCTGGCCGGCCCACTGGCCTTCGGTCCGCGCACGCAACGCATCACGTGGCGTGCGCTCCGTGCGCTGACGGCCACCGACAAGGGTCTACGCCTGATGATGTCGTCGTTGTCGACAGAACCGACTGGCTCTTGGTGGGGAACCTGGACCTCCGCCGATCGTGTCTCCGCACGGGACACGTTCGCTTCCATGGACTCTGGTTCGGGGTTCGTGACGGACCTGCGCCAGGGCACGGCTGCCAGATCACGCTACCGGGAGGCGGTGCTGCGCTCCGTTCCGTGCCCGACGCTGGTCACGGCTTCCCACCGCGACGGCGGTGTCAGCTTCGATCATGCCGAGGACTTCGTGCGCACGATCCCGAAGGCCCGCCTGGTCGAGACCAGCGCGCACAGCCATCTCTACTGGCTCGGCCCTGACCGCTCGACGTTGGCGACCGCCATTCAGGGGTTCTTGACCAGCTAGCTCGGCCTGCTGCCCATGACCATGCTGCGTCAGTTCGCGAGGCGCCTGGAGATGCTCGGTGTCGCGGACGCGATCTGGGTCGGTGGTTCGCTCGCAACCGGCGACTACGTGCCAGGCGTGAGCGACCTGGACCTGGTCGCCGTCGCCTCGCAGCCGCTGAGCGGCGACGCGCTCGCCGAGGTCGCCCGGCTTCATGAAGATCTCGACGCCGGTCCCGCCCACGGGATGGACCTCGGCTGCCAGTACCCGGATGCCGGGCGACTGCTCGACGTCACCGTCGAGCACCCCACGTGGACGCACGGGGACCTGCTCGACCGAGCCGTGTCGCTCGTGACCCGCGTGGAGCTGGTCCTGCACGGGTACTCACTTCTCGGTCCGCCACCGGCGAGGTGTTGCCGGGTGTCACTGCGGAGGCGGTGCGGGACGCTGCTCGCGCCGAGCTCACCGGGTACTGGTCGTACGCCGCACGCCGACCCCGCATGTTCTGGCGCCTGCCGGTCATGGTCGACCTGGGTCTGACCGCCATGGCCCGGGGACGGCACGCCGTCGTCTTCGGAGAACTGCTGACCAAGAGCGCTGCGATCGAAGAGGCACGCGCTCCACGGTGGCTCAAGGACGACCTCCGCGCCCGTCGACGAGGTGAGGAGTGCATCTCACCCCGAAGGCGTGCAGGCTACGCGGCGTGGCGAGAAGTGAGACGTACGACGGCGGCAGCGCGCTCGACCAGACCGATGCAGTAGGCGACGACGACTGGCGTCGATCATCGCCGTCACGGCGGAGTCCACTCAGGTGGCCGCCCGATCGGCCTCTCCGGACAGCCTTCCGCGAGGTCCTGCCATCGGTTGTCGTCGTCGATGTCACGGCCCAGGGGGACCCACATCGGCGTCGCCGGGCCCGGCGAGGACCTCGGACAGGGTGCGGGGTCTGCGGCCGGTGAGGCGAGACAGGTCAGTGCTCACCCCGCTCCAGCGCTGCTGCCGGATCGAGGCGAACATGGTGGAGTACGCGTGCGTCCACCACGTGTCCTCGGTGGAGGTCAGCACCTGCGTGAACGCGGAGGGGTCGAGTGGTCTGTCGACCACGGCTCGGCGCCAGAGATCTGCCGTCGTGGCGGCGATGCTGGCACTGTCGAGCGCGACCGGCCCAGTGATGTCGCTCGTGAATCCGCTCGGCGCCAGCTGGGCCTGAGCGGCCAGCGCGTGCCCGACGTCGATCCGGGACACCAGGCTCACACGACCCGACCCCATCGGGACACGGATCTCTCCTGTCGTTCGAGCAGGCAGGAGGAAATGGCTGAAGAACTCGCTGAAGATGGATGCTCGCACGATGGAGAACGGGCACCCGCTGCCGCGGATTGCTCGCTCGGTGAGGGCATTCGTGATCGCGTAGCAGAACGGTGAGTCGATGTCGGCGTCCAGACCGCTCAGTGCGACCAGGTGCTCGACACCTCGGTCGCGAGCAGCGGCCACGACGTTGAGGTGATGGTGGAGGACTCGGGTTCCCTCACCGTCGCTGCTGATGAGAACCAGAGTATGAACACCCGCCATGCCGCGTCGTAGCGCCTCGGGGTCGTCGTAGTCCGCGATGCGGACCTCGACGCCGTCCGGCACCGCCGTAGGTCGGCGGCTGAGCGCGACCACCACGTTGTCCGGACTCACGGCGAGCAAGCGGATGACAAGTCCGCCCAGCCGTCCAGAAGCGCCGGTCACCGCGATCACCGTCATGACGGCCAGTCTCGCGCTCCGATGACAAGGGCGCGACCAGAAGCACTACGTGGGGCCGGGTCATCGTGATCGAGGTAGCGAGATGTGTAGATGGCCACTGTCGCAACGATAGGACGTCTGTCCTGCGGCCCACGACGTCGACGGCTGGGCGTTCTTCGGGATGGCCCGCCTGCGTCCCTGACGACACCGCGTGGGCAGGCACCCTCATGGGCAAGCTCCTGGTGACCGTGTGCCACTGTCTGTCCATGAGTGCAGTCGAGGGAACGTTCGAGGTGACCAGTTTCGACCCTGTCGCGTGGTCGGCACCGCGCGAGGCAGGGATCGAGCTGGGCGAAGCGACCATGCGCAAGCGGTTCAGGGGCGGCATCGAAGGGGACTCGGTCACCCGGTTCGTCGGAGGGATGACCGACGACCAGCGGGCGGAGGCTACGTTGCGCTCGAGTGGTTCGACGGCGTCATCGCTGGCCGGTCAGGATCCTGTGTCATCGTGCACGGTCAGACGTTGCTGGACGGGGCGTCCGCCTCGGCATGGCTGCAGGTGGTGCCTGCTTCCGGCACCGGGGAGCTCACGGGGCTGACCGCGTCGGGCCGTCTGGCCGTCGACGAGGACGGGACGCATCGGATCCGGCTCGACCTGGAGGCTTGATGCCATTCACTGCGGACCACTCCGCAGGCGCCTGAGGCGATGCGGAAGCTCCGTGTGCGCCTCGACCGGCCGGGCCTCGTGTACGTCCCGATCCGGGGACACTCCACCCAGTGGGCTCTCGACGTCATGGCGTGTTCGCACTGGTGTGGGCCACGCGCTGGATCCGCGTCCGGAACTCCGTCAGGTCGAGCCCGTACGTCGGACCGCCGGCTGCGGCGTATCGCTCCAGCCGGCCGTTGCCGCGTTCGAGCAGTCGCCCGGCGCCGGTGTCGTTGCCGCGCAGTGCGTGGGTCAGCCCGACGCACAGCTGGGCCAGCCCTTGCCAGAGGTCGTGCTCGGCCTCAGGAGCGTCCTTCCAGCGAGCCTCGAAGACCTCGTGGGCAGAGAACGGCCGGCCCCGGTCCAGCAGCTCGATGGCGAACCGCACCGTCTCCAGGGGCGGTAGCGGGTCTTCGGACACCGGCTCGACTCCCTGGGCGCCGTACGGCAACGGTCGGCCGAGCTCGTCGCGCGGCCGGGCCTGGCGCGGCCGGCCCTCCTTGTCGCGGTCCCTTGTCATAGTGCCCAACCTGTCGCCCCGACCTCGCAAAGACAACCCGGAACGGTGCCGAGGGCGAACCGCCCTGACCGAAAGGGATGCCCGTCCGGGCGGCACGTCTCTGCCCTTCTCAGGAAGACCAGGACGGTCACGTGCTGCTGCGTCACGAGAGCACCACGAGGGTCAGGATGAGCAGGATCGTCCAGACACCGGCGAAGACCACGGGGACGGCTCGGAAGAACAGCAGGCCTCGACGTTGGTCTCTGAGTGCCCAACCCGGCCCCCGAGTGCCGTGGTAGCCAGCGTGCGGCGATCCCGGCAGGCGTTGAGCCAGTCGTTCCTGCAGCGCTGTCTGGGTGAGCACGATGCGACTGGTTGCCGCGACACCCGGGAGGGCCAGACCAGCCAGTAGCAGGCCCAGACCAGCGAGTGCGGGTCCGGCAACAGCGGCGAACTGCCTCGCCCAGTCGGTCCCGTTGCTCATCGCTGCGGTGTAGGCGATCGTCAAGAACGCCTCCGCCGCTAGCAGCGCGTTCACCCGGTCGTGGAGCAAGCCGAGCTCGAACCTCGTCTCGTCGCGGACAGCGATGAGCCTCGCCTCGTCCACCACTCGGTCGAGTCCCCGATCGGCGTCACCGTCGCCCGCCGGACCGTCAGGCTCGGTCATCACGGGGGAGATCCGAGGCTGCGTCGCAGTTCGTCGGCGTATGTCTCGGGCAACTCGAGCATGGGAAAGTGTCCCCCTTCGGCAGCCGGGTGCACGTCGTGAAGGTCGGACAGGCGGGCCTCGACGTCGCTCGGCCAACCTTCTCACTACTGACGACCGGAGATCGTCACACGGTCAGGTCAGGGACCGTGAGCACTCACTGGTGGCGCAGCGGCGACAGGCTCACGTCGACCGGACGGGACCTTCTCGTCGGGTGGCGGCCCACGAGGCGAGCAGGCGCAAGGCGTCCTGGGCGGTGGGCGAGCCGGGTTCGGCCGTGTAGATGGTCATGGTGAGGTCGGGCTCGGCGCGAGGTCCATGCTTTCGTAGGCGAGGTCGAGGTCGCCGACGACGTGGTGGTGGAAGTGCTTGACGCCGGTGCCGTGGGTGCGGACGTTGTGGGCGCCCCAGCGGCGGCGGAAGTCGTCGCTGCGGGTGGACAGCTCGCCGACCGAGGTCGTGGAGGGCCTTGTCGTGCGGGTCCTTGCCGGCGGCGGTGCGCAGGTTGGCGACGGTCATGTCGGCGGCGAGGTCCCAGTCGGGGTAGAAGCGGTGGGCTGCGCTGTCGAGGAAGGTGAACCGGGCGAAGTTGGGTGGCCGGGTCGGGTCGGCGTAGACGTCGCTGTACATGGCGCGGCCGAGGTGGTTGGCGGCGAGCAGGTCCGGACCGGTTGTTGCCGACGATCGCCGGGCCGGTGGTGATGGCGTCCAGCGACCACTGCAGGCTGGGCCGGATCTGTCCACTGCTTGGGGCGGCGCGTCGGGGGCGCAGGACGGCGTTGCTGCCGTCGGCCTCGTGGGCCAGGCGCAGCAGGTGGGCGCGTTCGGCGTCGTCGAGCTGCAGCGCGCGGGCGATCGCGTCGAGCACACCGGCGGAGACTCCGGCCGAGGGCGCCGCGTTCGAGTTTGGCGTAGTACTCGACGCTCATCCCGGCCAGCGCGGCGACCTCGCTGCGGCGGAGCCCGGGGACGCGGCGCTGCCCGGCCTGCGGCACGCCGGCCTGTTCCGGGGTGATCTTGGCGCGGCGTGAGGTGAGGAACTCGCGGACTTCGGCTCGGTTGTCCACGCCCACCGACGGTACGCGCCGCAGCGAGCATAGGGATGCCCTGCGAGTACACCCATCGACAGTGACTTCTCCGGGGCCCCCGCGAGGCGTCTGCTTGAGGCATGGACATTGCACCCCGACTCCGCTCGCGCCTCCCGCGTGCCCTAGCACTGGTCCCCGCGTTGGTGGTGGCGGTGCTCGCGTGCTGGTCGCTGGGCAGCCCCGCTGGCCCCGGCTCGACCACTCCCTCCGACCACGCCTCCACCACCGTCGCCGGCGCACCCGCCCAGCCCGTGACAGTGCGGCGCATCACGGTGCGGGCCCCGAGCGGGCTGGCGACGGTCACCTTGGATGACACTCCGGTGGCGCGAGCCTTCGCCGCCGAGCTGCCGATGCGGCTGACCCTGAACGACCCGATGGGACAGGCGAAGTCCGGCGAGCTGCCGTCGGCCATCGACATCCACGACGCAGCGACGGACCTCGACCCCGAGGTGGGCGAGCTGTACTACTGGGCACCCAGCCACGCGATCGCGATCTTCTACGACGACCTCGGCCAGAGGGTGCCGCCGCCTGGACTGATCCGGTTGGGAGTCGTAGACAGCGGTCTCTCGGCGATCAGCGCAGCGGGCAGCGGATTCGCCGTGCGGATCGAGGACGCTGACCACACCGACACGCGGACAGGGTCGTGAAGCGAACCACCGCTTACCAAGAGGTCAGGCGAAGAGATCGGCGGTCGCCGGTGCGGCCAGGTGTGCCGGGGAGAGCAGTTCGTCGACGACCATGAACGCCGCGCCGCGGAGTCCGGCGCGATCCGCCAGGGACGACTGGGCGATGCGCAGGGAGCGCGTCGCCAACGGCAGGGACCTCGTGAGGACGGATCTGCGCACTTCGGCGAGGTACACCTCTCCTGCGGAAGCGACCCCGCCACCCACCAGGATGAGCGAGGGATTGAAGAAGTTGACGATCCTCGCGAGGGCCTCGCCCACGAGGTGGGCCGACTCCGTCACCAGCTCGCGGGCGGCCAGGTCGCCTCGCTGGGCGGCGTGGACGACCGTCTCCGCGGTCACCTCCTCGCCTCCGGCAACGGCCCGCGCGAGCACCATGCTGTCCCCGGCCCGCCCCAGTCGGTCGCCGTCGCGCGCCAGGGCGAATCCGCCGGCAAGAGCCTCCAGGCAGCCGAGCTGCCCGCACCGGCACTGGACGGCGCTGTCGCCCACGGCGATGTGCCCGATGTCCCCGGCGCACCCTTGGGCGCCACGGTGCAGCGCGCCTCGCGAGATCAGTCCGGCGCCGATGCCGGATCCGATCTTGACGAAGACGACGTCCTCGTGGCCGGTGGCGAGCCCACCGCGAAGCTCGCCCAGGGCCATCACGTTCACGTCGTTGTCGACCCACACCGGCGCGTGGAACCGCGAGCCGAAGAAGCCGCGAACGTCATAGCCGTCCCAGCCCGGCATGATCGGGGGGGACACCGGCCTGCCGGTCTCGAACTCCACCGGTCCCGGGAGCCCGACCCCGACTCCCCAGATCTCGAGGCCCACCGGCAGGTCCTCGACGATCTCGCGGAACAGCTCCGCCACCCGGGTGAGCACCGGGTGGGGTCCGTCGGTGATGTCGACAGGCTCGCCGTGGACGTGGGTCAGGCCTCCCGCGAGGTCGGAGAGGGCCACGTCGATGCTCGTCGCTCCCAGCTCTGCCACCAGGACGGCGCCGGCGTCGGCACGGAAGCGGAGCTCGCGCGGGGCCCGGCCTCCCGTGGACCTGCCGAGCGCACCCGTGGCCAGCAGGCCCGAGGACACCAGCTGGCTGACCCGCTGCGTCACGACGTTGCGTCCGAGACCGGTCCGCTGCGCCACCTCCGGTCGCGTGGTGGCGGCACCGTTGCGCACTGCGTCGAGCACGCTCACGAGCGACTCGATCTGGTCGGCGGGAAGCGACGAGATGGATGCGGGTCGATTCATCGTGATCCCTTTCTTCGGACCCGCCTGATCATAGATCAGCACGTGCGGGGTTGACTTATGCATATCACGTGCGTAAGTTCACCGTCACACCTCGGGCTCACCGCCCGGTCTGAAGGGAGATGGGACGCGATGCGGCTCGGCTACCACACGATCACCTGGGGAGGCGTCGTCGGCGACGCCGTCGGGGTCACCAGCGTGAAGGACCTCGTCTACCGCGTGAACGGTCCGATGGACCGCGCGATCAGGGAGATCGGTGCGCTCGGCTACGAGGGCGTCGAGATGTTCGACGGCAACGTCGGCGACTACGCCGACCGGCCGGACGAGCTGCGTTCGGTGCTCACCGAGGCGGGCGTCGAGCTGGTCAGCGTCTACACCGGGGGCAACTTCATCTTCCGGGAGATCCTCCCCGAGGAGCTGAGCCGGGTGACGCGCGCCGCCGAGCTCGCCCAGCAGTTCGGCGCCTCGAGTCTCGTCGTCGGCGGCGGGGCCCGCCGCTTCGACGGAACCCGGGACGGCGACTACGACCTGCTGGGCAGCGCGCTCGACGCCGTCGCCGACATCGCGACCGAGCACGGGCTGGAAGCGTGCTACCACCCGCACCTCTCGACGATCGTGGAGAGTCCGGCAGAGCTGGACCGGCTGTTCGCGCGGACGCGCATCGGCTTCTGCCCCGACACCGCGCACCTGGCGGCCGGCGGGGGAGATCCTGCGGCGCTGATCCGCACGTACCCCGACCGGATCCGCCACGTCCACCTCAAGGACGTACGCCTCGACCCCCTGGAGTTCCTCCCCCTCGGACAGGGGGAGATCGACTTCGACGACGTGCGGGACGCGCTGATGGAGAGCGGGTACGACGGGTGGCTCCTCGTCGAGCTCGACTCCTACGCCGGCGATCCCTGCGCCGCCGCCGCCCAGAGCAAGTCCTTCCTCGACCACCTGCTCGCCGGCACCGGCGCAGCCGACCACCACGATGGAGAAACCCGATGAACGTGAAGATCCGCCCTGATCGCCGCCGCGTCGGTGATGGCTGTCGTCGCCACCGGCTGCAGTGCGGCGACGACCACCTCGACGACGGAGGACAAGGACGTCTCGCAGACAGCGAACGCCGCCCTGACCGCCATGAAGGGCAAGGTGCTCAGCAAGGGCCCGAACGGCGAGACCGCCGAGGCCGCCTCGGCCGCCGACCTCTCCGCCGACGAGATCTCACAGATCAAGGCCAAGCACGCCACCGCGGCGATCGTCATGCACTACGGCGGGAACGACTGGGCCAACGCCCAGGTGGCGGGCCTTAAGTCGGAGTTCGGCAAGCTCGGCATCGACGTCGTCGCCGTCACCGACGCGAACTTCAAGCCCGACAAGCAGGTTTCCGACCTCGAGACCGTGCTGATCAAGAAGCCCGACATCATCGTCTCGATCCCGACCGACCCGGTCGCCACCGCCTCGGCCTTCAAGGCTGCCGCTCGCTCGGGAGCCAAGCTCGTCTTCATGGACAACGTGCCGAACGGCATGAAGGCCGGCAAGGACTATGTCTCGGTCGTCTCGGCCGACAACTACGGCAACGGCGTGACCTCGGCGCACCTCATGGCCAAGGCGCTCGGCGGCAAGGGCGAGATCGGTCTGATCCACCACGAGGCCGACTTCTTCGTGACCAAGCAGCGCTACGACGGGTTCAAGTCCACCATCGAGAAGGACTACCCCGACGTCAAGATCGTCGACGACAAGGGCATCGCGGGACCCGACTTCGCCGGTGACGCGCAGAACGCGGCGAACGCCATGCTGACCGAGCATCCCAACCTGGCGGGCATCTGGGCCGTGTGGGACGTCCCCGCCGAGGGAGTCATGGCAGCCGCGCGAGCGTCCGGACGGACCGACCTCAAGATCGCGACCGAGGACCTGGGCACCAACGCCGCCATCGCACTGGCCAAGAACCAGCTCGTGATCGGTCTGGGTGCACAGCGGCCCTTCGACCAGGGGGTCACGGAGGCCCGCCTGGGCGCCGGATCCCTGCTCGACAAGAAGCAGCCCGCCTACGTCGCGCTCAGCGCGCTGCCGGTGGAGCACTCCAACGTCCTCGAGGCGTGGAAGCAGGTCTACCACGCAGACCCGCCGAAGGACCTGGCCAAGTCGTTCGCCAAGTAGGCCCGGGTTCGTCCGCTCCAGAAGGGATTCGAGGATGAACACACCTCCTCAGGCCGTGCAGATGCTCGGCGTGAACAAGGCGTTCGACGGAGTCGTGGTCCTGCGCGAGGTCGACTTCGAGGTCCAGCACGCGGAGGTGCACGCACTCGCCGGCGGCAACGGGGCCGGCAAGTCCACGCTGATGAAGATCCTGCAGGGCGTCTACTCGATGGACGAGGGTTCGATCCTCGTGGAGGGCAAGCCGGTCCAGATCGGCTCGATCCACGAGGCTCGCGCTGCGGGGATCGGCATGGTCTTCCAGGAGTTCAGCCTGGTGCCCAGCCTGACGGTGGCCCAGAACATCTTCCTCGGCGCCGAGCCGCTGGGCCGAGGAGGCTTGATCAGCGACCGGGAGGCCGTACGACGCGCCCGCACGGTGTTCGCGGAGATGGAGGTCTCGGTCGACCCGAAGGCCGTGGTCGGCGAGCTCGGCACGGCCTACTGGCAGCTCACCGAGATCGCCAAGGCGCTCGCGCAGAACGCACGGGTGCTGATCATGGACGAGCCGACCGCCAGCCTCGCGCGGCACGAGACCGAGGCCCTCTTCGACCTCGTCGAGCGGCTCAAGGCCCGCGGCATCTCCATCATCTACATCTCGCACCGGATGGACGAGGTCTACCGGATCGCCGACCGGATCACCATCCTGCGCGACGGACGCCGTCTGCTGACCGAGAAGCTGGCCGACGTCACGCCCGAGCAGATCGTCGAGGGCATCGTCGGGAAGAAGATCGAGGGGCAGCTCACCTACCGGCACCGTGGCCACGACACGGACGTCGCGCCGCTCCTCGAGGTCCGGAACCTGACGGCCGGGCCACGTGTCCGCGACGTGTCGTTCAGCCTGCGGCCGGGGGAGATCCTGGGGCTCGCGGGCCTGATGGGCAGTGGTCGCACCGAGCTGGCGCGGGTCCTCTTCGGGATCGACCCCGTGGACTCGGGCGAGATCCACCTGCGGGGGAGGAAGGTCACGATCTCCAACCCGCGACGTGCGATCGAGGAGGGCTTCGCGCTCATCCCGGAGGACCGGCGCGCGCAAGGACTCGTCCTCGACCACTCGGTGCGGGAGAACCTGCTGCTGCCCATGCTCGACCGGACCCGCAAGGGTGGGCTGCTCAGCGCCAGGGCCGGCAAGGTGCTCTCCGCGCAGCTGATCGAGCGGTTCTCCGTCAAGGTGGCGAACCCGCAGCGACCCGTGCGCCTGCTCTCAGGGGGCAACCAGCAGAAGGTCGTCCTCGCCAAGTGGCTCGGCACGGACCCCGAGGTGCTGATCCTCGACGAGCCCACGGCGGGCGTCGACATCGGCACCAAGAGCGAGATCCTCGACATGATCCGGGGCCTGGCCGACGCGGGCAAGGCCGTCATCGTCATCTCCTCGGAGTACCCCGAGCTCCTCGCGGTCAGCGACCGCATCCTCGTGCTGCGCGACGGCACCGTCGCCGACGACCTCGACCGTGCTGACGTCGAGGACGAGGAATCCCTTCAACTGGCCGTCCAAGGAGTGTCACCATGAGCCAGACCACCACCCCCACCCGCGCCGTCGACGAGACCCCTGGAGCAGGGTCCGCGCGGCGTCTCCTGCAGAGCGTGGACTGGCGTCGTTACGTCATCTACATCGGCTTCGTCGTGGTGTTCGTCTTCTTCGCCATCCTGCTCGGCGACCAGGGGTTCCTCTCGTCGAACAACCTCCTCAACATCTTCCGGCAGAGCGCCACGATCACCGTCATCGCTGTCGGGATGACCTACGTGATCTCGTGCGCCGAGATCGACCTGTCCGTCGGGTCGGTGGCAGGGCTGTCCAGCGTGTCCTGCGCGATGGCCCTCTCGCAGTGGGGGCTGGTGCCGGGCATCCTCGCGGGCCTGGCGGTCGGCCTGGTCGTCGGCACCGTCAACGGTGGCCTGGTCAGCCTGCTGGGCATCCCGTCCTTCCTCGTCACCTTGGGCATGCTCGGCATCGCAGCAGGTATGGCGCAGTGGATCACGGACTCGGCGCCGCAGCCGATCCTCAACGACACCTTCAACCTGATGTTCGGCGGCGGCAACTTCGGACCGGTCCCGGGACTGATCGTGTGGGCGGCGCTGGCCGTGGCCGTGGGGGCGGTGGTCCTCAACCGGACGCGCTTCGGCCGCCAGGTCCTCGCCACCGGTGGCAACCGGACCGCGGCGGACTTCACCGGCATCAACACCAAGCGGATCAAGTTCCAGGTCCTGCTGCTGTCGGCAACCGTGGCGAGCATCGCAGGCATGCTCTACGCCGGGCGGCTTCAGTCCGGTCGCTTCCAGTGGGGCACGGGCGACGAGCTGTCCGCCATCGCGGCCGTCATCCTCGGCGGCACCAGCCTCTTCGGAGGCAGCGGTGCGGTCGTGGGCACCCTGTTCGGGGCGCTGCTCATCGGGCTCATCAACAACGGCTTGATCCTGGCCGGCCTCGACAGCTCCCAGCAGCAGGTCGTGCGAGGGTTGATCATCATCCTGGCCGTCGCCCTGGCTCGCAAGAAGTGACCATGTCCTCGCCGTCCACGCCGTCCACGCCGTCCACGCCGTCCACGCCGTCCCACCCCCGCCGCTGCGCGCCGGCCTCGTCGGGGCAGGCTTCATCGGGAGCGTGCACGCGCACGCGATCCGCTCGTCGGGCGCCCGGCTGACGCGGGTGTCGGGCTCCACGCCCGAGCGGTCGGCCGAGGCGGCTCGACGTCTGGGAGCCCTGGCGCCGGCGGAGTCCCCCGAGGCCCTGATCGACTCCGACGACGTCGACGTGGTGCACATCTGCACCCCCAACGCGACGCACGCCGCACTCGCGGAGAAGGCCATCGCCGCCGGCAAGTCCGTCGTGTGCGAGAAGCCGCTCGCCACATCGGTGGCCGACGCCGACCGGCTCGTCGACCTCGCTGAGCGGGCCGGGGTCGTGGCCGCCGTACCGTTCGTCTACCGCTACTACCCGACGGTCCGCGAGGTGCGGGCGCGAGTCGCGGACGGCGACGCCGGCCACCTGTGGCTGCTGCACGGCTCGTACCTCCAGGACTGGCTGGCCGGGGACACCGAGACGAACTGGAGGGTCGACCCTGCGCAGGGTGGCGGGTCCCGCGCCTTCGCCGACATCGGTGTGCACTGGTGCGACCTGATGGAGTTCGCCACCGGTCATCGGATCACCCGCCTGGTGGCACGCACGTCACAGGCCTTCACGGAGCGACCCACCGGCGACGGGCTGGGCCCGGTCGGGACCGAGGACGGCGCCAGCGTGCTCTTCGAGACCGACCGTGGTGCCACCGGGACGCTGGTGGCCAGCCAGGTGTCCCTCGGACGCAAGAACCGACTGTGGTTCTCCTTCGACGGCACGGAGTCGTCGTACGTCTTCGACCAGGAGAACCCCGACTCCCTCTGGATCGGGGGTCGTCGTGAGAACCGGGTGGTCCCACGCGGGCCGGACACGTTGGGATCCGCCGCAGGACGCGCCTATGCGCGTCTGCCGGCCGGTCACCCGCAGGGCTACCAGGACTGCTTCGACGCCTTCGTCGCCGACGTGTACGCGACGATCGCAGGGGAACGACCCGACGGTGTGCCCACCTTCGCGGACGGCCGACGCGCCGCCGTCATCACCGAGGCAGTGATCGACTCGGCCAAGAACAACTCCTGGATGGAGGTCCCCGCATGAGGCTCGGATTCCTGACCGCGTGCCTGCCGGACCGGTCGCTCGACGACATCGCCGAGTGGGCCGCGCAGCACGGCTTCGAGGCCCTCGAGGTCGCCGCCTGGCCGGACCTCGGCAACCGTCCCTTCACCGCGACGCACCTGAAGGCCGAGACCTTCGGGGAGTCGGACGCGGAACAGGTGCGCGCGCTGTTCGACCGCCACGGCCTGACCCTCTCGTCACTGGCGTTCTACGACAACAACCTCCACCCCGACGAGGCGACCCGGCGGGACGTGAACGAGCACGTCACCGCCCTGGTCGACGCGGCGGCGCTGCTCGGCTGCCCCACAGTCGGCACGTTCGTGGGTCGCGACCCGGGCAAGTCGGTGGCAGAGAACCTCCGGATGGCCGAGAAGGTCTTCGCCCCGCTCGTCGACCACGCGGGGGAGCGCGGCGTGAAGCTGGTCATCGAGAACTGCGTGATGGAGGGCTGGCACCCCGACGGCTACCCCGGGAACCTGGCCTACAGCCCCGAGCTGTGGGAGTGGATGTTCTCGCTCGGTCTCTACCTCAACTACGACCCGTCCCACCTGCTGTGGATGGGGATCGACCCTGTGGAGGCGCTCAAGCCGTACGTCGACAAGGTCGCTCACGCACAGGCCAAGGACATCGAGCTGTTCCCCGAGAAGCGGAGCAGGTATGGCTGGCCCGGGATCGCCGTGGATCGCGCGGACCCGTGGGACGTCGGCTGGTGGCGCTACCGGGTGCCCGGGCTCGGGCAGGTGGACTGGCGCCGTGTGGTCGACACCCTGTACGAGGGAGGATTCGACGGTGTCCTCTCGGTCGAGCACGAGGACCCCGTTTGGGGTGGTACCGAGGCGCGCATCGAGACCGGCCTCGAGGTAGCGCGCCGCACCCTGCGTCCCCTGCTCGTCGCATGAGCTCCGTCCGTCGTACACCGTCTCCGACCAGGGAGGACACCATGGCGCCGTCAGACCCGGCCGGCTTCCTCGACCCGCACCAGCGTGCGACCGTCGAGGCGGCCATGGCCCGCATCATCCCCACCGACGACACACCGGGCGCGCGTGAGGCCGGCACCGTCGACTTCGTCGACCGCTACCTGTCCGGCATCGGCTACATCTACGCGCTGCCCGACGGAAGCGGATTCGAGCGGCTCACCGGGCGACGCGCCGACGCGTGGCAGCAACGGGTCGACCTGGCCCGGTCCAAGTACGTCGCAGGCATCGCCGAGCTCGACCGGCTGTGCCGCGACCGGCACGGCTGCGACTTCGTGGACCTGGACGACGATCGCCAGGACGAGATGCTGCGCGCCATCGAGCGGCCCGGCAGCGAGGCCGCGGAGCGGGCCTGGCGGGACACCCCGGCGATCGCGTACGGCGGTCCCGTCGAGCCCGCACTGCAGCAGACGAACGCCGAGGCGGATCTCGACTTCTTCAACCTGCTCGTCACCCATACCCGCCAGGGCTTCCTGGCAGACCCGATCTACGGGGGAAACCGAGACCGGGTCGGCTGGCAGGTGATCGGCTTCCCGGGACCGACCGACCTGGCCGAGGTCCACACCGGGCGGTACAGCACGCTCGAGTACTTCGCCGAGAACCGCACGCACCGCGGACAGGAGGGCCCACACGATGTCTAGGACCAAGCCCGAGCGAGTCGACGCCGTCGTCATCGGTGCCGGTGCGTCAGGTGCCGCCGCCGCCAAGGTGCTGACGGAGAACGGCATGGGGGTCGTCGCCCTGGAGAAGGGGCCTTGGCGGACCAGGGAGACGTTCGGTGGTGACGAGCTCGCGAACGTCAACCGGTACAACCTCTGGCCGGACCCGATCCTGAACCCTCGCACGTCCCGCACCTCCCCGGACGCCGAGGCCGAGGTGGACCCCTTCTGCCCGGTGCCCCAGATGGTCGGGGGCGGCACGGTGCACTGGCAGGGTTGGCTCCCGCGCTTCACGCCCGACGACTTCCGGCTCCGGTCGGTGGCCGGCGAGCTCTCGGGGACGACGCTGGCGGACTGGCCGATCAGCTACCAGGAGCTCGAGCCTTACTACGACCGGGTCGAGTGGGCCTTCGGGGTGTCCGGCCAGGCCGGGGCGAACCATTTCGAAGGACCACGGACGCGTGGCTACCCCTGTCCTCCGATGCCGCAGTCCCGCTACGCGCAGAAGTTCCACGAAGGCTGCCAGAAGCTCGGGTGGAACTCCTTCCCCACGCCGCAGGCCGCCCTGTCGCGGCCGTTCAACGGGCGCGCAGCCACCGTCGTCAGCGCATTCGCGCAGCAGCACGGGGACCCGACCGGCACACGTTCGAGCGCGCTCAACGTCTTCATCCCCGACGCGGTGGCCACCGGCCGCTACGAGCTGCGCGCCGACAGCTACGTGCGGGAGCTCGTCCTCGACGAGCGCGGCCGGATCCGAGCCGCCGTCTACGAGGACGACGAGGGAGCGGTCTTCGAGCAGGAGGCCGACGTCTTCCTGCTCGCCTGTGGAGCCGTGGAGACCGCCCGACTGATGCTGATGTCGACGTCGTCGCGCTTCCCCAACGGGCTGGCGAACAGCAACGACCTCCTCGGGCGCAACGTCACCTTCCACGAGTACAGCGCCTCGGTGGCGACGTTCGACGACCCGATCAACGCCTGGGCCGGAGGCGGCTACGTCTCGGCGAGCAGCTTCGAGTTCTACGGGCACGACGCCTCGCGCGGGTTCGTGAGCGGCGGTCACATCGCCGCAGCCGGAGTGGGCATCCCGCTGCCCATCAACTGGGGCCTGCCGGGCAAGCCGACGTGGGGCGCCGAGGCCAAGAGGATCGACCGGGAGTACTTCAACCACTCGATGGCCGTTGCCATGGTCCTCCACGACATGCCCCAGCACGAGAACCGGGTGGACCTCGACGACTCCGTGGTCGACGCGTGGGGCCTGCCGGTCGCGCGGATCACCCTGTCCCCGCACGAGAACGATCTGGCCCAGGGACGGTTCCTGGTCGACCGGTGTGGCGACATCCTCGAGGCCGCCGGCGGCACGGACGTCACCCGTGTCTACGCCGAGAGGGTGACCGGGAACTGCTCCCACCAGCACGGCACGGCGCGGATGGGGGACGACCCGGAGACCTCGGTCACCGACCGCAACTGCCGCGCGCACGAGGTCGACAACCTCTACGTCGTCGACGGCAGCCCGTTCCCGACCGCGACGGGAGCCAACCCCACGCTGACGATCATGGCGAACGCCTGGAGGGTGGCCGAGCACATCAGCACGCGGGCGCGGTCGGGCACGTCGGCACCATGACCGTGTACGTCGCCTGGACCTCAGCCGACCTTCACGAGCCTGATCTGTCGAGAGACCTGTCCGGGCCGTGGCGGGAGGTCGTCGTCGCCGCCCGGGGGCTGGCGTTCGTGGACAGCGACGCGACCCTCTCGCGGGTCTACCACGCGTTGAAGTGGTCGCTTCCCGAGGGAGTCGCCCTCGCGGTGGCCCCCGTGGCCGACCTACCGAAGGCCAAGGGTCTGGCGCGCGGAACGAACAGCTGGCTGCGAGCCCGGTTGGGGTGACCCTGCGGCCGCTCCCAGCGCCACCTAGCGGCACCCGGGCATCGACGGTCGATCGCCGGAGACGCCTCCTGCCGTCACCGTCGGCGTCCGGTCTGGTCTCGTGAAGCGACCTCCGCCCTCGATGGCGCGAGCTCAACGGACTCGTGCGCGGCGCAGGCGCCAGGCGCGCAGTGCCAGGTGCAGGTTGAGCTTCGTGTCGACGTCGGCGAGGTCGTGACCCGTGATCTCACTGACCCGGCCGAGCCGGTAGCGCAGCGTGTTGCGGTGGATGGAGAGCACGCGTGCCGTCTCGTCGTACGTGCCTCCGAGATCGAGGTACGTCGCAAGCGTGTGGACGAGGTCGGTGCCCTGGTCGTCGTCGTAGCGCATGAGGTCCGCCAGCCAGTCGTCGATGAGTCGTTCCACCTCGCCGGCGTTGCCGTCGAGGGCGAGGATCCGTTCGACGCCGAGGTCTGTGTAGGCGATGTAGCCGCGGGGGTCGCTGGACTGCCGCCGAGCCGTGAGCGCTCTCTGCGCCTGCTCGTAGGCGCGCGGAGTGTGCTCCGGAGAGCTGATCGGCTCGCCCTTGGCGACCACGCCGTTGGTGTCGCCGTGCGTGCGACACAAGTCGTCGTACAGCCGCCCGATGTCGATGCCGTGATGGGCGAGGACCACGACCATGCCACTGTGCCGGGTCAGCAGGCAGGGCAGACGCTGGTGTGCCACGGCGCTCCGGATGCGGTCCACGTCGCCCTCGCCGGCCCGCGGACCGGTGTCGGGCGACCACATCGACACGACCAGGTCATGGCGAACCCGGAGGTCGTGGCCCTGTGCGGCAGCGCGGTCGATGGCCACCTCGGCGGGGATGCCGTCGAAGAGGTCTTCGAGGAGGTCACGGCTCAGCCGGTTCTCCATCTCGCTCATCGCTGTGGCATGGGCCTTGAGCAGCCCCAGCGCGACGCTGGCGCACTGCAGTGCGAAATGCGTGATGTCGTCACCCTGTCCCGTGTCGGTCGGCATTCCAGTTCGACCGTGCCGAAGCTCCGGACGCCCGCCGATCACCGCGACGAGGGGGTCTCCGTCGCCGGCCGAGCGTGATCGGTCGGCACCCGTGACCCGTGTGGTCTCGTGGGCGAAACCGTCCCGTAGCACGACCGTGCACTGCGTGAGTCGGCTCAGGGAGGTGGCCAGATCCAGCTCGGTGCCTGTGGCAGCGAGGCGGATGAACTCCTCCTGCACCGCCTCCCGGTGACGGAGGGCGGCCACGGTGCGGGCCAGCTCGGTGTTGGCCGAGTCGAGCTCGACCGCGCGTCGGTGGTCGCGCTCGTGCAGCTCCGCGTCCACGAGCGCCGCGCCCAGGAGGTGGCCGAGCCGTTCGATGACGAACAGCTGTTCGGCGTCGGGCCTGGTGCGGCTCCTCAGGACCAGGTGACCCGGGGACCCTGACAGGGCCGCGACAGCCGTCGTACACGTCCAGGTGTCGCCGTCATCCTCGACGGACGCACGTCGTCCGGGCTTGCGGATCGACCTCGCCGATTGAACCGGCGGGCCAGGAGCTCCACCCCTGGTCACGATGGAACGTGACACGCACGAGCTGGCATCGTGTCACCGCCTCCACGGCATGAGTCAGTACGCCGATGACCTCGTCGACGTCATGACGGTCGAGCATCAGCATCGACATCACGAGCAGCTCCTGGAGCCCGGTCAGGGCACGCCGCAGGTCCGGCTCGCCGTTCGTGTCCGTGATGTCGCTAGCCGCAGGCTCCGAGAAGGCCATCGGTGGATCCTAGCCACTCGCCACGTAGAAGGGGTTCTCCAGCACCAGGCCGGAGAGCCAGATCCTCGGGATGCAGCTTCATAGCCTCGAACACGACGCCGGCGCCCAGGTCGTCGATGTCGTAGAGGCACAGGATGGACTGCGGATGCCGGGAGGCGAAGTCCTTGAGCCGGGCCTCGTAGTCCATCAGATCGGCGACCGACGGCAGCTGCGTGAGCCACCAGGTGGCCTCCGCGCTGAGCCGGACGAAGGCGGCGCCGCCCTCGTCCAGGGCCGTGCTGACGGTCATGTCCCAGAAGGCGAGGATCTCCTCGATGTCGAAGGTGTCCTGCGAGAAGACCTTGTCGACCGCTGTTCGAACGACCAGGTCCCCGGGCGCGTCAGCGCTCCGGAATGCCCGCACGCGACCAGGGTCCCCGTCGCTCACGGCGACGAAGCAGGTGTGCCCGGCCCGGAGGCCCTCCGAGACGTACGGGCCGAGGACCTCGTCGCGCTGGTCGACACCTCGGTACATGCAGCACATGTGTGTTCCGCGAGCGAGCGCGAGTGCCTGGGAGCTCATCGGACCTCACCCACCGTTTGCTGTGCCCAAGTATCCAGTATCGCACCGCTCGTACGCATTGGACAGCGAGGGGACTTGTGCGTGCGAGACAAGCGGGCCCTGGTGACTTCGGCCTGCCGTGCCCATGACTTCCCAGCGGGCCGTTGCGAAGGTCGAAGGAAGGTCGAACCACCACCACGATCGGAGATTCCCCATGAAGGCTGTCGTCTACCAGGGCCCGCGCGACGTCGAGGTCGCGGACGTGCCGGACGCCGAGATCGAGCGCCCGACCGACGTACTGGTCAAGATCACCACGACCAACATCTGCGGCTCGGACCTGCACATGTACGAAGGAAGGACCTCGTTCGAGGAGGGCCGCACCTTCGGGCACGAGAACATGGGTGAGGTCGTGGAGGTCGGCGGGGGCGTGGAGAAGGTCAAGGTCGGCGACCGTGTCGTCCTGCCGTTCAACATCTCGTGCGGGTTCTGCAAGAACTGCGAACGCGGCCTGACGAACTACTGCCTGACCACCCAGCCGGACCCGGCCCTCGCGGGTGCCGCCTACGGGTTCGCCGACATGGGGCCGTACGGCGGCGGGCAGGCGGAGCTGCTCCGGGTGCCCTTCGGCGACCACAACGCGCTGCGCCTGGGTGAGGACGCCGAAGAGAAGGAGAACGACTACGTCATGCTGTCCGACATCTTCCCCACGGGCTACCACGCCACCGAGATGGCCGGCGTGGTCCCGGGCGACAGCGTCGTGATCGCCGGGGCGGGCCCGGTGGGGCTGATGGCCGCCCTGTCCGCGACGATCAAGGGCGCTGCCAAGGTGATGGTCGTCGATCGTCACCCCGACCGGCTCGCGCTGGCCGAGCAGATCGGCGCGGTCGTCATCGACGACTCCAAGACCGACCCCGTGCAGGCCGTGCTGGACGAGACGATGGGACTCGGAGCCGATCGTGGTTGCGAGTGTGTGGGCTACCAGGCCCACGATCCCCAGGGCAACGAGGACCCCGCCGCCACCTTGAACATGCTCATCAACTCGGTCCGCTTCACCGGGCGGATCGGCACGGTCGGCGTGTTCGTCCCTCAGGACCCGGGTGGGAAGGACGAGTTGGCCCAGCAGGGCAAGGTGGCCGTCGACTTCGGCATGCACTGGTTCAAGGGTCAGACCATGGGGAATGGTCAGTGCCCGGTGAAGAAGTACAACCGTCGGCTGCGGGACCTGATCGCGGCGGGCAAGGCCACGCCGTCCTGGATCATCTCCCACGAGATCTCGCTGGACCAGGCTGTCGACGCCTACAAGAACTTCGACTCCCGGTCCGACGGCTGGACGAAGGTCGTCATCAAGCCGGGGATGTCGACCGCGACCAAGGCGAGCTGAGATGGGCCATCCCCTGCGAGGCAAGAGGGTCGCGATCCTCGCTGCGGACGGGGTGGAACGTGTCGAGCTGAAGCACCCCCGGGTAGCCCTGGACCGAGTCGGTGCCCGGACCGAGGTGTTGTCGGTCCACGACGGCGCGCTGCTGCAGCCTGCCCAGGACAGGGTCGAGGGGTGAAAGAGGGCCTCGCCGAGCAGCTCGGCCACCACTCCCGGACGCGGACCCACGAGCCGGAGGGCCGCTGGAGGACTGCGCCGGTTCGGCTCACGCAGCCGGAGCGGCGACGCGCCAGCGGCCCTCCTCCGTCAGCAGACGATGCCGGCGCAGGAGCAGGTCGCGACGCTCCTCCTCGCGCTTCGAGTAGGCGGCTGCGCGGATGGCCTCGTCCGACTCGAGGCCGGTGCCGAGGGCGCCGCCGACGGTCGCGCCGACGCGACGAACCAGGACAGCACGAACAGATCGTGGTAGCCCAGGGAGGAGTGCAGGGAGCTGCCCATCACATCGGGGTCCAGGATGAACAGCGCCCAGACCACGTTCACGACGTAGAGCGCGATGGAGGCGATCGTCGCGACGAGGAGCGTGAGTCCGGGCACGAGGAGCCACGGTCTGTCGGCCAGCACCATGCCCGTGAGCAGCCGCCAGCGACCGCTGCGGTGGGGTGGACGTACGCGCTGCTCGGCTCGCGAGCCGGGCTCCGCCATGCCACCGACGAGGGCTTCGTCGTCTCGAAGCGGGAGCTCGGTAGGGCCGGTGACGAGGTCCCACTCGTGCTGGCGCGCCCGCTCCTGCAGCCGCCTCACCACCATGGCGATGTCCTCCGATCCTGTGGTGAACGGCTCGCTCACCACCTCCACGGCCGGGGGCTGGGCGACGGATGTGTCCGCATTTCGTGAGAGGGCCAATGGTTGGTAGGCTTATCGATATGTCGAGAGCCTGCGCGGACGGTCCCTGGGTGGTAGAGACCCACTGGCGCTGGAGCAGCAGGTGTGCTTCGCGCTGTCCGTCGCGGCTCGCGCCGTCGTGGGGGTGTACAAGCCGTTGCTGGAGCCCATGGGGCTCACCCATCCGCAGTATCTGGTGATGCTCGCCCTGTGGCAGTACGAGCCGGTGTCCGTGCGCGATCTGAGCGAGATGCTGCAGCTCGACCCCGGCACGCTGTCGCCTCTGCTGAAGAGGATGGAGGCGTCGGGACTGCTTCGCCGCGGGCGGGATGCGCGTGACGAACGGGCACTCGCGATCACGCTGACGCCCGCGGGTCGTGCGCTGAGGTCGGAGGGGGAGAAGGTCCCCCCGGCGGTGGTGGCGCGGCTCGGTATGGACGCCGGCGAGCTGCGAGCGGTCCACGAGAGTCTGTCCCAGGTCATCGCGGTGGCGCATGCAGCCAGGACCGACCCCGAGCGGACGGACCCGTCTGCCTCTTCAGCCGCTGCGCAGGCGCGGCGGTCGACCTCGACGAGCGACCGCGTCGGACGCGTCGTGAGCCCCGTCGCCGACGTCCCACCCCCTGGCATCGACAGGGATCCTCCGGTGGTAGCCGAACGTTCGCCGAGAGGTTGCAGGAGGCGGATCAGCGCTGGGACGGTCGTCAGGGGACCGTGCGGACCAGAGACCTGCGCGAGGCCGAGTCCGTGATCGCGGAGGCGTACCTGCCGAACCGCGTCGATCGTCTGGGGGCCGAGCCGCTCGAGCTCAGGTTGGACGCGCTGCGGCTCGACTCCGCGACCGTCGGGCTGGTCTCGTTCGGCACCGAGACCCGGCTCCGGACCACGGACGCGACGGACTACCACGTCAACCTGCCTGTGCATGGCGAAGTGGTGAGCCGGATGGGTGGAGGCGCCGAGACCAGAGCAGTGCCTGGTCGGGCCACGGTCTTCATGCCCGGGTATCCAGCCGACATCTCGTGGGGCGCAGACTGCCAGCAGCTCTGCCTGAAGATCCCAGCCTCGACCCTCGTGGAGTGAGCTGGAACAGCTCCTCGGCGGTTCCGTGTCGAAGCCGTTGGTGTTCGAGAACGGGATGGACCTCACCTCTCCGGCGGCACGCGGGTGGCGTGCTTCGCTGGAGGTGGTGCGGACCGAGCTCACGGAGGGGCCGGGCCTGGCCTCCCGGATGCGAGTGGCACGTCAGCTGGAACGGTTGGTGGTGGACGGGCTGCTGCTCGGACAACCGCACAACTACAGCGAAGCGCTGGAGCGAGGCACGTGGCACCCGTCGTCAGGCCCCGTGGCGCGGGCTCGACACCTGTTGGAGGAGCAGCCTGAGGACGCCTGGTCGACCTCATCGCTCGCAGTGCGCGTGCATGTGAGCGTGCGGTCGCTGCAGGAGGGCTTTGCCCGTGACCTCGGCGTGCCGCCCATGAAGTACCTGAAGCAGGTCCGCCTCCGACGGGCGCATGACCAGCTGCGTGAGGCGTCCTCCGCACGGACGACCGTTGCGAGGGTGGCGTCCGGGCTGGGGGTGTCCCACCTGGGACGCTTTGCCGCTGCCTATCGCCTAGCGTTCGGCGAGTCTCCTTCGGAGACCCTGCGGCAGGGCGGCGACGGTCGGACCGCGAGAGCGCGCTCGGCCGTATCCATGCGGGCTCTAGGCTGCCGACGACGGTCTCGGTGTCTCGCGGCGCGGCCTGGGCACCTCCTGGGGGAAGGTCGACCGCGGGCGGCGCTCGACTAGTCCCCCGTTCGCGGACCGGCTGCTGGGAGCCAGAGCGCGCGGATCGGACAGGACCACGCGTCCAGTGGTTAGACCCGACATGGGGCGCCACGGGAGACTCGTGGTGTCGGGTTCGCCAGCGAATCCGCCTCCGCGGCCTCGGGCCGGGACGGGGGCCACGACGGTGCCGGTCTCCGGGGGGCGGTCACGGTCGTGCCCGAGGTGACTAGTTCCTGTTCCCTTGACAGATGACGTGCTCGAAGGGTTGTGCCGGGTTGCGCCCCGCGACCGAGCACGGCAACCGCAAGATCGTCGAACGACCCGGCGACCGCTGCTGCAACCGGGACGCATGGCCACGGGACCGTCTGGGTCAGTGGGGCCATCGAATCGAGAGGTGTACCCAGGATGACCAGGCCACGCGGGGGACCCACCGGGCGTTCGACACGGACGGTGGGCGGGAGCGAGAAGCACCTCCTTGCTCGTTTCGAGCAGTCCTCGCTCGCGCAGGCACTGACGGATCTCGACCTGCGCCTCACCGCCGTGAACCACGCCATGTGCGAGCTGCTGGGCCGCACGACCGAGGAACTGCTGGGCACGCACGTCGACGAGCTCGGGCATCCCAGTGGTCCGCCCAGCCGTGCCCGCGAGTTGCTGGACGGCGCGTCGGAGCGCGACCTGGAGTACGAACGCGTCTACGAACGTCCGGACGGCACGCCGGTTCCTGCGCGGCTCATCGCGTCCGTGCTGGCGGACGACGAGGGTCGGCCTCACCGCATCGCCGCCTACATCGTCGACCTCACCGCGCAGAAGCAGGCCGAGACGGCGCTGGGAGAGCGAGAGCAGTTCTTCCGGGCTCTGCTCGAACGCGCGTCTGACGTCGCCGTCGTGAACGCACCGGACGGCACGGTCCTCTATGCCAATGCGACGGTGGTCCATTTCGGCTATGCGCCGGACGACGTCCTGGGCTGCGCTGGCTTCGACTTCGTGCACCCGGAGGACCGGCCGGCCGTCGAGGAAGGGTTCGCGCGCGTCCAGCAGAGCCCCGAGGAGCCGATCTCGCTGGTGTACCGGCACCGCCACGCCGACGGTGGGTTCCGTTGGGTGGAGTCGTGCATCACCAACAAGATCGACGAGACCGCCATCGGGGGCATCGTCGTCAACCTCCGTGACGTGACGACCCGGGTCGAGGCGTCACGGGCCCTTCGCGAGAGCGAGGAGCGGTACCGGGCCATCGTGGAGACCGCACAGGAAGGGATCTGGGTCGCCAGCCCGCAGGGCCGGACCACCTACGTGAACCAGAAGGTGGCGGACATGACCGGCTGCAGCCTCGAGGAGCTGTACGCCGGCAGCGCCACCGACCTGTTCGATGCGGACGGCGAACACGCGGTGGTCCCACAGCTCGGGGATCCTCGGTTCCAGGCCATAGCGGACTACGAGCTGCGCTACGCCCACCCGGACGGGCAGGAGCGATGGTTCCGGGCAACGAGCAGCCCTCTCACGGACGCCACGGGCGCCTGCGTGGCACGGCTCACCATGCTGTCCGACATCACCGAGATGAAGCACATCGAAGCAACGTTGCGTGGGCGCGCCCTGCGTGACGACCTCACCGGTCTTGCCAACCGGACACTGCTGCAGGACCGGATCGCGCAGGCGGCCGAGCGGGCCCGGGTCGATGCTGCGACCACCGTGACCGTGATGGCCTTCGACGTCGACGGGTTCGCCCTCGTCAACGAGTCGTTCGGGCATGCAGCAGGGGACGACCTTCTCGTGCAGATCGCGCACCGGCTCCAGCGTTGCGCTCAGCCCGGAGAGACCGTCGCGCGTGGTGGAGGGGACGAGTTCGTGGTCCTCACCGAGAACGTGCGCGTGTCCGACTGCATGGAGCTGGTCGAACGCATCATGACGGCTCTGCGGGAACCGTTCGACGTACAAGGACACGAGGTGCGGATCACGGTCAGTGGAGGCGTCGCGACGTCTGACGACTGTGCGTCCACCGACCTGGTAGGGGCTGCGGGCGCCGCGATGCATGCCGCCAAGCGCCGAGGTGCGGGCAACGTCGAGGTGTTCGATCCCGGTCGCACCGGAGAGGCGCGAGCGAGGTTCGAGCTCTCGGTCGACCTGGCGAGGGCGCTGGACCAGGACGTCCTCGACCTGCACTACCAGCCCATCGTCGAGCTGAGCACCGGCCGCCTCCTCGGCGTCGAAGCGCTGGCTCGGTGGCACCACCCGGTCAAGGGCTCGATCTCCCCGGAGGTCTTCGTCTCGGTCGCCGAGCAGAGCGGGCTCGCCTGCCAGCTCGATCGATGGGTCCTGCAGCGGGCGACCGCCGACCTCGCCCGGCTGCGAGCCCTCGACCTGGTGGCCGACGACGTGTACGTGTCCGTCAACGTCTCGGCCCTGCACCTCATCCAAGGCGATCTCCAAGCCGCTGTGGACGAGGCGGTCTGGTTGTCCAGACTGCCGGCAGCGTGCGTGGCGCTCGAGGTGACCGAGACTGCCGTCATCGGTGACCCCGAGGAGGCGGCGGTCATCCTCCAAGCCATCGTGGCGAAGGGATTCAGCGTCTCCTTGGACGACTTCGGTGCCGGTTACAGCGGCTTGACCCGTCTCCAGACACTCCCCGTCGCCCGACTCAAGATCGACCGCCGCTTCGTGGGGAACGTCGCCACCGAGGCAGACGACCTGGCGATCTGTGCCAGCGTCGTCGACCTCTGCCGAGCCATGGGCGTGCTGGCCATCGCGGAGGGAGTCGAGACCAAGGAGCAGCTGGACCTGCTGCAGCGGCTCGACTGCCACGCAGCACAGGGGTACCTCTGGAGCAGGCCTCTCAGCCTTCCGGACCTGAGCCGGGTCCTGTCCTCGACGGGCGACCACTTCGACGTACAGGCACCCGCGCGCGCGGACACGCCGGCCCTTGCCGTGGGATCTCGGGCGACCCGTGAGCACGGCCTGATCGTCCTCCTTCGCCTTCACCGTGAAGGGGCGTCGCTGCGCACCATCGCCGCCGCCCTCAACTCGCAGGACTACCGCACGCCACACGGAGCACGCTGGCATCCCAACTCGGTGGCCGCAGTGATCGCCGACCATGCCTATCCAGACCTCTGGAAGCGCGCTCCCAGATGACTCACCGCTGTCCGCGTCACAGGCGTCTCATCCACCGCCGCGAACACGGGCCTGCCGCGCCCTAGGCGGACATCAGAGATCGTTCATGCCCGGTCGTACGCACCGATCGGTCGCTGTCGCATCCCCTTTCCCGTCGGGACTCATCGCGACCCGCCACCCGGCTTCCCCGGATGCGACGAGCCTTCGCCCCACCAAATCGCCATCTGGAGAACCCCCCATGAGGCCGAACGCGACCTGGCACCTCCCTCGGGCATCAATCCCTGTCGTTGGACGTACGCACCCCAGTCGGTCGGAACACGCTCGCACCGGCCTCCGCGCGCGAGCGCGGCCTCGGGTATGGCTGCAGACCCGGGCGTCCACCTACGGTGCCACGGCGTTGCTCGTCGTCGAGGTCGTGTTCCTGCTATCGGCGATGATCTGGGGCGCGCTCTCCGGAGACGAGGTCGAGCTCGGCCCCTCGAGCCAGGTGACGACGGAGGTCGCCGACACCCAGTACCGTCCGGGCCCCGGCGATCACCGACGTGAGTCAGTGGTGGCTGCGCCTCAGCTTGCGCCGCGGACAGACCCGGCGCCCACATCCGCCCCGGCGACGACGATCAGTGGGACCGCACTCGCGTTGACGCTCATAGCCGTTGTCCACGCCATCGGATTTCTCGTTCTCCGAGCTCTGCGTAGACGAGGTGAGGCCCCGGAAGGTCGTCCCTCTGTGCGCTGCCGTATCGACGACGTGTCGGCAGAGCAGGAGCACGACGACGCCCAGAGCCTCGAGGACGAAGCACTTCGGCCTGCCGAGGGCGACGCCCGACAGTCGGACACCCTCGAGGTGACAACGGCAGGCTCGACCCCGAAGGACGTATCAGGTGCAAGCGGCGCGGGGTCGGTGCCGACTGCCGCAGGGGAGCCGGGTGGCACCGTGGGGACGCACATGACCGCGGACCGCTTGTCACCCTCTCCCGTGGCCGCGGTCGAACCCCGGGTCGAACGGGCCGAGGCTGCGACGATGCGACCGGCGAGTGCCGGCGTTCCGCCGAGGGCGACCAACAACGTCGTCGTCTTCGACCGACGCCTGAGCCGGCGAGTCGCGTTCGTCTCCGAGGCCTGGCTCCACTGGCCCGGCCACGACATCGCATGTACGACTGTCGACCTCAGCATGCGAGGCGTCAGGTGCGATCTCGCGCCCGCCTTGCCCCCAGAGTCGCTGCCATCCAAAGACTCGTCGCTACACGTCACGCTGACCGTGAATGGCACCCAAACCGTTCTCCGTGCCCGCGTCGGCTGGCTCCGTGTCGAGGAGAACGGGACCGCAATCGGTCTGCAGTTCGTCAAGGTGCCGCAGAGTGACGAAGCCGTGCTGCAAGGTGCCGTCATCTCGGGGTCACCGGTATGAGCCGCGCGTCAGAGGAGAGTCCCCTGGGGTGGTGGGGTTTGAGGACCGGCGTGGTGGCGTGAGGTAGGCGGCCATCGGCGGGATCTTCGGTGTGAAACGACCAAGTCACGCACTGAAGGAGACCCACCGATGGCCTTGTCCCAGTCTGCCCTGTCCGAGCTTCTCCCGGTGTTCCGCACCGGCGACGGTGTCGACATGATCCGCGAGTCCGTCCGCACGGTCTTGCAGGCTCGTCGAGTTCAAGCCGCTGGCGCGATCGGTGCGGAGCGCTACGAGCGCACCGAAGACCGTCTCACCGAACGCAACGGATTCCGCCCCAAGCTGCTGGCGACCAAGGCCGGCGACATCGAGCTGCGGATCCCGAAGCTCCGCAAGGGCTCCTTCTTCCCCTCCATCCTCGAGCCCCGGCGCCGTATCGACCAGGCGCTGTACGCGGTGGTGATGGAGGCCTACGTCCACGGCGTCTCGACCAGGAGCGTGGACGACCTGGTGGTCGCGCTCGGCGCCGATTCCGAGATCTCCAAGTCCGAGGTCTCCCGGATCTGCGAGGGCCTCGACGAGACGGTCGGCGCGTTCCGCACCAGGTCGCTGGCCCACGTCGCGTTTCCCTACGTCTTCCTCTATGCGACCTACCTCCACGTCCGCAACAAGCCCGGCAAGGGCGGCCAGGTGGTCTCGATGGCCGTGGTCGTCGCCACCGGGATCGCCGCCGACGGCTCCAGGGAGGTCCTTGGCCTCGACGTCGGGGACAGCGAGGACGAGACGTTCTGGCGGGCTTCCTGCTCAGCCTCAAGCAGCGCGGCGTGGCCGGGGTGCAGCTGGTCATCACCGACCAGCACTCCGGTCTGGTGGCCGCGTTGAAGCGGTCCTTCCAGGGCTCCGCGCACCAGCGGTGCCGGGTCCACTTCGCCCGCAACCTCCTGGCGCACGTCCCTAAGACCCATGCCGACATGGTCGCCGCGGTGTTCCGCACCATCTTCGCCCAGCCCGACCCCGAGGCCGTCAGCAAGGCGTGGGACGAGGTCCGCGACCAGCTCGCGGCATCGTTCCCGAAGGTCGGGCCGCTGATGGACGAGGCCAAGGCCGAGGTCCTCGCGTTCACCGGCTTCCCGAAGGCCCACTGGCGCAAGATCTGGTCGACCAACCCGCTCGAGCGGGTCAACAAGGAGATCAAGCGCCGCTCCCGCGTGGTCGGGATCTTCCCCAACGCCGCCGCCGTCATCCGGCTCGTCGGAGCCGTGCTGATCGACATGCACGACGAATGGATCGCCGGCGACCGCCGCTACCTCTCAGAGGAGTCCATGGCCCTGCTCAACGACCCCATGGATACTAAAGACCACGCCGCCATCACCAGCGGCGAATAGGGCACCGAGGATCCCTCAAAGCCCACCACCGCACGGGGC
>CAWAHH010000007.1:0-155277 GCA_963781745.1 uncultured Actinomycetota bacterium | reverse complement strand
TTGCGACAACGATCACCCGGCGCCGCGCTACGCGTTCTACATGTAGCCAGTCCCGCGCAGCGGCGCCTGGGATGATGCTCCCGTGACGTCGGACAACTTCGGGAGCATGCGCTTCCAGCGCGCCCTGGAGTCCACCGGCGCTGAGCGGCTTGACGAACCGATCAAGCATGGGTCCTTCTACTGTCACGCCGTGATCGCTCGGGGCGGTCAGGGCACGGTCTTTCTCGGCACTGGGGACGACCGGGCGCTGTCGCGGGTGTGCGTGATCAAGACGTTCTCCAACTCGGACCAAGAGACGCTTGATCGAGCTGACCGAAGCGTCCGGACTCAGTTGGCGCTGCTGGACAAGGCCAGCGATTTCCCGGCACCGATGTATCCGCGCGACGAGCAGATCCGACCGGGCCCGTGGGTTCCGGACATTCTCGCCTGGGACCTGGAGGCCACAGCGCCATGGGTGGCGCAAGACTTCCGCGGTCCGAACCTTCGCCGATGCCTCGTGAACGGCCTTGGCGTGCGCAGCAGCCGGAGTCGTCCGGACCAGCGCACCGAGCGGGACGTCCGCACCTGGCTGCTATCCCAGATCGTGAGTGCTGTGGAGTTCGTGCACATGCACGGCGTCGTGCACCGCGATCTCAAGCCGGACAACATCCTGGTCGAGCGTGTCGAGGCCCACCACCTGCTGTCGGAGAGCGTCGCACTGTGCGACTTCGACCTGTCCAAGAGTCAGGGTCAAACGACGCTGACGCAGACCGCGGTCGGCATGGGGACGCCAGGCTATTCGGCGCCGGAGCAGCTCTGGATCAGCGCACGAGCGGTGACCCCTGCCAGCGACGTCTACGCCGTCGCCATGCTGCCGTCTTCCTCTTCACCGGCCAAGAGCCGTGGGACGTGATGGTCGGAGCCGGATCTGACACATCTACGGCTGATCCAGCTGTCGCTGAGCGCTCGGCAGCAAACGCGAGTGGGTCGAGCAGGCACTCTCGTTCGCACCGGAGACCGTCCACCGTTGACGCGCTCCACGCGAAGCTCTACGGGCCCGACGCCGACAGGTAGCCGATCTTCGGTAGGTGTCGGACCGGGCCAGTCGTCGAGCCTGACCAGCCCTCTCCGCCGCGATCACGCCGGGCAATACGATCGCGTCTGTGCCTTCCGCCGCCTATCGCCGATCCCGATAGTCGCGCAACAGCCGCTGTACAAACTGACGGAGACTCGCTTCGCCAGTACGAGCTGGCAGGACACCCACGTCGTACTCAACCGACGACGTGCCTGCAAGGAGGGCGATCGAGGTGGCGTCGGCGACCGTGCAGGCGAATGCCACCTTTTTCGCTGACAGGTCCTTGCTGAGGCCGAGGAACCCACGGGCAGTCCCAAGATTCACTGGGTTCGTGTAGTACTTGGCTTCGATTACAAGTCGTGCCGCCGCACTCGGTGGATCGACATTCGCTGAGCGGCATCGATCGGCGTCCGCCTTGGGAGGAGCAAGACGTCAGCCTCGTGCGGCACTTTCGAGCGACCAACGACACGACGCCAGTGTGGAGTTCGAGTGGGGGTCTCCCGCCGATGGCGAGCTCTGCATGTGTGAACATTGGCCCGGGCGCACCCGAACTAGTGATTCGTCCAGGGCTACGGCGAAGATGCAGATTAGTCGCGGTGCCACTCGCGTTGTGAAACGAAACCGCGTACCGGAGTGCACGTGCGGCCTCGACCACGAGCCCGAAGATGTATGCCTCGTATAGGTCGTTGCCTGCAGTTGGTGTTGGCCCCGACGTCGACATCGTCGTTGGCAGGGCGGTCGGCAGGTTGGCGCGGAGACTTCGAAGAAGGTCGCTGGGAGTACGACCCGTTGGGACGGTCGTCATGCCCAGCCCAGGATGCGCTGCGGATCGTCTTGTTGATTGCGATCTTCCGGGATCAGCATGGCGCCCCTTTCAACATCAACGACATTTCGGAGCTCAACCACATCAAGGAGCACCTGTCGTACGTTCGGCCGCCTCGACTCCAAGGATTCGGGGTTCGGCAGCGACCACTGCCGATCGTCCGTCACTGCGAAACCCTCGGCCGTATCCGGGCGGAAGGACGGCATCCTCCCGTTCGAAGCCGAGTCTGGAAAGTTTGCGTACGCGAACGCCTGCACCCGTTCCTCGATCGCAAAGGTTCCGCCGACGGCTGCCTCGAGGAGGTCCAACAACATCGAGATTCGTTCCTGAGGCGTGAAGGGAGCGCGCCGTACGTCGCCTACTTCTGGTCGACTTGTTCCACGACCACCAGCGCGGGCTCTGTCTTCTTTAGTGGTTTCGACAACGCGGCCACCCGCAGCGGCAAGGCGTTCCTGGTCGACCAGCGACCCGAAGCCGAGTTCCTCGAGCATCGATTCGAGATCGCCCAGGATGTCTTCCAATTCGCCGTCCTCCATGTCCAGAACAATACGGCGGACCTCAGGTCGCGGTGACTTCAGAGGGCCTTCCCGGGCACAGTCTGTCCGGACGTGCTGAGGGCGGAGAAGCGGTTTGGTTGAACTTGCTCCGCCATCAAAGGTTGAGCGGCAACATGTCCTCCCTTGCGTCTTCCGTTAGGGCCGCTATTGGGAGCGGCGCTTCGAGCACCTAACGGCCGCGCGGCCCACCGCCAGGCTGCCTCCCGAATCGATGCGGTGCCCGATCATCCCCGTAGCGGGCTCCGCCAGACCACACGTTGCACAGGGGCCGCTGTACGGAGTCGCGCGCGCTTGCGAACGCGGTCACAGGGCCGACTGAGGTCGGGATGGTGCTCTTCGGCGATTGGGACCTGCTGTACGTCCCACCGAGCGGTGCCCCCGGTCGATCTAGCCCGCCGACTCCTGCCGACCTCTACGCCGAGCTGCGAGGTCGATGACAGGGGCAGCCTGTGACCCCGCATCCCAAGCAAGCCATGACTTCAGGAACGGCGCACCGAGTCCAGACGCGTCGATCGCTGCTTGCTCGTAACCTTCACCGAGTCGTTCGCGTGCGCTCTTAGGGAGCCAGATCGCACGCTTGTTGACGACTTCGACCGGCTCGCGCTTGTTCATGCCACGAGCTGAGATCTGTTTGTACAGGCTCCGAGCCTGGTCGGAGTCGATCCGGTTCAGCTGTTGGAGACGAATCACCATCGCCTTGATCGCGATGCCCCAACGGCCTTTCATCTTCGTGAGCGTGGCAAGTGTTACCCGGCCGCCTAGCTCGTCGAGATGCGCGAGGAACGGGTCGCCGGGCAGGAGGAGACCGCCTGCAAAGCGGTGCGCCTGCTTCTCGATAGTCCGGCTTCCTCGGTACCGTCCGGCGCTGGGTGCGCGGCGTGGAGGGTGAGGTGCCCGAGTTCGTGGGCCAATGTGAACCGTTGCCGGTCACCTGGGACCGTGTCGTCACCGGCGGGCCGGGCAACTCTCATCACGGGGATCCCATCGATGTACATCGACATTCCGAGGTGCTTGCCGAGCTCCGACTCCAAGGGCAGCACCACGCACCCAAGGCGCTCGGCGGCGCGGGTCACGTTCGGGACTGGGACGTCTCCCTCGATGGTGGCTGCCTCGCGGACGGTAAGGGCAAAGTCGTCAATCGCGTGCTCGTCGTTAAGGTCCCCGTGGAAGACAGGGAGAGAGTCTCGGATGAGGCGGAGTCCGAGCGTACGGAACGCCTCGACCGCGAGAAGCGTGTCGGCGATGTGCTGGTCCACCACCTTCTTCGGAGCGTCGGCATATGCGCGCAGCCATGGCCGGGTGAAGAGGACGTCAGGCACCGGTCGTGCCAGCAGTTCCGGCGAGCACCGCAGCGACCGGGCGAGGCGTTCGACCACACCAGCGTCCACATCGTGCTGCTCAGCTTCTAGCCGCGTCAGCGCGCTTGCGCTGACGTCGACCATCCGCGCTAGCTCGGTGCGGGAGAATCCAGCGGCGGTACGCATGCGGTGAAGGCGCTCGCCGTTGACGCTGGTGGAGGAGGTGGCGGTCATGCTCGGTCCCACCGGCGAAGCCGGTGTCGTCGCTGTCGTCCCCGAAGCCAGGCAGGTCGTCTTCGTCGTCCCCAGTAAACTTCTCGTCGTTCGAAGTAGAGCCGCTAATCCCAAGCGGTGTCACGTCGACCATGACGAGCTTCTTGATGACCTCGCCTGAAACGCGAAGTCCGCGCGCGCCAAAGATGTCCTCGACGATGCCGCTGTCGTCGGTGGTGTAGCCGAAGATCCACCTCTCGTGCCGGTAAAGCGAGTCGATCTCAGCATCGGGGATTTCGAGGATCGCGTCAGAGTCAACGATCACGTCGTAGGCGCCAGTCTCGCTGCTTTTGGTCGCCTTGCGAACCCTGAAACGGCGATCGGCGTCGCCCACGAATACCTGGAGATCGTAGCCGCCGCCAGAGACGGGAATGGTCGAGATGCCGAGTCGGCTGGCGTGCTGGTCAATGGTGTCGAGAACGACGTTGCGCGAGAGCGCAGACTGGGGACCGCGCCCGCGTCGGAACGCAGGGTCAAGACCGGTAGCCTTCTCGATCAGGAACCCACGTTCGCTGAAAACCTCGCGGATCTCGTTCGCGAGCCGATGCATCTCTTCCATGACGACCACTGTGACATCCGTCTGAAAAATAATCAAGCCGATGTCACACTCGGCGTGTCGAAACTCTCGTTTGTGCTACCTGTCAGAGCCGGACACCCAACCATGTCGCCGTCGGGGTGCGTCTTATCACGCCTATGGGACGCGTACTGGGAGCGGACCAAGCTCGCCTCAGGCCAGGTCATCGGCCGGGTTTGACTCGACCCATCCTTCGATTCTGACGTTCCTAGAGGAGACGAAGCTCGCGACGTTGTCGAGGTACCCGCGATACTCCGGCGAATGCCCGGCAAAGCGGGTTCGTTGAAGTCCCAGCGGTGGCCGTCGAAGTCGCTAAACCACTTAACTGTCGAGGTTCCCGTGACGAGATCCTGGAGGTGGAAGAAGGTCACGAAGGAGGCGAACCCGGCACGACCGGCGCCGAACAGACCGAAGTAGCTGGCATCAAGTTCGAGCACGTCCGCCAACGGGTTGTCGTGCTCACCGAGATAGTGCTGCCTGATGCACTCGAGGGTGAGGTCGAACCGGTCGGCGACCTGGGATCTGGTGCCGCGTGACTGGTTCAACGATTGGGGTCGGACCGGGAAGATGATGAAGCCGCCGATCGTGTAGAACGTCTGCTCGTACTGCTCTTGCTCTGCCTCGCTCATCTCAGCCCACAACCGGGACGCGCCGAGTCGGTCGTACCTGGAGTGGCTCGTCGCGATCGTGTCGCTGGAGACGCGTACGGGATCGCCCGGCCGCGCGAAGACGAGATAGCCATTGGGCTCTTTGCTCCACGTGAGCACCTCGCCGCTCGGTAATGCCTTGCTCCACAAGCGCTGGTGCCACTCCTGCAGAACGCGACTGTCCCGATCAGCGTCGGTACGAAAATCAGGGTCATCGTAGAAACAGAAACTCACGTCGATGTCCTTCATCCCGTCAAGGTAGCTGGCCTGCTCCGACAGGCGAGCGGTTGCCGTTCGACTACCAAGGCACGAGCGTCAAACCACCGCGTTAGCACCTCAGGGCGATCGCGGGGTTGCGATGGCTCACCCGCCGAGGGCGATGGGTGAGCATTCCGTCGTATGGCCACCCCCCGGCGGGCGCCTGGGAGTCAGCCAGGAGACCGCGTACACCGCTCGGTCACGAGCTCTACGTCTGCTCCATAACACTCCAGTCGTAGAGCCACTGAAGGACTCGTTGATGCAAGATCGCGTGGTGTCCTGGTCGGTTGGAGTGCGCCTCAATGTCCTGGCGGTACCAGTCGCCCGGCATGATGAATAGAAGCGGCGACGGTTGGGTGAAGTCGACCAGGACAGTCACGTCGTAGGAGTCGTCCGATATCTCCTTCTGCCAATCATCGAGCTGCCAGTCACCAGAGAATCGGCTCAAAACGCGGATGGAGTGCTTCCCGCCCTTCGTTCGGAGCCGGACGCTGCCTCCGTGCTCGGACGGCCAGACGTAGATGTTGCGCCGCGCGAACTGCTCCATGACCGTTGCAATAGCCAACTGATGCTTTATCACGTTGTTCACCAATGGAGCCTATCCATCCAGGATCCTCAACAGCTGCCTCACACCCACCGCGATCGACGCGCGAACGGTGCAGGTGGCGTGTCCTGCGCACCTGAGCCCCGAGAGCGGCTTCACCGGGAGCCGCGCCGAGGTCGGGAGTCAGCATGTCCATCCCCACCCAGATGAGCCTGGTCGGGTTCGTCGCATCAGCACCGGAGCTGCACTTCACCAAGGACGGCGCCGAGCGCTGTCGTCTGCGCGTCGGTGTTGAGCAGTGGCGTAGAGAGGCCGACGGCGACTTCACGAAGCTCGACCCGACCTTTCACGACATGGTCGCCTTCGAGAGCACGGCCCGCGAGACGTATGCCCGCTTTCGCAAGGGCGACTCGTTCGTCGCGAGCGGCTACGTCCACGAGTACGAGGTCGCGCGCCCCGGCGAGCCGAGCGTGGTCAAGGAGGAGTTCGTCGCCCGCAAGATCGGACACAACGCCAACAAGACGGCGTACGACGTCCAGCGCCGCCGACTCGCACCAGCTGCCGCGCCTCCCGCTGAGCAGCCGCCGAGCTCGGCCATCGGCTTCTGAACGGGCAGCGCCATGGATGTCGAGCCGTCCTTCGGCACCGAACGCGACCTACCGCCGGGACCGATCAACTGGAACCTGCTCGACGCCCCGACCGCGGCCATCGAGTGGCGCGATCTCGACGCGTTCGTCACCTGGCTCAAGGACACCTTCGGGCTCTCGCCGGCGATCGTGCCGCCGTACTGGCACCGCCACGATGAGCTGATCTGGGAGCTCTCCGCCCTGCACACCCACTTCCTTGCCTGCTACAGCGAGACCGCGTCGCCCTCGGCACCCATCGCGTGGATGCGTGAGTTCGCCGACTGCCGCCACCGACTGCGCGAGTGGGTCGCGATCTGCGGGACCCGCCTCGACCGCGACCGCCCCACCCGGCAGACAACCTGGCCCGGCGACTCCGCCGTCGACCTGAGCGGAGAGGTCGAAATCACGAACCGTGCATCCGACTTCACCAAGTTCGTGCACGAGGACGTCTCGCGGCGCTCGCGCGTCGAGGAGATCGCCCGACATCAGCTCCTCGCGTGACCACAGAGCGTCCACGGAGCCGGACGCCGCGCCCGCGTCCACAGCCGCAGGCACCAGGCGCGCTCGGCCAACCGGATTGACGGAGCCTTCGAGCAGGACCAAGTGGAAGGAGACCGCTCATGGATCTCGAGCACGCACTGACCCTCGCCCAAGCGAGGTCGTTCGTCGCTGCTCTCGCCGACACCGCTCTGGGCGACGACGCCTCCGCCGCGTTCGAGCACGTCCTGATCGAGCTCGACTGGCTCCACGACGACGAGTCCCCCGGCCTCGACACCGACGGGCTCAGCGACGATCGAGGCGTCCTCTACCTGGGCGCCACCACGGCGATCGAGTCCCTCGCCCTCTTCGGGATCGATGCGCTGACCTCGAATTGCTGCTGGTCCGGCTCGAGGCTGCACACGCGTTGGACGGTGGCTGATGTACGGCGAGACCGGCGACCTGATGCGCAGCGAGCTCGCCGCTCTCCTGCGCCAGCACCGGATCCTTCACCGACTCGGCGACCACGCACCGTCCGCTCCTGGCGTGGTGCCCGAGCGCGAGGTCGCGGGCATGGTGATCCAGCAGTATCGGCAGACGGTCCTGAGCTGGTGCACTGAGGCGGTCATGGCCGCGAAGCCGCTCGTCTTCAGCGCCACCCTCCCGGCGCCGGCCAACCCGTTCCAGACGTCGAACGGGCCCGGTACGGCGGTCAGCGAGCTCGCCCGCGCACTCCACCGTGCCCGCGAGGCGTCCAGGACACCGCAGGCGAGCACTTCCCTTCTTGGCACCATCAGCGCCGAACGAGGTCATCGAACACTGGCGCCACGCCGCCCGAGCCGCAGCCCTGGCGGAACACGACACCAACGGAATCGCCGGGCAACGGCTCACCGGTCCGCAGGCCGAGGCCCTCGTCGGCGACGTCGCGGCAGTCACCCAGGCTCTCGTCGTCCTCGACCAGCGGTACCTGAACGTCCCCGGATGGGAGAGGCTCACCGATCCAGGGCGGCTCGGGTGGGCAGCACTCGCGACCGCGCTCGACGTCAGCCTCGGGCAGCCCGACTACAGCGTCGACAGCACCGGCTGGCGCCCACGCACCCACACGCTGCGCATCGGCCCCCAGAGCGGCATCCTGGGCGTCCTCCAGGCCGAGCACGACCTGCTCGTGCGCCTCAAGCCGTTCCCGACCGCCATGAACCTGCGGCTCATCGTCGACTCCCAGCAACGGCTGTCTCGCCGGCTCGCGACCCTCGCGAAGCGAACCGATGCCCCTCGCGCCGAAGCTTGGACGGCCCGCGCAGCCTCCTACTCGGTTCTCAAGCAGCACCTGCGCAACGTCGGCGGGCGGACCGGCAAAGGCGGCGCCGCAGTCGCCGAGGCTGCGAACGCGACAGCGCGCCTTCGGGCATTGCCGGACAACACCATCGTCGAACCGCGGGTCGCCGCCGGATTCCAGACGCTGTTCAACAGCATCGACGAACGCATCGCCGACATCGTCGAGGACGGCATCGACCGAGGTGCCTACCTTCAGCGCGTGCAGGTCCCCCGGCTCGTCACCGACAGTGGAAAGCTGGTCACGCCCACACGCGAACGGTTCATGCCGCTCGACCGGAGCGCCAACAAGGACCTCGTCAGCGCCGTACGCGGACTCGTCCCACGCGTCGAACCCGAGCACGCCACGCCAGGGCGCAGCCGCTCGGCCCTGCACTCAGCGCTGATCCACCAGCCAGTGGCCCGGCGCACCGAGCCCGGCATACCTGGCCTGTGATCCTCTCCTCACGCCGGAGGCGTACCGCCGGAGTTCCCCGGAACCTGAGCCCGGCCGGAACTGCGTAGCCGAGTGCTAGGCAACGGCGTCGTCGTCGGTTTCGCGGTCGACCGCGGCCAGCAGCTCGTCTTCCCGCTCCGCTGGACGATTCGCCAGGAGCGAGCCGTCCGGCTCGGCTGGGCGCAACGTGCGTTCGAGATGCACCGCGGGAGTCGGATCCACGGAACGGTTCGGCTCGATGTAGTGCCCTTCGGTGATGACCGTGGAGGTGTGCCCGAGGAAGCCGGCCGCTGCGTCGATGCCGATGGCACGCGCGATCACGGTCGCGCCGGTCCGCCGGTACCACCGCAGGCTGATTCCGCTGCCGGCCAAGTCAGCGATCTGGAGGAACTCGCGGAAGGTGCGCCGGACGTTGTACGGGCTCAGTGGGCCTCCGCTGCGGCTGGCGAAGATGGTCCGGGTCCGGGCGTTCGCGGGCATGTCATCGATCCGGCGACGCAGCACAACGGCCGCGAACTCAGGGACAGGAATACGCCGGATGGACGCGTCGGTCTTGGGTCGGGGCTGACGCTCGGCTCCGCTTCCCTTGCGTTGCACGACGGTGCCGCTGACGCTGGCGATCATCCCGATGGGCAGGGCTTCGATGTCACAAGGGCGGAGCGCCAGCACTTCCCCCGGACGCATGGCGGTCCCCAGCAGGACCTCGATGATGTCGCGGACCTGGCCGTCCGGCTTGGGGCCGGGGAGTCCTGGCTCGCTTCGCCACTGCGCAGCCGCCTTCCTGATCGCGGCGATCTGGTCGATCGTCAACGCCTCCGGCGTTGCCTTGCTGCGCCGGAGTTGCGACGTGCCCTCGACCGGGTTGCGAGCGATCGCGTCATGACGCAACGCGTAGGCGAAGAGCATGTTGAGCATGGTGCGGGTCTGCTTGGCCTGCGACGGCGACACCTTCGCCTGCTTCGCCAGGAACCACTCGACCCGACCGGTGGTCACCTCGGCCAGCGTGTAGTGCTCGAACGCCGGCCGGACATGGAGCCGCAAGCAGGCCCGGTAGTTCTCCTTGGTGTTGCCGGCCAGGTCACGAAGCGCGAGGTCGGCCAGCCACAGATCGGCCAGATCCGCGAACGGGCTCGTCGGCCGGAGCACTCCGCCGCTCGGGAGCGACGGACGCTCTCGGATGCGTTCCAGGAGCCGGGTCCGTGCAGCTGCCGCTGTCGGTCCCGACGCCCTGACCTGGCGGAGACGACCGTCGAGGTCGCGAACGCGGGTTTCCGCCACCGCGCGACCTCCCTCGCGACGCGTGTTGATCGCGCCGTACGTACCGATCGGCGTGCGGGGCCTTCCGGTGCGCATCAGCCGGCCTGGCGTGGGTGCCGCTCGGCGTCGTCCGCCTCCATCTGCGCGAGCCAGGCGTCGACCTCGCTGACCCGGAACCGGAGCTCACGGCCGACGCGGAATCCGCGAGGGCCCCGCCCCTGGCTGCGCAGGTCGTACAGGGTCTGGACGCTGACGCCGAGCTGCGAGGCGAGCTGCGACAGGGTGAGGACGGGGCCAAGCCCCGTCTCGGAGTGTGCTGTGGTCGTCATACAGACCAGGTGCGCCAGGCCTGCCGCGCCTGGCCGAGAGCGGCCCAGACGGGCCGAGGACGACAGCCAGTCGACCGACTTTGTGCTGACTAAATGCTGAGAGGCCATGCTCGTCTCCTGTTTCAGGATCCGGGCAGGGCCTCTGACCAGCGGGTTTGGTGGAGCTGAGGGGATTCGAACCCCTGACCTTCTCATTGCGAACGAGACGCGCTACCAACTGCGCCACAGCCCCAGGCGAGAGTGAACGTAGCACCGGCCCTCGGCGGAGTCCGCAATGATTCCGGACCCGGTCCGAGCGCGGCTCAGAATCGGGTCAGGAGCCGGTGGCGCGGCGGCGCCCGGCGCCGCCGCGTCCTCGCGGGCGGCCTTGTCGGCCTTCTCGGTCTCCTCGGCGCCGCGAGCCAGGGCGCTGTCGATCTCGCTCCGGCCGGAGGTCCAGACGCCGGTGGAGTCGAGGTCGATGGTGCGGACGCTGCGGCGGGCCGCCGGCTCCTTGGTGACGTACGTCGGCAGGGTGACCGGGACCGGGTCCCAATGCCGACGTCTTGTCGGCATCGGCCTGCGGAGCAGCTCGCGGGGATGCCGACGGTGTCCTCGGTGGCCTCGGTGACCCGGCGTCCCCGATCTCCTCGGTGTCAGCGGGCCGTCGCTCCGCGACGGGTCGCGCGGGCGGGTTGCGGGGCCGGGCCGGTCAGCGCCCGTCGCCGCAACGGCGGGCTCGGTGACGGCGACCGCCTCGTCGACGGGACGCGCACCACGACGGGCCGTCCGCGCGCGAGCCGCGCGCAGTCGCGGCGGACCTGGGTGCGGCCAGCACGAGGAAGACGAGCGTGAGCCGGCGGGGACGGCGACCGACCAGCGCACGAGGACGGCGGCGTAGGCCGCCGCACCGTCGCGACCGTGCACAGCAGCAGCAGGCCGAGGAGCGCCGGCGACGCCGGGCGGCGACCCGGGCCGCGGTGCGCGCACCGGCGCGGAGACGGGGCGGTCCGGCGTAGGCACCTTCGCGGGAGCCGCGGCGGCAGCCACCTCGTCCGGAGCCGGAGCCGTGACCGGCGCCGGGGCCGGGGCCGGGGCCGGCACGCGCGGCGACCGGCGCTGCTGCGGGGTGACGACGAGCCGCGCCGTCCGGCCGTCGACCGGCTCACGACGGGCCAGCACCCGCATGCTGGAGGAGAAGCGGTCGACGGACCGCGTCGGGCGTCCTCCTCGTGGTGCTTGAGCGCCTTCGGGATCAGGTAGGCGGCCCAGGCCACGGCCAGGACCACGAAGATGAGTCCGCTCAAGTCCACGCGCAGAGGTTAGGAGCGATAGCGCACGCTGGGTCCGATGTCGACCCGTGTGTCGCAAGATTACTCCTGTGCTCGTGTGACTTCGCGGCCGAGCGCCCCGATCGGCACCGAGGACGGCGGGTGCGCGGCCTTGAAGCGGGCCAGCAGCCCGCCGGGGACCTCCTCGACCGTGATCGGCGTAGAGGCGGTGGTCGCGCCACTCGCCGTCGATGTGGAGGAAGCGGGGGGCGTAGCCGACCTCGCGGAAGCCGAGCTTCTCGACCACGCGCAGGGAGTTGGTGTTCTCGGGGCGGATCGCGACCTCGATCCGGTGCAGGCCGCCGGCGGTGAAGCAGTGGTCGACCGCCATCGCGAGGGCGCGCGGGATGACGCCGCGGCCGGCGTACTGCTGGTCGATCCAGTAGCCGGCCGGGCGAACCGCGCCGAGCCGCGCACGATGTTGTTGATCGTCAGCTGGCCGGCGAAGTCGCCGTCGACCTCACGGCGAAGGGGTGCGTCGGCCCGGCGCGCGCCGGCGGCGCAGCTCGGCGCACCAGGGCGCGGAAGGTGCGCGGCGCGGGCGTCACCCGGGCGGCACGGTGGCGTCCCAGCGCGCGCAGCCAGGCGGCGTTGCGGCGGCGGCCTCGTGCCAGGGCCCGGCGTCGGTGGACGAGCGGGCGCAGGGCCACGACTCTGCCCGAGTGCAGCATCACCCGCGTCGCGCAGCCCCGCACGGGCCCGCTCAATGGTCGCTCCCGGTGACCTGCTCGACCGCGTGCACGAGCAGCGGCGCAGCGACCTCGAGACCGTCCTTCACCCCGCCGCGCGAGCCCGGCAGGTTGACCACGAGGCAGCTGCCGACGACGCCGGCGAGCCCGCGCGACAGCACCGCGGTGGGCACGCCCTTGGCCGACGCCGGCGGCCCGGATCGCCTCGGCGATCCCCGGCACCTCGAAGTCCAGGAGCGGCCGGGTGACCTCGGGCGTGCGGTCGGTCGGGGTCAGGCCGGTGCCGCCGGTGGTGAGCACCGACGCGCGCGCCTGCAGCGACGGCGGCGCGGATCGCCTCGGCGACCGGCTCGCCGTCGGGTACGACCACCGGGCCGTGACCTCGAACCCGAGACCGGTCAGCACCTCGACGATCAGCGGGCCCGTGGTGTCCTCGTAGACCCCCGCCGCGGCCCGGTTCGAGGCGACCACGACCACCGTCGCAGCTCACGGCTTCCGGACCTGCGGAACGTCGCCCGACCGGACTTGCCGCCGCTCTTGGCCTCGACCCGCACGTCGGTGATCACGGCGCCCTTGTCGACGGCCTTGACCATGTCGACGACGGTCAGCGCCGCCACCGAGACCGCCGTCAGCGCCTCCATCTCGACGCCGGTGCGGTCGGTGGTGCGCACGGTCGCGCGCGATCTCGACCGCGTCGTCGACGACGGTGAGGTCCACGGTCACGCCCGAGATGGCCAGCGGGTGGCACAGCGGCACCAGGTCGGGCGTCCGCTTGGCGGCCATGATGCCGGCCACCCGCGCGACGCCGAGCGTGTCGCCCTTGGGGACGCCCTCGCCGCGCAGCAGCGCGACCACAGCCGCGGAGACGAGCACCCGTCCGCTGGCCACGGCCTCGCGGGCGGTGACGTCCTTGCCGGACACGTCGACCATCCGCGCGGCGCCGGCCTCGTCGACGTGGGTCAGCCGGGGCTCGGACGCGGCCATGCTCAGAAGTCTCGGTCGAGCACGAGGACCTGCACCTGGCTGCCGCCGGTCACCGAGGTGACGTCGGCGGGCACCACGATCAGCGCGTTCGCCTCGGCCAGGTCGCCCATCAGGTGCGACCCGTGGCCGCCGACCGGCGTCGACGTGGGGGCCCCTCCCGTCGACCTCGTAGCGGGCCCGCGACGAACTGCTCGCGCTCGGGCGCGGAGGAGAACCCCTGCGAGCACAGGGCTCTGACGGTCGGGCGGCGGTAGGGCAGGCGTCCCATCATCCGGCGCAGCGCGGGCAGCACGAACACCTCGAAGGAGACGTAGGACGAGACCGGGTTGCCCGGCAGGGTGAGGATCGGCGTCGCGTCCTCCCCCACGAACCCGAACCCCTGCGGCTTCCCGGGCTGCATCGCGACCTCGCCGAAGGACACGGTGCCGAGCCGCGACAGCACCTCCTTCACGACGTCGTACGCGCCCTTGCTGACGCCGCCGCTGGTGACCACGAGGTCGGCGCGCACGAGCTGGTCGCTCAGCGCGTCCTCGAACTCGGTGGGGTCGTCGGACACGATGCCGACGCGGTAGGCGATCGCGCCGGCCGAGCGCACCGCGGCCGCGATCATGTAGGAGTTCGCGTCGTAGACGGAGTCGTGGCCCAGCGCGGCGCCCGGCTCGCGCAGCTCGGCGCCGGTCGAGATGATGACGACCCGCGGCCGTGGCCGCGAGCGGACCTGAGACCGGCCGACCGACGCGAGCAGGCCGAGCTGGCGCGGTCCGAGGACGGCGCCGTCCTCGAGGAGTACGTCGCCCGCGCGCACGTCCTCGCCGCGGTGCCGGACGTGCTGGTCGGGCTCGGGCGCGCGGGTGATCCGGACCGCCGCGATCCCGCCGTCGGTCCACTCGACCGGGACGATGGCGTCGGCGCCCTGGGGGACGGGGGCGCCGGTCATGATCCGCACGGCCGTGCCGGGCGAGAGCGCGAACAGGGTGGTCTGGCCGGCGGCCGCCTCGCCGACGACGGGCAGGTGCACGGGGTGGTCCTCCGAGGCGCTCGCCACGTCGTCGTGGTAGACGGCGTACCCGTCCATCGCGGAGTTGTCGAAGACCGGCAGGTCGAGCGGCGAGACGATGCCCTCGCAGACCGGCAGCCCGAGGGCCTCGAGCAGCGGCTGGTCGTAGGGCTGCAGGGGCTCCAGCGCGTCGACGATGCGCGCCACCTGCTCGTCCACGGTGCTGAGCCGGTCCGTCGGCATGGGGTTGTCGACCATGAGGGCGACCCTATGCCCTGTGCCGGCCGCGACCGGGCGCCGACCCGGCTCGGCCGGACGCCTACCCGTCCTGCCCGGACGCCTCCCCGAGGGTGCTGCCGGGCTCGACCCGCGACGGCTCGCCCGGGTCGTCGAGCCGGGCGTCGCCGACGACCTCGACGCCGCCGCCGAACGTCCAGTCGCCGCGGACCTCGAGCCGGTGCGCGCGCCTGAGCGACGGCACCCCCTCGGGGAAGTGCGCGTCGAAGTCGCCGACGAGCTTGAAGTGCGACGGGTCGAGGTCGACGAAGGGCACGGAGTCGACGCCGTCCTCGAGCGCGAGGTGGCTGCCGTCGGCGAGCCGGTAGCAGTCGCTGCGCAGCACCAGCAGGTCGTTGGTCGTCTTGACCGGGAGGAACCGGTCCCGCGTCACCTCGACGAGCCGGGCGCCGTCGAACACCTCGATCGCCGCGCCCATCGCGGTCTCGATCTGCACCACCTCGGGGCTGCTCGCGTCGGCCGGGTCGACGGTCTTGGTGTTCTTGATGAGGGCCAGCCCGAGGATGCCCTGCCGCCGCTCGAGCTCGTCGCGCATCGCCACGAGGTCGAACCACAGGTTGTTGGTCGAGCAGAAGCGGTGCCGGCCGAGGTCCGCGAGCGAGTCCTTGTCCTCCTCGAGCGTCTGCGCGGTCTCCCGGAGCACGATCCGCCCGTCCGACGTACGGCGCGCGAAGTGGCCGCCCTTGCGGTCCGAGGGGGTACGCCGGACCGCCTCGATGGCGAACGGCGCGCCGGAGCGGGCGAACCACTCCGCGACCCGGGGGTCGGGCGTGGCCCCGAGGTTGTCGGAGTTCGACACGAACGCGCGGGAGAACCCGGCGTCGATGAGCCGGTCGAGCAGGCCGCTGCCCTGCAGGGCGGTGTAGAGGTCGCCGTGGCCGGGCGGGCACCACTCGAGGGCCGGGTCGGCCTCCCAGGTGACCGGGGTCAGGTCGTCGGCGCGGAGCTTGGGCTCCTTGTTCTGCAGGAAGTCCAGGGGCAGCCCGTCGACCGCCAGGCCGTCGTGGCCGGCCAGCACCCGCAGCGTGTCGTCGGAGGTGCGGAAGCTGTCCATGAAGACCAGCGGCAGCCGGACGCCGTACTCCCGGCGTGCCCACAGCACCTGCTGCGCGATGAGGTCGAGGAAGGACAGCCCGTCGCGGACCTCGAGCAGGGACTTCGCGCGGTCCAGCCCCATCGAGGTGCCGAGGCCGCCGTTGAGCTTGACGACCACCGTGCCGGCGAGGCCGTCGGTCGGCGTCGGGGTGGGCAGGTCGACGTCGGCCAGCGCGGGCATGTCGACGGGCTCGATGGTCGACTCCGGGATCATCCCGGTCTCGCCGCTCTCGACGAGCCGGTAGTAGTGCTCGAAGACGTCGACCGCGACGGGGTCGACCCCGGCGTCCGCCATCTTCGCCCGCGCCTGCGCCAGTCCCTCGTCGCTCATGGGCCCGAGGCTATCGACAGCGGGACGCGAGCGCAGGCCCGGTCGGCGCGCAGCCGGGCACTCGGTAGCGTCGGGGTGTGGACGCCACCTCCGGCCGGGACGGGTACGCCGCGCGCAAGACCGCCCTGCGCGACCAGCTCGTCACCGCCCGCAACCGCCGCTCGCTGCTCGACGTCTCCGAGAGCGCCCACGCGCTCGCGGAGCACCTGCTCGCCACGACGGAGCTTCGTCGTGCGGCCACCGTGGCCGCCTACGTCTCGATCGGCACCGAGCCCGGCACCGGACCGCTGCTCGACCGGCTGACCGCGCTGGGACGCCGGGTGATCCTGCCCGTGGTGCTGCCCGACCTCGACCTCGAGTGGGCGGTGTACGACGGACCGGGGACGCTCCAGCGGGCGCGACGCGGGCTGCTCGAGCCGGCCGGGCGCAGGCTCGGCCTGGAGGCGGTCGCCACCGCTGATGTGGTCCTCACCCCCGGCCTCGCCGTCGACCGAGGCGGCATGCGGCTCGGCCAGGGCGGCGGCTGCTACGACCGAGCGCTCGGCCGCGTCCCGGTCGGCACGTTCACGTGCACGCTGCTCTACGACGACGAGCTGGTCGAGGAGGTGCCGGCCGCGCCGCACGACCGGCCGGTGACCGCGGTGGCCACCCCCGCGGGGGTCACCCGTCTCGGTCGCGGGCAGAGGCGCGAGCCGAGGCCGGGGTGAGGGTCAGCGTGTCCTCGGTCGCGTCGTCGACCTCGGAGCGGGAGAACCGCCAGGCCAGCGTGCGGCCGTCGGCCCACAGCTCGGCCTGGTCGACGTAGTGCTGCGAGAACGCGTGCCCTGAGGCGCCGGTGAGGTTGACCCACCGCGAGGCGTCGAGGTCCGCGAGCGAGACGACCATCCGCATCGAGGGGGCGGCGGTCACGCGGTAGTCGCCGCTGGAGGCGTCCCACGAGGTCGCGTCGACGATCTCGTTGCCGCCGCCGACCTGGTAGCCGTCACGGTTGAACAGCCGGCGGACCAGCCCGACGTCGGACTGCCCGAGCGTCTGGCTCTGCAGGTCGAGGCGGTGCTGGTGGCCCCACGACCAGTCGACCGCGAGCCGGGCCTGGCGCCGGGTCAGCTCGTCCCGCGCGTCGGTCATCGCGCGGGTCAGGATCGCGTCCCGGTCCTCAATCACGCCGTCGGTGCGCACGTCGTCCCACCAGGCGTTGTCCGGCTCGGAGAGCAGCGTGCGCATCACCTCGAACCACCGGCCGCCGCCGTCCGGCCACACCGACTCGGGCAGCTGGTCGTGGAAGGTCAGCGACAGCACGTTGCGCCAGACCGCGTTGTAGTAGGCCGCCGCCGCGGAGTCGGCACCCTGGTGGAAGCCCCAGCCCTGCAGCAGCCGCTGCCCGCCGGCGAAGTACTCCGAGGGCATGAAGAGCCGCAGGAGGTACGGCACCAGGGTCGGCGCGAAGCCGTTGCGGTCGTCGAGCTGGATCCGGGACATGTCCGCGACGCTGAGCCGCGCCTTGCGCTGGAGCAGGTCGACGATCCGCTGGGAGCGGTAGCCGTAGGCCCAGGAGTCGCCGAGGTGGTAGGGGTAGTCGCGGCCGATCACGGCCTGGTTGGCGGTGGCCACGAACCCGTCGGCCGGGTTGAGCACGCTCGGCAGCGCCGAGAAGGGGATGGAGCGACCGGTCCAGTCGTCGGCCGGCAGCCACCCGAGGGACGGGTAGTCCCCGGTGTTGCCGGACTTGCGGATCGGGATCCGCCCCGGGGCCTGGTAGCCGATGTTGCCGGCCCGGTCGGCGTACACGATGTTCTGCGAGGGCGCCTCGAAGTCGGCGGCGGCCGCGCGGAACTCGCGCCAGTCCCGCGCCTTGTCGAACTCGAAGATCGCGTCGGCCGTGGTGCCGGGGCGCAGCGCCGTCCACGAGATCGCGACCGCGTAGCCGTTGTCGCGCGGGGGCGGGTCGTCGCCCGAGGGCGCGTTCGCCCCGACGGTGCTGAGCTCGGCGGAGACGTCGGACAGCAGCGGCCCGTGCCGGGTCGCGCGGACCGTGAAGCGGAAGGGCTTCGAGCGGCCGGCGACCTCGATCTCCTCGTCGTGCATCCGCAGCCGGCGCTGCCGGCCGTCGTAGAGGTACGTCGAGTCGCCGACCTTCTCGAGGTAGAGGTCGACGACGTCGGGGCCGAGGTTGGTGAACCCCCACGCCACCTGCTGGTTGTGCCCGATCACCACGCCGGGCAGGCCGGAGAAGGTGAAGCCCGCGACGTCGAAGGGGCACTCCGAGCTGAGCCGGGTGCAGTGCAGGCCCATCTGGTACCAGATGCCGGGCAGCGAGGTGCCCAGGTGCGGGTCGTTGGCCAGGATCGGCTTGCCGGTGGTGGAGTGGTCGCCGTCGACGACCCAGGCGTTGCTGCCGAGCCCGTCGCCCTTGCCCAGCATCGCCGGCATCCCGCGCAGGCCCCGGTCGACCTGCGCGAGCACCCGCGCCGCCGCGGGCGAGAGCGGCGGTCGGGACGGCTTGCGGGTGCCGCTCCCGGTCGCGTTCTGCTCGAACACGTCGTCGACCACGGCGCCCTGGTCGACGATCGGCCGGTGCCGCCGGTAGGGGTAGTCCGGGAAGAGCTCGTCGATCTGGCTGCGCGTGAAGGACGCCGACATCAGCCCGCGGGTGACCTCGTCGTCCATGTTGCCGCGCAGGTCCCACGCCATCGCCTTGAGCCAGGCGACCGAGTCGGCGGGGGTCCAGTCCTCGATCGTGTAGTCGAGGCCGCCCAGGCCCAGCACGGCGTACTCCAGGGAGACCTCGGACGGCGTGCGGGAGCGGAGATAGGCGTTGACGCCGTCGCTGTAGGCGCGCAGGTAGGCCTGCGTCTCGCGGGCCAGCAGCGAGAGCTCGCGCTCGGCGACCCGGCGCCAGCCCATCGTGCGGATGTACTTGTCGATCTCCAGGGTGGTCTCGCCGAACATCTCCGAGAGCCGCCCGGCGGTGGTGTGCCGGCGCACGTCCATCTCGAAGAAGCGGTCCTGCGCCTGCACGTAGCCCTGGGCGTAGAACAGGTCGTGGCAGGTGCCGGCGTAGACCTGCGGGATGCCGAGGCGTCGCGCACGCACGCTGACGCGTACCGTCCAGGCCGGGCACCTCGACGGTCCCGGTCGTCTGCGGGAACGACTTCCTGACCACGACGACCCCGCCGACGAGCGGCGGCCACGAGCGCGAGCACGACCAGCCACGACGGCGTACGTCGACCAGCGGCCCCAGCGCGGCCAGGACCGGAAGCCACGGCGCGTCGCGACGGCGGCCGCACCGGTCTCGGGGCTGCTGGGGGCGTCGGGCACGGCGGTCATTCTGCCGGTCGGGGCCTCACGCGCCGCGCGGCGCCCCGGGCCGGGCGCGCCGGGTCGGGGGGCTCCCGGCGCGTTCCCGACGCGTTGCCGACGGGTTGCCGACGCGTTGGCGGAAAGTTTGCGAAACCCCTGGCCGCCTCGGATACTTGGCAGTCGAGCCCTTCGAGTGCCAGCGGCCGCTGGCTCCGCCGGGCTCGTGCGACCGACTCGTGGAGGATCACGTGCCCACCTACCAGTACCGCTGCACCGAGTGCGACCACGCGTTCGAGCAGGTGCAGAGCTTCACCGACGACGCCCTCACCGTGTGCCCGGCCTGCCAGGGCCGGTTGCGCAAGGTGTTCGCCGCGGTGGGCGTGGTCTTCAAGGGGTCGGGCTTCTACCGCAACGACAGCCGAGACGCCTCCACGTCCGGCTCCACGGCCCCCGCGGCGGCCAAGCAGGGCGACGGCGGCTCCAAGGACGGCGGCTCCAGGAGTCGGCGCCGGCCGCCTCGAAGGACGGCGGCTCCGGCACGTCCACGGGCACCGCCAGCACGTCGACGACCTCGAAGAGCGACTCCTCGAGCGCTGCCTGAGGCCCGTCGAGCCCTGCTGGGGTCCTGTGGACGGAGCCCGACGCCGGTCGGCGCCCGTCCCTAGCCTGACGGGATGACGAGGTCCTCCCGTGCCCTGCGCCCCCTCCTGCGCCGCGCCCGGCGCGCCGTCCTGGCCAGGCGACGCCCGCTGGCCGCCGTCTGCGCCGCCCTCGCGGTGGCGGTGGCGCTGCGCACCAACGCCGCTCCGCCGGAGCCCCACGCGTCCGTGCTGACCGCCGCGCGCGACCTGCCCGCGGGGACGGTGCTCGGCGCGGCCGACCTCGCCCGGACGGCGTTCGACCCGGACAGCGTGCCGTCGGGGGTGCTGCCCGGCCCGTCGGCGGCGGTCGGCCGCACCACGACCACGCCGGTGCGCGCGGGCGAGCCGATCACCGACGTACGCCTGCTCGCAGCGTCGGTCCTGGAGGGGTACGCCGGCCTGGTGGCCGTCCCGGTGCGGATCGGCGACGCCGACGCGGTGCGCCTGCTGCGGGCCGGCGACCGGGTGGACCTGCTCGCGGCGGACCCCCAGGGCGAGCGCCCCGCCCGCACGGTCGGCTACGACGTCCCCGTGCTGACCATCCCGCGACCTGCGTCGGAGGACCCGACCTCGACCGGTGGCGCTCTCGTCGTGGTGGGCGTGCCGGACCGGACGGCGCGAACCCTGGCCCAGGCCTCGGTCTCGTCGTTCCTGTCGGTCGTGATCACCCGCTAGCGTGCTGCCTGTCCGCACCGACAGCCGAGCGTGCCGCACCGGTGCTCGGGACCGCCGTCGCACGACTCCGCAGGGTCAGCAGAGGGAGAGTCATGGTCAAGGGTTTCAAAGAGTTCATCATGCGAGGCAACCTCGTCGAGCTCGCCGTCGCGTTCATCATCGGCGGCGCGTTCGCGACCGTCGTCACGACCTTCACCGGCGTGATCCTCGCGGTCATCGCCAAGATCACCGGGGGCAAGAACCCCAACATGGACGACTTCCACCCGGGCGGGATCCCGATCGGGGTCTTCCTGACCGCCCTGATCGCGTTCCTCATCATCGCGTTCGTCGTCTACTTCTTCGTGGTCACGCCCTACAACCACCTGCAGGAGCGGATGGCCAAGGGCGAGGAGCCGGCCGCTCCCGCGGCGGACATCGCGCTGCTCACCGAGATCCGCGACCTGCTCGCGGGCCGCCCGGGCAGCACGAACGTCCAGGGCGGCGGCGGCCTCACCTGAGGCCTCGGTGTCTCAGCCGGCGGGAGTCGAGGCCCGCTGAGCCCGCGCCTCGACCGGCGGGGTCACCCGTGGTGCGGGGGCACCTGCCCGCGCAGCCACTCGTCGTCCCCGTCGGGGCCACCGTCACGGCCCGGGGAACGCTCGCCGGGGTCGGGGCGTCGTCGCGGGTCCCTTCGGGCAGCACGTCGCCGAAGACCGCCGCCCGTCGGCGCCGGCGCGCCGCGTCGGCCTCGGCGTCCTCGGCGGGCTCGGCGTCCCGCCTCGGCTCGGCGGGCTCGGTCACCGAGCGAACCGCACCGGTCGACCAGGCCTCGAACCACGTCGAGTCGAGCTTCGCGCGGAACGGCGACCAGCCCGTCGCGGCGGTGAAGCGGTCCGAGCTGACCCGCAGCGAGCGCGTCAGCGGCTCGAGCCGCACGCCTCCCATCCGCTGCAGCAGCGGGCCCATGAAGTCGATGCTCTCCCGGCCGGCGGCCGCGGAGAACCCGGCCACCATCTCCACCCTGCGGACCGGCTCGGCGCCGACGTTGTAGACGCCGGTCGGCGCGCCGAGGGCGGCGAGCACGGCCGGGCCGAGGTCGTCGATGTGCACGACGTGCGCCCAGCCCTCGGGGTGGCCGAGGCCGATCGCGTGCCCGTGCCGGAGCAGCCGCAGCTGGAAGCGGGTCATCGGGTCGTCGCCGATGATCGTGCCGAAGCGCAGCACCACACCGGCCCGCGACCCGCACGCGTAGCCCTGGACGTGGGACTCGCCCACGGACGCCGGCTCGGTGGCCCGGGTGATCTCGACCGGCGAGTCCTCGGTGACCCACTCGTCGCCCTGGTCGGCGTAGAGGAACGACACGCTCTCCTGGACCACCCGGCGCACGCCCGCCTCGTGGGCCGCCGCCACGACGCGGCGCACCCCGTCGGTGCGGAGGCGGTCGTTGACGCGCCAGGCGGTCGGACGCAGCGCGGTCAGCCCGACCGGGACGTGGGTGGCGAAGTTGCAGACCGCGTCGGCGCCGTCGAACATCGCGACCAGGCCGGCGTGGTCGAGCAGGCTGGTCGCCGCAGCGGTCGCGCCGAGGCTCTCGAGCTGGCGCGGCCTTCTCCGGGGTGCGGGCCAGGCCGACCACCTCGTGGCCGGCGCGCGACGAGCTCGGGGACGACTGCGGCGCCGATGACGCCCGTGGCGCCGGTGACTGCCACCCTCACGAAAGAGTTCCCTTCGGTTCCGGGCTCTCCCCCGCCCTGTGGACCCCTGCCCGACCCGGCTGTCCCCCCGGGTCGTCCGCCGCTTGGTACGACGGCCGTCGCGGTTCCCCCCGCGACGGTGCACAGTCTGACGATAACGGACGGGTAACGGCAAGCCGGGGAGGGTCGACCGACCGTCGAATCTCTCGTGTAGGCGTCCGGTTTCCGGACGATCGCCGCTGACCAGCCGGAACGGGCGGACGGTCCGGTCCAGACCAGCGGCCGCGCTCCGCTACCGGAGCGACGCGTAGAGGTCGACGGTCTGCTGGGCGATCGCGTCCCAGGCGAACGAGGTGACCGCACGCTCGCGGCCGGCGCGGCCGAACCTCGCGGCCAGGTCCGGGTCGGCGGCGAGCCGGTTGACGCCCTCGGCGATGCCGCCTCGAAGCCCGCGGCGTCCTCGACGTCGTAGGGCACCACGATCCCCGTCTCGCCGTCCAGGACCACCTCGGGGATGCCGCCGACGTTGCTGGACACGACCGCGGTCTCGCAGGCCATCGCCTCGAGGTTGACGATGCCGAGCGGCTCGTAGACCGACGGGCACAGGAACGCCAGCGCGCCCGTGAGCACCTGGCGGACCTCCTCGCGCGGCAGCATCTCGGAGACCACGAACACGCCGTCGCGGTGCGCCCGCAGCTCCGCGATCAGCCCGTCGGTCTCGGCCTTGAGCTCGGGGGTGTCGGCCGCGCCCGCGAGCAGCACGATCTGCAGGTCCCGGTCGAAGGCCAGCCCGGCCCGCAGCAGGTGCGGCACGCCCTTCTGCCGGGTGATCCGGCCGACGAAGGCGACGTAGGGCCGCGACGGGTCGACGCCGATGCCGCTCGAGCACCGTGGTGTCCGGGTCGGGGCGGTAGAACTCGGTGTCGATGCCGTTGTAGACGACGTGCAGCCTCGACTCGTCCAGCGCGGGGTACGACGACAAGATGTCGGCGCGCATGCCCTTGCTGACCGCCACCACCGCGTCGGCGGCCTCGTAGGCGGTCCGCTCGGCCCACGAGCTGAGCCGGTAGCCGCCGCCGAGCTGCTCGGCCTTCCAGGGCCGCTGCGGCTCCAGGCTGTGCGCGGTGACGACGTGCGGGACGTCGTAGAGGAGCTTGGCCCAGTGGCCGGCCATGTTGGCGTACCAGGTGTGCGAGTGCACGACGTCCGCGCCGCCGCTCGCACCGATCGCGGCGGTCATCGCGACGTCGGTGGAGAGCACCTGCAGGGCGGCGTTGGCGCCGGCGAGCCGCTCCTCCTTCTCGGTGTGCGCGGTCGCGCCCTCGCGGGGCTCGCCCATGCACTGCACGTCGACGTCGATGAGCCGGCGCAGCTCGCGGACCAGGAAGTCGACGTGCACGCCGGCACCGCCGTACACGTCGGGCGGGAACTCTCGGGTCAGGATGGCTGCGCGCATGGGCGCCGAATCTAGTGCCGTGGCGGGCGCAGGCCCTAGGGTCGAGGACGCGGGCGGCCCACCGACGGGCGGCGGACGCACAGCGACCGGAGCGGACGGGAGCACGGTATGCCGAAGGTGTTGGGGATCGTCCTCGCAGGCGGGGAGGGCAAGCGGCTGATGCCGCTGACGCTCGACCGGGCCAAGCCCGCGGTGCCGTTCGGAGGCAGCTACCGGCTGATCGACTTCGCGCTGTCGAACCTCGTCAACGCGGGCTACCTGCAGTGCGCCGTGCTCACGCAGTACAAGTCGCACTCGCTCGACCGGCACATCTCCGTGACCTGGCGGATGTCGACGCTGCTCGGCAACTACGTCACCCCGGTGCCGGCGCAGCAGCGCCGCGGGCCGCAGTGGTACCTCGGCAGCGCGGACGCGATCTACCAGTCGATGAACCTCATCAACGACGCCCGGCCCGACATCATCGTGGTCTTCGGCGCCGACCACGTCTACCGCATGGACGCCTCGCAGATGGTGCAGGCGCACGTCGAGACCGGCGCCGGCGTCACCGTCGCCGGCATCCGGGTGCCGCGCAAGGAGGCCTGGCAGTTCGGGGTCATCAAGACCGCCGCCGACGGGGTCACCATCGACGAGTTCCTCGAGAAGCCGGCCGACCCGCCCGGGCTCGTCGACTCCCCCGACGAGTCGTTCGCCTCGATGGGCAACTACGTGTTCAGCGCCGACGTGCTGGTCGACGCGCTCGAGAAGGACGCCGACGAACCCGGACTCGCGCCACGACATGGGCGGCGACATCATCCCGATGATGGTGGCGGCGCAGCAGGCGTGCGTCTACGACTTCAAGCGCAACGTCGTGCCCGGCGCGATGGACCGCGACCGCGACTACTGGCGCGACGTGGGGACGCTCGACTCCTACCACGAGGCGCACCTCGACCTGGTCTCGGTCGAGCCGATCTTCAACCTCTACAACACCGACTGGCCGATCTTCACCTCGCACCCGCAGCTCCCGGGCGCGAAGTTCGTCGAGGACGCCATGGCCCGCGACACCATCGTGTGCGGCGGCTCGATCGTCTCCGGCGCCAACGTCGACAGCTCGGTGATCGGCAGCAGCGTGTACGTCGGGGCGGGTGCGAAGGTCGAGCGCAGCGCTCTTCGACAACGTCACGATCGGCAGCGGGGCCGTGATCCGCAACGCGATCCTCGACAAGAACGTCATCGTCCCCGACGGCGCGCAGATCGGCGTCGACCACGACGAGGACCGTCGGCGGGGCTTCACCGTCAGCGAGAACGGCGTGGTCGCGCTGGCCAAGGACCAGCTGGTCATCCCCTGACGAGACGGTCCCGGCGCGCTGCGTAGCGGGGCACGACGAGCGGGTTCGCGGCCGCGACCCGGTCCATGGCGACGACGACGTTGCGCAGGTTGCTGAGCAGGGCGCCGTACTCCGGCCAGTGCCGTCCCGGCAGGCTGTCGTTGCTGAGCTCGTCGGCCAGCGCGCCGAGCGCCGTCCGCACGCGGGCGACCCTCGCGGAGTCAGGCACGGCGATGGCCTCGCCCGCCTCGCGCAGCAGCCCCAGCCACCGGTCGCGGAACCGTGGGTCCCACTCGTTGACCGCGGCGACGCTGTGCCCCAGGGTCCGCGCCATGCTGCGGGTCTCCGCGACCGCCTGCTCGTTGCCGCGCAGGATCTCCTCGAAGAGGTCCGAGGACCGCAGCCCCCGGGCCGCGCGTCGCAGGTTCAGCCGGCTGCTCTCGCGGGCCTGGCGCAGCGTGGCCCAGGCCTCGTCGATCTGGTCGTCGAGGTCCCGGGTCCGGTCGACCCAGGCGGCCACGTCGTCCTCGTCGCAGGCGCCGCGCAGCCCGTCGGCCATGTCGCACGAGCAGCTCCGCGACGCCGTCGTCGATCCGGTCGATCGCGCGCGAGGCCGCGTAGTCGCGCAGCGGCGGCCACACGGCGAGGTTCACCGCGAACCCGACCGCGATCCCGATGCCGGTGTCGAAGAGCCGGTTGAGCAGGAGCTGGTCGTCGGTGCTGAAGCCGGTCGTCAGCACGATCAGCCCGGTCGCCGCCACAGCGGTCGTCTCGTCGCGGAAGAACCGGCTCCGGCCGACGACCAGACCCAGGACGAGGAGCACCGCGACGGCCAGGGTGCTCAGCCCGAGCAGGGAGCCGACGGCCCAGGCGAGCACCACGCCCAGGACCGCACCGCTCACCTGCCGCAGGCCCCGGCTGAACGTCCGGTAGACGGTGGCGTGCACGACGAGCAGGGCCGACCACGGGGCGAGGAAGGACTGCGGGAGGTCGAAGACCTCCGCGGCCAGCAGCCAGGCGACGACCGCCGCCACGACCGTCTTGGCGAGCTGCACCGCGTCCGTCCAGACGAGGGGGTCGCCCAGCCAGGCCCTCGCGGCCGCCCGGCGGGACCGGGTCGGGCGGGTGGTCGGGGACATCGGCGTCCTCCTCTCGGACCGGTCGGGTGTACCCCTCCGGAGCACGGGCGAAACGAGCCCGGAGACGAACCTGAAAATCGTTCACATTCGTTGCGTACACTGGTATGCATGTTCCCGGGCAACGAGCGTGCACCCGCGAAGCGACGCGTGCCTCAGCAGGTGCGCAGCCGCGACCGCGTGCAGCGCATCCTGGAGGTGACGGCCGACCTCGTGGTCGCGGGTGGCGTCGAGTCGGTGAGCACCCGGGCGATCGCGTCGGCCGCCGACGTGCCCGTGGCCTCGCTGTACCAGTACTTCGCCGACAAGGAGGAGGTGCTGCTCGCGCTCGTCGAGCGCGACGTGGCCGAGATGGACGCGCAGGTCGCCGAGGACCTCGGCCGGCTGAAGGTGCTGAGCGTGCGGGTGATGGTCGAGACCACGATGCGCGCGTTCGTGAAGGTCTACCGTCGTCGCCCGGCGTTCGTGATGATCTGGATGCGCGGGCGGACCAACCCGACGATCTACGACTACTGCCGCAGCCACAACCAGAAGATGGCGCGCGACCTGTTCGAGGTCGCCCGGGCCGCCGGCATGGTGATGCCCGGGCTCCGACGGGCGCTACGCCGAGCTCGCCGTCGAGGTCGCCGACCGGCTGTTCCAGGTCGCCTTCGAGGACTCGCTCGACGGGCGACGCCGCAGGTCATCGACGAGGGCATCGCGCTGGTCACGGCGTACCTCGAGACGCACGCGTCGGCCTCCGGGATCGCCGGCGTGCAGCTGTCCTGACGTCACCGGCCGCCACCGGCGGCCGGAGGTCAGGCGCAGAGACCGTTCTCGGCGGCCTTCGCCGCTGCCGCCGCCTGCGCCTCGCTCGGGCTCGCCGACGAGGAGGGGCTGCTCGTCGCCCCCTTCGACGGGGACGGGCTGGCACTGCTGCTCGGCGTGCCCGCCGCCGTCGTGACGTCCTCGGCGAACCGCTTGGTGATCGGCAGGTCGTTGCGGATGCGGTACCACAGCCGCTTCGCACCGGGCGCCCACTGGAGCCGGTTGGGGTCGGGCTCGTAGGCCTCGAAGGGCACCGTCAGGAACTGGATCGTGGTCGAGGCCGATGCCCGTGCAGCGACTTCGCGAGGCCGCCGAGCTTCTTGATGCTGGCCAGGCCCGGGTCGGTGGTGAGGGACTTGGTGGCGGCGTCGAGGAACGAGTAGAGCCGCACCGGGTTGACCAGCGTGCCGGCCGAGACCGCCTTGTTGGCCATCGACGCGAGGAACGTCTGCTGGCGCTTCATCCGGCCGATGTCGCCGTTCTCCGAGATGCTGTGGCGCACCCGGACGTAGTCGAGGGCCCGCTGGCCCTTCACGTCGTAGGTGCCGGCCGGGAGGTAGATGTGCCCGGTCGTGTCGTTGACCTCCTTGGGCACGCAGACCTCGACGCCGCCGAGGGCGTCGACCATCTTGCGGAACCCGTTGAAGTCGATGACCACGAAGTGGTTGATCCGGATGTCGGTGAGCTTCTCGACGGTCTTGATGGTGCAGGCCGGTCCGCCGACGGCGTACGCCGCGTTGAACATGCTCAACCCGCCGGGGTCGGTGCCGTTGCCGTCCTTGCGCTCGCAGGAGGGCCGCTCGACCATCGCGTCGCGCGGCAGGCTCACGCCGTACGCGAGCTTCCGGTCGGCCGAGACGTGCAGCAGGATCGTGGTGTCGGACAGGCCCGGGCGTGTCACCGCCGATGTGGCCGGTCTGGCCCTCGCGGGTGTCCGAGCCGAGCAGCAGGATGTTCAGCGGCTTCTGCGGCGTGTCCTTGACGACCTCGCTCGGCCGGTCCGTGCCGAGCGCGCTCGACCACGTCGATGCGAGGTGATGTTGTTGTCGAGGTGCCGGTAGACGAAGAACCCGCCGGCCAGGACGACCAGCAGCAGCACCGAGAGAGTGATCGCCACAGCCTTCAGCACACGGTGCCTCGGCGCGCGGTCGCGGTGTCTCGGTGTGGCGGAGCTCAACGGCAGATCCTGTCGTCGGGGGCGCCTCGGACGGAGGCATACCTCCCCATGATGCCAACTCGGGACGGTCCTCGTGAAATCGTCACGAGAACACGCCGTCCGCGCGGGGTGATCCTGCTCACTCCGCGGCGGGACGGGACAGCCGGAGGAGGCGTGACTCCCAGGGGGCCAGATCGCCGGACCCGGTGCCGTGCGTGCCCAGCAGGAGCTCGGCACCCTCGGTGGACGGGACGGCCGGATCGAGGGCCACGGGGGTCGATGAGCAGTTGGCGAGCACGAGGAGCACGTCGTCGCCGAGGGTCCGGGTGAACGCCCACAGCTGCGCGTGGTCGGGCAGCAGGAGCTCGAAGCGGCCGTCGACGACCGTGGCGTCGGTGTGCCGGAGCTCGACGAGGCGGCGGTAGTGGTGGAACACCGAGTCGGGGTCGGCGATGGCGGCCGCGGCGTTGATCTCGTCCTTGTTGGCGTTGACCGGGAGCCACGGCGTCCCGGTGGTGAAGCCGGCCTGCTCGGAGTCGTCCCACAGCATCGGCGTGCGGGCGTTGTCGCGGCCCTTGGCCGACAGCGACTCCAGCACGGTCGCCGGTGCGACGCCGAGGCCGACGGCGTCGTCGTGGTAGTTGACGGCCTCGATGTCGCGGTACTGCCCGATGTCGGTGAAGTACGCGTTCGTCATACCGAGCTCCTCGCCCTGGTAGACGTACGGCGTCCCGCGGTGCAGGTGCAGCACGGTCGCGAGCGTCTTGGCCGAGGCGACCCGGTGCTCGGGGCTGTCGTCGCCGAACCGCGAGACCGCCCGGGGCTGGTCGTGGTTGTCCCAGTAGAGCGAGTTCCAGCCGACGTCGGCCAGGCCCTCCTGCCAGGTCGCGAGGTTGCCCTTGAGCACCGGCAGCGGAAGGTCGGTCAGCGCCCACTTGCCGAGGCCCGGCTGCTCGTCGAGGCCGACGTGCTCGAAGGTGAAGACCATGTCGAGCTCGCCGCGCGAGGGGTCGGTGACGTCGCGCGCCAGCTCGACGGTGCTGCCCGGCATCTCGCCGACGGTCAGCAGCCGCTGCTCGCCGAGGCCGACCTCGCGGTTCATCTCGGCGAGGAACTCGTGCAGCCGCGGGCCGTTCGCGACGGAGTGGAAGGCGGGACCGTAGGTGCGACCCTCCGGGACCTCGCCGTCGGGCAGTGTGGGGTCCTTGGAGATCAGGTTGATGACGTCCATCCGGAAGCCGTCGACCCCGCGGTCGACCCACCACCGCATCATCGCGTAGACCGCCTCGCGGACCTCGGGGTTCTCCCAGTTCAGGTCGGGCTGCTTGCGGCTGAAGATGTGCAGGAAGTACTCGCCGCTCGCCTCGTCGTACTCCCACGCGGACCCGGAGAACGCGGACTCCCAGTTGGTCGGCTCGGCGCCGGGGGTGCCGCCCTCGTGGCCGGGGCGCGGCGGGCGCCACCAGTACCAGTCCCGCTTGGGCGAGGCCGGGTCGCGCGACTCCACGAACCACGCGTGCTCGTCGGAGGTGTGGTTGACCACGAGGTCCATGACCACCTTGATGCCGCGCTCGTGCGCGCCGGCGAAGAGCGCGTCGAGGTCCTCGAGCGTGCCGAACAGCGGGTCGACGTCCTCGTAGTCGCTGATGTCGTAGCCGTTGTCGTCCATCGGCGAGGCGTAGACGGGCGAGAGCCACAGCACGTCGACGCCGAGCAGGGCGAGGTGGTCGAGCCGGCTGGTGATGCCGCGGAGGTCGCCGACCCCGTCGCCGTCGCTGTCCATGAACGAGCGCGGGTAGACCTGGTAGACGACGGCGGACCTCCACCAGTCGACGGGGCGCGACGAGGCAGTCATGTCCTCACCCTGGCACAGGCGGGTGAGCCCGCTCCACCGCGCCCGACCGGCTCAGTAGCCCACGCGCTGCGCCTGCCAGGTCTGCGTCATCCGGGTCACCTGGCCGGCGGTGAAGCGGTCCAGGCACGGGTCGTCGCCGTACGACATGAAGTTGTGCACCGGGTCGCGGCCCGCCTGCGGGCAGGTGTCGTCGCTCTCCACGCACTCGAAGACGTTGTCGCCGTCGGCCTGGTACGGCGTGTCCGCGACCGCGTCGCCGGGGGCGGTGCAGCCACCCTCGAAGGTGTGGAACAGGCCGAGCCAGTGGCCGATCTCGTGCGTGGCGGTGTCGCCCTGGTTGTAGGGCGCCGCCGTCCCGCCCGGGAGGCTCTGGTTGAGCACGACCAGCCCGTCCTGCTTGAGCGGCGTGGTCCGCGGGAAGGTCGCGTAGCCGAGCACGCCGCGCTGCAGACCCGTCACGTAGATGTTCAGGTCGCGCCAGCCGCCCCGGTGCAGAGCGGTCTTGGCCGGGCGGTCGTCGCTGTCGTTGTCGGGGTCCCAGTTGAACCAGTTGGTGTTGCGCGTGGTGTCGATCCCGGCGAGCACGAAGCGGAACGGCGAGGCCGCCGCGCCCGCGGACGTCCGGCCGGCGTAGCCCGCGTTCATCACCGCGAGCTGGTCGTCGATCTGCTTGCGGGTCACCCCGCCGGTGCCGTTCTGCCGGGTGATCACGTGCACGTACGTCGAGACGGTGACCGGCGCCGCCGCGGTGGCCCGGCCGTCGGCGCCGAGCAGCCCGCGGCGCTGCAGCCGGGCGGTCGCCCTCGCCAGCGCCCGGTCCATCGCGGCGACCTGCGCGAGGGACACGGAGTTCCGGTCCTGGCCGGTGCCGCCCGCCCGCACCCTCGCGGCGGAGGCGCCGCCGGCGCTCGGGCAGTCCGCCCCCGGGGCGTCCCGGTGCGACGCGGCGGCCGACGTCGTACCCCCTCCCGACGGTCCGCCCGCCACGACCAGCCCGGTCACGGCGACCGCTGCGACCCGGTGGGCCCAGCGCCGTCCCGTGCCGGCTCGAGGTCCTCGTGCTGCGCCCATGCCGGTGCTCCCTCCGCGGCCGCCGGGTCCCCTGTCGTCCCGGCGTGAGGACCGAAGACTTTACCTATTCGCAGCCGGCGTCAAGACCCGCCGGGACCAGGCCCTCCGGGCGGGCGGCGACCCCTCGCCAACGGCGTCCCCGGGAGCGCATGATCGGGGACGTGCACAGACTTCTCGGGCTGCTCGTCGTCCCCCTCGCCCTGAGCGCCGCCTGCGTCGGCGCCCCCACGTCCGGGTCCTTGCCGGGCTCGCCCGCGAGCCCCTCATCGCGCCACGGCAGTGCCCTGCTGACCTCCGGCGGAGCGGCCGCCCGGCGGGTCGCGGCCCGGACCACGCTCGCCGACTGGCCGACGTACCACCGCACGGTGGCCCGCAGCGGCCGCGTCGCGACGGCGCCGCGCGGTCCCCTGACCCGCACGTGGCGACGCACGCTGCGCGGCTCGGTGTACGGCGAGCCGCTGGTCGTCGGCAGCACGCTCGTGGTCGCCACGGAGCGCAACTGGGTCTACGGCCTCGCCGCACGCACCGGCGCACGGCGCTGGGCGGTCCACCTCGGCACGGCGCAGCGCCGCAGCGGCCTGCCCTGCGGCAACATCGACCCGCTCGGCATCACCGGCACACCGGCGTACGACCAGGCGACCGGCTCCGTGTTCGTGGTCGCCGAGACGACCGGCGGGGTGCACACGCTGTGGGCGCTGTCGGCCCGCACCGGCGAGCGCCGCTGGCAGCGCAACCTCGACACCCAGACCGACCGCAACCGGCTGGCGGAGCAGGAGCGCTCGGCCCTGCTGGTCACGGGCGGGCGGGTGATCACGACCTTCGGCGGGCTGGCCGGCGACTGCGACGACTACGTCGGCTACGTCACCTCGGTGCGCACCTCGGGGGCCGGCGCGATCTCGAGCTATGCGGTCCCCACCGCCCGCGAGGCGGGGATGTGGTCACCGGCCGGGCCGGTGCGCGGCACCAACCACCACGTCTACGTCGCGAGCGGGAACGGCGCGGAGCTCGACGGCACCTGGGACCTCAGCGACTCGGTGACCGAGCTGACCCCCGGCACGCTGGAGCGGCTCTCGGTCTTCGCGCCGGCCACCTGGCGCGACGACAACGTGCGCGACCTCGACCTCGGGTCGTCCTCGCCGGTGGTGGTCAAGGCCGTCGACCGGCTCGTGATCGCCGGCAAGCGCGGCACCGTCTACCTGCTCCGGCCCACCCTGGGCGGCGTCGGCTCGGCGGTCGACCGGATCGGTGGCTGCACGGCCTTCGGCGGCGCCGCCGTGGTGGGACGCACCGTGCTGATGCCGTGCAAGGGCGAGACCGCCATCCGGGCCCTGCGGGTGTCCCGGTCCGGACTGCACTGGGTCTGGCGCCGCCCGGGCGTCTACGGCTCGCCGGTCACGGCCGGCGGCAAGGCCTACGTCGCCGACCGCGACAGCGGCGACCTCGTCGTGCTCGGGCTCCGCACGGGCCGGGTGGTGCACCGCTACCACGCCGGCTCCCTGCCGCACTTCCCGTCGCAGGTCGTGTCCGGGGACTGGGTGTTCGTGCCGACGCTGACCGGGGTCACGGCGTTCCACGGCCGCCCTCGCTGACGCGTCCGGCCGGGCCGCCGGGGTCAGAGCGAGACGGCGTCCCGCAGCGCGGCGTACGACGCGACCAGCGCGCGCCGCTCCGCCGCGAGCAGCGGGTCGTCGCGGTCGCAGCCGGCGCGCACCCAGGCGTCGGACAGGTCCATCGCCGCGACCCGGTGGGTGGCCGCGGCCGTCATCGTCGCGGGCGGGGCCGCGTAGACGTAGGCGTAGAGCGCCACCAGCGCCTCGACGAGCTCCCGCTCGGTGACGCCGTCGTCGTGCTGGTGCTCGCGGTGCACCCGCCACCACTCGACCTCCAGCCGGGCCGCGCGCACCGGGTCGAGGTCGACGGACGCGTCGGCGGCGACCAGCGCGTAGAACCGCCGCATCGAGGCACGCGCACCGTCCGCGTCGTTGTCCGGGTACGGCGCCCAGAGCTGGTTCGCGCGCAGGACGTGCCAGGCGCCGGCCAGGGTCCGCGCCGGCCCCATGCCGAACCCCTCGCCGACCATGCCGACCGCGGCGACAAGGAACGCGCGCCACTCGCGGCGGTAGTAGGCCGCCCAGGCGTCGGTCTCCCGGTTGCCGACGACCACGGGGTCGAACGTGCGCGGACCGTTGCGACGTGCCACCGCAGCCTCCTGGTGGTCTCGACAGGCTCGACCGGCGGGGCCGGGCTCGCCATGATCGCCCGAGGAGGGTGCGATGACCGGGCACGAGCACACTAGCGCCGGCGCCGACGGGGTGGCAGGGGTGCTGGACCGGATGCAGCAGCGCCTCGACGCGCTGCCGGCACGCTCGCGGCGGCGGGTCTTCCTGGAGACCTACCGGCGTACGACGGAGGCGGTCGGCGCCGCCGTGCAGGGTGCCCGCTTCGAGGACCCGGACTGGGTCGAGCGGTGGGACGTGGTGTTCGCGGGGCTCTACCTCGACGCCCACGACGCGTGGCTCGGCGGCGGCGCGGTGCCGCGGCCGTGGCGGCTCGCGTTCGACGCCCCGGACGGGCTGCCGGACCTGCGGCACGTGCTGCTCGGCATCAACGCCCACGTCAACTACGACCTGCCGCAGGCGCTCCTCGGCGTGATCAGCGACGCCGACGCCGCCGACCGGGTGCTGATGGACCGGCGCCGCCGCGACCACGAGCGCATCGACGGCGTGCTGGCGGAGCGGGTGGCCGCCGAGGACGGCGAGCTGGAGGGCGCGACCCTCGTCGACCGGCTGCTCACCCCGCTGAACAGGCTGGGCACCAAGCGGTTCCTGCGCGAGGCGCGCCGCAAGGTGTGGCACAACACCGACGGCCCTGCAGGCCGCCCGCGCGGCCGGTCCGGAGGCCTACGCCACCCGGCTGGCCGAGCTCGAGCTGCTGAGCGCGGCGAAGATCGCCGACCTGCTCGAGCCCGGCCAGGTGCTGCTGCGGCTCGCGGTCGCCGGCTTCGGTGTGACGCTGCCGCCGCCCGCGTAGCCCTCAGACCCGGAAGCCGTCGAAGACGCGGTACATGAACTCCGTGCCCCGACGCAGGGCGTCGACGTAGATCCGCTCGTCGTTGCCGTGCATGGCGACGAGCTGGTCGTTGTCGATGACGTAGGGGTAGACGCCGTACCCGGGGATGCCCTTGTCCCGCCACGGACCGAGCGACGTACCCGCCTCGAACAGCGCCGGTGCGAACACCGCACGCGGGTACGTCGACCGGGCGGCACGCGCGATCGCGGAGAACAGCGGCGTGTCCAGGTCGGCCGGCGGCGTCGCCCAGGTCGCGTCGAGCTCGGCGAGGTACTCCTCCTCGCTGCTGCCCTCAGGCGCCGCGAGCGCCACGTCGACGCCCCGCCCGCGCAGCAGGTGCCGCACCTGGCCGACGAAGTCGCGCGGCTTCTGGCCGCCGGGGATGCCGCGGCAGTTCACCCGCACGTGCGCGGTCGAGGGGATGACGTTCTCCTTGTAGCCCGCGTCCTCGATGACGAAGGACGCGGTGGTGCGCAGCAGCGCCGAGTGCAGCCAGGGGTACGACGACCGGGCGACGACCAGCCGGGCGGCCCGCTCGCGTGCCTCCTGCGACCGCGCGTGCAGCAGGAACCGCAGCGCACGGGCGAACCGCTCGTCGTGGGTGGCCCGGGCCAGCGCCGCGAAGTACTCCCGGGTGACCGGCGTCAGCCGCACCGGGGCGTGGAAGGACGCCAGCCGCGACACCGCGCGGGACAGCGTGACGATGGCCGAGTCGGGGTTGGGCTTGGAGGAGTGCGTCGCCGTCCCCTCGGCGGTGAGGTCGAGGTTGAAGTAGACCTTGTCCTGGCGGGTGACCGTGACGAGCATCGGGGTGGTGCCGTCGCGCTGGGCCAGGAACCAGCCGCCCTCGGTGAGCACCATGCCCGCGTCGACCTTGTCGGGGTGGTTCTCGGCGAGCCAGCCGGAGCCGTACTCCCCGGCCTCCTCGTCGCAGTCGGTCAGCACGATGATGTCGCGCTCGAACCGTCCGCCCTCGTCGACGTGGCGCAGCAGAGCGGCGACCGACGCGGAGTCGGTGCCCTTCATGTCGAGCGCGCCGCGACCGAAGACCTCGCCGCCCCTGACCACGCCCGCGAACGGGTCGACCGACCACTGGTCGGCCTCGACCGGCACCACGTCGGAGTGGCCGAGGATCAGCACCGGTGCCGCCGACGTCGTGCCCCTGATCCGCGCGATGAGGTGGACGTTGTCGGGCTGGGGCGTGGGGATGATCTCGGCGGGCACGCCCGCGCGGTCCCAGACGCCCTTGAGCATCTCCGCGAACGGGCGGGTCCTGCCGCCGGTGCCGGTGTTCTGGGTGTCGATGCGGATCATCCGCTGCAGCAGGTCGAGCGGGTCGGTGTCAGCCGGGTCGACGGTGCTGACGCGCTGCGGCCTGCGCGCGGCCGCCGCCGCGCAGCAGCGACGGACCGGCGACGCCGGCCACGCCGAGCGCGGCGAGACCGCCGGCTCCGGTGAGGAGCGACCGGCGGTCGAGGGTGGGGACGGTGTGCTGGTGCATGGGTGGGTCCTTCCCGAGAGGTGACCCTCCGCACGCTGCTCCTGCCTCCCTGAGCGAGTCCACGTGCGGCCGGACGTGGCGCGACGAACGGTGCGTGCGAGGCGCCGAGCGGTGCGGTGAGGCCTGGTTCATGGGCCCGCCCGCACGGGGTACCTACGCCCCATGACCACCACACCGGAAGAGCCCGACCAGGACACGGAGTTCGAGGACCAGGACGCCGAGCCGCCGACCCCCGACGGTCAGGAGCCCGACACGTCCCAGCTCGACCCCGACTCCGAGCCCGCCTCCGACCCCGACCCGATGCCGGGCGATGCCTGACGACGGGCGGCGTGCCGCAGCAGGTAGCCCTCTTGTGAGTTCGCGATGTGGCGGCGCATGAGCGTCGCTGCCGCACCCACGCGTCCCGCGCGCACGGCCGCGGCGATCTCGTCGGTGCTCGGCCCACGAGTGCTCGCCGCGTACGTTCACGTCGATCGGCGTAGAGCCACTCGATCTTGGAGGACACCTGCCGCAGCAGCGAAGCATGCTGTCGTTGCCGCTGAACTCCGCGAGCGACGAGGTGGAAGCGCGGTGTTCAGCGGCGGCAGGCCGGACCGGTCCGGGCCGTCGAGCGCGCCGCAGCCGGTCGCGACGAGCTCGTCGAGGCGCGCGCCGAACGCCAGGACCTCCGGGTCGTCGGGCGCTGCGCCGGAAGCGCCGGGCGCACCGCTTCACGGTGATCGTCTCGATCGTGCTGGCGCACGGCGAAGAGGTCGGCCGCCTCGTCGGCGTCCATCCGGGCGACCCGCACGCCGGCGTACGCCCGCGACTGCACGAACCCCTCGACCTCGAGCTGCTTGAGGGCCTCGCGCACCGGGACCCGCGACACGTCGTAGGCGCGCACAGCGTGCGACTCGGTCAGCCGGGCGCCGGGCGGGTAGCGCGCCGCGACCGATGTCGTGCGCGCAGCCGCCGCAGCACGTCGTCGGCGAGCCGGCTCATGGGCTCCCGCTCACGCGAAGAAGCCCGCCCCGGGGATCGCCGCCAGCAGGTCGCGGGTGTAGTCCGACTGCGGGTCGTCGAACACCTGGCTCGACCGGGCCGGCCTCGACGACCCGGCCCTCGCTGCATCACCAGCACCTCGTGGGCGACCAGCCGCACGACCGCGAGGTCGTGGGTGATGAACAGGTAGGACAGCCCGAGGTCGCGCTGCAGGTCGGTGAGCAGCCGCAGGATCTGGTCCTGCACCAGCACGTCGAGCGCGGAGACCGCCTCGTCGCAGATGACCAGCCGCGGGTCGAGGGCGAGGGCGCGGGCGATCGCGACGCGTTGCCGCTGCCCGCCGGAGAGCTCGTTGGGGTGCCGCTGCGCGACGGACGAGGGCAGGGCCACGTGGTCGAGCAGCTCGGCGACCCGGGCGCCGCCGCGACCTCCGGTCGCCGACCCGGAACACCCGCAGCGGCTCGTCGACGATGTGCTCGATCGGTGAACATCGGGTCGAGCGAGGCGTAGGGGTCCTGGAAGACCGGCTGCATCGCCCGGCGGATCGCGCGCCGCTGGCGCGCCGCGCGCGGTGCCCACCACGCCGCCGTCGACCCGGACGCTCGCCCGAGGTCGGGCGTCTCCAGGCCGAGCGACCATCCGGGCGACGGTGGTCTTGCCCGAGCCGGACTCCCCCACGATCGCGGTGGTGGTGCCGGCGCGGGTGTCGAAGACGACGTGGTCGACGGCGGTGAGCCGCTCGCGCCGGCCGCGGATCCGGAAGGTCCTTGGTCAGGTCGGTGGCCTCGAGCAGGCTCGCGCCGGTCCTCGGCGCGGTGCCGGCGGTCGGGCACCTCCCCGCGTCCTCGGTGAGGACCGGCACCGCGGCGTGATCGCCGACTGCCGCGTGCTCCGCGCGCTGGGCGGCGCTGGCCACCGAGGGGGCCGCCGCGACCAGGCGCCGGGTGTACTCCTCCTGCGGATCGCGCAGGAGCTGCGCGGCGGGGCCGCTGCTCGACGATCCGGCCCTCGCGACATCACCACGACCCGGTCGGCGCGGTCGGCGGCCAGGCCGAGGTCGTGGGTGACGAGCAGCAGCGAGGTGCCGCGGGCCGCGCGCAGCTCCTCGAGGTGGTCCAGGATCGTGCCGCTGCACGGTGACGTCGAGGGCCGAGGTCGGCTCGTCGGCGATCAGCAGGTCGGGCTCGCAGGCGAGCGCGATCGCGATGAGCACGCGCTGGCGCATGCCGCCGGAGAACTCGTGCGGGTACTGCGCGGGCCCGGCGCTCGGCGTCCGGGATGCCGGCCTCGCCCATCAGCTCGACCGCGCGGCGGCGCGCCTCGCGCCGCGAGCGCGAGCCCGTGCGCGACCAGCGTCTCGGCGATCTGCTGCGCCGACCCGGGTGACCGGGTTGAGGTTGGACATCGGGTCCTGCGGGACCAGGCCGACCTGGCGGCCGCGCAGCCGGCGCAGCCGGTGCGGCGTCGGCGTGGGTCGATGTCCTCGCCGCGGAAGCGGATGCGTGCCCCGGGTGACCGCGCCGCTGCCGGGCAGCAGGTCGATCACGGCGGCGGCGGTCGTCGACTTGCCGGAGCCGGACTCGCCGACGACGCGCGACGCGCTCGCCCTCGGCGACGGTCAGGTCGATGCCGTGCAGCACCGGCGTCGTGCTAGCCGCGTCGCGGTCGCGAGAAGCGACACCTCGAGGTCGCGGATCTCCGAGCAGGGGCGGCGAGTCGTCTCAACGTCCGACGGCATAGCCCTGGGCTCCTCTCGGGTTGGCGGCGGCCGACAGCTGGCCGGTCGCCGGGTCGCGGGTGACGGCGGAGAGCCGGCCGAGCGACCAGTCGCCCGCGCGGGTGACGACGTGGCCGCGCGCCTCGAGGCTCGGCGATGACGTCGTCGCCGAGGCGGTCCTCGACGACGGCGCCGCCGGGCGTCCAGGTGCGCGGCCAGAACGACCCCGGCATCGAGGTGGTGTGCAGCGCGGGCGCGTCGATCGCCTGCTGGGGCGTGTAGCCGCCGACGAGCGTGCGCAGCAGGTAGAGCAGCTGCCACTGGTCCTGCTGGTCGCCGCCGGGCGTGCCGAGCGCGCTGACCGGCACGCCGTCGCGCAGCAGCAGGGTCGGGGTGAGCGTGGTGCGCGGACGGCGGCCGGGGCGCAGCGCCGACGGGGACGTCCTCGTCGAGCCAGGTCATCTGCAGGCGGGTGCCGAGGCAGAACCCCAGCTCCGGGATCGGTCGGCGAGGACTGCAGCCAGCCGCCCGACGGCGTCGCCGACGACGAAGTTGCCCCACCGGTCGACGACGTCGAGGTGGCAGGTGTCGCCGCGGGTGCGGCCGCTCACCGACACGGTCGGCTCGCCGGCGCCCGGCGGCCGGCCGTCGGCTCGTCCGGTCGGTCGCCAGCGGTGGGCCGGTACGGCGGCCGCCCGGCGACGTCGCCGGGCCGGAAGTCGTGCGAGCGCCGGCGTCGCCGATCAGCGCCGCCGGCTCGGCGGCGTACTCGGCGGAGAGCAGCACGTCGAGCGGGCACGCCGGTGCCGGCGTCGGGGTCGCCGTAGTAGGCGTCGCGGTCGGCCAGCGCCAGCTTGAGCGCCTCGAGCACCCGGTGGGCGCCGTCGGCCGTGGACGGGTCGATCTCGTGCGGCTCGAAGCCGGCGAGGATCGCCAGCGCCTGCAGCAGCACCGGCCCCTGGCCCCAGGCGCCGGTCTTGGCGACGGTCACGCCGCGGAAGTCGAGGGTGACGGCCGGCTCGTAGCCGGCGCGCGAACGCCGGCCAGGTCGGCGGCGGTGATGACGCCGGCGTGGTCGGTGCCGGTGGAGTGCCGGTGCGGCGTGCGCACGAACGCCTCGACCGCCTCGGCCACGAAGCCCGCTGCCCCACTCCCGCGTGCGGCGTCGATGCGCGCCTCGCGGGTCGGCGCCGTCGCGGCCGGCGTCGAGCAGGCGTCGCAGGGTGGCCGGCGTACTGCCGGGTTGCGGACCACGTCACCGGGCTGCGGGACCCGGCCGTCGGGCAGCCAGAGCGTCGCGCCGAGGTCGGCCAGTGCTCGCTCGAACAGGTCGGCGCACCGTGGCGATCGTCGCGGCTGACCCGCTCGGCAGACGGCGTGGCCGTCCTCGGCGTAGCCGATCGCGAACGCCGAGCACGTCGGCGAGCTCCCAGGTGCCGTGGTCGCGCAGCAGCAGCAGCCAGGCGTCGACGGCGCCCGGCACGGCGGCGGCGAGCGCGCCCGCGCCGGGCACCAGGTCGAGCCCCTCGGCGCGGTAGTGCTCGATGGTGGCGCCGGCCGGGGCCGGGCCCTGGCCGACGAGCACGGTCGGGCGCGGGTCCTCGGCGGTGGCGAACACGCCGGTCATGTCGCCGCCCGGGCCGTTGAGGTGCGGCTCGACGACGTGCAGCACGAAGGCCGCCGGCGACGGCGGCGTCGAACGCGTTGCCGCCCCGCTCGAGCACCGCCTGGGCGCTGGCGCTCGCGAGCCAGTGGGTGGACGCGCGACATCCCGAAGCTGCCGCGCAGCGTCGGTCGGGTGGTGAACGGATCGGGGGTCGATGAAGGGTCTGCTGATCGGGCACGTCACCGCTTCCGTGGTGGTCGGGGTCGAGGGCGTCGCGCAGCGCGTCGCCGAAGAGGTTGAAGGCCAGGCAGATCACCGCGATGGCCAGGCCCGGGAAGACCGCGGCGGTGGGCGCGCGGAAGATGTACTGCTGCGCGTCGGAGAGCATGATGCCCAGGCTCGGGGTCGGCGGCTGGATGCCGAGGCCGAGGAACGACAGCAGCGCCTCGCCGATCACCGCGACCGGCATGATCACGGTCGCCTGCACGATGACCGCGGACAGCGGCGTTGGGCAGGATGTGCTGGAGCAGGATCCGGCCGCCGGAGGCGTCGAGGCTGCGGGCGGCGAGCACGAACTCGAGGTCCCTGTGCCGCAGCGTCTCCGCGCGCACCACCCGGATCATCGTCGGCACCTGCGCGATGCCCGAGCGCGATCGCGGCGTTGGTGAGGCTCGGCCCGTTGATGGCGGCGAGGCCGACCGCGATGATCAGGAACGGGAAGGCCAGCGTGAGGTCGGTCAGCCGCGACACGATCGCGTCGAGCCAGCGCCCAGTAGCCCGCGAGCAGGCCCGAGCGGCGTGCCGACCACGACGGCGAGCAGCACCGACAGCACGCCGACCAGCAGCGAGGCCCGGGTGCCGTAGACGATCCGGGACAGCACGTCGCGGCCGAGGTCGTCGGTGCCGAGCGGGAAGCCGACGGTGAGCGGCGCGCTGGAAGGGCGTCTCGAAGTGCACGTCCGTCGGGACGTACGGCGCGATCAGCGGCGCGAGCACGGCGGTGAGCACCACCAGCGAGCAGCAGGACGCCGCCGGCGATGCCGAGCGGGTTGCGCAGCAGCTGCCGCAGCACCTGGCCGCGCGCGCGGCCGAGGTCGACGTCGCCGGTCGCGCGGTGACGGGGGTTGCCTCGCTCATCAGGCCCTCCCTCCGACGCGGATGCGCGGGTTGATGAGGGAGTAGAGGACGTCGATGCCCGAGGTTGATCACGATGTAGGCGAACGTCATGATCATGCACGACGGCCTGGATGACCGGGTAGTCGCGGGTGAACACCGAGTCGAGGGTGAGCTTGCCGAAGCCCGGGCAGCCCGAAGATCCGCTCGGTGACGACGGCCCCGGAGATCAGCCCGCCGAGCTGCAGGCCGACGATCGTGACGACCACGATCAGCGAGTTGCGCAGCGCGAAGCGGGTCAGCACCCGCCGTGCGCGGGCAGCCCCTTGGCGCGGGCGGTGCGGACGTAGTCGGTCGACAGCGTGTCGAGCATCGACGACCGGGTCTGCCGCATGATGCACGGCGGCGAGCGCGGTGCCGAGCACGAGCGGCCGGCAGCGTCAGGTAGTAGAGCGCCGCGCAGCGGCTCCTCGGACGACCGGGACGTAGCCCGACGCGGGGAACCAGCCGCAGCCCGACCGCGAGGTAGAGGATCGCGAGGATGCCGAGCCAGAAGCTCGGCACCGACAGGCCGACGAGGGTGAACGCCGTTGGCCACCCACTCGGGCCAGCGGCCGCGGTAGACCGCGGCGACGACGCCGGCGCCGACCCCGACGACGACCGCGAACAGCACGCGCGTACAGCGAGAGCCACAGCGTGACCGGCAGCGTGGCCGTGATCAGGTCGGCGACCGGCGTGCCGGTGCGCGATGGAGGTGCCGAGGTCGCCGTGCAGCGAGGTTCGCCGACGAACGCGAGGTACTGCACGAACACCGGCTGGTCGAGGCCGAGGTCGGCGCGCACCGCCTTCAGGGTGGCCGGGTCGGCCTCCTCGCCGGCCAGCGCCAGCGCCGGGTCGCCGGGCAGCGCCCGCACGCCGCAGAACACGACGAGCGAGGCCAGGAACAGCGTCACCAGCGGACTGCCACGAGGCGGTTGAGCAGGTAGCGGCGCCATCACGTCGCTCGCCTTCCACGAACGCCGGCCCGGCCGAGCCGGACCACCCCGTCGGCGTACGTCGAGACGCCGGCGACGTCCTCGGAGTAGGCGGTCAGGTTGCGCTGCCGGTAGAGGTAGACGATCGGGTCGTCGCGCTGCACGAGCTCGACCACCTCGCCGTAGGTCTCGGCCGCGCTCGTCGGTGTCGACCTGGCGGGCGGCCTTGTCGAGCAGCTTGTCGACCTCTGGGTCGCTGTAGCCGGAGTAGTTGTTGGCCTGGCCGGTGGCGAGGAAGGCGAACATGTTGCCGTGCGGGTCGATCCGGCCCGGACCAGCCGAGCTGCAGCAGCTCGAAGTCGCCGCGGGTCTGGGCGTCGAGCAGGGTGGTGTACTCCACCGGCTGCGATCTCGAGGTCGAAGCCGCCCTTGGCGACGCTGGCCTGGATCGCCTGGGCGAGCCGCAGCGTGTCGGGGGTGTTGGACACCGTCATCGGTCAGCTTGCACCGGCGCCTTCGACGCCGGCCTCGCTCAGCAGCCGCCGCGAGCGGCGCCGGGTCGTACGGCGGGCAGCGCGTTGCTCGCCGTCGGTGGCGAACGTCGGTGTCGGGCGAGATCGGCGAGCAGGCCGGCTCGGACCAGTTGTTGAAGACCGAGTTGCACCAGCGCCTCGCGGTCGAGCGAGAGCTCGAAGGCCTGCGCGCACCCGGGCGGTCCTCGGCGAGCGGGGTGTCGATCGTGCCCGGGCGGCTCGCCGACGCCGTTGGCGTTGCCGACGTTGAAGGTGATGCCCTGGTAGCCGAGCGACCCGACCTGCAGCAGGCCGATGCCCGGCTGCCGCGCGCAGCGAGTCGACGTCCTGCGGCGGAGACGGTGTCGATGACCTGGACGTCGCCGGAGCGCAGGTTGGCGGCGCGGATGTTGGCGTCGGTCATGATCCGGTAGGTGATCGTGTCGAGGTGACGTCCTTCGGCGTCGTAGTAGTGCGGGTCCTGCTCGACCGTGATCGAGGTCTGCGGCACCCGCTCGACGAACTTGAACGGGCCCGACGCAGACCGGGGCGGTTGCCGAAGTCGTCGCCGAGCTCGCTCGCAGCGCCGTCGGGCGACATGATCATCCCGGCGCGGTCGGCGAGCGAGGCGGTGATCGGCGCGAACGGGGTCTTGTAGTGCAGCACGACGGTGCGGTCGTCGGGGGTGTCGATGCTCCGTGATCGGGCCCATCTCCGAGGCGCGGGCCGAGTCGTCCTTGGTGAGGTCGCGCTGCAGCGTGGTGCGCACGGCGGCCGGCGTCGAACGGCGTGCCGTCGGCGAACTCGGATGCCGTCGCGCAGCGGGATGCTGACCGTGCGGCCGCCGTCGGCGAGCGTCGGGCAGCGCGGACGCGAGCTGCGGCACGATCGGTGCCCTTCGCGTCGATGTCGTAGAGCTTCTCGCAGATCGCGTTCATGACGTAGCGCGTGTAGAGCGAGGACGACGTCGTCGGGTCGAGCACGTCGGGCTCGGCCGAGAGCCCCATCACCAGGTCGCCGCCCTGCCGGAGCCGGCGACCCTCCCGCGAGACGTCGGTGCGGTCCGGCCGGTCGACGGCCGGTGGTCGTGGTTGGACGGCGTAGCACGCGCTCAACGACAGCAGCCCGACGGCCACGATCACTGCACCTGCAGGCGTCCGAGTTCGCCCTGATGCCACGGTCTCCACTTCCTGTTCGACGGGCCCGAGCCCGTCGGAATGTATACAATCCGTGGCTTCCGAGTCTGGCACTCCTCCGTGGTGCCGTCAACGCCCCGGCCTCGGTCAGGCCTCAGGTCAGCGAGCGCACGGCGCTGACATCGCACTCGACCACGTCGGCCGAGCGGATCATGGCGCCCTGGTCCTCCCCGACGCCGTCGCCGCGGAAGGCCTCGACGGCCTCGCGGCTCTCCCACCGCTCGAGGACGTTGATCCGCGAGGGGTCGACCAGGTCGGCGGAGAGCGCGAAGTCGAGGCAGCCGGGGGCCGCGCGGCCCGCGGCCACAACCTCCCGGCAGGTCTCGAGGTAGGCGTCGCGCTGCTCGGGGTCGACGACGAGGTGTCCGCTCACGATGGTCATGACATGCAGACCGGCACCGCCCGACGTACTCATCGGGAGGTGCCGGTGTGCGGCCGGGCCCGGGGGTCGATCAGCGGACCGGAGGGGTCGCGCCGGGCTGGAACGTCGCGCTCTCCTCGGTGGGCATCAGGATCCAGAGGAGCGGGTAGACCAGGATCTGGCTGCCGGGGACGACCATCAGGACCAGCACGAAGAGGAGTCGCGCGATCCAGGGGGTGAGGCCGAAGCGCCGACCGAGGCCGGCGCAGACACCGCCCAGGACCCGCCCGTCGCGCGGCCGGACGAGGCCCTGCCTGGCGAGGCTCTGGTGGATGTCGTTCATGGTGTCGCACTCCTTCGGTTCGCTGGCAGGGAGTTTCCCTGCCACTCCTCGAGCATGCGCCCCCGGGGCGGGTCGCGTACATCGGGCTCGGCCCTGGTCCGACCCTGACCCCCGAGCCGGGCCCGGTCTCAGTGGTGGGCGGTGCGGTGCCGGGCCAGCACGTCGAGACCGAAGTCGGCCTCCGGGGTCACGCCACACCGAGTGCGCGTGGTTGGCGCCGCGCTGGGTGTTGTCCCACTCGACGAGCAGCCGCGGCCCCTGCAGCCGGTAGTAGTGCGGCTCCCCCGGCTCGGTCGGGCCGGCCCAGGCGAAGTGCACGGCGTCGAGCGCCGCGTCGTCGTACGACGCCAGCGGCGAGACGCTGTCCGGGACCCGGTCGAAGTAGGTGCCGAGCAGCGCCAGCAGCAGCTCGCGCTGGGACGCGTCGAGGTCGCGGCCGGCGACGCCCTTGGGCGCCGGGGTGTAGCTCGACGGTGCGGTGGTCGTCGGGGTGAAGGCCGGCGGCCGCGTCGATCGCGTCGCTGAGCGCCTGCAGCTTGGCCTGCTCGCCGTCGTCGGGGAAGCGCTCGTCGCGCCAGACCCCGGCCAGCGGGATGACCTGGTCGCCCTCGGAGACGGTGGTGCGGTTGGCGGTGACGAAGTCCGAGGGCGCCTGCTCCAGCAGCACCGCGCGCGCGGCGAGGTCGGGCGTCGAGCGAGCGGACCAGCTCGCGGGCCAGGTCCTCGACCCGGCCGAGCGGCCGGTTGACGGCGCCGCCGAGCAGCGGGCGACGACGCCGGGTCGGCGCCCAGGAAGCACGGGGTCGTCGCGACGAGCTCGCCGTCGACCACGAGGTTGTTCAGCGACACGTGGTGGCCGCCGAAGCGCCAGCCCCACGGCCCGTCGCCGCCGGGCTCGCCGAACACGCGCAGGTAGTAGAGCCCCGGGTCGCGCCCCCGCTCCCGGTCGAACCGGGCGACGAAGCCCTCGACCCGGTCGAGCACGTTCTCCAGGCCCATCGTGGTCGCGACGGTGACGTAGCCGGCCAGCGACAGCCCCGTCGCCACCAGCCGCATCGCGGCCCGCTGCTGCGCGGGGCGCTGCTCGTGCAGCGGTCAGCCCGCCGTGGTCGGTCGGTGTGTAGAACCACCGCCGCCGCTCGGCGTCGTGCGGGCCGTCGTACGCCGGCGCGTCGCCCCTGCGCGACCGAACGCTGCTCGGCCGTCAGCGACCCCAGCCACGCCGTGGCGGCCTCGGCCATCTCGAGAGCGGTCTGGCGGCGCGGGTCCATGTGGCCTAGCGTCGCCCACGACCACATCCGCGTCCACCCGGAGCCCCCGTGCGCACACCCACCGACGACAACCGCGACCTGCTCACCGTGGTGGCCTACATGCGCGCCGCCGAGGGCAGGACCGACGAGCTGCGCGCGGCGCTCGAGTCGCTGATCGAGCCGACCACCAGGAGGACGGCTACGTCAACTACGACCTCCACCAGGGGGTCGAGGACCCGCGGTTCTTCACCTTCTACGAGAACTGGCAGTCCGGGGAGCACCTCGACGCGCACCTCGCGGCGCCGCACCTGGTCGACTTCGCGAACAAGATGGGCGACCTGCTCGACGAGAGCGGCCTGACGGTCAACCGGGTACGCCGGATCGCCTGACCCCCTCGCGCCGGCCGGACCAGGGTGTCCGGGCCGTGCGACATCAGCTGATGCTCGCCGTGAGCATCGACCGGTGCCCCGGCCAGAGTCGAACTGGCGACCTTTCGCTTAGGAGGCGGCTGCTCTATCCACTGAGCTACTGGGGCAGGGCGTACAGGCTACCGAGCGGCCGGCGCGCCGCGAACCCGGCTGTCCCTCAGGCCGGGGCGCTCGACCTGACCGCGGCCGGGTCGACCACGAGGTCCGGGTCGCGCAGGGTGCCGAGCAGCAGGCCGTCCCGGCCCAGCCGTGGGCCGTCCTCGACGTCGGAGACCAGGCAGGTCACGTTGTCCCGGCCGCCCTCGTCCAGGGCGGCCCGGACCAGGGCGGCGACCGCCTCGTCCCGGTCGGGGGTCGCGAGGAGGTCGGCGATGGCGTCGTCCTCCACGAGGTCGGAGAGCCCGTCGCTGCAGAGCAGCACGCGATCGCCGGGGACCAGGTCGACGGCGGTGACGTCGGGCTGCGGCGGGTGGTCGGCCTCCACGCTGCGGACCACGACCGAGCGGTAGGGGTGCTCGGCGACGTCCTCCGGCGCGAGCTGCCCGTCGTCGACGAGCGCCTGCACGTAGGTGTGGTCGACGGTGAGCCGGCTCAGCACGCCCGCGCGCAGGAGGTAGCCGCGCGAGTCGCCGACATGGGCGACCACGCAGCGGGAGCCGTCGGTCACGACAGCGGTGAGCGTGGTGGCCATCCCCCGCCGCGACGGGTCCCGCTCGACGCCGAGGCGCAGCTGCTCGTGGGCGGCGGTGACGGCCGAGGTCAGCAGCCCCACCAGGTCGTCCGTCGGCCCGGCCGCGACGAGCGCGCTGACGACGTACGCCGTCGTGGCCGACGCGACCTCGCCGGCCGCCGCGCCGCCGACCCCGTCCGCGACGAGCTGGAGGTGCCCGGCGGCGAACCCGGCGTCCTCGTTGCCGTCGCGCACCAGGCCGACGTCGGAGAGGGCTGCGTAGGCGAACCTCAGCACGGCTGGCTCCTCGGGTCCGTCGGTCTGGGGCCCCAGCCTAGACAGACCGGGGCCCTCAGGCGTGCAACCGAGGCGCGGGGCTCAGCGGCCGGCGGGTGTCAGGTGCACCAGCGCGACGGTCTCGGGGGCCCGCCGCGGCATCCACAGGCCCACGTCGGCGAGGTGGCGGCCCGTGACGGGCACACCTCCGGTGGGGCCCGCGGGGTCCAGCGGCTGGCTCTTCGACACGGCCCTCAGGTCCACCGGGCCGACCCACGCGAGGTCGTACGCCTGGTCGGGGCGCAGGCCGGGCACCCGCAGCGTGCAGCCCCGGTTGTGCGTGGACTCGTCGAGCTGGACGTGGCAGAGCAGGGCGCTGTCGCGGTCCTCGGCGACGACGCCGTGGGCCAGGGTCGCGGGGTCGGTGACGTCGACGCGGATCGATGCGGCCGCTGTGCAGCAGCGGGCGGAACCGCTTGTGCAGCGCGCACCAGGTCGCGATCGCGTCCAGATCGGCGGGCGTCGCCTGGGTGAGGTCCCACTCGATGCCGAAGGAGAGGAAGAACGCGGTGGCGGCACGGAAGTCGAGGGTGCAACGTCCGGCCGGTCTGGTGGGAGGTCGGGGCCGACACGTGGGCGCCGAGGTACTCCGGCGCGATCAGCTGCCCGGTCCACCGCTGCAGGTGCTGGCGCGCCATCGCGTCGGTCATGTCGGACGTCCAGAACCGCTCGACCCGCTCGACGACGCCGAGGTCGATGCGCCCACCGCCCGAGGCGCAGGACTCCCACGCCACCTGGGGATGGCGGGCCCGCAGGTCGTCGAGGAGCGCGTAGTAGGCGTCGTTCTGGGCGTGCACGGCGGGTGCGCCGCCGTGGTGGGCGCTGCCGGCCTCGAGCAGGTCGCGGTTGTGGTCCCACTTGACGTAGTCGACGTCGTTCTCGGACAGCACCGCGTCGACCCGGTCGCGCACGTGGCGCCACGCGTCGGGGTTGGACAGGTCGAGCACGAGCTGGTGGCGGTGCAGCAGCGGCACCCGGCCGTCGGCCGCGAGGATCCAGTCCGGGTGCTCGCGGTAGAGGTTCGAGTCGGGGTTGACCATCTCGGGCTCGAACCACAGCCCGAACTCCATGCCGAGGCCGTGCACGTGGTCGATCAGCCCGCCCAGGCCCTTCGGCCAGACCTGCTCGTCGACCCACCAGTCGCCCAGCCCGGCCGTGTCGTCGCGACGGCCGAGGAACCAGCCGTCGTCCAGCACGAACCGCTCGACGCCGACCTCCGCGGCCAGGTCCGCGATGCGCACCAGCCGGTCGGCGTCGTGGTCGAAGTAGACGGCCTCCCACACGTTGAGGGTCACCGGGGAGACGCCCGGGTGGGCGGACAGCGTGCGCTGCCAGGCGTGCAGGGGGTGGGCCGCACCGTCGAGGCCCTCGCGGGAAGCCACGACGACGACCCACGGGCCGGTGTAGGTCTCGCCCTCGAGCAGCACGATCTCGCCCGGCAGCAGCAGCTCCCCGCCGCCGATCGAGGCCTCCTCGCCCTCGCCGCGCTGCACCGCCGTCACGATGTTGCCGCTCGTCGCGACGGCCACCGTGACCACCTCGCCCCGGCCGAAGGAGAAGCCCGGGGCGCCGGCCGCGATCAGGGTGCCCGAGTCGAGCCCGGGCCGTCCGCGCCGCGACTCGCGCAGCCACATCCCGTCGGCCACGGAGTGCCGCTGGGGCGCGCGCTCCCCCTCGTGGCGCCCGGTGAAGTCGAGCAGCTCGGTGGCCTCGGCGGGCAGCGGCAGGGAGACCTCGAGCCCCTCGAGGAGGTACGGCGTCGCGCCGGTGTTCGTGACGGCGTGACGCTCGCGCGCAGCGCTCCCGCCCGGCAGCGACTCGACCTCGGTGCGGAGGTCGAGCCCGGCGGTGGCGTCGCGCGCCTCGATGCTAGCGTGCTCTCGCCGACCTCGGTGCGCACCTGGGTGAACGACGTGCGTCCACGCGCGGCCCGCGACGTCGCGCGCGCCGCCGGGCGACGTTGCGAGGCGGTGGCCCCGCAGGCCCGGCCGGCCGAACGAGTCGTGGGCGTGCTCGATCAGCAGCGGGACCCCGCGGTGGGCGGTCAGCAGCCCGGCGAGGCCCGTGGCGCCCGCCGCGTCGTCGTACTCCGGACCGGCGGAGCCGACCCACCGGACGACCGGGAGTGGGCCGGTCCCGTCACCCGGCTCGTCGAGCAGGATGCGGGTGACGGGGGCGTCGTGGGGGCAGCGGGCAGGGAACAGCATGGGCGCTGTCATTCTCCTCGGGTCGCGGTCCTGCTGGGAGTGCTCGGCCTGACGCTACTTGACGGCGCCCTGGGTGACGCCGGAGATCACCCAGCGCTGGGCGAACACGTAGACGATGAGCAGCGGGGCCATCGCCATCAGGTACGACGCGAAGGCGGCCGGGTAGTTGGTCTGGAACTGGCTCTGGAAGACGTACTGCACCAGCGGCAGCGTCGCCGACCCCGGGTCGGACAGGATCACCAGCGGCAGCAGGAAGTCGTTCCAGGCCCACAGGCAGGTGAGGATGCCGACGGTGGCGTTCATCGGCGCGAGCAGCGGGAAGATGACCTTCCAGAAGATGCCCCAGGTCGACGCGCCGTCGATGGCCGCGGCCTCCTCGAGCTCGCGCGGGATCGACTGGATGTAGGCGGTGAAGATGAAGATGTTGAACGCCAGCCCGTAGACGACGTACAGCAGGATCAGGCCGACCCGGTTGTCGAGGTGCAGCAGCGCGGTCTCCTTCGCGACCGGCAGCATGATGATCGGGAACGGCACGAACAGCGCCGAGACGAAGTAGAAGTACATGCGCCTTGAACAGCCCTGCGCTCCATGTTGCGGGCGATCGCGTAGGCGACCATCGAGTTCGTGAGCAGGGTGAGGACGCACGCTGCCGACGGTGATGATCGCGCTGTTGAGCGCGGTCTTCGGGGAAGTTCGTCAGCCGTCCAGGCGTCGGAGAAGTTGGACCAGCGCACGGCTCGGCGGCAGCCCGAACCCGGTGCCGCCGAGCTGGTCGGTGGTCTTCAGCGCGGTGACGATCGCGAAGTAGAGCGGGATGCGCGATGGTCAGCGAGAGCACGACAGCAGCGCGGTCAGCCACCAGTTGACCGGGCCGGTGTCCTCCTGCTCACGGCGCCTCGCGCGGCGGACGCGGTCGGTCGACGACGGCGGTCTGTCGTGCTTCAGGGGTGAGAGTGGACATCAGAGCGACATCTCCCGGCGCTGGAGGAAGCGGAGCTGGACGATGGAGAAGGTGACGATGACGATGAAGAAGACGACCGAGTTGGCGCTCTGGTAGCCGTACTCGCCGCCCTGGAAGCCGCCCTTGTAGATCAGCAGCGCGACCGACTCGGTGTCGGTGCCCGGCCCGCCTCCGGTGAGGGCGACGATGTGGTCGAAGATCTGCAGGAATCCCTTGAGCGACAGCACCATGTTGATGGTGAAGAAGCCCGCGATCATCGGGAAGGTGATGCCGCGGAACTGCTGCCAGGCGGACGGCGCCGTCGATGGACGCGGCCTCGTAGACCTCGGTCGGCACGGTCTGCAGGCCGGCGATGTAGATGATGATGTTGAAGGCCGCGGACTGCCAGACGGCGAGGATCACGATGCCGATCCAGGCCGTCTTCGCCTCGCGTCAGGAGCGACGTCGACAGGAAGTCGAGGCCGAGCTTCTGGCCGAGGGCCGGCAGCGAGTTCGAGAACAGGTAGTTGAAGATGTAGCCCGACGACGAGGATCGCCAGCACGTTGGGGATGAAGTAGACCCCGCGCAGGGTGTTCTTCCACTTGATCCTGCCGTTGAGGCCCACCGCGATGGCCAGCGCGACGATGTTGACCAGGATCGTCGACACTCCCGGCGATCAGGAAGGTGAACCAGTAGGCGTGCAGGATCCGCGGGTCGGTGAACAGCGCGATGTAGTTGCGCAGCCCGACGAGGTTCGAGGGGCCGTAGCCCGGCGAGTCGGTGAAGCTGTAGTAGACGCCCTGCAGGACCGGGACGGTGTGGAAGACGAAGAACAGCACGAGGGCCGGCAGCACCATCACGACGAAGGTGCGTGGCATCCGGGTGGCCGACGGCCTGCCCCGCTTGGCGCTCGACGTCGAGCCGGCCGCGGTCGTCGGCTGGCGGTGCTCCCGGCTGGCGGGTGCGTTGGTGGTGGTCATGACAGCCAGTCGCTCCGATTCCCCAGGTGCGGCGTTTGGCGACCTTGTCCCAGTCGGAGTCGAGGTCGGCGAGGAAGCGGTCCTCGTTGCCGCTGAGCAGGAAGGTCTGCAGCAGCGGGGCCAGCGGGATGGCGGCGATGAACTGGTGGTCGGTGAAGCCGACGATCTTCCCGTCGTTGATGTAGCTCTGCACCCCGGACAGCGCCGGGTCGTCGTTGGCGAGGCCGTTGAGCGTGGGGATGGCCACCTGGGCCTTGCAGTAGGCCGCCATCACCTTGGACTGCATGAGGAAGTCGATGAGCTCCTGCGACTCCTCGGGGTGCGCCCCGTTGCGGGACGCGGTGATCACGACGTCGACACCGGAGACCAGGGTGGTCTTGGCGGGTCGTCGGTCGCCGGCAGCGCCATGCTGCCGACCGTGAACGCCGGCTTGCTGAGCCGGATCTGCGGGACGGCGTAGCTGCCGAGCAGGAGCATCGCCGACTGGCCCTTGGCGAAGGCTGCGGTGCCGTCCTCGTAGCCCTTCGACAGGGGGTCGGGCTGCGTGTAGCGGTAGAGCTCCGCGAGCTTGGTCGCCGTGCTGCGCCAGCCCTGCGCGAACGTCGTCCGGTCGGTGAAGCGCTTCTGGAAGAAGTCGCTGGGCTGCAGCTGCGAGGACAGCGGCGCCAGGGGCGACTGGGCGGTCCACGAGTCGGCGAGCATCCCGTAGAACGGCGTGACCCCGTTGTCCTGGAACGTCTTCGCCGCGGCGATCAGCTCGTCGAAGGTCCGGGGCACGGCGACGTCGTACTTCTCGAAGAGCTGCTCGTTGTAGAGCAGGCCGCTGGCGTTCGCCGCGAAGGGCACGCCGTTGGTCTCCTTCGCCGTCGCGCGGCCGAGGTCGCCGATGACCTTGATGTAGGCCGGGTTGACGTCGTCCATCACCGGCTCGTCGGAGAAGTCCTTGAAGATCTTCGCGCTCGCGAACTCGCCGAACGTGCCGTTCGCGTTCAGCGTCATCACGTCGGGAACGTCGTCCTTGACCAGCCGGGTCCGCAGCGCGGTCTCCGGGTCGGCCGGGTTGTCCACCACCACCCGGATGTCGGGGTGCTCCTTCTCGAACTGCTTGGCCAGGTCCTGGAAGTAGGCCTGCGCCTCGCCCTTGAACTGGAAGAAGGTGATGACGGTGCGGCCGTCCCCGCCCGAGCAGGCGGCGAGCAGCGAGGCGACGAGCAGCACCGCGCTGGCGACGGCGACGCTCCTGGTCGGGTGGTGGGTGTCGTGCACGAGGACCCCCAAGGGCCGAGAGTGGTGACCGGATCAGTTTCTGCCGGAATGAAAATAACTCCTCCGACGTGATGTGACAAGGGCCACAGCCCGTAGAGTGCGGGAGTGCACGATCCCTCGCGACCGGCCGAGACCCCGCGGTTCACCCCCCACGCGCGAGCGGTGATGCGGCACCTCCTCCTGCACGGACCGGCGACACGCGGCCACCTGGGCCGTGAGCTGGCGCTGTCGGACGCGTCGATGTCGCGGGTCACCCAGGTGCTCGTGCGCGACGGGATCGTCTCCGAGGCCCTCGACCCGCGCTCCGGGGTGGGCCGGCCGCGCCAGATCCTCTCGGTGGTGCCGACGGCCCGCCACTACGTCGGCGTGAAGCTCACCGGCGACACGGCGTACGGCGTCGCGTGCGACCTGCACGGCACGGTCCTGGGCTCGGCGCGACTCAGGCTGCCGAGGGCGGGCGCGCGAGGCGCGGTGCCCGTCGGCGGCACGGTCCGGGTCGCGAGCCGCCTCGTGGCGCGCCTGGCCGCGACCCTGCCCTCGCTCGACGGCGTCGGCGTGTCGGTCGGCGGGATCGTCGACGGACGGACCGTGGTGCGGGAGGGCAGCTTCCTCGGCTGGCGCGACGTCGACCTCGCCGCGCCGCTGCGCGAGGCCACCGGCGCCCCGGTGGTGGTCGGCAACGACGTGGCGGCACTCGCCCGCGAGCAGCTGTGGTTCGGGGTGGGGCGCACGCACTCCACGTTCGGGGTGATCACCGTCGGCGCCGGACTCGGCTTCGGGCTGGTGCGCGAAGGCCACCCGGTCGAGCAGCTCATCGACAACGGCCACCTCCTCGGGCACTCCCCCGTGGACGGCTCCGGCCCCCTCTGCCTGATGGGGCACCGCGGGTGCGTCGCTGCCTACCTGGGTGCCGCCGAGGTCGAGGCGCGCGCGGCCCGGGAGCTCGGCCACGCCGTGGCGTTCGGTGAGCTGCTCCGCGATCCGGCGTACGACGAGAGCGTGACGCGGATCGAGGCGGCGCGCGCGCTCGGGCACCTCGTCGCGACGTTCGCCGGCGCCCTGCAGACCGACTGCATCGTGCTGGCCGGCGAGGACGTCGAGCCGCTCTTCGCCTCGCCGCACCTCGTGGCCACCCTGGAGGACCGGCTGCGGCCCGGGCCGCTGGAGGCGCAGCGGTGCGAGCTGGACGTGTCGACGGCGCCGCTCACCTTCGTCGACTGGGCCCGCGGTGCGGCGATCGTGAGCCTCCAGCACAGCCTCGGCGCCCTCTAGCCCCCCTCCCCTCCCCGGGAGGGTGGGGCCGGGGCGGGCGGAGCGGGTGTGGGCGGGGCCGTGGTGCCCCGGAGCACGAGCGGGGTCGGCAGCAGCACGGGTACGTCGGAGGGGGTGCCGGGCTCGCGACCGAGCACCTGCAGAAGCATCCGCGCGGCCGCCTCGCCCTGGCCGGCGGCGTTCTGGGCGACCGTGGTGAGCTCGAGGACGCCGGCGAGCTCGTGGTCGTCGATGCCGACGACCGACACGTCGCCCGGGACGGCCAGCCCCGCACGGCGCAGCGCCTTGATGGCACCGAACGCCAGCTCGTCGTACTCCGCGAACACGGCGGTCGGCAGCACGGGGCCGGCGAGGAGCCTGGCCATCGCGGAGGCGCCGCCCTCGATGCCGTGGGGTCCCGACGAGACGAGTCGCGGGTCGACGTGCAGGCCCGCCTCCTCGATCGCCTGCTCGTAGCCGCGCCGCCGGCTGGCCGACGAGGCGAAGTCGAACCTGGGGTCGTCCGCCTCGCCGGAGATCAGGGCGATCCGCTCGTGGCGGAGGTTCAGCAGGTGGCGGACGGCCGCCCGGGCCGCGCCCTCCTCGTCGATGCCGACCGACGGCGAGCCCGGGACGCCGGCGCCGACGCTGACGAGCGGGAGGCCGAGCGCCCGCAGGCTCAGGGTGTGCTCCTCGGTGAGGGGCGTCGAGAGCGACAGGATGCCGTCCACGCGTCCGGCGAGCGGCATCCGCTCGAAGAACCTGTCCCGGACCTCGCCGTCGCCGAGGTGGTAGAGGATCACGTCGTGCCCGCGCTCGCGCAGGACGTCGAGGGCGCCCGCGGTCACCGCGCCGAAGAACCAGCGCGTGATGAACGGGACGATCACCGCGATCGCGGGCCGCGGACCCGCCACCAGCCCGTCGGCCGTCGCGGACGTCAGGTAGTCGAGCTCGCGCGCCGCCTCGAGGACCCGCTGCCGGGTCTGGCGGGAGACCTTGGCCTGACCGCGCATCGTCCGGGAGACGGTGGCTGCCGAGACGCCCGCGCGCGCGGCGATGTCGAGCATGCGGACGCGCCCGCCGGGCCCCTGTGCCCCCGGCTCCTCGTTCACGGGACTCAGCGTAGGGCCGTGCGACCTCGTGCGGGGTGCGAGGCGGACACGGATGTCGCCGGATTGCAGTTCTTGCACCGCGTTGCAGCCCCGCCGATCCGTCGTACGAGCGGCGTTCTCGGCCTCCTCGAAAGGGATCGGCCTTTACCCTTGTGTCGCCGATCACACCTCTGCAACACTCCCGGTGAAATCTTTCCCCGCTTGCAGCCCGCGCCCACCAGGCCGATCCGATGGCCCGACGAGGGGGCCCGGTGTCGTGCTCCCGGGTGCGGGCGGGACCACAGGTCCCAGTGAGGTGGTTGCCATGACGGCCAACGTGATCGTGACCGTGGAGCGCGAGTTCGACATCCCCCGTCCGGCGGTGTTCGCGGCCTGGACGAGACCCTCCGAGCTGTCGCAGTGGCGGGGCTCGCCGGGCTGGCACGTCGAGCCCGGCACGGTGTCCGGGGAGCCGCGGCTCGGCGGCCGCCACCACCACGTCAAGGTGCGCGACGCCGACCCCACGACCCGGGTCACCACCGACGGCTACTACTCGGAGTTCTTCGACCCCGACGTGTTCGTCTCCCAGGAGCGGATCACCGGCGACCCCGGCATCGACCCGGACGTCCCGCTGGAGCTGCGGGTGGAGTTCACCAAGACCGGTCGCAACAACACCCTGGTGCGGATCATCCAGGGCCCCTACGAGCCGGACGTGGCCGGCTGGCACGGCGAGGGCTGGGAGCGCGAGCTCGCCCGTCTCGCCGACTACCTCGAGCGCACCGGCCAGGAGGCGACACGATGACGACAGCCGAGGCGGCAGGCTCCGACCTGCAGCACATGAGCGTGGTGCGGCAGAAGCCGCTCATGACGATGCCCCAGATCCTGATCATGAACCTCGGGTTCTTCGGCATCCAGTACAGCTTCGGGATGCAGCAGACCGCGGTGAACCCGGTCTACGAGTTCCTCGGCGCCGACCCGGGCGACCTGCCGATCCTCAACCTGGCGGGCCCGATCACCGGGCTGCTCATCCAGCCGATGATCGGCGCCCTGTCCGACCGCACGTGGAGCCCGCGCTGGGGTCGTCGCAAGCCGTTCTTCCTGATCGGCGCGATCGGGTGCAGCCTTTGCCTGTTCCTCTTCCCGTTCGTCACGGCCGTGTGGATGGCCGTGATGCTGCTCTGGCTCCTGGACGCCAGCAACAACACGGCCATGGAGCCCTACCGCGCGTTCATCGCCGACAAGCTGCCGCCCTCCCAGCTGGGCAAGGGGTTCCTGGCGCAGTCGTTCTTCACCGGCCTCGGCATCACCCTCGCCAACATCTCGCTGTTCGTGTTCCAGAAGCTCATCGACGGCGGCACCAGCGCCGGCATCCCCTACTGGGTCCTGGGCTCGTTCATGCTCGGCGCGGTCTGCTCGATCGCGTCCGTCCTGGTCTCGGTCCTGCGCACCCCCGAGATCCCGCCCTCCCCGGAGGAGTTGCGGGCGATGCGCGCCAAGAAGGGCGGCGTGGGCCCGGCGATCGCCGAGATCGTCGAGGCGGTGCGCGACATGCCGCCGCAGCTGCGCAAGCTCGCGGTCGTCTACTTCTTCCAGTGGTACGGCATGGTCTGCTACTGGCAGTTCATCGCGCTGTCCATCGCGAAGTCGTCCTTCGACACCACCGACGCCGGCAAGGAGGAGGCGGTCGCGTGGACCGGTCTCGTCAACGGCTGGTACAACATCGTCACGTTCAGCGTGGCGTTCGCCCTGGTGGCGTTCGCGAGACGGCGCGGGGCCAAGCTCGTGCACTGCGTCTGCCTGCTGCTCGCGGCCGGCGGGCTGCTGATCGTGCCGTCGATCGAGAACAAGTACCTGCTCTTCCTGCCGATCATCGGCCTCGGCATCGCGTGGGCCTCGATCATGGGAGTGCCCTACATCATGGCGGTCCGGATGATCCCGTCGACGCGGTACGGCGTCTATATGGGCATCATCAACATGATGATCGTCATACCGATGCTCATCCAGTCGCTGACCTTCGGACCGCTCTTCGAGAACGTGCTCGGCGGCGACCCGAACAACGCGATCCGGTTCGCCGGCCTGTTCCTGGGGATCGCAGGGCTGCTGATGCTCTGGATCAAGGAGCCGCCCATCGTGCGGGACGTGGACGACGTCGCGCACATGCCGATGGCCGCACACTGAGGAGGACGCCATGACGATGAAGGACTACCGCACGATCGTCGTCGGCACGGACGGGTCCGCCCTGGCGGCCCCCACGGTCGGGCGGGCGGCGTGGCTGGCCAAGCACGACGACGCCGACCTCGTCATCGTCTGCGCCTACGCGGCCCTGCCGAGGCGGGTCGAGGCCCGCAACGTCACCACCCTGGGCGGTGACACGCGGACCGGCCAGGTCCTCGGGCGCGAGGCCGCCGGCCTCGCGCTGGGCGACGCCATGGAGGTGGCCCGCGCCGAGGGCGCGACCGTGACCGCGGCCCTGCTCGTCGACGGGGAGGCGGCCACCGGCCTGGTCACCACCGCGCGCGAGCGCGGCGCCGACCTGATCGTGCTTGGCGCGATCCACGACCGCAGCCTCGCCGACCGGCTGCTCGGGTCCACCGCCACCGAGGTCACCAAGCGCGCGACGTGCGACGTCCTGGTGGTCCGCCCCGAGCACGACGAGGGCGATCTCGCCGTCCCGGAGGACGCCGCCACCACCCGGTCCCCCTGACCCGGTCGGCCTCGCCGGACGAGGAGCTCAACCGGCGGTGTGGACCCAGGTGCCGCGACGCAGGACCCGCTGCACGCAGAGGTCGTCGTCCAGGACGACCAGGTCGGCGTGGCAGCCGGGGGTCAGGGCGCCGACGCGCTCGAGGCCGAGCATCGCGGCGGGCGCTGCGGTGGCGGCGTGCAGGACGTCGGTGAGCGGGAGGCCCGCGACCTGGACGGCGAAGCGGACGGCGGCCGCGACGGTCAGCGTCGACCCGGCGATAGCGCCGGTGGTGGCCAGCCGCGCCACCCCGTCGCGGACCTCGACGGCCATCGGCCCGAGGACGTAGTCGCCGTCCTCCGAGGCGGCCGCCGCCATGGCGTCGGTGACCAGCGCGTAGCGGCCCGGCTTGCGGGTCGCGGCCAGCCGCAGGATCGCGGGGTGCAGGTGCACGCCGTCGGCGATCAGCTCGACGTGCGCGGTCGGGTGCTCGAGCAGCGCCGCGACCGGGCCGGGCTTGCGGTGGTGCAGCTGCTTCATGGCGTTGAACAGGTGCGTCCCCACGGTGGCGCCCGCGTCGAGCCCCGCCAGCGCCACGTCGTACGACGCGTCGGTGTGCCCGATCGCCGCGACGACGCCGGCGTCGACGAGCCGGCCGATGGCGTCGAGGCCACCGGGGAGCTCGGGGGCGATCGTGACCATCCGCAGGTGGCCGCCGGCGGCCTCCACGAGCGTGTCGACCTGCGCCGGGGTCGGCTCGGCCAGCAGCGCGGGGTCGTGGGCGCCGGAGTGCCTCGGGCTCAGCCAGGGCCCCTCGAGGTGCAGGCCGGCCAGCACGCCGTCCGCGACCAGGGCCGAGAGCTCGCGCACCGAGGTCGCGAGCGAGGGCACGGTGTCGGTGACCAGGCTGGCCATGATCGTCGTGGTCCCGTGCGCGAGGTGCGCCCGGGCGACGGCCTCCGCCGACGAGGCGGTGCCGTCGGTGAAGGACGCGCCCCCGCCGCCGTGCACGTGCGCGTCGACGAAGCCCGGGACGACGATCGCGTCGGGGAGGTCCACGTCGGGTGGTCGGGGCGGCGCGCCGGACCCGGCGTCGACCACCGTGCCGCCCTCGACGTGGAGCCACCCCGGCGCGAGGGCGCGCGCCGGGGTGGCCACCGGTGTGGACAGGAGTCGTCCGGAGGAGATCAGCATGCTCAGGCGCTGACGTCCGCTTCGATGCGGCTGTCCGCGTCGTCGTCCTCGCGACCCGGGGTCCGCAGGTTCCACTTGCGGATCACGAACCGGAAGGAGAAGTAGTAGATCGCGGCGTACGCGAGCCCGACGAGGACCAGCAGCAGCGGCTTGGTCGCGATGTTGAAGTTCAGCGCGTAGTCGAACAGGCCGGCCGAGAACCCGAAGCCGTCCTTGATCCCGAGCGCGTTGACGAGCGCGAGCGACGTACCCGTCAGCACCGCGTGCATCAGGTAGAGCGGCCAGGCGACGAACATGAACGCGAACTCGAGCGGCTCGGTGACGCCGGTGAGGAACGAGGTGAGCGCGGCCGACAGCATGATGCCGCCGACGGCCTTCTTGTGGGCCGGCTTGGCCTCGTGCCAGATCGCCATCGCGGCGGCGGGCAGCGCGAACATCATGATCGGGAAGAAGCCGGTCATGAACGCACCGGCGGTCGGGTCGCCGTGCAGGAAGCGCGCGATGTCGCCGTGGTAGACCACGCCGTCGCTGCCGGTGTAGTTGCCGATGATGAACCACGGCCCGGAGTTGAGGATGTGGTGCAGGCCGAGCGGGATGAGCAGCCGGTTGAGGGTGCCGTAGACGAAGCCGCCGATGACCGCGTTGTCGGTGACCCAGGTGCCGATCGAGGTCAGGCCGTCGTTGAAGAGCGGGTAGACCAGGCTCAGCAGCACCGAGATCACGATCGCCGCGAACGACGCGATGATCGGCACGAAGCGGCGCCCGCCGAAGAAGGCGAGGTACGGCGGCAGGCTGATCCGGTGATACCGCTGCCACAGCCAGCCGGCGGTGAGGCCCATCACGATGCCGCCCAGCACGCCGTAGTTGATCAGCTCCTGGGTCTCGCCCTTGCCGGGCAGCCCCAGGACGAACGGAGACATCGCGTCGCCGACGCCCTTGAACACGAGGTAGCCGACGACGGCGGCCAGCGCCGTGGAGCCGTCTGCCTTCTTGGCCATGCCGATGGCGACACCGAGGGCGAACAGCAGCGGGAGGTTGGCGAAGATCGCGTTGCCGGCCGCGCCGATGACGGCCGACACCTTCACCCAGCCGAGGCCGTCGACGCCGAGCAGGTCGGGCTGGCCGAGCCGCAGCAGCAGCGCGGCCACCGGCAGCGCGGCGATCGGGAGCATGAGGCTGCGCCCGAACTTCTGGAGCGGGGCCAGGTTGAACCTGCGCTCGGACTTCTCTTTGCCCACGGAGGCGGGGGTTGTGCTCACTGGTTGTTCCCTTCGGAGGTGGCCTGGCCGGGGACGAGTCCGTCCCGGCCCAGTGACATGTGCAGCTCGTAGCGGTCCCCGCGGTAGCGGGACACGGCGTATTCCAGGGGGTGGTCACCGGACCGCGAGACGCGGCGGAAGACCAGCAGGCAGGTGTGCAGCGGGGCGTCGAGGCGCCGCGCCGTCGCGGCGTCGGCGGACTCGCCGGTCAGGGACTGCTCGGCCGAGTCGACACCGAGGCCGTATGCCGTCTCGAGCACGTCGTACAGCGATCCGCCGAGGTCGTGACGGTCGAGGCCGGGCAGGTCGGCGCAGGGGTACCACCCGGTCTCGAGGGCGATCGGCTGCCCGTCGGCGAGCCGGACCCGGTCGAGCTGCCAGGCGAGGGCGTCCTCGTCGAGCTCGAGGGCGCGGGCCACCTCGCTCGGCGGCTGCACGGCAGCGATGCCGAGCAGGATCGTCGAGGGGGTCAGGCCGCGACGGCGCATGTCCTGGCTGAACGACGCGAGGTGCAGCCGGCTCTCGAGGCGCGGGCGCGAGACGAAGGTGCCCTTGCCGTGGATGCGGTGCAGCAGCCCGTCGGCGACCAGGCTGTCGATCGACTTGCGCACGGTGGCGCGCGAGACGTCGTAGGTCTCCATCAGCACCCGCTCGGACGGGATGGCCGCGTCGGGCCCGAGCTCGGTCACGGCGAGGTCGGCGAGCAGGTCGCGCAGCTGGGCGTGCTTGGAGCGCGGGCCGTCGCCGGTCACCCGCCCCTTCGCTGCGCTGCTGGCTGTCCTGGTCACTTCTCGTTGCCTCTCGACGGCGGCCCGTCCGACTGGTACGGTCTGGTACGTACCAGTGAGGATCCACTGCCGCGGCGCCACTTGTCAAGGCTCAGCGGCCACCAGTCGTCCAGCACAGGAGAGCAGATCGATGTCCACCCAGATGGCCCGCGAGGTCGCCGAGCAGCCCGACGCCGTACGGCGCACGCTGACCGCCCTGCTCCCGCAGCGGGCCGCGATCCGTGAGGTCGCCCGGGGCCGCCGGCGGGTGCTCTTCGCAGCGCGGGGCTCCAGCGACAACGCCGCGGTCTACGGGCGCTACCTGCTCGAGGTGCACGCGGGGGTCCCGGGCGGGCTCGTGTCCCCCAGCGTCGCGACGCACTACCGCTCGCGGCTCGACCTGTCCGACGCGGTGCTGGTGTCGGTGTCGCAGTCCGGCGCCACCGAGGAGATCGTGGCCACCCAGGAGTGGGCGCGCTCGTGCGGCGCCGCCACCGTCGCGGTCGCCAACGTCGCCGGCTCGCCGCTCGTCGAGTCCGCCGACCTCGCGCTCGTCACCGAGGCCGGTCCCGAGCTCGCCGTACCCGCCACCAAGACCTACCTCACCCAGCTGGTCGCGATGAGCGTGCTCGGCACCGCGCTGGCCCCCGAGCCGGAGGCGCTCGACCCCGACCTCGACCGGGTCGCCGGCGAGGTCGAGCGGCTGCTCGCCGCGCGAGCCGGCGTCGAGGACGCCGTGGCCAGCCTGCTCGACGCCGAGTTCGCCGTGGTCTCCGGCCGCGGGCTGATGCTCGGCACCGCGCTGGAGACCGCGCTCAAGCTGGAGGAGACGTGCCTGCGCCCGGTGCGCGGCTACTCCTACGCCGACCTGCGGCACGGCCCGATCTCGGTGATGACCGAGGGCGTCACGGCCGTCCTGGTGGCCGCTCCCGACGGCCCGCTGCTCGCCCCGATGGTCGAGCTGGCCGGCGACCTGGCCGCCCGCGGCGCCACCTGCGTGGGCATCGGCGGCGACGCCGCCTTCGCGGCGGCGTGCTCGGTGCACGTGCCCGGCGCCGACCTCCCCGAGACGGTCGCTCCCCTCGGCACCGTCGTTCCGGCACAGTTGGTCATCGAGTCCCTCGCACGGGGGCTCGGCCTGGATCCGGACAACCCCCGTGGGCTGGCGAAGGTCACCAGCACCGACCCCTGGAAGGAAGCAGACAGATGAGCAAGAGCGACAAGGCGGCGAAGATCCTGGCCGGACTCGGCGGTGCGGACAACATCGTCGAGATCGAGGCGTGCATCACCCGGCTGCGCACCGAGGTGGAGGACGCCTCGCTGGTCGACCAGGCCGCCCTCAAGGCCGCCGGGGCGATGGGCGTGGTCGCCTCCGGCACCGTCATCCAGGTGGTGGTCGGCCCCGAGGCCGACAACATCGCCGAGGACATCGAGGACCTGATGTGACCCGCACCTGCGACCCGCGTCCTGAGCCCCTGCCCCGGCCGGGTGCTGGCGCTGGCCGAGGCGCCGGACCCGGTCTTCTCCTCGGAGATGGTCGGCCCGGGCCTCGCCATCGACCCCGACCCCGGCGAGACCACCGTCGTCTCGCCGATCGCGGGCAAGGTCGTCAAGGTGCACCCGCACGCGTTCGTCGTGCTGGGGTCCGACGGCGTCGGCATCCTGGTGCACCTCGGCATCAACACCGTCCGCCTCGAGGGCAAGGGGTTCGAGGTCCTCGGCACCCAGGGCAGCACGGTCGCCGCCGGCGACCCGATGGTGCGCTGGGACCCCGCGACCATCAGTGGCGAGGACATCTCCACGCTGGTGCTCGTCGTCGCGATGGACCGGCCGAAGGGCTCGGTGCCCGCCCCGGCCGACGGCACGGTGGCCACGACCGGGGAGGTCCTCTTCACGCTCACCGTGTGAGGAGCTCCGCCTCCGCTGCTCGTACGACGGTCTCGCACACGTCGTGGGTGAGCAGGGCGTCGCGCGCCGACAGCACCCGCCCGGCGCGGACCGCCCCGACGAACGCGTCGACCATCGCGGTGAACCCGCGCACCGTCGGCACGTCGGTCCACCCGCCGGGTCCCGTGGTCCGCGAGCCGGGGGTGCCGACGTCGGCGCCGGTCACGGCCGCGAGGTCGACGACGCGCCGGGTCACCCCCGCCCCGAGCACCTCGACGGACTCCTGCTCGCCACCGCCGACCCGGTGCATGACCCCGATCCCGGTGGCGGCGCCGACCCGGAGGGTCAGCGTGACCGTGGTCAGCAGCCCGTCGGCGCCCGAGCACCACACCGACACCTCGGGCTCGCCGGGCGGGAGCAGGAACCGCAGCGTGTCCACGACGTGCACGAAGTCGTCCAGGACGAACCTGCGCGGCCGCTCGGGCAGCGCCGCGCGGTGCTTCTCGACCAGCACCACCGCCAGGTCGAGACCTTGGAGTGCGGCGATCGCGGGGCAGTGCCGGCGGTTGAACCCGACCATCAGGGACAGTCCGGCCGCCTCCGCGCGCTCGACCAGCGCCGTGGACTCCTCCAGCCGCGGGGCCAGCGGCTTGTCGACCAGGACGTGCACGCCGGCGTCGAGCAGGCGCGTGACGATCTCCGCGTGCGCGTCGGTCGAGGCGTGCACGAACGCCGCGTCGAGGCTGCCGTCGAGCAGGTCGTCGAGGTCGGTCGTCGCCCGCGCGGCCTGGTAGCGCCGGGCCAGCCGGCCGAGCCTCTCGGCGTCGCGGGTCATCAGGCTCAGCTCGAGGTCGTCGCGGGCCGCGAGCGCCGGCAGGTACGCCTTCTGCGCGATGTCGCCGAGCCCGACGACCCCCACGCGCAGCGGCTCCGTCGTGGTCACGAGCCGGCCCCGCTCCGCGCGTGCATCACCACGACGTCGCCGTGACCGCCGTAGCCGAGCACCCGGCCGCCGTACGGCGTCCCCTCGAAGGTCACCATGAGCACTCCGTCCTGGACGGGCACCAGCTGTGGGTGCGGGATGTTGGAGGGGTACGGCGCGTCGAGCCGCCCCACCGGGCGCATCGCGGTCGTGAACACGGGGAACGTCCGCGTGGTCGCGTCGCTGGCGAGCAGCCAGGTCGTGCGGCCGAGGGTGACCAGCACCGGACCCTCGCACTGGCGCAGGTCCTCCGCGGCGCCGACCAGCCGCAGCCCGTCGGTCCAGGCCGGGCCGTCGGCCGCCGCGAGCGCGGGGTGGAACACGAAGGGCCGCTGCGACGGGCTCTCCACGAACGACACCAGCCAGGTGCCGTCCACCCGGGTCAGCCCCGGGTCCCACGCGCTGACCCCGGTCGGCAGCGGCACCGGCTCGGTCGCCAGCAGGTGCACGCCCTCCAGCAGGTCGTCGGTGCTCGCGGCGTGCCGCACGTGCACGCCGTCCCCGTCGAAGTCGCCCCACGAGCTGGTGGCGACGAGCCAGCGGTCGTCGTCGCGGACCAGCGCGCCCGCGTGGTCGCCGAGCACGAGCCCGTCGCGCCGGGTGAAGAGCTGGGCGGTCTGCACGAGCCGGCCCGGGTCGGCGAGGTCGAGGCGGAACACGCCCCAGTGCGCCTGCGGGAAGAAGCCCGTGCCCGCGCAGGTGGCGGTGAGGTAGGCCTGCCCGTCGCGGAGGTAGGGCGATCCGTCGGCGTGCTGGACGAGGTGCAGGTCGCGCAGCCCGGTCATCCCGAAGAGCCCCGCGCGCACACGCGCCAGCCGCGTCGGTGCACCACCGGCCGTGCCGGTGCCCCAGGCGTAGGCGTGCCGGGCGAGCCGCTCCGGGTCGCGCAGGTCGCCGAGTGCCACCACCGGCTCGCGCGCGGTGAGCAGCGCGGTCCAGCCCTCGCCGGTGTCGGCGAGCGCGGTCACCTGGTTCTCGCACAGCACGAAGGCGAGGCGGTACGTCGGCGGCAGCACGACCCGGCGCCTGCGGACCACGCGCGTGCGCCCGGTGCGACGTACCTCGATCGACACGCGGCGGGCACCCGGGTCGTGCACGGCGAGCACGTGCTCCCCGTCGGCGGTGGCCAGCCCGGCCATTACCCGCGCCGACGACCCGGGCGGCGCGTGCACGTCGACCTCCACCGCGGCGTACGGCGCGACGGGCGAGGTGTCGGCGCGGACCAGCCCGTCCTGCTCCGGACCGGGCCCGTCGACGGCGACGAAGCCGGGGGCGACGAGCGCGAACGGGCGGTGCTGCGAGACGACCTCGAAGGCGAGGTCCCGGGGGTCGGGATCGGCCACGGTCAGGAGTCCTCGGCGTCGCTGTGCGGTGGCAGCAGGTCCTTGGGCGAGGGGCCCTCCATCACGTAGCGCCACCACTCCCGCGGCCGCCACGTGGCGACCACCAGGCCGACCAGGACCGCGGCCGGGACCTCCCACCGCTCGGGCGCCAACCAGGCCCCCGCCCGCACCCCCAGGAGGACCCAGACCAGCCGCGGCAGCACGCGCACGAGGCGCCTCGCGGGCGACTGCTGGGACGTCAGCGGGTGCGGGGTCACCAGGGCATCCTGGCAGCCACCGACGGTCTAGACCGATCCCGCCCGGTTTTGTCATGCCTTGCCGGGACAACTCGGACGACTTCGCTTGTCGCTGCAACGAACTCCGGCGACGACCCATCTGTGACGTGGGCCACGTCCGAACCCCGGGTGCAGGCTCGGCCGACGGGGCCGGGTCATGACCTGGAAGGACCGACATGAGTCGTACCCGGACTCGCCTCCCCCTCCTGCTGACGGTGCTGGCGACCGTCGCAGTGGTGCTGGGGAGCATCGCGCCCGCTGCCTCCGCCCACGGGCGGCACCACCACCCGCTCGGGGACCGCAGCCTCGCGACCGTGCTCGCCGCCGACGGCGACACGTTCGACCACAACTGGCGTGACTACGACATCACCTACCAGGCGGTGCTCGCGGTGCTCACCGCCAAGCCGGACAGCGCGGTCAGCGTGCTGACCGACGGCACCGTGCCGCTGACGGCGTTCGTGCCCACCGACAAGGCGTTCCGCAAGCTCGCGCACCAGCTCACGGGCAAGCGCTACTGGAGTGAGTCGAAGGTGTTCGCCGACCTCGCCGGCACCCTCGGCGTGGACACCATCGAGTCGGTGCTCCTCTACCACGTGGTGCCCGGCGCGACGATCGACTACCGCACTGCGAAGCACTCCGACGGCGCCGTGCTGGCCACGGCCCTGACCGACGCGTCGCTGACCGTGGACGTCAAGCGCTGCTGGCACCACAAGGTCGTCACCCTCGTCGACAACGACCCCGACGCCCGCAACGCCCGTGTCGTGGCCCCGAACATCAACAAGGGCAACGTCCAGATCGCTCACGGCATCGACCGGGTGCTCCGCCCGCTCGACCTCTGAGCGCGGTCCCGGAGTCTCGAGGGCCTGGCCTCGGGGGCCCGACCGCCCGCGTCCCCACGGCGCGGGCGGTCGCCCTGTCCGGGCACGCCGGATCTCGCCTCGCGGTCAGGCGCCGACCAGGCCGCCGTACGCTGCGGTGACGCCGCGCGGCAGCGCCAGCGGCGTGTCCAGCAGCACCGCGATGTCCCCGGTCGGGATCGGGCGGGACAGGTAGAACCCCTGCAGCACGTCGCACTCGGCCGCGCGCAGCAGGTCGAGCTGGACCTGGTCCTCGACGCCCTCGGCGGTGACCTTCATGCCGAGGTCGTGCGCGAGGTCGACGATCGCCCGGACCAGCCGCAGCGCGCGCTCGTCGGTCTTGATGCCCGCGAGCAGGCTCCTGTCGATCTTGAGGCTGTCGGCCGAGAGCCGCGAGAGGTAGCCCAGCGAGGAGTAGCCGGTCCCGAAGTCGTCGATGGACACCCGGATGCCCAGGCCGCGCAGGGTGGCCAGTGCCTCCTCACCGCGGTCGAGGTCGGCGAGCAGCGAGGTCTCGGTGAGCTCGACGATGAGGTTCTCCGGGGACAGCCCGTGCCGGGCCAGGCAGGCCCGGATGCCCGGCACGAGGCCCTCGTTCTGCAGCTGGATGGCCGACACGTTGACGCTGACCGACAGGTCGGGGCGTACGCCGTCCTGGTCGATCCACGAGCGCAGGTCCGCGCAGGCCTGGTCGAGCACCCACATGCCGACGTCGCAGATGAGGCCGTTCTCCTCGGCGGTGGCGATGAACACGTCCGGCGGGATGCTGACGCCGTCGAGGGTCCAGCGGGCCAGTGCCTCGGTGCCGAGGATGCGTCCGGTCCGGGCGTCCACCAGCGGCTGGTGGGCCAGGAAGAGCTCGTGACGCCCGACTGCGCTGGACAGCTGCTCGGCGAGCCGGGCCTGCTGGCGCAGCTGGCGGTGCCGCTCGTCGTCGAAGAGGTGCACCTGGTTGTGCCCGCGCTCGCGCGCCTGCAGGGTCGCGGCGTCCGCACGCCAGAACAGGTCGTGGCGGCCGTCGGGGTCGGCCGCCGTCGCGAAGCCCACGCTCGCGGTGGCGGTGACCGCCTCGCCCAGCACGATCGCGGGCGCGGAGACGGCCGTCTGCAGCCGGGTGGCGAGGGCGCGCGCCTCCCCCGCGACCATCGAGCCCGTGACCAGGACGGCGAACTCGTTGCCGCCGAGGTGGGCGACGTACTCCGCGTCCAGCGCCGTCTCGCCGAGCCGGCGGGCCATCAGGGTCTGGAGGTGGTCGGTGGCGTCGCGGCCCAGGCGCGCGGCCAGGGTGGTGAAGCCGTCGAGCTGGATCGCGGCCAGCGTGAGCGGCGAGCGCGGGTCGCGGGACTCGATCTCCCGCTCGAGGGCCAGCCTGTTCGGCAAGCCGGTCAGGCCGTCGTGGAACGCGAGCCGCTCGAGCTCGCGGCTCATCTGCACGTGCGCGGTCTCGTCGTGCAGGTTGGTGACCACGCCGCCGACCGCGGAGTCGTCGAGCAGGTTGGTGAAGGTGATGGCGACGTGCCGGCCGTCGGCGAGCCGGGTCGGCAGCGTCGTGACCGAGCGCGGCTCGCGCAGCCCGCGCAGGAACGCGAGCTCGGCGGCGTCGCGGGCGGAGGGGTGCACGAGCTCGAGGAGGTTGCCCTCGGCCCCCAGCGAGTCCGCCGTCGGACCCGACCAGATCACGTCGCCGCGCGCCGAGAGCAGGTAGACGGCGTCCGGGCTGTTGCGCAGCAGCTCGCGCAGCCGTCGCTCGCTGTCGGTCACGGCGGTCTGCGCCCGGCGTCGCGCGGACTCCTCGGCCACCAGGGCGTCGTACGCCCTCTGGAAGCCGCGGCCGACCGAGCGACGCAGCGACAGCACCAGCCCGATCGCGAAGCCGATGCCGCACAGGGCCAGCCCCATCGACCAGGCCTGCTGGGAGCGGCGCTGGTCCAGCGCGCGGGAGTTCGCCTCGTAGTAGGAGATCTCGAACTCGGTGTAGAGCCCGTGCAGCTCACGGTCGAGGCGGTCGGAGTCGCGGCGCAGCGCGGGCAGCGCGGCGACCAGGTCCGAGCGGGGCGCACTCACCAGCGAGGCGAGAGTGGCCGACAGCCGCGCCTGGGTGCGCGAGGCCCCGGCCACCTTGGCCTCCGCTGCGGCGGGCATCTGCGCGCCCTGGGCGCGGACGTTGTCGAGCTGCTGACCCAGGAAGTCGGTGTTGAGGCCGACGGCGTCCACCGTCGTCAGGCCGCCGGCCAGCCGCTCCACGCCGAGCTGGACCCGGATCGCGTCGCGCTGCGCGTCGGCCAGGTCGCCGGTGAGGTTCTGCGCGAGGTTGAACGACTGCGCGGCGTCGGAGAGGTTGACGAACGTGCGCACGGTGAACAGCTGGGCGCCGACGGTCGCGAGGACCAGTGCGACGACCATGAGCCACTGCACGCGCGAGAGGTGCGTGCCCTCGATCTTCGTGGAGGTCGCGACGTCGTCGGGCGGCGGCGCCGCGGCGTCGCTCCTGCCGCGCCGCCCTCGCCTCGGCCGAGGACCCGCCCCCCGGGTCGTCTCGGTCACGGGATCTTGATGCTCGCCAAGCTCCAGTTCCACAGGGACTGGTCCTTCGCCTGCGGGTGGTCGTCGGTGAACACGACGCGGATCGGGCCGCCCTTGGCGACCGGGATCGGCTTCCCGTCGGCGCGGGTGGCGATGAAGCAGCCCGGCTCGTCGAGCACGGTGGTCGGGATGTCGACGGCGTACTCGTTGAGCGCGACCGTGTGCAGCTTGCCCGTCGGGTGGTCCACGCCGGCGAACGCGAGGACGTCGGCGAGCGCGACGCCCCGGAAGACGATGTGCTTCTTCTTGAACGGCTCCCACACACGGGCCTCGACCTGACGCATCTCGTCGAGCTGGGCCAGGCTGAGCCGGAGCCTGTCGCCGGCGTTGTGCACGGGCGCGCCCGTGATGGTCAGCACGGTCTGCTGCGCGTCGGGCGCGGGTGCCGGGTCGCCGGTGGCGAGGGTGCCGGCGCTGACCTGCTCGAGCGACGTCGCCGGTCCGGTGGCGCTCGGGGTGGTGTCGGCGGAGCACCCGGCGACGGTGGCCAGGGCTGCGACGGCGACGGCGGCCGCGGCGAGGCGGCGCATCGGGGTCTGGGGCATGGGTCTTCCTTCACGATCACGCGGACGGCCCCCCATGGGCGTATGACGATTTTGTCCGTTTCGTCGCGTCCGTGTTGGGGTTTGCCCGGATACCCCCGTCTGCGCCCGTGAAGATTCCGTGAGGGTCGGGTGAAGGGTTCGGCGCCGCCCGGCTGTCGTACGTCGTCGAGCGCGCCGTCGTACGACATCAGGTGCGCCGTCGTACGACATCGGGTGCGCCGTCGTACGTCGTCGGGGCCGGCGTGCTTCCCCAGGCGTTCTGGCTCCTCCCCGGGCATGCATGCCCGGGGAAGCGCACGATTACCAGGGGACCCTGGTCATCGTGCGGCCAGTGGGGCGGGCCGATGTACCGAGCCGTGCCGCCGTCGTACGTCGACGCGGCCGGCGTGCTTCCCCAGGCGTTCTGGCGCCTCCCCAGGCATGCATGCCCGGGGAAGCGCACGATTACCAGGGGACCCTGGTCATCGTGCGGCCAGTGGGGCGGGCCGATGTACCGAGCCGTGCCGCCGTCGTACGTCGACGCGGCCGGCGTGCTTCCCCAGGCGTTCTGGCGCCTCCCCAGGCATGCATGCCCGGGGAGGTGCTCGATTACCAGGGGACCCTGGTAATCGTGGGGCGAGTGGGCCGCCCGTCGTCAGCCGAGCAGGCCGTCGCGCAGGGCAGCGGCCAGCGTGGGGGCCAGCGGCAGACGCGGGATCAGGGTGGCCTGGAACGCGTGGTAGGTGTCGGGCTTGCCCTGCCAGGTCACGCTGCTGGGCTCGTTCGTCGGGGAGAGCTCGTGCCGCCACGAGCCGCGGGCCGGGTCGAGCACGTGGTCGGCGACGTACTGCCACCACGTCTCGTAGCAGGAGGCGTACGACGGGTCGCCGGTCGCCGCGTGCAGGGCGGCGGCGGTGGCCGTGGCCTCGGCGGCGACCCAGTGCATGCGCTCGCGCACGACGGGACGGCCCTCCCAGTCGACGGTGTAGACGAACCCGTCGGCGCCGTCGACCGACCAGCCCTCGCGCACGGACGCGTCGAACAGTGAGCGGGCGTCGTCGAGCAGCCAGCCGGGGGCGGCGTCGCCGAGCCCGGCGCGCAGGTGCAGGGCGAGGCGGGCCCACTCGAGCCAGTGCCCGATCGTCGCGCCGTAGGGGCGGAACGGGTGCGCGGGCTCGTCGACGTTGTAGTCGGGGATCGGGGTCCACGACGTGTCGAAGTGCTCCGGGATGCGCCACTGGTTGCCGGCCGCGTTCTCGTGGACGACCCGGGTCAGGATGCGCAGCGCCTTCTCGCGCAGCGACGCCTCGCCGAGGACGTCGGCCGCCGAGAGCAGCGCCTCGACGCTGTGCATGTTGGCGTTCACGCCGCGGTAGTCGTCCAGGCGCGAGAACGTCTCGTCCCACTCCTCGACGACCATGCCCGCGTCGTCGTCCCAGAAGTGGTCCAGCCACACGGCCAGCGCCGCGTCCAGCAGGTCGCGCCCGCCCGGCCGTCCGGCGGCCACGGCGCTGGCGCCGGCGAGCACCACGAACGCGTGCTCGTAGGCCGTCTTGCCCGTCACGGTCGGCCCGTCCGCGCCGACGCGGGCGTACCAGCCGCCGTTGGTCGCGTCGCGGAAGCGCCCTTGCAGCGCGGCGACGCCGTGGTCGGCCAGCGCGCCGCAGTCCGGTCGGCCCATGAGGTGCCCGAGCGCGTAGACGTGGGTCATCCGGCACGTGATCCACAGCTCGACCGGCCGGTCGAGCTCGGGCGCGCCGTCGTCGTCGAGCCACGCGAAGCCGCCGGCCGGGTGCCGCGAGGCGCGGCCGAAGTCCAGCAGCCGGTCGCCCTCCGCCTCGAGCCAGCGGGCGTGCGCGGGGGTGGTCAGCCAGGTCATCGGGTGCTCCTGTGGGGTCGGGCGGGTCGGGTCGGCGTCACGTCGTGTCTACCGCAGCCGGCACGGGGTTGGCGCCACCCCCGTGCGGGTATGTCGCCCTGGTGAGCGAGACGACGCAGACAGGGACGACGGGGCGGGTGCGCTTCGGCCTCGTGGGGACGGGCTTCTGGGCGGAGGAGCTGCACGCCGCAGGCATCGCCGGCCACCCTGACGCGGAGCTCGTGTCGGTGTGGGGCCGCGACCAGGGCAAGGCGCAGGCGCTCGCTGACAGGCACGGCGCGAGCGCGCCGGCCGACGTGGACGACCTGCTCGCCGAGGTGGACGCCGTCGCGTTCGCCGTACCCCCGCACGTGCAGGCGCCCCTCGCGGTGCGCGCCGCGCGGGCCGGGCGGCACCTGCTGCTGGAGAAGCCGGTGGCCCTGGACTCCGCGGCCGCCGCCGAGCTGGTCGACGCCGTCGACGGCGCCGGGGTGGCGTCGGTGGTGTTCTTCACCTCGCGCTACGTCCCCGAGGTCGCCGCGTGGATCGACGAGCGCGCCGCGGCCGGCTGCCTGGGTGGCCGGGCCACCTGGCTGGCGTCGCTCAAGACGCCGGACAACCCGTTCGCGCACTCCCCGTGGCGCCGCGAGCAGGGTGCGCTGTGGGACGTCGGACCGCACGCGCTGTCCGTGCTCGTGCCGATCCTCGGCCCGGTCGTCGGGATCGCCGGCGCCCGCGGACGCGAGGACCTCGTGCACCTCGTCCTCACCCACGACGGTGGCGCGACCAGCACCCTCGACCTGAGCCTGACGATGCCGCCGGAGAGCACCCGGGTCGGCGTCGAGGTGTACGACGAGCACGGCTGGTCGCCGTGGCCCGAGGTCGAGTCGGACGAGGTGATCGTGCACCAGCACGCCGTGAGCCAGCTGGTCGAGATGGTCCGCGCGGGCAGGACCGAGCACCCGTGCGACGTACGCTTCGGCGCGCAGGTCGTCGACGTGCTCGAGCGGGCCGCGCGGACCCTCGACGGCCACTAGGCCAGGTCCGACCAGCGGGTGCCGATGTCGTAGGTCGCGACACCCAGCGTCGAGTCGCTCTGGCCGTAGTAGGCGAACCACGTCCCGCGGAACTCGACCAGCCCCTCGACGAAGGTGACGTTGGAGACGAGGCCGTTGCGGTCCTCGTACGTCGACGGCTCGAGCCAGGGATAGCTCATCTGCGCCATGATCTCGGTCGGGCGCGCGGGGTCGAACAGCAGCTGTCCGCACGTGTAGCGCACGGTGCCGTCGTCGAACTTCACCGCGGCGTTGTGCAGCAGCAGGATCAGGCCCTCGTCGGTGACCACCGGCTGGGGTCCGACCTCGACGAGGAAGTCACCGAACGTGCCCGGCGGGGTGGGCAGCATCAGCGGCTCGTCGTTGGGGCAGGGCTCCCAGTGGATCAGGTCGTCGGACCAGGCGTGGTAGATCGAGCCCTCGCCGAAGTACATCAGGTAGCGGCCGTCGATCGGCGTCGCCAGGATGCCACCGGCCTTGCTCCACGGCGTCGGCGTGTCCTGGGCGTTCGGCTCGAAGGTGTTGAAGCCGGGGAACAGCGGGCCGTGCTTCTCCCAGGTGAGCAGGTCGGTCGAGGTGGCCAGGCACAGCTGGGCGTTCGTGCGGTCCCACGCCGAGTAGGTGAGGTAGTAGGTCCCGTCGACCTCGGTGACCCGGGGGTCCTCGCACCCGAACTCCTCGTAGGGCTCGCTCGGCGACAGCACAGGCTCGGGATGCCGCTCGAAGTGGATGCCGTCGTCGCTGGTCGCCAGGCCGACGTGGGACACGATGTCCTCGGCGTGCGCCCGGTAGAGCAGCACCACCTGGTCGTCCTTCACGACCGCTGCCGGGTTGTAGACGCTGGAGGACTCCCAGCCGTCGCCCTGCGGTCGCAGGATCGGGTTCTCCGGGTGCGGTGTGAACGGCCCGAGGGGGAACCGGGCGCGTGGGGCCCGGGAGATGTCGGTCATGGGGCTTCTCTTCCGTGGTCGAGGAACGTGGGTCCGGCCCGGCCTAGCGCCGCACCAGCACGACGCCACCGGGGGCGACGGTGACCGGCACGGCGGCTGCGGCGGAGCGGGTGTGCCGGAGCAGGTGGCCCAGCCCGTCGTAGGACCAGACGTCGGCGCGGCCATCGCCGGGGACGGTGACGGTCGTACGGCGGGGGGCCGTCGCGGCACTGCGCAGGAGCGCCGTGCCGTGGCCGTCGCCCCCGAGGACGAGCCGGGTGACGAGCGGCTGGACCATCAGTGCGTCCAGCCGGGTGTCGCCGCCCGTGGCGGTGGCCGTGACCGGGCCGGCGCCGGCGGGCATGACCCGGTGCAGCGTGCGAGGCAGCAGCGCCCCCGCGGCGGGCGAGTCACCCTGCGCGCCGACGGCCCCTGCGCGCACCCTCCCGAGCGTCCGGCCGTCAGCGGTCCAGGTGGTGCCGCCGGCGCTGCCAGGCTGCAGGTCCACCACCGGCATCAGGAGCGAGGCCGGGTGCTCGGCGAGGTCGAAGGTGGCCGTGCCACCGGCGGGGAGCGAGGCGTAGCCCGTGCCGCCGAACTGCGACTCACCGGTCCACAGCGACTTCGGCACCACCGCGGACGCGCCGCCCGCGAGCGTGGCGTCCTCGGCCTGGAGGACGGTGGGCGCGACGGTGTCGGTCACCTGCGCCGAGCGGGCGATCCGCCGCGCGGCCGGGTGGGCGTCGAGGGCGAGCATCGTGAGCAGCCCGTGGATCGTCGACTCGGCGCCGGAGTTCTGGTTGACGGTGCCGTCCGGGGCGACGCCGTCGACGGTCACGCCGGTCGCCCGGTCGTACGTCGGTGCGTGCGAGGCGTTGGCGCCGAAGAACCACGCCGCCACGACACCGGCCATCCGGGTGGCACCGCCGCCCGTGGCGAGGAGGGACTGCACGCGGGAGTCCACGCCGTACGCGATCTGGGTGGTGTCGACCGGTGTCGGGATCCGGCCGTTGTCAGGCCCGCCGGACGTCATCAGCCACGGTGTGAACGTGAAGGCGTCGCGCGACGCCGCACGACGCAGCGAGCGGTCGCCGAGGGCAGAGCCCGCACGGGCGAGGGCCGCGGGCATCTGTGAGGCCCAGGCGTGCCAGTCCGAGCGGGACAGCGCCCAGGGCAGGACACCGCCGAACGGCCAGGTGCGCGCCGTGCCGCGCGACAGCATCGCGATGCCCTCGGCGAGCTGGCGCAGGGTCCTCCGCGCCGCGGGGGTGCCGCCGGCACGGACGTAGGCGGCCAGGCCGAGCACCGCCTCGGCCGACGCGTCGGCACCGTCGGTGACCAGCCAGGCAGGCGCGCGGCGGCCGTCGATGTCGAGGTAGGTGCCGTAGGCATCGAGGACCTGCCGGTCGAGCGCTCCGACGGCGAGGTCCATACGACGTGCCAGGAAGCGGGCGAAGGCCGGGTCCGCGCTGCGGAACGCGGCGTACCCCTCACCGAGTGCCCACGCCGTCCGGGCCAGCCAGTAGGACGCGTCACTGTCGGACGGGTCGGGCAGCTCGACTGGGTCGGCGCTGGGGTTCAGCGTCCCGTCGGGCTGCATCCACAGCACCACGTTGCCGGCGTTCGGGCCGGACGCGGTCTGCAGGTAGGTCAGCCCGCGCAGCATCTCGAAGGCGGCCCGTCGGCTGGACCGCGAGCCGGTCTGCTTCCAGTCGCGCACGTAGACGACGGCGGCGCGAGCCACGTCGTCGGCGTTGAACGCACCCTGCCCCCAGGTGTCGGTCGCGGCGTCGTACGTCCCGCCACCGACCCGCTTGAAGCTGCCGTCGTCCTGGTGGTCGGCGTAGGTCCACAGCGTGCCGACCTCGGGGTGCCGGGCGAGGCGGTACGTCGTGTGGCGTGACTGCCGGGGCGGCGCCACCCGGTCCCCGAGGAAGTCGAGGTGGGCGAGGTTGGTCAGCCGTCCCGCCGCCGCAGGCGCAGGTGCGAGCGCAGGCTGAGGTGCGAGCGGAGCGAGCCTCGACGTCCGCGGCTGTGCGCCCGCCACCGGCGCGACGAGCAGCGTGGTCGTGACGGCGGTGGCGGCGGCTGCTGCCACCAGGGCGGTGCGTCTCATGTGGTGCCTTCCGAGAGGGCGAGGTGGAGCAGCAGCAGCGGGGTCATCCCTTGACCCCGCTGCTGATCTCCGAGGCGGTGAAGTGCCGTTGGAACACGACGAAGAGCGCCACGGCCGGGGCCGCGAGCACCACCGCGCCGGCGAGGATCGCGCCGTACGGGTTGTCCGCGCGTCCCGCGATGTTGCTGATGTAGTTGGCCAGCGTGACGGCCAAGGGCTGCATGTCGGTCTGCTTGGTGACCAGGAACGGCCAGAGGAACTCGTTCCACGGGCCGATGAACGTCAGCAGCAGCGTCGTGAGCAGTGCCGGCCGCACGAGGGGCAGCGCGATCGACCACAGGATCCGGAGCTCCCCGGCCCCGTCGAGCTCCGCGGCGGCGAACAGGTCGTCGGGCAGCTGCAGGAAGAACTGCCGGAACACGAACACCGCGGTGGAGTTGATCGCGAACGGCACGATCATGCCGAGGTAGGAGTCCGCGAGCCCGTAGGTCCGCACGATCATCACGTAGATCGGGATGATCAGCAGCTGGAACGGCACGATCTGCACGAGCAGCATCGCGGCGAACAGCATCCCGCGGCCACGGAAGTGCAGCCGCGCCAGCGCGTAGCCGGCGAGCACCCCGAACACGACGGTGCACAGCAGCACCCCGCCGGTGAAGATGCCGGAGTTGAGCAACGACTGGATCAGGTCCACCCGGCTGTTGATCTCGGCCGTAGTTGTCCAGCGTGAGCCCGCCCGTGGGGAAGGCGCCCTTGATCGAGGTGTCCGGCTTGCTCTGCACGGAGCCGACGACCATGTAGTAGAAGGGGAACAGGAACACCAGCGCGCCCACGAACAGCGACACCCGGATGCTCCACCAGCCGACCCCGCGCGAGCCCGCGCGGCGGCTCGCTGCCCGTGGACTCGCGGTCCGTCCGCGTCTCTGCGCGCATGTCAGTCACGCTCCAGGACCGTGCGGTTGACCAGGGAGATCAGCAGCACGCAGATCACCAGGATCACGCCGATCGCCGAGGCGGTGTCGGGGTTCCCCTGCTCGATGCCCTTCTGGTACATCACGAAGACGGGCGAGGCGGACGCCCCGTCGGGGCCACCGCCGTTGGTCAGCAGGTAGGGCTCGGTGAACAGGTTCGCGCCGGTGATGGTCGCGAGGATGACGACCAGCGTGGTCGCGGACCGCACGCCCGGCACGGTCACGTTCAGGAACGACTTCACCCGTCCGGCCCCGTCGACCGAGGCCGCCTCGTAGAGGTCCTTCGAGACGTTCTGCAGCGCGGCGAGGTAGAGCAGGATGAAGAAGCCGAGCTGCTTCCAGGTCACGAACAGCGCGATGACCGGCATCGCCAGCCCGCTGTTCACCAGCCACGACGGGTCGCGGCGCCAGCGGGCCGAGGATCTGGTTGACCATGCCGTTGCTGCTGAACAGGAACAGCCACACGGCCACCAGCGCCACGCTCGCGGTCACGAAGGGCACGTAGTAGGAGACCCTCAGGAAGGTCCGCGCTCGCACCACCGAGTTCAGACCGGTCGCCAGCACCAGGGCGAGCAGCACCGTCAGCGGCACGTTGATCACCAGGAACTCCGCGACGTTGAGGAACGACCGTCGCACGGCGGAGTCGCCCAGCACGCTCGCGTAGTTCTCCAGGCCCACGAAGGGGCGGTCCACCTGGGCACCGGGCGCGGCGAAGAAGTAGTCGTGGAAGCTGATCCACACCGCCAGCCCGAGCGGGTAGGCGAACACGGCGGCCAGGAACACGGCGTACGGCGCCGCGAAGACGATGCCCAGCGGTTGACGCCCGAGCAGACGTCTCACGACTGGCCGGCGAGGTCGGACGCCTTCGTCGCCGCCTTCGCCAGGGCGTCGTCGACGGTGGACTTCCCGAAGATCACCGAGGACGAGTACTCGTCACGGATCTCCTGCCAGATCTCCACGGAGTTCGGCACGTTGGGCACCTCGACGGTGCGGGACGCCTGGTCGGCGAAGAGCTGGTAGTCCGGGTGCGCCTTGAAGTAGTCGGCGTACGTCGTGGGCAGGTCGGTGCGGATCGGCATCTGGCCGGTCGTCTCGAGCAGCTTGCCGTCCTGCTCCTCGCTGGTCGCGAACTTCAGCACGTCCCACGCGGTCTTCTGGTTCTTGCACGCGGAGTAGAGGCCGATGTTCTTGGCGTCGGTGAAGGTGTGCACCTCCGAGGGGTCCATGCCCTCCTTGGTCGGCACCGGCACCACGCCCCAGTTGACCTTGTCCTTGTAGACCGAGATGGCCCACGGGCCGACGACCGCCATGGCGGCCTTCTGGTCCGCGAACGAGTCGCCGTTGTACTTCTCCTTGTTGGCATACCCGTCGGCGTACATCGTCGACCAGAAGTCCCAGACGTCCTTGCCGGCCTGGTCGTCGAAGGTGGCCTTGCCGTCCTCGACGGTCTGCTTGCCACCGGACTCGGCGGCATAGAGCGGGTAGAAGTCGAACCAGGACTGGAAGAACTCGCTCGACGGGGCCGGCCAGATCGCTGCCTCGGCCGCGCCGCTGTCGACGATCTTCTTGCTGGACGCGAGGAACTCGTCGTACGTCGCGAGCGACGGCTTGTCGGGGTTGAGGCCGGCCTTCTTGAAGAGGTCCTTGTTGTAGAAGATCATGACGGGGTTCTGCTTCCAGGGGATCTGGTAGAACTTCCCGTCCGGCGAGGCGTACTGGTCGGCGGTGTCGCCCGAACGAGCCTCGATGTAGTCCTTGGCGCCGGAGAACTCGTCGAGGGCGACGAGGCCGCCCTGCTTCTGGAACTGGGGTACGGCGGCCGGGCTGGTGTTGAAGACCAGGCACGGGGCGTTGCCCGCGGTGATCGCCGCGCCGATGACCTCCTCGGAGGTCTTGCCCGCGGGGATCTCCTGCGCGGTGACCTTCTGGTCGGCGTGGTCGGCGTTCCACTCCTTGACCATCGCCTTGCCCCAGGCGATCTCCTCCGGGTTGTTCGACAGCCAGACCTTGATCGGGCCGGTCGCGCTCTTCGCGTCGCCCGAGTCGGAGCCGCCGCCGCACGCGGCGGTCAGGCCGAGGGCGAGGACGGCGCCGGTCAGGGACAGGACTGTGGATCTCATGCAGTGCTCCGTTTCCGCGACGAGTCGCGCTTCCGAGGGGGACGGGAGGTGGTCGGTGGGGCCGTCGAGTCGCGGACGACGAGGCGCGCCCGGGGCAGGTCGGCGGGGGTGGACGACTGTCCGTGGATGAGCTCGAGCAGCCGGGTGGCCGCGGCGCGGCCCCAGGCCACGACGTCGGTGCTGACGGTGGTCAGGGGCGGCTGCAGGTGCGCGGCGATCTCCGTGTCGTCGTACCCGGTCAGCGACAGCTCGGTGGGTACGTCGACCCCGCGCGCGTGCGCCACCGCGAGCCCGGCCATGGCCATCAGGTCGTTGGCGAACACGATCGCCGTCGGGGGCTGCGCGAGGTCGAGCAGCTCGCGGGTGGCCCGGGCGCCGGACTCGGCGGAGAAGTCGGCCTCGGCGCAGAGGTCGGCGGGCAGGCCGGCCGCCCGCATCGCACCCTCCCAGGCGAGCCGGCGCGAGCGTCCGTGCACCATCGACGCGGGGCCGGACACGTGCGCGACGCGGGTGTGGCCGAGGGCGAGCAGGTGCTCGACGGCCGCTCGCACGCCAGGGGCGTCGTCGACGCCGAGCACCTCGGTGCCGGTTCGTGCGACGTCCTCGACGTCACCCTGCGCGGCCCGGGCCGAGGGGGCGACCACGACCGCGGGCAGGCCGAGCTCGGCGAGCAGCGCCGGCCGCGGGTCGTCGACCTGGAGGTCGGTGACGAAGACGCCGTCGACGCGGCCCTCCTCGGCCAGGCGCCGGTAGGCGGACAGGTCGTCGTGCTCGGCGACCTGCAGCAGCAGCGCGTGGCCGTGCTCGGACAGGACGGTCTCGAGGCCGGCGATGAACGCCGGGAAGAACGCGTCGGCGCGGAAGATGTCGGGGGGCCGGGCCACGACCAGCCCGACGGCGAGCGCGCGGGACACCGACAGCGCGCGGGCCCGGCTGCTCGGCGTCCAGCCGAGCTCGGCGACGGCCGCCATGATCCTGGCCCTGGTGTCCGCGGAGATGCCCGGCCGGTCGTTGAGCGCGAAGGACACCGCCCCCTTCGACACCCCCGCCGCTCGCGCGACGTCGTTGATCGTGGGGCGGGCCATGCGTCGTACTAAACCGGTTTAGATTGACTGTGTCAACCGTCACTCCACCCCACCCCTTCCACTCCGCCCGTCCCGGGGCCGAACGTCACTGACCACGGGGAGGAGTGCGGGCGCGGGGGCGCGCCGCGTGGCGGCCGTCGGCGCAGCACCCGGCGGCGGTCCACTAGCCTGGCCCGTGGACCTGGTCGGCCGACGAAGGCAGGTGACGCGGATGCCGCTCGCACGAGGCATCGCAGAGGTGTTCGAGGCGATCCCCGAGCGGATCGAGGTGTCCGGCCACGCACCGACCTGGAAGGTCACCGGCGGCTCCTTCGAGTCCGTCCTCGAGTGGGTCCAGGAGGCGTACGACGAGCCGGTCGTCGTCGCCCGCGAGGACCGTTCGCGGTGGTGGCCGCGGGTCACGCTGACCGTGACCACCGACCCCGTCCTGGCCGCGGACGCACCACCCCTGGAGACGTTCGCCGCGCCGCCCGAGCCGCCCGCAGCGCCGGCACCGGCGCAGACCCCCACCGACGATGCTGCCGGGGCCGCCGGAGCCGCCGGAGCCGCCGGAGCCGCCGGGGCCGCGCTCGAGCCCGAGGTCGCCACGCTGGTGGCCCTGGTCACCGACGGCGAGGTCGCGGTGCCCGACCTCCCGCTCGCCGTCGCGCCCCCGACCGACCGCCCGACCGACCCCCCGGTCGACTCGCCGGCCGACGCCGCAGACGATCCCGAGGCGACACAGGCGATGCCGCCCGTGCCCGCGGCGCCCCGGCACGCCGCGCCGGCGTTCCCCCAGCAGGCCTACCCGGTGGGGCACGACCCGGCCGAGCGGTACGACGAGGACGAGCTGCCGCTCTCCCTCGAGGAGATGTTCGCCTACCAGGAGCACCAGCGCCGGCTGCGCCAGCGCGTCCCGCAGCAACGCGGCCGTCACGTCTGACCCGCCCGCCGCCCCGTCCCTGGACCTGTCGGGCGGGACACCCCGCGTGACCCCTGCGGCAGTGGGTACGTCGACGCGATGACGTCCCGATCCGTGCCCGCCCCCGACTTCGAGGCGATGTACGTCGCCGACAGCGACCCGTGGCACGTCGAGACGTCGTGGTACGAGCGCCGCAAGCTCGACGTGCTGCTCGCCACGCTCCCCCGGGAGCGATACCGCCGCGCGTGGGAGCCGGGCTGCGGTCCGGGGATCGTGTCGAGCCGGCTCGCCGGGCACGTCGACGAGCTCGTCGCCAGCGATGGCTCGCCCACCGCCGTGGACCTTGCCGTCGGACGCACGGCCGCGCTCGACCACGTGCGCGTGGTGCGCTCCGAGCTCCCCGACGTACCCCTCGACGGGACCGTCGACCTGGTGGTCGCCGCGGAGTTCCTCTACTACCTGCCGCGTCTCGACCGCGCCCTCGCGGCGCTGTGGTCGGTCGCCGAGCCCGGCGCGCACATGGTGTTCCTGCACTGGGCGCACCACCCGCACGACGCGCACCGGTCCGGCCCCGAGCTGCACGCGGCGCTGGCACTCGACTGCGTCCTCCGCGGCGCCGCCAAGGTGGTCAGCCACGTCGACGAGGACTTCCTGCTCGACGTCTACGAGGCGCCGCCGGCGGCAGCCGGGTCACCCCGACCGCGGTAGCCGCCGCGCCCGCGCCGTCAGCCGCTCGAACTGGTCCTGGTCGATCACCCGGATCGGCTGGCCGGTGCGCAGCCGCTCGCGCACCCCGAACGCGGTGGTGCCCTCCGAGGAGCCGACGTGGCCGACCACGACGACGGTGGTCGCGTCCGAGAGCCGGTCCTGCGGGTGCGCGCCGGCGAGCCGCGCCCGGGTCATCGCCTGCGAGCGGGTCACCCCGGAGAGGCGGCCGGTGAAGACCACGGACTGGCCGCGCAAGGAGCGCGGCGCCCGGCCCGGGGCGACGTCGACCCGGCGCAGCGACGACAGCGCGTCGAGCGCGTCGTCGGCGTGCCAGTAGCGCTTCGAGCGCGCGCCGGTCGCGTGCCAGATCCAGCTCTTGAAGGCCTCGCTCGCGTCGAGCGCCGCGATCGCCCGCGCCGAGACCACGTCGTTCCACCAGATCTCCCCCGACAGCAGGGTCGCGGCGAGCAGGCCGACCTGGAAGATGTCCTCGGCGGGCCCCCACATCGAGGTCGAGGCCAGGTCGCGCGGTGCGAAGTCCGGCTGGAAGCGGGAGGCGTCGGAGGCCTTCTGGTCCACGGCCAGCTTGGTGATCCCGAAGTCGCCGAGGACCAGCCGCCCGCCGCGCAGGAACACGTTGTCGGGCTTGATGTCGCGGTGGATGATCCACACGCCGTGCATCCGTCGCAGCACCTTGAGCAGCGCCCGGATCTCGGCGCGCACGCGGCCCTCGCCCCACCGCAGCCCGTCGCGCTCGATCGCGTCCCAGACCGTGCCGTCGGCCATGAACTCGAAGACCAGGATGTGCCGGCGGCGCTGGTGGGACCCGCGCCCGCTCGCGGTCACGAACACGTCGAGGAGCTCCACGACGCGGGGGTCGCCCTGCAGCAGCCGGCCGAAGTAGGCCTCGCCGTGCCAGTCGTCGAGGCTGCGGCACACCTTGATCGCGACCTGCTGCAGGGGCCGTCCGCGGGTGGACAGCCGGTGCCCGACGTACGTCTCGCCGTAGCCGCCCTCGACCAGCAGGCCCTCGACGAGGTACGGCGTGCCGGAGTCGCTGTGCAGCGTCTCGCCGACCTTCAGCCGCGTCATGGCCCCATCCAAGCCGACGCGACCGACAGCCGTCAGAGTGCCGCCCCCACCACCAGCCGGGCGCCTGCCGCCAGCGCGGCGACGGTGGCGGCCAGGAACACCCCCACCCAGACCAGGCCGGGCACCCGGGTCAGCCGCGCCAGCAGGTCGGCGTCGGAGGTCCGCGAGGCGCTGCGCCGGCGGTGGGCGTGCAGCTCGAGGACGGCGCGCGGCGAGGACAGCAGCAGGAACCAGGTCACGACGTACGCCACCAGCAGCTGGACGTCCGCGCTCCCCCACCGCGTGACCACGACGAGCGCAGCGCCCGCGAGGAGGACCGACCAGAGCCCGAAGAAGTTGCGGATCTGCAGCAGGAGCAGGGCGAGCAGCACCAGCAGCGCCCACAGCAGACCGATCGCGTGGCCGTGCGCGAGGAGGACGGCCGCGAGCAGGCCGAGCAGCGACGGCCCGACGTAGCCCGCCGCCGCGGTCGCCGCCATCCCCGGCCCGGTCGGGCGGCCCCGGGACAGGGTCAGCCCCGAGGTGTCCGAGTGCAGGCGTATGCCGGCGAGCCGGCGCCCCACGAGCAGCGCCACCACGCCGTGCGACCCCTCGTGCGCGATCGTGACGAGGTGCCGGGTGACCCGCCACAGGGCCGGCACCGCGACGAGTGCCAGCGCGACCGCGCCCGCGGCGAGGACCAGCCCGGTCGAGGGCGCCGGCGCGGTGGCCGACACCCGGTCCCAGAGGCTGGTCGCGGCGGTCACCGCGCCATCGTGGCAGCCGGTCCTGTCAGCGCCTCACAGGCGGCCTCACAGGTGTGCCGGCTCGCGGTCCACGTCCTCGGCGGCCGCGTCGCCGAGCCCGGGGCGGATCCGCAGCTCGCGCACCGCCATCGTCCACGCGACCAGGGAGAACGCCAGCGCGCTGCCGAAGGCCACCGACACGGCGACGCCGAGGCCGCCGCCCGAGGACAGCGTGACCCGGAACGCCGACGCCAGCACCGCCGCACCGATCGCGCTGCCGATCCGCTGGCCGGTCTGCAGCGCCCCGCCGGCGGCACCGGCCATCCGGGTCGGCACGGACGCGAGCGTCATCGTGATGTTCGGGGAGATCGTGGCGCCGCTGCCGATGCCGGCGACGAGGAGCGGGACCACCAGGAACAGCGCCGGGTGCGACGGCGTGGTCAGCGGCACCACGACCGCCATAGCGGCGAAGCCGACGACCACCAGCGACAGCCCGAGCACGGTGACCCGGCGACCGAACCGCTCGATCACGCGTCCCGCGGTCACCGACGCCAGCGCGGAGCCGATCGCGAACGGCGTGACGGTCAGCCCCGACTGCAGCGGCGTGAACCCGAGCCCGTCCTGGAGGTAGAGCGCGAGGACCAGCCAGATGCCGCTGAAGCCGCAGAAGTACGTCGACCCGAGCACGATCCCCGAGGCGAAGCCCGGCGCCTGCGCGAACAGGCCCACGTCGAGCAGCGGCGCGCCTCCTCGCCGTACGACCCGGCGCTCCCACCGGACGAACGCGAGCAGCAGCACGGGACCGCCGAGGACCATCAGCCACAGCGGGGTGGACGCGTCGCCCATCGCGTCGACGATCGGCAGCAGCACGCAGAGCACGCCGAGGCCGAGCAGCAGGGCGCCGACGGCGTCGACCTGGGAGCGCAGCCGGCCGGTGCGCGGCGGGGCGCCGGGCAGCAGCCGCATCGCGAGCACGATGGCGACCAGCCCGATCGGGACGTTGACGAAGAACACGTAGCGCCAGCCGTCGTCGCCGCCGAAGGCCTGCAGGATCAGGCCGCCGAGGATCGGGCCGGAAGCCGCGGACAGGCCGACCGTCGTGCCGAACAGGCCGAACGCGCGGCCACGCTCGGCGCCGGTGAACATCTGCTGGATCAGCCCGGTGTTCTGGGGGGTGAGCAGCCCGGCCGAGGCGCCCTGCAGCAGCCGCGCCACGACGAGGAGGTGCTGGTCGGGGGCGAGCCCGGCGGCCGCGCTGGTGAGCGTGAACAGCACCAGCCCGACCACGAACATCCGCCGCCGGCCCACGAGGTCGCCGAGCCGGCCGCCCGCGACCAGCGTCAGCCCGAAGGTGAGCGCGTAGCCGGAGACCACCCACTGCACCGCCGCCGACGACGCCCCGAGCCCGCTCTGGATCGAGGGCACGGCGACGTTGACGATCGTGACGTCGAGCAGCGACATGAATCCGACGAGGAGCGTGACCGCGAGCGCGCGCCACCGCCCCGGGTGGGGCGCGGCGTCGGGACGGCTCGGGGGTGCGGGAGGACTGGACATACGGTGGTGCGGGTACCCGCCCCGGGTCAGTTGGAAACAGCAACCAGTCCCAGTCACCGAGCTCGCGAGGATGGACCCTATGACCGACCTGCCGACCGTCGCACTGCTGGGCACCGGGACGATGGGCGCCGGCATGGCGCGCAACGTCGCCGCCGCCGGCCTGCCGCTGCGGGTCTGGAACCGCACCGCGAGCCGCGCCGAGCCGCTGGGCGAGGTGGGCGCGACCGTCTGCACGACCCCGGCCGAGGCGGTGCGCGGCGCCGACGTCGTGGTGACGATGCTCTTCGACGTCGAGTCCGTCCTCTCCGCGATGGACGAGGCGCGCGACGGCCTGGCGGCCGGGACCGTGTGGCTGCAGCAGGCGACCGTGGGCGTGGCCGGGTCCGAGCGGCTGGCGACGGTCGCCGACGAGCTCGGCCTCGTGTACGTCGACGCGCCGGTCCTCGGCACCAGGAAGCCGGCCGAGGACGGCACGCTCGTGGTCCTCGCCTCCGGCCCCGAGGACGCCCGTCCTCGCGTGCAGCCGGTCCTCGACGCGATCGGGTCGCGCACGGTCTGGCTCGGCGAGGCCGGGTCGGGCACCCGCCTCAAGCTGGTCGCCAACTCCTGGGTGCTGACCGTCGTGGAGGGGATCGCGGAGTCCCTGTCGCTGGCCCGCGCCCTCGGCGTGGACCCGCGCGCCTTCCTCGACGTGGTCAAGGGCGGCGCGATGGACGCGCCGTACGTCCAGCTGAAGGGGGCCGCCATGCTCGACGGCGACTTCACTCCCGCCTTCGGTCTCGACGGCGCCGCCAAGGACTCCGGGCTGATCGTCGACGCGGCCCGGGCCGCGGGCGCCGACCTCGGGGTCATCGAGGCGGTGCAGCAGCACTTCGCGCGCGCCCTGGCCGACGGCCACGGCGACAAGGACATGGCCGCGACGTACCTCTCGCACTGACCAGGATCCCCCGCAGCAGGGGCGATGCGCGCTCCCTGTGACTTTGGACCCTGGCGGGTGACGCCGCCTCCGGGCAGTGTTAGCCTGCACTTACTTAGGTCAGGCTAACCTCCACTCGAAGGTGTCCGATGCTCGCGAACTACCTGATCGGCCTCCGCGAGGGGCTCGAGGCCACGCTGGTCGTGGTGATCCTGGTCGCCTACCTGGTCAAGTCCGACCGCCGCGAGCTGCTCCCCCGGGTCTGGGGCGGCGTCGCGATCGCCGTCGGCGTCTCACTGGCCTTCGGCGCGCTGCTCACGTTCGGGCCCCGCGGGCTCAGCTTCGAGGCGCAGGAGACCATCGGCGGCACCCTGTCGATCGTCGCGGTCGGCTTCGTCACCTGGATGGTGATGTGGATGGCCCGCTCGGCGCGCACGCTGTCGGGCGAGCTCAAGGGCCAGGTCGACCGGGCCGCCGGCGCCGGGCGCGCGAGCCTGGTCGTGGTCGCGATGCTGGCCGTCGGGCGGGAGGGGCTCGAGACGGCGCTGTTCCTGTGGGCCGCCACCCAGGCGGCCGCCGGCGGCTCCGGGTCGTCGACCGGCCCGCTGGTCGGCGCGGCGCTCGGCATCGCCACCGCCGTCCTGATCGGCTACCTGTTCTACCGCGGCGCGCTCAAGATCAACCTCGCGAAGTTCTTCACCTGGACCGGCGCGATCCTGATCGTCGTCGCCGCGGGCGTGCTGTCCTACGGCGTGCACGACCTCCAGGAGGCCGGCCTGCTGCCCGGTCTCGACAGCCTCGCCTTCGACGTGAGCAACGTCGTCGAGCCCGGCTCCTGGCTCGGCACGCTACTCAAGGGCACCCTCAACTTCTCCCCCGCCACCACCTGGCTCGAGGCGGTCGTCTGGGCGTCGTACGTCGTGGTGACGATGACCGTCTTCTTCCGGCAGATCCGCCGCGGCCGCCGCACCGCCACCCCGGCCGCGCCGGTGCCGGCCCGCTCCGCCTCCTGACCCCACCACCCGCCACGCAAGGACCGATCCCGTGACCCACCGCACGCTCGTCGCTGCCCTCGTGGCCGCCGTCGCCCTGCCGGGCCTGGCCGCCTGCACCGACAACACCACCGTCCTCGGCCGGCGCGGGCGACGCGCGCACCATCAACGTCACCTCGACCGACGACGTCCTGCGACCTGTCCACCGACGAGGCGCCCTCGGGCAACCTCGTCTACAAGGTGAGGAACCAGGGCAGCAAGGTCACCGAGTTCTACCTGTACGGCGAGGACGGGCTGCGCATCGTCGGCGAGGTCGAGAACGTCGGGCCCGGCCTCACCCGCGACCTGGTCGTCAACGTGCCCGCCGGGCACCTACGTCCCGGCCTGCAAGCCCGGCATGACCGGCAAGGGCATCCGCGCAGCGACTTCACGGTCACCGACTCCGGCGACGACGGCGCGCCTCCGTCGCGGGGGCCAGCCAGCAGCAGATCGACACCGCCAACGCGCAGTACAAGGCCTACGTCCGCGACCAGACCGAGCAGCTGCTGGCCGGCACGGAGCGGTTCGTGGCGGCCTACAAGGCCGGCGACGACGCCCGGGCCCGCGCGCTCTACGCGCCGACCCGGGTGCACTGGGAGCGCATCGAGCCGGTGGCCGAGTCCTTCGGCGACCTCGACCCGATGATGGACCTGCGCGAGGCCGACCTCGAGCAGGGCCAGAAGTGGACCGGCTGGCACCGCATCGAGAAGGACCTCTGGCCCCCGAAGGGCGCCGGCTACACCGCGCTGACGACGGCGCAGCGGGCGACGTACGCCGACCAGCTGCTGCGCGACACCCGGACGCTGCGCGGCCCGCGTGCAGAAGCTCGACTTCACCGTCGACCAGATCGGCAACGGCGCCAAGAGCCTGCTCGACGAGGTCGCGACCGGCAAGGTCACCGGCGAGGAGGAGACCTGGTCGCACACCGACCTCTACGACTTCCAGGCCAACGTCGACGGCGCCCGGGTCGGCTTCGAGGGGCTCGAGCCGGTGCTCAGCGCGAAGGACCCGGAGCTCGCCGAGCAGATCGAGAAGCGCTTCGACGCCCTGCAGGCACTGCTCGACGAGCAGCGCGTCGGCGCCTCCGGCTTCGTCGAGCTACACCCGCCTGAGCAAGCCGGAGGTCAAGGCGCTCTCCGACGCGGTCAACGCGCTGTCCGAGCCGCTCTCCAGGCTGACGGCCGCCGTCACGCTCTGATGCCCGACCGTCCCGCAGCACCGTCCCACGGCGTCTCCCGGCGCCGCCTCCTCGGGTACGCCGGAGCGGGCGGCCGCCGTCGGCGCGGCCGGGTTCGCCGGCGGGATCGGGACCGCGCGGGCGACCGACGGGGAGGCCGCGCACGCCGTCGACCGGCACGCGTTCCACGGCGAGCACCAGGCCGGCATCGTCACCCCCGCCCAGGACCGGCTGCACTTCGCCGCCTTCGACGTGACCGCGACCTCGCGCGCCGAGCTCGTGCTGCTGCTGCGCGCCTGGACCGCCGCGGCCGCGGCGATGACGCAGCGGCCGCGAGGTCGGCGACGGCACCCCGCTGCCGTACGACTCCCCGCCCGGCGACACCGGCGAGGCGATCGGCCTGCCGCCCTCGCGGCTGACCCTGACCTTCGGGTTCGGGCCGTCGCTGTTCCGCGACGGGTCCGGCAACGACCGCTTCGGCCTCGCCGACCGGCAGCCCGCGGCGCTGCGCCGGCTGCCGCACTTCCCCGCCGACGCGCTGCAGCAGGCCCGCAGCGACGGCGACCTGTGCGTGCAGGCCTGCGCCGACGACCCGCAGGTCGCCGTGCACGCGATCCGCAACCTGTCCCGGATCGCCTTCGGCAGCGCCGCCCTGCGCTGGTCCCAGCTCGGCTTCGGGCGCACCTCGTCCACGTCGACCGCGCAGCAGACGCCGCGCAACCTGTTCGGCTTCAAGGACGGCACCGCCAACCTCAAGGCCGAGCAGGCCGCCGACGTCGACGAGCACGTCTGGGTCGCGCCGGGCGACGACGACCGCGCCGACTGGCTGGCCGGCGGCTCCTACCTCGTCGCCCGCCGGATCAACATGGCCATCGAGACGTGGGACCGCACCTCGCTGAGGGAGCAGGAGCAGCTGGTCGGGCGCGACCGTCCCGCCGGGGCACCGCTGTCGGGCGGGACCGAGTTCACCGAGCCCGACTTCGCGCTCGAGGGCAGCGACGGCCGGCCGCTGATCGCGATGGACTCGCACGTCCGGCTGGCCCACCCGGCTCAGAACAAGGGCGTCAAGATGCTGCGCCGCGGCTACAACTTCGCCGACGGCAACGACGACCTCGGCCGCCTCGACGCCGGCCTGTTCTTCATCGCCTACGTCCGCGACCCCGACACCCACTACATCCCGATGCAGACCCGGCTCTCCCGCGACGACGGCCTGATGGAGTACCTCCAGCACACCGGCTCCGCCCTCTTCGCCGTCCCCCCGGGCGCGGCGTCGGGCGGCTACGTCGGCGAGCCGCTGTTTGCCTGAGCCGCCCCAGCGGCCCCACGATTACCCGGGTCCCCTGGTAATCGTGCACTCCCCCAGGCATGCACACCCGGGGAGGCGACAGTTCTCCTAGGGAAGGTACGTCGACCCGCCGCCGGCGTACGACATCTCGCGCGCCGACGTGCGCCGAGCGGGTCGACGGCTGAGCCGCCCCAGCGGCCCCACGATCACCCGGGTCCCCTGGTAATCGTGCACTCCCCCAGGCATGCACACCCGGGGAGGCGACAGTTCTCCTAGGGAAGGTACGACGACCCGCAGGTCAGAGCGCGCTGAAGCCGGTGATCGTGAAGGTGGGCTTCGCGAGGTAGGCCACGACCACGGACCCGCCGGCAGCAGCCAGGCCGTCCAGCTCGGCGGCGACGTCCTCGGTGGTGCCGTCGCCGTCGTAGTCCTGACGGCCGATGGGGCCGAGGTCACCGGGGGTCAGCCGCAGCGATCCGCCGACCTGCCAGCCACCCGCGACCGCCGTCACGACGCCGCGCTGCTCGACCGGCTTGGGCGGCTGCGGGGTGGGCGAGGGGGTCGGCGTCGGCGACGGCTTCGGCGGCTTGGGCGTGCTGGGCTTCGTCGGCTTGGGCGTGCTCGGCTTGGTCGGCTTCGGCGCCGTGGTCGGCTGCGGCTTCGACGGCTGCGCGATGGACGGCCCCGAGGGCCTCGACGGCCTGTGCTTCCTCGCCGGCTTCGCGGGCTTGGCCACCTTGTGGTGCTTGGCCTTCTTCGCGGCGTGCTTCGCCGCACGGTGCACCACGCCGTCGCCGGCGCCCGGCGCGACCTCCGGCGACGGGATCGTGAAGACGCCCGTGCGGTAGCCGGTCTCGAACGCCGTCACCAGCGCGACGTAGTAGTCCGACGCGTTGTAGCGCAGGATCGCCGAGCGCTGGCCGGGCACCGTGCTCAGGTCGCCGCCACCGCCGCAGAGGTACGACGCCGCGGCCAGCGACGCGTCGTCGATGTCGTTGGGCGACTCGAGACCGTCGCCGTCACCGTCGCGCCCGGCCGAGCGCCACGTCGAGGGGATGAACTGCATCGGGCCGACGGCGCGGTCCCACACCTCGTCGCCGTCGAAGCGGCCGCCGTCGGTGTCGTGGATCGCGGCCACCGGGCCCTTGCCGTCGAGGGCGATCCCGACGATGGCGGGACGCGGCACCCCGTCATCGCCGAGCACCGAGCCGCCGTACCGGCCGTGGTCGGACTCGACGCGACCGATGCCGGCGAGCAGCTGCCAGGGCAGCGCGCACCCAGGATCGCTGCTCCGCATCGAGGCGGCGGCGTGCTTGTAGGCGCGCAGGGCCGCCGACGGCAGGTCGTGCTCGGCAAGCGAGCTGGCCGTCCAGACGGCGCCGCCCTTGGTGCTGGACACGGCGATACGGCGGTTGCGGTCCTTGGCGGTGGCCAACGAGAGCCGGGCGACCAGGGTGGTCTGCGGGGCGACGCGCTGCGGGCGGAGGCTGTCGGAGACCTGGAGCAGGTACGCGCGCTGCATGCTGGTGACGCTGGGCGAGATCGGAGCGAGACTGACGTCCGCCGCGAGGGCCGCCGTGTCGCCGGCGCGCTCGGTGGCCGCGTGCTCGCGGGCCGAGGCCGTCATCGTCGTCGAGAAGCCTCCCAGCGACAGCGGGACCGCCGCCGCGACGACGGCTGCGGACAGGCGTACCCCACGGTGCTTGCGCACACTCATCAGTTCTCGTCTCCCAGAAAAGCCCAGATCTCCCACTGTCGAGGGTAGGGCGGACGGGGGGACGAGCGAGGCGAAACGGTCAAAGCGAGAGCGTGCCCGGCGTCACGTCGCGGGGCGTACGGCGGAGGCCCGAGGGTCAGTCCACGACGGCGAACCGGAGCCCCGCGCCGACCAGCCGAGCGGTCAGGTGGTGCCCCATCGCGACCGCAGTGGTGACCTGCCCGGCGGTCTCCGGGTTGTCGTCGAAGGCCAGGCACAGCGCCGACTCGGAGAGCATCTTGGCGGTCTCGGTGTAGCCCGGGTCGCCGCCGCGCACCTCCGTGCGGACCTTCTGACCGCCGCCCTCGCCGAGGAAGCGCACCGAGAAGTGCGACCGGGCCCGACGCTCCTCGCTGGGGCCCTCGCCCGCCGGCACCCGCCCGAGCAGGAACCTCCGGACCGGGGCGACCTGCGCCGCGGCCGCCATCGCACCGACCGCGGCGATCCCGCCGACCACGAAGGGCAGGCGCCTGACCGCGGCGTAGTGCGAGTACTCGAAGTCCGGCCCGTAGCGCTCGAGCGCAGCCGCCGACCGGCGTACGACGAAGGGGTCGATGGTCGGCAACGGGACGACCCAGAAGCCGGCCTCCTCGTCGCGGTGCGGGCGCTTCGCCGACGTGCGCACCCGGCGGCCCTCGACCCGCGGCTCGACCGCCCGTCGCTCGCGGGCGGCGTCGCGGGTCTGGCCGGTGCGGGCGAACGCGTTGAGTGCCGAGGCGAACGTCCCGCCCGAGAAGGTGGCGTTGCTGCGGACCAGGCCGCGGATCCGCAGCGGGACGCCCTCGGGCAGGTGCTCGACGGTGAACAGCACGCCGAGGTCGTGCGGGATCGAGTCGAACCCGCACGAGTGCACGATCCGGGCTCCCGTCTCGACGGCGCGCGCGTGGTGGGCGACGTACATCCTGTCGACGAACTCCGGCTCCCCGGTGAGGTCCACGTAGTCGGTGCCGGCCTCGGCGCACGCGGCGACGAGCGGCTCGCCGTGCTCGACGTAGGGGCCGACGGTGGTGATCACGACGCGGGTCCGGGACGCGACGTCGGCCATCGAGGCCGGGTCGGTCACGTCGGCGTGCAGCAGCGGCAGGTCGGCCAGCGACGGGACCAGCGCCACGAGCCGCTCGCGGACCGCCTCGAGCTTGGTGCGGTTGCGCCCGGCGAGCGCCCAGCGGCAGCCCTCGGGAGCGTGCTGGGCGAGGTACTCGGCGGTCAGGCCGCCGGTGAAGCCGGTCGCCCCGAACAGCACGAGGTCGAGCTCACGGTCGGTCGCGGGCGTGCTCACTGGGGCTGCTCCTCGGGGACGGCGGGGATCGAGCGGTGGGCGCTCACTCTGCCAGGGGGAACCGACGGCCCTCGACGCGCGTCCCACCCGTGCCGCCGGACGGTGGCAGCACCGCCGCCACGCCGGGTCCGGCGGGACAGGCGGAGCAGGCGCGACAGGTGAACGGGGCAGGCCGATGAGCACAGCACGACGGACCATCGTCCTCGCGGTCGGCACGACCGCCGGTGCGGCGGCGGTGGCCGTCCTCGGCGGCGGGCTGCTGGCCCCGCGCGCAGCCGACGTCGCGGGCGCACAGGACGACGGGGTGCTCGCGACCCGGACCCGCCCGGTCGCGGCGACGGCACTGCCGGCGTTCACCGACTGCGAGCAGCTCCGCCGGTGGTACGTCGCCCGGGCACTGCCCCAGGTCGGCCCCTGGGGGTTCGGCGTCCCGGTGCTCGCCTACGCCGAGCGATCGTCCGCGGGCCCGGCGTCCGGCGCCGCACCCGTCCCCGCCGCCGGCCCGTCCGGGGCGCTCGACGCCGTCGGCAGCAGCGCGACCGGGACCAACGTCCAGGAGGCCGGGGTCGACGAGGCCGACGTGGCCAAGACCGACGGCCGGCTCGTCGTCCGCCTGGACGACCGCTCGCTCGTCGTCACCGACGTCTCCGAGGACACCCCGGTCGAGCTCTCGCGGACCCGCCTCCCCGGGCCCCGGCTGAGCGGCGCCGGCCTGCTGCTGCACGGCGACACCGCCGTGGTGGTCGGCGACCAGCCGACGTACCGCTCCTACCGCGGCCCGGTCCCCGACGTCGGCTCCGTCCCCTCCGACGGCGTGCCGGACATCGGCCGGACGTCGCTGCCGCAGCGCGCGCTGCCGAGCCGGGCGGCGATCGTGTCGCTCGACCTCGCCGACCCCGCGCACCCGCAGGTCACCGGCCGGCAGGTCGTCGACGGCGGGGCGGTCTCGACGCGGGAGTACTCCGACGGGACGGTCCGGGTCGTCGTGACCACGGGCTACCCGTCGCTCCCCTTCGTCTCCCCGGGTAGCGGGCGGAGCACTGCGGACGCGGCGCGGGCCAACCGCGCGATCGTGCGCGGGGCCCCCGCCGAGGCCTGGCTCCCGGGCGTGCGCGCCGACGGGGGTGCGCGCACGCCCCTCCTCGACTGCTCGGACGTGCGGCACCCCGCGGTCGCGTCCGGCTTCGGCACGCTGAGCGTGCTCGCCTTCCCCGCCGACGACCCGAGCGCGCTCGAGGCCACGGCCGTCACCGCGGCGGGCGACCTCGCCTACTCCTCCGCGGACCGGCTCTACGTCGCCACCTCCCGCGAGCCCGGAGGCGGGGGCGTGGTGACGCCGCTCGGCGAGCCCTCCGGACCCCTTCTGGACGACACCGCCACCGACTCGCGCGTCGCGCCCCCGCTGCGCACCCGCACGACGATCCACGCCTTCGCCCTCGACGGCCCGCGGACGACGTACGTCGCCTCCGGCACGGTCAAGGGCTCCGTCGAGGACCGCTGGTCGCTCGACGAGTACGACGGCCACCTGCGCGTCGCGGTCGCGACCGGCCCGTCGTGGCGACCCAGCGACAACGCGGTCGTCGTGCTCGCCGAGCGGGGCGACCGGCTCGTGGAGACGGGTCGTGTCGACGGGCTCGGGCGCCACGAGCAGATCCAGTCCGTCCGGTGGCTCGACGACCTGGCCGTGGTCGTGACCTTCCGTCAGACCGACCCGCTCTACACCCTCGACCTCGCGGACCCGTCCGCCCCTCGGCTCCTGGGCGCGTTGAAGGTGCCGGGCTTCTCGTCCTACCTCCACCCGCTCGGGGGCGACCGCCTCCTCGGCATCGGTCACGACGTGTCGCGCACCGGGGTCGACCACGGGGCGCAGGCGGCGACCTTCGACCTGCGCGACACCGGCGACGTCCGGCGTACCTCCGTCCTCGCGCTCGGCCGCGACACCGACGTCGGCGTCGGCTGGGACCCGCGCGCGTTCGCCTACGTCCCCTCCGAGCGCACGCTGGTGCTGCCGGTGCAGAGCTGGACGACCGGGCGCTCCCGGTTCGTCGCCGTGCGCGTCGGCGCCGACGGCTCCCTGGAGCGGACCGGCTCGTGGGTGGCGCGGTCCTGGGACCCCACCGGCGTCCGCGCCCTCCCGCTCGGCGGCGACCGGGTCGCGCTGGTCGGCGACGTGGTCCGGGTCCTCCACCTCCCCTGACTCCGGGGGCACGGGCGCCTGCTTGTAGCCCCTCCCTGCGCGGAATCCACGATCTGCCCGCGGGGATCGGCCACTCGGCGGCCGACGTGCGGGGATCGGCCACAACCTGGCCGACCCGGGGCGGGGACGTAGGTTGGGGGCATGTGCCGCAACATCAGGACCCTGCACAACTTCGAGCCGCCCGCCACCCGCGACGAGGTGCACGCCGCAGCGCTGCAGTACGTCCGCAAGGTCAGCGGGGCCGCCCGGCCGTCCCAGGCCAACCAGGAGGCGTTCGACCTGGCGGTGCTGGAGGTCGCCGCGAGCACGCAGCGGCTGCTCGACCAGCTGACCACCTCGGCGCCGCCCAAGGACCGCGACGTCGAGGCGGCCAAGGCGCGCGCCCGGGCGGCGGTCCGCTACGGCTGAGCCGGCCGGACCCGACGTCGACGCCGCCTTCGCCGCGACGCCGCGGGAGGCGTTCCTGCCCGAGGGCCAGCGCCGGTTCGCCCACCTCGACAGGGCCCTGCGGATCGGGTGGGGTCAGACCAGCAGCCAGCCGCACACCGTCCGCGACCTGCTGCGGCTGCTCGACGTCCGGGCCGGGCAGCGGGTCCTCGACGTCGGCTCCGGGTCCGGGCTGGACGACGGCGCTGCTGGCCCGGCTGGTCGGACCGGCGGGTGAGGTGGTCGGCGTCGAGCTGGTGCCGGGCCTCGTCGAGCAGGGACGCGCGAACCTCGCCGCCCAGGGCCTCCCCCAGGCGCGCATCGAGCCGGCGGAGGCCGGTGTGCTCGGCCTGCCGGCCGGCGCGCCGTGGGACCGGGTGCTCGTGTCCGCCGAGGCGACGGCCCTCCCGCAGGCGCTGGTCGACCAGCTCGGGCCGGGCGGGGTGCTGGTGGTGCCCGTCGCCGGGACCCTGCACCGCGTCCGACGTACGCCGGGAGGGGTGGAGGCGACCACCCACGGCCGCTACGCGTTCGTCCCCCTCGTCGGTGGCTGAGCCGAGCGGGGTGGCCGGGCCGGGGACGGCACCCGCAGGCACGAGCGGGCGTCAGCGCGCGAAGTCGACGACCTCCTGGGCGTCGTCGTTCCACTCGTCCACGAGCGGCACGATGTCGGCCACCGAGTCGACCACGTGCGAGGGCCGGTAGGGGAACCGTGCGACCTCCTCGCGCGCGGTCGACCCGGTCAGCACCAGGATCGTGCGCAGCCCCGCCTCCAGCCCCGAGATCACGTCGGTGTCCATCCGGTCGCCGACCATCACGGCCGTCTCCGAGTGCGCGTCGATGCGGTTGAGGGCCGAGCGCATCATCAGCGGGTTCGGCTTGCCGACGAAGTAGGGCTCCACGCCGGTGGCCTTGGTGACCAGCGCCGCCACCGACCCGGTCGCCGGGATCGGCCCCTGCTGCGAGGGTCCGCTGACGTCGGGGTTGGTGGCGATGAAGCGGGCCCCCTTCGCGATCAGCCGGATCGCGGTGGTGATCGCCTCGAACGAGTAGGTGCGGGTCTCGCCCAGCACGACGTACTCCGGGTCGCGGTCGGTCATCACGTAGCCGATCTCGTGCAGCGCGGTGGTCAGGCCGGCCTCGCCGATGACGTACGCCGTCCCCTCGGGCCGCTGGTCGTCGAGGAACTGCGCGGTGGCCAGCGCGCGAGGTCCAGATCGCGTCCTCGGGGACGTCGATGCCGGAGCGGTGCAGCCGGGCCTTGAGGTCGCGCGGGGTGAAGATCGAGTTGTTCGTCAGCAGCAGGAACGGCCGCCCGGTCGAGCGCAGGCGGGCCACGAACTCCGCGGCGCCGGGGATCGGCTCCTCCTCGTGGACGAGCACGCCGTCCATGTCGGACAGCCAGGCCCGGACGGCGCGGCGGGGCGGGTGCGGGCGGGTCGTCATGCCTCCATGCTGGCATGCCGCCTGGTCTCCGGTCGTACGCTGGTCGCGATGACAGCGCCGCTCCCCGTCGCCCCCGACCTGTCGGCCGCCTCCGCGCCGGAGGCGGTCGTCGACCTGCTGCGGACCCGCCGGTTCGTCGCGCTGACGGGCGCCGGGATGAGCACCGACTCCGGCATCCCCGACTACCGCGGTCCCGGCTCGCCGTCGCGCCGGCCGATGACGTACGGCGAGTTCGTGTCCGGCCCCGACGCGCAGCGCCGCTACTGGGGTCGCTCGCACCTCGGCTGGTCGCGCATGAAGGGCGCCGACCCCAACCCGGGGCACGTCGCCCTCGCGCGGCTCGAGGCGTCCGGGGCCGTGCGGATGCTGATCACCCAGAACGTCGACGGCCTGCACGAGGCAGCCGGGTCGCAGGCGGTGTGCGCACTGCACGGCCGCATCGATGCGGTGGTCTGCCTCGGCTGCGGCGAGCGGACCAGCCGGTCGGCGCTGCACGGGCGGATGGCCGACCTCAACCCCGGCTGGGCCGAACGGCACGGCGCCGTCGAGGTCCGCCCCGACGGCGACGTCGAGCTCGACGACACAGCGGGCTTCGTGGTGCCGGCGTGCCTGTCGTGCGGCGGGGTGCTCAAGCCCGACGTCGTGTTCTTCGGCGAGAACGTCCCCAAGCCCCGGGTGGAGCGCTGCTACGCCGCCGTGGACGCGCTCACCTCCGCCGAGGCCCTGGTCGTCCTCGGCTCGTCGCTGACGGTGATGTCGGGCCTGCGCTTCGTGCGCCGGGCCGCCCGCAACGGCGTCCCCGTCGTGATCGTCAACCGGGGCGCCACCCGCGGCGACCCCCTCGCGACGCACACCCTGCACCACGGCACCTCGCAGTTCCTGACGCGCCTCGCCGACGCGTGGGACGCCGCCCTCAGGTGACGTCGCGACGCACGGACAGCAGCACGCCGAGACCGGCGAGCAGCACCGCGTAGCCGACGAGCACCAGCCCGCCGGCCCACCAGGGCAGGTAGTCGAGCAGGGTGTCGCCGGGCGAGGTCAGCGCCGCGGAGGCGTTGGTGGGCAGCCACTTCACGATCTCGTCGAGGTCGTTGCTCGCCAGCACGAACGTCGCCAGCGGCTCGACCAGGAACGTCACGAAGACCGCGACCAGCACCGCCGCGACCTGGTTGCGGATCAGCGTGCCGATGCCGATCCCGAGCAGGGTCCACAGCCCGACCGCGACCACCGCGAGCGCCGCCGAGGACCACAGCCCGTCGGCGCCGTACCCCAGGCCGAAGCCGCGCGCGGCCACCACGATGCCGCCGACGACCAGCGCACCGACGAGCGAGACCAGGCCGAAGCCGATCCCGGTCACGAGGTGCGCGGCCATCTTGCCGAGCACGACGCGGACCCGGCGGGGCGTGGCGAGCAGGGTCGGGGTGATCGTCTGGTAGCGGTACTCCCCGGTCATGCCGGTGATCCCCAGGATCATCGCGAAGATGTAGGCACCGGAGAAGGCCGAGCTCGCGTAGACGGTCCGGATCGCCTCGTCGCTGTCGAGGCCGGCGGTCGCGGCCTGGCCCGCGCCGGGGTCCACGCCGGCGAAGGCGGCGTTCGCGGCGGCCTGCACGAGGGTGTAGACGACGGCGCCGATCAGCAGCCCCCACCAGAGCCGGGTCGAGCCGATCTTGCGCAGCTCCGAGCGAACCAGGCCCCCGGTCACGGCTGCCCACCTCCCGCGGGCGGGTCGCTGGTCATCGCGAGGAACAGCTGCTCGAGGTCGCCCGCCTCCGGTGTCAGCTCGTGCAGCTCGACGTGCGCCAGCCAGGCGAGGTGGCCGAGCTCGGCAGGCGTCGAGCCGACGACGCGGAGCAGACCGGGGTCGGCGGGGTCCGGCACGCCCAGCTCGTACGACGCGAGCGCCGCACGCAGCGCGTCGGGGGTGGGCGTGCGCAGGAGCACCGCCCGCGGGCCGGACTCGAGGGCGGCAAGGGTGTCCTGGCGGACCAGCCGGCCGTGCGCGATGACGACCACCTCGTCGACGGTCTGCTGCACCTCGGAGAGCACGTGGCTGGAGACCAGCACGGTCCGGCCCTCGCCGGCCAGCGACCGCAGGAACCCGCGCAGCCAGGCGATCCCTGCGGGGTCGAGACCGTTGGCGGGCTCGTCGAGCACCAGCACGGGCGGGTCGCCGAGCAGGGCCTGGGCGAGCGCGAGCCGCTGGCGCATGCCGAGGGAGTAGCCGCCCACCCGCTTCCCGGCGAACTCGGCCAGCCCGACCTGCGCGAGCAGCACGTCGACCCGCGCCAGGTCGATGCCGGCGGCGAGGGCCATCACCTGCAGGTGCGCGCGCGCCGACCGCCCGGGGTGGAAGCTGGACGCCTCCAGCGCCGCGCCCACGACCGAGAGCGGTCGCGGCAGGTCGCGGTAGGGCCGGCCGTCGACGGTGGCGGTCCCCGAGGTCGGCGCGACCAGGCCCAGCAGGCAGCGCAGCGTGGTGGTCTTGCCGGCGCCGTTGGGCCCGAGGAAGCCCGTGACCACCCCCGGCCGCACCGAGAAGCGTCAGGTCGTCGAGCGCCGTGAACGCGCCGAACCGCTTGGTCAGCCCGACCACGTCGATGCGGTGTCCCTCGCTCATGTGCCCACCCCGGCTGCCGTCAGAGGCGCTGCACGAACAGGTGCGCCGCGAGGTCGAGGTCGATCTCGGCGGTCTCGCCGCCACTGCCGACCAGCACGCCCTCGGCGCCGGCCCCGATGGTGACGACCTTGTCGGGCATCGCGCCGACGCGGCGCAGCGCGCTCATGGCCGCCTCGTCCTTCTGCATCTCCTCGCCGATCCGGCGTACGAGCACGCGGGTCTTGCCACCGCCGTCGGCATCGCGCCGGGCGACCACGTCGAGCGGCTCCACGTCGGTCATGAACACGACGCCGTCCGAGGTCTCGCCCAGCTCGGCGAGGCCGGGGATGGGGGTGCCGTACGGCGACTCGGTGGGGTGCCCCAGGAGCTCGACGAGGCGGCGCTCGACGGTCTCGGACATGACGTGCTCCCAGCGGCACGCCTCGGCGTGCACGAGCTCCCACTCGAGGCCGATCACGTCGGTCAGCAGGCGCTCCGCGAGCCGGTGCTTGCGCATCACCCGCACGGCGAGACGGTTGCCCTCCTCGGTGAGCTCGAGGTGGCGGTCGCCCTCGACGGTGAGCAGGCCGTCGCGCTCCATGCGCGCCACGGTCTGGCTCACGGTGGGCCCGCTCTGGTGCAGCCGCTCGGCGATCCGGGCACGCAGGGGCACGATGCCGACCTCGACCAGCTCGTAGATGGTCCGCAGGTACATCTCTGTCGTGTCGATCAGGTCGCTCACTCCCCCATTCTGTCCCATGCCCCGACCCGGGCCCTGCCGCAGGGCCGTCCCCGTCCACTTCCGGGGCGGCCCGGGACCGTCGGCGGTGCCTGGCAGAGTGGACGACGTGTCCGACTCGCACCCCACGACCCTGATGTGGTTCCGCCGCGACCTCCGGCTCGGCGACAACCCCGCGCTCCTCGACGCCTGCGACGCCGGGCCGGGAGGCGTGCTCCCGCTGTTCGTCCTCGACCCCGCGCTGTGGGGTCCGGCCGGCCCGTCGAGGCGCTGCTACCTCGCCGCGTCGCTGCACTCGCTCGACGCCTCGCTGCGGCAGCGCCAGGCGTCGCTGTCGGTCGTGCGCGGCGACCCGGTCCGCCAGGTCGTGCTCGCCGCCAAGGAGGTCGGCGCCGCGAGCGTGCACGTCGCCGCCGACTACGGCCCCTACGGCCACCGCCGCGACCGCGAGGTCGAGAAGGCGCTCGGCGAGGCCGGCATCGAGCTGGTCCGCACCGGCTCGCCGTACGCCGTCGCACCCGACCGCGTGAGGAACGGCTCGGGCGACCCCTACAAGGTCTACACGCCGTTCTCCAGGGGCTGGCTCGAGCACGGCTGGCGGGCTCCCGTCGACCCGCCGCGCGGCGCGTCCTGGCTCTCGCTCGACCGCTCGGTCGACCTCCCCGACCCGACGCCACCGTCCGGGCTCGAGCTGCCCGAGGCGGGCGAGGCCGCGGCGCGGCGCCGCTGGCAGGCCTATGCCGAGGAGCACCTCACCGGCTACGACGACCGCCGCGACCGTCCCGACCTCGACGCCACCAGCCACATGTCGGTGCACCTCAAGTGGGGCGAGATCCACCCGCGCACGATGCTGGCCGACCTCGCCGACCGCACGGGCAAGGGCGCCGTGACCTACCGCAAGGAGCTGGCCTGGCGCGAGTTCTACGCCGACGTGCTCTTCCAGAGACCCGACACCGCGCGCGACTACCTCCGCCCCGAGTTCGCGACGATGGCCTACGACGACCCGGGCGAGCGGCTCGACGCCTGGCGGGAGGGCCGCACGGGCTTCCCGATCGTCGACGCCGGCATGCGGCAGCTGCGCTCGATCGGCTGGATGCACAACCGGGTCCGGATGATCGTGGCGAGCTTCCTCGTGAAGGACCTGCACATCGAGTGGCAGCACGGCGCCCGCCACTTCATGCACTGGCTGGTCGACGGCGACCTCGCCTCCAACCAGCACGGCTGGCAGTGGGTCGCCGGGTGCGGCACCGACGCGGCGCCGTACTTCCGCATCTTCAACCCGACCACGCAGGGCGCGAAGTTCGACCCCGAGGGCGTCTACGTCCGCCGCTGGGTGCCCGAGCTCGCCGACGTGCCGACGAAGTACGTCCACGAGCCGTCGGCCTCGCCCGACGGCGTGCCCGACGGGTACCCGGACCCGATCGTCGACCACAAGGCCGAGCGCACGGAGGCGCTCGCCCGCTACGAGAAGGTGAAGAGGTGAGCGGCACGGTCGTGCTCCCGGGCCGCTTCAACGGCCCGGCCGGGTCCGCCAACGGCGGCTACGCGGCCGGCGCGCTCGCCGAGCGGCTCGACGCCGCGGTCGTCGAGGTCACCCTGCGGCTGCCGCCGCCGCTCGACGTGCCGCTGACCGTCGTCGCGGGCGCCCGCGCCGGTGAGCCCGGCGACGACGGCGCCGGGGTCCGGCTGCTGCACGGCGAGGCGCTGGTCGCCGAGGCGCGACCGGTCGAGGACGACCTGCTCAGCGTCGACGGCGTCCCCGCCGCGGAGGCGGCCGCGGCGATGCTGGGGTTCCCGGGGCTGGCCGGGCACCCGTTCCCCACCTGCTTCGCCTGCGGCACCGACCGCGCCGAGGGCGACGGCCTGCGGATCTTCCCCGGACCGGTCGGTGGCGTGCGCTCCCACGTCGCGTCGGTGTGGGTCCCGCGGGCCGAGCACGCCGAGTCCAGCGACCTCGTCGACGGCGTCGACCAGTGCGGGCTGGCCACCACCTGGGCCGCCCTGGACTGCGTCGGCGGCTGGTCCGACGACCTCGAGGGCCGCCCGTGCGTGCTCGGCCGGATGACCGCACGCGTCGACGCACTCCCGGTGGTCGGGGAGCCGCACGTCGTGGTCGGGCGACACCTCGGCAGCGACGGCCGCAAGTCGTTCACCGCGAGCACGCTCTACGACGCCGACGAGCGCGTGGTCGCCCGTGCGCGGCACACCTGGATCCAGGTCGACCCGGCGGCGTTCGTCCGGGGCACCGCCGCGCGTCAGTCGTCCTCGATGTAGCCCGTCTCCGGGTCCACCATCGCGAGGAACTCCCGGATGCGCTGCCGGTGGTCCTCGAGCGACGGCTCCCCCGGCCCGGTGACACCGAAGCCGTAGCCCTCGTTCGGGCCGCTCGACCAGGAGTAGGCGACGTCGGTGGAGCCCGTCGCCGCGTCGACCACGAGGTCGACCGCGAACCGCTCGCCGTCGACCTCCACGACGAAGGCGCCGTCACGGCCGCGCTCGGCCCGTCCCGCCGGGTCGACGTACCTGCTCGGCATGCCACCAGGACGACCACGGGCACTGCCATCCTCGACGCCGCGCTCCTCGTCCACGTCCCCAGGGTGGCAGCCCCGACGTCGCGAGCGGGCGCGGCCCGGGATCAGACGCCGGCCTTGCGGGTCGACGAGCGGACTGCCGGACTCACGGGCAGCTCTCGAGAGCCCGCACCGTGGTGGCGGGGTGCAGGTCGGCGCGCTCGCCGAAGTGGCCGGCCGGCGTGACGATGGTGCCCGCCTCGCCGCGCAGGATCGCCTCGGCGTCCTCGAGCCGGCCGATGGCGGCCAGGTCGCCGGTGAGCTCCACGAAGCGGCAGACCGCGTCCACCTTGGGCCCCATCGAGCCCGCGGGGAACTGCTCGCGCCGCAGCGAGGCCGGGGTGGCGCGCAGGATCGGCTCCGCGTCCGGCGTACCGAAGCCACGCTCGACGTGCGGCACGTCGGTCAGCACCAGCAGCGCGTCGGCCTCGAGCGCCTCGGCCAGCATCGCCGAGGTCAGGTCCTTGTCGACCACCGCCTCGACACCCTCGAGGTGGCCCCGCTCGTTGCGGACGACGGGCACGCCGCCGCCGCCGGCGCAGACGACCACGGCGCCGCTCTCGAGCAGCAGCCGCACCAGCCGGGTCTCGACGACGCGCTGCGGCGTCGGCGAGCCCACGACGCGCCGCCAGCCGTCGCCGTCCGGCTTCACGGTCCAGCCGCGGGCCGCCGCCAGCTCGTGCGCCTCGGCCTCGGTGTAGACCTCGCCGACGAACTTCGTGGGGTCCGCGAAGGCCGGGTCGCCCGCCTCGACCAGCGTCTGGTTGATGATCGCGGCGACCTGGCGACCGGGCAGGGCGTTCTGCATCGCCTGCAGCAGCCAGTAGCCGATCATCCCCTGGGTCTGCGCGCCGAGGACGTCGAAGGGGTACGGCGTGGTCAGGTGCGGGTCCGAGGCGCTCTGCAGCGCGAGCACACCGACCTGCGGGCCGTTGCCGTGGGTGATGACGAGCTCGTGCTGCTCCGCGAGCGGGGCCAGCGCCGCGACGGCGGTCGCGACGTTGCGCTCCTGGACGTCGGCGTCGGGCTGCTGGCCGCGCTGCAGCAGGGCGTTGCCGCCGAGGGCGACGACGATGCGCACGTCAGGCCCCCAGGGTGGCGACGAGCACGGCCTTGATGGTGTGCATGCGGTTCTCGGCCTGGTCGAACACGATCGAGTGCGGTGACTCGAAGACGTCGTCGGTGACCTCGAGCGCCTCCATGCCGGTCCTCTCGAAGAGGTCCTGCCCGACGGTGGTGTGCCGGTCGTGGAAGGCCGGCAGGCAGTGCATGACCTTCACGTCCGGGTTGCCCGTGACGGTGAGCAGGTGCTGGTTGACCTGGTAGGGCCGCAGCAGGTGGATCCGCTCCTCCCACTGGTCCTTCGGCTCCCCCATCGAGAGCCAGACGTCGGTGTAGACGAAGTCCACCCCGGCCACGCCCTCCGCGACGTCGGAGGTGTGGGTGACCCGGGCGCCGGTGCTGCCGGCGATCCCGACGGCGGCCTTCACGACGTCCTCGGGGTTCCACAGCCGCTCGGGCGCCACGATGCGCACGTCCATGCCCATCATCGACCCGGCGACGAGCAGCGAGTTGGCGACGTTGTTGCGCGCGTCGCCGAGGTAGGCGAACGAGATCTCCCTGTCGTGCTTGGTCGAGTGCTCGCGCATGGTGAGCATGTCGCAGAGCATCTGGGTCGGGTGCCACTGGTCGGTCAGGCCGTTCCACACCGGCACGCCGGCGTACGCCGCGAGGGTCTCGACGTTCTCCTGGGCGGAGCCGCGGTACTCGATGCCGTCGTACATCCGGCCCAGCACGCGGGCGGTGTCCTTCATCGACTCCTTGTGCCCGATCTGCGACCCGGTCGGGTCGAGGTAGGTCACCCGCGCGCCCTGGTCGAACGCCGCCACCTCGAACGCGCACCGCGTCCGGGTGGAGGTCTTCTCGAAGATCAGCGCGATGTTCTTCCCGGTCAGGCGGGGCCGCTCGGTGCCGGCGTACTTCGCCGCCTTGAGGTCGGCGGACAGGTCGAGCAGGAACCGCCACTCCTGCGGGGTGAGGTCCAGCTCCTTGACGAAGCTGCGGTGACGGAGGTTGAAGGCCATGGCTCAGACGCTCTCTCGCTCGATGGGGCAGGTCATGCAGCGCGGGCCGCCGCGACCGCGGCCGAGCTCGCTGCCCTGGATGGTGACCACCTCGACGCCGTGCCGGCGCAGGTGGGTGTTGCTGGTGACGTTGCGCTCGTAGGCGACGACGACGCCCGGGGCGACGGCGAGCACGTTGCAGCCGTCGTCCCACTGCTCGCGCTCGGCGGACTTCACGTCCTGCACGGGGGTGAGCACCCGGATGGAGTCCAGCCCCAGGGCCGCCGCGATCGCGTCGTGCATGTCCTCGGGGCGGTGCGCGGTGATCCGCAGCTCCTTCTCGTTGTCGCCGGGCTCGATGGTGTACGACGGCAGCATCCCGAGGCCGGCGTACTTCGTGAACGTCTCGCCGTCGACCATGCTCATCACCGTGTCGAGGTGCATGAACGCACGGCTCTTCGGCATCGACAGCGCGACGATCCGGGTGGCCCGCCCGCCGGCGAAGATCCGCTGCGCGAGGCGCTCCACGCCCTGCGGGGTGGTGCGCTCGCTCATCCCGATCAGGACCGCGCCGTTGCCGATCACGTGGATGTCGCCGCCCTCGAGGGTGGCCGGCCCGTTGACGGACCCGTCGGACCACTGGTGGAACCCGGCGTGCTCGAAGAGCGGGTGCCAGCGGTAGATCGCCTCGTAGTGCACGGTCTCGCGGGTGCGTGCCCGCTTGCGCATCGAGTTCACCGCGACGCCGTCGTAGATCCAGGCCGACGTGTCCCGCGCGAACAGGTGGTTGGGCAGCGGCGGCAGCAGCAGGTCGTCGAGGTCGAGCGCCTGCACGACCACCGAGCTCGGCTCGTCGACGTGCTCGAGCAGCTCCCGCTTGGTGATGCCGCCGACGAGGTGCTCCACCAGGGTGTCGTCGTCGAGCGCCGCGAACATGTTGTACAGCGCGTCGACGGCCATCGGCCCGTAGACCAGCTCGTCGAACGACGAGTCCAGGATGTGCTTCCTCGCCTCGGGGATCGCGACGGTCTCTCGGAGCAGCTGGTCGAGCAGGTGCACCTTCACCCCGAGGTCGCGCAGCGACTCGGCGAACGCGTCGTGCTCCTGCTTGGCGCGCTTGACCCAGAGCACGTCGTCGAAGAGGAAGTCGTCCTTGTTGGTGGGGGTCAGCCGCTTCAGCTCGAGACCCGGCCGGTGCAGGATCGCCTGTCGCAGGCGCCCCGCCTCCGAGTCGACATGCAGGTTCCCGTGCAGGCTCATCGTCGTACGCCGTCCTTCTCCGACCTCGTCGTCGGACGATCAGCGTCCGCCCGGGGACACCGCGCGGATGAGAGTCGAAGGTCATACGCCGGCGAGCACAACGACCGAGGCGGGACCGGCTCCGGACTGGTTCGCTGGAGGCTGCCGGGCCCGATCTGGTGGCCCGGACGGGCCGATCCGGCCTGGTGCACAGCTGTTGGAGGCATCCCATGGCCACCGAGACGGGCGTCACTCGCCCTGCGAGCTCCACCCCCGGGAAGCACAGGTTCACCTTCCCGAGCGCCTTCACCGTGCTGGCAGCGGTCACCGTCGCGGTGTGGCTGCTGGCGTTCATCGTCCCCACGGGGGCGTACAGGATCAGCGACAAGACCGGCGGCCCGGTCCCCGGCAGCTACCACGCCGTCGACGCCGGCCTGACCTTCGGGGGCCGGCTGATGCAGCTGTTCCTCTCGCCGATCAACGGCCTGTACGGCGTCAAGGCCGCGGACGGCGGCTTCATCGGGCCCTACGAGTCCGGCGAGCTGTTCGGCGCCGCGGGCGTCTTCATGTTCGTGATCGCCATCGGCATCTTCATCACCGTGTCGATGCGCACCGGCGCGATCGACGCCGGCGTCGCGCACGTGGCCGCCCGCTTCGGCACCCGCGGCCCGGTGGTCATCGTGATGCTCATGCTGCTGTTCTCCATCGGCGGCACCACCGAGGGCATGGCCGAGGAGACGCTGGGCTTCTACGCGCTCGTCGTACCTCTCATGCTGAGCCTGGGCTACGACCGCATGGTCGCCGCGGCGACGATCCTCGTCGGCGCCGGCGTCGGCGTGCTGGCCTCGACGGTCAACCCGTTCGCGACCGGCGTGGCCTCGGACTCCTCGGGCATCTCGATCGGCGACGGCATCGCCTTCCGCTTCCTCATGTACGTCGTCCTGGTGCCCGTCGGCATGCTGTTCGTGCTGCGCTACGCCCACCGCGTCAAGGCCGACCCGAGCCGCTCGATCGTGACCGGCCAGCCCGGTGACGACGAGATCGCCGCGCGGGGCGTCGGGACCGTGCCACCGATGACCGCCAAGCAGAGGACGGTGCTGGCGACGGTGGGCCTGACGTTCGCGTTCATGATCTTCGCGATCGTGCCGTGGGCGCAGGTCGTGCACGGGCCGAGCGCGGACAGCTTCTCGTGGCAGCTGGACTGGTACTTCCCCGAGCTCGCGGCGCTGTTCGTCGCGATGTCCCTGGTCGTCGGCCTGATCGGCGGCCTCGGCGAGAAGCTGCTCACCGAGACGATCGTCAAGGGCGCCGGCGACTTCATCGGCGTCGGCCTGATCATCGTGCTGGCGCGCGGGATCACCGTGATCATGAACAACGCGCAGATCACCGACACCGTGCTGCACTCGATGGAGAACATCGTCAGCAACACCTCGTCAGGCGTGTTCGGCGCGCTGATGTTCCTGATCAACCTGCCGCTGGCGTTCCTGGTCCCCTCGACCTCGGGTCACGCGGCCCTGGCGATGCCGATCCTCGCGCCGCTGGCCGACTTCGCGGGCGTCTCGCGGGCGATGGTCGTCACCGCGTTCCAGTCGGCGTCGGGCGTCGTCAACCTGATCACCCCGACCTCGGCCGTCGTGATGGGCGGGCTGGCCCTGGCGAAGGTCCGCTACGACCAGTACCTCCGCTTCGTGGCACCGCTGCTCCTCGTACTGCTGGTGGTGTGCACCGGCTTCGTCGCGGTGGGCGCCGCCCTGTCGTAGCCCCTGCGGCCCCACGATCACCAGGGTCCCCTGGTAATCGAGCACTCCCCCAGGCATGCATGCCTGGGGGAGCGACAGTTCTCCCGGGAGAGGTACGACGAGCGGGGCCGGCCGGGCCCAGCCCGGAAGCGCGGGTCGGCTGTGCCCATTCGAGCGGGTCCGCGACCGGGCCGATGCACCACCGGCCCCACGATCACCTGGGTCCCCTGGTAATCGTGCGCTTCCCCAGGCGTGCATGCCTGGGGGAGCGACAGTTCTCCCGGGGGAGGTACGACGAGCGGGGCCGGCCGGCCAGCCGATGGGTGTGGCCGGTAGGTGCGACCGGACGCACGTGTGGGCCGGGGGTGCTCGCCTCCCCGGCCCACACGGGTCTTGCGTCTCAGACGGCGACCGGGGTGCCCGCGGGCACCTCGCCGGCGATCTCGGCGTCGGTCGTGGTGCGACCGGCGGCCTTGAGCACCGAGACCAGCGCGGTGGTGACCACCGTGCCGATGACGATCGCGGCCAGGTAGCCCGGGATCCCGTGGATCAGCGGGGTCACCCAGATGCCGCCGTGGGGGGCGGCGAGCTCGCTGCCGAACGCCGCGACCAGACCGCCGGTGATGCCCGAGCCGATCATGATCGAGGGGATCACCCGCAGCGGGTCGGCGGCCGCGAACGGGATCGCGCCCTCGGTGATGAAGGAGGCACCCAGGAGCCAGGCGGCCTTGCCGTTCTCACGCTCGGCGTCGCTGAACAGGTTCTTGCGGACCACGGTGGCCAGGGCGAGCCCGAGCGGGGGCGTCATACCGGCGGCCATCACGACCGCCATCACGGTCAGCTGGGTGCCGCCGCTGGCGATCGCCTCGGCGGTCAGGCCGGTGGTGGCGAAGGTGTAGGCGACCTTGTTGACGGGGCCGCCCATGTCGAAGGCCATCATCAGGCCGAGCACGACGCCGAGGACCACGATGGAGGAGCCGGACAGGCTGTCCAGGCCGTTGGTCAGGCCGGTGGCGAGCGAGGACAGCGGCCGGCCGAGGATCACCAGCATGATCACGGTGATCGCGAGCGTCGAGACGAGCGGCGTCACCACCACCGGCATGATGCTGCGGACCGCGGCGGGCACCTTCGCGCGGCTGATGCCGAGCGCGATGAAGCCGGCCAGGAAGCCCGCGACGAGGCCGCCGAGGAAGCCGGCGCCGACCACGCCCGCGAGCGCGCCGCCGACGAAGCCGGGCGCGATGCCGGGGCGGTCGGCGATCGCGAAGGCGATGAACCCGGCGAGGACGGGGACCAGGAAGCCGAAGGCGGCGACGCCGCCCTGGAAGAGCAGGGCCGCCCACTGCATGCCCGAGGTCGGGTCGAAGTGCTGGATCAGGTCGGTGACCGGGATCTTGGTGACCGCGATCGCGCCCTGGCCGCCGCCGGCGAAGCGGGCGAGCATGAAGCCGAGGGCGATCAGGATGCCGCCCGCCGCGACGAACGGGATCATGTAGCTCACGCCGGTCATCAGCCACTGGCGGATCCGGGTGCCCACCGGGGCGTCGCGGTCGACCTTGCTGGCCAGCCCGCCGCCCGCGCCGGTCGGCGCCGCGGCGCTGACGACCCCGCTGGCGGCGGCCTGCTCGGCCTGGCGGATCAGCCCGGCCGCGTCGCTGATGGCGGCCTTCACGCTGACCGCGACGACCGGCTTGCCGGCGAAGCGGGCCCGGTCGCGGACCTCGACGTCGGCGGCGAAGATGACCGCGTCCGCGGCGGCGATGGTCTCGGGGCTCAGCGCCTCGATCCCTCCCGCACCCTGCGTCTCGACGGTCATCTCGTGGCCGGCCGCGAGGGCGGCCTGCTCGAGGGCCTCGGCGGCCATGTAGGTGTGGGCGATCCCCGTGGGGCACGAGGTCACGGCTACCAGTCTCATTGGTTCTCCTGGGCTTCGGTGTTGCCGTCATCACACCGCCTGAAACGAAGTCAGGTCAAGCCTTTCCCACAAAGACCAAAGAAAAAACCAATCAAACGGCGGTCAAAGGTCCGCTGTGTCCTGATTCAGCGCCCGGGCCCGGTCTAGTCGGCGACCGGCATCGTGAGGGCCGGGGCACTGTCGACGGCCCGGAACCACGCCGCCGTGTCCGGTCCGATCCGGCCGCCGGCCGGCTCCTCGCCGCTGCTGAGCAGCACCTCGCCCGCCACCTCGGGCAGCCGGCGCGGCCGGCTCCCGCAGTTGACGACGCAGACCAGGTCCCCGCGCCGGAACGCCAGCGTGCCGGGCGGCCCGTCGAGGATCTCGACCCGCTCGGGCAGGCCCGGGGTCAGCTCGCGGCGCAGCCGCAGCATCCGCCGGAAGAAGCTCAGCGTCGACCCCTCGTCGGCCGCCTGCGCCTCCACCGTCAGCGGCGCCCAGTCCGCCGGCATGGGCAGCCACGGCTGGCCCTCCCCCGGTCCGAAGCCGTACGGCGGCTCGCTGCCCGACCACGGCAGCGGGACCCGGCAGCCGTCGCGGCCCTCGGGCTCGGCGCCGCGGAAGTACGCCGGGTCCTGACGGTGCTCGTGGGGGACGTCGACCTGCTCGAGGCCGAGCTCCTCGCCCTGGTAGACGTAGGCCGAGCCGGGCAGCGCCATCATCGTCAGGGCTGCCGCCCGGGCGCGCGCCAGTCCCTTCTCGCCACCGCCGAACCGGGTGGTCTCGCGGACCACGTCGTGGTTGGACAGCACCCACGTCGGGGTGCCCTGCACCGGCGCCACCGCCTCGAACGTCTCGACGACCACCCGGCGGAACGCCGACGCGGACCAGGGCGCCTCGAGCCAGGTGAAGTTGAACGTCTGCTGGAGCTCGTCGGGCCGGATGTAGCGCGCCATCCCCTCGGGGGTGCCGGCGCACGCCTCGGCCACGGCCATCCGCTCGCCGTCGTACTCGTCGAGGATCCGGCGCCACCGCCGGTAGACCTGGTGCACCTCGGGCTGGTCCCACATCGGGTGCGGCGGCTTGTCGTGCCGCTGCCGCGGGGTGAGCTCGTAGGGCTTGTAGAGGCCGTGCGCGACGTCGACCCGGAAGCCGTCGACGCCGCGGTCGAGCCAGAAGCGCAGGATCGACTCGAACTCGTCGCCGATCTCCTGGTTCCACCAGTTGAGGTCGGGCTGGCTGGCGTCGAAGAGGTGCAGGTACCACTGGCCGGGCGACCCGTCGGCCGCCTTCACCCGGGTCCACGCGGGGCCGCCGAAGATCGAGACCCAGTTGTTCGGCGGCCGGCTGCCGCCGCGGCCGGTGCCGTCGCGGAACACGAAGCGGTCCCGCGCGGCCGAGCCGGGCTCCGAGGCGAGCGCCTCGGCGAACCACTCGTGGTCGTGGGAGGTGTGGTTCGGGACCAGGTCCACGATGACCCGGATGCCGAGCTCGTGGGCGCGCGCGAGCATCGCGTCGAAGTCGGCGAGCGAGCCGAACAGCGGGTCGACGTCGCGGTAGTCCGAGACGTCGTAGCCGTGGTCGTGCTGCGGCGAGGGGTAGAACGGCGTGATCCACACCGAGTCCACGCCGAGGTCGGCGAGGTAGGGCAGCCGCTGCGCGATACCCCTCATGTCCCCGACGCCGTCCCCGTCCCCGTCGGCGAAGCTCCGGACGTAGATCTGGTAGCAGACGGAGTGCCGCCACCACGGGCTCGGGTTCGTCTCGATGTGCACGGGACCATCGCAGGGGAGCCGGGCATTTCTTGTCAAACCGACGGCTGGTCTGGTCCGCCGTATCAGTGCCGCCACTCGCGACTCCTGACCGGGAGAGGTGCCCCGTCCCGCCCCAGCGGTCGCGGCGCCGTCGACCCGGTTCTGCCCAGCCGCAGGGAGTGCCCATGCCCGCCGTCCCGACCGCACGCCCGACCGCCCCCGGACTCGCCGCGGTCCTCCCCCTGCCCGTGCTGCACCGCCCGACCCCGCACCTGCTGCTCGACGTGGGGACGGCGGTCACCCGCTTCCGCCGGCTGGCCCGGGTGCTCCCGGGGACCGCCGTGCACTACGCGGTCAAGGCCAACCCGGAGCCGGCCCTGCTCGCCGGCCTGGTCGCGGCGGGCTGCCGGATGGACGTGGCCAGCCCGGCCGAGGTGACCGCGGCGCTGCGGGCCGGTGCGCACCCGGACCACCTCGTCTACACCAACCCGGTCAAGCGCCGCGCCGACATCGCGTTCGCCGCCGCCCGCGGGGTCTCGGTGTTCGTCGTGGACAGCCTCGAGGAGACCCACAAGGTCGCCGCGGTCGCGCCGGGCAGCGCCGTGCTCTGCCGGATCTCGACGTCGGGTGCGGGCTCGGACTGGTCGCTCTCGCGCAAGTTCGGCTGCTCGCCGGACGAGGCTGTGCACCTGCTTCGCAGCGCCGCCGCGGCCGGGCTCGACCCGGCCGGGGTCTCCTTCCACGTCGGCTCCCAGCAGCGCGACCCCGCCGCGTGGGACGGCCCCGTCGCCGCGAGCGCAGCGGTCTTCGCGAGGCTGCGGGCGGCCGGGCTGCGGCCCTGGCTGCTCGACCTGGGCGGCGGGTTCCCGGCGCACCTCGAGGACGGCTGCCCACCCCTCGCGTCGTACGGCGCGGCCATCGAGCTGTCCCTGCGACGGCACTTCGGGGCGGACCGGCCGCAGACCCTGGTCGAGCCCGGACGCGGCATCGTCGGCGACGCCGGCACGCTCGTGAGCACCGTCGTGGCCGCCGTGCAGCGCGGCGGCAGCCGCTGGGTGTTCCTGGACGCCGGCGTCTTCACCGGCCTGGTCGAGACGCTCGACGAGGCGATCCGCTACCGGCTCCGCACCAGCGCCGACGGCGGCCCGACCGGACCCTGCGTGCTGGCAGGGCCGACCTGCGACAGCGCCGACGTGCTCTACGAGCGCACCCCCGTGCACCTGCCGCTCGCGCTCGGCGAGGGCGACACCGTCGTGCTGCACGCCGCCGGGGCCTACACGTCGTGCTACTCGACGGTCGGCTTCAACGGCTTCGACCCGCTGCCGACGCACCTGGTCGGCGGCGACGCGCGCCCGACCCGGCCATGACCGACGCCGGGCAGGCGCGGGCCGTACGCCGGCTGGTGCTCAGCCACGGGCTCGCGGCGGTGGCGATGTCGGTCCCGTGGCCGCTGCTGCTGGTGCTCGTGTGGGACCGGGTCGAGCACGACCCGCGCGGCGACCTGCTCCTCGGGCTGACCGGCGCGGCCCGGATGCTGCCCTACGTGCTGCTGTCGTGGGCCACCGGTGCCCTCGCCGACCGGCTCCGCCGCGACCGCCTGGTCCGGGCCACCCTGGTCACCCGGATGCTGCTGCTGTGCGTCGTCGCGGTCGCGGTCTGGCAGGGCTGGCTGCTGGCCGCCGTGCTCGCCGCCACCGCGACGATCGCCGCCGGGACGCCGGCCTACCCCGCGATCGCGGCGGCGATGCCCCAGCTGGCCGGTGCCGGCTGCCGCCGCGCGACCAACCTGCTCGTCACCGTCGAGGTCGCCTCGTTCGTGGTCGGCCCGGCCGTCGGCGGTCTGCTGCTCGCCCCCTCGACCCGTGCGCTCGTGCCCGCGGCCGCGGTCGTGCTCGCGGCCGTGGCGGCCCTGCTGGCAACGGCCGTCGAGGTGCCGCGGGCGGTCCGCTCGGCCGGCCGGGTGCGCCCACCGTCCCCGCTGGGTACGGCGGTCCGCACCCGCGCCGTACGCCGCTCGGTGGCTGCCGTCGCGCTGCTCAACGCCGTGGACTCGGCGGTGGCGCTGGCCCTGCTCCCGCTCGCCACGCTGGGCTGGCGGGACGGGGGCGCGGGCTACGGCCTGGCGACCGGGCTGCTCGGCTTCGGGGCGCTCGGGGCGCCGCTGCTGTGGTGGCTCGGCAGCAGTGCGCACGCGCGGGCGCGCCTCGGGCTGGTGCTCCTCGGCGTCGCGCTGCTGGTGGTGCCCGTCGGCCCGGGCGTGGCCTGGGCCCTCGCGCCGCTGGCCGTGGTCGGCGCGGCCAGCGTTCACGTCGAGAGCGCCGTGACCGAGACCATCCAGGACGCCGTCCCGGACGACCGTCGGGCCGGCATCCTCGGTCTCACCGACAGCGTGATGGTCGGGGCAGCGCTGGTCGGCTCACTGGCGGCCCCGTGGCTGAGCTCCCTGTTGGGCGCCCATGCGCTGTTCGTCCTGCTCGCGGTCCTCTGCCTGGCCGCGGTCGTCGTCCCGGTCCGGCACGCTCGCCACGTCGGTGCCGGCTCGGTCCCGTGGGTCCCCCGGCAGCGCACCGCCGAGCGGGCGCAGGCTCCTGCGCGGCACGCGTGAGCGCGCCCACGCGGCAGCCGCCGCGGCCGCCGTCAGGGCCAGTCCGCCGGTGGCGAGGACCGTCGCGGGTCCCAGCGCGACGGTCGTGCCGGCGATGGCGGCACCGGCCGAGCCCGCAGCGGTCTTGAGCCCGGCGACGGTCACGAACACCTGCCCGCGAGCGCCTTCCGGCGAGCTCTGGGACCGGACGGCGAGCGTCGCCGTGAAGTACGGCGCCTTCGCGGCACCGGTCAGCGCGAAGGCGACCAGCGTCCACACCGGCCCGGAGACGAGGGCACAGGCGACGTACCCGACCGCCGCGACCGCGACCCACACCAGCACCCGGCTCTCGGGGTCCCGGCGCGACGGGCGGGTGGTGACCGCGACGGACGCGACCAGGTTGCCGAGGCCGAACGCCGCGACCAGGGTCGCGCCGCTCACACCCCGGTCGCCGCCGAGCACGACGGCCAGGACCGCCAGCCCTCCCCCGACCAGCTCGACCGCCACCATCAGCGCCGTCACCCGGCGCAGCACGGGGTGCCGCACCACCAGCGCGAGCGCGGCCCGCACCGAGAAGGCCTCCCGAGTGGTGCGCTGCCGCTCACGGGGCAGGACCAGCACGAGCGCGGCGGCGACGAGCGCGGCCGCCCCGAGCAGGCGCACGGCCGCCGCCGGGCTCCAGACCCCGGCGAGCAGTGCCACCAGGGCGGGTCCACCCGTGCCGGCGATCCCGTAGGTCACGGCGTCCCAGCCCTGGGCCCGGCCCTGGGCCCGGTCGTCCGGCCGAGCCAACGGGGTGAGGCGGCTGCTGAGGCCCCCGGTCAGGAGCGGACCGGCTGTGCCTGCCAGGAGGACCTGCAGTGCCAGGACGTACGGCGGGGCGTGGCCCGCCGACCACGCCAGCGAGCCGAACGCGGCCCCGTAGACGACGCAGGCGGTCGCGAGCACCCGTCGGCCGTCCCGGGCCGCGTCGAGGCGCCGGGCGACGACCGGTCCGAGCAGGTGCGGGACGGTGAGCGCGGCGGCGAGGAGACCCGCCGTGGCGGTGGGGTAGCGGTCGACGGTGAGCAGCACGACGGCGACGGCCGCACCTGCGTCCGCCGTCCTCGCGAGCGTTGCTGCTCCGACATACGTCGCGAGCGGGCGGACAGACATCCCGAGACTCCCTCCGTCACTGTCCTGACCAGTGACGGGATCCACTCTTGCTACCCGCCGCGTCACCTGTCAAGGTGGTGACGTGACCTTCACGTTCGTCGGCGGCAACCTCGCCCTGGACCTCGTCGGGACGCTCGCCGAGCGGGACAGCACCGCCTTCGAGCAGCTGTCCTCCGGGCCCGACCTCGCCCGGTGGCTGGTCGAGTCAGGCGTGCTCGGCCGGCGACCGGCGGTGGGGCCCGGAGACCTCGAGCGGGCGGTCCGGCTGCGCGAGGCGCTCCACCGGCTCGTCGTGGCCCGCACCGAGGGCACGCCCCTCCGGCCGGGCGACCTCGCCGTCGTCAACGAGACCGCCGCCGGCGCGCTGCCGTCCGTCCACGTGACCCGGGGCGGCAACGTCCGGCGCACCGGCGACGTCCCCGCCGGGCTCACCGTGGTCGCGAGGACCTTCGCCGACCTGCTCGAGGACCCGGACGCGCTGCTCAGGTTCTGCGAGGGCCAGGACTGCACCCGGCCCTTCGTCGACAGGTCCCGGGGGCACCGCCGGCGGTGGTGCGGGATGGCCGGCTGCGGCGACCGCGCCAAGGCAGCCGCCTACCGCGCCCGGCAGCGACGCTAGCCGGGCACTGCCGGCCACTGCGGGCACTGCCCGCCGTGGCCCGGCTCAGTCGGCCCGCCGGGCCAGGGCGCCCACACGGGCACCCGGCTCGACGGGGGCCGGCTCCTCGGCGGGGACCTCGTCCTCGCGCTCGATCGTGGTGCGCAGCGGCACCTCGCGGATGAAGAGCACGGCGACCAGGGCGACCACGGCGCACGGGGCGGCCAGCAGGAACAGGTGACCGGTCGCGTCACCGAACGCCGACTCGAAGACCGCGCGCACCGGCGCCGGCAGCGTGGACATGTCCGGGATCGCCGCGCCGCTCGGGCCGGCGGCGCTCGCGTCGACGCCGATCGCCGCGAGGCCGGACGCGACCTGCGTGGTGACCTGGTGGCTCAGCGCCGCGCCGAGCACGGAGACGCCGATCGAGCCGCCCATCGAGCGGAAGAACGCGACGACCGAGCTCGCGGCGCCCATGTCGCGCTGGGCGGTGTTGTTCTGCACGGCGAGGACGAGGTTCTGCATCGTCGCACCGAGGCCGAGTCCGAGCACGGCCATGAACGCGCCGACGCGGACCAGGCTGGTCTTCTCGTCGATCGTGCTCAGCAGGAACAGGCCGACGATCACGAGCACCAGCCCGCCGACCAGGAACTTCTTCCACCGCCCGGTGCGGCTGATGATCCGCCCGGTGCCGATGCTGGACACGAGCAGGCCGCCGACCATCGCGATCGACATCAGGCCGGCGTGGGTCGGGCTCATCGCGTGCGCGATCTGGAAGTACTGCGAGAGGTAGACGGTCGCGCCGAACATCGCCAGGCCGATCATGACCGAGGCGAAGGTCGCGAGGCTCGTCGTGCGGTCGCGGAACAGTCGCAGCGGGATGATCGGCTCCTTGGCGCGCAGCTCGACGAGGACCGCGGCGACCAGGAGCGCGACGCCGAGGCCGACCATCCACGCGGTGGTGGCCGAGCCCCACGCGAAGTCGTGGCCCGCCAGCGAGACCCAGATCAGCAGCGTGGACACGCCACCGGCGATCAGGGCGGCACCCAGGAAGTCGATGCTGACCTCGCGCTTGACGGTCTTCACGTGCAGCGTCTTCTGCAGCACCGCGAACGCGAGGGCGGCGACGGGCAGGCCCACGAAGAAGCAGCCCCGCCAGCCGAAGGACGAGTCCACGATCACGCCACCGATGAGCGGTCCGCTCACCGTCGCGAGCGCGAACACCGCGCCGATGTAGCCGGAGTAGCGGCCGCGCTCGCGCGGGCTGACGATCGAGGCGATCACGACCTGCACCAGCGCGGTCAGGCCACCGACACCGAGGCCCTGCACGGCGCGCGCCCCGATCAGGGCGCCCATGCTCGGCGCGAAGCCGGCCGCCAGCGAGCCGATCGCGTAGATCACCAGCGCGCTCTGGACGAGCAGCTTCTTGCTGAACAGGTCCGACAGCTTGCCCCACAGCGGAGTCGACGCGGTCATCGTCAGCAGCGTCGCCACCACGACCCACGTGTAGCCCGACTCGCTGCCCTCGAGGTCGGCGACGATCCGCGGCAGCGCGTTGGACACCACCGTGGAGGAGAGCATCGCGACGAACAGGCCGAGCAGCAGCCCGGACAGCGCCTCGAGCACCTCGCGGTGCGACATCGGCTCGTCGTCCGGCTCGTGGGTGCGCGCCGGCGCGGCCGTCGCGGCGGGAGGGGCGGGAGGAGCGGCGACCGCGCGGGACGGCGCGCGGTCGGCCGAGCCCGTCGGGGCGTCGGTGGGTACGTCGGCCACGTGGGCGCCGTGGCTCGGGGCGTCCGTCGGGGTCGCGACGGCCTCGCGCCGCTGCCGGTCGGCGAGGTGACGGCCCGCCTCCGAGGGGTGGGCCGCGTGCTTGCCTGGGGTGGACGTGCTGGTGGTGTGCGCCATGTCTGCGGTTCTCCGCGCTTCCGTGTCGGGTACTCACCCACAGTACCCATTGATTGCGTGTTGCAACCATGTTTATCTCGTCGACGAGACGTGACCCCGCCCACGTCCCCGGCGGACCCGCGACCCGGATGCGGGTCAGGCCTGGGGGTCGCGGGCGTCGTAGGCGAGGAAGCGACGCTGCAGAAGGGCTGCGCTCAGCACCCCGACCACGCAGGCCGTGCCGCCGAGCACCAGCGCGACCCGCTCCCCCGTCGAGCTCGCGACCGTGCCGGCCAGGAAGTCGCCGGCGCGGGGGCCGCCCGCGACGACCACGATGAAGACGCCCTGGAGCCGCCCCCGCAGCTGGTCGGGGGCGGCGACCTGCAGGATCGTCGAGCGGTACGCCGCGCTGACCATGTCCGCGGCGCCCGACAGCGCCAGGAACACCACGCCGAGCCAGAGCACGTCGGTCAGCCCGACGCCGCCGACCGCGACGCCGTACGCCACGATCGCGACGACGATCGCCACGCCCTGCAGGCGCACCCGGCTGACCCAGCCGGAGAACAGGAACGCCAGCACCGCGCCGGCGGCGGGCGCCGACTGGAGCAGCCCCACGACGCCCGCCCCGCCGCCGTACACCTTGTAGGCGAGCGCCGGGAACAGCGCCCGCGGCTGGGCGAGCACCATCGCGCAGAGGTCGACGACGAACGTCATCCGCAGGTTGGGCGAGCGGCGCAGGAAGGCCAGCCCGTCGACCACCGACCGGAGACCGGCGCGCGGGCTGTTCTCGAGCGGCGGCATCCGCGGCATCCGGACCAGCGCGTAGTAGGCGGCCGAGAAGGTCAGCACGTCGACGGTGTACGCCGCGCCGAGCCCCTGCCACTTGATCGCGAGCGCGCCGAGCATCGGGCCGAACGTGAAGCCGAGGTTGAACGACGCCATGTTGAGCGCGGCCGCCGCGGGCAGCAGCTCCTTGTCGAGCAGCCGTGGCACCATCGCGCTGCGCGCCGGGTTGTTGACCGCGTAGAAGCCCGACTGCACCGCGATGCACCCGTAGAGCAGCCACACCGAGCCGACGCCGAGGTAGGCCTGCACGGCCAGGGCCAGGGAGACCGCCCAGAGCCCGGCGCTGGCGACCAGCGCGAGGGTGCGCCGGTCCACCGCGTCGGCGATGGCGCCGCCGTACAGCCCGAGCGCGACGAGCGGGACGAGCGCGAACACGCCGACCAGGCCGACGTAGAACGACGAGCGGGTCAGCGAGTAGACCTGGATCGCGACGGCCACGTTGGTCATCTGCTGCCCGAGCTGGGCCACGGTGTTGCCGAAGAAGAGGCGGCGGTACGGCGGGGAGACCTGCAGCGGGCGGATGTCGGTGACCACCGAGCGCCAGCGCGAGCGCCGTCGGTCGACGGCGGGGTCCGGGCTCACGCGGCCACTGTGTCACCCGGGTCCTGACGGCCGGGCAGGGAGTGGGGTCGCGCTCAGGCGCGCAGCATCAGCGGCATCAGGGCGTGCACCTGCGCGGTCAGCGTGTCCAGGGCGGCGTCCTCGCCGTCGGCATGGGCGAGCAGCGCCTGCTGGAAGAGCCCGTCGAGCATGGCGTACGTCGCCGCCGACCCGGCCACGGGTGCGCGCCCGGCGAGCTCGGCGTAGCGCGACACGATCCGCCAGATCATGTCCTCCAGCGTGCGGTCGATCATCGTGACCGCCTCGCGCAGGCTCTCCTCGAACATCGATCTGCGAGCGGAGGTCGTACCACAGCCGGTGCATCGGCGCCTCGTCGCGCAGGGTCGCCCGCAGGGTGGCCGCGAAGCCCTCGACGAGGTCCTCGGGGGACGCGGCGTCGGCCACCACGTCGTCGTACCTGTGCACGCAGCGGGCCTTGTAGTGGCGCACGCAGTAGACGATCAGCTCGAGCTTGTCGCGGAAGTAGTAGTGCACGACGCCGTGCGAGAACTCCGAGTTGTTCGCGATCTCCCGCAGGCTGGCGCGCGCGTAGCCGAGCTCGCCCAGCGTGGTCAGGGCGGACTCTGCGAGCTGGTTGCGGCGCTCGTCGTACCTGTCGGCGGGCCGGCCCCGCTCGCGCGTCGCGCTGGCTCCCACAGCCCACCTCCTCGCTCGTGACCGGTCCAGTCTAGGAGGTCGCACCCCGGCCGCCCGGAGGTCCTGACAATTGTCCAGCGATCTCTTGACAAGTGTCCAGCGATGTCTTGACACTCGTCAAGCCGTCGTGTGACGGCCGCCACAGACCCGAGGAGCACGCATGACCCAGACGGACCTGACCGGACGCAAGGCCCTGGTGACGGGAGGCGCCCAGGGTCTCGGCGAGGGGATGGCGCACGCGCTCGCCGCGGCCGGTGCGCAGGTGGTCGTCGCCGACCTGCAGGAGGACCTCGGCGCCAAGGTCGCCGAGTCCCTGGGCGAGGGGCACGGGTTCGTGCGCCTCGACGTCACCGACGACGCGAGCTGGGAGGCCGCCGTCGCCGAGGCGACCGCCCTGCTCGGCGGCCTCGACATCCTGGTCAACAACGCCGGCATCGAGATCACCAGCCTGATCGTCGACCTCGACCCCGACCAGGTCCGCCGCCAGCTCGAGGTCAACCTGCTCGGCACGTCGCTGGGCCTCAAGCACGCGTTCCGGACCATGCGGCCCGGCGGCCCGGCCGGACAGGGCGGCGCGGTCGTCAACGTCGCGTCGGTCGCGGCCACGATCGCCTTCCCCGGCATCGCGGTCTACTCGGCCACCAAGTCCGGCGTCGACCGGCTCACCCGGGTGGCCGCCATGGAGTCCGGCAAGCTCGGCTACGGCGTCCGGGTCAACTGCATCTACCCCGGTCTCGTGCCGACCGCGATGGGTGCCGGGCTGGCGAACGACGTGGCCCGGATCGGGCTGTTCGGCTCGCCCGAGGAGGCCGTCGGCGCGGTCATCGACCTGACCCCCTCCGGCCGCCTCGGCGAGGTCTCGGACATGGCCGACGCCGTGGTCTTCCTGGCCTCCGACGCCGCGAGGTTCATCACCGGCGCCGGCCTGGCCGTCGACGGCGGCATGGGCATGTGAGCCCACCCCTCCCCCGAAAGGACACCCATGAGTGACAAGCCCGTCGTCGTCTACGGCGCCTCCGGCTACACCGGCCGGCTGATCTGCGAGTACCTCCGCGAGTACCACGTCCCCTTCGTCGCGGCCGGCCGCGACAAGGACAAGGTGCAGGAGGTCGTCGACCGGATCCCCGGCATGGCCGACGTGCTCCACGACGTCGTCGAGGTCGAGCACACCGTGCCCGCGCTCACCGAGCTGCTCAGCGGCGCGTCGGTCGTGTGCAACACCGTCGGCCCGTTCAGCACGCACGGCCCCGAGGTCGTCCAGGCCGCGCTGGCGGCCGGCACGCACTACCTCGACACCACCGGCGAGCAGGACTGGCTGGTCACCTGCGACGAGGAGTACGGCGCCGACTTCGCCGCCGCAGGGGCTGCTGCTGTCGCCGGGCGTCGCGCAGATGTACACCACCGGCGAGATCGCCGCCCAGCTGTGCCTGGAGCGGCCGGGGCTCGACACGCTCGACATCGCGGTGTTCTGGGGCGGCAGCCCGACGATCGCGTCCACCCTGACGATCCTGGTCAACGCCGCCCTGGCCGGCGCGTTCTACCTCGAGCAGAACCAGTACGTCCCGTGGGACCCGGAGGCGGGCCTCTACCAGCTCGCCATACCCGGACAGCACGAGCTCGCCCTCGCCCTGCCGTGGGGCGGCACGTCGCACCCGGTGTGGTTCCGCCGGGACCCGCGGGTCGCCAACGTGAAGGTGCTCGGCGGGGTGTTCAACAAGCCGCTGATGCTCGGGGTGCCGCAGATCGTCGGCGCGGCCATCGAGGCGACCAAGGACATGGAGCCCGACGAGCGCTACGCGGCGCTGACCGCCACGGCGTCGCAGGTGATGAACGAGATGCCGCCGCGCGAGAACCCGCGGCTGAACAAGTCGCTCGACTCCGTGCACGCCTCGGGTCCCCTCGGGCGGGCGCACTGCGTGATCCACGGCAACCAGAACTACAAGCAGACCGGCCTGCTGCAGGCGTACGCGGCGTACTCCCTGCTCCAGCAGGCGCCGCTGCGCGCGGGCTTCGCGTCGGGGTGCCAGGCCTTCGGGCACCGCGAGCTGCTGGGCGTGCTGCGCAGCTTCGGGCTGGTCTCGGAGCCCGTGCTGACCGTCGAGGGCTGAGGCGGTGCGCCTGGTCGACTACCTCGACAAGGGCGCGTCGCTGTCCCCCGACGCGCCCTGCCTGACCACCGACGGGGTCTCGAGCTCGTACGCCGACGTGGTCGCGCTGTCCTCGCGGGTGGCCGCGGCGCTGGTGCGGCACGGCGTGCGACCGGGCGACAAGGTGGCGATCCTGTCGGCCAACGACCCGGTCGCGTTCACCTGCGTGTTCGGGATCAGCCGGGCGGGCGCGGTCTGGTGCCCGGTCAACCCGCGCAACGAGGCGGCCGAGAACCGCGAGCTGCTCGACCTCTTCGACTGCACCGCCCTGGTCTTCCAGGCCGCGTTCGCGCCGCTGGTCGAGCGGATCCGCGGCGACCTGCCCGAAGCTCACCACCCTGGTCTGCCTCGACGGGTCCGCCGACGGGGCGCTCGGCTGGGACGACTTCCTCGGCGACGCCGCCGACCCCGGGCGTCGCCGGGGTCGTCCCGCCCGCGGAGGTGGACCTGCAGCCGGTCGACGACGTGGCGATGATCGTCGGCACCGGCGGCACGACCGGACGGCCCAAGGGGGTGGTGCTGACCGGCGCACAACCTCGAGACGATGACGGCGCTGACGCTGATCGGCTACCCGTTCGAGGGCCGCCCGGTCTACCTCGCGCTGGCGCCGCTGACCCACGCCGCCGGCGTGCTGTGCTTCCCGGTGCTCGCCTCGGGCGGCGAGGTCGTCGTGATGCGCGCACCCGACGTCGGGGCGTTCCTGCGACTCGTCGAGCGAGCACCGGGTCACGCACACGTTCCTGCCGCCGACGCTGATCTACATGGTGCTCGCGCACGAGGCCCTCGACCGCACGGACCTCTCGTCCCTGCAGTGCTTCTGGTACGGCGCCGCGCCGATGTCCGCGAGCCGGCTGGAGGAGGCGCTGACCCGGATCGGGCCGGTGATGGCGCAGCTGTTCGGCCAGACCGAGGCGCCGATGATGGTCTCGACGATGGCGCCGCGCGACCACTTCCGTCCCGACGGCAGCGTCGCCACGGAACGGCTGTCGTCGGCGGGGCGGCCCTCGCCCCTGGTCACCGTGGCGATCATGGCCGAGGACGGGTCGCTCGTCCCCCGGGGCGAGCGCGGCGAGATCGTCGTACGCGGGCCGCTGGTGATGGCGGGCTACCACCGGGACCCGGAGGCGACGGCGGAGGCGTCGCGGTTCGGGTGGCACCACACCGGTGACATCGGCTACCTCGACGACGACGGCTACCTGTTCATCGTCGACCGGGCCAAGGACATGGTGATCACGGGCGGCTTCAACGTCTACTCCACCGAGGTCGAGCAGGCCCTGATGGCGCACCCGGCCGTGCAGGACTGCGCCGTGGTCGGGCTGCCCGACGACAGGTGGGGCGAGCGGGTGACCGCCGTACTCCAGCTGCGGCCCGGCGTGTCCGTGGACCCGGCCGAGGTGACCGCGTTCGTGAAGGCCCGGATCGGCAGCGTGAAGGCGCCCAAGCAGGTCGAGGTGTGGGACGACCTGCCGCGCTCGAAGGTCGGCAAGGTGCTGAAGACGGAGATCAAGGCTGCCCTGGGGTGACCCGTGGTCCTCGGGCGTCCGGGGCGGCCGGTGTCCGCTGGAGGAGAAATGTCTTGTCGGGCCCGGGGTGCGGACGTACGGTTGTCGCACACGGGAAAGGAGGTGGTCCGGAAGTGCATTCTTCACGGATTCGTGAGGTGGCTGCTCGCTAGCAGCGCACCCGCCAGCCACGCTGATTGAGCAGTGCGCGCTGGTATTTCCAAGCAGTCACCCGGCCCGTGGGCGCTCCGGACATCATCCGACCGGAGAGCGGACAAGATCCGCAACGCCCACGGGCCGTCTGCATGTCCGGGGGTGGGTGGGTCCGTCCCGCGCGTCCCACGATTACCAGGGTCCCCTGGTAATCGATCGCCTCCCCAGGCGTGCAGACCGTGGGAAGCAGCAGTTCTCCTGGGGATGTACGCCGGCCCGCCACCGGCGCGGCGATCACGTTCGCGCCGGGGCTCACGTCGACCCGGCCGGCGTACGCACGTCGACCCGGCCGGCGTACGCACATCGACCCGGCCGGCGTACGCACGTCGACCCGGCCGGCGTACGCACGTCGACCCGGCCGGCGTACGCACATCCGCCCCGACTGCCACGCCCGCCCCACGATTTCCAGGGTCCCCTGGTCATCGTTCGCCTGCCCAGGCGTGCACGCCGTAGGAGGCGGCAGTTCTCCTGGGGAGGTACGCCGGGCCGCGACTCCCCACGGAAAACGGCCGCTCCCCATGGACTTTTCACCATGGGGAGCGGCCGTTTTCCTGCATCACCTGGTAAACGGGCCCACCGCCAAGACCCCCCTCAGACGAGGGCCTCGGAGCCGGCCGGCGCACCGGGGACGGCGGCGTCGGTCGGCGGCGGCGCGGAACTGCGCGTTGTAGAGCGCGGCGTAGGCGCCGTCGCGGGCCAGGAGCTCCTCGTGGGTGCCCTGCTCGACGATCGCGCCGTGCTCCATCACCAGGATCAGGTCGGCGTCGCGGATCGTGGAGAGCCGGTGCGCGATCACGAAGCTCGTCCGGTCGGTCCGCAGGGCGGCCATCGCGTGCTGGAGGAGCAGCTCGGTGCGGGTGTCGACCGAGCTGGTCGCCTCGTCCAGGATCAGCAGCGCCGGGTCGGCCAGGAACGCGCGGGCGATCGTGACGAGCTGGCGCTCGCCGGCGCTGATGTTGCTGCCGTCCTCGTCGATCACGGTGTCGTAGCCGTCCGGCAGGTTGTGCACGAAGCGGTCCACGAAGGTCGCCTGGGCGGCCTCGAGGATCTCCTCCTCCGAGGCGTCGGGGCGGCCGTAGGCGATGTTGTCGCGGATGGTGCCCTCGAACAGCCAGGTGTCCTGCAGCACCATCCCGGTCCGGCCGCGCAGGTCGGCGCGCCGCATGCTCGCGATGTCCACGCCGTCGAGGGTGATCCGGCCGGCGCGGACGTCGTAGAACCGCATGATCAGGTTGACCAGCGTGGTCTTGCCGGCGCCGGTCGGGCCGACGATGGCGACGGTCTGGCCCGGCCGCGCGACCAGGGACAGGTCGTCGATGAGCGGCTGGTCCTCGGCGTAGCGGAACGACACGTTCTCGAACGCCACCTCGCCGCGGCCGCCGGTCGCGAGGGCGGCGGTCTCCTCGGCCGGCTCCTCCTCGGCGTCGAGCAGCTCGAAGACCCGCTCGGCGGAGGCGACGCCGGACTGGAGGAGGTTCACCATCGAGGCGACCTGGGTGAGGGGCTGGGTGAACTGGCGGGAGTACTGGATGAACGCCTGCACGTCCCCGAGGCTCATCGTCCCGCTCGCCACCCGCAGCCCGCCGAGCACGGCGATCACGACGTAGTTGAGGTTCCCGATGAACATCATCACCGGCATGATCAGCCCGGACACGAACTGCGCCCCGAAGCTGGCCGCGAAGAGCTTGTCGTTCTCCTCCTCGAAGGCCCGCTCCACCTCGGCCTGACGTCCGAACACCTTGACCAGCGCGTGCCCGGTGAAGGTCTCCTCGATGTGCGCGTTGAGAGTTCCGGTACGGCGCCACTGGGTGATGAACATGCCCTGGGAGCGCTTCATGATCTGACCGCTGACCACCATCGTGATCGGCACCGTGACCAGCGCGACCAGCGCCAGCGTCGGCGAGATCGAGAACATCATCGCCAGCACGCCGACGACCGTGAGCAGCGAGACGAGCAGCTGGCTCATCGTCTGCTGGAGGGTCTGGCTGACGTTGTCGATGTCGTTGGTGACGCGCGAGAGCAGCTCGCCGCGCGGCTGCCGGTCGAAGTACGACAGGGGCAGGCGGTTGATCTTCTCCTCGACGTCGGCGCGCATCCGGCGCACGGTGCCCTGCACGACGCCGTTGAGGATGTAGCCCTGCAGCCACGACAGCACCGACGCGGCGAGGTAGATCGCGAGCACCAGCATCAGGACGTTCCCGACGGCGGTGAAGTCGACGCCCTGCCCCGGCACGACGTCCATCCGGGACAGCATGTCGGCCAGGGTGCCGTCGCCCTGGGCCCGCAGCCCGGCCACCGCCTCGGCCTTGGTGGTGCCCTCGAGGCGCCGGCCGAACAGCCCGGCGAAGATCAGGTCGGTGGCGTGGCCGAGGATCTTCGGCCCGACCACGGTGAGCGCGACGCTGACCACGCCGAGCAGCACGACGGTGACCGCCCCGCCGCGCTCGGGTCGCATCCGCGCGACGAGGCGCCGTGCGGACGGCCCGAAGTCGAGCGACTTCTGTCCGACCATGCCGCCGCCGAAGGGACCGCGCCCCGGGCCGGGGCCGGCCTGGACCCGCTCGGTCTCCTTGAGCTGCCCGCCGCCGGCGGGGCCGCCGGCGCGCGCCGGGCCGCCGTTCGTGGGGGTGGGCCCGCCCTGGGTGCCACTCATGCCGCTGCCTCCGCCGTGAGCTGGGACTGGACGATCTCCTGGTAGGTCTCGCAGGTCGCGAGCAGCTCGTCGTGGCGACCGCGCCCGACGACCTCGCCGTCCTCGAGCACCAGGATCTGGTCGGCGTCGATGATCGTGGAGACCCGCTGGGCCACGATGACCACCGTCGCCTCGGTCGTGACCGGCGCGAGCGCGGCCCGCAGCCGCGCGTCGGTGGCGAGGTCGAGCGCCGAGAACGAGTCGTCGAAGAGGTACACCTCGGGCTCGCGGATCACCACCCGGGCGATCGCGAGGCGCTGCCGCTGCCCACCCGACACGTTCGTGCCGCCCTGGGTGATCGGCGCGTCGAGCCCCTCGGGCATCGCCTCCACGAAGTCGCGCGCCTGCGCGATCTCGAGCGCGCGCCACATCTCCTCCTCGGTGGCGTCCGGCTTGCCGTAGCGCAGGTTGCTCGCGACGGTCCCGGAGAACAGGAACGCCTTCTGCGGCACGAGTCCGATGCGGCTCCAGAGGACGTCGGGCTCGCAGGTCGGCGTACGTCGACCCCGTCGACGTACACCTCGCCGCCGGTGACGTCGAACAGCCGCGGGACCAGGCTGACCAGGGTGGTCTTGCCGGCGCCGGTCGAGCCGATGATGGCGGTCGTCTCGCCGGGGCGGGCCCGGAAGGAGAGGTCGCGCAGCACCGGCGCGTCCGCACCGGGGTAGGTGAACTCGACGCCGCGGAACTCGAGCTCGCCCGAGCCGTCGAGCTCGGTGACCGGTTCCTCGGGCAGGACCACCGACGACTCGGTGTCGAGGACCTCCGCGATCCGATCGGCGCAGACCGAGGCCCGCGGAACCATGATCAGCATGAAGGTCGCCATCATCACCGACATCAGGATCTGCATGAGGTAGGACAGGAACGCCGTCAGCGCGCCGATCTGCATCGACCCGTCGTCGACGCGGTGACCGCCGAACCACAGCACGGCGACGCTGGAGAAGTTCATGATCAGCATCACCGTCGGGAACATCGTGGCCATCCAGCGGCCGGTGGTGAGCGCGACGGCGGTGAGGTCGTCGTTGGCGGAGCCGAACCGCCTGGTCTCGAAGGGCTCGCGCACGAACGCGCGCACCACGCGGATGCCGGTGATCTGCTCGCGCAGGATGCGGTTCACGCCGTCGATGCGCTTCTGCATCAGCCGGAAGCCGGGCACCATCCGGCTGATGATCGAAGGCGACCGCGAGCATCAGCGCCGGCACGCAGACGGCCAGCAGCCAGGACAGCCCGATGTCCTCGCGCATCGCCATCAGCACGCCGCCGACCATCATGATCGGCGCGGCGACCATCATCGTGCAGGTCATCAGCACGAGCATCTGCACCTGCTGCACGTCGTTGGTGTTGCGGGTGATGAGCGAGGGCGCGCCGAGCTGCGTACACCTCGCGGCTCGAGAAGGCGCCGACCCGGTGGAACAGCGCCGAGCGCAGGTCGCGCCCGAAGGCCATCGCGGTCCGCGCGCCGAAGTACACCGCGCCGGCGCTGCACAGGATCTGGAGCAGCGAGACCACGAGCATCACGCCGCCGGTGCGGACGATGTAGCCGGTGTCGCCGGCGCGCGACGCCCTTGTCGATGATGTCGGCGTTGAGGCTGGGCAGGAACAGCGCGGCCATCGTCCCGACGAACTGGAGCAGGACGACGACCCCGAGCTGGGGCTTGTACGGCGCGAGGTGCAGCCGGAGGACGCGGAGCAGCATGTCAGTGGTCTCCCAGGGGGTCTGGGTCGTGTCGGGGAGGGGGTCGCGGGCGCGGACGCCGTCGAGCAGGCAGTCGGCGATCTGGTCGGGGGTGAGCGTGGCGTCCTGGCCGGCGCCCGGGTGGCGGGCGCCGAGGACGAGGGTGCGCAGCAGGAGGGCGGCGGTGCGGGGCTCGACGGAGAGCTCGTCGCGGTGCGGCTCGAAGACCTCCACGAGCCGTTCGAGCAGGGCCCGCTGCGCGTCGACCATGAACTGCGGCGGGCCGCCGCGGGCGTGGTCGGGGCGGTGGTCGTGCCGCTGGGTCATCCAGACCTCGCGCAGCGCCATCATCACCGCCATCACCCGCTCGGAGCGGGCCTGCAGCAGCTCGATGGTGACGAGCACGCGGGGCCGCAGGTCGCTGAGCCCCTCGAGCGCGGTCGCGAGCTCGGTGCGGCCGTCGGTGGGGTTGAGGATCTCCTCGGCCGCCGCGGTGAGCAGGGCGGGCTTGTCGTCGAAGACGCGGAAGATCGTGCCCTCGGCGATGCCGGCCGCCTCGGCGATCTGCTTGGTGGTCACGGCCGGGCCCTGCTCGAGCAGCAGGTCGACCACGACGCCGATGATCGCGCGCCGGCGCTCGTCGGGAGCCATCGGCGCGGCGCGGCCGGTCCGCCGGGCCGGCGGCGTCAGCGGGGCGAGCGGGTGGCGCGGCGAGATCACGTCGCCATGCTAAGTGAGTGAGCACTCACTCACAAGTGGTTTTCGGTTGCAGAATGCAGAAGTCTCGCCCTAGGGCGCGAGCCGCTGCACCGTCCAGCCGGCGTCGTCGGGCTCGGCAGGCTCGCCGGGGCGCCGGTAGACCAGCCGGTCGTGCAGCCGCCCCTTGCGGCCCTGCCAGAACTCCACGACCTCCGGGCGCACGAGCAGGCCGCCCCACGTCGGCGGGACGGGTACGTCGTCCACGTCGGCGAACTGGGCCAGCACGCCGCCGTACCGCTCGTCGAGGGCGCCGCGCGAGGAGACGACCTGCGACTGCGGGGACGCCCACGCGCCGAGCTGCGACTCGCGGGGTCGGCTCGCGAAGTAGGCCTCGGTCTCCTCCGCCGGGACCCGCGAGGCCATGCCCTCGACCCGGACCTGGCGCTGCAGGTCGTGCCAGGGGAACAGCAGCGCCACCGCGGGGTTCGCGTCGACATCCTGGCCCTTGCGCGAGGCGAGGTTGGTGTAGAACACGAAGCCGCGCTCGTCGAAGCCCTTGAGCAGCACCATCCGGCTCGAGGGCCGGCCGTCGGCCCCGACGGTGGACACCACCATCGCGTTGGGCTCGTGCAGCCCGGCGGCCACGGTGTCGTCGAACCACCTGTCGAACATCGAGACCGGGTCGTCGGCCAGGTCCGGCAGGTCGAGCCCGCGGTCGCCGTACTCGCGACGGAGCCGGCCGAGGTCGTGTGCGTGCTCGCTCATGTCCTCGAACCTACCCAGACCCCCGGCGACGGCCTCGGCGTGCCCCTCCGGACCTGACCACGGTCCGGCCCGGTCGTGACGCCGCCGGCCCGAGTGGGCATGATGAGGCGGCAGCACCGACACCAGCACAGGGAGCCGACATGAGCGAGGTCCAGCACGGCTTGGAGGGCGTGGTCGCCTTCGCGACCGAGATCGCCGAGCCGGACAAGGAGGGATCGGCCCTTCGCTACCGCGGCGTCGACATCGAGGACATCGTCGGCCACGTGCCGTTCGAGAACGTCTGGGGCCTGCTCGTCGACGGCACCTACCAGCCTGGCCTCCCCCCCGCCGAGGCGCACACCATCCCGGTGCACACCGGCGACATCCGGGTCGACGTGCAGGCCGCGATCGCCATGCTGGCGCCCGCGTTCGGCTTCCGGCAGACCTACGACATCGACGACGCCCAGGCGCGCGCCGACCTCAGCCGGGTGGCGGTGATGGTGCTCTCCTACGCCGCGCAGGCCGCCCGGGGCCAGCAGCCGGTCGTCTCCCAGCGCGACATCGACCAGGGCACCACGCTCGCCGAGCGGTTCATGATCCGCTGGAAGGGCGAGGCGGACCCGGCCCACGTCAAGGCGATCGATGCCTACTGGAGCTCCGCGGCCGAGCACGGCATGAACGCCTCGACGTTCACCGCGCGGGTGATCACCTCGACCGGCGCCGACGTCGCGGCCGCGTTCTCCGGCGCGATCGGCGCGATGAGCGGCCCGCTGCACGGTGGCGCCCCCTCACGCGTGCTGCACATGATCGAGGAGGTCGAGAGGCGCGGCGACGCGTCGTCGTACGTCAAGGGGCTGCTCGACTCCGGAGAGCGGCTGATGGGGTTCGGGCACCGCGTCTACCGCGCCGAGGACCCCCGCGCGCGGGTGCTGCGGCGGACCGCGAAGGAGCTCTCGGCCCCGCGCTACGAGGTGGCCGAGGCACTGGAGAAGGCCGCCCTGGCCGAGCTGCGCGAGCGGCGTCCCGACCGGGTGCTCGAGACCAACGTGGAGTTCTGGGCCGCGATCGTGCTCGACTTCGCCGAGGTGCCGCCGCCGATGTTCACCTCGATGTTCACCTGCGCGCGCACCGGCGGCTGGTCGGCGCACATCCTCGAGCAGAAGCGCACCGGGCGGCTGATCCGGCCGTCCGCGGTCTATACCGGCCCGCCGGCGCGGCCCGCCGGCGACGTCGAGGGGTACGACGGCGCCTGGGCCTGAGCACCGGAGCCCGGGCGGCTCCGGGGCGTGTGCGAGGATCGCCCGGGCCCGTTCAGCACCGCAGCGCGCCCCTCTCCACCCCGGATCCGCGAGGCCCCGAAGCATGCACCTGCCCATCGACACCACGCACCGCGACGGTCACGTCGTGCTGAGCCCGCACGGCGAGGTCGACTACGCCACCGGGCCGCAGCTCAAGGACGCGATCACCGATGCGCTGGTCGCCGGCGACGTGCACGTCGTGGTCGACCTGCTCGACGTCGACTTCCTCGAGTCCACCGGGCTCGGCGCCCTGATCGGCGGCCGCCGACGCGCGCTGGCGCTCAACGGCTCGCTGTCGCTGGTCTGCACGTCCGAGTCGCTGCTCAAGGTGTTCCGGATCACCGGCCTCGACACGGTGTTCGCGATCCACGACTCGGTCGGGTCGGCGACGACCGCCGGCGAGCCGAGCCCCGCCGGCTGACCCCGGCGGCCCGGCGGCCCGGCGCGCGGCGCGCCGCGACGCCCGGCCTGGTCAGGTCAGCGGCTTGCCGAAGCAGCGCTGCTGCGGCGACCAGGTGTAGTGCCCGAACGACTCGACCAGCGTGTAGCCGCTGGACTCGTAGAGCGCGATCGCCTCCGGCTGCGCGGTCCCGGTCTCCAGCACCATGACGTCGGCCCCGGCCTCGCGGGCGGTCGCCTCGAGGTGGGCGAGCACCAGGCGGGAGAACCCGCGGCGGCGCGCGCCCGGCGCGACGTACATCCGCTTGATCTCGGCGGCCTGCCGCAGCCCGAAGGGGCGTACGTCGGACCGCCGCCGCCAGCCCCCCATCGCGACCGGGAGGCCGTCGACCTCGCCGAGGAAGAACGCGCCGCTCGGGGGGTCGAACACGCCCTCCTCGAGCGGAGCCTCGTCGGGGCTGCCGTAGAGCACGACGTACTCGGCCTGGACCGCCTCGACGAGGGCCTGCACGCCCGTGTCGGAGAAGGGCACCTGCCGCAGCGTGAGCCTCACGCGCTGCCCAGCGGCGTGCCGCAGCCCTCGCAGAAGCGGGCCCCGACGCCGGTGCGGTGACCGCACCGGGGGCAGGAGGAGGAGGCTGCCTCGGGGCGGGTGCCGAGCGCCTCACCCGCCGTGCGCAGGGCCGGCGCCGCCTCGGCCGCGGCGTAGGACGCCATCGCTCCGCCGAACCCGGCCTGCAGGAGCCAGCCGCCGACGGCGATCAGCGGGATACCGACGAAGGCCAGCCAGAACTTCGTCGGCGAGGCGTCCAGGTCGTCGGAGCTGACGGCGCCGAAGAGGTCCATCAGCGCCACGAGCAGGCAGCCGACGCCGAGCACGGTGAGCGCCACCCCGAGCACGCGGAACGCCGTCCGCCGGCCGGCGTGCGGGTCGCTCGCGCCCGGCTCGTGGCTCGGTGGCTGGCTGCTCATCATGCGTCCCCGTCCGTCGGTGCTGTCTCTGCGGGTGACAGGATAGGTCGGCACGCACCCCCGACGACACTGACAACGGGGTCAGGTCCGCCCTCTCGACGCACCCGAGGAAGCAGTCCGTGACCGACAGCATCATCCTTCCCGACCACCTCCTGCCCGCCGACGGCCGCTTCGGCGCGGGCCCCTCCAAGGTCCGGCTCGAGGCGCTCCGGGCGCTCGCCGCGACCGGGACCTCCCTGCTCGGCACCTCCCACCGGCAGGCGCCGGTGAAGAGCCTCGTCGGCCGGGTCCGCGAGGGCGTGTCCGCCCTCTTCGGGCTGCCCGACGGCTACGAGGTGGTGCTCGGCAACGGCGGCGCCACCGCGTTCTGGGACGTCGCGACCTTCGGCCTGATCCGCGAGCGCAGCCAGCACCTCTCGTTCGGCGAGTTCTCCTCGAAGTTCGCGACGGCGGCGAAGGACGCGCCGTTCCTCGGCGAGCCGACCGTCGTGACGTCGGCGACCGGCACCCGGCCCGAGGCGTATGCCGAAGCGGGCGTCGACGTCTACGCCTGGGCGCACAACGAGACCTCGACCGGCGTGATGGCCCCGGTCCGCCGGGTGGCCGGCGCGGACGACGGCGCGCTCGTGCTGGTCGACGCGACGTCCGCTGCCGGCGGCCTGCCCGTCGACATCGGCGAGGTGGACACCTACTACTTCGCCCCGCAGAAGAACCTCGGCTCCGACGGCGGCCTCTACGTCGCCGTGATGTCGCCGGCCGCCCTCGAGCGCGCCGCCGAGATCGGCGCGAGCGACCGGTGGGTGCCGGCGTTCCTCGACCTGCCGACGGCGATCGACAACTCCAGCAAGAACCAGACCTACAACACCCCGTCGCTGGCCACCCTGTTCCTGATGGCCGAGCAGCTCGACTGGCTCAACGGGCAGGGCGGTCTCGACTTCGCCGTGGGACGGACGACCGACAGCTCGAGCCGGCTGTACGCCTGGGCCGAGAGGACGGCCTACACCTCGCCGTACGTCGTCGACCCGGCGGAGCGCTCGCTGGTGATCGGGACGATCGACTTCAGCGACCAGGTGGACGCCGCAGCGGTCGCGAAGGTGCTGCGGGCCAACGGGATCGTCGACGTCGAGCCCTACCGCAAGCTCGGCCGCAACCAGCTGCGGGTGGCGATGTTCCCGGCGATCGACCCGGCCGACGTCGAGGCGCTCACGGCCTGCGTGGACCACGTGGTCGAGCGGCTCTGAGCGTCAGGTAGCCGAGGCCCGCGACCGCCAGCGCGACGAGGGCGGTCCCGGCCCAGTCCCACGCCGAGCGCGGCGGCTGCGGGCGGGGCCGGTCGGAGGTCGGCCGGGTCGCCGGCGCGGCGCCGCTCGGTGTGGCCGACGGGCCGTCGGCGAACCTCGGCAGCCGCACGGCGAGCACGTCGGCCCCGAGGCCCTCGGAGGTGACGAGCACCCGGCCCGTCCGCGAGACCGAGATCGACTCGCCCAGCCGCTGCGACGGCAGCCGGACGGTGCCGAGCCGCTCGAAGCCCGGGTAGGTGTAGACCGACGCGGTGGCGTAGGTGCGCAGCACCACGTGACGACCGTCCGGGAGGAACGACCCGTCGGTGACGAGGCCGGGCACGCGGGCGAGCTCGGCGAGCCGGTTCGCCCTGCCCTCGCGCAGGGTCCGCGGGGCGACGTACACCGTGCCGCCGAAGACCGACTTCGAGACCACGAGCACCCGTCCGGTCCGCGGGTGCACGAGCAGCGTCTCGGCGTCCCGCGCGCCTCCTGGGTAGGTCAGCGGGTACGCCGGCGCGTCGCCGTCCACGCCGGGGGTGACCCGGAGGACGCGCACCTCGTCGCGACGTCCCTGGTTGTCCCCGATGTCGCCCGCCCACACGGTGCCGTCGGCGCCGAGGGCGAGCGCCTCCACGTCGTCGACCCCTCCGGCGTACGTCGTGCGGCTGGTGACGCGGCCGGTGGCCGGGTCGACGCCGTAGAGCACCGCGTCGTCCCCGGAGTCGTTGGTCGTGTAGACGACGTCACCGGTGTCGGCGAGGCCGCTCGCCTCGAAGACGTCGTTGCCCTGGAAGGAGAACAGCACCCGGCTCGGCACCGGGTCGTCGTCGGCCGCGACCGCGGCCGGCGCCGCACCGAGGACGGCGGCGGCCAGCAGCGCGGACGCGACCCTAGGCCAGCCGGTCACCCAGCAGCTCCGCGAGCCTCGGGTGCACGTCCCAGGTGCGGACCACCTCGTCGAGCTCCGCGCGGGCCGCGTCGGTCGCGGGCGCGCCGGTGCGCACCGCCCGCAGCAGGGTGTTGCGCGGCGTGTGCACGCTCTCGACGAACTCCACGACGTCCACGCGGTAGCCGACCAGCCGCAGCACCGAGGCCCGCAGCGCGTCGGTGAGGGTGTCGGCGAACCGCTCGCGCAGGATGCCGTTGCGGGTGAGCATCGTGTACGGCGCCGGGGTCGGCGCCCGGCGCAGCTGCGCCGCGACGTCGTGGTGGCAGCAGGGGGCCGCGAGCACGAGCGGGGCGTCCCACCCGACCGCCCGGGCCAGCGCGTCGTCGGTCGCGGTGTCGCACGCGTGCAGCGCGAGCACCACGTCGGGCGGCTCGTCGAGCTCCGCCGAGCCGATGTCGCCCTGCACGAAGGTCATCTGGTCGCCGAGGCCGAGCGAGTCCGCGACGGCGGTGTTGTGCTCGAGCGACTGTGCCTTCACGTCGACACCCGTGGTGTGCACGGGCAGCCCGCGGACGGCCGTGAGGTAGCGGTGCGCGGCGAAGGTGAGGTACGCGTTGCCGCACGCCCAGGTCGACCACCCGGAGCGGCTCCTGCTCGGTGGGCCGGCGCACCTGCCCGGCGGCGACCGCGGCGTCGAGCACCGGCGCGAGGTCGCGCAGGAACTCCTCGACCTGGCGGTACTTCGCCTGCCGGCTCGGCTTGACCCGGCCCTGCTCGTCCGCGATCCCCAGCGCCGCGAGCACCGGGTCGCCCTCCGGCAGCAGCCGCCTCTTGCGCCGGTCGTGCGCCTGCGCCTCCGGTGGTCCGGCTGCCGGAGCGGAGCCCTCCGGAGGGCTCGAGACGTGGTGCATCGCCTCGCCCTTCCTGGTGACGCGCAGCTGGTGGGTTCCGGTGGTCGCCTCGACGTGCCAGTTGCCGAAGGGCTCGTCGAGCAGGTCGTCCACGGCGGTGCGGGCGGCGTCGCCGGGGGCGTGGTTGGAGGTGAACGCCTGGGTGTCGTCGTACGCCGTGACCTGGAGCCGGCGACCCGCCTTGAGGTCGACCTAGCGCAGCTCGACCCGGCGCCAGCGCGGGTGCTCGCCCCGGCGGCGACCGGAGGCCACCGCGCGCTCGAGGACCGCGTCGTCGAGCAGCACGCCGCGCAGCCGGGCGAGCGCCCGGTCCAGGGGCTCGGCCACGCCTCAGCCCCGCACGAGCGCGGAGACGAGCACGATCAGGATCAGCGCGACCAGCGCACCGGGGATGACCAGGCGGCGGTAGCGGGGGTTCACCCGGCCAGCCTAGTGCGGCAGGTCGCGTGCGCGGCCGCTCAGGTGGCGCTGAGCGCGGGGTCCCGCTGGGCGGCCGGCTCGTCGTGCGCGTGCCCGATCAGGCCCTTCGCGCGGCTGAACACGACCACGGCGAGCAGCGTGCCCAGGATCGTCGCGATGCCCCCGCCGAGCAGGGTCCAGCGGGCCCCGAAGGTCTCGCCGACCCAGCCGACGATCGGCGCGCCGAGGGGCGTGCCGCCCATGAAGATCATCATGTAGAGCGCCATCACCCGCCCGCGCATGGCCGGCGCGACGCTCATCTGGAAGGTCGCGTTGGCCGAGGTGATCATGGTCAGCGAGGCGATGCCGATGACCGGCGTCCAGATCGCGAAGGTGACGTAGGACGGCAGCAGGCCGGCGACGATCTCCGCGACACCGAACGTCAGCGCGGCGAGGATGACCAGGCGGTGCCGGATCCGGCCGCGGCGGGCGGCGAGCAGCGCGCCCGAGAGCGAGCCGATGGCGAGGGTGGTGCCGAGGAGGCCGTACTCGCCGGCGCCCTTGTGGAACACCTCGGTGGCCATCAGCGCGGACGTGAGCTGGAAGTTGAGGCCGAACGTGCCCGCGAAGAACACGATGGTGAGGATCAGCATGAGGTCGGGGCGGGCGAGCGTGTAGCGGACCCCGTCGCGGATCATCCCCTTGTGCCGCGGCGCGGGCGCCGAGCGGTGCAGCTCGCTGTCGCGCATCCGCTGCAGGGAGAAGATCACCGCGCCGTAGCTGACCGCGTTGACGATGATGACCGCGCCGGTCGCCGGGACGCCGGAACCGAAGGCCGCGATCAGCACGCCGGCGAGCGCCGGGCCGACCATGCGGGCCAGGTTGAACGACGCCGAGTTGAGGCCGACCGCGTTGGTGAGGTCGTCGGGACCGACGATCTCGCTGACGAACGACTGCCGCGCCGGCGCGTCGAAGGCCGACCCGATGCCGAACACGAACGCGAGCAGGTAGACGTGCCAGCTCTGCGCGACGCCGGTGACCGCGAGCAGGCCGAGCAGCAGTGCGGGCCCGGCCAGCATCAGCTGGGTGACCTGGAGCAGCCGCCGCTTCGGGAAGCGGTCGGCCACCAGTCCGGCGTACGGCGAGAGCAGCAGGATCGGCAGGAACTGCAGACCGGTCGTGATGCCGAGGGCGGTGCCGTTGTTGTGCGTGAGCTGGAGGACCAGCCAGTCCTGGGCGACGCGCTGCATCCAGGTGCCGACGTTGGACACGACGGCGCCGGACGCGTAGAGCCGGTAGTTGCGGACCGAGAGCGAGCGGAACGTCGGGCTCATGCGGGGTCCCCGGCGCGGCGCGAGCGCAGCGAGTGGCGTGCAGGGGTGCTCATGCGGGGTTCCGGTCGGTCGTGCGGCGAAGGGTGCCTTCGCGGGTGGAGGTCAAGCGTGGGCCAGCCTTTCGAGGATGGGTGCTGCCTGCCGCAGCAGGGCGCGCTCGTCGGGGGTGAGCTCGCGCAGCCGCTGCGCGAGCCAGGCGTCGCGTCGGCTGCGGTCCTTGGCGAGGACGGTGCGGCCGAGGTCGGACAGGGCGACCACGACCTGGCGGCCGTCGGTCTCGCTCCGGCGCCGGACCGCGTAGCCGGCCTCGGTGAGGCAGTTGACGGTGCGGGTCATCGACGGCGGCTGCACGCGCTCGAGCGCGGCGAGCTCGCCGACGGTGCTGTCGCCGTAGCGGTTCAGCAGCCCGAGCACGGACAGCTGGCCCACCGGGAGCGGCTCGCTGTCGGGGTGGCGCTCGCTGCGCAGGCGACGGGACAGCCGCGCGACGGAGACGCGCAGCGCGGACGCGAGCCCGCTGTCGGTGCGGGCGACCTTCTCGACGGACGGCATGATGGTTAGCATAACTCATTACCCTTGCTAACTATTCCGTTGCGGCCGGCCCTCTCCGCAGGCGCATGGGGTCAGGCTCGACGAGCCGGACGGACACCACCTCGACCTCGGGCACGGGTCCCTCGCGGTGCGCCCGGCAGGTCAGCCGCAACGTCTGGTCGCCGAGGGTCCGGCGCACCCGGACGTCGTACGCCTGTCCCTCGACGGCCAGCCGGACGTCGAGCTCCCCGGGGTCGCCACCCGCGGTGGTGGAGACGTGGCGTACGGCGTCCGTGCGGGTGACCCCGACGTGCCGGCGCAGCGCCACCTCGGCGGCCTGCACGGCGAACCCGAACCCGGACCGACCGCGCAGCCGGTCGAGGTCGAGGTGGCCCTCGAGGTGCCGCCGGGCCAGGTCGGGTGCGGCCTCCGGGGTGACCCGGCCGTAGTAGAGGCCCTCGGGGAGCACCAGCACGTTGGCGGCGAACCGGTCGCCACCGACGTGCGAGACCTCCCAGGCGTGGTCGGGGTGCGAGCGGGCGAGGGCCGCGGCGGTCGGCCGCCCGAAGGTCGCACAGCAGGCGTCGTGCCGGCCGTGCGTGCACACCGCGAACACCGGCTCGTCGGTGCGCAGCAGCCCCGGCGACCGGCCGCGTCCGAGGGCGGCGAGGTCGAGGTCGAGCAGCACCTCCGGCTCGGCCAGCGTCGCCGACTCGAGCCACGGCTCATGGGCGTCGGCCCAGGCCGCGAAGACCCGCAGCCCCGGCGCCGACCGCGCGCGCCGGTGCCGCCGGACGAGCAGCACCCGCACGCCGGCGGCCGCCGCGCGGGACCGCAGTCCGTCGCGGACCGGCTCCGGCATCCGGGCGTCGCGCAGCGCGTCGAGGCCCCAGGGGCCGTCGTTCTCGACGAGCAGGAAGGCGCGCACGGTCGAGGCGGTGCCGACGACGGGCTCGTCGCGGGCCAGGCTCGCCGCGGCGCAGCGGAAGTCGGGCATCAGCCCACGATCTCGAGGAGCCCCTCGCGCACCAGCCGGCGGCACAGCACCAGGCGGCTCTGCTCGTCGAGGTGCTCGGCGAGGTCGGCGGGACGCAGCTCCGAGCGGGTGCGTACGTCGGACAGGGCCGGGGCGACCTGTGCGGGCATCGTGAGCTCCCGGTCGCCGAGCAGTGCCCGGACCCGCTCGCCCTCGACGCGCAGCACGAAGGGCCTTCCGGGACGTCGGCGCAGGAGCGTGGTGTCGGCGAGGCCGTCGACAGCGAGCACGTCGCGCAGCCCGCCGCGCTGCCACGGGGTGCGCCCGGTGAGGAACCGGTCGACCTCGGCCGCGGCGACGTCGGCGGGGTCCAAGGCGCGCACGGCGTCGGCCAGCGCGCCGAGCCGCTCGCCGAGCGCCTCGGCCAGCACGGACGGGTCGGAGAGGTAGCCCGCGGGCAGGTGCTGCGGGCCGTCGGACCCGAGGACGCCGGTCAGCGCCCGATGGAGGACGTGCTCCCAGGTCACCTGGTTGATGCCGAGGGTGACGTGCAGCGAGGCGGTCTCCTGGGCGCGGGCGGCGTGCGGCGTGCCGGTGGGGAGGTACATGCTCACCCCCGGCTCCATCACGACGGTCTGCGGCTCGCCGTGCTCGTGCACCTCCCACACCTTGCTGCCGTGGGTCTGGAACACGAACACGTCGTGGCTGTCCTCGTGGACGGCGAACCCCTGCGACCCGGGCGGGGTGAGGTAGGCGTTCGCCTGACAGGGGTGGCCGAGCTCGAGCTCGAGGTCGGCGACGAGCGCACCCAGCGGCTGCCAGTAGCGGTGCAGCCCCTGCAGCACGAGGGTCGCGCCGCCGTCGACGAGAGCGAGCACCTTGCGGGCGTCGAGCAGCCCGGTCAGCGGGGCCCCGGCGAGCGTCGCGGTGCGGGTGTACGACGAGGCTGGGAGCACCGTCCCGTCCTGGGCGATCCGCACGGCCGGCGTACGCATCGCGGTGCCGGTCAGGAGGTGGTCGACGTCGTCGAGGGTGAGCAGCCCGACGAGCCCGGCGGTGGCGTCGGGATCGGCGTGGTGGACGTGCACGCGGGACGCCCAGACCTTCGTGACGAAGGTCTGGGCGTCACCGCTGAGCAGCTCGAGAGCCGGCATCGGGGAGTGGCTCAGGCGTCGGTGCCGTCGGCGTCCCCGCCGTCGGTGCCGTCGGCGTCCGCGGTGTCGCCGTCAGTGGTGTCCGCGGCGTCACCGTCGGTGCCGTCGGCGTCCGCACCGGGGGCGTCCGTGCCGTCGGCGCCGTCGGCGTCGGCCGCGTCCTGCGGGCCGTGGCCCGGGTTCGTGGTCTCGATGTCGTCGTCGCGCAGCGGCTCGTCAGGGGTGGTGGTCATCTCTGCTCCTTCGTGGAACCGGGTGGTCGGCCCAACGTACCCCCGCAGCAGGGGACCACACGTGCGGCCTCAGACGCCGAGCAGCTCGCGGATCGGGTCGATCGCGAAGTAGACGACGAACAGCGCGGAGACCACCCACATCAGCGGGTGCACGGCCCGGGACTGGCCGCGCACGACCTTGATCAGCGTGTAGGCCAGGAAGCCCGCGCCGATGCCGACCGAGATGGAGTAGGTGAACGGCATCAGCACGATCGTCAGGAACGCCGGGATCGCGATGTCGACGTCGTCCCAGTCGATCGCCTTGACCTGCTGCATCATCAAGAAGCCGACCAGGACCAGCGCCGGGACGGCCGCCTCGTTGGGGATGATCGCGACCAGCGGCGCGAAGATCGTGGCGAGCAGGAACAGCAGGCCGGTGACGACGCTGGCCAGGCCGGTGCGGGCGCCCTCGCCGACACCGGAGGCGGACTCGATGTAGGAGGTCGCGCTCGAGACGCCCGACGCGCCGCCCGCCGCGGCGGCCAGCGAGTCGACGATGAGGATCCGCTGGCTGTTCGGCGGCACGCCGTCCTCGTCGAGCAGGCCGGCCTCGGCCCCGATCGCGGTCATCGTGCCCATCGTGTCGAAGAAGTCGGCGAGCATCAGCGTGAACACGAACAGGATCGCCGCGACCACGCCGACCCGCTCGAAGGAGCCGAACAGCGAGAAGTCGCCGAGCAGCCAGAAGTCGGGGACGTCGACGACCTTGTCGGGCAGCGCCGGGACGTTGAGGTTCCATCCGTTCGGGTTGACCTTGTCCCCCGAGACCGACGGCCCCACGTTCGCGATCGCCTCGATGACGACCGCGACCGCGGTGGTGACCACGATCGAGATGAGGATCGCGCCGCGGACCTTCTTCACGTAGAGGGTCACCACCAGGACCAGGCCCAGGGCGAACACCAGGACCGGCCAGCCGTCGAGGAAGCCGTTGGCCCCGAGCTGGACGGGCACCGTGGTGTTCGCGGCGTCCGGGATCCGGCGTACGAACCCGGCGTCGACGAGGCCGATCAGGGCGATGAACAGGCCGATGCCGACGCTGATCGCGGTCTTGAGCTGGGCCGGCACCGCGTGGAAGACCGCGCTGCGGAAGCCGGTCAGCACCAGCACCAGGATCACCAGGCCCTCGAGGACGACCAGGCCCATCGCGTCCGCCCAGCTCATCCCCGAGGCGATGGAGAACGCGACGAACGCGTTGAGGCCGAGGCCGGTCGCGAGTGCCAGCGGGTAGTTGGCGACCACGCCCATCAGGATGGTCATCACGCCGGCGACGAGCGCGGTCGCGGCGGCGATCAGGGGCAGGTTCGGCCCGCTGCCGCCGCCGAGGAACTTCCCGTCGGCGTCCTGGGCGAAGCCGAGGATCAGCGGGTTCAAGACGATGATGTAGGCCATCGTGAAGAACGTGACGACCCCGCCACGGACCTCTCGGGCGATGGTCGAGCCGCGCTCGCTGATCTTGAAGAACGTGTCCACGGGCGCATCCTGGCAGAGCCGTGTGACGGCGGTGTTGCCCCCCGCCGGACGTCGGCTAGATTCGTGGCGTGCCGGACCAGGAGTATCCCGAGCAGCCGCTCGAGGAGGCGCAGACCCACGAGATCGGCAACCGCACCTACGTGGTCGCCGACGTGGCCCCTCTCGACGTGGACGGCACGCGCACGGTCGCCGTCGGGTCGCTGATCTGGCTGGTCGCGTTCGTGCTGCTGCTGCCGTTCTACGGCCGGCTGCGCGCCGACGACAGGACCTGGTGGCTGTGGACCTGCCTGGCCGGCTTCGGCCTCGGCGTCATCGGCTGGGACCACTGCCGGCGTCGCCGGCGCAGGCGGCAGGCGGCCGGGCGCGCGACCTAGAACTTCTCGAGGTCGTCCCAGGTCAGCGTGTCCAGGACCGGCTCGGGCAGCGGCTGCGGAAGGTTGCGGGTGGCCAGCCGGGCCTCCGAGTGCGCGCCGCAGCCGTGGTCGAGCGAGACCACTCGGCCGTCGTCGTTGGCGTAGGCGTTGGCGCACGCGCCGAACACGCGCGACAGGGGTCCGGCCAGCCGGACCAGGAACCCGCACGACCCGCAGGTCGCCGGCGCCGACTGCGCGAGCGGCGCGTCGGGGCCGTGGCTGCCGTCGTACCAGCGCTGCGCGGCGAGCTCGCGACCCTCGATCGAGAGCACCCGGACCCGGCCGAGACCGAGCTCGTCGGAGACCTCGCGGACCTGCTCGGCGTCGATGACCTCGTCGCCGTCGCCGCCGGCGAGGTAGCCCGGCACCAGGCGCGGGTCGTCCTCCTCGGTGGGCAGCAGGTCGCCGGGGCTGAGGTCGCCGGGCTGGATGCGGTCGCGGTAGGGCACCCACTCGGGCGCGACGATCGACTCGTCGCCGGGCAGCAGCACGATCTCGTCGACGGTGACGATCTTGAGCCGGGGCGCCCGGGCCACGGTGACCGCCCAGCGCCAGCCCCGGTAGCCGACCCGGGTGCACGCGAACAGTGGGTGGTCACGCGGTCGTGCTCGGACAGGTGGCCGAGGTGCTCGCCCACGTCGGCGGCTCCGACTGCCTCCACCACGGCGTCGCGGGCCGTCTCGACGGCGCCGACACCGACGGCGTCCGGCTTGGCTGCCCTGGCTGTGGTCATCACGTCGGCGATTGTCCCCCACGATCGACCTCCTGTCGCCCCGGGGGTGGCGCGCCCTGCGCCACGACCGTCAGTGGTGCCGGGCAAGATGGGGCCCATGCCGCCAGAGCAGCCCCGGGAGGGACCCACCGACAGCGCGGCGGACCGTGCCGGGGGCCCGCGGCGGGTCGTCGGCGCCACGGCGCGCGGCGCCCGGCGGGCGGGGGCCGCGACCGGGCGGGCGGCGGGGTTCACGGTGCGCCAGGCGCGGCGGGCCACCCACGCCGAGGGCGCCGGCGACACGGGGCTCTCCCGGCTCATCGAGCTGCACGCCTTCAACGGCGCCGGGGACGCCGCGGTCGCGATCTCCCTGGCCGGCACGCTGTTCTTCCAGGTGCCGACCGAGCAGGCCCGCGGCCAGGTGGCGCTGTTCCTGGGCCTGACGATGCTGCCGTTCGCGATCGTCGCCCCGCTGATCGGGCCGTTCCTGGACCGCTTCAGCCACGGCCGCCGCTGGGCGATCGGCGCGACCATCGCGATGCGGGCGTTCCTGTGCTGGGTGCTCGCCGACGCCGTGCAGGGCGACGACACCGTGGCCCTGTTCCCCGCCGCGCTCGGCTGCCTCGTCGCGTCCAAGGCGTACGGCGTCACCCGCGCCGCCGCCGTGCCCCGCCTGCTGCCCGAGCGGCTCAGCCTGGTCAAGGCGAACTCCCGGATCTCGCTGGCCGCCGTCGCCGGCGCCGCGGTCTCCGCGCCGCTGGCCGTCGCGGCCTCGACGTTCGGCCCGCAGTGGTCGCTGCGCTACGCGTTCCTGGTGTTCGTGGGGGCCACGATCCTGGCGATCCTGCTGCCGGCGCGCGTGGACAGCTCGGCCGGCGAGCACTCGCCCTCGCTGTCCCCGTCGGGCCGTCGCCGCCGGCGCCGCCCGCCCGTGCCGCACGCCGTGGTCATCGCCCTGCGCTCGAACGCGGGGATGCGGCTGCTCAGCGGGTTCCTGACGATGTTCATGGCGTTCCTGCTGCGCGACAAGCCGTTCCCCGGGTGGGAGGACCGGCCCGAGCTGCTGCTCGGACTGGTCATCGGGTCGGCCGGGCTGGGCAGCACGATCGGCATCGCGCTCGGCTCGGTGCTGCGACGCATCAAGCCGGAGATCACCGTGGTGATGACGCTGCTCGCCGACGCCGTGGTCGCGGTCGTGGTCGCCACGTTCTACGGCCTGCCGACCGCCGTGCTCCTCGGCCTGACGGCCGGGCTCGCCCAGTCCCTCGGCAAGCTCTCGCTCGACGCGCTGATCCAGCGCGAGATCCCCGAGCGCACCCGGGCGGGCACCTTCGCCCGGTCCGAGACGCTGCTGCAGCTGTCCTGGGTCGTCGGCGGCTTCATCGGCATCGCGCTGCCGCTGGTCCCCCGGCTCGGCCTCGGCGTGCTCGCCGCGATCCTGGTCGGCTGGACCGTGTGGACCCTGGCCGCGGTGCGGACCCGGCCGCCCGCTACCACCCCCGCCTGACCCGCCGCCCACAACTGGCCGATGCCCGCACGTCCGCCCGGAACTGGCCGATGCCCGCAGGCATCTGCGCCGTACGGCGCGGCCATGGGCCACAAGCCGGCCACCCTGCAGGCATCGGCCACAACCGGGCGTGCGCGGGCGCCGAGGTGCCGAGGTGCCGAGGTGCCGCGGGGGCTAGAGCTCGAGCTCGTCGGCCAGCGCGCGCAGCACCTTCGCGGTCGGCGCCGCCACCTTCGCGTCGGGGTGCCGGCCGGCGCGGTAGGCGCCCTCGACGCTCTCGAGCAGGCCGTAGAGGTCCTCGATGATGTTGACCATGTCGGCGGGCTTCTTGCGCACGCCTTCGCGACCGCCTTGGCCACCGACGGGGTGCGCTCGAGCAGCCGCACCTGGAGGGCCTGGTCGCCCTTGCGGCCCTGGACGATTCCGAACTCGACGCGCGACCCCGGCTTGAGAGCGGTGCCGGCGGGCAGCGCGTCGGCGCGCACGTAGACGTCGCCCCCCTCGTCCTTCGACAGGAAGCCGAAGCCCTTCTCGGCGTCGTACCACTTCACCTTGCCAGTCGGCACGGTCGGACCCTCTCTCTCTGGCTCGTCCTCTCTGGCTCGCCCCCGGACGGGACGGCTTCGAGCAGGGCGCAAGCCTACGGGGGCGACGGGCGCGGCGCCACGGAGATCCCGCCGCCCGCCCAGGAGTACGCCGGACCGCTCAGCGGCACCGCTCGGGGTCGGGCAGCCGCTCGTTCATCGACCCCGAGCGGAAGCCCCGGGGGTCGACCTCGGCCTCGGCGAACCCGGCCGACCGGAGCGCCTCGAGCACCCCGGCCTGCGCGGCCACCGCGTCGACCCGGTCGGGGTCGACCTCCAGGCTGGCCCGCTCGCCGAGGTCGCGCACCCGCAGGTCGCGCACCGGCACGCCCGCCCCGGCGAGCACCGCGCGCACCGCCGCCTCGGCGCGCTCGACGCGGGCCAGCCGGAACGGGCTGACCTCGACGCCGTAGGCGACCCGGCTGGACAGGCACGCCGCCGCGGGCTTGTCCCAGGTCGGCAGGCCCCACGCGCGCGAGGCGGCACGGACCTGCGCCTTGGTCAGGCCGGCGTCGCGCAGCGGCGTGACCGCGCCGCGCTCGGCGGCCGCCCGGATGCCGGGCCGGAACCCGGCGACGGCGTCGTCGGCGTTGGTGCCGGTCGCGACGTGCGCGAGCCCGTGCGCTGCGGCCAGCGGGGTGAGCACGTCGAGCAGCTCGGCCTTGCAGAAGTAGCAGCGGTCGCCGGCGTTCGCGCGGTAGCCCTCGCGGTCCATCTCGTGCGTCTGCGGGCGTCAGCACCCGCACGCCCAGCGCCTCGGCGAACGCCCGCGCGGGGTCGCGCTCGCTGAGCGGGAGGGAGTCGGAGTACGCCGTCGCCGCGGCGACGCTGCTCGGCGCCCGAGCGCCCGGACGGCCGCGGCGAGCAGGAACGCGCTGTCGGCGCCGCCGCTGTAGGCCACCAGACCGAGCCGAGCCGCGCGCAGGTCGCTCCTCGAGGGCGGCCAGCCGGATCGCGAGCACGTGCCCGTCGAGCCAGGCCGGGAACTCCGTCAGGTCGCGCAGCACCACGTCGGTGCCGGCCTCGCGCAGCTCCGCCTCGGTGCAGCCGCCGGTCAGCACCGAGACGCTGAGCGCCCCGGCGGCGCGGGCGCCCTCGACGTCGTGCACGTGGTCGCCGACGTAGACCGCGGCGCCGTGCTCGGTCAGCGCGGCCGCCTTGCCGATCGCCCCAGACCTCGCCGACGAGGTCGTCGACGCCGAGGCCGAGCGCGTCGAGGTGCAGCCAGGCGTTGGGCGTGAACTTGCCGGTCACCACGACGGTGCGGCCGCCGTGGCGGCGTACGGCGTCCAGCGCCTCGTGGGCGCCGGCGAACGCCGGGCGTGACCGCGAGCGCGCGGTCGGGGTAGGCGCGCGGAACCGGTCCACGAGCCCGCCGATCCGTCCGCGCGGGGTAGTAGGGCGCGAGCAGCGTGGTCCAGCGGCGGGCCGAGCCGGCTGCTCAGCGCGTCGCACGTCGAGGTCGACGCCGGTCTCCTCCGCCAGCACCTGCAGCGTCGCGGCGAACCCGGGACGGGTGTCGATGAGAGTCATGTCGAGGTCGAAGCCGACCACGAGCGGACCGGACGCAGGCACGGGCATGTCGCCCAGGCTATGTGACGCCGCACCGACACCCCACCGGCACCGTGACTGGCACCGCACCGGCACCGTGACTGGCCGCGTCGCCGCCGGTTGATGCGGGTGACCCGGTTTGCGACGATGAGGTGCCGCGCGGACGCTCCCGTCCGCCGCGGCCACCCGTACCTCCCCCGCATCTCCCCCGACCGCTCCCCCGCCTGCTCCCCCGAAAGGCCCCTCGGTGACCCTGCGCCAGCACCTCGGACCGTGCGCGGCTGCGCTCGCGTCCGCGGCGCTGCTGGCCGGGACCGTGCCGGGTGCCGCCGCGGCTCCGGGGTCGCCCCGCGCGGAGGACGGCCCGGCAACGGTCCCGTCGGCCGGCCCGTCGGACGCGGCGCGCACGACCGCGCCGGGGGTCTACGTCGTGACGCTGGCCGGTCCCCCGGCGGCGGAGTACGCCGGCGGGCTGCCCGGGCTCGCGGCGACCCGCCCCGCCGGCGGCCGCGCTTCGACCGGACCCGGCCCGCCGTGGCGGCCTACGCCCGGCACCTGCTCGACCGGCACCAGGACGGGTGCTCGACCGGGTCGGCGACCCCGCGGTGCTCTACCGCTACACGACCGCGCTCAACGGCTTCGCGGCCACGCTGACCACCCGGCAGGTGCGCCAGCTGCGGCGCGCGCCGGGCGTGGTCCGCGTCGAGCGCAGCATCAAGCAGCGCATCGACCAGGACCACCCGCCGCCCCGGTGGTCGGGCGCAGCTCGCGGCGGCTGCTCGGCCTCGACGGGCCCGGCGGCGTCTGGGCCCGGCACGGCGGGCCGGCGCGCGCGGGCCGCGGCGTCGTCGTCGGCGTCGTGGACACCGGCATCTGGCCGGAGAACCCGAGCTTCACCGGGCTCCCGCAGCGCACCCCCGGGACCGCCCGCGCGCTGCCCGGCTTCCACGGGGCCTGCGCGCGGGCCCAGGACTGGTCGGCCTCGGACTGCACCGACAAGGTCGTGTCCGCGCGCTGGTTCGTCAGCGGCTTCGGGGAGGAGAACCTCGCCAGCACGGAGTACCTCTCCGCGCGCGACGGCACCGGCCACGGCTCGCACGTCGCCTCCGTCGCCGCCGGCGACCACGGGGTGCGGGTCCAGGTCGACGGCCAGCGCTTCGGCACCACCTCGGGGATGGCGCCCGCCGCGCGGCTCGCCGTCTACAAGGCCTGCTGGACCGCGCCCGACCCCGACGACGACGGCTGCAGCACCGCCGACACGGTCGCCGCCGTCGACCGGGCGGTCGCCGACGGCGTCGACGTGCTCAGCTACTCGGTCTCCGCCCGCGAGCCGGCCCACGACCCCGACGACTCCGTCGAGCGGGCGTTCCTGGGCGCCGCCTCGGCGGGCGTCTTCGTCGCCACCTCGGCCGGCAACGGCGGCCGCGCCGGCACGGTCGCGGCACATCGCCCCCTGGGTCACCACGGTCGCGCGCCAGCACCCACCACGACCTTCCAGGGCGCGGTCAGGCTCGGCGACCGGCCCGGGTGCCAGGGAGTACGTCGGGGCGATGGTCTCCGACCGCCGGGTGCCCCGCGCGCGGATCGTGCTCGGCGCCGACGTCGCCGCGCGCGGCGACGTCGCGGGCCGTCGCGCAGCAGTGCCGCGAGCGGGCTCGCTCGACGCGGCGAAGGCGGACGGCGCCGTCGTGGTGTGCGACCGCGGCGACGGGGCCCGGGTCGACAAGTCGGCGGCCGTCGCCGCGGCCGGCGGCGTCGGCATGGTGCTCGCCAACACGCGGCGCCAGGGCACCGACGCCGACGTGCACGCCGTACCGACGGTGCACCTCGACGTCGCGCAGGCGCGCCGGCTGAAGGCCGCCCTCCGGCGGGCCCGCGACGGGGCCGCCACCGCCCGGGCCACCCTCGACCCGACCGCCCGCACGGCCGCCCGGGTGCCGTCGATCGCCGGGTTCTCCGCGCGCGGGCCCGTCCGCGGCCGTCGACGTGCTCAAGCCCGACCTGACCGCGCCCGGCGTCAGCGTGCTCGGCGCGGTCGCGCCGCCCTCCGACGGCGGCCGGCGCTGGGACCTCGTCTCCGGTACCTCGACCAGCGCGCCGCACGTCGCGGGGCTCGCCGCCTTCGTCGCCGGCGGTGCACCCGTCCTGGTCCCCGGCCCGGATCAAGTCGGCGATGATGACCACCGCCCAGCGACCTCGCCGGCCGCCACGACCCGCTGACCGCAGGGCGCCGGTCACGTCGCGCCGCGCGACTTCCTCGACCCCGGCCTGGTCTTCGACAGCGGCCCGCCGGCAGTGGCGCGCGGTCGCCGCCGGCCGGGCCCGCCTGCGCGACCTCAACCTGCCCTCGCTGGCCCTCGACGACCTCGTCGGCGCGACGACCGTCACCCGGCGGGTCACCAACGTCTCCCGCCGCGCCGAGTCGTACGCCGTCCGGGTGCGCGGCCTCGACGGCGTCGACGTGCAGGCGTTCCCGGCGACCGTGCGGCTGCCCGCCGGGCGCGACGCGGACCGTCCGGCTGCGGGTCAGCGCCCGGCCCACCGCCACCGTGGACCGCGACGTCACCGGGCTGGCTGGTGTGGTCGCGGCGACCGGCACACGCGTCCGGATCCCGGTCTCGGTGCGACCCACCGTGGTCACCGCGCCCCGCCGGGTCGCCGCGCCCCCGGGCACCGGCGCCGTCGTCGTCCGGGGGCGCTCCGGCAACGGCCGCACGGTCCGCCTGCACAGCACCGGGCTGGTGCCGGCCTCGACGACGCCGCTGCACCTCGAGCCCGGCTCGTTCGACGCGCGCCGGCCCGCGGCGGACGCGGACACGGCCACCCGGCCGGTCACGGTGCCGGCCGGCACGGACGTCGTCCGCTTCGAGGCGACGCGGACGCCGGCGACCGTCCGTCGCTCTACGTCTACCGCGACGGCCGGCTGGTGGCGAGCACGACCGGCAGCGCGCGCCCCGAGGTGACGCTGGCCGACCCGGCCGCCGGCCGCTACCGGGTGTTCGTCAACGCCCGCTCCTCCGCGCGGCCCGGACGCCATCGGCGAGCTCGTCCACGTGGGTGGTGCCGCGCCGCGGGCGGCAGCCGGGGTGGCGCTGAGCACCGACGCCGTCGGGTCCGCGCCCGGGCGCCGGTTCCGCTACTCGGCGACCTGGGGCCGGCTCGACCCGACGAAGCGTGGCTCGGCTGGTCAGCTACGGCGACACCGACCACCGCACGCTGGTCGAGGTCGACTCCCGCGAGCCCGGTCACGGGAGGCGGGCGGTGACGACCCGGTCGAGCAGGCCGAGCGGCAGCGGGCCCGGAGTCGAGCACCGCGTCGTGGAACGCCCTGATGTCGAAGGCGTCGCCCTGGCGCTGCTCGGCGGCCCGCCGGATCCGCTGGATCTCCAGCCGGCCGATCATGTAGGACAGCGCCTGGCCCGGGGTGACGGCGTAGCGGTCGATCTCGGCGGTCACGTGCCCGACGCCGCATCGGGGAGTTGGCGAGCAGGTAGTCGATCGCCCGCTGGCGGCTCCAGCCCGAGGGCGTGCATGCCGGTGTCGACGACGAGCCGGCAGGCCCGCATCGAGTCGGCGGACAGCATGCCCATCCGGTCCAGCGGCGTGGAGTAGAGCCCCATCTCGTCGGCGAGCCGCTCGGTGTAGAGCCCCCAGCCCTCGCCGTACGCCGCGATGAACATCCGCTTGCGGAACTCCGGGAGTCCCGTCGAGCTCGGCGGCGATCGCGAGCTGGAGGTGATGGCCGGGGATGCCCTCGTGGTAGGAGGTGTTCTCGATCTCGAAGCGTCCCCAGCCCTCCGGGTCGGAGACGTTCATGAAGAACACCCCGCCGCGGCTGCCGTCCTTCGGCGGCGCGAAGTAGTAGGCGATCGCCCCGCTGGTGGTGCCCTCGACGTCGCAGTCGGCCTGCGGCAGCCGGCCGAACCAGTCCCCCATCGCCGCCCGGGCCCTGGCCATCGCGGTCTTGGAGTCCGCGACGATCTCGTCGCCGCTGGTGTGGTGCAGCGCCGGGTCGTCGCGCAGCGCGTCGCGAACACGGTCGGGTACGTCGGAGGTGCCGACCACCTCGGGGCCGAGGGCGGCGTACTCGTCCTCGAGCAGCGAGCCACCTGGTGCAGGCCGATCTCGTGGATCTCCTCGGGCGAGGTGTCGACGGTCGTGTAGAACGCGCGCCGCCCGGGCGTAGACCTCGTCGCCGTCGGGCAGCCAGGTCAGCCCGCACCGGTCGTCGGGGCGGGCATGCGGGGGCGACCTCGTCGCGGAGCACGTCGCGGTAGCGCCTCGACCGAGGGCCGCACCTGCTTCTGCACGACGGCCAGCAGCCGCTCGTGCCACCGGGCCGCGTCGACGCCGGCGGGCGGGTCCTGCACGTCGAGCATCGGGTCGCGCCGCCGACCGGCGTCGCCAGCCAGCGGTCGAGCTGCGCCGACGGTCTGCCGGACGGCGAAGCTCCGCGGGGGTGCGGCCGGACGCGACGCCCTCGCGGTGCCGCTCGGCGAGGTCGTCGAAGTAGCGCGCGACGCCGCGGAACTTGCCGACCATCGCCTCGGCCACCTCGGCGTCGGGCACCGCCAGCTTGGGGACGTGCACGCCGATGCTCGACCTGCGACGCCGAAGATCGGGTTCGCGCCGAGCTCGGCGGCCCGCGAGTCCAGCATCTCCGCGCGCGAGGTCGGCGTCCCACACGACCAGGCCCGGGTGATCCGCTGCTGGTCGTCGAGCGTCCGCCTCGTCGATCGGCCTCCGCCCGGGCGGCCAGGTCGCGCGCCTCCTGCGGCCGTGCTCTCCTCGGTGGCCCGGCCGACCTCCTCGAACCGGTCGGCGTGGGCGTACTCGCCGATCATGTGCGCCCAGGTCGGCGCGGTCCGCAGCCGGTGGTCGCTAGTAGTCGTCCGCCAGCCGGTCGAGGTCGGCGCCCGACTGGTGCCGGTCACGCCAGCCTCTGCGCGACGTGCGCGTCGAGGACGTCGAGCGGCATCCCGCCGGAGCCGAGCACCGCGTCGTGGAACGACCTTCACGTCGAAGCGGTCGCCCTGCCGCTGCCTCGGCCTCGGCGCGCATCCGCTCGATCTCCAGCCGCCCGACCATGTAGGAGGTCGCCTGCCCGGGCGTCACGATGTAGCGGTCGATCTCGGGACGGATCACGCCCTCGGCGAGCGGGGAGTTCTCGACCATGAACCGCACCGCCTGCTCGCGGCTCCAGCCCAGCGCGTGCAGCCCGGTGTCGACGACCAGCCGGCAGGCGCGCATCGAGTCGGCGGAGTACATCCCCATCCGGTCGACGGGCCGGAGTAGAGCCCCATCTCGTCGGAGAGCCGCTCGGTGTAGAGCCCCCACCCCTCGGCGTACGCCGAGTTCACGATGTGCTTGCGCAGCTCGGGGACGCCGTCGAGCTCGCCGGCGATCGCGAGCTGGAGGTGGTGGCCGGGGATGCCCTCGTGGAAGGCCATCGCCTCGAGCTCGAAGGTGCCCCAGGAGGTGGGGTCGGCGACGTTGATGAAGAACGTGCCGCCGCGGCTGCCGTCGGGGCGGGCGGGAAGTAGAACGCCTTGGCGCCGGTGGTGCGTCGCCTGCACCGCGCACGGCGCCTGCGGGAGCGTCGCGAACCAGCTCGGCATCGCGTCCCACGCCCGCGCCATCGCCTCCTCGGAGGCGGTGACCAGCTCCTCGCCGCTGCGTGAAGTGCAGCGCGGGGTCGGTGCGCATCGCGGCGAAGATCTCCTGCAGGTCGTCGGTGCCGACGACCTCGGGCCCGAGGGCGCGGTACTCCTCGGCCAGCTTCTCGACCTGCGCCAGCCCGATGTCGTGGATCTCCTGCGCGCTGACTTGTCGGTCGTCGTGTAGAGCCGCAGCATCGCGGCGTAGGCCTCCTCGCCGTCGTCGAGGGCGCTCAGGCCGCACCGGTCGTCGGGGCGCGCGTGCGGCAGCACCTCGTCGCGGAGCACGTCGCGGTAGGCCGCCAGCGCGGGCCGTACGCGGTCGCGACCACCGTCTCGCAGCCGGGCCTTCCAGCGCGTCGGTGTCGATGCCCGCCGGGCGGGGTGCTCGTGCCGCAGCAGCGGGTCCTCGGCGACCGGCGACGCCGAGCAGCTCGTCGATCTGGGCGACCGTGCCGGCGCACCGCGAACGCCGCGGGGAACCGACCACGCGCGGCGCCCTCGCGGTGCCGCTCCGCGAGCTGCTCGTAGGACCGCCCGACGCCGCGCGAGCTTGTCGACCAGCGCCTCGGCGACCGTCGCGTCGGGCAGCGAGAGCATCGCCCATCACGATCGGCATCGAGACCTGGGGGCCGAAGATCGGGTCGGCGGAGAGCTCGGCCAGCCGCTGCTCGAGCAGGTCGGCGGTGGTCGTCGCGTCGGAGACCACCACGTCGCGGGTCAGCCGCCCTGCTCGTCGAGCCCGTCGCCGTCGAGCGCCTCGGCCCGGCGCGCGAAGCTCGCGCAGCTCGGCCACCCGCGCGTCCTCGGCCGCGCGGCTCACGTCCTCGAACTCGCCGGCCCGGTCGTAGCGACCGAGCAGGTGCGCCTCGGTCGGGCTGCGCGGCGAGGATGGCGTCCCAGTAGTCCTCGGCCGAGCTGGTCGATGTCGTCGCTCATCCGGGTCCTCTCGGTGCTCTTCGGGCCCGTCGGGTCGATCAGGGCGCTCAGGCGCAGGCCCGAGCCGCTCGGCGGACTCCTCGCGCATCTGCACCTTGCGGATCTTGCCGGTGACGGTCATCGGGAACTCGTCGACCACCATGACGTAGCGCGGGATCTTGTAGTGCGACAGCCTGCCCGGCGCAGAACGCGCGCACCGCGTCGGCGTCGAGCGGCGTCCGCGCCGGTGCGCATCTTGACCCACGCGCAGAGCTCCTCGCCGTACTTCTCGTCGGGGACGCCGATCACCTGCACGTCCTCGATGTCGGGGTGGGTGTAGAGGAACTCCTCGATCTCGCGGGGGTAGATGTTCTCCCCGCCGCGGATCACCATGTCCTTGATCCGGCCGACGATGTTGCAGTAGCCGTCCTCGCGCATCACCGCGAGGTCGCCGGTGTGCATCCAGCCCTCGTCGTCGATGGCCTCCGCGGTCTTCTCGGGGTCGTCCCAGTAGCCGACCATCACCTAGTAGCCGCGGGTGCACAGCTCGCCGGTCTCGCCGCGCTCGACGGTCCGCCCGTCGACCGGGTCGACGACCTTGACCTCGACGTGCGGGTGCACCCGCCCGATCGTCTCGGTGCGCCGCTCGAGGTCGTCGTCGACCCGCGTCTGGCACGACACCGGCGACGTCTCGGTCATGCCGTAGGCGATCGACGCCTCCGCCATGTGCATGTCGTTGACGCACCGCTTCATCACCTCGACCGGGCAGATCGAGCCGGCCATGATGCCCGTGCGCAGCGTGGAGAGGTCGTACGTCGACGAAGTCGGGGGCGTTCTGCATCGCGATGAACATCGTCGGGACGCCGTACACGCCCGGTGCAGCGCTCGTCCTGGACCGCCTTCAGCGTGGTCGCGGGGTCGAAGCCCGGCGCGGGGATCACCATGATGGCGCCGTGGGTGGTGCAGCCGAGGTTGCCCATCACCATCCCGAAGCAGTGGTAGAAGGGCACCGGGATGCAGAGCCGGTCCTGCTCGGTGAAGTCGATCGTCTCGGTCGTGAAGTAGCCGTTGTTGAGGATGTTGCGGTGGCGACAGCGTGGCGCCCTTGGGGTAGCCGGTGGTGCCGGAGGTGTACTGGATGTTGATCGGGTCGCCCGGCGCGAGCGCCGCCATCCGCTCGGCCAGCGCGCCCTCGGGCACGTCCTCGCCGCCCGGCGACCAGCTCGTCCCAGTCGGGCGTGCCGAGGTGGACGACCCGCTCGAGGGCCAGCGTGTCGTGCCGCACCTCGTCGACCATGGCGCGGTAGTCGCTGGTCTTGAACGACTCCGCCGAGACGAGCAGCCGCAGCCCGGACTGGTTGAGCGCGTAGGCGAGCTCGTGGGTGCGGTAGGCGGGGTTGACGTTGACCAGGATCGCGCCGACCTTGGCGGTGGCGTACTGGACGAGCGTCCACTCCGCGCAGTTGGGCGCCCAGATGCCGACCCGGTCGCCCTGCGCGATGCCGGCCGCGATCAGCCCCCGGGCCAGCGGTCGACGTCGGCGTTCAGCTCGGCGTAGGTCCAGCGGCGTCCCGTGGCCACCTCGACGAGCGCCTCCCGGTCCGCGTGCGCGGCCGACGTCCGCTCGAAGTTCGCGCCGATCGTCTCCTCGAGCAGCGCCGGGCTGCTCTCACCCTGGGCGTAGGACTCCATGCTGGCACCCTAGTGAGCCCACCCCCACCGGACCACCGCCGGCCAAGCGCCGCTGTCGGGTGCGAGCGGAGCGAGCCTCGAAACCAGCCCCGCCGCACGGAGGCGCGCTCCCGTAGGGGCGCAGGTCGTGCACCGCGTCGTAGGTGGGCTGGCACAAACGGCTGGATCGAGGCCATGAGCGCCGAGACCCGGGGTGAGGCCAGTCCGTCTACGCGAGCGTGTGACGAGGGCTGTCTCGAGACCACCGCACCCGGCGAGGTAGACGCGGACCATGGCGTCGGACCAGCCGCGGGACTCCCGCAGCCCGGCTGCCAGCATCGCGACGTACGCCGGGGCGGGTGGCACGTGCTCGACGTCGTCGGCGCCGTGCGGCGAGGTGAAGGTCAGCAGCGGGAGGCCCTCGCGCTCGCCGACCGCGACCAGGGTCTCGTAGCGGCCGGGGCCGAGGGTGTGCCGGCCGCCGGGGAGCGGGCGCCGCAGGATGCCCTCGAGGGGGTCGCCGTCGCGCGGCGAGCGGTACATCTCCTGGGCGGCGATGTCGACGAGCTGGCCGACGGTCACCAGGTAGCCGCGCGCCGCCGTGGGCGGGACGCAGGCCCGGGCGTGTCGTGGTCGTAGAACGCGGCTCCGCCGCCCCACTGCGGCGACTCCCCGGCGAAGTACAGCGTGCCGGGCAGGTCGACCGGGACGGAGCGCACGGGCGGGGACGGGTCCCGCGCGCCGGGGTTGACCCGGCTGCCGCCGGGCGGGCGGCCGCCCTGGAGGTAGCAGGCCAGCCGGGCGGCCGACATGTTCGAGCCGTAGCTGACGTACCACACCTCGCTCATCGCCGGCCCACGCTAGCGCGGGGGTCACGGGAGACGGTGAGAAAAGTTCCTGCACCGACCCATCCGACCCCCCGAGCCGTGACGAACGTCGACCGGGGGGACCGATCCGTCGGGACGCGGTGGGGACCGCGGGCCGACCTCAACGAAAGGTTCCGAGCAGATGTCACGACGACGTTTCACCGCTCTCACCACGGCCGGACTGCTGGCCGCTTCGGGGCTCCTCGCCGCCCCACCTGCCCAGGCGGCCGGCGACACCAGCCTGGCCCAGGTCCTGGCCGCCGACGGCCACCACTTCGACCACCGTTGGGGCGACTTCGACATCGTCGACAAGGCGGTCTCGACAGTGCTGGCCAAGAAGCCCGGCAGCAAGGTCGCCGTCCTCGCGGACGGCTCGGTCGCGGCCACCGCGTTCCTGCCCACCGACCAGGCCTTCAAGCGGCTGGTCACCGACCTGACGGGCAAGCGCAAGCACACCGAGCGGGCGGTGTGGCGCACGCTCGCACGCCTCGTCGACACCAAGACGCTCGAGGCGGTGCTGCTCTACCACGTCGTGCCGGGCGCGACGGTGACCTACCGCCAGGCCCGCAAGGCCGACGGGGCCCGCCTGACGACGGCGCTCGGGTCGAAGCTGCGCGTCAACGTCACGCGGCACGGCGTGCGGCTGATCGACGCCGACCGCAACGACCGCAACGCCCGGGTGCTGCCGCGGCTGCGCAACATCAACAAGGGCAACGCCCAGATCGCGCACGGCGTCGACCGCGTGCTGCGACCGATCAACCTCTGACCGGAGGCGACGCGACACCTCCCCCGGAGCCGCTCACGAGCGGGCGGCTCCTCGGGGGAGGCCTGTGTCAGGACCCCGTCAGACGGCAGCGTGCTCGTCGGCCGGGGACGGT